>NZ_CP180586.1:3267500-3687500 GCF_047782645.1 Rhizobium sp. ZK1
ACGTGCAGATCGACCGGATCGCCGACGACAGCATGCTATCGGCCATGACATCAGGCCTTCGGCACGACGGTGAATTGCTGCGCGCCACATCTGCGCGAAAGCTGCGCGAGGGCGACCGTAACTCCTGGATCGAAGTGGAGCTGCAGGAAGGCCGCAACCGGCAGATCCGCCGGATGCTGGAAGCACTCGATATCGCCTGCCTGCGGCTCGTACGCGTGGCGATCGGCGGCCTGGAGCTCGGCGACCTGCCAAGGGGATCGGTCAGGGCGCTCAACGAGGCCGAACTGAAGGATCTTCGCCGGAAGATCGGTGCCAGCAAGAAAATACGGGATTGAGAATGAACGAAATGATGCCGCATGATTTCTGGCAGCAAATCCATCCACCCGGCAGTCTCGAAACAGGTGGCGACTTCACATCCTTCTTCGTAGCGGAGCTGGAAGATGGCAGGCAATTGCGGTTGCCGATCCGCGTGCTCGCTGACGGCGAGCATGCGTTGGCCTCGCTGATCATCAATCAGGCGAGCTTCGCGGTGCTGGATGCGCTCGCTGAAAACCTCGCAGCAAAGATAGAGCCCTTCGGCATCGACGTGATCGCCGGCCTGCCGACACTCGGTCTCACACTTGCGGCGGCAGTGGCCCAGAAGCTCGGCCATCACCGTTATGTGCCGCTCGGTACCTCCCGCAAATTCTGGTATCGCGAAGAACTGTCGGTCGCCCTCTCATCGATCACCACACCGGAGCAAGAGAAGCGCCTGTACGTCGATCCGCGCATGCTGCCTCTTCTGGAAGGCCGCCGTGTCGCGCTGATCGACGACGTTATATCGAGCGGAACCTCTATTGTCGCCGGGCTCGGTCTGCTGGCAGGCTGCGGCATAGAACCCGTCGTCGTCGGTGCGGCCATGCTGCAATCAGACCGTTGGCGCGCGAAACTCGACAGCGCGGGACCTCAATGGCAGACGCGCACGAAAGGCGTTTTCGCAACGCCTATCCTCGAGCGGACAGCCGAAGGAAAATGGTGTAAACCGGCCTGACCAGCGGCAGGACCGCGCATGAGTACCATTCATTCTTTCATCTGAACGGACTATACAGCATCGGACGAAGAGCTACATTCCGCGTGTGATCGAATACAGGAACCGCCGATGACGCCTGAGCAAGCAGCCCTGCTGATCCTGCTGGTGGCGATGCTCTTTCTGTTCTCCCTCGATCGCTTGCGCATCGAAGTTATCGCGATCGGCGGATTGCTTGCGGGCTATGTGCTCGGTCTTTACCCCGCCGACGGCATTTTTGCCGGCTTCGCAAGCCCCGTTGTCATCACCGTCGTGGAAATCCTGCTGGTCGTCCAGGTCCTGGCGCGAACCAAACTCTTTGATAGCCTCGCCGAGCGCTTCGTCGTATCGCGCCTTTCGCATTTTCAGGTGATATCTGGTGTCTCCGCCTTCAGCGGTTTCGTCTCGATCTTCATGAACAATATCGGCGCTTTCGCGATTACCCTGCCGCTGGTGCTGCGACTGAGCGCCGTCATGGGCATTCCGCGTCGGCAGCTCGTGATGCCGGTCTCCTTCGCCGCTCTTCTCGGCGGTCTCGTTTCGCTGATCGGCACGCCTGCCAATCTTCTCGTCAGTGATGCGCTTGAAAAAGCCACGGGCAAAGGTTTCCGCTTCTTCGATTTTGCCTATGTCGGCCTGCCAGTCGCCATTCTGGGCATTCTGCTGATTACGCTGATCGCACAGCGATTGTTTTCCGAGCCGGACGAACCCGCGGCAGCGCCTCATCCCCCCGCCCGTCGCATCGTCGTCGAGCGCAGCATTCCCGAACATTCGCCACTCGTCGGCGCAACACTTGCTCAATGTCCGGAACGTTTCGGCATTCAGCCGCATGCCCTCGTCCGCGACAGGGCCTTCGTCTTCGGCCCACTCGAACAGTCAGTCATCCAGCCGGGCGACGTTCTCCTGGCCCAAGGTGCGGATTTGATCTTCGCGAATCTGGCCGCCTGCCAGGCGCTGGTGCCGGAAGCCCATCCGCACGGGCTGCAGCCGGATTTCGCCAGCATCGAAGCCGTCGTCATGCCGGAAAGCACCGTCGTCGGCTCGCGTATCGCATCGCTGGAGGTCTTCCGCAATCGCGGGGTCACTGTCTCGGCACTGTCGATGCGCTCTCCCCGTATTGAAGGACGTTTTGCCGATCTGCAGCTTTCGATCGGCGATATCCTGGTGCTGGAAGGCCCGAAAGCGGCAATCGCGGAGGCGCTCGAGGAGTGCGAATGCCTGCCGCTTGCCTCCGCAGTGCCCTTCCCGACATCGTCGGCCTCGTGGCGACCCTTCGCGATCTTTGCCTGCGGCGTCGGTGCCTCCGCCTTCGGTCTTCGCCCCGATATCGCCCTTGCCTTCGTGGTGCTGGCACTCGCCCTGGTCGGTTATCTCAATATTCGCCATGCGATGGCGGATCTCAACTGGCCGATCATTATCATGCTCGGAGCGATGATCCCGATCGGTCAGGCGGTGGTGACAACGGGCACGGCCGAGACCATTGCGGTATGGCTGGGCCTTGCCTTCCCGATCGGCCATCCCTTGTGGGGCATCGCGCTGGTTCTGTTTCTCGCCATGGCACTGACACCCTTCGTCAACAATGCGACGGTTGCGATCGTTCTGGCTCCGATAGCGCTGGAGTTCGCACGCGTCGGTCAGCATGCGCCGCAGGCCTATCTGATTGCGGTGGCGGCTGGCGCATCGCAGGATTTCCTGACTCCCTTTGGCCATCACAACAATACGCTGTCGATGAGCATCGGCAGCTATCGCTTCGGCGATTTCCTGCGCGCCGGCTGGCCGCTAACGCTCGCCGGCTATATACTCACGCTCATCCTCATTGCCCTCTTCTGGCTTTGAATGAGCCTTTGCTTGACTTCCCCGGCAATGAAACTAGAGCAGAGACAGTCTCAGACGATAGAAGGACAGCCAAGCGCCGTGCGTATTCTCTCCGAAGCCCATTTCCCGGAACTGCCGAACTACTACCGTGGCAAGGTGCGCGAGAATTACGATCTTGCGGATGGGCGGCGCATCATCATTAGCACTGATCGGCTGAGCGCCTTCGACCGCATTCTGACCTGCATCCCCTACAAGGGACAGGTGTTGACGCAGACAGCCCGCTACTGGTTCGAAGCGACGAAGGACATCTGCCCCAACCACGTTCTCGACTATCCCGATCCGAATGTCGTCATTGGCAAGCGGCTCGATATTCTTCCCGTCGAGATCGTCGTGCGCGGCTATCTCGCCGGCACGACCGGCACGTCGATCCTCACACTCTATAAGAAGGGCGAGCGCGAAATGTACGGCATGCGCCTGCCCGACGGCATGCGCGACAACCAGATTCTTCCAGAACCGGTCATCACGCCGACCAGCAAGGAATTTGACGGCGGTCACGACGAACCGCTGACGCCGGCTGAAATCGTCAGCCGCGGGCTATTGACTGGAGAACAGTGGGAAACGCTTTCCAAGTATGCGCTGGCGCTTTTCGCTCGCGGCCAGGAAATAGCGGCAAAACGCGGCCTGATCCTCGTCGACACCAAATATGAATTCGGCACGGACGAGAACGGCAACATCATTCTCGCCGACGAGATCCATACGCCCGACAGCAGCCGCTACTGGGTAGCAGAAACCTATCCCGCTGCTTTCGCAGCGGGCAATCGCCCGGAAAGCTTCGACAAGGACTTTGTCCGCGCCTGGGTAGTCGAACGCTGCGATCCCTACAAGGATGCGATTCCGGAAATTCCGGTCGCGTTGATCGAGCAAACCTCGGCCGTCTATATCAAAGCCTATGAGTGGATCACCGGTGAACACTTCGTACCCGACGACCGCGGCGAAACGCCCGCCGCGCGTGTCCGCACAAATCTCGCGCCCTATTTCCCCTGAACCGCGTGACTAGGCTGGGAGTCGGCTTGCAGCCTTTCGGCCAAACGCGCTAGCATTGAAAAAAGGGGTGTCGGGCCAAGCCCGGCGGGGGACAAATGGCACGCAGGCCCAGACGCAAGGCCGAAGAGACCCGGGAGGATATCCTCTCGATGGCGGAGACGCTGTTTCGCCAGCACGGATTTGTGGCGGTTTCCATCGCCGATATCGCCGCCTCGCTACACATGTCACCGGCCAACGTCTTCAAGCATTTCCACTCCAAGGCGGTCCTCGTCGATGCGATTGCCGAGCGCCATCTCGGCAATGCAACAGAGCGCTTCGCCGCAGTCGACACGAGCCTGCCGCCGAAGGAGCAGTTGCTGAGCTTCGTCCTGCGCCTGCTCGACAGCCATCTGCAGGACATCCAGCAGAACCCCTACATCTTCGAAATGGTGATCTCTACGATCGATGCCAAGCTCGACGCTGGCCATCGCTATCGCGAGCGAATAGAGCAGAAACTCGGCGAGATCATCCGTGAAGGTGTGGCTGAAGGCAATTACCATTGCGACAATACGGACGCGGCAGCCCGCACCGTTGCAGACGTTCTCGCCTGTGTTCTGCATCCCATTCTCATTGCCAAGGACGACAAAAACACGCTTGTCCATCGTGCGGAAACAATCGTGTGTTTCGTGGATGCCGCACTGCAAAATAACCCTTGCTAAGTGACGATTGCTGAATTACGTCACTTCATAAAGCTTTTCTTAATATCGGATAACGGCACCTGTTTCCGGATCAATCATCACTCCTATATAGAGCGGCGCCTCCTAGGGCCGGCGATTGAACCGCTACTGCCAACCGCACAGGAAATTCAGCATGACCAGGCGCGCCCTCATCGTCTCCTCGGCCCTCTTGCTCGCTTTGGGCCTCGCCGCCTGCAACGACAGCGGCAGCAAGCCCGCCGGCAATGCAGGCGCTGGCGGTGCCGCCCAGCAGGCCGCCCCGGTCGGTGTGGTCACGCTGAAGAAGGACACCTATCCGATCACCACGATCCTGCCCGGCCGCGCCGAAGCCTTCCAGGTGGCCGATATCCGCCCGCAGGTGAGCGGTATCATCCGCGAGATCGCCTTTAGGGAGGGCGGTGAAGTCAAGAAGGGCGACCTGCTCTATCAGATCGACGATGCGGCCTATCGCGCCGCTGTCGAGCAGGCCCAGGCGGCCATCTCCAAGGCTCAGGCAAGCGTGCCGAGCGCCCAGAGCAATTTCGACCGCTACCAGCGGCTTGTCGGCAGCGGCGCGACGCAGATCGAGTTCGAAACCGCCCGCACAGCGCTGGCCCAGGCAAATGCCGAAGTCGAAGCGGCCAAGGCCGCGCTGACATCGGCGCAGATCGACCTTGACCACACGAAGATCGTTGCGCCCTTCGACGGCATTATCGACCAGACCGCCTATAATGTCGGCAACCTCGTTGCCGCCAACCAGTCGACCGCGCTGACCACCATCCGCCAGCTTGATCCGATCTATATTTCGCTGACGGAATCGAGCACCAACCTTTTGAAGCTGCGCGATGCGATCGCTGCCGGGGAGGTCAAGGGCGAGGACAACAATGTTGCCTTCCGCCTGATCCTCGAAGACGGCCGCGAATATAATCAGAAGGGCAAGCTCGACATGTCGAAGCAGGTCGTCAGCGAAACGACCGGTACCTTCATTATCCGCGTTGTCTTCCCGAATCCGGACCATGTCGTCCTGCCGGGCATGTATGTGCGCGCGACGGTCGAGCTCGGTGCCGAGACAGGATATTCCCTGCCGCAGCTTTCGACGACCCGCGATGCCAACGGCCGCCTGACCGCACAGTTCATCTCCGCCGAGGGCAAGGTCGAGACCCGCGTCTTCCAGAATGCTACGCCCTCCAACAATTCCTGGCTCGTAACCGAGGGCGTGAAGGACGGCGATCAGCTGATCGTCAGCGGCCTCCAGTCGATTGTATCAGGCATGCCGGTGAAGCCGGTTCCGATGAAGATCAATGATAACGGCGTGGTTGTCCCTGCCGATCAGCCCGTGGCCGGAGGCGAACCGAAGCCCGCAGCAAAGTGATGCGCAGGCGCTTCCGTTTCGTCACCGTCCCAGCCGCACAGGAATAACTGATGGCCAAGTTTTTCATCCGACGACCGATCTTCGCCTGGGTCATTGCGATCACCATCATGCTCGCCGGTCTGCTCGGCATCTTCACGCTGTCGATCTCCCAATATCCCGACATTGCGCCGACCACGGTCCGCATCAACGCCAGCTATCGCGGTGCAAGCGCCGAAACGGTCGAAAAGTCAGTGACCACCCTCATCGAAGACGGCATGACCGGTCTCGATGACCTGACCTACATGACCTCGACCTCATCGACGGGCTCGGCCAGCATCTCGCTGACTTTCGGAACGAGCATCAATCCTGACATCGCGCAGGTGCAGGTGCAGAACAAGCTGCAGCTCGTCCAGTCGCAGCTTCCGGGCGACGTCATCGATGCCGGTATCAGCGTCACGCGTTCCACCTCGAGCATTCTTCTCGTCGGCTCGCTGATCTCGACAGACGGCAAGCGCACTTCCGTCGACCTCGGCAACATCATGTCGACCTCGATCGAAGACCAGATCCAGCGTCTGGAAGGCGTGGGCAGCATCAATGTGTTCGGCTCCGGCTACGCCATGCGCGTCTGGCTGGATCCGTTCAAGCTGCAGAAATACCAACTCACCCCCGGCGACGTGACCTCGGCCATCCAGGCACAGAACACCCAGGTCTCCGTCGGCTCGCTCGGCGCCCAGCCGGCCGTCCCGGGCCAGCAGATCAACGTCACCATCACCGCCCAGAGCCAGCTCACCACGGTCGCCGATTTCGAGCACATCATCCTGAAAGTCGAAAAAGACGGTTCGACGGTACGGCTCAGCGACGTCGCTCGCGTCGAGATCGGCCAGGAAAGCTATGGCGGCAGCTCTCGCTACAACGGCCTGCCATCGTCTGGTTTCGCCATCAACCTCGCAATCGGCGCGAACGCCATCGATACCGCCGCCCGTGTCCGCACCGCTCTCGAAACGATCGGCCGCGGCCTGCCGGAGGGCGTCGAGATCACCTATCCCTACGACACGACCCCCTTCGTCGAGCTGTCGATCGAAAAGGTCGTGCATACGCTGATCGAGGCGATCGTGCTCGTCTTCGTGGTTCTGCTCATCTTCCTGCAGAACCTGCGTGCAACACTGATCCCGACCATCGCCGTTCCCGTCGTACTTCTGGGCACGTTCGGCATCCTCGCGATAACAGGGTACTCAATCAATACGCTGACCATGTTCGCCATGGTGCTGGCGATCGGCCTTCTCGTCGACGATGCCATCGTCGTCGTCGAAAACGTCGAACGCATCATGTCAGAGGAAAAGCTCTCGCCGCTGGAGGCGACCGAGAAGTCGATGGGCGAAATCACCGGCGCCATCGTCGGCATCGCTCTCGTACTGACCGCCGTCTTCATCCCCATGGCTTTCTTCGGCGGCTCGACCGGTATCATCTATCGCCAGTTCTCCATCACGATCGTGTCGGCCATGTTGCTTTCGGCCCTCGTCGCTATCGTGCTGACGCCGGCGCTCTGCGCCACGATGTTGAAGCCGGTCAACGAGCACAAGAAACATCGCATCGGCGACTGGTTCAACCGCAACTTCACCCGCTCGACTAACGGCTATGTCCGCACCATCGGCTACCTGTTGAAGCGGCCGGTCCGTGTCATGCTGGTTTTCCTGCTGGTCGGCATCGGCTGCGCGTATCTCTTCACCCGCCTGCCGAGCTCGTTCCTGCCGCAGGAAGACCAAGGCGTGCTCCTGACCATCGTCACCACGCCGCCTGGGTCCACCACGCAGCAGACCCAAGCCGTCGTTGAAAAGGTCGAAAAATACTACCGTGAAAACGAGAAGGATGCGGTGGAATCCGTCTTCGGCGCGCTCGGCTTCGGATTCAACGGTTCGGGTCAGAACAGTGCCATCGTCTTCACCAAGCTTAAGGACTTCTCGCTGCGCACTGATCCAAGCCTCAGCGCGCAGTCGGTGGTCAGCCGGGCGCTCAAGAGCTTCTTTGCGATCCGCGAGGCTCAGGTCTTTGCGCTGCTGCCGCCCGCGATCCAGGGTCTCGGCGTATCGAGCGGCTTCTCAATGTATCTGGTGGATACCGGCGGCCACGGCAATCAAGCCCTGACCGCCGCTTCTAAGCGGTTGATCCAGATGGCTGGCGCCACCGGCAAGGTCGTGGCACTTCGCTCGAACAACAAGGAAGTCGAGCCGCAAATGAAGATCCTGATCGATCAGGAGAAGATCGGCGCCATGGGTGTCGATCTTGCCTCGGTCAATTCCATGCTGTCGATCATCTTCACCGGCCGCGACGTCAACGATTTTACGCTGAATGGCGAGATCAAGCCGGTCTACGTGCAGGGCGACGGCCCCTTCCGCATGCAGCCGACCGATCTGAACCACTGGTATGCCCGCAACAACGCCGGCGAGATGGTGCCTTTCTCCGCCTTCACCACCACCCAATGGGTTGACGGCGCGCCGTCTCTTGCCCGCTTCAACGCGGTCAGCGCCATTCCGCTGGATGGTGGCGCGGCACCAGGCGTCTCCTCAGGTGAAGCGATGAACGAGATGGAAGCCCTGACTGAACAGCTCGGCGGCGGCTATACGGTTGCCTGGCAGGGTATCTCCTATCAGGAACGCCTCTCGGGCTCGCAGGCGCCGATGCTCTACGCGATCTCGGTCCTCGTCGTCTTCCTGTGCCTGGCCGCGCTCTACGAAAGCTGGTCGATCCCGTTCTCGGTCATTATGGCAGTGCCGGTCGGCGTGCTCGGAGCGCTTACCGCGGCAACGCTCTTCGGGCAGGCGAACGACGTCTATTTCAAGGTGGGCTTGCTCACGACCATCGGCCTTGCGGCGAAGAACGCGATCCTGATCGTGGAATTCGCCAAAGACCGGATGGAAACAGGACTGGGCCTCTTCGAGGCGACGCTGGAGGCTGCAAGGCTGCGCCTGCGTCCCATCATCATGACCTCTCTGGCATTTATCCTCGGCGTCGTGCCGCTGGCGATCGCAACGGGCGCGGGTTCCGCTGCCCAGAACGCGATCGGCATCGGCGTCCTCGGGGGCATGCTTTCTGCGACGATGCTGGGCATTTTCTTCGTGCCGAGCTTCTTCGTCGTCATCCGCCGCATCTTCGCCACACGGCAAAAAAATGAGGCGGGAGTGTGATATAAATGCACTGTGAGAAAGCTTTTCAGATTGCTACATTGCGCCCGGACTGCTTCGGCATGATGTTTGGCGTAGAGAACGAGGCGCGTTAGCCGATAGTGAAGCATGACGCTTCGGACAAGAATTGACTTGCTCGAGTTACAGGATGAAATGCATGGTACCCCTTCGTTATGCCACACCGGCGCTATTATTATTGCTTTCGGGCTGCGTCTTAGGCCCTGACCACGTACCTCCTGAAATGTCGCTTCCTGGAAAATTCAGCGAAGGTGGCAAAACGAACATCGGCGATGTCGCTACCACGGCCTGGTGGACCGCCTATAACGATCGCAAGCTCGACAGCCTCGTCCAGACCGGCCTTAGCCAGAACCTGACGGTTCAGCAGGCCATTGAGCGCATCAATTCCGCTTCTGCCAACGTGACCATCGCCGGCGCCGGCGCCTTGCCTGCCCTCGATGTCGGTGCGTCCCACACCATCAGTGGCCAGAGCGGCGAACTGCGCACTCAGTTCGACACCCGCAACACCAGCGCCGGACAGCTTTCCCTGTCCTGGCTGCTCGATCTGTTCGGCCTCTACAAGCGCAACAAGGAAAGCGCCCTCGCTTCGCTTGACTCCGCTTATGCAGCCGCCGATGTCGCCAAGCTGTCCTTCATCCAGGACCTTGTCTCAACCTATATCGATCTACGCTTCTTCCAGCAGCGCCTGGCGCTTTCGAAGGCCAACCTGAAGTCCCGTCAGGAAACCTACGACCTCACCAAGTTCCAGCTTGAGGCAGGCGCGGCGTCCCGCCTCGACGTCGTACAGGCTGAAGGTCTTGTTCAGTCTACGCTCGCAGAGATCCCCGGCCTCGAAACCAACATCCGCGTTTCGGCCCATCATATCGCCACCCTCCTCGGCCAGCCGGCCGGTTCGATGGTTGATGAACTGCTGCGTGGCTCCGGCCAACCCACTTTCCGCGGCGGCATCAATTCCGGCATTCCGGCCGATCTGATCCGCAACCGTCCGGATATTCGCCAGGCTGAGCGTAACCTTGCGGCCGCCACCGCCCAGATCGGTGTCGCAGAGGCTCAACTCTATCCGTCGATCTCGCTGTCCGGTTCGATCTCGCCGAGCTACATCAACCAGCGCGGCTTGCACGGCGGGCTGTCGGCATGGTCCTTCGGCCCGACCCTAAATCTGCCGATCCTCGACGGCGGCCGCTTGCGCGCCAACGTCGAAGTTTCCAAGTCCGACGCAGCCGCATCCTATCTCGCCTGGAAACAGACCGTCCTGACGGCTGTCCAGCAGGTCGAGGACGCCCTGTCGTCCGTCCGCCGCGATGCCCAGACGGTCGATGCGCTCCGCGCCCAGGTCAGGACGACGCAGGAAACTCTCGAACTTTCGACGGCGTCCTATAAGGACGGCGCTTCCTCGCTGCTCGACGTTCTCGACGCCCAGCGCCAGGTTTCGCTTGCTCAGGCAAGCCTTGCTGCTGCTGTTCAGCAGATGGCCAAGGACTATGCTGCACTCAACATCGCAGTCGGCGGGGGCTTCGCTCCGGGCGGCAAGACCACCGCTCCGGCACCGGCCAAAGTTGCCAAGGGCATGTGAAATCGTCGCCCATTGCTTGTTCAGGCCCCGCGGTTTCCGCGGGGCTTTTTGTTTGCGCTGATACCGCCAGGACAGATAATCCGCCCACTGAGTAAATTTGGATTCGACAAGCCCTAACCGCTACGCTATGCAATTGCTTAAACGATTAAGCGCAGCGCCTCGAAATCATGGCTTCACAACGCCCGGGTCCCAATCTCAGCAGGATAGCGACGTCGCTCGGCGTCTCCGTTGCTACGGTCTCGAATGCGCTCTCCGGCAAGGGCCGAGTTTCCAATGCCCTGATCGAGAGAATTCGTACGCATGCTGCCGAACTCGGCTATGTGCCGAGCCAGGCCGGACGGGCGCTGCGCACGGGCCGCAGCGGCGTGCTGGGCCTCGTCCTGCCTGATATCGCCAATCCGCTCTTCCCGAAGATTGCGCAGGCCATCGAATTTGCTGCCTCCGCCGCCGGTTATGGGGTACTGATCGCAGACTCCCGCGGCGACATCATGGCGCAGACCGAGGCAATCAACCGGCTGGTGGAACGTGGTGTCGACGGCATGGTTGTCGTGCCTCGCCGCGCCACCCGCATTTCCGCCGCAAGCTGCCCGGTCGCAGTCATCGATACTGCCTCCACGCCCGGCAATACGGTCGCCGCCGACCATTGGCAGGGCGGCAGGGAGATCGCCGCCCATCTCGCCGGCCTCGGCCACAAGCAGATCCTGATCATCGGCAACAATCAGGAATCCAATGTCCAGAATGACCGAGCCGGCGGCATCAGGGCCGGCCTGCAGCCCGGCATGCGTTCCGAAATGCTGTGGATCGAACGCCTGGAGCACGAGATGGGCGCCGGCTGCCGGTTGGGCCTTGCGGAAAAGACGCGTCAGGGCTTCACCGCCTTTGCGGCCCTTTCCGACCTGCAGGCCCTGCGGGCGCTGACCGAACTGCAGCAGGATGGCATCAGCGTTCCGACCGATGTCAGTGTCACCGGCTTCGATGATCTCATCTGGTCGCCTGTCGTCACGCCGTCGCTGACGACGGTGAGGATGGACATGGACACTATCGCCGAAATCGCCATCTCCGCGCTGGTCGACAGAATAAACGAAAGCGGCACTCGGGAGGGCGTGCTGGTCACGGCGGAGACCGAACGCGTGCCCATGCAACTCATCATCCGCCAGTCATCCGGGCTCGCGAACCCGGCACCAAAAACCTCAGAGATGGAGAACATGTAGAATGAAGAAAACCCTCATTGCATCGGCAGCCCTGGCCGCGCTTTTTCCCCTTGGCGCCGCGGCACAGGATCGGACGCTGACCATTTCCGTCTATGCCTTCGCGCAGGATGACTACAAGTCGATCGTCTACGACCCCTTCGAAGCCAAATGCGGCTGCAAACTCGTTGTCGAAACCGGCAACAGCGTCGAGCGCATCGCCAAGATGGAAGCCAACAAAGCCAATCCGGTGGTCGATCTTGCCGCCGTCTCCATGGCTGACGGCCTTGCCGCCGCCCGCGCCGGCCTGATCGACAAGGTCGATACTTCCAAGCTCGAAAATTTCTCCAAGCTCTATGATATCGCCAAGGATCCGAACACCGACGGCATGAGTGTCGGCTACACCTTCTACGCCACCTCGATAGCCTATCGTTCCGACAAGATGAAGATCGAGTCCTGGGCCGATCTCTTGAAGCCGGAATATGTTGGCCACGTTGCCTTCCCGAACGTCACGACCAATCAAGGTCCGCCGGCGCTCTATATGCTGGGCCTTGCACTCGGCAAGGACGCGCCCGACCTCACGGCGCCGATCGAGGCACTCGGCGAAAAGAAGGGCGAGATCGTCACCTTCTACGAAAAGTCTTCCCAGCTCGTACAGCTCATGCAGCAGGAAGAAATCTGGGCCGCTCCGATCGGCCGCTTCTCCTGGGCAGGCTTCACCAAGCTCAATGTTCCCGTCGCCTGGGCAACGCCGAAGGAGGGTCAGACCGGCGGCATGAACGTGCTGGTCATGACCAAGGGATCGAAGAACCAGGATCTCGCACTGCAGTTCATGGATTTCTGGCTGTCGACCGAAGTCCAGACCAAGCTCGCCGAAAAACTGATCGACAGCCCGGCGAACAAGGAAGTGAAGGTCTCCGACGAGGTCGCCAACAACATCACCTATGGCGAAGACACCGCCAAGAGCCTGAAGCTCATCCCCGCCGCAGCCGCTCTCGACAATCGCAATGGCTGGCTGAAGGAATGGAACGAAAAGGTCGGCCAGTAAGCCGCTGCCGATAACGGTCCCGGCGCCGGCCGGGACGACCCTTCCTCCGCTCGAAAGGCGTTACATGTTCCAGAACCGCGCCGAAGCACTGGCACTTGCCCTGCCGGCAGCGATCTTTGCAGCCGTGGTCTTTCTGCTGCCTGTCGCGATCCTGCTCTCCGAAGGTTTTCGTAGCGGCGGCGCGTGGACACTTGCTGCCTATACGGATTTCTTCTCCGAAACGCTGAACCGCACCGTCTTCTTCCGCACTTTCCGGCTTGGCCTCGAGGTCACGGCGGTTTCAGCCATCATCGGCTACGCCGCCGCCTTTGCGATCGTCAATCTGCCGCCGAACGGCAAGGGCCGCATGATCGGCCTCGTCACCCTGCCGCTGATGATTTCGCCGGTTGCCCGTACCTACGCCTGGATCGTTATCCTTGGCCGCACCGGCATCGTCAATGAAGCCATTACAGGTCTCGGCTTGAGCGCGGAACCTCTGCGCCTGCTCTTTACCGAGACCGCCGTCTTCATCGGTCTGCTGCAGCTCTTCCTGCCACTGATGATACTGTCGCTCATCAGTGCGCTCGAGAACATACCGAAGGATGCCATTCCCGCCGCACGCGTCCTCGGCGCCAACTGGTTTCAGGTCTTCTGGAAGGTCATCCTGCCACTGACGAAGGAAGGTCTCGTCGTCGGCGGCACGTTGGTCTTCACCGGCTCACTGACCGCCTATATCACGCCTGCCATCCTTGGCGGCTCCAAGGTGCTGATGCTGGAAACGCTGTTGTACCAGCAGGTGTCTGTCGCCAACAATTTCGTTTCGGCGAGCGTCATCGCCTTCATCTTGATCGTCATGAGCTTCGCCGCCAATATCTTGCTCAAACGGCTCGCAACCGCGAGGAACCGTCGATGAGCATCCGCCTCCTCTCACCTGTCGTGCTGTTCTTATTGCTGGTCTTCCTGATCGGCCCCTTCCTGATCATCATCGCCGCCTCGCTTTCGGCCGGAGATACGCTGGCCTTCCCGCCGCAGGGCCTGTCGTTGCGCTGGGTCGCCAAGGTCTTCACCATCGACAGCTTCCGCGACAGCTTCGCCATGTCGATGTTTCTTGCCGTCTTCGGCACACTGGCGGCGCTCGTCCTCGGTGTTCCCGCCGCCTATGCGCTATCGCGCTACAGGCTTCCGGGTTCCGAGACGGTGAGAACCATCGTCTCGCTGCCGATCATCGTGCCCGGCATCATCGTCGGTCTGGCGCTGCTGCGTTATCTGGTGGTTCCTTTCGGCTTCAATATCACGCTGGCGCTCTTCTTTGCCCATACCGCGCTGGTACTGCCCTATGCCGTGCGCGTGGTGTCCGCGAGCCTCGGGAACCTGCGCTCCGATATCGAGGAAGCAGCCGTCTTGCTCGGCTCCTCGCGGCTCGGCGCTTTCCTCCGGGTCGTCATGCCGAATATCCGCGGCGGCATTCTCGCCGCCTTCATTCTCGGCTTCGTCACCAGCTTCAATCAGGTGCCGGTGTCGCTCTTTCTCTCCGGTCCGGGCGTGCGCACGCTGCCGATCGACATGCTGGGTTACATGGAAACCACCTACGATCCGTCCATTGCCGCGCTCTCGGCGCTGCTCGCCTTCCTTTCGATCGGCATCGTCTTTCTCGCCGAACGCTTGCTGGGATTCTCTCGCTATGTCTGACGCATACCTTCAACTCGACAAGCTGACGCTCGCCTATGGCGATATGGTTGCGGTTAAGGACCTCGACCTGTCGATTGCCAAAGGCGAACTGGTGGCACTCCTCGGCCCCTCCGGCTGCGGCAAGACGACAACCATGCGCGCGATTGCCGGCCTGCTCAATCCCGCCTCTGGCCGCATCAACCTTGATGGCGCCGATATCACCCGCGTCTCCGCCAACAAACGCGCCGTCGGCCTTGTCTTCCAGTCCTATGCGCTTTTCCCGCATCTGAGTGTCTATGAGAACGTCGCCTTCGGCCTTCGCCTGAAAGGGCTGCGCGGCCAGGATCTCGACAACAAGGTCAATGCCGGCATCAAATCCGTCGGCCTCACGAAATTCGCCGGCCGCAAGCCCGGCGAGCTCTCCGGCGGCCAGCAGCAACGCGTAGCACTTGCCCGCTCCATGGTCATGGAACCGAAGGTGCTGCTGCTCGACGAGCCACTCTCCAATCTCGACGCCCGACTGCGTCTGGAAATGCGCGCCGAGTTGCAACGCGTCCAGAAGGAAACAGGCGTGACGATGATCTTCGTCACCCACGACCAGGCGGAAGCCCTTGCCCTTGCCGATCGCATCATCGTCATGCTGAACGGCGGTATCGAGCAGATCGGCACACCTGAGGACATCTATAACAGGCCGGTTTCCTCCTTCGTCGCTGATTTCGTCGGCTTCGAGAATGTCTTTGCGCTGAAGGACAGAAAGCTTGCGATGCCCAACGGCTCAGTTGCGCTTTCCACACCTGCCCCTGAAGATGCGGCGGGCCTGGCATGGCGACCCCGCGCGGTTGTCCTTGGTTCTGGCCCGTTCCAGGGCAGTGTGCGCGGCACGTCTTTTGCCGGCAACAGCCGCGAATACCTGCTGGACAGCGCGCTTGGCCCGATCAAGGCGGAAGTCGACGCTGCCCTGCCGCAGCACGAACTCGGCAGCACGATCGCCTTCGACCTGCCGGTTGCAGCCGCCGCAAGCCTCAAGCGGTTCGGGTGAGATCATGGGCGTTTGGATCGACACAGACATGGGTTTCGACGACATCGCCGCCATCATGGTGGTGATGAACGCCGAGCACGACATCGATGGCGTCTCGTTGGTTTTCGGCAATGCGCCGCTGCCGCAGGTACGCACCAATGCAGCGGGTGCGGCAAAGGCCTTCGGCTGGAAATTTCCCATTCACACCGGCCGGGATATGCCCGTGCTCGGCAAACTTGAGACGGCGCAGGCGATCCTCGGCGAAAGCGGTATTCCGACAACGGGAAAACACCTGCCGCCGGCCCCGATCCTGGCAGACAGCGATGCCTTCCTCGCCCTCTGCCGCTGGCTGGAGCTGGAAGGCCCGCATCGCATCCTGGCGCTTGGTCCGCTGACGAATATCGCCGCGCTGGCGCTCGCCCGGCCCGATCTAGCAACCCGCATCACCGAACTCGTCTGGATGGGCGGCGGCGTCACCTCGGGCAACCACACGGCCTCTTCAGAATTCAATTCGCTCGCCGATCCGGAAGCGCTGGCGATCGTCATCGGCCACAAGCTGCCGCTACGCATGGTCGATCTCGATCTCTGCCGCAAGGTGCTTGCCAAGCCTGAGGATGACGATCCAGTGCGCGCTGCCGGCGGCGCAAATGCCGAACTGATCGCCGACATGTTCGCTGGCTATATCAGAATCGGCACCAGCCGCGGTCGCCCCGCCATGGCGATCTACGACCCTTCGGCTGCCGTCGCCTTCGTCGCTCCGCAGGTGGTGAGCTTCCGCCCTGCCCGCATCGATGTGGAATTACAGGGACAGCACACGCGTGGGCGTACAGTCGTTGAAACCCGTGCCACCCATGCAACGTTCAATGCGCAGTTCGCTGCCGACATCGACGCCGACATGGCGCGTGTCATCATTCTCGCCGCCCTGGTCAACGAGGCCCGCAAATGACCGCCAACTCGCGCCATGAACCTGCCGACCTCAACGAACCGGCCTTACGCGCCCGCGCGGTGGCTGCCGCTCGCGGTGACAGCCCCTTCGATACGCTTATTGCCGGCGGCCGCGTTCTCGATGCCGTCACCGGCCTGATCCGCGAGGCCGATATCGGCCTCGTCGGTGCTTTGATTGCGAGCGTGCACGCGCCGGCAAGCCGCACCGATGCCGCTGATGTAATCGACGCGACCGGCAGCATCATTTCTCCCGGCCTTATCGATACGCATATGCATATCGAAAGCTCGATGGTCACGCCGGCCGAATATGCTGAAGCCGTGTTGCCGCGCGGCGTCACGACGATCGTCTGGGACCCGCACGAGTTCGCCAATGTCCATGGTCTCGACGGCGTGCGCTGGGCGATCGAAGCTTCGCGCAATCTGCCGCTGCGCATGATCCTGCTTGCTCCCTCCTGCGTTCCCTCTGCCCCTGGGCTTGAACTGGCCGGCGCGGATTTCGATGCCGACCTCATCACCGAGCTGCTGCGCTCTCCAGCGATCGGCGGTGTCGCCGAGGTGATGAACATGCGCGGCGTCATCGACAACGATCCGCGCATGACCGCAATCGTCAATGCCGGCCTGACCTCCGGCAAGCTCGTCTGCGGCCATGCCCGCGGGCTGGAGGGGGCCGACCTCAATGCCTTCATGGCCGCTGGTGTCACCTCCGATCACGAACTTACCTCGGGCGCTGACCTCCTGCAGAAGCTCGCAGCCGGGATGACGATCGAGCTGCGTGGCTCTCATGATCATCTGCTGAAGGAATTCGTCGATGCGCTTGATGGCATCGGCCACCTTCCGCCAACCGTCACACTGTGCACTGACGACGTCTTCCCCGATGAGCTCTACCAGAATGGCGGCCTCGACGATGTGGCGCGCCGCCTCGTGCGTTACGGCATGCGCCCGGAATGGGCGCTGCGTGCGGCGACCCTCAACGCCGCCCAGCGGCTGAAGCGCTCCGATCTTGGCCTGATCGCTCCTGGCCGCCGAGCCGATCTCGTGCTGTTCGAGGATATCAGCGAATTCAAAGCCCGCGCCGTCATCGCCAATGGCCGCCTGGTTGCCGAAGATGGCGCAGTGAGGGATCCGATCCAGCCACTCGATGCCGGTCCGCTGATGCAGTCGGTCAAGCTCGCACCGTTTGCTGACGATGATTTCCGCATCCCCGCGAACGGAAGCAAGGTACGCCTCGCAACGATCGACCGCCCGCGCTTTACCCGGTGGGGCGAAGCCGAGGCAGATATTCGCGAAGGTTTCGTCGTGCCGCCGGCCGGCAGCGCCATGCTCGCGGTCGCACATCGCCACGGACTGGCAGATGGCAAGCCGCGTGTCGGCTTCCTGACCGGCTGGGGTGAGTGGCACGGCGCCTTCTGCACCACCGTCTCGCATGACAGCCACAACCTCACAGTCTTCGGCGGAAATGCACGAGACATGGCGCTGGCAGCAAACGCCGTCATCGAAGTCGGCGGCGGCATGGCCGTGGCAAAGGACGGCTGCGTCGAAGTCCTCTTGCCCCTGCCGCTCTCCGGCCTCGTAACCGATGCCTCCCTGCAGGAAACCGCCAACGGCTTCGCTGCCATCCGCAAGGCCATGGAGAAGATCGTCGACTGGAAGCCGCCCTATCTGGTCTTCAAGGCCTGCTTCGGCGCGACGCTTGCCTGCAATATCGGCCCGCACCAGACCGACCGCGGCATTGCCGATGTCATCACGGGCAAGGTGCTGGAAAGCCCGATGTTGGAGACCTTCTGAGGCAGCTTACGCCTCAGTCTTGAGTTCCCGCTCCACCAGCGACACCCAATAAGCCGCGCCATATCCGAGCGCCTCGTCATTGAAGTCGTAGGCAGTGTTGTGATGCAGCGCTCCATCGACAGCCGGACCGTTGCCGAGCCAGACATAACAGCCTGGAGCATTTTGCCCGAAGAACGCGAAATCGTCGCCGGCGGTGGATGGCGGAAAGCTCGTGCGCACCTTCTCGCCAAAGACCGCCTGCGCGGCCCGGAGCGCCCGTGCAGTCGCGTCCGCATCATTGATGACGGGCGGAATACGGCGTTCGAATTCATAGTCTACCGAAATACCGAACATCGCGGCTGTGCCCTGCGCCAGGCGGCCAATTTCCGTTTCGAGCTGGTCCCGCACCTCGGGCGAATAGGCGCGCGCCGTTCCGCCGATCTCGACGATATCAGGAATGACGTTCAATGCCTTCGGATTGCCGGCCTGTACCGAACAGGCGCTGACGACAGCCGGCTGAAGCGGATCGACGACCCGCCCGACGATCGTTTGTAGAGACGCAAGGAAAGTGCCGGCAGCCGTGATCGGATCGCGGCCGAGATGCGGTTTTGCTCCGTGCGTACCGATACCCCGGAAAGTGATCCGCCAGCTATCGGATGAGGCAAGCTGCGGCCCCTCGACGACAGCGATCTCATCAACGGCAAGCCCGGGCATATTGTGCAGCCCATAGACGGCATCGCAGGGAAACTGCTTGAACAGCCCCTCCTCCACCATACGTCTCGCCCCACCGCGGCCCTCCTCGGCCGGCTGGAAGATGAAATGAACCGTGCCGGAAAAACCGCGCGTTTCGGCGAGATAACGCGCCGCGCCGAGCAGCATCGTCGTATGCCCGTCATGACCACATGCATGCATCTTGCCCGGCACTGTCGATTTATAGGGGCGATCCGCCGTCTCCGGCATGGCGAGAGCGTCCATGTCTGCCCTCAGCCCGATCGTGCGCGTGCCGTTGCCGATCTGCAGCGTGCCGACGACACCGGTACCGCCGAGGCCACGATGCACCTTGATGCCAACCCCTTCCAGAAGCTTTGCGACGATATCGCTGGTGCGCTCCTCTTCGAAGCCGAGTTCGGGGTGGGCATGGAGGTCTCGGCGGAGGGAGGTCAGAAAGGGCAGATCGTTGCTGATCCGGGCGGGAATGCTCATAAGCCTGGATATCCTGTAAAACGAAAACGGGCGCCCGACGGCGCCCGCATCAGATCATTCTTTTTTCAACAAACAGCCGCGGAGTTCAACCCCTCACGCCTCTTCGACGAAGACCTCTTCACGCTTGCGCTTGACGCTCGGCAGGAAGACGATGATCAGCACCGCCACGGCGATCGCCAGCAGAATGGCACTGATCGGCCGTGTGACGAAGGTCGTCGCATCACCGCGTGACAGGATCATGGCCCGTCGCAGGTTTTCCTCCAGCAGCGGCCCGAGCACGAAGCCGAGCAAGAGCGGCGCCGGCTCGCAGCGAAGCTTGGCGAGCACATAGCCGATGAGGCCGAAGAAGGCGACGGCATAGAGGTCGTAGACGTTGGAATTGACGCTGTAGACCCCGATCGAGCAGAAGGCCATGATGACGGGGAATAGCACGTAGTAAGGCACCGTCAGCAGCTTCACCCACAACCCGATCAGCGGCAGGTTAAGGATGACAAGCATCAGATTGCCGATCCACATGGAGGCGATGATGCCCCAGAAGAGCGCCGGCTGCTCCGTCGCGACGTTCGGTCCGGGTACGATACCCTGAATGATCATTGCGCCGACCATCAGCGCCATGACCGGATTTGCCGGAATCCCGAGCGTCAGGAGTGGAATGAACGACGTCTGCGCACCGGCATTATTGGCCGATTCCGGCCCAGCAACGCCGGCGACCGCGCCATGGCCGAACTCCTGCGGCCTCTTGGAGACACGCTTTTCCACCGTATAGGAGGCGAAGGAGGCGAGGATCGCCCCGCCGCCCGGCAGGATGCCGAGCGCGGAGCCGATGACTGTGCCGCGAATGACCGGCGCGATCATCTCCTTGAACTCTTCCTTTGACGGCAACAGCCCGGAAACCTTCGCCATTAGCACCGTGCGCGTCTTCTCGCCTTCCAGATTGCGCAGGATTTCCGCAATACCGAAGACGCCGACGGCAAGCGCCACGAAATTCAGGCCGTCGGCATATTCGCGAATGCCGAGCGTGAAACGCGGCGTACCGGTATAGATATCCGTGCCCACGAGGCCGAGCAGCAGGCCGAGCGCCACCATTGCCAGCGCCTTGACGACCGAGCCATGTGCCAGCGCGATCGAGGATACGAGGCCGACGATCATCAGCGAGAAATATTCTGCCGAACCGAACTGCAGTGCAATCGCCGTCAGTGGCGGAGCAAAGACAGCCACGAGGAAGGTCGATACCGAGCCGGCGAAGAAGGAGCCGAGCGCGGCAATTGCAAGCGCCGCACCCGCCCTGCCCTTCCGCGCCATCTGATAGCCGTCAATGGCTGTCACTGCCGAGGAAGATTCACCGGGCATATTGATGAGGATTGCCGTCGTCGAGCCGCCATATTGCGCGCCGTAATAGATGCCGGCGAGCATGATGAGCGAGGAAACAGGCTCGAGCTGGAAGGTGATCGGCAGCAGCATGGCGATCGTTGCCGTGGCGCCAATACCGGGCAGCACGCCGATCAGCGTGCCGAGCAGCACGCCGATAAGGCAGAAGAACAGGTTTTCCGGGCTTGCCGCGGTGTAGAAACCGAGAGCGAGATTGCTGAAGAGTTCCATACTCGCCTCCTAGAACCGGACCCAGGGGCCGAAACGTTCGAACGGCAGCCCGAGCGCATAGCTGAAGACCCCAACCGAAAAGACCGCCAGCAGCAGCGAAAGAATCAGCGCGAACAGCACGTTCATGCGACTGGATGCAAAGCAGGCGATGAAGGCCGTCAGGAAGATTGCCGGCGCAAAACCGAGCCCGCGGACCGTCAGTCCGAAAAAGACCGGCGCCGGCAGGATGAAGAGCATGCCACGCCAGGCGAACGGCTCGATCGGCTCACCCTGAACCCGCACTGCCTGCACGAGAATGATGAGGCCGAGCAGCACGAGGATGCCTGACAGGACGAGTGGGAAGTAGCCAGGTCCCATGCGCAGCGCCGTACCGATATCGAGGTTGAGCGATTGATAGGCGAAAAAAGCGCCGGTCGCAGCGAGCAAGGCGCCGCAGATGATATTGGTGGTGTCGAAACTGAGAGATTTCATGATGTCTCCTAGAGTTGGAGATGGAGCGTCGCTGCGGAATCAGGCTGCGCAAATACCCTCCTCCCGGCCCGGGAGGAGGGTGCAAATGCGGCAGTCCGGCTTCAGTCCGCGTATTCGCCGGCAGCTTCGATGACGGGCTTCCAACGGGCGATTTCGCTCTCGAGCTTCGCCTTCAGCGCAGCCGGCGTCGCATCGGCGTCCGAAGAGGGAGCCGTGCCAAGCTCGGCAAAGCGGGCGGCGACGTTCGGGTCCTTCAGCGCGACCTGCAGCGACTTCGACAGACGCTCATTGATTTCGGCCGGCGTGCCCTTCGGCGTGTAGACGCCATGCCAGATACCGACTTCGAAGCCCGGCAAGCCGGCTTCGACCGCCGTCGGAATGTCCTTGAGAACATCAAGGCGAGCCGGCGAGGTCACCGCATAAGCCTTGATCGTACCGCCCTTGATCTGCTTCGTCGTATTGGTCGTCTGGTCGCACATGATATCGACCTGGCCGCCGAGAAGATCTGTCATGGCCGGACCGGTACCCTTGTAGGGAACGGTCGTGAGCGGTGTCTGGATGGCGCTCATGAACATCATGCCGCAAAGGTGGGATGCCGCACCGATACCCGCATTGGCGACGGTAACCTTGTCCTTGTTCGCCTTCACATAGTCGATCAGGCCCTTCAGATCGGCTGGTTCGAAATCCTTGCGGGCGACGATCGTCATCGGTACATCCGTGACGAGACCGACATAGTCGAAGGCGTTCAGCGTGTCATAGGCGAGCTTGCGGTAAAGCGTGGCGCTGGTCGCCATGCCGATATGGTGCAGCAGGATCGTGTAGCCGTCCGGATCGGCATCAGCAACTCGCCCGGCACCGAGCGTGCCGCCAGCGCCGCCGACATTTTCAACGACGATCTGCTGGCCGAGATCCTTCGACATGGATTCGGCAACGAGGCGCGCAACAGTATCGGTCGGTCCGCCGGCGGAGAAAGGCACGACCATGGTGATGCTGCGTTCGGGATAGGTCTGCGCCGAAGCGGCGTGAGCGAGAAGCGAAACGGCAGCGGCGGCAGTCACGCCGAGCATGGCCTTCAGGATTTTCATCGTTTTCCTCCCTGATGAAAATGACTAGTCCCGCCGGCACATCCTCCGCACCGGCTCGGATGGTTCATTTGCACGCCTGGGACTTGCTGTCGCAATCGCGGCGCGAAGAAAGGAACGACGATTTTGCGACAGTGCGCCGCACCATGGGTTGATTTGGAAACAATTGGTGAAAGTGATGGGTGGAAATCCACCCATTACCTGTCCTTACCGGTTGCGCGGCAGCACGACCTCGCCGGTTTCCAGCAGCGATTTGAGGTTGGAAAGAATTTGCGGCCACCCACCGGATACGGCACCGATGAACTTGGAGCCCTCGACCGGCATCGAGAACACCCTGAAACAGGCGATCACATTCAAAAATCGGAATTGGATCAGAGCTCGCGGCGCGTCTCGCCGGTCATCTCATTGACCAACAGCTTCTTGTCGAGACCATATTTCTGCATCTTCTCATAAAGCGTCTTGCGCGAAATGCCGAGCGATTCATAGACCGGCTTCAGGCTGCCGCCATGGGCGACAAGCGCATTCGCAATCACGCCGCGCTCGAATTCGGCGACACGTTCGGCAAGCCCCGCAGCCTCGGCCTGCCTGCCGCCGCCGTCGAGGCCAAGCACGAAGCGGTCAGCGGCATTGCGCAATTCGCGGACATTCCCGGGCCAGTCACGCTGCCCGATGTCGGAAATCACATCCGGCGGCACGGCCATCTCATCCTTGCCGTAGCGTGCTGCCGCCTCCCTGACGAGTTGCATGAAAAGCAGTGGGATGTCTGCCCGGCGTTGCGAGAGCGACGGCACATGAAGGGTCGCGACATTCAGGCGATAGAGAAGATCGGCGCGGAACCGGCCGCTCGCGACCTCCGCTTCCAGATCGACCTTGCTTGTCGCGATGAATCGCACATCGAGCGGCACGATCTCGTTCGAACCGAGCCGCGAAATCATTCTCTCCTGCAGCACCCGCAGGAACTTCGCCTGCAGATCGACCGGCATGGAGCCGATCTCATCGAGGAGGATGGTGCCGCCGCGTCCATGTTCGAACTTGCCGTAACGAGGCCGCACCGCGCCCGGGAAGGCGCCGGCCTCGTGGCCGAAAAGCTCGCTTTCGATCAGGTTTGCCGGCAGTGCCGCACAATTGATGGCAATGAACGGTCTGCTTGCCCTTGCACTGATATCGTGCAGCGCACGCGCCACCACTTCCTTGCCGGCCCCTGTATCACCGATAATAAGCGTGTCGGCATCGCTCGCCCCGATCGCACGGATGCGGTATCGCAGATCGACCATGATCTGGGTGCGCCCAGGCAGCCGCGCTTCGATATCGTCGCGCTTGCCGGCAACTGCCTTCAGCAGCCGGTTTTCAAGCACGAGGCCGCGCCGTTCCATGGCGCGGCGGATGACGCCGGCAAGCATCTGCGGCGTAAAAGGCTTCTCGATGAAGTCATAGGCGCCCTCGCGCATCGCCTTGACGGCAAGCTGCACATCGCCATGCCCGGTGACGAGAATTACCGGCACCTCGGTATCGAGTTCGCGGATCTTCTGCATCAGCGTCATGCCGTCCATGCCGGGCATGCGGATATCGGTGACGACGACACCCGGAAAACTGTAGCCGATCAGCTCCAGCACATGATCCGCGTTCGAAAACGTCTCGACGCTGAAACCTGATAATTCCAGCGCCTGCGCCGTCGAGCGGCGCAGTTCCTCCTCGTCATCGACGAGCAATATCTTCTGTTCGTTCATTCCGCCGCCTCCGGCACCATGCCTGCCGCCGCCAAAAGCTCGATACGGAATACTGCCCCAACCTCCGGATGGTTGGAGACGGTCAAGCTGCCACCGAAATCCTTGATGATGTTGTAGGAGATGGAAAGCCCGAGCCCAAGCCCCTTGCCGACGCCCTTGGTGGTAAAGAAGGGATCGAAGATGCGCTCGGCAATCGCGGCCGGCACGCCCGGTCCATGATCGCGTACGGTCAGAACCACCCTGCCAGCCTCTTCGGATGCCGAAACCTCGATACGCCGATCCTCCAGTCCCTCGACCGCATCGGCCGCATTCGAGATCACATTGACCAGCACCTGCTGCAGACGCACCGAGCCGGCTTTGACCACCGGCGGCCGCGCCCCAAGATGCAGCCGGAGATCGGCATCAGCCGCCTTCAGTCGCCAGGCGATGATCTCCAGCGTGTCGCGGATCGCCTCGTCGAGCGGCACGGGACCGAGCTTCTCATTGGGCTTGCGTGCGAAATTGCGCAGGTGCCTGCTGATCGAGGCCATGCGGTCGATCAGCCCGCCGATGCGCTGGATATTGTCCTGCGCTTCGGCAGTGCGGCCCCTCTCCAGCAGAACGGCGGCACTGTCCGTATAGGTCTTGGCGGCGGCGAGCGGCTGGTTGAACTCATGCGAAAGCGCCGCCGACATCTGCCCAAGCCCGGCAAGCTTGCCCGCCTGGATGAGATCGGCCTGTGTCTGGCGCAGCTGCTGCTCTGTCAGACGCCGCTCGGCGATCTCCTCCTCGATGCGGCTGTTGACGCGGGCAAGATCGGCCGTGCGCTCATCGACCCGCCGCTCCAACTCGTTCTGAGCCTCGGCCTGCAATTGCAGGCGCTCCGCAAGCCGCACGCGCCGCTGCCGCAGAATGGCGAATGTCAGCGCGGCAATGCATAGAACAAGGAACACCACAACCAGCGCCGTGCGGGCCTGCGTCCGGATGGAGCTCGTATCCATCAGCACGTTCACGGTCCAGTCTTCGGCCGGCATGTAATGCGAAAGGACGAGATATTCGCTCTGACCGCGATCGCCAGCGAGCGTCATCAGGTCATGATACTCGAAGCGATGGCGGATGACCGGCAATTCGACGAGCTTGGCATTGGCATAACGTCGCGATGCCTCGGTGCGCGCCACGCGATCCGCACTCAGGGGCAGGATTGCCCCGTAGAGCCAGTCCGAACTGTCAGACATGAAGATGATGCCCTCGGGATCGGAGACGAAGATACGGTACTCACCGCCGCTCCAGGAGGATTCGATCACATCGATATCCACCTTGAAAACAATGACGCCGCGAATTTCTCCATCGACCCAGATCGGGGAAGAGAAATAATAGCCGCGCTTCAGCGAGGTCGTGCCGAGTGCATAGAAGCGTGCATGATGCCCGCCGATCGCCTCCTGGAAATACGGTCGGTAGCTGAAGTTTTCACCGACGAAACTGCCGGGGTTGTCAAAATTGCTGGCAGCAATCGTCTCGCCATCCGGCCGCACGACATAGATGTCGGAGGATTTCAGGAGTCCGTTAATTTCCTTCAGGTAGAGATTGGCATTGTCGCGCAGCGACCGATCATCCGGCCGGGTCACGAGATCCTTGATATCGTTGTGATCGGCGATCAGCGCCGGCAAGGCCTCGTAGCGGCTGAGATGGCCGCTAAGCGCGGAAACCGCAAGCCTGAGCGCGGTACCCGCCTGCGCCGAGGCTTCACCCATATAGGCGCGCGTGGCGACCGCGCTCCCGTAATAGAAGAAAGCGAAAACAAGCAAGGGTGCAGCGCAGAGCGCCACAATGACACGATAGCGCGAAGACAGAGTCTCGCTCCTCCCTTTCAGCCTCCGCTCCCGTGGAGGCATAACCCGACGCTCCGAGTGTAATGAGCACGGTTAAGATTTCCAAGAGGTGCTGAAACTTGACACATGCCAGGCGCGGATGTCTGATTGCTGCACCGCAAGGAGACCTTCATGAGCGACGACCAAATCCCCGATGATAGCAAGCTCACGACGTCCAAGCGCCGCTGGGCGGCCGAGGGAAAGTTTCTGACCGGCCGCATCAGCCGCCCGGAAACCGAGCGCCTGCCACCCGGCCAGCATCTGGTCAAAAACTGGCCGGTCCTCGACCTCGGCCAGCAGCCGATTATTTCCATCGAGAGCTGGCGGCTGGAGGTTCTAGGTCTAGTCGAGACACCGCTCGACCTCAATTGGGCGGCCTTCCAGGCGCTGGAACAGAGCAGCATGGTCAGCGATATCCATTGTGTCACGACATGGTCTCGATACGATAACAAGTGGAAGGGCGTTGCCACCCGCGACCTGCTCGATCTCGCCATGCCGAAAGCGGAAGCCGGTTACGTCATGCTGACCAGCTATGACGGCTATACGACCAATCTGCCGCTTTCCGATTTCGCTGCTGAAGACGCCATTCTCGCCACCGCATGGGAGGGTTTGCCGCTGACCCGCGATCACGGCGGACCGATGCGCCTCGTCGTTCCGCACCTTTATTTTTGGAAAAGCGCCAAATGGCTGCGCCGTATCGATCTGCTGCCGACCGACAAGGCCGGCTTCTGGGAAAAGAACGGCTACCATATGTATGGCGATCCGTGGCGCGAGCAGCGCTATTCGGAAGACTGAAGCCGAAGACACCGCCTGACCGCAAAGACCCCTAAGGCGACGATCGCTGAAAATCCGCTCAGCGAAGCCATGCTCGCCGGATGCCGCGGGATTTCACTCCAGCGCGGACCTACCACATCGGCGGTATTGAAACCTTCTCCACTGAAGCGGCAGGTTACCAGTGAAAGGCCGCGGCTGACCATGTCGGCATCGACGTCCGATGCAATCTCCCCTGCCGCAGCCGCCTCGTGCGGCATGTCGCGCAATGCCATGAGCACCGCCTTTGTCGCGGCAAGGTAGGCATGCGCGCATTCGTTGAACGGGCTTTCTTCATCTGTCACGCTGCCCGGTATCCGACCCCAGAGACAGTAGGAATACTGGATTTCGGCATAATTCAGCACGCGCCGAAAAGGCTCGCTCGTATCCATTGCCTTTGAGGCGAGATCCATGATGCGCGTGCGATAATCGGAAATGACCGCCATCTCGCCGTGAGAGATCTCAGGTACAGGCAGGCCGCCATGACTGCCCTCGCCGCTGCGACTGTGCGCAGACGCGATGCCCGCGGTCATCAGGGCAAGGCCGAAGCAGATGGAGTGCAACGCGATTTTCATAAGACACCCCAAGTCCCGATACGGCTAATCACGAGCAGACAGGCCCATGAGAAAAGAGGGAGCAGTCGAAGCTCCCTCCCCGCCATCCTATCGATAAGCCGAACGAACCCCGGTTCCCACCCCGAGGCGCCGCTCCGCCAGCGCACCGAAGGCAAGGCCGAGCACCGACCACAGGATCATGTGCATAGCGATCGTCGTCGTGCGGAAGCGCCAAAGTAACATGGCAGAGAAATTCTCCGGCACTTCATTGATCGGCGGCAACAGATGCTCCACGAGGCCGATGAAGACGATGAAGGCAACACTCGCAATGATCGCAGCATTCCAGGCGCCGTAGTTCGACGTCAGCCGTCGCGCGAGAGCAATTGCTGCAACCATCGAGGCGGTGGAAACGACGATCATCAGGAAGAACAGCTCGGTGCGAACGCTGATCGTATCCGAGTTGCCGACAGCCGGCGGGTTGGCTGGATATTTGATGGCCGGAACAATGTCGATAGCGACGAAAGCAGCGACGGCGATGACGGCAGAAGTGCCGCGTACCGAAAGGCTGCTGAAGCGGCCCTGCACGAAAGCGAAGACAAGCGCGAACAGGCCGCCAATGGCGACACTATATACTATGACGCCGGTAAAGAGCCCAAGGCCCGCCTGTGTGGCACGGCTGACGATTTCCGGTTCGGCTGCCTGGCCGGCCGCCTGCGATATCGCCTCTTCGAAGGCAATGGCCGCATCGACGAGCGGCTCCCCGAAAAAGCGCGCAAAGGCAAAAACCAAGACGCCAGCAATCAGGCCCGCGACCATGCCGCGGAGCAGAAGATTTCCAACCATGTGAGAACCTCCCTTAGTGGCAGGGGAAGCCGAGAAGATGGCGGGCGTCATGCACGAATTCGTGCACATACATGCCGTTGAAGAGCGCCATTGCGCCTTCTTCAGTACCGACGAAATAGATGGCGATCAGCATCAGCAGGCCGCCGAAGATCGCCCAGGGCAGGATCTGGCCCACGGGGATCGGCGCGGGTGATGCGACGGGCGCAAAAGCGGTATCAGACATGTATTCCTCCGGGAATGACGCGTTCAGTCGAAGATCACGATTGCAGTAGGGTCTGACTTCCAACGCGAAGAACTTCGACACGCTGATCACAGTGGCGCGACCGCGCCGGACTTTCACCGGCTTCCAAACCTGCAACGTCACAGTTATATCTTTTCGTCAAAGAGACTGTCAACGAAACTTCATATGCGGGCGGCGGCCATCCCGCCCTATCTCCGGAGGGCGCGGAATATGACCACCCGGCTCACATGGATAAACCACGGCGCCACGGCGGCAAATCGCACCGCCTCCTTTCCGGTCGATGAGCCACTGGAGGAAAAGACCCTGGGCGAGGCCGCGATGCCGACACCAGGAAGGGCAGACAGGGTTTTTACGAGCCCGGCGTTGCGCGCCCGGCAGACGGTCGAGATGTTGGGTTTCGAAGCGACCGTTGCGCCGTCTCTGCGAGATTGCGACTACGGCCGCTGGGCCGGCAGGCCGCTCATGAGCCTTCACTCCGAAGAGCCCGAAAACATTGCTCTCTGGATGCCCGATCCCGAAGCCGCCCCCCACGAGGGAGAGAGCCTGCAACAGCTTGGCAGGCGCATCGCCGGCTGGATGAATGAGGAAATGCCGCTCGGCGGCCATGTCATCGCGGTTACCCATGCGGCCGTCATCCGCGCTGCGATTCTGAACGTGCTGAAGGCACCGCCGGCCGCTTTCTGGACGATCGATATCCAGCCGCTCGGCATGGCGCGCATGACGCATGACGGTCGCCGTTGGTCGCTGCGTTTCTGAACATTCCTCGTAAATTAGTCCAGCCTTACACAAGAAAACGCAGTCATACATATTGGACCCGGAATTCCGGGCTCTACATCCTTCCCCGAGGAGACGAAAAATGACCTATGACTGGAGTGGGGAGCGTACGCGGCGTCTGCGCATCGTGCGTATCGCAACTGTTGTCGCCGTTCTCGTCGGCGTAATAATCAGCCTACCATTGCTGATCAACGTCGCCTGAAAGTCAGAGTACGTCAAAGGCGGGCGCGCTACGGCCGCTCGCCTTTCTCTTTACCGATCTTATTGCCGGACCTGAGTGACCGAGACGAACGGGCTGAGCCGGCCCGGGATCGGCGGATCAGTGTTTGCTGCCCTTGGGTATTGCGGTGTGGGTGATCGAGACCGGATCGCTGGCAGGAAAAGTACCTTCCAATCCCTCGTCCAATTGCTGTTCCATCTCCTCCTCGTCATCCCGCGAACGAGCATTCCCTAACCCAGCTGGTTGCACCTTATCGCCCTCGCGGATTGGTGCCGTGGCGAAGCGCCTCATAACCTCTCTCGCCTTTTCCACCGCATTCAGCCGGTTCAATTGCTGGCCGCGATCACTCTTGATCTGCACGGAGACGACTTCGCCCCCGTCGCCCACGAACTCAACCGTGAAACCGCCTTTACCGCCATAGGCGGGGATGACCTGGGTGCCAACAAGCTGCATGGGATCGTCCTCTCTCCTGGATAGTCCCGGAAAACGGCTTGAGCAGCGCATTGGTTCCGCTTGGGACGGTCGGAGGTAATCAACTTTCAGCTCCAGTTCGTCCGACACGTGCTTTGCCTCTCCCACGGCCGCGAAAAGGTCAGGAAATTCGAACGGCAGATCGCCGGAGCCATGACATCCGGATACATCCGTTGGAAGGCATAGAGCGGCTAACGGTCGGAGGTTTGAAATTGCGGGAAAATTCGATGTATCTTGCGACATGGCAAAGGCTGCGCAACACGAAAAGCGTGCTTGCTTTCGATGAAAGCGCTACCGAATGCGTGGCATGTTCTCCAACAATTCGCCTTCAGGTTTCAATAAACATTTCAGACTTTCATGATATTTCCGCCGCGGGATGGAGATGGAGATGCTGATGCCAGAGTTCTTCAGGACCAGGGCGGGAAGGCAATGTCTGACGATCATGACGCTCGGTGCGGCGCTATGGATTTCAGGTGCCCTGCTGGATGTCGATAGCTCGCTCGTCACCTTCATGAGCAACTTCGAGGACTACGGCGCCGACAAGTTTGTGCTCGCCCTCGGCATCGCCGGCGCGATGAGTTTCATCTATTCCGTGATGCGCATTGCCGATCTTCGCAAGGAGATGCAGCTTCGCGATGCCGCCCAGGCCCGCGCCGACTGGATTGCCACCCACGACCATCTGACCAAGCTTCCGAACCGCTACGCCTTCGAACGTAAGATTCTGCCCAAGATTGCCGACAAGGAAGGCAATATTCCCGACGAGGCAAGGAACAACGTCACGATCTTCTCCGTCGATCTCGATGGTTTCAAGAAAGTCAACGATCTCGTTGGCCACAAAGGCGGCGATGTCCTGCTGGTCGAAGTGGCCAAGCGCATCTGCGCGCTGGGCAATGCCGATTGCGTCTACCGCTTCGGTGGCGATGAATTCATCATCATCGCCCTCGGCATGACCGCGGCGCGGGAGGAATGGTTTGCCAAAGTGCTCATCCAGGCGGTCACCCGCCCCATTCTGATCGACGGTTTTGCCGTCGAGGTCGGCGCCAGTGTAGGCTACGACCGCTGGAGCGAAGGGGCAGAGCCGCTGGAGGATGCTGCCCACCGCGCCGACCTTGCCATGTACGAGGCAAAATCCCGCGGCCCCAATCATCAACTGGTCTTCGAACCGTCCATGCAGGACAAAGTAGCGGAACGCGCATCGCTGGAAACCAAGCTGCGCGGCGCCATTCAGAACAAGGCAATCAAACCCCACTACCAGCCGCTGATCGATCTCAGGAGCGGCAGGGTCTGCGGCTTCGAGGCACTGGCCCGATGGACCGACGAAGACGGCATGCATATTCCGCCACCGGTCTTCATCGGCATCGCCGAAGAAACCGGCATGATCACCGAACTGTTCGAAAACCTCCTCACCCAGGCCTGCAGCGATGCGCTTACCTGGCCTGATCACGTCAGGCTTTCGTTCAACGTGTCGCCTGTGCAGATGGAGGACAAACTGCTTGCCTCGCGCATCCTCAAGGTGCTTGCGGCAAGTCGCCTGCCTGCCAGACGGCTGGAGGTGGAAATCACCGAAAACGCGCTGATCCAGGATCCGGCGATCGCGGCCCATATTCTCGATGAACTGCATGAGGCGGGCGTACAGATCGCGCTTGATGATTTCGGCACGGGCTATTCGAGCCTTGCGCAGCTCGCCCGCTACCGTTTCGACAAGATCAAGATCGACAAGGGCTTCATCGCCACCTGCCGGGAAGACGAGAAGCAGGAAAAAATCGTCCGCGCCATGCTTGCTCTCGGAAAAAGTCTCAACATTAAGACGACGGCAGAAGGTGTCGAGGAGCATGCACAGCTCACGTATCTGCTGCAGCTTGGCTGCGACATCGGCCAGGGCTATCTCTTCGGCAAAGCGATGCCCGCCGCAGAGACGGGCATCTTCATCGAAAGTCAAAATGCCAGCCTGGCCTCCACGGCCTGAACCAGGCAATTTCAGCAGCAAAAGTGCGAGAAGGTTTTGCGTCCGGAATTGCGTGAACAAACGTGGCCAGCCACGCGCCATCCCTCGCCTGACGCCTTCCGGGGACTGAATCGACAACCAAAAATTGCTCGCCAGGACAGAAGAGGCTTCCCACCCGACGCGATGACGCTAAGTTCGTTCATCGTCACGATTGCCGGGGAGCATCAAGCAACATGTCGTCGACCGATCTTCTCCTGACCTTCAATGCCGGTTCCTCAACGGTGAAGATCGGCATCTTTTCCATTGGGGATGGCAAGGTGCGGCGCATCGGCAAGGGCGTGATCGATTTCCGCGCCGAACCCCTCGCCTTCAGCCTGAAGGAAGGTCCGCAAACCTTCGACATGCCGCTGAAGGCCGAACTCACCGATGACCTGCATGCCGTCATCGACGAGACGTTCGAGCTGCTGTCGAAGCATTTCGATATCGGCACCGTGCGCACTGCCGGCCACCGCGTCGTTCACGGCGGCGATCGCTTCACCGCAGCGACGGCGCTCGATGATGCCGCGATCGAAGCGATTGACGCGCTTACACCGCTGGCACCCCTTCATCAACCGCAGGCGCTTCGCTTCATCCGCGCGCTGAAGCACCTGAAACCACATCTTGCCCAAACGGCCTCATTCGATACCGCCTTTCATGCCACGCAGATCGACCTCGTCCGCCGATTCGCCATCCCGCGCGCGCTTCACGACGAAGGTATCAAGCGCTACGGATTTCACGGCCTCTCCTACAAATTCATCGCTGGCGAGGTCGGCCGCAGGCTGTCGAATAAAGCGAAAATCGTCGCCGCGCATCTCGGCAGCGGCGCAAGCCTCTGCGCTCTGGAAAACGGTATCAGCCGCGACTGCAGCATGGGGTTTTCCACGCTGGACGGCATACCCATGGCCACCCGGCCCGGCTGGCTCGATCCCGGCGTGATCCTGCATCTGCTGCAGCAAAAGAAGCAGTCCGTCGATCAGCTGGAAGACATGCTCTACCATCGCTCCGGCCTGCTTGGCGTCTCCGGCATCAACGCAGATACTCGCGACCTTCTTGAGGACGGAAGCCCGCAAGCGCGCGAGGCGCTCGACCTCTTCACGCTGCGCATCGCTGGCGAGATCGGCCGCATGTCGATGACGCTCGGCGGGCTCGACGCCATCGTCTTTACCGCCGGGATCGGCGAGCACCAGCCGCAGATCCGCTCGGCGGTCATCCGGCATCTCGGCTGGCTCGGCCTTACGGTCGACGAAAAGGCAAATGCAGCCAATGGCTTCACGATCACGACACCCTCGAGCCGCATAACGGCGCATGTCATTGCCACGGACGAGGAACAGATCATCGCGCAGGAGGCACTCTCTATTCTTCGCTCCCGATGATCCAGATCAAGTGCGTGCCGGCGCTGGCCGCTAGAATTGACGTTGAACAAGTTTAAACGGGAGAAATCCATGGAAAAGCATGTCTCGACTCCATCCGTTCTTTCAGACGCAGAACTCGCGCTCATCGACCGCTACTGGCGCGCCGCCAACTATCTCTCAGTCGGCCAAATTTATCTTCTTTCCAATCCTCTCCTGCGCCAGCCCCTGAAGCCCGAACATATCAAGCCCCGCCTGCTCGGCCACTGGGGCACGACACCTGGCCTCAACTTCATCTACGTGCATCTGAACCGTGTCATCCGCGCCCGCGATCTCGATATCATCTATATGTGCGGTCCCGGTCATGGTGGGCCGGGCATGGTCGCCAATACCTATCTGGAAGGCATCTATAGCGAGATCTATCCCGATATAGCAGAAACGGAAGAGGGCATGCGCAAGCTTTTCCGCCAGTTCTCCTTCCCCGGCGGGATTCCGAGCCACGCGGCGCCGGAAACGCCCGGCTCCATCCATGAGGGCGGAGAGCTCGGCTATGCGCTCGTTCATGCCTATGGCGCAGCCTTTGACAATCCCGATCTGATCGTCGCCTGCGTCATCGGCGACGGCGAAGCCGAAACCGGCCCGCTGGCAGCGAGCTGGCATTCCAACAAGTTTCTGAACCCTGCCCGCGACGGCGCCGTTCTGCCGATCCTGCATTTGAACGGCTATAAGATCGCCAACCCGACCGTTCTCGGTCGTGCCGGTGACGAGGATCTGATGCATCTCTTCGAAGGTTATGGCTACGAGCCTTTCTTTGTCGAAGGCCACGAACCGGCCAAAATGCATCAGCAGATGGCCGCGACCTTCGAGACGGTCTTCGACCGTATCCGCGCCATTCAGAAGGAAGCGCGCGACGGCAAGGCGCCGCAGGACTGCCCGCGCTGGCCGATGATCGTGCTGCGCAGCCCCAAGGGTTGGACTGGCCCGAAGGAAGTGGACGGCAAGAAGGTCGAAGGCTTCTGGCGCGCCCATCAGGTGCCGGTCTCCAATTGCCGGGAGAACGACGGACACCGGAAAATCCTCGAAGACTGGATGCGCAGTTACGATCCGGAAGACCTCTTCGATGCCTCCGGCACGCTGAAGCCGGAACTGCGGGCACTTGCCCCGTCGGGCGAGCGCCGCATGGGTGCCAATCCACATGCCAATGGCGGTCTGCTGCGCAAAGAATTGAATACGCCCGATATCCGCGCCTACGAGGTGAAGGTGGAAAAGCGCGGCGATGCCATGGTGCAATCCACCGAAATCCTCGGACACTACCTGCGTGATACGCTGACGCTCAACGAAGCCAATGCGAACTTCCGCATTTTCGGCCCCGACGAAACGGAATCAAACCGCCTTGGCAGCATCTTCGAGGTCACCGACCGCGTCTGGATGGAGGAGATCGAACCTTATGATGTCAGCCTCTCCCGCGATGGCCGCGTCATGGAGGTTCTGAGCGAGCATCTTTGCCAGGGATGGCTGGAAGGCTACCTGCTGACGGGCCGGCACGGTCTCTTTTCCTGCTACGAGGCCTTCATCCACATCATCGACTCGATGTTCAACCAGCATGCCAAATGGTTGAAGGTCACCCGAGAGCTGGAGTGGAGGAAGCCGATCTCCTCGCTGAACTATCTGCTGACCTCGCATGTCTGGCGGCAGGATCACAACGGCTTCTCGCATCAGGACCCCGGCTTCGTCGATCTCGTCGCCAACAAGAAGGCCGATATCGTCCGCATCTACCTGCCGCCGGATGCGAACACGCTGCTCTGGGTCGGCGACCATTGCCTTAGGACTTATGACCGCATCAACGTCATCGTCGCCGGCAAACAGCCCGAGCCGCAATGGCTGACCATGGATGAGGCGGTGAAGCATTGTGAGGCCGGTATCGGCATCTGGGACTGGGCGAGCCATGAGGAGGATACGGTGGCGCCCGATGTCGTCATGGCCTGTGCCGGCGACGTGCCGACCATGGAGACGCTCGCCGCCGTCGATCTGCTGCACGAGCATGTCCCGGAACTGAAGATCCGCACCGTCAACGTAGTCGACCTGCTTGCCCTGCAATCGCAGGATCAGCATCCGCACGGCCTAACGGACGATGTCTTCGACGCGATCTTCACGTCGGACAGGCCCGTGATCTTCGCGTATCACGGCTATCCTTACCTCATCCACCGGCTGACCTATAAACGTACCAACCACCGCAACATCCATGTGCGCGGTTTCATCGAAGAGGGAACGACCACCACACCCTTCGACATGACCGTGCTCAACGAGCTCGACCGCTTCCACCTCGCGATCGAGGCGATCGAGCGCGTTCCGGGCCTGAAGGAAAAAGTGCCGGAAGTGCTGGAAAGCCTGAGAGCCAAGCTCGTCGAGCATCATGCCTATGTCCGCGAATATGGTGAGGATATGCCCGACGTTCGCAACTGGAAATGGCCCGCGGCCTGAGAGGAAGGGACAGCATCGGCCCTAAAATCGGAATCGATTTTCGGAAGTCTTATGCGTCAAATCAAAGGGTTAGAGCGTCCGTTGCCCGTCCGAACGGACACACGGCGCTCTAACCTACATGAAAAGGGCTGCACGGAAACCGCGCAGCCCTTCCCCAGCCGTGATGCAGGGTCACGATATTATATTATTGTCCGTTCTGCGTGCCGCTCGGCGTGGTCACGCCCGTCGGACCACCACCGCTGCCGTCAGGTGTCGGATCCCGGTCTGTGGCTTCCGGCGGCTTGATGGAGCCGGTTGCCGGATTATTGTCGAATGTGCCCTCGCCCGAGGGCTGCGCGTTGATCGGGTCCTGAGTTGTGGACGCGGTCGAAGCCGGTTCGTTGGTCGTGCCTGGCCAGATGGCGAAACTCGCCGCAGCGATCAGAATGACCAGAATGCCAGCTGCCAGCACGCCCCAGAGCGAAACGCTGCGCCGCTCATCGGCAAGCGTTTTTTCCTCTTCATAGGATGCCTGCCCGAGCGGCGTGCCTGTATTCTCATCCACAATTCGGTTCTTGTCGTCACCATATTGGGTCATCGCTTGATCCTCCAATCTGTGCGAGAGAAACCAAATGCGCGGGAAGATGTTCCATCGAGCAGGTTTTCTCGATCCATGCGGGCAGTGACAAGGACTTGCGTTCTTGACCGGACTGCACTTCCTCAACATCATCCATGACATCAAATCAGGAGTGATCCATGGCATTCGACGGCCGCCTGCTTTCCGGTGTCAGCACGCTTGCCGCAGTGGTCGAAAGCGGTAGCTTTGTCAAAGCGGCCGATGCACTCGGTCTTTCCGCCTCCGGCGTCAGCCGCGCCATATCAAGGCTGGAGGGCCGTGTCGGCGTACGCCTGCTCGACCGCACCACCCGCTCGGTTCGGCTGACGGATGAAGGCGCTCGTTTCTATGAACAGGTCGCTCCGCATCTGGATGGCATCGAAGAAGCCGCAACGCTTGCATCAGGCTCATCGCTGGCCGTTCGCGGCCGCCTGCGCGTCGATGTCGACCCGATCTTTTCGCGCATGGTGCTGGCGCCGCATCTGAGACAGTTCATGACCCGCTATCCGGGGCTCGAACTCGAATTGATAACTCGCGACCTGATGAGCGATCTCGTCGCTGACGGCATCGATATCGCCATCCGCTTCGGCCAGCAGCCGAGCTCTTCACGCATCGCCCGCAAGCTGATGGAAACCCGCGTTCTGACCGTCGCGACGCCAGCCTATCTCGCTGAGCATGGCACGCCGAGGACACCCGCCGAGATCGCCAGCCACTCCTGTATCCAGTTCCGCGATCCGCTGACCGGCCGGACCTTCGAATGGGAACTGCACAGAGGCAAGAAGATCGTGCCGCTCGACGCCCGTGGTTCGCTCCTGATGAGCGACCCCGGCACCATGCTCGATGCCTGCCTTGCCGGTGCCGGCATCGCCCAGGTGCTTGGCCTCAGCGTCAAGGATCTGCTTGCCGAAGGGCGCCTTGTCGAGCTCTACCCGGACTGGCCGGGCGAGACCTTCCCACTCTACGCAGTCCATCCCTCCCGGCATCACGTACCAGCCAAGGTCAGCGCCTTCATCGAATTCTGCCTCGAAATTATCAGCGACTAAAGAAGATCCAGCAAAAATGTACAGCGGTTCTGCGTCCGGAATTGCATGGAAACAAAGAGATGGAGCATTCCGTATTCAGGGAAAATGGAAATGCTCATCGGTCTTTGAAAGTTGGTGACAACCTTTCAGCCCATGTTCCGAACCCACCGGAACGTAGGTTATGAAATTCCACAACTGGAAACACCGCCGAGGAAAGCCATGAAGGGTTTAACCACCAGCCTCACTGCCTCCCGCCTGGAGGAAACGCTGGCCTTCTACATGACACCGGAGGCAGGCAGCCGCAACGAAGCCGACGACAAGAGCGAGAAAAGCGGAGCGGTGTCCACCAAGACGGCAGATCACATCGCCAAGCGCACGACACACCTCACGGCGCTGACGGAAAACTGAGCTTTTTTACTTTACGACCAGGACTGGAATACCCGCCTCGGAAAGAACCTCGGACGTCTGGCTGCCGAGCATGAGCCGCGAGATGCCGCGGCGGCCGTGCGAAGAAATAACGATCAGGCCGCAGCCCCGCTCCGCCGCCGTTTCCAGAATGGCCGTGGCCGGCGAAAGATGCACCTTGCTGACGAAGTCGGCAACCACACCGGCGCTCTTCGCCTTTTCCCTAATGATCTGCTCCAGATCCTCGATCTCTTTCCGACGACCCTCGTTGTAGCTGTCCATCGCCTCCGCCTGCACGATCCCCTGGAGCGCAAAACCGGTCAGCGGCACGATGACGCTCACGACTGTCACGGGAAGGTTGAGCGCCTTGGCAAGTGCAAGACCATGATCGACGCCCCGAGCGGCGAGTTCCGAACCGTCGGTGGGCAGCAATATGCGATTGTACATGGGAGATCCGTTTGCTGGCTGAATTCAGATGTAGAGGGAATTCAACCGCAATCGTAATCCCGCGCCTTGACGCAGGTCAACGCCGAGTCCTCGTTCAATAGGACGCCAGGACATGCCTCATCAATTCCAGAGGAAATCCTCGCTCGTGATCCGCGTGGCAAGCTTCAGCGTGCCGTCGGGCTGGACGACATAACGCTCGAACTCCCGATAACCGAACTCTCCGAGAAACGTGTGCTTGATGACAGTGCCGGGTTTATAAGGCGAATGGATAACCTTGCCGCCATAGGTCAAGCTGCCCGGGATCGGCTGGTCCTGCGTCGTCGTGCTGCAGCCGGCAGCCACAAGAAGCATTGCGACAACTGCGTATTTCATTGCAGATCCCCGGTACAGTGCACCTGTCGGTCGAAATTATAGCGTCTGCGCCGCTGCGACGCACTTATTGTTTTGCTTTTGGGGACAAGTGGCAGCGGACGCCCGTTGTGGTCATGACGGCGCCTGCCTCAAAATAAACCGTCGCGTGCACTGGTACGTCTCTTGCATCGTTAACAATACGCCATCCCATCAGGAGTATTGTGTAATGGAATGGGACACCTCGATCGAATTTGATCCGGTGATTCTTGTCTTTAAGGATCCCGACAGGATCCTTTCCATCAGGACGGCCATGGGAGCCGCCAACGCACTCATAAACGAGTTCCCCTGCAACGACGGAGAGGCGTTTCTTGCTGCGATTGAAATCTGTCTGGAGGTCGTGAAGGGCAACGCCGGACCGGAGCAACTCAGATCGGCGATAATTCGTGCAGCAAACGAGGCTGGCGTTACGGCTATCGATGTGCTGAACTGACTGTTCAACACGACAACGCTCGCTACCTTTGGGTGCGTGCCTCCGCCTCCCCCATATCTGCGTTGTGTGTTGCTTCCAACAATGTTTCGCCACTCTAGCGTCAGGCTCCGGCATCCCTCGTATTCCGGTGCCGAGGTCGCTTTGAGGAAGGCTCTGATTGCCATAGATCTGCTTCTCGTTGCGGCCACTGAACTCTTATAAAAACGGTGCGGTATCAGACCTTGGTCCGATTGTAGACCGCGGTCCGTCCGCTAGTTTCCGTTCTGCTGTTCGTCCAGAGTCAGTACGAAGAGGGTGTCTCTCCCTGACCGGAAGCTACCCTTTTCAATTTCTTCTTGAGATTTCGCCAAATGGCCTTGGCAGCTTCTTCGCCCTCGGGCAGTGCCCCCACCCATTTGAATGTTGGTGGCAATAGGGCCTATGCTCTCAATTTCGTCTTTTCTGATTAGGGAGACGAGGGACGATCCAATTGTCCATATAGCCGTTGAGAGGATGAAATACCTCTTGGCTAACCGCCCAATAGAGAGACGCCTGCCATTACGAAATCAAGGGATGGCTATCGGGAATAACCGGGCCGGACTTGTCGGCTGTTTGATGGTAGCGGAGGAGGGACAAGAACCTCCATCTCCGGTTATCCCATTGATCTCTTTTGCTCCGGACCGCGCTTTGATACACTCTTTACATGTACGCGCGTACACCGTCGGACCGACATAAGCAAGCACAGCGGATAGGATCACTCGGTCACGCCGACCGGGTGAGCCTTCAGTGACCTGCCGACGCTGTAGAGCCAGACATCGACTTCCTGAGGTGTTCTGCCGGACGCCTCAGCTACCATCCGAACAAGTCGCACGTAAAAAAGCCAGTCGCTGACCTTCAGTGCCTTCGACCGCCTCTCTGGTCGGGAGCGCTCGTTGTCGAAATGCTCAATTGCCGCCCAGGCATTCACATCGATCACCGGCCAGCGTCTTGGTTCGGCCCACGCCAGAATGCACGACGCGGTCGCCAGGTTCACTCCGTCCAGCCCGAGGAGATACCTGATCGCCAACTCGTCATCTGTTGCTGACAGAGCCAGGCGGGTCAACGCCTCGATAGCTTCCGCCGAATTGGCTCCGATCGCAGCGCGGGTCTTCCCGGATAGCTTCCCTCCATTCTTGAGGAGAGCTATCTGCAAAAGCTCCTCGGGGTGAAGGTAGCCGCGAGCGGCAACGCCGATGGATGCGAAGGCCGCAATAAGTTTGGTGGGGTCCGACCGCGCCGAGGCGGACGGAAAGGCGCGTTTTGAATAGCAAAACTCCGCAAGCAGGCTTTCGTAGAGCGACACACTCGGCGAGCTAGACATCATCGCTCGATCCCGTCATGCCCCACATCCTGCCGCTGCGCGCCCCCCGCCCCGGCTTGGGTATATGATCAAGCGTGTAAGCTGGATAGGCGATGCCAATTTCAATGACCGCCGGCTCGTACGGCTTCCAGTCCTGATTTCGCGTCTTCAGCACACGGGCAATGCGGTCATTTGTCTCTTTATTGTTGTCAAGAAGTGCGTGTCGCAGCCGATGAGCTGCTGACATCGGTGCGCCAGTGTCCACAAGTGAACCGGTCGCCCAGTCGGCCATAAATTGGGCCCACGGAAAGGATTCGTCGTCGGGATGGTCCGCCAGCCGTATTCCGCCAGTCTCCCAAGGGCCATATAGTGTATACAGCAAGCCATCACTGCCAATAAACTCGCGAAGAGTTTCTATCTTTTGATGTTGCTCGTCGTCGACCTCATATGAGCCATTCGCGCGCATAATTTTGGCCTGAAAAAATAAAACGCTTGACGTCAAGACAGAGTTATTGCCAGCGCTGTTGTCATATCTTCTCATGCGAATAGCATAGTCTGATTGAGTTATCGCGCCCTCGTGGTTCTGACTGAACCCATGAGCAGTACAGATAAACTTGAAGTTCTCCGTAACTTCCTTTTCGCGCAATCCTGCCGAGAGCCGGTCGCAGAACATTTTTGCATTAAAGGGGAGAAAGGTGGGCGGCTCAGTCGCATCCAGAGACATAAGCAGGTTAGCAGTGCAGGCCGTTTCGCTGTGCCCGATCCTGCCAGGACGCACGTTGGAACTGACATATTCGTCTACACCCTCATAAAAGCGGAGAAAGTCCTCATTGAAATCAGCAAGCATATTCTTTCCTGATGTCGAACACTCGTGGAGCCCTGATTAGGATGAAGTGGTTTCCGATCGGTTGTTTGAGCGCACGTCTCGGTGACAACTTGGAGACAAGGTTTCGGAATTGCTACCACTAAGTGCAGGTCCTTTCGTTCGCAATTAATCAACCGACGGCATGCCATAGGGATCACGTTCTAGTACGTGAGCTTGAAGGGATATCCGCGATGCGAGCTGTTGAACTGTTTTGCGGTGCCGGTGGGATGTCGCGCGGCCTTCTTGATGCGGGCTTCAACATTGCAATGGCTTTTGATGCGTGGCCTGTCGCAGTCGAGGCCTACCGGCGAAACGTTGGTTCGCACGTCGAGGAAGCCAATCTTGGCGACCTTCTGACAGTAATCCCCAAGATCACTCGGCTAGCTCCGGACATGATCTGTGGCGGCCCCCCTTGTCAGGACTACTCCCTCGCCGGTCGGCGCATAGAGGGAGAGAACGCGAGCATGACGCTGGCGTTCGCAATGGTGGTCGTGACCGTTCGGCCGGAATGGTTCCTAATGGAGAATGTTACGCAAGCCGCGAGTTCGTCGGCTTGGGCCGAAGCAAAAGCAATGCTGAAACGAGCCGGGTATGGGCTCTCGGAATCCAAGATCAACTGCGCGCTTTACGGAGTCCCCCAGAAACGACGTCGTTTATTCGTCGTCGGACGGCTTGGAGAAAAAGACGGATTCCTGCAATCCTCGATCGCCGCAGCGGCTTCGGCGAGAGAGAGGACGGTACGCGACTCGCTGTTGCCAAACTACTTCAAAATGATGCCGGACGACGACGACTGCTTCCGGATATCTGATCTCAAAGTCGTCGCAGGCGGCCACCTTTACTCTCGGCCGCTCCAGAAGGGCAGAGCGGTCAGAACGGTCGACGAGGCGTTCGCGACCATTACCCGAACATCTGGAGAAGCGCCGACACCGCGTTATAGAGACCACTTTCACCTGGCTGATTCCGCGTCGATCGCCAAGGCAGCTACCCTCGATTTGAGACAGATATCCCGAATTCAGGGTTTTCCGCCCGCGTGGAACTGGACGCCAGCCTCGAAGCGCAACACCATGCAAATGATTGCGAACGCGGTTCCTCCGCCGGTCGCCAGAGCGATTGGGAGAGTCATTCTGGAGCGGCATCGCGGTCGAAGCTTCCCCCAAGTGCCGGGCGGTTTTCTAACTTGGCTAATCCGTCACGGCGGGAAATCGCGACCGGCCGCGTATAACTATAAATCCTATCTGCGTCGTGTCCGTCGAATATTGCGTGGCCGTACCTACGCGGACCTCGCGCTCGAATTGGCCGCATTGGAGGCTTCGCCTGAATTCGTCGCATTGCCCAAGCAACAGAAGTCCGATCTTCGGCAAGCGGTTCGACTCTTCGCGCAATACGGCGAGCGTCCACGCCAACCCGTCGCAGAACCAGGGGACCAAGCCAGGGTCGACACGGCGGCTCTAATGGCGCGCTGGGCCACCTTGAGAGCGCACGACCGGCACGATGCCTTCTACGAAGACGACGGCGGTACAATGGAAACGGTCACTTGAATCATATGCCTTAAACAGGGCACCGTATTTCTACCCGTCGAGAGTGGCACGTTCATTAACGTCTTGGGAACCATATTTTCTCGCGAAAAGTGGCGAATGATTACGCCGGGCCATCTCCCGAGACACTAGAATGACCAGCCTGCTTACCAACACAAGTGCCATGACCGCGCTGCAAACGCTGCGCAGCATCACGTCCGGTCTCGACAAGACCCAGCAGCAGGTGAGTAGTGGCTTGCGTGTAGGTAAGGCCGCCGACAACGCCGCCTACTGGTCTATCGCCACGACCATGAAGTCTGACAACAAAGCCTTGTCGGCGGTCTCCGACAGTATCGGGGTGGCCAAGGCGATCACCGATACGGCCTATGCCGCCATCGAAGAGGTGCTCGAGCATCTGAACGCGATGAAGGCCCTTCTCGTCACGGCGCGGTCGCTGCCGCCGGCGGAAAACATGGACACGTCGTCAGCCCATGGTTCCTATGTCGGTGCCGGTGGTCTCTACAGCGACGCCGACCCTGCCTACTCCAACACGATGCTGAAGAAAGTCGACGACGACATGACCCAGCATATCCAGGCGATCAACAGCGTCGTCGACTCGGCGAGCTTCAACGGCGTCAATCTCCTCCAGATGCCAAAGGACGGCTCGCACCTAACGAACGGTTCTTCGGCGACCTACGTCGTCAGCTATGCGAACGGCCAAGCCCAGACGATCGACATTTCCACTTCCGATTTCGCGATCTTCAATCCCAACTACGCCGGCGAAGGGGCGATGGCGAACCGCGTGGCGAACTACGGAGCGCTGGACGGGCGCGTCGTGTTCCCGACCCAGAACGCGACCACGGGCAGCTGGGGCATCATCGTCAACGGCATGAGTATCTTCAACGACAGCGTCGGCACCGATGTGTACGACAACATGGGCGTCAGTATCATATTCAACATGGAAGCATGGGTTATGGAAGGACAGACCCGCGAGAGCGTCTACGACGGCTTCATGGGCGAATTCGAAAAGCGTATCCAGAACGTGGTTTCCATCGGCTCGAAGCTGGGATCGGTCCAGAAGCAGCTCGACATGGCCGACGATTTCAACAAGAACCTGCGGGATTCCCACACGTCCGGCATCGGCCGCCTCGTCGATGCCGACATGGACGAAGAGTCCTCCAGGCTCTCCGCACTCCAGACGCAGCAGCAGCTTTCGATCCAGGCGCTGTCGATCGCGAACAGCGCTCCGCAGAGCCTTCTGTCCCTCTTCCGCCAATGATCAGTCAGCGCGTTCGCCTTCTCCGCCTGACGCGGTAGCTCTGTCCAGATGCGTTGCCAACAACATGGCGGGTATAAATACCCTCTCGGTGTTTTCCTGTGGGCGGGTGATTTCAGGAATGCCTCGCCGGGGGCAGTCGATCCCAGTGCCCGCCGTGCCGGCGGCGCGATGCTGCACTTCCTGCGGCTACCCTTGCTCCGGTCTCGGCATGCGCGAATTACCGCATCATCCCCCGGTGCCGGGGAACGCTATGCTTGCTGCTCCGATATGCTCATCTTTCGTCCTGGATGCGGTTCCTGCGTCGGAACGACCCACATGCCGCTTTGACAGGAAACCGTGCTGTACGACCACGGATGGAGCCTCGTACAGCATTACTATACGTGCAAGCGGGTCTGCCTACCTTTTTCATTTCCCACCCCGGCCGCCAAGCCTACCGACATGCTCGCTCTGGCAACGGCGGTGCCGTCCTCTACTCCGTTCCGGCCCTGCGGGTGACTGGCGCTGTGCGTGCCGGTCGGATTGGAGGCATCGGGACGGGGAACATCAAGAGTTCCGCCCTCCGGGCGGGTTCGATCTGGCCTGCGGCCCGCATCGAACGGGGAACAGCGCTTTTATCAAAACCTTTAAAATCCAAACGATCCGGTTAAAGCCTCCTCCGGCACATTGCAACCTTGCCGCGTTATCTCCTGGGCTCGCCTGCGGTATTGCGGTATAAAGAAAGGGTAATGAAATCAGAGAGGAAACTCGCTCAAATGGAAATTAAGCGAACAACCATTCCGGGTCTGACTTTCAACGTCGAGATTGAAGAGGTTAACCACCGTGACCCCTTTGGTGGCCTTATCTGGTACCTCGCAACACTATATCGACTCGACCAAAAGAACGCGGTCCGACGTGTACTTCGTCGCTCGCGTATCCCCGGAGCCGCCGATGAGATGCGCCGTGAGTTTCAACGGGACGGAATACAGGCATTCCGTCGCCTTGCGACAGTGTAAAGGAGGATAACGCCTATGCTCGCACTTCGCGTGTTGACACTTCCTATCGCCTTGGCAGCCTTTGCCATTCTCTACGTCGTAGCAACAAAAGCCCCTGACTTCGTAGAGTCTGCCAACATTCTCGTCTGGCTGTTGTTACTACCGGCTGCCTTCATCTGTCGCCTGTGGTCGGCGAGTAGAACTTGCAGCAGGAATTCAAAGAACTGAGTTCTTGAAATAACCGTCTAGTTGCAAATTGAAGACCTCGCAGATTGACTGAGGTCTTCGATTAACTGTTTGAATTTATTTTATAATTCAAGATTTCGATGGCTGGACAAATGCTCGAAAAACCCTCACGTTACTAGGGTGCACAGCAACGAGATGCATCAACCAAGTAAAGCCGGAAAACGCCTCCCCGCCCGCGCGGAGAAGCTTTGTCAAAATGAAAGGAACCTACGTATGCAACACCAGAGAGCTGAAATGAACATGCACCTTATTCCATGGCGGCCCGATGCTGATATTTTCGGCGAAGCTGCTGGCCTTGTGTATTGCGATCGCATCCTCGATCTTGTGGCGACCCCTACCAACGAGCGGTGCGCCTGGGACGTGGTCGACGGTTGTGACATCCTGGCATCCGGCATCGCGGGCAGCATGGCGGAGGCCAAGCGGGCAGCCGAAACAGCCGCAAGGCGCGAAGTCCTGCATATCGCATGAGGCAACCATCAGAAACCCGCTAGGTTGATTTCCTCGCGGGTTTTTCGTCAGGCCGGGTGCTGCCGAAGAAAAATCTTCGCCGCCGGTGCATTTTCCCTCTTGCGCCGCCCTCGGAATGCTCCAACACTTTGTATGTGGACAGTCACAAACGCACTTATCCACATCACATGAAATCCTGAAAAATGGAAACGAAATCAATGAACAACGTGCCTCGGCGCGCGGCGGAGCCGTGTCCGCAGGCCAAAGGAAAGGTAACGAATGAACATCAGCAAGATCATCGACGGTCTCCGCTACAACACTGCAACGGCAGAGGAAATCTGCTCTTTCGAAAGCGATACTGGCCGAGGGGATTTCCGCTACGAGGTCACGTCACTGTATCGGACGCCGCGGGGCCACTTCTTCCTCGCCGGCCGTGGCGGGCCAATGACACGCTGGGCTCGACCGGTCCAGGGCGGACGATCAGGTGGCGAGGGGCTGCATCCTGTCGGTACCGCGGAAGCCCGTGGCTTCGCCGAACAACATGCGGATGAGGACACCGTTGCCCGGTTCTTCGTGATCGAGGAGGCATGACATGGCTCCGGCCTCCTCCGACCCCCAGGCTCGTCCGCCGCGAAGAGACCGCGCGGACAGGCTGACCGTGAACCTGCCTGCCGGAACGCTCACGGCGCTCAAAATCCACGCTGTGTTGATTTGCACTGAGAAGTGACCCGGCATTTGCGCCGAGAATTGACCCGCCTCTTAGGTATGTTTCGGGTCGGTGGTGGTGGTCAAGTTCTTGCGTTTCTCCTTCGTGGTTTTAGGCTCATGAGCCGAGCTGTTCTTGAAGCGGAAGCTGTCGTTTCCGGTCTCGAGGATGTGGCAATGATGAGTGAGCCGGTCGAGCAGCGCGGTTGTCATCTTTGCATCTCCGAACACACTGGCCCATTCGCTGAAGCTCAGGTTGGTGGTGATGATGACGCTGGTGCGCTCGTATAGTTTGCTCAACAGATGGAAGAGCAACGCGCCACCTGAAGCGCTGAATGGCAGGTATCCAAGCTCGTCGAGAATGACGAGATCGGAGTGAACGAGGCGACTGGCGATCTGTCCCGAACGACCTTGGGCCTTCTCCTGCTCCAGCGCATTGACCAACTCGACGGTGGAGAAGAACCGGACCCGTTTGTGATGATGCTCGATGGCCTGGACGCCGATCGCGGTTGCGATATGCGTCTTGCCCGTGCCGGGACCACCGACCAGAACGATGTTGTTTGCGTCGTCGAGGAAGTCGCAGCGATGAAGCTGTTGCACGAGGGCCTCGTTGATCTCGCTGCTGGCGAAGTCGAAGCCGTTCAGATCACGGTAGGCGGGGAAGCGTGCCGTCTTGAGCTGATATGCGGTCGATCGGACCTCTCGTTCGGCCGTTTCGGCCTTGAGAAGCTGGGACAGGATCGGAATGGCAGCCTCGAACGCCGGCGATCCCTGTTCGGTCAGATCACCGACGGCGTGGGCCATCCCATGCATCTTCAATTGCCGTAGCATGATGACGATCGCGCCGCTTGCCGGGTTATGACGCATGGCGAACCTCCGTCTTTCTCAAGGTATCGTATCGCTCGACATTGGCCTTAGGCTCATTGGTGAGCGTCAGTGCCTGAGGTGCGTCGAGGGTCGGCGGTGTGGAGGATTTGCCGTCGACGAGGCGATGCAGCAGGTTCAGCACATGCGTTTTGGTCGGAACGCCGGACTTCAGCGCCATCTCGACGGCCGAGAGCACTGCTTGTTCGTCGTGCTGGAGAACAAGGGCCAGGATGTCGACCATCTCGCGATCGCCGCCCGGCTTTTTGAGCAGATATTGCTGCAAGCTCTTGAATGCCTCCGGCAGCTCGATGAAGGGAGCGCCGTTGCGTAGAGCGCCGGGCTTTCGCTGAACGACCGCCAGATAATGCCGCCAGTCGTAAATGGTCTGGCCCGGCCGGTCATGGGAACGATCAATGACGCGATGATGCTCGCAGACGATCTGACCTTCCGCGGCGACTACGACCCGATCTGGGTAGACGCGCAAGCTCACCGGTCGGTTGGCGAAGGATGCCGGGACGCTGTAGCGATTGCGTTCCAGATGCACGAGGCAGGTTGGTGTGACCCGCTTTGTGTATTCGACAAATCCGTCGAACGGTCTCGAAACGGGCATGAGAGCTGGGGCTTCCTCCGCCCAGATGTCGGCGATTGTGCCGTGCATCTGGCCATGTGGCGTCTTTGCCCAGAACTCCTTGCATCGAAGCTCAAGCCAGTCATTCAGGGCATCCAATGATGCAAAGCGCGGAACAGGTTGGAAGAAACGGTGACGGGCATCCTGCACGTTCTTCTCGACCTGTCCCTTCTCCCATCCGGACGCTGGATTGCAGAACTCGGGCTCGAACACGTAATGGCTAGCCATCGCCATGAAGCGCACGTTGACGTCGCGCTCCTTGCCACGGCCGACCTTGTCGATTGCCGTGCGCATGTTGTCGTAGATGCCGCGGCCGGGGATGCCGCCAAACACGCGGAATGCATGATTGTGGGCGTCGAACAGCATCTCGTGCGTCTGCAACAGATAGGCCCTGACGATGAAGGCGCGGCTGTAGCTTAGCTTCGTATGTGCGATCTGCAGCTTCGTGCGCTCATTGCCGATGATTGCCCAGTCCTCCGACCAGTCGAACTGGAAAGCCTCTCCGGGCTCGAATGCAAGAGGCACAAATGTCCCACGCCCCGTCGTCTGCAATTCCCTCTGCCGGTCTGCCTTCCATTCCCGTGCGAAGGCTGCAACACGGCAATAGGAACCGTCGTAGCCGAGGCCCACCAGGTCGGCATGGAGTTGCTTCAAAGTGCGCTTTTGCTTGCGCCCCTTCTTGGACTCCGTCTTTAGCCAGGCCGATAGCCGATCTGCGAATGGATCGAGTTTACTCGGCCGCTCCGGAACCTTGAACTGCGGCTCCACGCCATTCAAGCGCAGGTATTTGCGGATAGTATTCCGGGATAGGCCGGTCCTGCGGCATATCTCCCGGATGGATAAATGCTCTCTAAAATGCCAGCGTCGGATCACGCTCAATAACGCCATGTCGATCACTCCATAGCTCCCGCTGAAAACACGCGGAGCAAGGTTCAAAACATGGGTCAATTCTCGATGACAATATCCGGCAATGCCGGGTCACTTCTCAGTGCAAATCAACATAAGGGGGTAGAGCTATGTGCTTCCACTTCGAGTCTAGTCTTTCCGGCAGAAACTCAGGGCTATGAACGGAGGCATTGTCGAAAATGATTTCCCTCCTCCACCTATTGTCACGCTACCAGAGGTTTTTGCCACAACTGGATAGTCTCTTCCTCCAGCGTTGTATCGATCAACGCTACTGGTCCCCGCCAACCCACTTATTTCAATCGTCTGTTGCGGTAACTCCTCAATCGTGAGCGTATGCAATTCGGCACCGCCTGTTTCCTCAATGGAACGAGAGGATAGGTTCTCACCTTGGCCCGCCCCGATGATTGTCCGGCCGGCGGCTCCGGGATAGGACGTCCAGCCTGCAGGACATGCACGAGAGAACGCGATAACAGCCCCTGTCGGGATAGTGGCACGTTGGATCAAATCGTCCACGTTTAGAACCTTGATTTTCGCTAGCTCTGACTGCACAGCTCGATTGATTGCTTTTGAGGCGGCTTGGTCAACGGATTCTGTGGCTATTTGAGTTATCTTGGGTTCAATAATTTCCACTGTGGCCTTTTCGGCTTGGTTTCCGATTTCGATCTCAACCATGCTTTCTACGCGGGACTTGAGGTCTTGGAGTATCCTGTAGTCAATTACTTTCGAGTCAATGGTCATTAGCATGGAGTCTTTGGCATCTGCCAAGACCCTACTAATCTGGGTTTGCGTCTGATTCACGCTGTCGCTGAAAAACCATACGAATAATGCAACTCCAACGGCAGCTAGGGATGATACCCCAATGGTTATCCATCTAAATTGGCTCTGAAGAAATTCCCTATAGTTTTTGGCTTCCTCGGCCCAGACACGTCTCAGTCCGACGTCTTCTGCCCCAAGTATTCTTCTAACCTCGGCCTCCACTTCTTTCCGAAGGTCATCCGGCAGTTCAACCATGTGTCGCCTCCGCGGACCTGGAGCGATCTGTCAACCCTCAGCGGGTGAACCATCAACTGGAATGGTTTCACGGATCGCTACGCGTACATCGTTTCCGTCGGAATCTTTTGCCATCACTACCACCGGTGTTGAGGCCGACAATCCATTATCCAGTTGCTCCCTCTGGCTCCGGGCAAGGTCCCAGTAGTAGGATTTACTGGCCTCTATCGTATTAAAGCGGAAGGTTGGAAAATGGACTCGGGACGCGGGCCAATCGATTACATCATTTCCAGGCTGATATTCCTCGGATTCACTCAGAAAAATCACGCCTTGGTTTAGGGTGAAAATTCCTTCGAGATGCTCGAAACGATGTGCGACCCCGTTGGGGATTATCAGAGTTCTCCTTGCGTCGGGGGAGAACTGAATGGAGCATTGCTGATGTAGAGTTGCGGAATCCTCTCGGCAGTCAACGAAAACAACGGTTGCAACCCTTGCTGCGTCACCCAGGAACATCAGCCGGTCCTCTTGGCCCAAGTGTATACCGTACGCGTCATGGGTGTACTCCGCATCAAAGCCATGATCGACGATGTAATATGGGCGTCCGTCAAGGAGCGGAACGAAGCCTGAATGGGTCCCGCTAGGCAGAAAAGCATTTCCCCTCCACCCGAGCCCCTCTATCTCCCCAATTGGTTCCCAGTCTGGCATCACCGCGCGCGCAGCTTTCTCAGCGACCTTCAAGGTGTAAACCGTGCCATCTCCGGATTGGAAATCAGTCGTGTAGGGATAGGAATAGGATAGCTTGGGAATCGCCTCGCGTTGGCGATCGGAAACGATGCTATAGTAGATTTCTGATGCGGTATTTGTATTCTCTTCAAAAAGTTCGACCGACGCAGGGTCGGCATCTAGTTCGACGTTTATAACGTCGGCGTCCATGTCCCACTTGGTGGTCTTATCCAACCAAGCGTCAGGATTAGGCAGATAAAGATCATAGTTGTTTAGAGTTGCGACATTTTCCAACCCCGAAAAGCTGTGCGCAACACCTGGCGGTATATTCAACTCCCACTCGGAGCTGGGATTAAATCTCACCACCAGTTTGCGTCTAGCTGTCGGTGAAGTCATCCGGCAATCGAGAAAATGTCCTTGTATTTCTTGATTGGGCGCACCCAGAAACGTGAGCCGATCTTGTTGGCCTAGATGAATTCCATAGTGTCCGTAAGCAAAAGGTTCACTCCCATGAAAAACGACGTTCATTGGCCGAGTTCTAGGAAACGGCACAACATACGAATTTCCGCCGTTCCTGATGCGTACGTTAGATTTCCATTGCAAACCCTGAATCGCGGATAAGTCTGGCCGCTCACTGGAAGTCATTTGCCCCCCCTGTGTAATGCCCGCTGGACTTTCGCCCAGCGGGTCCAGATGCTCACTCACTTGGTTCCAAGTACTTCGATCTTATGACCGGCGGCAGATGCTTCCTGAATCAACTGATCGAGGGAAACACCTGGAAATGTCGATACGAAACTATCGACTGCCATCTGTTTGATGCCCGCGAGTGCGGCTGAGATGGCCTTGCCCTTTTCCGCTTTGTCCGAACTAGAAAGAACATAGTTGAGCATTAAGCTCTGCAGAGCTTGATCACCAACAACGGTTGAACTTCCTTGCCGAGAGACAATTCTCGTCACTGCGGCATCGAAGTTTCCTTCAATACCCGTTGGCTGCTTTTCATAAAGAGATGCGAAAAAATCCTTAGCAGACATTGCACACTCCCTCACGTTGCACATGGTTGCAGTGCCACTAAATCAAAAAGCAACAGCTAATGCAAGAAATACGTGCTATATGGGGAGTATTATTACAACAACAGGTGTTATCACCAAAACCCGACAAAGGGAATGTGCGATGCTATGGCATCACCGCTACTTCTCTTAAACCAGTTGGGGTCGCGAGCGCCTGACCAACCATCGTCGGGGCGAAAGAATAGACGGCGTGTGCCTGTTTAACCGAACTCACTTTGGTTCATTCGCATAGCCCGGGAAGTGCCACTGGCCTTTCAACTCTTGTTCGGCTAGAGCCGACAGGTATGGCTCCAGCTCAAGGAAATCTCGTTCTTCGCCCCAAAAGACGTGATCACGGAGATGCTCAAGACGGAAGCGGCTCTGCGGATCGATATCACCCGCTTTCGCAAGAACATCAAAGACGATGTCGACGTTCTGGAACATGTCGAACACAGGCGGCATATACTCATTGAAGCGAAAAAACCGATCCAGTGCGTGTGCCAGGTCTCTCGCCGCTCGACGCGTCACCTGGTTTTCGATCCGGTCAGCCAGCAGGTGAAGGTTGTCGGGAAAATAGGTGCTGTGGAAGCTGTCAACCGCGCGCCGCAGCCACGGATATAGGGAGGTCAGGTCGAGCAGGAGGTGCATGATCCGAAGGACCGGTTCCAGTTGGGCTACCGATGTCACCCTGCCGAAACACCCAAGACGCATAATTGCGATCACATCGCGAACCCACCGATCCGCCCAGAATAGTTGAGGAGAGGGCTCCGCCCGTGGCAGCCGCGGCATGACTTTGCCCCGAGTTCTAAGCTCGTCGTCGATCCACAATGCCGCATCTTTATACGATCGAAACCGCCTCCCCCGCTGCACTGCAATCAGCTCGCGATATTCGAGGAGGCTATATCCTACACCAGCCGCCGAAAGCTCCCGCACCGAAGCCGACAATCGCTTCCGGCGAGAAGAGAGCGTTGACTTGGCAACCTTGTCTTCTCGCCCGGAACCCCAGACGGCAGCCGCGAGCGCGTCCCGATCGATCAGCCCCGCATCTCGTCGGTGAAAGGTTTCATCGAGAACTGAGATCAGTTTTCGCGTTGGCTGCGTCAGCGACTTCACCTTCTTTGACCGGCGCGGGGCTACGCCCTGTCGAATGAGATGGCGTGAAACGGTCGATTTGGAACGCCCGGAGATCGCGGCTGTCCTTCGAACGCTCGGCTTCCCTGTTTCCACGGTCATCTCGTGAAGTTCCGCGACCAACAAGTAATCCGCTGCACGTTGTTCACTTGTTCGAGCGGGCTTTCGCTTGGGCGGATTGTATCGGTTAATGGTCCAACGGCAGACATCGTCGATGATTTTGGCGACCTCCCGATCGCTCAGATCATTCTTTCGTTCGATGGCGGTCGCAGACCTGTCAAGAGCCAGCTGAAGATGCTCACGCAAACCGACCAAGTCTTTTCCCGCTCTGTTTACGAAGCCATAGGCCTCATGACGCAGGAAATCGAATAACGCTGGATTGTCGCTCATATGGCCCCGACCGAAAAATACCATAACTCTATGGTGTGGCGGGGTTCGGTAAGCGTCAATCTCGCTTGTCTGCCATCCTTTCACGATAGTGTTCTGACCAGTTTGAAGCAGTGAGCCAGGGTTTCAATGTGGTCAATTCCCCGCGTTCCGCCCGCTCCTTGGCGTTCATGAGGACTTCCGTCATCATGTCGATAACTGGGGACTGCGCCTTATGGATTTCTTTCAAATCGCGAAGCGTCAATCGATCCTTGGCACCGTATCGAGATGGCACGTCCTTGCTGTTAACGTGGCCCATCAACCGCTTCCGGGCGCGGTCCTTGATTTCGGTGTTGTCCAGGAGTTCTGCGAACCAATGGCGCGTCGAGTACAGCGTGACGTCTGCTCGCGTGATAGACGTCTTTGTTTTCAGGTATTGCCAGCTCTTTGTGATTGGCTGTCCCCACCGAAGAGCGCCACCTGGCTTCGGATAGGGTTCCCACTCAGGAAATGCAAACTTGCAACCGATCTCGCGAAGCTCATCGAGCCGATCGAGCAGCCCCAGATCGAGGATCAAAGGATGGAGCGGGACGGTTCGCTCTGACGATTTGGTCTTGAACCGTCTGACGTCCTTCTTGGCCACTCTGCCCTTTGATGGATCGAAACCACGCAGGTTGAGGTACCAGATGCCATCGCGCAGCGTAAAATCGTCTACCTCCAACTGCCCAAGTTCCCCAGGTCTGAGTCCGGTTAGCAAAAGCAGGACGTACGCCCAGTAGAGATGACTCTGGACAAAGAACCGGCCGGGCTTCCAGATGCGGTCTTTTCCATCGCATCCGGTGAACAATGGCTGCGATATGATCTCCTCCAGCTCCTCGGTTCTAAAGGCGTCGCGCGGCAACGACACTAGATTTTCAGGGCTGATGTAGTTGAATACTGGCTTCGGAAGACGGAAGTACCGACGCTCGATCAGCCAGTCGAAGAACTTTGAAAGAGAGGCATGATAGCCGTTTCTGATCCGCGCCTCCGTCAACCGCTTCAGGTCTGTCCATCCATGGGCGGCCGCGTAGCGATATCGGCTCGACAGGCTGACGCATTCTTCCTTCGGTATGTTTGGTCGATCCGGGATGTCGACCAGCATCTTGTTCAGTGATGCCGTCATTTCGGCTGTAATCTCGCTGACTTTCGGATCGCTGAACTCATCGATCATGAAGTTGACGACAAGCTGAATCGCAGACAGGGCGTCCTCCTTCTTGCCGGCCATCCGATGGTCCTCGGCGAACTTCGCAAGCGCTTCGGAGAGAAGCGGTGAGACCAACCCCTCTTTCTCAATCCCCAGCACGTCATGGCTCGACCGGCGCGCCAACCTGTCCGTTGACACGCTTTCTCGTTGGGTTCGGGTGGACCCAAAGGACGATGGTGGCGAAAACAGATCAGCGTTCGAGCCATCGAACCGGCCTTGCTCGTAGGCAAGCGTCAGCGCCCGCTTATGGCTGAATGTCGCGGCGTCACGGTTCTGTTGATGGAACCGAGCCAATTCTTCATTCATCAAAAGTTCCGCGAACGCTCCCCTGGCCAGGGTCTCGCTATTAACGGCAGGCGGATGCACAATCGACTCTATGAAAGCCTCGAACTTCTGCCGCGCTAGCAATCGGTCGTCGTTGATGGGCCAATCATCCTGCAGGTAGTCCAGCAGCGTTTCCCGGAGGCTATCCAACCATTGCAACGATTCCATCCCGGACTTCATTTCCGCAATTTCCTCAGGGGTCTCCTCAAAAGGCAAATTGCGGTCCAGCCTCTTCATCGTCGCAATTTCTTCGGGGCTCTCCTCGAAAGGCAGGCTGCGGTTCATCTTCCAATACCATCTTAAACATTCGACCAGACGCAACTGGGCGACACGATAGTCCGATGTCCCTAAAGAAACCCTGTAGAGCGGCTTCCCTGTGAGCTTCTGCAGAAATCGGGATTGCCGAACCTGAAGGCTGTATCGACCGTCTCGACGGACCAGGTAGGATGGCATACATCTCTCCACGTACAGGTTTGTGAGATGTATCGCAGCCGTCGGAACCCCCGACATCTGTCAAGCTATTGATCTGTTTACCGAGGAGATTGATGGTAGCGGAGGAGGGATTTGAACCCCCGACACAAGGATTATGATTCCTCTGCTCTGACCTACTGAGCTACTCCGCCACTGGTCAAACGATACCGTTCGCGAAGCGCTTCCGGTTCGTGGGATGTGCGGCTTATAAGGTGCGCTTCCGCTTTGTGTCAAGCACATGATGGAGAAAAACGGTGGGCTTTCCGCAGCGCCGTTCTTAGCCGTTTCAGGCCATGGCGTGATTGGAAAGCAGAGCCTTCAGAGAGGCTTCCGCAGCCGGCTCGCGCTCGGAACGCTCGATGAAGCCGCCGCCGAAGACGCGGGCGTCGTCGCCGGGCGCCGAATAAAGCGCACAGGCCTGGCCGGGCGCAATGCCAGCCTCGCCAATCGTCAGGTCGACATAGATGCCGCTTGCATCGATATGCAGCACGGCAGGCGCCGGCGCGCGGGTGGAGCGCACCTTTGCGTAGCAGGCAAAGCCTTCGCCTGAGGCTGCGACCTGAAGCGTCTCGTCACCCAGCCAGTTGACGTCGCGCAGGTAGACGCGATGCGTTTCCAACGCTTCCTTGGGGCCGACGATGACACGGCGCGAACGGGCGTCGAGAAAGACGACGTAGAGCGGTTCGCCGGTGGCAATGCCGATGCCGCGGCGCTGGCCGATCGTGTAATGCAGGATGCCTTCGTGCTGGCCGAGGATGCGGCCATCGAGATGAACGATATCACCGGCCAAGGCCGAATTCGGCTTCAGCTTGGTGATGATGTCGGAATATTTGCCCTGCGGCACGAAACAGATGTCCTGGCTGTCGGCCTTCTTGGCGACGACGAGGCCCATCTCTTCGGCCAGTCGGCGGGTTTCCGACTTCGGCAGACCGCCGAGCGGGAAGCGCAGATAGTCGATCTGCTCCTGCGTCGTGGCGAAGAGGAAATAGCTCTGGTCGCGGTCGGCATCAGCAGGGCGATAAAGCGCGCGACGGCCGGGATTGCAGGACGATGGATTTGGACGCGAGCGGATATAATGGCCGGTCGCCAGCGCATCGGCGCCGAGTTCCTTGGCGGTGGCCAGAAGATCGGCAAACTTGACCGTCTGGTTGCAGGCAACGCAGGGGATCGGCGTCTCGCCGGCGACATAACTCTCGGCAAAGGGATTGATGACGGTTTCGCGGAACCGCTTCTCGTAGTCGAGCACGTAATGCGGAATACCCAGCGTCTCGCAGACACGGCGTGCATCGTCGATATCCTGGCCCGCGCAGCACGAGCCAGCGCGGTGGACCGCAGCGCCATGATCGTATAGCTGCAGCGTGATGCCAAGCACATCGTACCCCTGGCGTTTGAGAAGCCCAGCCACGACGGAGCTGTCAACGCCGCCAGACATGGCGACGACGACACGGGTGTCTTCCGGCTTCTTGTCAAAATCCAGTGTGTTCACGGGTGCTGCCAAATTCTATGCTGTTTCGATCCGCCTTTTCTCACGTTGGAATGTGGCGGATTTCCTGTATGTCCGGCGGGATCGGCCGCCAGCTTGCATGGGCGACGGATATAGAAACTATTGCGTCTCCGCGCAAGGCCCGGCTTTTCTGGCCTTGCCGGCGGCGTCATGCGCGGGTCACGCATTGCAGCTATTCGCAATCGACCTTTGATCGGCCGCATTTCATCCCGTAGATGAAATGACCCACCTTTTTGTAGATTCGGATAAATGACAGCCGCCTCCACCACGCTTCGTGGCGTCCTTGTCGCATTTGCGGCCTATGCCGTCTTTGCCTTCAGCGATGCATCCATCAAGGCCCTGCACGGCACGGTTCCCTCCTTCCAGGTCGCTTTCACGGGTGCGATCCTCAGCTTTGCTGCGCTGCCTTTGATCAAAGGACGAGGAGATTCATGGCTCGACATTTTCAGGACGACGAACCGGCCGCTCTGGATGGTGCGCTTTGCGGCTGGCGCGACCGGTGCAATCGCCTCCATCATCACGTTCACCAAGCTGCCGATGGCGGAGGCCTTCTGCCTGCTCTTCCTTCTGCCCTCCTTCGTCACCATCCTCTCGGTCATCTTTTTGAAGGAAGATGTGCGCTGGCAGCGCTGGGCCGCCGTCATCGTCGGCTTCCTGGGTGTGCTCGTGGTTCTGAGGCCAGGTTTCCGCGAACTATCCGTCGGCCATCTGGCGGCAACCATCGGCGCGATCGCGGCGGCCATCGCCATCGTCATCCTTCGCAAGCTCGGCCCGGCCGAAAAGCGTCTCTCGCTTTATGGCGCCTCGCTGCTTGGCACGCTCATCGTCAGCGGCCTGCTCATGCTCTCGCAGGTTGTCGTGCCAAGCCCACAGCAATGGCTGTTCCTTGCGAGCTACGGCCTGCTCGGCGCAGCCGGTAACGTGATGCTGATGACCGCCGCGCGGCTCGCCCCTGCAACGCTGGTCGCGACACCGCAATACAGCCAGATGATCTGGGCGATCGCCTTTGGCTATCTCTTCTTCAACGACAGCGTCGATCTGCCGATGGCTTTCGGCATCGTGCTCATCATCTGCTCGGGCCTGCTGACGCTGATCCGTGAACGCAAGCGCCAGGTCCCTTTGCCTGCAGCCGTTGCCTCCGGCGACGCACAGTCGCCGATCGCAACGACGCCAGTGGAAGGTGACAGAGAAGCCCCGACGCGATAGGCCTATTTCCCTGCGCGCGCCTGATGCGCAGACCCAGTTGGGGCCCAGCGCAGCATGGGAACGGAAAAGGCATCAAAAAAGACGCAGCCGGAGCTGCGCCTTCAAGAAGGAGATGGATATTACCGGCTCAGGTGCCGATCAATTTGTTGCAGGCAAGTGCGATGCCCGGGTTGGCGATGATGGCCGCCATGAGCGCCAGACCGATCATCGACAGTGTGTAGCGTTTCATGTGCATCCTCCTTTTCCAGCCCCACAGAGAGTATGCAATGCTGACTGGCATTCTCAAAATAACGAATGATTGAGAAAGTTGTGTAGGCAATAGACCATCAGCCCTCCAGGCTGGGATCGACAAAGAGCGAACCATCATAGGCGCCGCAGCACGTGCGGAAGGCGACGACGATCCAGATTGCGGCAAGGGCTGCGACCAGAACTTCCCCGAAACCGGCAAGCGCCGGTAGCAGGAAGATACTGGAAAGTCGCAGCGTCGCGACGGCATAGACACCGATCGGGAAGGTATAACCCCACCAGCCGAGGTTGAAGGGCAGGCCCTGTCGTAAGTGGTTGATGGTGATCGCGACCGCCAAACCAAGCCACCAGAGGCCATAGCCCCATAACAGGACGGCACCCAGCAGAGCCGCACCCGAAATTGCCGGTGCCAATGCACCGAGCCCGCCTGTAACGAGAGCTTGCTCACCATTGACGGAAAACAGAGCAAGACCAAGCGCACCGGTGCCAACGGGGCCAAGCGCCAGGAAGCTCGTTGCCGCCATGCCGGCCGGCGGTAACTTGTGCAGGGCCATGCGCAGAAAGAGGATGATGAGAATGCCGAGAGCGAGTGGCACCGAGCAGGACCACAGCACGAAACTTGCAAAGAGCACCGGAAGCTGCGTGCCTTCGGCAAGGTGCGGCACCAATAGTCCGCCGCTGGCGGCTGCGACTTCCGACGCGACGATCGGCAGAAGCCAGATGGCACTCATATGCTCGATTGCATGCTTCTGTCGCGTGAACATGACCAGCGGAATGGCAAGACCTGCCAGAACTGCCAGCCCCGCATCCGCCCACCACAGTTCCGATGCGACAGCGACGGCAGTGTCACCGACGAGAGCCGGCCCGAAGATCAGGAAGCCGTTGACGATGGTCGCCAGTCCCATCGGTATACAGCCAAAGAACATCGAGACCACCGGATGGTCGAAGGCTCTCAGTGCAGCGCCGGGATGCAGCAGCCACTTTCCCGCATATATGCAGGTCAGAACCGCAAACAGCCCAATATTCGCCAACCACAACGCCTCACCCGCAGCATGGAGTGCCGATGAACCGGGAAACTGGCCGAGACAGACGGCAAGGATACCGGTTCCCATCGTCGTCGCAAACCAGTTCGGCGTGAAGTGGCGCAGGACTCGCGCCCACCGGCGAACAGCCGGGGCGGAGGGAGATAAATGAAGGACGGCCATGACGAATTCCTTTCGTTGACCGCTTTCATATCGCCTTAAAATAATCGATTCCAACGATTTGTTTTTGTCTATTTATTCGATAAAATCGAATAATCTCTGGAGGTGGCATGACGCTGGAACAGCTCAGAATATTCATAGAAGTGGCAGCGCGTCAGCACATCACAAAGGCCGCCAATCATCTTAACATGACCCAATCGGCCGTCAGCGCCGCAATTGCTGCCCTGGAGACACGCCACAGCGTCACCCTGTTCGACCGCGTCGGCCGCTCGATCGCGCTGAATCGGACCGGCCAGTTGTTCCTCAGGGAAGCACAGGCCGTTCTCGCCAGTGCAAAGGCGGCGGAAGCGGCCCTCATGGACCTTTCCGGGCTGATGCATGGCGAACTCACCATCATGGCCAGCCAGACGATCGGCGGCTATTGGTTGTCGCCGCGGCTTGCCGAATTCCGGCGGGATTATCCCGGAATCGAACTGGCAATCCGCATCGGCAACACGGCTGAAGTGTCTGATGCCGTCGCCAATGGCGAGGTGGAAGTGGGTCTTATCGAGTGGCCGAGCGACAGGCGCGGCGTTTCGGCAAGACAGGTCGCCTTGGACGAGATGATCGTCGTCGTCGCCCCCGATCACCCCTGGGCGGACGGCAAACCACACAGTCCGGCCGATTTTCCTCAGACGCAATGGGTCCTGCGCGAACAGGGGTCCGGCACCCGCCTCGCCTTCGAGAGTCTTCTGCAACAGGCCGGCCTTGATATCGATGCTCTTGATGTGGCGATGGTGCTGCCGGAAAACGAACCGCTCGTCGGTGTCGTCGAAGCTGGCATCGGCGCCACACTGACGTCGCGTAGCGTCGTGGCCATGAAGCTGCACAACGGTCTTCTCACCGAGGTGAATATGCCGCCCCTGCCCCGCCCCTTCTTCCTGCTGCGTCACGAAGAGCGCTATCGCAGCAAGGCGGCCGATACTTTCGATATGATGATCTCAGGCTGACGTCCTTTTTGACTGCAAGCGCCGCCCACGCCGATAGAGGCTACGCGATGCTACAGGCTTCATCATGTAATAGATGCTAGCGTCTAACCTGGAATACTTTTGCCTGGGCGATAGTTGGAGGGCCTCCATGTTACTTGGCGTCCCCTTATTTTCCTCCTTCTCACAAGCTGTAGAAATCCGATGGCCTCGGTATCCACTTGCTTGACAACGAAGACGCTGGTTGGGCCTACGCGCAAGCATTCCGGCAGTCCTACGCTTTTCATTAAAGACGAGCGCATTCTCAAGCACAACGATAGGATTACCCATGAAAATAGCCGTTTTCAGCGCTCATACCTACGACAAGAATTTCCTGGACGAAGCAAATCGGCGTGAACCGGTGCCCTTCGACCTGATTTACCAGGAAGCCAGTCTGTCCTTGCAGACGGTAGCCTTTGCGCAGGGCTGTGATGCCATATGCGTCTTCGTCAACGATGTGGTGAATGCACCCGTCCTTGAGGCGTTGTACAGGCTCGGTGTGAAGGGGGTCTTTCTCCGTTGCGCAGGCTTCAACAATGTCGATATCGCTGCCGCCCAAAAGCTTGGTCTCCTCGTCGCGCGCGTGCCCGCCTACGCTCCGGAGGCCGTCGCGGAACACACGGTAGCGCTGATCATGACGCTTAATCGCCACACACATCGCGCCTATAACCGCGTTCGGGAAGGCAATTTCATGCTCAACGGCCTGTTGGGTATGACCCTTCACGGAAAGACGGTCGGCATCATCGGCACAGGCAAGATCGGCCTCGCTGTCGCGAAAATCATGAACGGTTTTGGCTGCCGTGTTCTGGGGTTCGATCCAACGCCCTCCCCGGAATTTACAGCTATAGGCGAAATGGTGAATCTGGATAGCCTGCTGGCACGGTCTGATATCGTCACGCTCCACTGCCCGCTCTTTGAACACAACCGACACATGATCAACAGAGAGAAACTGGGTTTAATGAAACCTGGCGCAATGCTGATCAATACGTCCCGCGGAGCACTCATCGATACGCGCGCGGTCATTCTGGCACTGAAATCCCGTCGCCTGGGCGCTCTTGGTATTGATGTCTACGAAGAGGAGAGCACACTTTTCTTTCACGATCGGTCGTCCGATATCATCGATGACGACGTCTTTCAGCGGCTGATGACTTTTCCCAATGTTCTGGTGACGGGGCATCAGGGCTTTTTTACCACCGAGGCCTTGCGCGAGATTGCAGACGTCACGTTTCAAAACCTGAATTGCCTGGTCAATGGGACAAGCTGTCCGAATGCCGTTCTGAGGCATGAAGCCTCCTTCTGACACCAAACCTGAATTCGAACGAACCAGGAAGGGCCGATGTGAACAGCATTCTTGGTTTGCTGGCAATTAAGCTTTCAACATAAATCAGGACCGCGTACCGAGGCTGATCCTATGTCACGATCTCAGGCTGACGCTGTCTTCAGCTGTCGGCCGTAGATCAATGCTTCAGCCTCATGTTGCGGCATGGGTCTGCCGAGAAGATAGCCCTGCACCTCGCCGAAGCCTTCGGCCCGGAGCTTCTGCAACTGCTCCTCGGTCTCGATGCCCTCGGCAAGAGTAACGGCATTGAAGCCGGAGCCAATGCCGGCCACGGCCCGCACGATGGCCAGGTTGCCGGGATCCGTCTCGATGCCGGACACAAAACTGCGGTCGAGCTTGATCTTGTCGAAGGTGAAGGCGCGCAGATAGCTGAGTGACGAATAGCCCGTACCGAAATCATCGATCGCAATACGCACGCCGAGTTCTTTCAGCGCCCGAAGCAGCGGCAGGCTCTGCGCCACATCGGCGAGGAAGACGGATTCGGTGATCTCGATTTCCAGCCGCTCGGGACGCAGTCCCGCCTCATTGAGCGCACCGACGACGCCGGAAAGCAGACTTGCATGGCTGAACTGGCTGACAGAAAGATTGACCGCGATCTTCAGATGGTCCGGCCAGGAAGCTGCGACGCGGCAGGCCTGCCGCAAGACCCAGTCACCGATCGGAATGATCAGTCCCGTCTCCTCCGCCAGCGGAATGAATTTCATCGGCGGCACAAGACCGCGCACCGGATGCCGCCAGCGGATCAGCGCCTCGAAACCGCCGATGCCATCATCCTCGAGCTGGACGATGGGCTGATAATAAAGTTCGAACTGCCCGTGTTCCAGCGCATCACGCAATTCGCCGGTCAGATGATGTCGACGCTCGGCCTCGAGCCGCATCGCAGGCTCATAGAAACGATAGGTCGAGCGGCCGCTTTCCTTGGCGGCATAGAGCGCGAGATCGGCATGTCGCATCAGCACATCGGCCTCGCCGGCATCGACAGGCGCCAGCGCAATGCCGATGCTGCAGGTGACATGCTCCCGCGTGCCGTCAAGATCAAAAGCCCTGGCAAGTGACTTGAGCAGCCGGTCGGCAAAACGCTCTGCTCGATCTGGCTCGACAAGCTGCAGCACGACCGCGAATTCGTCCCCACCGAGACGAGCCACGAGGTCGCCCTCATCGGCAAGCGCCAGCAGACGTTCCGCCACTTGGCAAAGAAGCGCATCACCGGCGGCATGGCCCTTGCTGTCATTGATCGTCTTGAAGTGGTCGACGTCGATGTAGAGCAGTGCCACCGGCTTGTCGATGGAAGCAGTAATGGCCTGCTTGCGGATATGTTTGGAGAAGGCGGCGCGGTTTGGCAGGCTCGTCAGCGAGTCATGCATGGCAAGATGCGCGAGCCTCGCCTCCACTGCGCGCTCCTCCGTCACGTCGTGCGAGATGCCGAGCAGATAACGCGGCTCCTTCCCTTCCGGCGCCGGCAGGGCACGCTTGACGGTGCGAAGGATCCGCTGGCCACCGTCGGCCCGTTCCATTGTCTCCTCGAAGCTGATCGTCGCGCCGGCGGCGAACGCCTCATGATCCTGCTCACGAAAGATGGCGGTCTGCTCGGAGGGGAAAAAGTCCCGGTCCACATGTCCGACCACGTCGCCGGCACGAAAGCCCATGATCTCGCCGCACGCCTCGTTCAGCAGGATGTAACGGCCATCCTCTTCCATATCCTTCACGAAGACGCCGATCGGCAGATTGTCGACGATGCTGTCCAGCAGCGAACGCGTATCGGTGATCTGGCGGTGGGCGGCATTCACCTCGGTGCGGTCCTGCACGATCGCCAGGATCGCAGTCCTTCCTTCAAAGCGCACTTCCCGGCCGTAAGTCAGAACCTCGATGGTCTCGCCATTGGCCTTCAGATGCGTCCAGCGCTCGGCCTTCTCCATGTCGGTACGATCATGAACAGCGCTGAGCATCCGCTCCCGCTCGGCAGCCGGGCGGATATCGAGCACGGTCATGCCCTGATAATCCTCTGCGCTGTAGCCATAAAGCACAAGCGCAGCATCATTGACGATCAGGAAGCGAAGCGTATCCGGATCGTAGACCCACATTGGAGAGGGGTGGGTCGCAAACAGCGAACGAAAATCGTCAACAAGAGCTTCGGACTGCTCGCATATTGTCTGAAACGAGGCCATTGAGAAATTCACGCGAAATTAGAACCAATATTGAAAGCAGTATAACCAGGAAAGCTAAATAAAATCACAATCATAGGCGGCAAAAACTTTGAGCCGATGCCTGTTAAACAAGCAGTGAGAGCTTCGACGCTACTCGTATCGCGATTTGATTGAAAGCTTCCGCCGTTCAAACCAACGTGTGGTTTGGGTGCGAACCCGATCCGGCAAATGGAACCAATCCATCCCGCAAAGAGTTACTTATGCTGAAATTGCAACCGCATCTGCAGGGAGGCGATGATGCGCGCATTGGCAATGACAGATCACGGCAGAATACGCGAATGGATTGAGGCGCGCGGCGGCCATCCCGCCCGCATGAGAAGCGGTACGATTCGCATCGATTTCGGAAAGTCGGCAAATGCTGTCGAAGATATTTCCTGGGACGAATTCTTCAGGGTTTTCGATGAGAGCCGGGACGCTTTCCTTCATCATGAAAATGAAGCCAGCCGCCACTGAACGACGCCCGTCGATAATATAAAAACCCGACGCGGAGATCGCGCCGGGTTTTGCACATCTTCCTTGGGAGGAAAACTCAGTCGACGTTAAAGGCGAGCAGCTTTGCCTGGCGGATCGCCGGATGTGCTGTCAACTTGTTCAGAACGGCTTCGTCAACCGCAGCATCGACATAGAGCAGAGCGATGGCGTCGCCGCCCTGCTTGTCGCGGCCGAGCTGGAAATTGGCAATGTTGACGTCAGCAGCACCGAGCGTCGTGCCGATGAAGCCGATCATGCCGGGAACGTCGGTATTGGCGATGTAGATCATATGGCTGCCGACATCGGCGTCGAGGTTGATGCCCTTGATCTGAATGAAGCGCGGCTTACCGTCGGAGAAGACCGTGCCGGCAATCGAGCGCGTCATGGATTCCGTCGTCACGGTCAGCTTGATATAGCCGTCGAAGACGCCAGTCTTGTCGCGCTTGACTTCGGAAAGGATAATACCTTTTTCCTTGATCATGATCGGCGCCGAAACCATGTTGACGTCGGCAACCTGCGAGCGGATCAGGCCTGCGAGAACCGCAGAGGTCAGCGCGCGGGTGTTCATGCTGGCCGTGACGCCGTCGTAGAGGATCTCGATTTCCTTGATCGGCTCTTCCGTAACCTGGCCGACGAAGGCGCCGAGAACATCAGCGAGCTTGATGAACGGCTTCAGGATCGGTGCTTCCTCAGCTGTTATCGAGGGCATGTTGATGGCGTTCGAAACCGCACCCTTGACGAGGTAGTCCGCCATCTGCTCGGCAACCTGCAGAGCGACGTTCTCCTGCGCTTCCGTGGTCGAAGCACCGAGGTGCGGCGTGCAGACGACGTTCGGCAGGCCGAAGAGCGGGCTTTCCTTGGCGGGTTCGACTTCGAAGACGTCGAAGGCAGCACCGGCAACATGGCCGGACTTGATCGCATCGGCAAGAGCCGCCTCATCGACGAGACCGCCGCGTGCGCAGTTGATGATGCGAACACCGGGCTTGGTCTTGGCAAGCGCTTCCTTGTTCAGGATGCCGCGCGTCTTGTCCGTCATCGGCACGTGCAGCGTGATGAAATCGGCCTGGGCGAGCAGCTCGTCGAGCTCGACTTTAGTGACGCCCATTTCCTCGGCGCGCTCCTTGGAGAGGAACGGATCATAAGCGACGACGTGCATCTTCAGGCCGATGGCGCGAGCGCAGACTATGGAGCCGATATTACCGGCACCAATGACGCCAAGCGTCTTGCCGGTGATTTCAACACCCATGAACTTCGACTTCTCCCACTTGCCGGCCTGCGTCGAGGTGTCGGCAGCCGGAAGCTGACGTGCGACGGCAAACATCAGGGCGATTGCGTGTTCGGCAGTCGTGATCGAGTTACCGAACGGCGTGTTCATGACGATGATACCGCGGCGCGATGCGGCCGGGATATCGACATTGTCGACGCCGATACCGGCACGGCCGACGACCTTTAGGTTCTTGGCCGCTTCGATGATCTTCTCTGTCACCTTCGTGGCGGAACGGATGGCGAGACCGTCATAATTGCCGATGACTTCGAACAGCTTGTCCTTGTCCTTGCCGAGCTGCGGCTGGAAATCGACTTCGACGCCGCGATCGCGAAAGATCTGGACGGCAGTTTCCGACAATTCGTCGGATACGAGAACGCGAGGTGCCATGAGGGCCTCCTTCAAAGAGTTCAGCGATGAATGAATTCGGAATGCGGGGCTTCGCCATCAGGCGGAGCCGGATGCGATCACGTCAGGCAGCAGCCTGAGAAAGCGCGGCTTTCTGGGTTTCAAAAGCCCAGGAAAGCCACGGCATCAGCTTCTGCATGTCTGCAGTTTCGATCGTAGCACCCGCCCAGATGCGCAGCCCGGACGGAGCGTCACGGTAAGCGCCGATGTCGTAAGCGACGCCTTCCTTTTCGAGGAGAGCGACGAGGCCCTTGGCGAAATTCGCCTGGCCATCGGCATCGAGAGCAGCCACATCCTTGTCGACGATCTTCAGGCAGATCGAGGTGTTGGATTCGATCTCCGGTCTGACAGCCAGATTGGCGATCCAGTCGTTTGCGGCAACGAAATCGGCGATAACCTTGGCATTCGCATCGGCGCGACCGATAAGTGCCTTCAGACCGCCGAGCTGCTTGGCCCAGAGAAGCGCGTCGATGTAGTCCTCGACGCAGAGCATCGACGGCGTGTTGATCGTCTCGCCCTGGAAGATGCCTTCGATGAGCTTGCCGCCCGAGGTCAGGCGGAAGATCTTCGGCAGCGGCCATGCCGGCTGATAGGAGACGAGACGTTCGACGGCGCGCGGCGACAGGATGAGGATGCCATGCGCACCCTCGCCGCCCAGAACCTTCTGCCAGGAGAAGGTGACGACATCGAGCTTGGCGAAATCGAGGTTCTGTGCGAAAGCGGCCGAGGTCGCGTCGCAGATCGTCAGACCTTTGCGGTCATCAGGGATGAAATCGGCATTCGGAACGCGGACGCCCGAGGTTGTGCCGTTCCAGGTAAAGACCACGTCACGGTCGAAATCGACAGTGGAAAGGTCGGGAAGTTCGCCGTAACCGGCTTCGATCTTGCGAACGTCCTTCAGCTTCAGCTGCTTGACGACGTCGGTAACCCAGCCGGCACCGAAGCTTTCCCAGGCGACCATGTCGACGCCGCGCTCACCGAGCAGCGACCAAAGCGCCATCTCGACAGCGCCGGTATCGGAAGCAGGAACGATGCCGATGCGGTAATCCGCAGGTACTTCCAGAATTTCACGGGTGAGATCGATCGCCTGCTTCAGCTTGGCCTTGCCGACTTTCGCACGGTGCGAACGGCCAAGGGCCGCATCGGAAAGAGCTTCGAGCGTCCAACCAGGACGTTTCGCGCAGGGGCCAGAAGAAAAATGAGTGCTTTGCGGACGCACGTCCGGCTTTGCGGTATTTGCCATGTTGCTACCCTTCCAGATAGATGGCTCCTCGTTGGGGAGGAGTGTCCCGCCGCCGTGTTTATGGGCGAAGCCCGTCATAGTCAAGCGGCTGACGTCGTTTCTGGAGGATATTTTGCCGCAGTGGCGATCGCCTTTCCGGTTACGCCGCACTGCTTGCGGTACAGCGGCCCTGAAAATTGAAGATGTTGCGACCAATGCAAGACGCCGCCTCGATATGGGCAGCAGCATTTCCTGAATCCGAGTCGAGAAACAGTTCCGACATCACCACATGGGCGCCGCAGTAGTCGAAAATGCCATGGTCGATCTGCGTCCTCATCGCGTTGAGATAGCCGTGCCGCTCATAGGTGCTGACATCTGCACCACCGATACCGACGAGATGCACCCGCAGATGCCCGAGCTTCTTCACGACCTTGCTGCCGGGTACGTCGTCATAAGCCCAGCCATTCGCAAAGACGCGATCGATCCAGCCTTTCATCAGGGCCGGCATCGACCACCAATAGACCGGATAGACCAATATAAGTGCATCAGCGCGATCGATTCTCGCCTGCTCGGCGGCGACATCGGCGGGGGGCGCAGCTTTCCGGCGATGGGCAGCAATATCGGCCTCGCTGAATCTCGGATCGAAAGCCTCATCCGTTAGATCCGCGATGTCGAAGGAGTTGGCGCCGTCGAACGCCAATATGCCCGCGGCAATTTGCGCGGCAACGCCATGGCTGAGAGAACCAGAATCGGGATGAGCGAGAACGATGAGTGCGCGCATGTCGAAACCTCCTGATCGACGCTTGCGAGCAAGGTCGACGGCTTATATACTTTTCGTAAGTTACTTTTCGTAGGTTATGATGTCAAGCGTTGACAACCGACATAACAGCACCACCGCGCGCCCGCGCCGCCGGCTTTCGAGAGAGGAACGGCATCGACAGCTTCTGGACGTGTCGTGGCGGTTGATCCGGGAAGAAGGGACCGATGCGCTGACGCTTGGCCGGCTCGCCGAACTAGCGGGCGTGGCGAAACCTGTCGTCTACGATCATTTCGGCACACGGCCAGGACTGCTTGCTGAACTTTACCGCGAATTTGATGATCGGCAGACGGCGCTGATGAATACTGCGCTTCGTGAAAGCGGACAGGCACTGAGCGACAAGGCAAAGGTGATGGCCACCTCCTATATCGATTGCGTTCTCACACAGGGGCGTGAAATTCCCGATGTGATCGCAGCTTTGGCAAGTTCCCCGGAATTGGAAAAGGTCAAGCACGAGTGTCAGGTGGTTTTCATGAACCAATGCAGATCCGTACTCACGCCCTTCGTTGGTGCAGGGACGATCGCTTCAGCGAGCCTTTGGGCAATGCTCGGCGCGGCCGAGACTCTCTCCTATGCCGCAGCAACAGGCGAGATTACTGCTACGCAAGCCGAAAGCGAGTTGTTCGAAATCATCCTAGGCATGGTTTCGAGAAGCACTTGCTGAAACGAAAAAGCCGCCTTTTCGGACGGCTTTCGATAATCTTTAAAACTTCGCTCTTATTTGTAGACCGGCTGCTGCAGCGGAATTTGCGGCGGCTCGTAGGCAACCGGCTGGGCGCAGCCGTCGAAGAGATAACGGGCACCGATGCGGGCTTCGTGGACGTTGATACCACGGTCGCGACCCGGGCCGCCGTTTTCGTTGTAGCCAAACATGTCGCCGCCATTGATATGCAGATAGCGGTAGCCGACATCGGCCTTGACGTTGCAGGTTACGTCGATCGAAGCACCGGCCATGAGAGCGTAGCTGAAGCGCCAGCCGCCGCGGCCGCCATGGACGACTTCGTCGTCGCACCCGCTGCCGTCATCGGCGCAGGCAACGTTGTGAAGATCCTTCCACTTGACGTAGGAACCACCGATACCGGCGCCGACATAAGGCGTGAAGTAGGCGTAGGTGCCGAGATCGACGTAGGCGTTTGCGAGCAGCGTATAGGCCGTCATCGACGATACGTCCGTCGACGTACACGCGACAACGCAGGCACCGAAAGCAGCGCCGCCGCCAACCGTCGAACCACGGAAGTCTGATTTCGTGAGGTAGTCAAAGGTCAAGTCGGTGCGCAGATAGTTGTTGATCTGATAACCGACACCGCCGCCTATCATCCAGGCATCGTCTAGATCAGCATCGTCGAAATCGGCTTCCAGAGCGTTGCTCCCCTGGAAGAATTTCGCGCCACGCAGATCAGTGAAGGCGTAACCGATATCACCGCGCAGATACCAGCCGGTCGACTCGGTAACGGCGACTTCCGGCGGCTGTTCCGGCACTGGCTCGACCGGAGCAAGATCGGCAGAATAGGCGTTCGACGCGATCAACAGCGCGGCGAAGATACCGGACAAGGTTCGTTTCATGGATTCACTCCAGTCGGTTGCGTCGGCGTGCTGGCGCCAAAACGGTTACGCTTTTTATGGATAATGAATCGGAAACGTTAAAAGCTGCTTAACCATAAGAAGTAATTCGAATATGCACGGCAGAACATGTTTCGAATAAGTAAATATGGGCCATCTGCTTGTTTCGACGTCTGGAATCAGCAAGACGATAAATAAAAGCGTCGTGGATTCGCGATGGCGGACGAAGAAAGCAGAAAGACAAGCAAACCGCATGGCCCGCATGTTCTTTCGGCAGCGAACCGGTTAAGATAAACCGAAGATTTTTCCACGCGGGAGCTGATGTTCACCAGCAGCCCGGCGCATGGCTCGCGCAGCGCCAATAGAAAAGCCGGCACGAAGGCCGGCTTTCAATCTTTTTGCGGCGCTTTCAGGCGGCGCTGCGTACGCTCGAAATCGTGCCGATCAGATCGTTGACTATGCGCTCGATCTGCGCCCGGTCGTCGCCTTCCGCCATGACGCGGATCAGCGGCTCGGTGCCGGACGGGCGGATGACGAGACGGCCACTCTTGGAAAGCTCGGCTTCCGCATCGGCAATCGCCTTGACCACCTGCAGGTCCTCCAGCGGCTTGCCGCCGGCAATGCGGACATTGCGCAGAAGCTGCGGCACCGGCTCGAAGCGGCGGCAGATTTCGCTGACCGTCTTGCCGGTACGCTTGACGGCCGCCAGAATCTGCAGGGCGGCAACGAGACCGTCGCCGGTCGTGCCGTAATCCGAAAGCACGATATGGCCGGACTGCTCGCCGCCGACATTGTAATTGTGCTGGCGCATATGCTCGACGACGTAACGGTCACCGACCTTCGTGCGGGCAAGGCCGAGGCCCTTGTCCTCAAGGAAACGTTCGAGGCCAAGATTGGACATGACGGTCGCAACGATACCGTTGCCGCGCAGCTGCTGGCTCTCGGCCCAGCTTTCGGCAATGACGGCCATCAGCTGATCGCCGTCGACGATCGAGCCGTTTTCATCGACGATGATGACGCGGTCCGCATCGCCATCGAGCGCGATGCCGATATCGGCGCGCACCTCGTCGACTTTCTTCTGCAGGGCGACCGGGCTGGTGGAGCCGCAATTCAGGTTGATGTTCGTGCCGTTCGGATCGTTGCCGATCGTCACCACATCGGCGCCGAGCTCCCACAGAACGGCAGGCGCCACCTTGTAGGCCGCACCGTTGGCGCAGTCGACCGCGACGCGCAGGCCCTGCAAGGTCACGTCGCGCGGCAAGGTGCGTTTGACGTGTTCGAGATAGCGGTAGATATCGCCGTCGACACGCTTGGCTCGGCCGATTTCCTCAGCCTTGGCAAGCTGTCCCGATAGATCCTTGTCGAGCAGGTCCTCGATCTGTGCTTCGATGTCATCGGAGAGCTTGTAGCCGTCAGGACCGAAAAGCTTGATACCATTGTCCTGGAACGGATTATGCGAGGCCGAAATCATTACGCCGATATCGCATCGCAGCGAACGCGTCAGCATGGCAACAGCAGGGGTCGGGATAGGGCCGAGCAAGAACACGTCCAGTCCCGCCGCGGTAAAGCCCGCCACGAGGGCATTCTCCAGCATGTATCCTGACAGGCGCGTGTCCTTGCCGATCACCACACGATGACGGTGGGCGCCGTTACGGAAAATTGTTCCTGCCGCGATGCCGACCCGCATCGCAAGGTCCGGCGTCATGGGGAAGATATTGGCTTGGCCTCGGATGCCGTCCGTCCCAAAATAGCGTCTTTTCATATGCACTCCTGCGCTTTCCGCGCGCCGTAGAAGCTTACGCATTCCTCAAGCAAGAATCCGGCTTCAAAGATTGGTGCTGCGCCCAAAATCTTGATCAGACTTGTCTTTAATCAGCGGAATGCCACAAAACCGCGTAACCGGCACGTAAATTACCAAGAAAGCTGATTATATCCTGTTACTAATATTAAAAGGGCCGGATTCCCTGTGGAAATCCGGCCCTTTAAGCAAATTCCTGCTCAACTTCAGTGAGGCTGAGGTTCCAGCCCACCCTCGGGTTCATCACCCTTGGAAGCTGGGCGCACACCGGCCTTCGGCACGGCCGAGCCGCGGCTCGGAGGCGAATCATCGCCAAGATCGCGTGCAGGCTTTTCGCCACGGATCAGCGCTTTGATCTCTTCGCCGGTCAGCGTCTCGTATTCGAGCAGGCCTTCGGCGAGCGCGACGAACTCGTCATGCTTTTCCGTCAGGATCGTGCGGGCTTGGGTATAAGCCTCGTCGATCAGGCGACGCACTTCATTGTCGATCTTCTGCGCGGTCGCTTCGGAGACATTCTTCGATTGCGAGACGGAATGACCGAGGAAGACCTCCTGCTGGTTCTCGCCATAAGCAACCTGGCCGAGCTCATCGGAGAAGCCCCACTGGGTGACCATCGCACGGGCAAGCTTGGTCGCCTGCTCAATGTCGGAGGAGGCACCCGAAGTGATGTTCTCCTTGCCGAAGGTCAGCTCTTCGGCGACACGGCCACCCATCATGATGCAAAGGCGCGAGATCATCCATTTGTAGCTCATCGAGTAGCGGTCGCCCTCAGGAAGCTGCATGACCATGCCGAGCGCACGGCCGCGCGGAATGATCGTTGCCTTGTGCAACGGATCGGCGACGGCTACGTTGAGCGCAGTGATGGCGTGACCGGCCTCGTGATAAGCGGTGAGCTTCTTTTCCGCTTCGGTCATGGCCGAAGAGCGGCGCTCGGCGCCCATCATGATCTTGTCCTTGGCGTCTTCGAATTCCTGCATGGTCACGACGCGCTTGTTGCGGCGGGCGGCCATGAGAGCAGCTTCGTTGACGAGGTTCATCAGGTCGGCACCCGAGAAGCCGGGCGTGCCGCGAGCCAAGACCTTGAGATCGACATTCGGCGCCAGCGGAACGTTGCGGGCATGCACCTTCAGGATACGTTCGCGGCCGACGATGTCAGGGTTCGGAACGACGACCTGGCGGTCGAAACGGCCCGGACGCAAGAGTGCAGGATCGAGAACGTCGGGACGGTTGGTCGCGGCAATCAGGATGATGCCTTCATTGGCCTCAAAGCCGTCCATCTCGACGAGCAACTGGTTCAGCGTCTGCTCACGTTCATCGTTACCGCCGCCGAGACCGGCACCACGATGGCGACCGACGGCGTCGATTTCGTCGATGAAGATGATGCACGGTGCATTCTTCTTCGCCTGCTCGAACATGTCGCGGACGCGGCTTGCACCGACGCCGACGAACATTTCCACGAAATCCGAACCGGAAATGGTGAAGAACGGAACATTGGCTTCGCCGGCGACCGAGCGGGCGAGCAGCGTCTTACCGGTACCTGGAGGGCCGACGAGCAGCACACCGCGCGGAATCTTGCCGCCGAGGCGCTGGAACTTCTGCGGGTCGCGCAGGAATTCGACGATCTCTTCCAGATCCTGCTTGGCTTCATCCACACCGGCGACGTCGTCAAAGGTCACACGGCCATGCGCCTCGGTCAGAAGCTTGGCCTTGGATTTGCCGAAACCCATCGCGCCACGCGAACCACCCTGCATCTGGCGCATGAAGAACAGCCAGACACCGAGGATCAAGAGCATCGGCAGCAGCGTCCCGAGATAGCTCAGGAAGCCGGAAGAACCATCGGTTTCCGGGCGCGCAGTGACGGCGACATTCTTGCCCTGCAGGCGCTCGAGCAGATTGTCGTCAATGACGGGCGAATAGGTCTGGAAGGTATTGTTGTTTTCCAGATATGTTCCGGTCAGCCTGTTACCGGTGACCACAACATCCTTCACCCGGCCCGCATCAACCTCACGCAGGAACTGCGAATAAGGGATTTCGCGGGAACCCGTCTGCGCCGGAGCCGTCTGAAACATACTGAAGAGGGCAATCAGCAGCAACGCTATGATCGCCCACAATGCGAAATTACGTAAGTTAGGGTTCATCGAACTCCCCAGCACTGGACAGTCACCTCATGGCGGCCGTCATATTTCGTCTCTAACATAGGGTTGCGCCAAGCCATTGCCAAGGCGATCCACTCTGTCAGATCGTTTTTCCGTCAATACTTCTTAAAGGCGGCTCCGCATAGGGCACCCTTGAGAAAACTGCCGAAAGCCTGTCGGCAAAGGTGAAATCAAATCGTGTCAAAAACCGGTCGAAAAGGGCAAAATAGGGCGCCAAATCGACGGATCGGACGGATTCTGAAGCTAAATAAGCTCCTTCTGCGGACAAGGCGGGCGCCGAGGCGATTGCGCGCTTCCATGCTGCTTTGGGAAGGTGCCCAAAATGATGCTCCCTCATTCCTGTGCTTGTCACAGGAATCCAGCCACCGCGCGTCCGCGCGGTGAATGACTCCATATGCAGCGAAAGAGAGTCTTCCGTGCCCAAGGACTTGGACACGCTGGATTCTTGTGACAAGCACAGGAATGAGGGGGAGTGTGTGGCCGCGGCTTCGATTGCGATCGAGGCCACCGATCCATTGCGTACCGCGAACCGTCCATCCCAAACCCCGGCCTCTCCCGGCCGAAGCACCAGCGGCAATATTCCCCGGCTCTCCCGCGCCAGATATAGCCCATCACGCCGCAGATCGAATACCACCCTGCCGACAGTCATTCGCCCCGGCTTGCCACCAACAGCGAACGCAAGAAGCCGCTCCATCTGCACCCTCCCCGGCACAAACGGCTGCCCGCCGAAAACGGCAGCCAGGCGGCCGAGCGCATAATCGAGGACGGCGCGATCCTGCTTCAGGCCATCAGGCATCACTTGCCCGAGCAGGCCGCCATGAAGCCTGAAATATCGATCCAGCCATTCGGCTCCCTCGGACGCAAGAGCCAACCGCTCTTGCCCGGCCCCACGCATATCTCTCTCTGCATCGGCTTCGGCCGATAGCTGCCTGCGCGTCCGCACGCGTTCATATTTCATATCCTCGTTGCTGGGATCGTCGATCCACGACACGCCTCGTGCGCTCAGGAAAGCGCGAATATCGGTACGGGTGGAGAAAAGCAGCGGCCGCAGGATCCAGAAGCGCCGGTCGAAGAGCACCGCATCGGCAATGCCCGTCGAAATCTGCTCCGCCCGCATCCCCCGCATCCGTAACGTCTCACGCTGATCGTCGGCCGTATGCCCGGTGACGATAAGGTTGGCTTCAAACGCTTCCGCCGCCTCGGCGAGAAGACCGTAACGCGCCTCACGCGCGGCAGCCATGATGCCGGTTTTCGGCTTCGCGTTCTGCCAGACCATCGTCCGGTGCGGAATGCCGAGCGATGCGCAGAGGGCTGCGACCTGACGCGCCTCGTCTGCAGATTCGGGGCGCAGCGCGTGGTCGATGGTCGCGGCGCAAAGGGAAATGGAAAGATTGGGAGCGGCTTTCTGCGCTTCGGAAAGCAGGAGAAGCAGGCCGGTGGAATCGCTTCCGCCCGAGATCGCGACCAGAATGCGCGCAGGCGTCTTCAGCGAGGTGAGGAAACGGTCGACTGCCGCCTCAGGGGAAATGGGATCCTCCGGAAACAAACCGGAAGACCTCAGCAGGCGAGACGCTTCTGTTCGCTCGCAACCTTGTTTATGACAGCGCGGGAAGCCTTCGGATAGCGCTTGGAAACTTCGCGCAGCGTCGCACAGGCAGTCTCGGTATTGTCGAGCGCGGCAAGCGACATGCCCAGCTTCAGCAGCATCTCCGGCGCCTTTTCGGAGGTGCCATATTTCTGATGGGCGTTCAGGAAGGTCTTCGCCGCCTCATTGAATTTGCCTTGGGAATAAAGTGCTTCACCGAGCCAGAAATTCGCGTCCGGAGTCCGTGCGCTGTTCGGATAGCGGCCGATATACTGCGTGAATTCCTGTTCGGCAATGTTGTAATCGCCGGAAAGCACGTGACCATAGGCGGCCTTGTACTGATCGGATTCGCTGCCGAGCGAAGCTGTCTGCTGCGGTGCGGTTACGCCTGGAAGACTATTGCCCTTCGGCGCAGCATCCGGAAGCGGCGCGGAACCGACCGTTGCACCTTGATTCACCGAACCGCCGATCTGATTGCCGTTCTGGTCGAAATCCATGGAGCCCAGCTCGCGCGGCGGCTGGCCGAGGCCTTCATTGACCGGCACATCGGTGGAGGGAGCCGTTTCGGCTCCCTGCGGGGCTTGGATGACCTTGGCGATATCGTCGCCACCGCCTGAGGCCGGCGGAGCGACATCTGCCTCGCTCTTTTTCACCGGCGCCTTGGCACCGCCACCACCGCTTGCGCCGCCCGTCTTTTCGAGTTGCTGGAAGCGGAATTCATTGTCTTCCTGCTGCTTGCGGATCGTCTCCTGCATCTGGAGGAGTTGATAGCTCATTTCCTCGATACGACCGTTCAACTGCCGCATCTGATCTTCCATCTGCTGGATACGGATTTCCGCGCCGCTGCTCTGCACCTCGACGACGGGCGCTGCCGGCTGGCTCTGTTGCGCGGATTGGCCGCCGATATGCAAGCCGAAGAACGAAGCGGAATACGCCGCTCGCTCGCTCCCGGTCACGGCCGCAAGGCACAGCATGCCTGCCACGACTAGTTTCTTCATTTGTATCGTCCTGTCCCAGTGATTCTTCGCGCCTCGATGGCACGAACAGGAGATTTTTCCAATTGCTTTCAAAAAGCAACGGAGTCTGGCCAAAGTGTGGTCAAAAAGAAAGGCGGCCCGCAAAGGACCGCCTTCTCAAATTCCGGGTTTTGCCGGAAATTACATGCCTGCGCCGCCGAGAACGGTGACGGCGCGGCGGTTCTGCGACCAGCAGGAAATATCGTCGCAGACGGCGACCGGACGTTCCTTGCCGTAGGAGATCGTCTTCATGCGCTGGGCCGGGACGCCGCGCGAAGCGAGATAATCCTTGGCAGCTGCCGCGCGGCGGGCGCCGAGAGCAAGGTTGTATTCGCGCGTGCCGCGCTCGTCGGCATGGCCTTCGACGGTGATTGCATAGTTCGGATAGCGCCCGAGCCACTGTGCCTGACGGTCGAGCGTCTGGGCAGCATCGGCGCGGATCGACGTGGAGTCGGTGTCGAAGAAGATGCGGTCGCCGACATTGACCGTGAAGTCCTGGGCAGAGCCTGGCGTTGCCGCACCGGCACCGAGGCCGAGATCACCGGCGCTGTTCGGCACGTTCTTCTTGTTGGCGCAGCTCGCAAGAGCGAGACCGGCGACAAGCGCGATCATGACGGGGTTGCGGGCGAAATTCTGCAGACGGCTCATTGCCGGGGTGTGAATTCGGCTCATGGCCGGGTCTCCTTGCGACTTCAATCAGGGTTGCCGGACAGTAACCGCACTCGGTTAACCGGCCCTCAAAGATTATGGTTAACAATTCGTTGATTTGTCCCTGCATCGCCCATTTTCAGGACTTTGCGGCGACATGAAGGCGAATTTCGGCCCCTCCACTACTCCAGAAGCGGCGACCAGGCCGGGTCCGAACCATAGGCCGGCGTCTTGATGGCCTGTTCATTATAGCCCGTGAGATCGATCGAATAGAGCTGCGGACCACCCGCGCCTGCTGCCTGGCGGAAGAACATGATGACGCGGCCATTCGGCGCCCAGGTCGGGCCTTCATTATGGAAACCAGTGGTCAGAATACGCTCGCCCGAGCCATCCGGCTTCATGACGCCGATCGAGAACTTGCCGCCCGACTGCTTGGTGAAGGCGATCAGATCGCCGCGCGGCGACCAGACCGGCGTGGAGTATCGGCCATCACCGAAGGAAATGCGGGTCTGGCCCGAACCATCGGCATTCATGACATAGATCTGCGACTGTCCGCCGCGGTCACTTTCGAAGGCGATACGGTTGCCGTCAGGCGAATAGGAGGGCGACGTGTCGATGGCCGCCGTCGAGGTCAGACGGGTCGTCGTGCGCGAACGCAGGTCCATCGTATAGATGTTGGAATTGCCTTCCTGCTGCAGGCTCATGATGACCTTCTGGCCATCGGGAGAGAAGCGCGGCGAAAAGGTCATGCCCGGGAAGTTGCCGACCACTTCACGCTGTCCGGTTTCGAGCTGCAGCAGATAAACGCGCGGCTGCTGGTTGGCGAAGGACATGTAGGTCACTTCCTGCCGGTTCGGCGAGAAGCGCGGCGTCAGCACGAGGTCACTGCCATCCGTCAGCATGCGCACGTTGAAGCCATCCTGATCCATGATCGCCAGCTGGCGCTTGCGCTGCTGCTTGGTGCCGGATTCGGAAACGAAGACGACGCGGGTATCGAAATAGCCCTCTTCACCGGTGATCTGCTTGTAGATCGCGTCGGCGATGATGTGGGCAACGCGACGCCAGTTCTCAGGCTGCGTGTAGAACTGCTGGCCGGTCATCTGCTGGCCGGCAAATGTGTCCCAGAGACGGAACTCGGCGCGAAGGCGACCGTCCGCTTCCTGGGTGACGCGGCCGGTGACCAGTGCCTGGGCATTGATGACCTTCCAGTCCTCGAAGCGAGGAGCGGCGTCCGGATTAGAGATCTTCTCGATGAAGGCGGATTTGTTAATGGGCGCAAACAAACCGGAGCGCTGCAGGTCGGCCGCAATGACCTGCGAGACCTGCGCACCCATGTTGCCCTGAAGGAAATCCGTCACGGCAATCGGCAGCGGCTGGATGTTACCCTTGTTGATGTTGATCTCGACACGCGCGGTCGCTGGAGTCGTGAAGGCGGCGACCCCAACTAGGCCGACAACGACCATCAGGACGCGAATGAGGGAACACTTGACCATTTCAAACAAGCCTTTCAGCATCTTATTGTGTAAGAGCGCTGGCGTCGAAGTTGAAAACAACTTCCTTCCAGACATCGTATTTATCTTTCGGAAGCATCGTAAAAGGAGCTGCGCGACGAACTGCGCGAAGGCCGGCATCGCTAAGACTTTTCTGCGCACGCTCACTGCCACCGGTGGCCTGCACATCAGGGTTGCCTACGATCTGCCCGTCTTTGGCTAGCTTTATGTGGATCATTAAACGCACGCTGCCGATGTCTTTCGGGCGGCTGTCGACGATGAATTGACGTTCAATCGCGTTTACCAACGCCTTAATTTCAGCCACACTGAGAACCGGCGAATTTGCATTGCTGTTTCGGCGATTAGCCGTCTCCGCATTTGCATTGAAGGGAAATGCGAGACCAAGGATCAACCCTGTCAGCACCCCGTATATCCCTACAACCTTCGCGAAATGGAACTGGTTCTTAGACACTTAAATCCCCAAATCGCTGGCATCGAAGTTGAGAACCATCTCGTTCCAGCCATTTTCTCCCTCATATTTGTCCGCCGGCAAATTTTTGAGAGGGGATGATTTCATGACAGCGCGGTAGACGCTGCTCTTGAGCGCTTGACGTGTTGAATCTGGCCCGCCCGTCGCAATGACTTCTGGATCGCCAACGACGTTACCGGCCTGATCAAGCTGAACACGAACCTGAAGACGAACGTCGCTGGCGCCTGCTAATCCGGAAACAACCGTCCAGTTACCGGAGATCTGACCGCGAACAGCATCAATCTCGCTCTGGCTAAGTGAAGTACCGCCGTTGCTCTTCTTCGCGCCCAGCGATGCCTCTTGCGTCGAGCGCTTGGCGCCACCGGCAGAAGGATTGGTCTTGTTCAGCAACGCCGAAATCTCGTCGGCATTGAAGTCGCTCTTCATCGAGGAAGCCGATTTCGCCACTTCCTGCTTCTTATCGGCCTTCTTCTTGTCTGTCGGCTTTTCCGCAGCCTTCGGTTCGTCCTGAGTCTTTTCCGGCGGCTTTTCGGCGGCCTTCTGCGGTTCCGGCGGCCTTATCTCCGGCTTGACGATTGGAGTCGGCACTTTATCCGGCAATGCCTCGGCATCCGGCTTCGGCGGTTCTGCGGGCTGGGCCTGTTCTTCCGGCGGCTTTTCCTCGGGCTTCGGCGGCGTCACTTCCGCGGGCTTGGTCTGCTGAATGGAAGCAACTTCCTTCGGCTGCTCGACCTCGGTCTCTTCCTTGTTGACTTCCTTGACGTCGTTCGGCTTGGGATCGATCTGCGGCTGAGGCTTGTCGCTGGAATTGGCGGCAGCCGCCTCACTATTGCTTGGCTTGGCGTTCGGAAGGGGCGGCGTCTTCAAATCGACATTGTTGTCGCCGGCGTTTTCGGCCTGTTGCGGGATCGGCGGCCGTGTCGTCGGCACGGGCGCGGAAGTCTCCTTCTTCGGAGCCTTCTTGTCGCCCTGTTGCATCTGCGTGATGGATTCCACCGGCACGAGATCGACTGGCATCGCCTCGAAATCCTCCACCTTGAAGGATTCCGGAGCGCCAAGCGAAACCAGCGCCCACGTAAGCACCAGCCCGTGCAGAACCGCAGATGTGACGATGCTGGTCTTCATCTCGAGCGTTACTGGTCCTTCTTCTGCTGCGTCACGAGGCCGATATTCTTGAAGCCTGCGCCCTGGATGCGGGCCATGACGTCGGCAATCACGCCGTAAGGCGCAGTCGCATCGCCGCGCACGAAGATGCGCTCGTTGTAACCGGTGGTGGCGATCGCCTCGAGCTTGGCAGCAATTTCTTCAGCCGGGATCGGCGTTTCCTGCAGATAGACTTCGCCGCTGTTCTTGACCGAAATCGTGATCGGCTGCGTCTCGGAATTCAGCGCCTTGGCCTGCGTTTCCGGCAGGTCGATCGGAACGCCGACGGTCATCATCGGGGCCGCCACCATGAAGATGATGAGCAGCACGAGCATGACGTCAACGAGCGGCGTCACGTTGATTTCGGAGATCACTCCCTTGTTGCGGCCACCGCGGCGGCGGCGTCCGCCGCCCCCTCCGCCATTGCCGCCTACAGCCATACCCATGGTCGTCTACTCCGTTACTGCGCCGCCTGGCGCGGCTGCAGCTTCTCATCGATCTGGCGCGAAAGGATCGCGGAGAATTCATCCGCGAAGCCTTCCATGCGACCCGAAAGCTTGCCGGCGTCAGCGGAGAACTTGTTGTAGGCGATAACCGCCGGAATAGCGGCGACCAGGCCGATGGCGGTTGCCAGAAGTGCTTCCGCGATACCGGGCGCCACGACTGCAAGGTTGGTCGACTTCGAACCGGCGATTGCCTGGAACGAGGTCATGATGCCGACGACCGTACCGAAAAGTCCGATGAACGGACCGGCCGAACCGATCGTCGCGAGCGAGCCGAGACGGGCCGAGAGATATTCGGATTCACGGGCAAGCGTCACATCCATGGCGCGATCGATACGCATCTGCAGGCCGATCGGCGAACGCGCACCGCGCTCGAAGGACTTCTTCCATTCGCGCATCGCCGCGACGAAGATCGCCGCAAGGCCGGTATTGTTGCGCTCGGAAAGCGTCCGATAAAGTTCTTCCAGCGACTGGCCCGACCAGAAGACCTGCTCGAACTTGTCGAACTGGCGACGGGCACGGCCATAAGCCAGGTATTTGTCGATGACGATAGCCCAGGTCCACACCGAAGCGGCGATAAGGCCGAGCATGACCAGCTTGACGACGATGCCGGCCTGCATGAAAAGCGACCAGAGGCTGACGTCGGTCGTGGCTGCTGCCAATCCTACTTGTTCCATAGATCCAAAATCCCCGAATCCAAACGCCCGGCGCTTGACCGGGCGGCACGAAGTGATCACGCAAGAATGTCTGGCGGCCGCCGCCCAAAGCCCTGGTCAAGCTTCCAAGCTCTTCTTTCGCCTTCCTTGCCGTCAAATTTGGTCAAAGGAAGGCGTGCGTCGCACAAACTCCGACTCCGCGAGTAAGACACCATTATGGTTAATAGATCGTTAGTGCCAGACTATGACAGCGGGAATGTCGCGGGAGATTTTGTTCCTGGATTAACTTGACCGGAGAATCGTCCGGTTGCTGAACACAGCGCTCATCTTGCAGCGCGGCAATTCCTTCACATAAAATTCAAGTTTTTACAAGCCCCGTATCGGGGCGCTCCGCACAGGGAAACGGCGGTATTGCCGGCCTCTTGCTCAGGTCTCAGGAATGAGCATTTGCCTCGCCAGCGCTTCCGGCAACCGGCGCGGTCTGCCCTTGGCGTTGATGACGGCAATGATCACCTTGGCGGCAATCAAGACCGTATCATCACGGCGGATTTCCTGATTGAGGACCATCTTGGCACCCCCTGCCTTTTCCGTGTGGGTCAGCACGGTCAGGATATTGTCCATTCGGGCGGGGCTCTTGAAGTCAATCTCCATGCGATGGACAACGAAAACCAGCCCGTCCTCGTCGGCACTGACAAGTTCACGCTGCTCGACACCAAGGCAGCGCAGATAGTCCGTACGGCCACGTTCGAGGAAATGCAGATAACGTGCATGATAGACCAGACCGGAGAAATCCGTATCTTCATAATAGACTCGCTGCACGAGCCTGTGGCCCGCTTCAGTAAGTTCGCCGGAAATAGAAAAACTGTGTTCCGCCATAATTTTCTCCAAACTTTCCGGCCCTCTTTGACGCAACACGTCTCGACAGGCAAGCATTGAACAATTGTCATATTTCCTAACTATTCCCGTTAGGAAGAAACCGATGAGGAGCCAGTGGCATGAAGATTGCGGTGATGGGCGGAGACGGATTCATCGGTTGGCCAACCTCGCTACACCTCTCCGATGCCGGGCATGACGTGCACATCCTCGACAATCTCTCCCGCCGCTGGATCGATACCGAACTGGGCGTCCAGTCGCTGACGCCAATGGACTCGATCCAAGAGCGCACCCGCATCTGGCATGCAGAAACCGGCCGCCGCATCCATTTCAACCTCATCGATCTCGCCCGCGACTACGAGCTCCTGAAGAAGTGGCTCGCCGAAAACCGGCCGGATGCGATCATCCATTTCGCCGAACAGCGCGCCGCCCCCTACTCGATGAAGAGCGACCGCCACAAGAACTACACGGTCAACAACAATGTCAGCGCCACGCACAACCTGCTGAATGCGCTGGTCGAGCTGCAGCTCGATGCGCATCTGGTCCATTTGGGCACCATGGGCGTCTACGGCTATTCGACGGTTGGCGCTGCGATTCCTGAAGGTTATCTACCTGTCGGCATCGAGACGATGGGCGGCGAGACCGTCTCCCAGGAAATCCTCTACCCGTCCAATCCCGGCTCGATCTATCACATGACCAAGTGCCTGGATCAGCTGCTTTTCCAATTCTATGCCAAGAACGACGGTCTCAGGATTACCGATCTGCATCAGGGCATCGTCTGGGGCACGCATACCGAACAGACGCGCCGCCATCCGCAGCTCATCAACCGCTTCGATTATGATGGCGACTACGGCACGGTGCTGAACCGTTTTCTCATTCAGGCCGCTATCGGCTATCCGCTGACGGTTCACGGCACCGGCGGCCAGACGCGCGCTTTCATCCATATCCAGGATTCGGTCCGGTGCATCGAGCTGGCACTGAAGAACCCGCCCGCCCGCGGCTCGCGAGTCGAAATCTTCAACCAGATGACGGAAACCCATCGGGTGCGCGATCTCGCCGAAATGATCGCCGAGATGAGCGGCTCCGAAATCGCCTGGCTGCCCAACCCACGTAAGGAAGCGGCCGAAAACGATCTGGTCGTCAAGAACGACAAGTTCCTCGGCCTCGGCCTCAATCCGATTACGCTCCAGTCCGGACTGCTCGACGAAATCGTCGAAGTCGCCAAGAAATTCGCCTACCGCGTCGATCGCTCCCGCGTTCCGGCCGTGTCAGCCTGGACGAAGGATATCGCGGCGACGATCAATCACGATCCGGAAGGCAAACGGCTAAAGTCGGTATCATGATCGGCGCACTTATCTTGAAGTGCCGAGCGCGCGTCATTGAGGGCGCATGTGGGAGCGCCCTCCGTCCATGACACCTGCGCCGCACTTCGCCTACGTCACACTCGTCACCAACGCCGATTACGCCATGGGCGCCAATGCGCTGGCAAACTCCCTGCGCCGCACCGGCACCGAGGCCACTATCGTCGTCCTCCATACCGGCGGTGTCGACGCCGCCGCCCTCGCCCCGCTGAAGGCCCTAGGTTGTCGACTGATCAAGGTCGAGCATCTGCCGTTGTCGGATGCTTTCAACGAGCGCCATGCACGCGGCAATCTCCACGCCGCCGCCCCCTTCACCAAGGGCCGCAAGCCGGCTTTTCATTCACCTCTCGATAATTTCTGCAAGCTCCGCCTCTGGCAACTCGTCGAATATGAGCGCTGCGTTTTCATCGATGCAGATGCAATCGTCCTGAAGAATATCGACAGGCTCTTCGCCTATCCGGAATTCTCCGCGGCGCCGAATGTCTATGAGAGCCTTGCTGATTTCCACCGCATGAATTCCGGCGTTTTCGTTGCTCGCCCTTCGGAGGAAACCTTCAGACGGATGCTGGAACTCCTGGACCAACCCGACATCTTCTGGCGGCGCACCGACCAAAGCTTCCTCCAAACGTTCTTCCCCGATTGGCACGGCCTGCCCGTATATTTCAACATGCTGCAATATGTCTGGTTCACAATGCCGGCGCTGTGGGATTGGAAGAGCATCTCGGTCCTGCACTATCAGTATGAAAAACCGTGGGAAAAGGATCATCCCAAGGCAGCAAGGCTACAACCCTTGATCGATTTGTGGCATGATTTTCATACTGGCAGTTATGTGCCGGAGATTGCATCTCTGGCCAACCCGGATGAGGTTGTATGAAAGTACTGGTATCAGGCGGAACGGGTCTTGTCGGACGTTATATCGTCGAAGAGCTGCTTTCAGCCGGATACCAGGTGATCGTCGGTGCGCGACATGCGCCTCTTCCCCGCTTCTTCTCCCGCCCCGTTGATTTCACCCCGCTTTCGCTCGACCCGGACGAAAACGATATCGGCGCCTTCGATGATGCCTATTTCTTCGTGCACGCAGCCTTCAGCCATGTCGCGGGAAAATATCGTGGCGGCGAAGGCGATGATCCCAAGGCATTTCGACGACTGAACCTCGATGGCACTGTCAAGCTTTTCGACGAGGCCAAGCGCGCCGGCACCCGCCGCTGCATCTTCATCTCCAGCCGCGCCGCCTATGGCGAGCATGCGCCGGGCACCGAGCTTTTCGAAACCACGTCATCCATACCAGAAACACTCTACGGACAGGTCAAGCTCGATGCGGAGCGGGCTCTTGCCCATCTTTCCGGGCCTAGCTTTACGGGAGTAAGCCTGAGAGCAACAGGCATCTATGGCGATCACGTGCCGAACAAATGGGACGAGTTGATTGGCGACTATCTCGGCGGGCGGCCCGTTTCCCCGCGCGCCGGAACCGAAGTGCATGGCCGCGATCTCGGCAGCGCCGTGCGGCTGATGCTCGAAACCGAAACGACCCGGATCTCCGGCGAGGCCTTCAATGTCTCGGACATCGCCGTCGATACGAGAGATATTCTTTCCCCGATCCGGCAACACGTCGACTGTCCCTTCCCGCTGCCCGAGGCGGCGGACAAGACAGACCTTTGTGCCATGAATACGCGCAAGATTGTTGCGCTCGGCTGGAAGCCTGGTGGCATGCCCCTTTTCGCGCAGACGATGCGGCATTTGGCCGAGACAAAATCGACTCTGCGGCCAAGTTCCACGCAAGTCTGATCTGGCAGAGTACGCCCCAAATGTAACCGGGGAGTATCCTATGCAGCTCGCAACCGTTTCAGCGTCCTCCATTCTGCGCGGCAGAATGCCGGCACAACCCGGCGTTCCGTCTACCGGCGAAGAGCCCGATACCGGCGTATTGAAGATCCAGCGGCAATCGCTCGCGTTGGAGCAGGTACGCAACTCGCTCGCAAGCTCTGCTGACGATGCGAAGAGCCGCGCCCAGCGCAAGCTCGAAGAAGCCAAGCAGGAACTGCAGGCGCTGAAGACGGCAGGCTTCCCGCCGGAGGTAATCGCCCGCCTTGCCGCCGAACTTGCACGCAAGGTCGGCGCTGCGGCCTCCGAATTCGCCTCGGCCGTCGCGACCGGCGGCTCTTCCGGCGCAAGTGCCGCAACCGGTGTTGAGGCGACTGCTGCTGCCATCACCGCTTCTGCAACCGCCGATACTTCCGGTGCGGCAGCCGCCGACGTCGTCGCAAGCAATGCAACGGCCTCCCCCGAGGCAACGCAGAATACCGAGGCGACAACCGAAGAAACCGGCGACGGCACGGATACGGCTGAAACGGATGGCGCCGCTCACGCCCGCAAAGCGTATCAGGAGATTGTCGAAGACGGTCCGAAATCGTCGGCGATTTCGGCCGATGACCGCAAGACGATGGAAGAATTCAAATCTATCGTTCGCGAACTGAAGCAGATCCTTGAAAAAGCCATGCGCGACCTGCGTGAGAAAAACCGCGATGCCGCTGCCGAAGGTGCGATCGGAGCCACCCAATCGGCTGTGAATGACCTCTCGGCTGCAGCGCCGACGGCAACCATTCCTTCCAGCATCGTGGTCTAAAAACGCTCATTTTCACGCAATTCCCGACGCAATACCGCGGCACAGTTTGCCGAAATTGCTTTAGGCTTTCGAAGCTGCCGCCTGTGGCCGGAAATGGATGGTCGCCTGGTTGACGAGCAGCACGCATCTGCAGCCGCAATCGGTCACTCACATTATCGCCGCGCTGCCGCGTGACACGCTGATCGTCCGCACGCGTAGCGGGACCGATCACCGCCAGATCGAACTGTCGATCACCGCTCATGGCCGCAAAATGCTGCCGGAGGACATTCGCGCTCGCCGCGCCTGGCTGGAAAAAGTGATGGACGGCCATCTGACGCCGGAGGAACGCAAGACCTTGATGGACGCATCGGAAATCATGCTGAAGTTCGCCTACGCCCCATTTTCAGGACGAGACGCAAACAGGCGAAGAACAGGCCCTTTTTACCTGTTGCAATTACCGACGAGCGGCTATCTTCGCCGGATAGCCATACGGAATCAAAGATGACGCCAAAGGAATTGAAAGCCCAACTGCGCGCCGAGCGTCTGGCACTTCGGGACGCCATTCCAGCCGATCTGCGTACCGCCAAGAGCCTCGACATGGCCGCTCATGCCGGCGATGCGATTGCGTTCGAACCCGGCACCATCGTTTCCGGCTTCCTGCCGATCCGTTCGGAAGCTGACCTGCAGCCCCTGATGGCACGGTGGCGCGGACGCGGCGCCCGCCTCTGCGTGCCGGCCATCATCGACAAGCAGACCATCGTCTTTCGGGAACTCGCCCACGGCGCGGCGCTTATCAGCACGGGCTTCGGCACGGTCGGTCCAGGTGAGGATGCTGCTGTCCTCGACCCTGATATCATGCTTGTGCCGCTTTCAGCCTTCGATTCCCGCGGCCATCGAATCGGCTACGGCGCGGGCCATTACGACCGGGCAATCGACCGTCTCAGACAAAAAGGCCTGTCCCCGAAGCTGATCGGCATTGCATTCGACTGCCAGGAAGTGGCAGTGGTACCTGCTGAGCCGCATGACATAAGCCTGGATGCCATCCTGACGGAAAGCGGCCTGCGCCATTTTACCTCACGGATTGGATAAGGAATGCGACTGCTATTTCTGGGTGACATGGTCGGCAAGACGGGACGAACCGCGGTATGGGACCGCCTGCCCGGCCTCGTTTCCGACTTGAAACTCGACTTCGTCATCGTCAACGGCGAGAACGCTGCCGGCGGCTTCGGCATCACGGAAGACATTTTTCTGGAAACGATCAATGCAGGCGCCGATGTGGTGACGACCGGCAACCACGTCTGGGACCAGAAGGACGCCGTCGCCTTCGCCGGCCGCCACGACCAGTTCCTGCGACCGGCAAATTATCCGCAGGGAACGCCTGGCCGCGGCTCCGGCCTCTTCTATGCGCGCAATGGCGCGCGCATTCTCGTCGCCAACATCATGGGCCGTGTCTTCATGCATCCCGAGCTCGACGACCCCTTCAAGGCCGCCGAGACGATCCTCGCCGCCTGCCCTCTGAAAGAACAGGCCGATGCGATCATCTTCGATTTCCACGCGGAAGCGACGAGCGAGAAGCAATGCTTCGGCCACTTCGTCGACGGGCGCGCCAGCTTCGTCGTCGGCACCCACACCCACGTGCCGACTGCCGATGCGCAGATCCTGAACGGCGGCACCGCCTATATGTCGGATGCCGGCATGTGCGGCGATTACGACTCCTCGCTCGGCATGGATAAGGAAGAACCACTGAACCGCTTCATCTCCAAGATGCCGAAAGGCCGCATGGAAGCCGCGACCGGCCCCGCCACCATCTGCGGCGTCGGTGTGGAGATTTCGGATGCGACGGGACTCGCCGAAAAGATCGCTCCGCTGCGCCTTGGCCCACGGCTTGCCGAAACGATCCCGGAGTTCTGGCGCTAGCACCTCGCAACACGCAATTGTGAGCATATCCGGTCTGGACCGCCGCGACAGCATGCCGCATCCTCTCGGCGTCGTGAAAGCGCCGGAGGGGTGGCATGAAGCCGCGTTGTCTTGTCCTCGCTATCGCATGTCTTGCAATTTTCAACGTGCCGAACCTTGCCGCAGCCCAGGAAGATCGAAGACCGGTCAGCCAGTGCCAGGCAATCGCTCAGAATATTCCCAAGGCCACCTTCGCGAGCTTCTCCGGTGTGGCGCCGGTAGTCCCTGCAGTTTCCGAGGGTGAAGATGTCAAGTTCACCTATCTCGGCCATTCAACCTTCGAAATCGAGACTCCTGGCGGCATCGTCATCGCCACGGATTATAATGGTTGGTATAGGCCGGCCGTCACGCCTGACGTCGTCACCATGAACAAGGCGCACTCGACGCATTATACCCTTACCCCGGATCCCGGCATCAAGCACGTGCTGCACGGGTGGAGCGACATCCCCGGCGAAAAGGCCAGGATCAATCTTGTTGTCGGCGACGCCTATATCCGCAATGTGACGACGGATATCCGTTTCAGCTATGGGCTGGGTGGCTCGCAACTGGATGGCAATTCAATCTTCATCTTCGAGACCGCCGGCCTCTGCATCGGCCATCTCGGCCATCTGCATTACGAGTTGACCGATACCCATTATACGGAAATCGGTCGGCTCGACGTGGTCATGGTGCCGGTCGATGGCGGTCTGACCATGGGAGCCGACAGCATGAGCCGCGTCATCAAGCGGCTGCGCTCGTCGCTGATCCTGCCGATGCATCGCCGCGGGCCGCCGGTCAACGCCTTCATCTCGATGTTCAGCAATGGTTTCGACGTCAACTATGCACCCGACAACAGCATCACCGTTTCGCTGCGCACGCTGCCGAAAAAGCCGCTGATCTACGTAATGAAGGATGTGCAGTAAAAAGGCTGACTCGACCCCAAGCCTTTGTCTCACGCAAATTGCAAATGCCGCTTGATGCCGACATCGGGCATCTTCTCCTCGTCGAAATTGGCTTTCGCGATCTCCCAGCCGAATTTCAGCTTGCTGCCGGTCGACACCCAGATCTCGGCATCATCGACATGCATGGAAAGCATTGTCAGCTTCGGATCCTTCTTGCCACCTTCGTACCAGGCGGCAACGACGGAGTTCCAGAACTCCTCGATTTTCGCGGGATCGGGGCGCACCTCGATAACTCCGGAAAGGCAGGCATGATAATCGTGGTTCTTACCGATGACGCAGAAATGCGCACGGCTGCCGGGTTTGATCTTTTGTACGAGTTCGGCATCCGTCTTCGTATAAAACCAGATCGTATTGGTTGTCGCATCAACGTTGGGTGCCATCGGCTGCATGTGCATGTCGACAGCCGAAAGGCCGAGCATGCCGGCATGGATATCGTTGATCTGGTCCCAGAGCTGACGTGCCGGTTGTTCACGGGCTTCACTGAAGCTTGCCATAGCCGTTCCTTTCCTGCTGGCGTTGTCCGATTGAAAACGTCGCCTCTCAGGCTTTGTTCCGCCACCTATAAAGCCATGAAGGCAGGACCGAATGGCCGCTTTTTCCTTGAATATCGCCCTTTCCGATCTTATAAGGCGGCCCATTCCGAACAATGAGACGTGAACAGGGGTGCCATGGCTGGCCATTCACAGTTTAAAAACATCATGCACCGCAAGGGCCGTCAGGATTCCGTGCGGTCGAAAATGTTCTCCAAGCTCGCGCGCGAAATCACCGTTGCCGCCAAAGCTGGTCTGCCTGACCCGACAATGAACGCCCGACTGCGCCTGGCTATCCAGAACGCCAAGGCCCAGTCTATGCCAAAGGACAATATCGACCGCGCCATCAAGAAGGCTTCCGGCGCCGATACGGAAAACTATGACGAAGTCCGTTACGAAGGCTACGGCCCGGGCGGCACGGCGATCATCGTCGAGGCTCTGACCGACAACCGCAACCGCACCGCCTCCAACGTCCGCTCGATCTTCACCAAGGCCGGCGGCGCACTCGGCGAAACCGGGTCGGTGTCCTTCTCCTTCGATCATGTCGGCGAAATCACCTACAAGCTGTCTGCCGGCGATGCCGACAAGATCATGGAAGCCGCCATCGAAGCAGGCGCCGACGATGTCGAGACCGATGAAGAGGGTCACTACATCACGACCGCTTTTGAAGCTCTTGGCGACGTCGCCAAGGCTCTCGAATCGTCCCTCGGCGAAGCCGAAACCGTAAAAGCCGTCTGGCGCGCTCAGAACAACGTGCCGGTCGATGAGGAAAGAGCCCAGTCGCTTCTGAAGCTCATCGACTCGCTGGAAGACGATGATGACGTGCAGAACGTCTATTCGAACTTCGAAGTCTCGGAAGAGGTTATGGCCAAGCTCTCGGCTTAAAGCCATCCAAGATATTGAATCGAAAACCCGGTCATTCCGCCGGGTTTTTGTTTGCTGGGATACCCTGGCGGCTAGGCCGCAGCTCGCATGAAATTGCCGAGTCCGGCAAAGAGCTCCACCGATTTCAATCGTGCCTCGATATCATGGATCGGCATGGAGATAATGACCTCATCCGCCTGCGTCTCCTTGAGGAACTCATTGAGCTGGGCTTCTGCCGTGGCCGGCGAACCGACGACGGCGTAGCGCAGCGTGTGCTCCACATTCATCTTTTCCATCGGCGACCAAAAGGCATCCATATCCTTAACCGGCCGCGGGAATGGCCCGCGCACATTGCGCCTGAGGTTGACGAACTGCTGCTGGGCCGAGGTGAAGTGATACTGCGCCTCCTCATCCGTTTCAGAAACCGCGCCCATGACGCCGACCATCACATATGGCTTGTCGAGTTCGGCCGAGGGCTGGAAACGGTCGCGATAGATCGCGATCGCATCGAGCAGCATGTCTGGCGCAAAGTGCGAGGCAAAGGCAAAGGGCAGGCCGAGCATGGCCGCAAGCTGGGCGCTGTAGAGGCTGGAGCCGAGGAGCCAGATTGGGATGTGCGAGTTGTTGCCCGGTACGGCGAGGATCGCCTGGTTTTCGCTCGGTGCACCGAGAAGCTGCTGCAGTTCCACCACATCATTAGGAAAACTGTTGGCACCCGCGTCGAGGTTGCGCCGCAGTGCCTGCGCCGTGCGTATGTCCGTTCCCGGCGCGCGGCCGAGACCGAGATCGACGCGGCCAGGAAACAACGCTTCCAGCGTGCCGAACTGCTCGGCGATGACGAGCGGCGCGTGGTTCGGCAGCATCACGCCGCCGGAGCCGATGCGGATGGTCTTCGTCACCACCCCGATCTGCCCGAGAATGACCGAAGTCGCCGCACTCGCGACACCGGGCATGCCATGATGCTCCGCCATCCAGAAGCGCGTATAGCCGAATTCCTCCGCCTTCTGTGCCATGAGCTTCGACGCCGCAAAGGATTGGCTGATGGTCGTGCCGTCTGCCACAGGGGAAAGATCGAGAATGGAAAAGGGAACCATGGAAACCTGCCGCGCAAGAATGGGAGTGCGGCTTATGTAGGTTCGCTATGGCGCTATTCCAAATCGCGGCGCAAACAAAAGCTGCCGCGGAAAATAACCGTCATTCGTCGAAAGCCGGGGAGAATTTCAATGCGCCTGATGGTGGCGATCCCTTGAAGACGATCCGCTGGACATATCCCGTATCGAGATCGCCATAAGTCAGCTTTCCATCGCTTTCGAAGCCCGCGCCGCGATAAACCGCGGGATCGCCGATCAGCGCGCAGCCCCTCGCACCACGCGCTATCAGCAGATCGAGCCCTTTCAGGATCAACGCTCTGCCGATCCCCTGCCGCTGCCGCTCCGGCTTTACCGAAATCGGCCCGAGCCCATACCACCCATCCTTGATGTCACCGATTGTGATGGGCGAGAAGGCGACATGGCCGATGATCTGCCCGCCTTCTTCGGCGACGAGCGACAGTGTCAAATCACCCGACCCACGAAGATCCCTGACGATCCGCGCTTCGGTATTGTTGCTGTAAGGCATCGGCTCGAACGCCACCCAAGTCAGCTCGTGAATGGCATCCGCATCCTCAGGCCTTTCGAACCGGATCAGCATGATGCGATCAGGCCCGCCTGCGCAGCTGATGCACGTCGGCGCTGTGCTGCTGATATCCTTCGGCAAGGGTGAAATTGCCGAGCTGGCGGTCCATCTCCACAGCTTCCGTTGCCAGACGATGGATCGCGGCCGTCGTCTCCTCGACCATCGCCGCATTCTGCTGCGTCATGGAATCAAGCTCGGCGACCGCGCTGTTGATCTGCCGCAGCGTATCGGCCTCCTCGCGAGTCGATTCCATGATCTCATTGATCTGACCGTTGATAGCCTCGACATGGCCGCCGATGCCGATCAGCGCCAGCCCTGCCCGTTCGACCAGCGCCACGCCGCTTTCGACCTCATGCGTGGATTTCTGCAGCAGGCTGGAGATTTCCTTGGCGGCGCTCGAAGACCGCTGCGCCAGTTCGCGCACTTCCATGGCGACGACCGCAAAGCCCTTGCCGCTTTCGCCGGCACGCGCTGCCTCGACGCCGGCATTCAGCGCCAGCAGATTGGTCTGGAAGGCGATATCGTCGATAACGGAGATGATCGTGTTGATCTGGCGCGAAGAGGCCTGGATCGCTTCCATCGCCGCAATCGTCTCGCGCATGATTTGGCTGGAGCCGACCGTTTCCTTCTTGGCATCGCGGGCGATACGCTCGGCCTGTTCGGCCCGTTCGATCTGCACGCGCACCGATTGAGTGATCGCGTTGATCGCATTGGCCGTCTCGGTGATCGAGCTTGCCTGCCGCTCGGTGCGGCCGGCCAGTTCATCTGCTCCTGTGCGCATCTCCTCGGAGCCGGCGCGTACAGCCATCGAATTGCCGCCGATCGCCGTCATCGTTTCGCTGAGCGTTGCCAGCGCCTCGTTGAAGTTCACACGCAGGCTTTCGAGTTCGCTCGGGAAGCGGGTTTCGATCTGATAGGCAAGATCGCCGCTCGCAAGGTGATGAAGCCCGTCATCAAGCGCCGCGACGACATCCTGCAGGCTGCGGGCTTCCGCCTCCCGCTGCGCAAGGTTCTGCTGGCGCTCGCTTTCGGCCCGCGCACGCGTCTGCTCGCTTGCTGCTTCAAGTTGACGGCCTTCGATCAGCGACTGCTTGAAACGAGCAAGCGCCTGCGCCATCGTGCCGATCTCGTCCTTGCGGTTCTGGCTGCCGATCTCGACTTCCAGATTGCCGTCAGCGACTTCGCGAGTCACGCCCGCAAGGCGGGCGAGCGGCGAGAACAGGAAGTTGGTAATGAGCCCTGTGGCAACAGCCATGATGACGAGAACGCCGATGCCGATCCAGGTCAGCAGCGTGGCGATCTCGATGGAGCCGGCATTCAATTCGCTGAGCAGCACGCTTTCGACGACGAGGAACCGGTCACCGCGATAGTCGATGCCGCGCACATAAGCGCGTGCTGCACCATCGGCGCGCTCGAAATCCGCAACCGTCATCGCCGAGCTCGCTAGCGCATCCTTCGCAAAGGTGAACGGCGCAGTATCGAGCGTCGCAAGCTGGCCGGATGCATTAAGACCGACGGCCGAGCCGTCGCTTGAAATGATCGCCGCCTGTGCCGTGCCGCCGGCCACGATACCCTTCGCTAGAATGCTGGTGACGACATCGTCGCGCACCTTGAACAGCATCAGACCCTTCGCCTGGCCGAGCTTGACGATCGGCACGGCATAGAAGATCGCCGACTTGCCGCTTTTGGCATCGACGCGCAGGCCGGAAAAGGCCGTCGGCGCGGAATCGTCAGTCGCGTTGGCGGTATTCTCGATCGCCTTGGCATAGGCGATACCCGCGCCGGTCGACTTCCAGGCATCCGACTTCAGGTTTTCGGCAAAATCGTCATTCTTCTTGTAGGAATAGAGCACGGTGCCGTCGAGATCGACGATCAGGAAGTCACCGAAGGCCGTGTCAGCGAGATCGCGGGCTACTTCGCTTTGCGTCTTCTCATGGTTCGAATAATAGAATCCGCTCGGCGCCTCCGGCTTGGCAAGCTTTTCGCGCTGGTCGGCCGGGTTCGGATTGTTGGTAACAAAGACCTTCTTCAGCTCTCCGCGGGCATCGCCCGAGCTTTTCTCGATTGTCTTCCAGCCGCTCTTCAGGCTGGTGATCGCCATCTGCAGCGCTTCGATACGCGCAATCGAGGTCGCCTGATTCTCAAGCTGTACAAGCTGATCCTGCAGCATGTCGCCGCGGAAGATCAGTACGCTCTCCTTGGCCTTCAGCGCCTGCTCGTCGGAAACGCGGCTGCTGGCAAAATAGGCGAGGATATTGATGACAGCGACCGAAAGCGTGGTCAGCAGGATGAAGGTGGCTATCACCTTGAAGGACAGGGACTGAAATCTCTGAGCCATGAAAAACGAACCCTTCCGAAACGGCGCCGCCGGCGAGTGGAATCACGAAGACAACACCCGCCGGTTGAACTGAAAACAGACCATCGGAAGCCTTAAGCTTTGCGAAAGTCAGCCCTCTGACATTTGATGGATTAGAATTCAGGCATCCGGTTTAATTCGCGGTAAATGCGATCCCGCAAAAACAAGGTATGTTTTTGCTTTGTTCACATATCAATGGCACTTATTTCGCCATCGCTATAGGGTGAACCATGCAAAACACGATTCGCATCATCGGTATCGATCCCGGCCTTCGCCGCACCGGATGGGGCATCATCGATACGCTCGGCAATTCTCTGCGCTTCGTTGCCTCGGGAACAGTCACTTCTGATGGCGACATGGACCTCGCTTCCCGCCTTTGCCAGCTGCATGACGGCCTTGCCGATGTGGTCCATTCCTACCAGCCGGATGAGGCCGCCGTCGAACAGACCTTCGTCAACAAGGATGCGGTGGCCACCCTGAAGCTCGGCCAGGCTCGCGGCATCGCCATGCTGGTGCCGGCCCGCGCCGGCCTCCCGGTGTCTGAATATGCGCCGAACGCCGTGAAGAAAACTGTCATCGGCGTCGGCCACGGCGATAAGCAGCAAATTCATATGATGCTGAAAATTCTGATGCCAAAGGCGGAGTTCAAGGGCAACGACGCCGCCGACGCCCTGGCGATCGCCATCTGCCACGCCCATCACCGCGGCGGAAACAAGATGCGACAGGCACTCGCCGGCTGATTTGTTCTTGACTTGTTCCGGGCCGACAGCTAGGTATTACCGCAGAGGTATTACCATGCGCGTGACCGAAAAAGGCCAGGTGACCATCCCTAAGGAAATCCGCGACAGACTTGGAATCGTCCCGGGATCTGAGGTGGAGTTTATCGCGAAAGACGATGCAGCCCTTTTGGTGAAGGTCAACGAAAACAGCTTACAGATTCGCAACTTCGAGGAATGGGCTGCCAGCGTAGAGGGACTACTGGACTTCGATGGCATGACGACGGATGAATATATGGAATGGCTAAGAGGTCCGCGTGAAGATCTCGACCGTCATTGACACGAATATTCTCATCGACATTTTGGGACCGCAAAGCTCATTTCGCCATTGGTCGCTTGACGCGCTGAAACGTTGCGCCTCTGAGGGAAATCTGGTGCTGACCCCGGTCGTCTGGGCTGAGCTCGGCGCCGCACCGCTGACAGAGGAGAAGCTTCTGCTTGCCTTTGCCTGGCTTAATCTTGAACGAGAGAACTTGCCTTTCGAGGCAGCCTTCCGTGCAGGGCAAGCTCATCGTCACTATCGGACTGCGGGTGGCCAGCGGGAACGGACGCTTCCCGATTTTTTGGTTGCTGCCCACGCGGAATGGCATCGGCACCGCCTGCTGACCCGTGATGCGTCCCGCTACCGCTCCTATTTCCCTTCGCTCGATATTATTTCACCTGAAACTCATCCCTGACGGAACAAGATCATGATCGGCAAGCTGAAAGGCACCATAGACGAGATCGGTGACGATTATGTGCTCGTGGATGTGCATGGCGTCTGCTACGTCGCCTATTGTTCGTCGCGCACGCTCTCGAAGCTCGGTTCCGTGGGAGAAGCCTGTGTGCTCTTCATCGAAACTTATGTGCGTGAGGACCAGCTCAAGCTCTTCGGTTTCCAGACGCAGCTCGAACGCGAATGGTTCAACCTGCTGCAGAGCGTGCAGGGCGTCGGCGCGAAGGTGGCGCTTGCCGTCCTTTCGACCCTGACCCCTCCCGAACTTGCCAATGCAATCGCCCTCCAGGACAAGACCGCCGTCTCACGCGCCCAGGGGGTCGGCCCCAAGGTCGCGATCCGCATCGTCACCGAACTTAAGAACAAGGCGCCTGCCTTTGCCGGCGAGGCGATCAATATCGGCCTCAAACAGGAGATTGGCGAAGGTGTAGCTCCAGCTCCCGTGGCTGACGCCGTCTCGGCCTTGACCAATCTCGGCTATTCGCGAGACCAGGCTGCCAACGCGGTTGCCGCTGCCATGAAGACGGCCGGCGAGGACGCAGACAGCGCCAAGCTGATCCGTCTCGGCCTGCGGGAACTTTCGCGTTGATGCCACGGCAGGGTGTCAATGGCTGCCGCTTGGTGTATGGACTTGAGCAAGCTTTGAACGGAAATGCCTGATGACGGATGCCCGCCTGATAACGCCTGAAAAGCGTGGCGAAGACCTGGATACCACCCTGCGCCCACAGTCTCTGGACGAATTCACCGGCCAGGCGGAGGCGCGCGCCAACCTCAAGATCTTCATCGAAGCCGCCAAGAACCGCGGTGAAGCGCTGGACCATGTTCTCTTCGTCGGTCCGCCGGGCCTCGGCAAGACGACGCTGGCGCAGATCATGGCGAAGGAACTCGGCGTCAATTTCCGTTCCACCTCAGGCCCCGTCATTGCGAAGGCCGGAGATCTGGCCGCGTTGCTGACCAATCTCGAAGAGCGTGACGTTCTCTTCATCGACGAAATCCACCGCCTCAACCCGGCGGTCGAGGAAATCCTCTATCCGGCGATGGAAGACTTCCAACTCGACCTCATCATCGGCGAAGGCCCGGCCGCCCGCTCGGTAAAGATCGACCTGTCGAAATTCACGCTCGTTGCCGCCACCACCCGCCTCGGCCTGCTGACCACGCCGCTGCGCGACCGTTTCGGCATTCCGGTGCGCCTCTCCTTCTATACGGTGGAGGAACTGGAGCTGATCGTTCGCCGCGGCGCCCGCCTGATGGGCCTTGGCATGACCGATGACGGCGCCCGCGAGATTGCGCGGCGCGCCCGCGGCACGCCGCGTATCGCCGGCCGCCTGCTGCGCCGCGTGCGCGACTTCGCCGAAGTCGCAAAGGCCGAAGCCGTCACCCGCGAGATCGCCGATGAGGCGCTGACCCGCCTGCTGGTCGACAATGTCGGCCTCGACCAGCTCGACAAGCGCTACCTCAACATGATCGCAGTCAATTTCGGCGGCGGCCCGGTCGGCATCGAAACCATTGCCGCCGGCCTCTCCGAGCCACGCGACGCGATCGAGGACATTATCGAGCCTTACATGATCCAGCAGGGCTTCATCCAGCGTACCCCGCGTGGCCGCGTTCTGACCGCAATCGCATGGAAACATCTTGGCATGCAGCCGCCGAAGGATATGGAGGCTGCGCAGTTCGGGCTGTTCCGGGAGGACGATTGATTGATCAGCCGGCGCGGCTTTCTTAAACTCATGGGCGGCAGCTTTGCAGGCCTCATGGCACTCGGCGGATATGCCTTCGCCTATGAACCGCTGGCCCGGCTGGCAATTTCCCGCTACAGGCTGACCCCGCCGGGATGGACTCCCGGCCTGAAGCTGCGCCTTGTCGCACTGGCCGATTTCCATGCCTGCGAACCCTGGATGTCCAAAGACCGCATCGCTTCGATCTGTGCCCGCGCCAACGAGCTGGAAGGTGATATCACACTCCTGCTCGGCGACTACGCGGCCGGCATGAACATGGTGACGCGCTATGTCCATTCCAGTGAATGGTCGAAGGCGCTGGCAACGCTCAAGGCCCCGCTCGGCGTTCATGCGATCATGGGCAACCATGATTGGTGGGAAGACAGAACCGCACAGATGAATGGTGGAGGCGACACCTTCGGACACAGAGCTTTGACTGAAGCGGGTATCTCCGTCTACAGCAATCGCGCCATCCGGCTGGAAAAGGACGGACATGGCTTTTGGCTGGCAGGTCTGGAGGACCAGCTGGCGCTCCTGCCGGGGAGGAAATGGGGCCGCAGCCGAATGCAGGGTCTCGATGATCTCGACGGAACGCTCGCGCAGGTTTCCGACGACGCGCCCATTGTCTTGCTTGCCCACGAGCCCGATATTTTTCCGCGCGTGCCCGAACGTGTGTCGCTCACTCTTTCCGGCCATACGCATGGCGGACAGATCCGTCTTCTCGGTTATTCGCCGATCGTGCCTTCGCGTTATGGCGATCGCTATGCCTATGGCCATATTGTAGAAAACGGTCGGAACGTCATCGTTTCCGGCGGGCTCGGCTGCTCCATCGCGCCCGTGCGCTTCGGCATTCCGCCGGAGATAGTGGTTATCGACCTCGGATAATATCATGCCCAAGAGAACTGTCGTTCGCCTCAATGCAGGCAGCCAGCGCTTCAACTACCGCATTGCCGGACTCGGCTTTCGCGACGGCCACGTGCTTGTCCATCGCGCCGTTCACGAACCTTTCTGGACGTTTCCCGGCGGCCGTGCCGAGATCGGCGAAACCTCCGAGGAAACGCTGAAGCGGGAGATGATGGAAGAACTCGGCGTCGAGGTCACAGTCAGCCGTCTGCTCTGGACCGTCGAGAATTTCTTCCGTTACGAGGGGCGCGACTGGCACGAACTCGGCTTCTACTATCTCATGGAAATACCCCAGGATTTCCCCTTCCGCACGCAAGAGATCATTCACCGGGTGGAGGATGGCGACAACCATCTGGAATTCAAATGGGTGCCCGCGACATTTCAGGCTCTGACGGCACTCGATATTCCGCCCTATTTCCTTGCCGGTGAGATCGAAAACCTGCCCACCTCACCTCGTCACCTGGTGTGGCGCGACGGCGATCTCGACGACAAGGATTAGAGCTATTCCAGCAAAAGTGTGAAGCAGTTTTTGCGTCCGGAATTGCTTGAAAACAAAGAGATGGAGCATTTTCGCCTTTCGTAGGAAATGCTCTGAGGAGAAGACGCGATGCCGAGTTTCGATCCCTGCCGCATGTTCCGGAAGCTCGCCTATAACAACGCCTTGGCGAACAACCGGCTTCTTGCCGCCTGCGCGACCCTCAAACCGGGTGAATTCGAAGCCACGCGCACAAGCTTTTTTCCGTCGATCAAATCGACGTTGAACCACATCCTCACGGTCGACTGGTTCTATGTCGATGGCCTCGAAGGCGGCACCCTCGGCCTTCGCGCCTTCGACGTCGAAGAGCCCTTCGATGACCTGCCATCGCTCTCCGCGGAGCAAGTGAAGGTCGATCAGCGCCTTGTTGCCATCTGCGAAGTGCTGACGCCAGAGAAGCTTGTCTCCATCATGGAGCTTCAGCGAAACGGCCGCGTCCAGCGGGAGCGCATGGAGGATGTGTTGAGCCACCTCTTCCAGCATCAGACGCACCATCGCGGGCAGGTGCATGCCATGCTCTCGGGCAGCAGCGTCGCTCCGCCGCAACTCGACGAATTCATCGTCGATGACGATGCGAGGTTCCGGGGCGGCGAGATCGCCGCTCTTGGCTGGAGCGAGGCGATGCTGATGCGCTAACCCTTGAGGCGCGCCTTCAGGCCATCGATGATCGTCTTGGTCAAAAGATCATAATTCTCGTCGAAGTGATGATCGCCCGGCAGTTCGATGACCTCGCCGCCGAGATCCTTGACGGCGGGGCAGGCCACATCGTCATCATCGTCCTTACCATATATGCACTGGACGAGCTTCGGATCGGCACCCTTGAGATCCTTGACGGGATCGCCGCCGGCACCTTCAGTCTTCTGGCCGAGCCACCCCATGACGGAGATGACGTAATCGACCTGATGCGACATCGACAGAAGCGAAATCTGCGCCACCACCGTCTTGTCGGCCGGTTTCAGTAGCTGATAGGTGGCTGGCAGGATATCCGCGCCGAAAGAGTAGCCGATCAGCAGGACATGTTTCACCTTCCACTGCTTGCGGTAAAACTCGATGATGCGCGAAAGATCGTCGGCCGTTTCCTGCGGCTTCCGCTCCGTCCAGAAATAGCGCAACGAGTCGATGCCGACGACCGGAATGCCTTCCTTCTGCAGCATGCCGCCCACTTCCTTATCGATGTCGCGCCAGCCACCGTCGCCGGAATAGATCACCGCCATCGTATCGAGGTTCGGCATGGTGTCGAGAACGGCAAGCGGCAGGCCGAGCGGATTGTCGAAGGCGCCCGAAGCCGTCACCAGGTCGTCAAGTGTGTCGGCAAATACGGTCTGCGCATCATCGGACGATTTGCGGATTTCAATCGCATCGTGGACCTTCTTCAGATTCTCGACATGAGTGCGGCCATCCTTGTCCGCCTTGGGCGTGAAAGTAGCGATAACAGGGTCCGGAAGAGTGCCGTCGGTAAGCCCATAGACGCTGCGATCGCCGACCACCTGTCTTGCTGCGGGCGTGCAAAGCACCTTGGCAAGCGGAATACCTGCACGCGGATCGACGGCGAATGTCTGGCCTATCGTCGCATCAGGCGTCTGCGCGGCAATGGCCAAAGCCAGAGCGCCGCCCTCGCCGATGCCGGCAATGATAGGCAGGTGATAGGGGCTGTTGCCGGCGGCGCGCTGCACCTGCTGGCTCAGCGATTCAATATCGGAAACCGTATAGATGCAGCCGTCGTTGAGGCTGACGTCGTAGCGATTGAGCGCTTCCATATAGGACGGAAAGTCGACGCCGATGACGACGGAGCCCTGCGAAACCAGGCGGTCAGCCTCGGTCTTTTCGTAGTCACCCCAGCCGGCCGCATCGGAAATCAGGAAGACGGCACCCTTCACTTCGCCCTGCGGCAGGAAGATGTGCGGCGAAGGGATCAGGCCCGTTTCGAAACTCTGGGTGGTTTCATCGGCAGCATAGGCCGGCGCGGCTGCGAGAATGCTGACGCATGCAGCAGCAAACAATATGTTTTTCATCATTTTCTCACTACCCCTTTCAATCCGCCCCCAATCAGAAATGTCGCATCCATCAATGCGATCATCGGATTGCCTCCTCCGGAAACCGCAAGATAGCGCGGTTGCCAGTGCGGATGAAACTTGGATTTGAAGGCACGAAGCCCCTTGAAGTTGTAGAAGCGCTCGCCGTGTTCGAAGACTGTCCCGCCGATACGATCCCAGACGGGCGCCACCTCGCGTTTCGACATGCCGGAGAGGGGCGCCATGCCGAGGTTGAAATGCTTAAAGCCCTGGGCGCGCAGATATTCCATGATCTGCACGAACAGGAAGTCCATCGCCCCCTTCGGCGCGTCGGGCGAGAAACGCATGAGGTCGATCGTCCCCTCCTCTTTCGCCGCGGTGACGAGGATATTGGCAAAGGCGACGATCCGGCCGTCTTTCTTGAGAACGCCGACCGGCTGCGACGTCACATAGTCCGGATCGAAGGCGCCGAGTGAGAAGCCCTTCTCCTTGGCGTTGTGATGTTCGAGCCAGGCGTTGGAAACGGCGGAGAGCTCGCCGATGATTTCAGGGATATCGGCGGGTTCGACAACGGCGAATTCCAAACCGTCGCGCTGCGCGCGGCTTGCGGTCTGACGCAGGTTCGCCCATTTGCCGCCCTTCATCTCGAAGGTGCGCAGATCGGCCACCGCCAGTTCGCCGAGCTTGAAAGCGCGCAGGCCAGCATCGGCGCAGTGCGAAAGCAGCGCCGGCGAAATCTGGTAGAAGACTGCGCGGCAGCCTGCGGCGCGCGCCGCTTCCACGAAGCGCCAGACCAGTTCCTGCACCGCATGATGATCGCCGATTGGATCGAACAGCGCTATCCACGACCGGCCCTGCCGGCCATACATGATGAAGGCGTCGCCGTTTTCCGAGAACATGATGGACTTATCCCCCATGCGCACGAGATTGGCGTCCGCACTGTCCTGTTTCTCGACGATCTCTACCGCACGGCGGACCGCCTCCTCATCCGCCGGCTTCGGCTTGAAGGTCGCCGGCCTCAGCAGGCTGAAAATGGCGATCGCCGAGGAAATGATGGTGATGCCGAGTACAGCACGCAGGCCGCGTGGCGCTTCCGCCGCGAATTCAAACTGCCACCAGAGTTGGTTGCTGTATTCCACGTCGCGATAGACGAAGAGCAGGATGACAACCGCACCGACGATGATCACGGCAATCGCCATCAGCCAGGATGCCGTCATCGCCTGGTTGAGAAGCGAAGCATGACGGGTAAAGAGCCGGCGGCTGACGAACAGGCCGAAGACCAGAAAGGCAAGGAAGGCTGCCTCGACAAGGGCGATCGCCTTCAGCAGAGAGAGCGTCAGGGCAGCGACGGCGGAAAACACCGCCACCCACCAGGCACCATCAAGCCGCTGGCCCAGTCCGCGAGCGGCAACGACCAGCGCAAGACCGAGCAGACTGGAGAGGAAATGCGCGCCTTCCACCATCGGCAGCGGCAGATAGTTGGAGAGGAATTCGAGGTTCTGATCGGGCGTCGGCGTCACGCTCGAAAAGATCAGCATGACCCCCAGGAGCAGCGTCAGCGCCGAAAGAAGCTGCGGCATCAGCCGCCCGCCGATGCGCCGCACGCTGGACGCGGCCGGATGATCCACGAAGCGGCGTAGCTCGGTCGCCGAAACCGCGAGAATGGCAATCAGCAGCGGCAAGACGTGATAGATTAGGCGATAGAGAACCAGCGAGCCGAGAACGGCATCGATATTCACCGCGCTGCCGAGCGAAGCGATGATGACTGTCTCAAAAACGCCGAGGCCCGCCGGCACATGGCTCAGCACGCCAAGCCCGACGGCAATCGCATAAACCGCCAGGAACACCGGCCAGCCAATCGCCGTCTGCGGCAGGAGCACGTAAAGCACCGTGGCGGAGGCTGCGATATCGAAGGCAGTCACCAGGAACTGACGCGACCAGGTGCGCGAATCCGGCAGGCGAAGTGCGATCGACCCGATCTCGATCACCCGGCCCTCGCGGCCGAGCACCATGAGAGAGCCGAGAATCGCCAGGATGACAGCCGCGATGATACGAAGCCACAGGCTGCTGACACTGATCAGCGGCGCGATCTCATCGGCGATGATGAGAAGCGCGATCGCCGCCACAGCAGCAAGGCCAAGGCCGAAGGACAGCGTCACGAAGGCGATGACGCGGCCAATATCTTCAGGCGAAAGTCCGAGCCGGGTATAGGCGCGGTAACGGATCGCCCCACCCGACAGCGCGCCGAAACCGGCAGTGTTGCCGACCGCATAGGCGCTGAAGGCCGTGAGCGCGACATGCGGAAAAGGCAGCCGCTTGCCGATATAATCGATGGCGTTGAGATCGTAGAAGACGAGTGCCAGAAAGCTCAGCGCGGTAAAGAACAGGGCGAGCAGGATCGAACTCAGCCGGGTTTCCGCCAGGGCCTCTACGACGTCGTCATAGCGCACTTCATCTGTCAGCTGCATGATCGCGTAACCGACAAGGCAAAAAATGACGAGCGTGGCAAGAGCCGTCAGCGGAGTGCGGTAGCGCCGGAAAACTGCGCCAAAGGAAAAGCCCTCATCAGTCTCTGAATTCTCTTCCAACTTGCCGTGACCCGACATCTCGTACCTGCTGCAATTGCCAATCTGGCGGGAATCTCTTTTGAGAGACGTAACATAAGCAACATGCAAGCTCTATGAACCATGTTGCGGCTACCCATACCCGCGCACTTGCCGCCTCCTTCATCCTCAATTGGGGCAAATTTGCGCAGTGCACAGGCTTGATCGCATTGCAATTTCGTAAGCTTCGCCTTGCATTTGAAGATCAGGCCGCCGGCTCACTCCCGGCACGGGCTTGAGCCGCGTAACGCGCCGCGGCAACGTTCGCCTCAATCTCGCGCTCACCCGAAACTTGCACGGTCGGAACGGCGAATTCGATGCCGTTCTCCTTGAAGGCATTGCGGATCATCGCCAGTGCATTGCGGCGGATAACGAACTGCTCGCCGGGTTTGGTCATCATAGAAAGGCGGAGTTCGATTGCGAACTCGCCGAACTGCTCCACACCCTTCATCTTCAGCGTTTCGATGATATTCGGACCCCACTCCGGGTTATCGAGCAGTTGCTGGCCGATCTGCTTGATGATCTTCTTCGTCTTCACGAGATCGGTGTCGTAGGTCACGTTCAGGCTGATCTTGTCGATCGTCCAATCGCGATTGAGGTTCTTGACGGCCCCAAGCTCGCCGAAGGGCACCGTGGTTAGCGGCCCGCGATGGTGGCGGAGTTTAACGGAACGCAGGCTGAAAGCTTCGACCACGCCCTTGTGGCTGCCGCTTTCGATATATTCGCCAACGCGGAAAGCATCGTCCCACAGATAGAACATGCCGCTGATGACATCCTTGACGATGGTCTGCGCGCCGAAGCCGACGGCAACGCCGACGACGCCGGCGCCGGCGATCAGCGGTCCGATCTCGATACCGAGGCCCGAAAGCACCATCAGGATGGCAATCACGACAATGACGACCGCGAGGATATTGCGGAAGATCGGCAGCAGCGTCTGCAGACGGGCGCGCTTGACTTTCTCCTCGTCGCCGATTGGGCCATCGACAGGAGAATCCAGAAGCTTGCCGTCGATATAGGCCTTGACGAGATGCCAGAGCAGATCGGCTGCAAGCAAAATGACGATACCGCCGATGATGCCGCGCGCCACCCGGTCAACCATCGTTTCATTCGACGTCATCATCGTGGCGGTTTCGACGCCGAGCATGCGCCCGAGCCAGATCGCCGCAAAGGCGATGATCAGAGCCCGCACGCCGCGGTCGAGCAACACGGTCGCAATCCGGCGCTTGGCGAGAAAACCCGCTTCGGCATTGTGGAGTGATTTGACCGCAAGCGTCGAGACGGCAAGCACTCTCGGCAGCAGCAGCACATAGATGCAGACCCAAAGCAGCCAATCGAAGCTCAGCACCCAGATGCCCCAGAGCAGCAGGAAATAGAGGATCAACAGCCAGGTAACCGCATGGCTGCGCCTCGTTTCATTGCCCGGCCGCGACCAGACCGCCTCCGTGGCAATCAAAAAGAGGCCAATACCGAGCACATAGCCGACCAGATAACGCGTGGCCATCGAATAGCCGAGCGGCTCCATCGCTTGGAGAACGACCCAGCCGAAAACAAAATAGATGATGAATAACGTGCAGCGCCGAAACCAGAATTGCGCGACGGCCGGGTCAACCGCAACGGTCTCGCCCTCGCCGCGCGACAGGGTGACGAGATCGACGATGACACCGCCGATGGAAACGGCGAAACGCTGCACGACGACAGCGATGGCAATGGCGATCGCGATATTTTGGCTGACCGGTGGCCAGTTGAAGCTGACCAATGCAAGCCCCGTTGCGAGACCGAAGACGATGGCAGGAATGATGCGCGCGGCAAGCCGCGTGCCGGTCATCTCTGCTGCTCGCTCCCGCCTTTCACGCACGGCCCTCCGCACCAGGATTTCGACGATGAATCCGATGATGAGGATGGCGAGAAACTGCACGGCCATGCGAAGTGGACCCGCCGCTCTCAATTCGCCAAGAAGAAGCGATGAAGCCCGCGCGATTTCTGATGGCAGCGTCATGGCCGCACCGGACACCATGGCGATGTGTCGGCGGGCATGCTGAAGGCGGTCGGACAATATCGACATTTCCTGGTCATTGCCATCGGAACCTGCCGGCGCCGCCATTTGCGTCGCCATCCATTGCTTGACCTCCGGCGTCTGCATCAACTCCATCATCTGCCGCACTTGGGCAGGCGGTGGTGCAACATCAGTGGAAGCTGCCGGCGTCTGCGCATAAACGGCACTGAAAAGAGAAAGCAACAGCATGATGCCGCAGATGCCGATCGCAGAAATTCGCCCCATGCCCGCCTCCGGTTTTGTACGTCAGGCATTTATGCAAGTGCTGCAGCGGAAATGCCAGCCGAACAAATGGTCTAGCTGAATACCGGCAAAAAGAAAGCCACCGGACCTTCCGGCCGGCGGCTGATATAAGCATCAATATGCTTCGCTTATTTGTGCGGCTTTTCGGCATGGCCGCCGAAGCCGGCGCGCATGGCTGAAAGCACCTTGTTTGCGAACTCGTCCTGGTCGCGCGAGGAGAAGCGGCCGTGCAGTGCGGCGCTGAGCACCGGCGTCGGCACGCTTTCATCGATGGCGGCCATGATCGTCCAGCGGCCTTCGCCGGAATCCGAAACGCGGCCGGCATATTGGGTAAGGACCGGATCCTTGTGCAGCGCATCGGCCGTCAGGTCGAGCAGCCAGGAGGTGATGACACTGCCGCGGCGCCAGACTTCGGCAATTTCCGGCAGATTGAAATCGTACTGGTAGAATTCCGGATGGGAGAGCGGCGCCGTCTCGGCATCGGCCTCATGTGTCAGTGCACCGACGTTAGCGTGCTTCAGGATGTTAAGGCCCTCGGCATAGGCAGCCATCAGGCCGTATTCGATGCCGTTATGCACCATCTTGACGAAATGGCCGGCGCCATGCGGGCCGCAATGCAGGAAGCCCTGCTCCGCAGTGCTGAGAGCCGCAGCTTCCGGTGTGCGGTTCGGCGAGGCTTCCGCGGTGCCGTTGCCCGGTGCCAGCGTTGCGAAGATCGGCGACAGATGCTGCACGATACCCTTCTCGCCGCCGATCATCAGGCAATAGCCGCGCTCGAGGCCGAAGACGCCGCCGCTGGTGCCGACGTCCACATAGTGAATGCCCTTGGTGATAAGTTCCGCGCCGCGGCGGATGTCATCGTGATAATAGGAGTTGCCGCCGTCGATCAGGATATCGCCGTCATGCAGCAGCGGAAGAAGTGCGGCAATCACCTTGTCGGTGATCGCAGCCGGCAGCATCAGCCAAACGGCGCGCGGGCGGGCGAGCTTCGAGACGAATTCTTCAAGAGAGGCGCTGCCCTCTGCGCCGAGGCCGACAAGCTCGGTGACACTTTCCGGCTTGGCATCATAGACCACGCATTCGTGGCCGCCCCGCATCAAGCGCTGGACCATGTAATTACCCATACGGCCCAAACCAACCATACCAAGCTGCATATGAAATCTCCTGGGATTTAATCGATATGATTCCGGAAACTAGCACCGGCATCGTGACAGGCAAGCAAAGTCTCCGTCACAAAGGCGAATACCTCTATTGTACGGCTCTATCTTTCGCACTTAACAATCTGCCGTCATTGGCGCGTAATTCCAAGCGTCCAACACGTATATAGCCGCCTCGTCGGCGGCTATATGATCTTCTGCCTGCTCGGTGCGGCATCGGCACCATCGCGATGGCTCTCTGGATTGCAGTCAGCCGCGGCTCTCCCTTACCAGATGCACGATGCCAGCCGGATTAAGGATCCAGCCACCGCGGAGGCTGGAGGGCAGCGGCTCGATGGGATCGCAGCGCGGAACGCCGGCTTTCTCCAGATGCTCCGCAGCGCGGTCGAAATCCGGCGTCATGAATTCCAGCCAGAGCTCGGCCTGGCTCATGGTCGGCACCTTGTCGATCCAGAGCCGGATCGGCCCCAATTCAAAGGAGACATCGTCCCCTTCGATTTCCTTCAACTGCACCACGTCGCGGTAGAAAGCGACGGTTGCCTCATACCGATGAGGCGGAACCTTCATCGCGACGTCAATGCCGCCATAGATAAGATCGGACATGGCTTCCCCCTCAGCCTTCCGGCGCTCTTGCCTGTTCGCCGCGCATCTCGCTGAGGAACATGCCCTCTCGCAGATTGATGCCGTATTCGACGAAGGCCTTCATGCAGCAGAACATCTGCGTCCAGCCTTCGAGATTCTGATAGGTTCCGCGCCGCCCCAGCTCATCCTCGCGCCAGCCGTCTTCGGCAATGGTCACCATGGTGCCACCGTCATCCAGCGGTTTGAAATTCATCTCTACGAGGGTTTTGTACGGCTTTTTCTCTTCGTCCGTGGCCCCGTCCCAGCGCAGCACGATCTTGCTGTCGGGCACCAGCTCGACCACCTCGACCGGCACATCCTTCCACCAGGTTACTGTCGTGCCCTGCGCCAGCGGCGCGCTAGCACCGCCCACCGTGGTGAAATAGCTCGACAGCTTCTTCGGATTGACGACTGCATCGAAGACATCAGCCACCGGGCGGCCGATGCGGCCCGAAACGCGAATATTGAGGGACATGCGACTTCCTCCTCTTCTCCGTTGTATCCGATGTAATTATGTTATAAAACTATAACATGTCAAGCGAATCGGATGACGACCCCATTTTCAAGGCGCTGGCACATCGCCGCCGCCGCGACATTCTTGATCTTCTGAAGGAAGAGCCGCGCACGACAGGCGCGCTCTGCGAGGCCTTCCCCGAGATGGACCGCTGCACCGTCATGCAGCATCTGAAAGTGCTTGAAGAAGCCGATCTCGTGATTGCCAGGAAGGAAGGCCGGGAACGCTGGAACCATCTGAACAGCCTGCCGATCAAGCAGATCCACGACCGTTGGATCAGCGCCTATGCCGGGCATGCGCTCTCTATTCTCGACCGGCTGAAGAGGGACGTCGAGGGTCCGCCGCACTAGCTTGCGGCGATACGGGCCGCTACTTTACGATAACGGGCAAGGAAAAGAGCCATGCCGATATCAGGGCCGATATCAGGATCGACAATCCGCCGCATGCGCCGGCTGCGCAACATGAAGCAGGAGCATCTGGCCGAATTGCTCGCTGTCAACCAGGCGACCGTCTCCCGCTGGGAGCGCGGCATCTTGCCGGTCACAGCCATTCAGGCAAGGCGGCTGGAAAACGTCTTCGCTTCCCCGTCATCCTCAGCAGATGCCGCACTGAGACGGCTGGTCGAAGATTCCCGAAGCAAGGTTCACCTTATCTGCGACCGCACCCACCGGCTTTTGGCCGCTTCCAATGCACGGCAGGGCGAATGGGGCCTGCCGCTCTCCGATTTCCTGGGCAGGCCGCTGTTTTCCTATGCTTCGGAGCAAATCATCAAGTCGGAGGGAGAACTCGCGGGCCTCGGCTGGCATGAGGGCGAAATGAACTCGCTGATGCTAAAAACAGGCCCAAACGGCAATCCGCACCTGCCCATCGCCGCAGGGCATGTGCTGTGGGAGCGCATCTTTCTCGCTGACGGCAGTGCGGCACGGCTGGTCACGACGGTCGGCTGAGCTGCAGAATTCCTGCATCCTGATGCATAAATTATGCGTTGTTCCGCCGAAGCGGCCTTTGTAGCGTCCGTCGTCATCTGACTGGAGACATGGAATGACGATACTGGTGACGGGAAGCGCTGGCCATCTCGGCGAAGCACTGATGCGGACATTGAGAGATCAAGGCCGTCAGGCGCGCGGCATCGATATCAAGCCCTCGCCTTTTACCGATATGACCGGCTCGATCACCGATGCCGATTTTATCCGCCCTGCGCTGACAGGTGTCACCGCCGTTGTCCATGCCGCAACGCTGCACAAACCGCATATCGGAACGCACAGCAATCAGGATTTCATCGACACCAATGTCTCGGGCACGCTGAACCTTCTCGAACAGGCACTTTCCGCCGGTGTGAAGAGCTTCGTCTTCACCAGCACCACCAGCGCTTTCGGAGCGGCCCTGCGCCCAGCCGCAGGCGAACCGGCCGCTTGGATCACCGAGGATGTGCTGCCCGTCGCCCGCAATATCTACGGTGTCACGAAGATATCAGCCGAAGGCATCTGCGAACTCTTCGCGCGCACCATGTCTCTGCCGCTCATCATCCTCAGAACCTCGCGCTTCTTCCCCGAAGATGACGACGATCCCGATATCCGCAATCGCTACTCCGCCGAAAACGCCCAGGCCAACGAGTTGCTCCATCGCCGCATCGATATCGAGGACGTGGTCGACGCCCATCTGCTGGCACTCGACAAGGCGCAGTCCATCGGTTTCGGCCGCTATATCATTTCTGCGACTGCGCCCTTTACGAAGGCTGATCTCGCCGACCTGCGCCGTGACGCGGCCGCGACGGTGGAACGCCTGTTCCCTGGCATGACCGCACTGTATGCCGCGCGGGGCTGGAGCATGTTCCAGCAGTTCGATCGTGTCTATGTCAACACGCTCGCCCGACGAAAGCTCGGCTGGAACCCAAAATACGACTTTGCCCACGTGCTCAATTGCCTGCGTGACGGCAAGGAATGGAGGAGCCCGCTCGCGCTCATCGTCGGGTCAAAGGGCTATCACGACCGGACCTTCGAGGATGGTCCTTACCCGCTTCAGCGCCGCTGATCCGGTACGGCAAAACCGGCGCCATGCCCGAAATCGAGATGGGCGCCGAAGCGCCCGTTTCCTTAAGCGGCCTTGTCCCAGACCGGCGCCAATCCATGCGGACTGACAATACGGCCATCGGCCCGCGCCAGCGCGTGGATCGCCGCCATCTCATCGGCCGTCAGCGCGAAATCGAAGATCGCCGCATTTTCCTTCGCCCGCTCTTCCGAGACAGTCTTGGACAGCGCAATGACATCCTGCTGCACGATCCAGCGCAGCACGATCTGGGCGATCGACTTGCCGTGCTTGGCCGCAATCTCCTGTAACACTGGATCCTTCAGCACCTTGCCGTCGGCCATCGCATAGTAGGCGGTGACCGACATATCAAGCTGGCTCGCAGCGCGGAGGATCGGCGTCTGGTCGATATAGGGATGATATTCGACCTGGTTCGTGACGATAGGCAGGCCGCTGAGCTTGACGGCCTCTCGCATCAGGTCGGTGTTGAAGTTCGAGACACCGATGTGGCACACCTTGCCTGCTTTTGCGACTTCGTTCAGCGCACCGATCTGCTCGGCAAGCGGCACGGCTTCGTTCGGCCAATGGAGAAGCAGCAGGTCGACATAGTCGGTCTTGAGCTTCTTCAGGCTCTCGTCCACCGAGGCAACGAAGGCATCGTGCTTGTAGTTCTCGACCCAGACCTTGGTGGTCAGGAAGAGATCACCACGGGTGACACCGGAACGGCGGATACCGTCTCCAACCTCAGCCTCGTTGCCATAGATCTGCGCAGTATCGATGTGGCGATAACCAGCGGCAAGCACATGCGAGACCATGCGTTCTGCATCAGGACCCGGCACGCGGAACGTGCCGAAGCCGAGGGTGGGGATGGAGGCGCCATTGGCGCTGACGATTTTCATGCTGTTTCCTTTCAACGCGTAGAGATCAGGCGGCGCTGGCAACGGCCGTGGCAGGCGTGGAGCGGCGGTCGAGCGCCCCGCTCCTGATGGTGAGACCAAGGGCAACAGCGACAAGCGCTGCGGCGACAAAGGGCGTGGCACCCAGCCCGAAGCGGGATTCGACGACCAGCCCACCGATCCAGGCGCCGAAGGCGATGCCGAGATTGAAGGCGGCAATGTTGAGCGCCGAGGCGACATCGACTGCATTCGGCCGAAGCTCACGTGCGAGCTGCACGACATAGAGCTGCAGGCCCGGCACGTTGGCGAAGGACAGGAAGCCGAGGATCGCGAGCGTCGGGATCGTCAGCAAGGGTGAAATCGCGGTGAAGCCGAAGAGCACCAGCACGAGCGCTTGGGCGATGAACAGGAAGGTCAGCGCCTTGACGGGATCGCGGTTGGAGATGCGTCCGCCGACGACATTGCCGATGGCAATCGCCACACCATAGAGCATCAGGATCACGGCAACGGCCGAGGAGGCAAAGCCGGTGATCTGCTCGAGGATCGGCGCGAGAAAGGTGAAGGCAACGAAGGTGCCGCCATAGCCGAGCGCGGTCATTGCATAGACGAGCAGCAAGCGACCGGTGGCAAGCACGCGGATCTGCTCACCGATGCTGGCTGGCGGAGCCTTCTTGAGGTTCGATGGCAGCAGCAAGGCGATGCCGGCAAAGGCAACGATACCGAGACCGGCGACGACAGCAAAGGTGGTACGCCAGCCGAAGGTCTGGCCGATAAAAGTGCCGAGCGGAACGCCGGTCACGATGGCGACCGTCAAGCCCATGAACATCATGGCGATGGCTGATGCCCGGCGGTTTTCCGGCACCAGATCGGCAGCGATCGTCGAGCCGACCGAGAAGAATACGCCATGCGCAAAAGCCGAGACGACGCGGGCAACCAGCAACACCTCATAACCGGGGCTGAGCGCGGCAATGATGTGGCCGATAATGAAGAGCGCCATCAGCCCAAGCAGGAGCGGCTTGCGCTCGATCCGCCCGGTCAGCGCCGTCAGGATGGGTGCGCCGAAGGTGACGCCCAGCGCATAGACGCTGACGATGAGGCCGGCGAGCGGCAGGGTGATGTGGAGATCATTGGCAACCGTCGGCAACAGGCCGACGATGACGAATTCCGTCGTACCAATCGCATAGGCCGCGATCGTCAATGCAAAGAGTGCAAGTGGCATGAGAGTGACCCGATGAATATGTGGTTCTTGTTCGGACCGGAATATGGGCGTGGCGCACTTGCTCGATAATTGCCTATAATGGCTCAACAGTTGTGAATTGAATTCAAGACAGGACGCGGCGGATGGATAACCGCATCGGCGAGATGGATGTCTTCGTGCAGGTGGCTGAGCTCCAGAGCTTCTCGGCAGCCGGCCGCAGGCTCAGGCTTTCACCCTCAGCCGTCAGCAAACTCGTCACGCGGCTGGAGGATCGTCTCGGCACGCGTCTTCTGGTACGCACCACCCGCGCCCTGCAGCTGACACCGGAAGGCGAAATCTATCTCGAACGCTCCCGCCGCATCCTCTCGGATATCGAAGAAACGGAGCGCGCCGTCTCGGCAGGCGGCACGACGGTGGCGCGCGGCCGCCTGCGCGTAAGCACATCAGTCGCCTTTGGCGTTCGCTACATCGTGCCGCTGGTCCCGGATTTCCTGAAGCTCTATCCGGAAGTCGATCTCGACCTCGCGCTCAACGATGGCATTATCGACATCGTCGGCGAGCGTGCCGATATCGCCATCCGCTCCGGCGCCCTGCGCGACTCCTCGCTGAAGGCGCGCAAGCTGCTCGAAAGCCGCCGCGTCATCGTCGCCTCGCCCGACTATCTGAAGCGGGAGGGCGTGCCGGAAAGCCCAGAGGATCTCGACCGTCACAATTGCCTGACCTTCAGCTTTCGCTCGACCGCGGAAGAATGGCCATTCCGCGATCCTGAGAATGGCGACCGTTTCTCAAGACCCGTCTTCGGCAATCTCGAAACCAATAACGGGCCGACCGCACGCAGCCTTTGCCTCGCCGGTCTTGGCCTCGCCCGCGTCGGTCAGTTCCATGTGCAGCCGGATATCGACGCGGGAACATTGGTGCCCGTGTTGGAAGCCTATAACCCCGAGGATATCGAACTCATCCACGCCGTCTATCCCGGTCACGAACATCTTGCGGCCCGCATCCGCGCCTTCATCGATTTCCTGGTCAAGAACATCCGCTAGATAGGGCATAACAAAGCGCACCGGCTGGACAGAACCGGAGGGCGATTGAAAGCAGGGCTTGTCGGGAGATATCGACATGGCTCCGGAAGAACCCGCCGTAAAGAGATTAAAGTGCGATCCACACAGCCGGTGGAAACTTTCGATCCTGGGCGCCTACTGAAGTAGGTGGGCGCCGTATGTCCAGACCCACGAGCCCGGACAGGGACAGCTCCCTAAGGATCGGGTATGGCCCCGAGGATTCATTTGTTCCTGTCGAGAAGCGCAGACCGCATCGCGGAATATAAGTGCATTTATGTCGCAGCACTAGTGGGGCAGCGGTGCTGGCCCAAATTAATTGAGTTCAGCGGGTGTGCGGCCGTTGAGCTTGTCAGTAATGCCCTGAATGTGGCTCGTCACTTCCGAAAGGGCAGCCGCAATGCCTTCCTCCGTTCGGGCGGTGGCGGCAAGCACGGTATCCCGGTTGCTGCGCAGCGTCTCCAGTTCGGATTCCAGCCCGGCAACGCGCCGCGTTAGCTCGGAAATCTCGTCCATCACCATGATCCCGGCCATGACTGTGATCCTGAGATCGCCGATTTCGCCGAACTGCCCTTTGAGATGGCCCACGTAACGGTCGAAACGGGTCGCAAGATCGCTCAGGTGCTCTTCCTGCCCTTCTTCGCAGGCCATGCGATAGGCCTTGCCGTCGATCGTTACCGTTACCTGCGCCATGTCTTCCAAGTCCTCTTAGCGGTCAAGAACCGCGCGGATCGTTTCCATCGCCGTCACCAGCCGCCGCGAAACCTCGCGGTTGACCTCTTCCAGCCGATTGGCGCGGAATTCGGCCTGGTCGAGCTCCTGGGCAAGACGCGAACGATCGGCATGCACACGGCGAACCTCGCCTTCGATCTCGCCTTGCTCGCGCTGGCGCTCGATACGCATGTCCACTGCATTCTCAAGGCCTGAGATTGCCTGTTTCAGCTCCGTAAGCGCCGCTTCGATGGTTTTGCCGTTAGGCGTCATGTCTTTTCCGGTTCCCCGCACAAGACCCGCGAATCGGCTCCTGCCGCCGACCCTGTATTTTCAAGAGGATATGCAGCTAGGCTGGAGCGCGTCAATAAAGCCTGGCTGATCGTGCCCGCCCTATTCTGTGGATGAGTGATTTACACAAGCTTGTCACACAAAATTCGTCTTTTGTAAAACTTGACGATCAAATGTCAAAAATCGTCGCACCCGGCCTCCAAACGGCTTCCAGTTTGTTGACTTGCCCGTTCCAACTGCTATGTCTCGACCGCTCCCTTTGATGGTCTTGGCAGGCTCGAGGCCATCCCCAACCTGGAACCAGCGGAAAAGCCATGACCTCACGCGAACAAAACGATCGGATGGCGAATGCGATCCGATTCCTCTCCATGGATGCTGTCGAAAAGGCGAATTCCGGCCACCCTGGCATGCCGATGGGCATGGCTGATGTGGCAACGGTCCTCTTCACCAAATATCTCCGCTTCGATCCCAAGCAGCCGCATTGGCCGAACCGCGACCGCTTCGTGCTGTCTGCCGGCCATGGCTCGATGCTGCTCTACTCGCTGCTCTATTTGACCGGCTACCCGGACATGTCGGTCGAGGACCTGAAGCAGTTCCGTCAACTCGGCTCCAAGACCGCCGGCCATCCGGAATACGGTCATGCCACCGGCATCGAAACCACCACCGGCCCGCTTGGTCAGGGCATTGCCAATGCCGTCGGCATGGCGATCGCCGAGCGCAAGCTGCGCGACGAATTCGGTCCGGAACTGCAGGATCACTATACCTACGTCATCAATGGCGACGGCTGCCTGATGGAAGGCATCAGCCATGAGGCGATCGCTCTTGCCGGCCATCTCAAGCTGAACAAGCTGATCCTCTTCTGGGACAACAACTCGATCACCATCGACGGCGCCGTCTCGCTGTCTGACTCGACCGACCAGATCGCCCGCTTCAAGGCCGTTCACTGGAACACGATCGAGATCGATGGTCACGACCAGGCCGCGATCGCCGAAGCGATCGAAGCCGCCCACAAGTCGGACCGCCCGACCTTCATCGCCTGCAAGACCGTCATCGGCTTCGGCGCTCCGAACAAGCAGGGCACCCACAAGGTTCACGGCAACCCGCTCGGCGCCGATGAAATCGCTGCCACCCGCAAGGCGCTGAACTGGGAATACGAGCCTTTCGTCATCCCCTCCGACATCCTCGATGCATGGCGCGCAGCCGGCACCCGCTCTGACAATATCGTCAAGGCTTGGGAAGAAACGCTCTCCAAGTCCCCCGCCAGGGCCGAGTTCACCCGCCGTTTTGCCGGAGACCTGCCGGAAGGCTTTGACAAAGCCATCGACGACTACAAGAAGAAGCTCGCCGAAACCAAGCCGACGATCGCCTCCCGCAAGGCATCGGAAGACGCACTTGAAGTCATCAACGGCTTCGTGCCGGAAACGCTTGGCGGCTCTGCCGACCTCACTCCGTCGAACAACACCAAGACCAGCCAGATGCATTCGATCACGCCGACGGATTTTGCCGGACGCTACATGCACTGGGGCATCCGCGAACACGGCATGGCATCTGCCATGAACGGTATCGCGCTCCATGGCGGCCTTATTCCTTACGGTGGCGGCTTTATGATCTTCTCGGATTATTGCCGCCCGCCGATCCGCCTCGCTGCCCTCATGGGCATTCGCGTCATCCACGTGCTTACGCATGACTCGATCGGCGTCGGCGAGGACGGCCCGACCCACCAGCCGGTCGAGCAGATCGCTGGCCTGCGCGCCGTTCCGAACCTGCGGGTCTTCCGTCCGGCAGACGCCGTCGAAACGGCCGAATGCTGGCAGATCGCGATGAAGAGCAAGGATCATCCGTCTGCGCTGGCTCTCACCCGCCAGAACCTGACGACCGTCCGCACCGAGTATAACCAGAAGAACCTCTGCGAACTCGGCGCCTATACGCTCGCCGGCAATGCCGATGCCAAGGTCACGATCTTCGCCTCGGGCTCGGAAGTGGAACTGGCCGTTGCCGCCCGCGCAACGCTGGAAGGCAAGGGTGTCAGCACCCGCGTCGTTTCCGTTCCCTGCACGGAACTCTTCTTCGAGCAGCCGGATGCCTACCGCAAGGACGTCATCGGCAACTCGCCGGTCAAGATTGCCGTCGAAGCTGCCGTCCGCGAAGGCTGGGATGCCTTCATCGGTCCGGAAGGCTCGTTCGTCGGCATGAAGGGTTTCGGCGCTTCCGGTCCGGCAAAGAAGGTCTTCGAACATTTCGGCATTACGGCTGACGCCGTTGTTGCAGCCGCAGAAGCGAAGCTCTAATAGAAGTGCCTACGGGCACTTCCTCATTACTATCAGCAAGCCCCACCTCTAGGGAGTGAATGCACATGACAGTCAAGGTTGCCATCAACGGTTTCGGACGTATCGGCCGCAACGTTCTTCGCGCCATCGTCGAATCCGGCCGTACCGACATCGAAGTCGTCGCCATCAACGACCTCGGCCCCGTCGAGACCAACGCTCACCTGCTCCGTTACGACTCCATCCACGGCAAGTTCCCGGCCGAAGTGAAGGTCGAAGGTGATACGATCATTGTCGGCGGCGGCAAGCCGATCAAGGTCACCGCGATCAAGGATCCGGCAACGCTTCCCCATCGGGAATTGGGCGTCGATATTGCGATGGAATGCACGGGCATCTTCACCGCCCGCGACAAGGCTGCGGCCCATCTGACGGCTGGCGCCAAGCGCGTCATCGTTTCGGCTCCTGCCGACGGCGCTGACCTGACGGTCGTCTTCGGCGTCAACCACGACCAGCTCACCAAGGAGCACCTGGTCATCTCCAACGCCTCCTGCACCACGAACTGCCTCGTGCCGGTCGTGAAGGTTCTCGACGACGCCGTCGGCATCGACCACGGCTTCATGACGACCATCCACTCTTACACCGGTGATCAGCCGACGCTCGACACGATGCACAAGGACCTGTATCGCGCCCGCGCCGCTGCGCTTTCGATGATTCCGACCTCGACGGGCGCCGCAAAGGCCGTCGGCCTCGTTCTGCCGCACCTCAAGGGCAAGCTCGACGGCACCTCGATCCGCGTTCCGACCCCGAACGTCTCAGTCGTCGACTTCAAGTTCGTTGCCAAGAAGGCGACCACGGTCGGCGAAATCAACGAAGCGATCAAGGCTGCTGCAAACGGCAAGCTGAAGGGCATCCTCGGCTACACCGATGAGCCGCTCGTCTCCCGCGACTTCAACCACGACAGCCACTCCTCGATCTTCGCGACAGATCAGACGAAGGTCATGGAAGGCAACTTCGTGCGCGTCCTGTCCTGGTACGACAACGAATGGGGCTTCTCCAGCCGCATGTCCGACACGGCTGTGGCCTTCGCCAAGCTTATCTGAGCTTGACGGCAGATTGGAAAACGGCCCGGGAAACCGGGCCGTTTTGTTTTGAGGAACGGTGTGCAACCTTCGCTGGGTTGCCTCGAAAGAACGGGAAATGGTGCATCTGAATATTCGAAAGGCTGATCCGGCCGACGCCCGGGAACTTTCCGAGATTCTCAACGAGATCATCGCAATCGGCGGCACAACCGCACTCGAGACCCCTCTTTCGCCGGAAGAACTGGCCGATTGGTTCATAACAGGCGAATGGCCTCTGATATGCCACGTCGCCGAGAGCAATTCTGGTCTCGCCGGTTTTCAGCCCCTGAGCCTCTACGGAAACCCACCGAAGGGCTGGGCCGATATCGCGACCTTCGCGCGGCAGAACCCAAAGATACCGGGCGTTGGAACCGCACTTTTCGCGGCAACTCTTGCCGTTGCCAAAGAGCGCAACATCGAGTTCATCAACGCAACCATCCGCGCCGACAATGCCGGCGGTCTCGCCTATTACGAAAAAATGGGCTTCCGCACCTATAACACGATTGAGAAAGTGCCGCTTAAGGATGGTACGCTGGTGGACAAAATTCAGAAGCAATATGAGGTGCAGAAGGGTCGGAGCGACCTCTAGGCGCCTCGCAAACAAAAAATGCGGCGGCCCGCCTATCTGCCCTGCTCTCGCCTGATTTGCTTATACATTCTTTATACAGACTTTTTCCCGTAGCGTCCTTCACTATCCCTCCTCCCGAGGGTCGTCCAGCAGCATGATGCAGCGATGCAGCCGAGGTTAAGCCGCAAGGCCTACCCTTCTGCTGTTTTTTGCCGTTTACTAAAAGATCGCGCTGGACGCGGAGGGGTAAGGGACAGATCGGGGGCGGCTTTCGGATGGCGATGAGGCGAAAGGGGTAGGCATGGAAGCGTTTTACATCGTGGTGCTAGTTGCGACGGCGCTCGTGCTTCTTGCTGCCTTTTCGAGCTTGCTCGCCTTCCGCTTCGGCGCTCCCCTGCTGCTGCTCTTCCTGATGATTGGGCTTGCCGCCGGTGTCGATGGTCTCGGCATCGAATTCAGCAATAACTACCTTGCCTATGTTCTGGGCTCGATTGCCCTTGCCGTCATCCTCTTCGATTCCGGCTTCGGCACGCCGATGCAGGCCTTCCGCATCGCTGCGATACCATCACTGACACTCGCATCGGTCGGCGTGCTCCTGACAGCGGCCCTCTTTGCTTTCGCCGCCCGCTGGCTGCTCAATTTCACCTGGCTCGAAGGCATGCTGCTCGGTTCCATCGTCGCCTCCACCGATGCCGCCGCCGTCTTCTTCCTGCTGCGCATCGGCGGCATCAACATCCGCGACAAGGTGCGTTCCACCCTGGAAGTCGAATCCGGCACCAACGACCCGATGGCGATCTTCCTGACAATCGCACTGGTCGAGGTTCTCGCCAGCGGCGAACGTTACGCCGGCATCAATATCGGCATGCTCGCCATGTTCATCCAGCAAATGGGCCTTGGCGTCATCCTCGGCCTGCTGGGCGGCATGATGATCGTGCTGATCGCCGGCCGGCTGGAAACGGATCGCGGCCTCACGCCGATCTTCGTGCTGGCGCTTGCCTTGCTCGTCTTCTCCTTCACCGGTGCTGTCGGCGGCAGCGGATTCCTTGCCGTCTATGTCGCCGGTATCTATGCCGGAAACCGCAGGATGCAGGCGATCAGCACCATCAGGCGCTTTCAGGACGGCATGACCTGGCTTGCCCAGATCATCATGTTCCTTGTGCTCGGCCTGCTGGCGACACCCTCGCAGTTTCCCGTCATCATCGTGCCGGCGATCCTGCTCGCGCTCTTTCTGATCTTCGTCGCCCGGCCGCTCGCCGTCTGGCTGTCGCTGCTGCCCTTCGATTATACCCAGCAGGAAATCGGCTTCGTCGCCTGGGTCGGCCTGCGCGGCGCCGTTTCCATCCTTCTCGCCATCATGCCGATCCTCGGTGGGCTGCAGCACAGCCAGATCTATTTCAACACCGCCTTCATCATCGTGCTCGTCTCGCTGCTCGTACAGGGCTGGACGATCAAGCCGGTCGCCAAGCGCCTGGGCCTCATCATCCCACCGCGCATCGGCGCGGTCGACAAGGTGGAGGTCGACCTGCCGGGCGCCGCCAACCACGAACTGCTTTCCTATCGCGTCGTCAAGGATAGCCCCGTGCTCCGTGGCGAGCGCATCCCGCGCTGGGCAGCCCCCTCGCTCGTGATCCGCGACGGCAAGTCGATGCGCTATCAATATGCCGGCCGCCTCAGGGAAAACGATCTCGTCTACCTTTTCATCGCACCCAGCTACTCGCGCCTGCTCGACCGTCTCTTCGCCAGCCGCGCACCCGTCGATGAGGACGATGCGGAATTCTTCGGCGCCTTCGCGCTGTCACCGGCCCGTCCCGCCGCCGATCTCGACGCCGCTTACGGTCCCGGCCTTCTCAACGAAACCGAAAAGGGGCTGACGATCGCCGAACTGATGAAACAGCGCCTCGGGGGCAAGGCGGACTATGCCGATCGTGTCCGTCTCGGCTCGCTGATCCTCATCGTTCGCGACCTCGACGACCAGGATCACATTACCTCTGTCGGCATGTCGCTGGAGGCTGTGGAGCCGGCCACCACGCTACCGATCTTCATCAATCTGCGCGATATTATCCAGCGCATCCGCGACCGTATGAAAGGCCGCCAGAAACATGAGGCAGCCACGACGGAAGGTGCTGCGGGACGTGAGGAAAACCCGCGCTGAAACGGCGACCCACTGCCTTGCGTCTCCCCCGATCCTTGCTATGGTCGGCGCAACTTTCGCCAACCACGAACGGATCCTCCCATGGCAGCTTTCAAGACTCTCGACGACCTCAACGACATCGCCGGCAAGCGCGTTCTCGTCCGCGTCGACCTCAACGTCCCTGTCAAGGACGGCAAGGTCACCGACACGACCCGCATCGAGCGCGTTGCGCCGACAATCCTTGAACTGTCGGAAAAGGGCGCCAAGGTCATCCTGCTCGCCCATTTCGGTCGCCCGAAGGATGGTCCTTCGGCGGAATTTTCGCTTTCGCTGGTTGCCCCGTCAGTCGAGCAGGTGCTTGACCATTGCGTGCTGACGGCAGCCGACTGCATCGGCGAGGCAGCTGCTTCCGCCGTCGCGAAGATGAACAATGGCGATATCCTGCTCCTGGAAAACACCCGCTTCCACAAGGGCGAGGAAAAGAACGATCCTGATTTCACCAAGGCGCTCGCCGCAAACGGCGATATCTATGTCAACGATGCCTTTTCGGCTGCGCACCGCGCCCACGCTTCCACCGAAGGTCTTGCCCATCATTTACCTGCTTATGCGGGGCGCACCATGCAGGCCGAACTCGAAGCATTGGAAAAGGGTCTCGGCAACCCGGTCCGTCCGGTCGTCGCGATCGTCGGCGGCGCCAAGGTCTCGACCAAGATCGACCTCTTGATGAACCTCGTAAAAAGGGTCGATGCGCTCGTCATCGGCGGCGGCATGGCCAATACCTTCATCGCCGCCCGCGGCACCAATGTCGGCAAGTCGCTCTGCGAACATGATCTTGCCGATACCGCCAAACAAATCATGATTGAAGCCGCCACTGCCGGCTGCGCGATCGTCCTGCCGGAAGACGGAGTCGTCGCCCGCGAGTTCAAGGCAGGTGCGGCCAACGAAACTGTTTCTATAGAAGCGATCCCCGCCGATGCTATGGTTCTCGACGTCGGCCCGAAGTCGGTCGAAGCCGTCAAGGCCTGGATCGAACGCGCCACCACGCTCGTGTGGAACGGTCCGCTCGGCGCCTTTGAAATCGAGCCCTTCGATACAGCGACCGTCGCCGCCGCGAAATATGCCGCCGAGCGCACCAAGGCAGGCAAGCTTACCTCGGTTGCAGGCGGTGGCGATACGGTCTCGGCACTGAACCATGCCGGCGTTGCCGAAGACTTTACCTATGTTTCGACCGCAGGCGGCGCCTTCCTTGAATGGATGGAAGGCAAGGAACTACCGGGCGTGGCCGTTCTCTCCCGTTAATCGATAAGGCGATTAGCCAGATATTCCAGCAGGATAGACCGCGGAGGCTAGCGCTTCCGCGGTCTTTTGCTCAAAAAGAGAAAAAAATCCCGAACTTTCAAACGATTGAAATCATTTCAATCGTTTCAATGACTTAGCGCTCCCTTTTTTCTCCCTATAAACTTCTGTTATCCGGGTTCTATATTATCAATTCTGCCGGGTTTCATTGTGGAGAGAACGAGATGAGCGAACGACTGGAAGACATTGCAGTGAAGATGGTTGCGGGTGGTCGAGGCCTACTTGCAGCCGATGAATCGACCGCCACCATCAAGAAGCGTTTCGATGCGATCAATCTTGAATCGACCGAGACCAGCCGGCGCGATTATCGCGAGATGCTCTTCCGCTCCGACGAAGCGATGAAGAAGTACATCTCCGGCGTCATTCTTTACGAGGAAACCCTTTTCCAGAAGGCCGCCGACGGCACGCCTTTCGTTGACATCATCAAGGCTGCCGACAGCATTCCAGGCATCAAGGTCGATATCGGCGCCAAGCCGATGGCCAAGTTCCCCGGCGAAACCATCACCGAAGGCCTCGACGGCCTCGCAGACCGCCTCGCCAAATATTACGAAGCCGGCGCCCGTTTCGCCAAGTGGCGCGGCGTCATCGCCATCTCTGAGACCCTGCCGAGCCGCGGCTCCGTGCGTGCCAATGCCCAGGCGCTGGCGCGCTATGCAGCGCTCTGCCAGGAGGCCAGGATCGTGCCGATCGTCGAGCCGGAATGCCTGATGGACGGCAAGCCGGGCGACCACAATATCGACCGTTGCGCCGAAGTGACCGAGGCCACCCTGCGCATCGTGTTCGAGGAACTCGCCGACGCCCGCGTCAGCCTCGAAGGCATGATCCTCAAGCCGAACATGGTCATCGACGGCAAGAATGCCCGCAAGGCTTCCGTCGCCGAGGTTGCCGAGCGCACCGTGCAGGTTCTGAAGCGCACGGTTCCGTCAGCCGTTCCTGGCATCGCCTTCCTCTCCGGCGGCCAGACGACGGAAGAAGCGACCGCCCATCTCTCCGCGATCAATTCCGGCTACGACCTGCCCTGGTTTGTCACCTTCTCCTATGGCCGCGCCCTGCAGGACAGCGCGCTAAAGGCCTGGAACGGCAAGCAGGGAAACGTCGCTGCCGGCCAGCGCGAATTTGCGCACCGCGCCGAAATGAACAGCCTCGCCGCCAAGGGCAACTGGAAGGCCGAGCTCGAAAAGGCTGCATAAGCCTTTTGATATTTGAGAAAATAAGGCAGGCGGCGAACATCTTCGCCGCCTGTTTTATTTGCACCTGCGTATCACGATGGCAATTTGTCATGGCGACAAGATAATCCTTCGCCACAACCGCGGGCCTCGCTAATCATGGCGCCTCCACCATCGGAGTTGTCATGAACAGCCTGTCTTACACCACCGTCGACGTTTTCACTTCCACCCGCTTCGAAGGCAACCCGCTCGCGGTCATGACCGACGCAAGGGACCTCAGCGACGCGGCAATGCAGACGATCGCCGCCGAGTTCGGCTATTCCGAAGTCACCTTCGTACTGCCACCAGAGAACCTCGAAAACACGGCAAGAGTGCGCATCTTCACGCCGACGATGGAAGTGCCGTTCGCCGGGCATCCCAATGTAGGCACCGCCTTTGTTCTCGGCCAGCAGAGCGAGATCTTCGGCCGCCCCATCGGCGACAAGCTGCGGTTCGAGGAGAATGCCGGTCTCGTGGAAGTCGCCCTGCAGCGCCGCGAGGGCCGCGTCACCGCAGCGACGATCCGTGCGCCGCAACCGCTTGAAATAGGAGACACGATACCCGAGGCAGTCATTGCAAGCTGCGTCTCCATCGACCCGGCCTCAATCCGCAAAAACACCCATGCTCCGGTCTTTGCATCGGTCGGTCTGAACTTCGCCGTCTCAGAACTTGAAAGCCTTGAGGCTCTCGCCGCGGCAAGCCCGAACCTCAACGGCTTCCAGGCAGCGGCCAGCACCACAACCGGCAGCCATGATTTCTCCCTGTTCCTCTACGTCCGTCCCACAGCTGCACCCTGGAAGATCCGCGCCCGCATGTTCGCGCCGCTGGACAATGTCATCGAGGATCCGGCGACCGGCAGCGCATCGGCAGCCCTTTGCGCCTACCTCGTCTCGTTGCGTCCGGAGGCTGACATCAACCAGCACATAACGATCGAGCAGGGCGTCGAAATGGGCCGGCGCAGCGTCATCGAGCTGGATGTCGTCAAGAAGGCCGGCACAGTGACCGATGTGACGATTTCGGGAAGCTGCGTGCCCGTCATGAGAGGCGAGATCATCCTGCAGGACTGAACCTTCGACCTAGATCACAAAGTCGCGCGCCAGCAGCGCCACAGCCCAGATGGCAAAGGCAATCAGCGCGATCTTCCAGAAATCCATCCGGCGGCGCAGCCCCGGATAGCCGAGCGGCTTGATGATCTGGATTGCCATGGCAAGGATGAGCAGCAACGCTATCAACTTTGTCATGGCTTTATTTTTTCCATTTATCAGAATGTCACAGGACGGACATTTTTTCACGCGAACAGAGAATATCTACTCGCCGTAAAGGCATTCCGGGACACAATCAACATACTTATGGACTGGGCAGATACAGGTCTCGCCTTATGTCCTTTTTCAAAGCGAACACGCCGAGTCTGGGGATATGACAAGAAATCTGCTGTCCGTCGCTGCGCTGCTCTTTGGCACGCTCTTCCTCTTCATGGGCAACGGATTGCAGGGCATTCTGCTTCCCGTGCGCGGAAATCTCGAAGGTTATGCCACGACGACGCTCGGCCTGCTCGGCACGTCCTGGGCGGCGGGCTTCGTCATCGGCTGCCTGGTGGCCCCGAAATTGGTGCGGCGTGTCGGCCATGTGCGCGCCTTCTCCGGCTTCATCGCCATCATTGCCATCATCGCGCTCGTGAGCGGCATCATCATCGATCCGCTCTGGTGGGTCGTCCTGCGCGCCGTCACCGGTTTCTCGACCGCCGGCACCTCGATGATCATCGAAAGCTGGCTGAACGAGCGGGCGAACAATGAAAGCCGCGGCGCGATCTTCTCGCTCTATATCGGCATCACCCTGCTCGGCGTCGTCGGCGGCCAGTTGATGATCCCGCTGGAAGACGTGCGCACGCCGGTGCTCTTCATGATCTGCGGCATTTTCTACTGTATTGCCATGCTGCCGACGACGCTGTCGACCGCCGCCTCGCCGCAGCCGCTGAAGGCCGTAAAACTCGATCTGCCGGCGCTCTACCGCAATTCGCCCGTCTCCTGCCTTGGCATCCTGCTCGTCGGCATCGCCAACGGCGCCTATGGTACGCTTGGCGCCGTCTTCGGCGCGGGTGCCGGCCTCTCCGACACTGCGATTGCTGTCATGATGAGTGCGACCATCTTTGCCGGCGCCATAATGCAGCTTCCGGCCGGGCGCCTCTCCGACCGTATCGACCGTCGTTATGTATTGGCCGCCATGTCGGCCATCGCAGCCCTTGCCGGCCTCCTGATTTTCGTGCTGCACCCCTCGTCCCCTACCTTCCTGATCGGCCTCGTAATCCTCTACGGTGCCGTCGCCAATACGCTCTATCCGATCGCCGTCGCCCATGCGAACGACTTTGCCGCATCGGAGGATTTCGTGAAGGTCTCGGGCGGCCTGCTGCTTCTCTACGGTATCGGCACCGTCATCGGCCCGACGATTGGAGGTCCGGTCATGTCGGTCATCAGCCCGCACGCACTCTTCCTGGTGACGGCGCTCGCCCATCTTCTGATCACCGGTTATGCCATCGTCAGGAGCCGCATTCGTGCAGCCATTCCGGCGAGTGACCGCGATGCCTATACGACGATCCCGACCGCAACATCTCCTACGCTCACGCCGCAAAGCATGTCGCTTGCTGATCCCGGCTCCAACAAGCCTCCCGAAAGCGGCAATCCTGCTGTAAAGTTCGGCTGACAAACTGAAGCATGTTGCGCAAAACTGTGCAGCGGTTTTGCGCGAGATGCATGAAACCAGGACTTAAAGCGTGAAAGCGAATCCTGGAGATCGCAACACGGCTTAAAGGAGGAGCGACGATGAGCTTCATTGATGATGACAGGCCGCAGAAGAAGACTGCACACGAGATCGGCTCCGATCTCTCCATGCTTTCGGTGGACGAGCTGAAGGCGCGTGTGGAACTCCTGAAAACCGAGATCGCGCGGCTCGAAGCCGAGGCCGCCAAGAAGGCGTCCGGCCGGATTGCAGCCGAAGGCCTTTTCCGATCATAAGACTGCGAATAGGCAAATATTGCTTCAAAATTACTTGTCGTAAGTCTTAAATTGGGACGATATTAATAAAAAATTAAGCTTTATAAGATATTACTCGTACCGTTCAGATCTTTCTGGACCTCAGACAGTTTTCCAAGCGGTGAATTGGTCTGATTTTTCTCCCTGTTTTACCTTGAGAGCCGCTTTTGCGGCTCTTCTTTTTTGCGCTGCCCTACTCCTTTCCACGAAACTGTGGAGATTAACCTTTTCTTAAGAAACGGCTTGCGCATTTGGGCTAAAGATACCATCTTGAAATCATAAAGACCGGCGTGGGAAACTTTTCCATGAAAACCGGCGTTACCTGATAGTAGATGCGTGCAACAGGGATTCTTTAGATGTCGGAACTTGGATTGAACACAATCAGTTTTGCGGGCCGCGCTGCCGCATCTTCACAGTTCAAGACGCTTTATGCTGAGGGCATGTCGCTGGTCGAAGAAACCGCATCCTACCTCGACGGCCAGGGCCGCGCAGCCTCCAAGGTGCTGCCGCGCATGGCCTCGGTCCTTTATGCAGCTGAATCGATGCGCCTGACCACCCGCCTCATGCAGATGGCTTCCTGGCTGCTGCTACAGCGCGCCGTCAACAATGGCGAAATGTCCCGCGATCAGGTTCTGGCCGAGAAGAACAAGGTTCGCCTCGACGGCTTTAACGTCGACCGCAATGCTCCTGGCTGGGGCGACCTGCCGGAATCCTTCCGCGATCTGGTCGAGCGTTCGCTTCGCCTGCAGAACCGCATTGCCCTGCTCGACCGCGAGATCTATCGCCCGGCCGAAGCTGCGATCGTTCCGGACAATCAGAACAGCGTCCAGGCTCAGCTTTCCCTGCTGCAGACGGCCTTCGGCAACAACTGATCTGGTATCATAGAATTTCATGAAAACCGGCGGCGGCAACGCGGCCGGTTTTTTGTTTGCTCACCAGGACAGGTCCGGAAAACAAAAAGCCCGGCACGAAGCCGGGCTTTGAATAGTCCGCCAAGCGGAAGCGGATTAGAGGCCGAGGCCGCCGAAACGCTTGTTGAACTTCGAAACACGGCCGCCGCGGTCCATGAGCTGCTGGTTGCCGCCAGTCCAGGCCGGGTGCGACTTGGAGTCGATTTCGAGATTCATGACAGCGCCTTCCGAACCCCAGGTCGAGCGGGTTTCGTACTCGGTGCCATCGGTCATGACTACCTTGATAACGTGGTAGTCGGGATGGATGCCTTCCTTCATGACAATCTTCCTGCGATGCCGGGGTTCAATTTGCCGCAGACAGTTGCGGCGAAAGAACCGATTGAATAAATGAAGCCGCAGTCGTGAAGGCTACGGCTTCCCATTAGGATGCGGTGCCTATACATGAAGGGCGCCGGGATAACAAGGGCCAAGGAGCCGCAATACGCGGTCTTTGAAGGCGATCGGAGATGAATTGGCAGAGCAGGCAGAGCTTGGGGAAAAGAAGTCGCGTTCGCTGAAACCGCTCGGCAGGCTGACACCCTATGTGGTGCGCTATCGCGGTATGGTCGCGGGCGCGCTGATTTCGCTGGCGCTCGCCGCAATCACCTCGCTTGCCATCCCACTTGCCGTACGCCGCATGATCGATCACGGCTTTACTCAGGCCGACGGCACCTTCATCAACAGCTATTTCGCCATGTTGATGCTCATGGCCATGGTGCTCGCCGTCGCTAGCGCTCTTCGCTATTATTTCGTCATTAGCATCGGCGAACGCATCGTTGCGGATCTGCGCCGCGATGTCTTTTCGCATGTCACACGGCTTTCGCCTTCCTTCTTTGACGTCAACCAATCGGGCGAGATCGTCTCGCGGCTGACGGCCGATACGACACAGATCAAATCCGCCGTCGGCGCCACGGCTTCCGTTGCGTTGCGCAACCTCATTCTCTGCATCGGCGCGCTCGGCATGATGATCGTCACCTCGCCGAAGCTTTCGAGCCTCGTCATCGTTGCGATCCCGGTCATTGTCTTTCCGCTGGTCGCCGGCGGCCGCTCGGTGCGCAAGCGCTCCCGTGCTGCACAGGATACGCTGGCAGAGGCCTCCGCCTTCGCCAATGAGACGATCGCGGCAACCCGCACTGTACAGGCCTTTAACGCCGAGATCGCAGCCGCCGACCGTTACGGCTCGGCTGTCGAATCCGCCTATCAGGCCGCACGTTCCGCCGTATCCTCCCGAGCCCTGCTCACAGGCATTGCCATCACCCTGATCTTCGGCAGCGTGGTCGCCGTTCTCTGGTTTGGTGCCCATAGCGTTCTCGCCGGTACGCTCTCGGCCGGTACGCTCGGCCAATTCTTGCTCTATGCGGTCATCGCAGCCGGCTCGCTCGGCGCATTGTCGGAGGTCTGGGGCGAGCTTTCGCAAGCGGCAGGCGCGGCCGACCGCCTGACCGAGCTTCTGGACGAGGTTTCGCCGATTGCTGCCCCTGTAGATCCGCAACCGCTTCCCTCACCGGCACAGGGTCGGGTGGAATTCGACAGCGTGCATTTCGCCTATCCGTCCCGCCCCGGCAGATCGGCTCTGCATGGGCTGGATTTCAGAGTGCAGCCGGGGGAAACGGTCGCGATCGTCGGCGCCTCCGGTGCCGGCAAAAGCACCGTCTTTTCGCTCCTGCTGCGATTCTACGATCCGCAACAGGGCAGCGTAAGGATCGATGGGGTCGATGCCCGCCAAGCAGACCCGGATGCATTGCGCCAACGCATCGCCATCGTGCCGCAGGACGTCACCATCTTCGCAGCTTCGATCCACGACAACATCGCTTTCGGCGTTCAAGGTGCCACGCGTGAGCAGGTTCGCGCCGCCGCGATTGCGGCTCAAGCCGATGAATTCATCAACAGGCTGGAGAGGCATTACGACACCGAGGTTGGCGAACGCGGCGTCACTCTGTCCGGCGGCCAGCGCCAGCGCATCGCCATTGCCCGCGCGATCCTGAAGAACGCCCCCATCCTGCTTCTGGACGAAGCGACTTCGGCACTTGATGCCGAAAGCGAAACGCTGGTGCAGAAAGCCCTCGATGGCCTGATGCAGGGCCGCACCACCTTGGTGATCGCTCACCGCCTCGCCACCGTTTTGAAGGCCGACCGCATTCTCGTCATGGATCAGGGCCGCGTGGCGGAGGAAGGCACACATCAGAGCCTGATCCGCCAGGGCGGCATCTATGCGAAGCTCGCCCGCCTGCAATTCGATGCGGCCAATGAGGACGTCTTGGCCGCAGCCAAGTAGCCTGCTCCGCATCGCATCACGACTAAAGTCTGATCGGCACACCTCCCACGAGCGGTTGCCTTTGCCGCAGCCTGCCCTAACCTCCCTATGCCCGAGGGTGGGATTTTGCTGTTGAAATCTGTGGGAGGAGATTCGAATGGCGCTTTGTAGAATGACTCGTCGCATGAGCCTGGCGTTAGCCCTTGGCCTGCTTGCCGCCACTGCAGGCACGGCAGCATTGGCCCAGACCTTTCCGGATCGCTCGATCACCATGGTCGTGCCCTTTGCCGCCGGCGGCTCGACCGATGTCGTCGCCCGCATCGTCGCGCAGAAAATGTCCGACGATCTTGGGCAGCAGGTCATCGTGCAGAATGTCGCGGGTGCCGGCGGCAATCTCGGCGCCGGCAATGTCGCGCGCGCCGAGCCGGATGGCTATACGATCCTGATGGGTACCGTCGCCACGCACGCCCTCAATCCAATGATTCTGAAATCGACGCCCTACGATGCCGAGAAGGATTTCGCGCCGATCTCGCTGCTCGTGATCGTTCCGAACGTGCTGGTCGTCAATCCGGAACTGCCTGCAAAGAATGTGCAGGAACTGATCGCGCTCCTCAAAGCCGATCCGGGCAAATACAGCTACGCTTCATCCGGCAACGGCACGCCGCTGCACCTTTCCGGCGAACTTTTCAAAAGCATGGCCGGCGTCGACATGCAGCATATTCCCTATAAGGGAGCGGGACCGGCGCTGAACGACGTCATCGGCAACCAGGTGCCGATCATGTTTGACAATCTGCCCTCGTCGTCGAGCCACATCAAGGCCGGTACGCTGAGAGCTCTCGCTGTGACGACGGCCGAACGCGCGCCATCCTTCCCCGATGTTCCGACCATAGCGGAATCCGGCATATCAGGATACGAGACCTATACTTGGAATGCGCTCTTTGCACCTGCCAACACCCCACCCGATGTGGTCAGCCGCCTCAACGCCGCGGCCAACAAGGCATTGACCGATCCGGCTGTTGCCGAACGGATGAAGGAGTTCAGCGCAACGATCGTCGGATCCACGCCGGAAGAACTCGGTGCCCATGTGAAGGCCGAGCTCGCGAAATGGAAACCGGTCGTCGATGGCGCCCATATCCAGATGGAGTGACCGCAACGGGAGGGAACCGCATGCCGATTTCCCTCTTCTCCCGCGCCCGATCCAACCGGCGGCAATTGAACGCCCTGCAATTGAATTCTAATTAAGGTAGTGGAAAAGCTTACAATTCTGGGCTAGCCTTCAAAGGGCTGACGCACGATTTCAGCTTACCAGGAGGGATCCATGTACAGATTTGAAGTTTACAAGGATAAGGCCGGTGAATTCCGCTTCCGCTTCAAGGCGTCGAACGGAGAGACCATGTTCTCGTCCGAGGGCTACAAGGCGAAAGCATCCGCAATGAACGCCATTGAATCCATCAAGAAGAATTCGCCCGGCGCGGATGTGGTGGACCAGACAAAAGCGGAAGCCTGATCTGAAGCGGAGGCGACACCGTCGCCTCCAGCATCTTCCTGTCGGCGTATTTTCTCGCACCCATTTGCAGCGAAGCAAGAAGACACGCGCGACGCGACAGTGATGGCCTCTACGTGCCGCTAGAGGCCAGGACACCGGCCTCCGGAACGAGATCATGATGGCGGAAGCCGACGCGCTGCTGCTGCGAAGCCGGTACTTTCGACTGCTTCGGTCCGTTCCAGTGCCAGGCGGCGAACAAGTCCGTCCACGTCGCGCATCGCCGGACGGCAGCAACGGACTGGGAAGCTCTCGTCACGCTCTATCGGGCCCTGATTGCCATGAAACCGACGCTCGGCGCGAAGGTCAGCCACGCAGCTGTCATCGGCAGGGTCGAAGCGCGGCCTCGGCCCTCACTTTGCTGAACGGGCTGGAGCAACGTGCCATTGCCAGCTGCCGGCCCTATTGGGCAGTGCGCGCGCATCTGCTTTCCGAACTCGGTGAAGGTGATGCCGCGGCAGAAGCCTACGCTACGGGATCGCGATCGGCCTGAGTGACAATCCAGCCATCGGCACCTTCCTCACCGGCAGGCTTAAGGCCGTTATTTCTCGGTCAGCTTGAGTTCGATACGGCGGTTCGTGGCGCGCGCTTCCGGCGTATCGCCGGGCGCAATCGGCTGGAATTCGCCGAAGCCTGCCGCAACAAGCCGATCGGCAGGCACACCCTGCGCGATAAGGAACTTCACGACAGAGATCGCGCGGGCAGACGAGAGCTCCCAGTTATCCCGGTAGCGGCCCGTGCCTGAAAGCGCAACATTGTCCGTATGCCCGTCGACGCGCAGAACCCAGTTGATTTCGGGCGGAATTTCCTTGGCAAGGTCGAGCAAGGCGGCGGCGAGCTTTGCCATTTCCGTTTGGCCATCGGGATTGAGGTCCGCTCCCCCAGATGGGAACAGCACTTCCGACTGGAAGACGAAACGGTCGCCGACGACACGGATGTTTTCGCGATCGGACAGGATCTCGCGAAGACGGCCGAAAAAGTCCGACCGGTAGCGGTTGAGTTCCTGCACGCGCGCGGCCAGCGCCACATTCAGACGGCGGCCGAGATCGGCAATTTTTGTCTGTGAGGTCTGATCCTTTTCCTCGGAAGCCTGCAGCGCTGCCTCGACAGCAGCAATCTGGCTGCGCAGCGCTGCGATCTGCTGGTTGAGGAGTTCGACCTGGCTGAGGGCACGGTCGCTGACCTGCTTCTGCTCATCGAGCTGTTGCGTCAGCGTTCCGATCTGTCGCTTTGCCGCATCTTGGCCGCCGGAGCCGGCGCTCAACAGTGCCTGCAATCGCGTACGCTCGCCCTCAGCACTCGCAAGCGATGCCTGCAGATTGGCGACGGAATCCTGAAGATCCTGATTGCTGCCTTTCTCGAGCGCCAGCAACTGCGTGAGCTCATTGATCTGACCGTTCAGACGTGCCAGCACTTCATCACGGCCGCTGATTTCGCGGCTGAGAATAAACTGGCCGACGACGAAGACCGTAAGGATGAACATGATGGCGATGAGCAGCGTCGACAGAGCATCGACGAACCCCGGCCAGTAGTCCACCGCGCGTTGGTGGCGACGGTTGCGGGCAAGAGGCATGCTTACTTGCCCTCGCTCTTTTCGACATGACCGGCTCGCTCGCGCGCCCGCTCGCCGCCACGATCCTGCACGCCGATACGCTCGGCCAGCCGGTCGAGCGTCCGGCGCATCGCCTTTGCCTCGTCCTGCTGCACCTCGATCCAGTCGCGCAACATCTGCTGCTCGTTGCGCATGTTCTTGACGAGGCCCTGGATGCCTTCGGCAAGGCTCGCCATGGCTGCGACCGACCGCTGGCTGGCCGGGCCACCCTCTTCGGCAACCTTGCGCAGATATTCCGAAAGCGCCTTCATATCTTCCGACGAGCCGCCGGAGACTGCATCGAGCGTCGGCACCGGAATGTCCGAGCCGACATCGGTAACCGAGGAGAGCCAGTTTTCCAGCTCCATGTAGAAACGGTTCTGCGCGCGGCCGGCCTGCAGGTCGAGGAACCCGAGGATCAGCGAACCCGAAAGACCGAGCAGCGATGACGAAAAGGCCTGGCCCATGCCGGACAGCGGCGTCGCAAGCCCTTCCTTCAGCGTGGACAGCACGTCGCCCGTGCCGTTCGAGCCGGCATCGAGCGACTGGATGACCGAACTGATGGAGCCGATCGTGCCGATAAGGCCCCAGAAGGTGCCGAGCAGGCCGAGGAAAACGAGAAGCCCGATGAGGTAGCGGGAGACATCGCGTGATTCGTCGAGACGATTGGCGATCGAATCCAGAATGGAGCGCAGCGCGGTGGTCGACAATGCGACCCCGGACTTGCGGTTGCCGATCAGCGCCCGCATCGGCGCAAGCAGCCGCGGATTGCGGTTCACCTTGTCGGCGCTGCCCGCAGCGCGGAAGGAGTTGAACCAACGCACTTCCGGACGAAGCGACAGCACGTGATTGAAAACGAGAATGATTCCAACGGCAAGAACACCGAGGATGAGACCATTGAGGCCCGGATTATGCATGAAGGCGGTCTGTGTCTGCCGGAACAGGATAGCCGCTATGAAGCCCACGATGATGAGGAACAATAACATCGTCCAGAAGAACGACATGGGACTTGAGAGTTTGTAGGCGTAGCCACTCGTGGTCTTCTCGGTCGAGCCGAACTCGGCCACATTCACATTTTCCATAGGTTCCTCGGCCTCCGGACTAATTGCAGCCGGAGACTAGATCAACATTGCGCCGAATTGAAGTATGCCCGGTGGAAAAGCGGGACTTTGCAACAGGCTGTTTGCCCGCCCGTCACCGGGTCGGAACAGGCCGCTTGACGACTTCCGTCAGGGCTTTGTGAATGTGCTCGTTGCCGGCAATGATCGCGCCGGTTTCGAGGATCGACGTGCCGCCGTCCCAGTCGGTCGCAAAACCGCCCGCTTCGCGGATGAGCAGGATGCCGGCCGCCATGTCCCAGGGCGACAGCGCCGTTTCCCAGAAACCGTCAAAACGACCGGCCGCCACATAGGCAAGATCGAGCGAGACCGCACCCATGCGACGGATGCCGGCGACCTCACCCATGACGTGGCGCAGCTCGATCAGGAACTTGCCGTGATTTCCACGACCGAGATGCGGCACACCGCAGCCGATGACGCTGTCGGAGAGCACCCGGCGCGAGGCGACCCGCAGCCGGCGATCGTTCAAGAATGCACCACCGCCGCGCTCTGCGGTGTAAAGCTCGTCCGTCGCCGGGTTGAAGATGACACCTGCCACGATCTCATTGTTGCGCTCGAGTGCGATGGAGACGGCGAAGGCTGGAATGCCGTGCAGGAAGTTGGTCGTGCCATCGAGCGGATCGACGATCCAGCGATGCGCGCCATCAGTACCCTTGATCTCTTCGCTTTCCTCGCCGAGGAAGCCGTAGGTCGGGCGAGCCTTGAGAAGCTCTTCCTTGACGATCTTCTCGGCCTTGCGGTCCGCATTCGAGACGAAGTCGCCCGGTCCCTTCACCGATACCTGAAGGTTCTGCACTTCACCGAAATCACGCCCCAGCGACTTGCCTGCCTTGATGGCAGCCTGAACCATGACATTGAGAAGAGCTGAACGGGCCATGTGGGCATTTTCCTTGGATAATACGGGACGTGCTGTCAGGGGCGGGGTATGTCCCTGAACGCCGGAAGCGACAGCGCTGCATAGATTGGCGGCCTCAAGACCACAAAATCGCGGAAATTTCAAGGGGATTGCCGCATGGCAGGGTTGCAGCACCCGCGAACAGCCCGAAATAATTCGGACAGATTAGTCTGAATAGCACTCGGCCGCATGGGCGAGGACAAGGAAATCGCGAGCTTCGCAGCTATCTCGCGAGCCCTGAAGCATCCTTCATCACCGGCGCCAGCCTGACGATCGACGGCGGTTATCTGGCCTGACGCAGACAAGCGAACGGCGGCGCAGATGCGCCCGTCGTTCCATTGCCCAATGCCCAAAATTCAGGACTTCTGCTGTGTAATTAGCACTTCGCGAGCGATCTGGTCGAGCGGCAGGATACGGTCGACACCGCCCTTGGCGATCGCTTCCTTCGGCATGCCGAAGACAACCGATGTCGCCTCGTCCTGCGCGACGGTATAGGCGCCGGCCTGATGCATTTCCAGCATGCCGCGCGCGCCGTCATCTCCCATTCCCGTCATGATGATGCCCATCGCGTTCGAGCCGGCCGAACGGGCGGCGGAACGGAAGAGCACATCGACAGACGGGCGGTGGCGGGAAACCAGTGGTCCGGACTTGACGGACACATAATAGCGTGCGCCCTGACGCTCCAGCAGCATATGCTTGTCGCCGGGCGCAATCAGCACGTGACCGCGCAACACCGGATCGCCGTCGGCTGCTTCCTTGACCTCGACTTCGCAAAGACCGTTGAGGCGCTTGGCGAAAGCCGCAGTGAATTTTTCCGGCATGTGCTGGACGATCACCATGCCCGGCGCATTGGCCGGCAGCGCCTCCAGAAATTCGCGCAGGGCTTCCGTTCCGCCCGTCGAAGCGCCGACGCAGACGACCATTTCCGTCGTCTTCGCCATGGCCCGGCCAGTTGGTGGCGGCAGCATCGCATCGGCCGTCAGCTTCTTGGCCGGCCCTTCCGCCGAAGCCGGACGGACGCGGCCTGCAGCGCGGCGCACATTCGCAAGCCGTGCATGCGAAGCGCTCTTGACCACTTCACGGATACGCATCGCATCATCGGCCAGACTGTCGGCCGCACCGATCTTCGATTTCAGGATGACATCGACAGCTCCGGCCTCCAGCGCCTGCAGCAGCGTTTCCGAACCTGCTTCCGTCAGCGACGAACACATGACGACCGGGATAGGCCGCTGTGACATGAGCTTGCGCAGGAAGGTGATGCCATCCATGCGCGGCATCTCGACATCGAGCGTGATGACATCGGGGATCTCTTCCTGGATCTTGCGCGCCGCCATGAACGGGTCGGAGGCGACGCCCATGACTTCGATCTCCGGGTCGTCTTCCAGAACCCGTGTCAGCGTCTGCCGGACACTGGCGGAATCATCGATGACGAGGACACGGATTTTTTTGGCCATAGGACCCTCTCAGATGCGCTGGAACACCGTATTCGAAACCTGCTTCAAGGGAAGGTCGAAGCCGGTAATCGATTCCGAGTGTCCGATAAACATGTAACCGCCCTTCGCGAGACAATCGCAGAGACGAGTGAGAACACCTGCCTGCGTCTGCTTGTCGAAGTAGATCAGCACGTTGCGGCAAAAGATCAGGTGCATCGCATCGCCGACAGGATATTTCTCGTCCATCAGGTTCATGCGGGCGAAGCCGACGCGGCTGCGCAGCTTCGGTGAGATGCGAACGTCGCGTCGGCCCTGCTGCTTGGCCACCATGACATATTTCTTCTGCAGGTCGCGCGGCACCGGCGCGACTAGGTCTTCCGCATAGATGCCCCGGCGCGCGGTCTGCAGCACGTCGGTCGAGAGGTCGGTTGCCAGCACACTGTAGGAGAGATCGCTGCGGCCCTCGACGAATTCGGCCAGTACCATTGCCATGGTGTATGGCTCCGCGCCGGTCGAGCACGCCGAACTCCATGTACGAATGGTCCGCACGCCGCTATCGGCGAGCGTTGGAAGCGCGACCGTCTGCATATATTCGAAATGCTTGGCTTCCCGGAAGAAATCGGTCTTGTTGGTCGTCACGACGTCGATCAGGTAGACGCTCTCCTGATCGAGACCGCCGTCGTTGAACAGGAAATCGCAATAGTCGTCGAAGCTCGTATGGCGCGTGGCGCGCAGACGCCGGCGCAGCCGGCCCTCCAGCATCGTCAGTTTCGTCGGCGGCATCTTGATGCCGCTATAGTCATAGATGAACCGTGCCAGCTTGTCGAAGTTACGCTTGCTGATCCTGTCACCCGGCAATTGGGTTTCTACCGCTGCCATACTCATAAAACGCGACGCTCCGGGTAGGTGTAGAGGGCCTTAGGCGGCCGATTGCAGGACAGAGGCATCCTCGCGCGACAGAAGCCGGGCAAGGTCGACGATAACGACGAAGCCGTTCTCGCGACGCACGACACCGGCAATGTAATCCGACCGCCAGCGTACGCCGATATCGGGTGCGGACTCGATCTGATCGCGACGGAACGGCGTCACTTCGAAAACGCGATCGGCGACCAGGCCGAGCGTCAGAAGGCGGCTTTCCATGGGAACGTCGAGGACCAGCACACGCGTATGCGGCGTCGGCACGGTCTTCGACATGCCGAGCTTCAGGCGCAGGTCGATGGTCGGAACACCCTGGCCACGCACGTCGCGCAGGCCGAGCAGATAGTCGGGGCCATTCGGAATCTTGAAGGCTTCCGCATAGTCGAGGATTTCGCGCACCACCTCCACCGGAACGGCGAAGATCTCCTCGCCGAGGCTGAAGGTCACGAATTGGGCTTCCAGAGATGTTGTTGCCATGATCAACCGCTTTCCTTGGATTCGGGCGCCCCCATTATCGGAGACGCCTGTTAACATATTGAAAGGACCCGGATGCTCAGGCACTTTCCTTGAACTCTGCATCCCCGTCGTCGGGGCCGCCCATGGAGAGGTCGAGGGCAAAGCCCTTGGCGCGTGCCTGCTGGGCAGCAACCGTATTGGCAGCCGCGGTCTTCTTGCTGACCGGCTTGCGACCTCCGGTCGGAAGCGGCGTGCGCACCGTGACCTTGGCGGCCGGAGCGCGGGAGAGGCGGTTGCCGGCCATATCCACCTTGAAGAAGGCGATCGAGGCCTGCAGTTCCTCAGCCTGGGTTGCCAGCTCTTCGGAGGTCGCCGACATCTCTTCGGAAGCGCCGGCATTCTGCTGCGTCACCTTGTCGAGCTGCTGGATCGCTTCGTTGATCTGGGCAGCACCGATATCCTGCTCGCGGCAGGCAGCACTGATCTCGGAGACCAGTTCGGCAGTCTTGCGGATGTCAGGAACCAGCCGACCCAGCATGTCGCCGGCTTCCTGCGCAGCCTTGACCGTATCGCCGGACATTGCACTGATTTCAGCGGCTGCCGACTGGCTGCGTTCCGCAAGCTTGCGCACCTCCGAGGCGACGACCGCAAAACCCTTGCCATGTTCGCCGGCACGAGCCGCCTCGACCGCTGCGTTCAGGGCGAGCAGGTCGGTCTGGCGGGCGATTTCCTGAACGATGCCGATCTTTTCGGCGATCGTGCGCATCGCAGCCACCGCGCGGTTGACGGCATCGCCGGAATTCTCCGCATCCTTGGCGGACTGGCGGGCGATCTTTTCGGTCTGGGCGGCATTGTCGGCATTCTGCTTGATGTTTGAAGCCATCTCTTCCATCGAAGCGGAGGCCTCTTCAGCCGAAGCCGCCTGTTCGGTCGCGCCCTGCGAAACCTGCTCGGAGCTGGCCGAGAGTTCCTGGCTGCCGGACGAGACGTTTTCCGCAGCCGCGATTGCGTCAGCGACCACACCACGCAGGCGCTCCACCATCTGCTCCAGAGCGATACCAAGCGTATCCTTTTCCGAAAGCGGCTTAGGAGAAACAGTCAGGTCGCCGTTCGAGATCTGGTTGGCAATCTGTGCCGTGTTACGCAGGTTGCCGGTCATCCTCGTCATGGAATTGACAAGATCGCGGATCTCGTCATTGCTCTTGTGCTCGATGTCCTGTTCGAGATCGCCGATGCTGACGGCATCCGCAAGTTGAACCGCACGCTTGAGGCCCCGGGAGATATTGAGCAGGATCCAGATGGCCGCAGCGGAGGATACGATAATCAGACCGATCGTCATCATAACCAGCAGGTTGCGCGACTGCGCATACTGGTCGTTGGTAGCGGCGTCGGTTTCGGCGACATTGCCGGTCACGGTGTCGTTCAACTTGGTGAGAATGCCGAGAAGCTGGGTCGTTACTACCTGGCCCTCGCCCATCGAAATGACGCCGGCCTGGGTGTTGGATTCGCTGGTGTTTTGCGTGGCAAGGTCGGCAACACGATCCTGCAGCGCAGTCCACTTGCCGTAGAGATCGCCGAACTGAGCCATGCCATTCCTGATGTCAGGGTCTTCCGAAGTGGCAAGGCGAGCCTGGAGCGTCTTGATCTGCTCGCGCTGTTGCGAGATCTCATCGACATAGCCGGCGATCTTTGTCGCATCGGTATTGATGATCGCATCCTTTTCGGCGCGGATGGAGCGCATCACGGCATCGGAGAGATCGCCGGAATCGCGCAGATTGGCGACCGGACCGGCAACCATGACCGAGATGTCGCTGTTCAGCGACGAGAGATTGTAGATCGAAAGACCGGCCATGGCGCAGGTCAGGAGAACGATGAAACCGAACACCAGGCCCAGTTTGAGTTTGATCGTGAAGCGCATTCCAAGACCCCTTTAGGACTACAGCGGATATCCCGCGAAATGACACATTGTGCCGCCGTACAAACGCTTCATGCGTTGCCGGCCGAGCCGGTGTGCCCCGGCGCGTCCATGCGCCGGCCATAACGGGGCCGCTTTTGCCGCGGCCCCAAAGCCTACCCGCCAGGAAGCGCCTATGCGCTTTCCCGGAAATCTTCGTCCGCCGTATCCGGCCCGCCCATTGACATATCCAGGGCGAACCCCTTGGCACGGGCTTGCTGAGCAGCAACGCCGTTGGCGAGAGCCGCTTTGCCGGCCGGTTTGCGCGCTGCGGCCGGAACCGGACTGCGCGTGGTTACCTTGGCGGCCGGAGTACGTCCCTGGCGGCCACTTGTCGCCATTGCCTTGCCACCCGCTGTATCGACCTTGAAGAAGGCAATTGATGTCTGCAGTTCCTCGGCCTGGGCGGCGAGTTCTTCTGACGTCGCAGACATCTGCTCGGAAGCGCCGGCATTCTGCTGGGTGACCTTGTCGAGCTGCTGGATCGCCTCGTTGATCTGCGACGCGCCGACATCCTGCTCGCGGCATGCGGAGCTGATCTCCGCCACGAGTTCCGCCGTCTTTCTGATGTCAGGCACCAGGCGGCCGAGCATGTCTCCGGCTTCCTGGGCAGCTGCGACGGTATCGCTCGACATGGCGCTGATTTCCGCTGCCGCCGACTGGCTGCGCTCGGCAAGCTTGCGCACTTCCGAAGCGACGACCGCAAAACCCTTGCCATGCTCGCCGGCACGGGCAGCCTCCACTGCTGCGTTGAGTGCGAGCAGGTCGGTCTGGCGGGCGATTTCCTGAACGATGCTGATCTTCTGGGCGATCGTACGCATGGCCTCGACCGCACGGGAAACGGCGTTTCCGCTCATCTCCGCATCCTTGGCCGACTGGCGGGCGATCTTTTCCGTCTGGGCGGCGTTATCGGCGTTCTGCTTGATGTTGGCAGCCATCTCTTCCATCGAGGAGGAGGCTTCCTCGGCCGCCGAAGCCTGCTCGGTGGCACCCTGCGATACCTGCTCCGAGCTCGCCGAAAGCTCCTGGCTGCCGGCCGAAACATTCTCCGCTGCCGCAATTGCGTCCGCGACGACATCGCGCAAACGCTCCACCATCTGTTCGAGCGCGGTCCCGAGTGTGTCCTTGGCCGAGAGCGCCTTCGGAGAAACCGTCAGGTCGCCGGCGGCAATCTGCGTGGCAATGTCGGCGGTGGCACGAAGATTGGTGACCATGCTTTGCATGGCGATGCCGAGCGTATCCTTGACCGAAAGCGGCTTCACCTCGACCGAGAGGTCGCCTTCTGCGATCTGGTTGGCAACATCGGCGGTAGAGCGCAGGTTATTCACCATGCCGAGCATGGCAATGCCGAGCGTATCCTTGTCGGAGAGTGGCTTCGGTGTAACGCTGAGGTCACCGTTCGAAATCTCGTTTGCGATGCCAGCGGTATTGCGCAGATTGTCCGTCATGACGTTGATCGTGTTCACCAGATCCTTGATCTCGTCATTGCTCCTGATCTCGACCTTCTGGTTCAGATCGCCGATGGCGACGGCGCTGGCGACGTTCATGATCTTGCGCAGGCCGCTGTTGATGCCAAGCGCGATCCACAGCGCGGCGGCAAAAGCGATGACGGAAGCGCCGATGGCAATGCCGATCAGCAGGTTTCTGGTATTGCCGTAGAGGATTTCCGTATCGTCGTCGGCTTGGGTCATCGACTTCTGCTGAAGCGCGACAAGTGTTGTAAAGACGTCTTCCAGTTCCGTGACGATGGCCCGAACTTCTCCACCGGAATAAGCCGTGGCCGCTGCCCTGTCGCCGCTTTCCTGGATGGAGGCGACTTTATTGGAACCTTCCACGAAACGTTTGCTGAGCTCCACCAGCCTGTCCCATGTCGGCCTGCCGTCTGCAGTTGCGAGCTGTTGGCCGCCTGTCGCGAATGTCAGCAATTCATCCATGCTCTTCGCCGAATTCTCGTAATTCCTATTGGCCGCCTCGGGATCCATTTCCAAAAGGGCGTTCTTCTGCCACCTGATGGCATCGAGCTCGGCAGCTTTTGCTTCCAGAGCCAATTCCAGTCTTTTTGATGGACCTGCGATCAGCTCGCCGACGGCGGCATTCAGCGAGCTGAGACTGATAATTCCATAAACCGCGCTGCCTACCAGCAACAGTATGACGAAGCCGAACGCGGCCGCGAGCTTGAGCTTGATCGTGATACGCATCGCAATACCCCTATTTGAAAGCGACGTAATAAACGTGGACCGATGGTTCCTGTTGCTGCGTCATGCAGCAAGACATTCCGGTAGGCAAAACAGGTCGCACAAAGGTCTTGCGGCCTTGCATCCGGCGTTCCTGGTCGCCGGAAGCTTGTGTCAGAGGCCGCATGTGCAGCCCTGACCGGACAAAGCGCTCAGGCGCTTTCCTTGAACTCCGCATCCCCGTCGTCGGGGCCACCCATCGACATATCCAGGGCAAAGCCCTTGGCGCGTGCCTGCTGGGCAGCAACCGTATTGGCAGCCGCGGTCTTCTTGCTGACCGGCTTTCGACCTCCGGTCGGAAGCGGTGTGCGCACCGTGACCTTGGCAGCAGGAGCGCGGGACAGGCGGTTGCCGGCCATATCCACCTTGAAGAAGGCGATCGAGGCCTGCAGTTCCTCAGCCTGGGTTGCCAGCTCTTCGGAGGTCGCCGACATCTCTTCGGAAGCGCCGGCATTCTGCTGCGTCACCTTGTCGAGCTGCTGGATCGCTTCGTTGATCTGGGCAGCACCGATATCCTGCTCGCGGCAGGCAGCACTGATCTCGGAGACCAGTTCGGCAGTCTTGCGGATGTCAGGAACCAGGCGGCCGAGCATGTCGCCGGCTTCCTGGGCTGCCTTCACCGTATCGCCCGACATCGCCGAGATTTCGGCGGCTGCCGACTGGCTGCGTTCCGCAAGCTTGCGCACTTCCGAGGCGACGACCGCAAAACCCTTGCCGTGTTCGCCGGCACGCGCGGCTTCGACGGCCGCGTTCAGGGCGAGCAGGTCGGTCTGGCGGGCGATTTCCTGAACGATGCCGATCTTTTCGGCGATCGTGCGCATCGCAGCCACCGCGCGGTTGACGGCATCGCCGGAATTCTCCGCATCCTTGGCAGACTGGCGGGCGATCTTTTCGGTCTGGGCGGCATTGTCGGCATTCTGCTTGATGTTTGAAGCCATCTCTTCCATCGAAGCGGAGGCCTCTTCAGCCGAAGCCGCCTGTTCGGTCGCGCCCTGCGAAACCTGCTCGGAGCTGGCCGAGAGTTCCTGGCTGCCGGACGAGACGTTTTCCGCAGCCGCGATTGCGTCAGCGACCACACCACGCAGGCGCTCCACCATCTGCTCCAGAGCGATACCAAGCGTATCCTTTTCCGAAAGCGGCTTAGGAGAAACAGTCAGGTCGCCGTTCGAGATGAGGTCTGCCACCTTGGCCGTTGTGCGTAGGTTTGACACCATGCTCTGCATGGCGATGCCGAGCACATCCTTGTCCGACAGCGGTTTTGCGTCGACCGAGAGATCCCCCATGGCGATCTTGTCGGCAAGCGCTGCAGTGCTGCGCAGGTTGGCGGTCATGACATTGACCGTGTCGATCAGATCCTTGATCTCATCATTGGTCTTGATCTCGACCTTCTGTTCGAGATCGCCCTTCGACACGGCCTCCGCAATAAAGGCAACCTTCTTCAGACCGCGGTTGATGCCGAATGCGATCCAGACCGCGATGGCCGTCGAGAAGACGAACAGCACTACTGCCATACCGATCAAGGCACTGCTGGAATTGTCGTACTGGACATTCGTCGCTTCGTCCGTAGCGTGCAGATCCTCAACGATGTGATTGTTGAGTTCACCCAGGATCTTCAGAAGATCGTCCGTGACCTTTGCGCCATCGCCCATAGAGATCTGGGCGGCATGCGCATTGCTTTCAGTCGTGTTCTGGGTTGCCAGATCGAGGATCTGGTCCTGCATCCGTGTCCAATTCGGATAGACCGAACGGAATTCTGCGAGCTTGCTGATGATTGCGGGGTTGGTCTCCTTGTCGAGTTCGGCCAGCCGATCGTCAATGGACTTCCGTTCCTGCGCGACCGTGTCCCGATATCCGGTAATGGCAGCCGGATCCGTGTTCATGACGGCATTCTTCTCGGCGCGGATCGATCCGGCGACCGCATCGGAAAGCCCGCCCGAAGCCAGAAGATTCTTGGCAGGACCAGCAACGATATCGGTGATGGCAGCATTGAGTGAATAAAGATTGGTAATGGCAAGACCTGCCATTCCAAGCGCCAATAATATTACGAGACCAAAAGCAATACCTAGCTTCATTTTAATGGTGAAACGCATCTCTATCCCCTGGAAGCGGAAAATACTGTCTCGCAAGGCGGCCCAGGAACGGATCGCCAGTGAAGAAACCAAAGAAGAGCCAAAAAAGGGGGACAGCGAGTAATTCACTTCCCAGCAGTCGGACATCTAGTGATCACGACGCTAACGCATACACACGTTGCGGGATATTTCCGTCCGGGGCCGCCGAAACGGCCTCGGAGAGTTTCGGTTCACTGCGAAGCACTCAGGCGCTTTCGCGGAAATCGTCGTCACCGGCGTCCGGGCCGCCCATCGACATGTCCAGAGCAAAGCCCTTGGCACGTGCCTGCTGGGAAGCGACGGTGTTGCCATGGTTTTGTGTCGCCGGAGCCGGCTTGCGTGGGTTAGCGGCGGCCGGAGCCTTGATCACCTTGGCGGTCGTCTTTGCAGCGGTCTTCCGTACACCGGCACGGGTCGTGCCTGCCGTATCGACCTTGAAGAAGGCGATCGAGGCCTGCAGTTCCTCGGCCTGAGCAGCAAGCTCTTCGGAGGTTGCCGACATTTCTTCGGAAGCGCCGGCATTCTGCTGGGTTACCTTGTCGAGCTGCTGGATTGCTTCATTGATCTGCGAGGCGCCGATATCCTGCTCGCGGCAGGCGGCACTGATCTCCGAAACCAGCTCGGCAGTCTTGCGGATGTCAGGAACCAGGCGGCCGAGCATTTCGCCGGCGTCGCGAGCGGCCTTGACCGTGTCGCTCGACATGGACGAGATCTCCGCTGCTGCCGACTGGCTGCGTTCTGCCAGCTTGCGCACTTCCGAGGCGACGACCGCAAAGCCCTTGCCATGTTCGCCGGCACGAGCGGCCTCGACGGCGGCATTCAGGGCGAGCAAGTCCGTCTGGCGGGCGATTTCCTGGACGATGCCGATCTTCTCGGCGATCGTGCGCATCGCATCGACGGCGCGGTTGACGGCGTCGCCGGAAGCTTCCGCGTCCTTGGCGGACTGGCGGGCGATCTTTTCGGTCTGCGCGGCATTATCGGCATTCTGCTTGATGTTCGCAGCCATCTGCTCCATCGAGGCGGAGGCCTCTTCAGCGGAAGCCGCCTGTTCGGTCGCACCCTGCGAGACCTGCTCGGAGCTGGCCGAGAGTTCCTGGCTGCCCGAAGAAACGTTGTCGGCAGCAGACAGGGCATCCGCAACGACACCACGCAAGCGTTCGATCATGATATTGACGTTGCCGAGCAGTTCACCGATTTCGTCATGCGTGGTGATCTCGGCCATCTTCGTCAGGTCGCCTTCGGCAACTTCGCGGACAACGGTGTTGGCGCGGCTAAGACCCTTGCTGATGGTATTCGCGATCCAGAAGGCAGTGAGGCCAGCAACCAGCAACGCTACGGCAGCAACCGCAATCATCGTCGTGCGCGTCGTGGCATACTGCTGATCGGCGCTGTCATCAGCTTCCTTCATGCGCTGTTTTTCGAGCGTCAGAATTTCATTGAGCGTGGCGTCGATATCGTTGGCCGCCTGGCGAGCCGTCGTGACCGAGACATTGTTGGCGCCGTCCATATTGCCGTCCTTGATGAAATTTCGGATCTGGTCGTCGGCCTGATTGAATGCCTTGGAAAGTTCGGCAACTTGCTCCCAACGCGCCTTGCCTTGCTCGGTTGCAAGTTTCGTCACGGCGGCGAAGGCATCGGCGAAGTCCTTGCGAGCCTCGTTGCCCTTTTCGATCGCACCGGAAGCGTCGTCGGCATTGCGCGCGGTCATAAGGTTCTTCTGCTGGCGGATGGCTTCGAGCTGGGCGATATTGATCTGTTGCGCCAGGTCGAGGCGCGCGGCAGGACCGGCAAGAAGGTTACCGATTGTGTCGTTCAGCGAGCCGAGGCTGAAGATGCCGTAGGCGGCAGTGCCCATGAGCATGAGAATGATAAAGGTGAACGCTGTCACCAGCTTTGTCTTGATCGTCAATCGCATCGTCTTAACCCCTACTGATTGGCCCCGGCTAGTTGACGGCCCCCGCCGTCTCATGCCTCGATGAGAAAATCGCCTGCAAATTCGGGAGGATGATGAACTCGCCACCCCTCTTGACCAGGCAATTGATGTAATCGGCGCGCCAGCGCATACCCACGCTCGGTGGCGGTTCGCTGGCGCTCTTCGTCAGCGTCGTCACCTCGTTCACCTTGTCGGTGCGCATTCCAACGAGCGTCTGCTCCCCCTGCAGATCGACCTCGATGACGACGATACGGCTGTCGATCGTCGCTTCCGAAGCTTCCATCCCGAAAGCGAGACGAAGATCGGCGAGCGGAATGACCTTGCCGCGGAAGTTGATGACGCTGGCGACGAAAGGCTGGGCGCCCGGCACCGCAGTTTCAGGAAGCAGATCCAGGATTTCCTGGACGATGACTGCTTCCAGAGCGAAGGTCTCGCCATTGAGATCGAAAGTCAGAACTTCGACTTCCTCGGCATAATTCCAGTGCTTGTCGAATTTTTCGGCTGTTGCTGCTGTGCTCATCCTGCCACGCGCAATTGCGCCTCCTGTTGCTGACCCGCGGCAACGAGGTGCCCGACGTCAAGAATGAGAGCGACGCTGCCGTCGCCAAGAATGGTGGCGCCAGAGAAGGTCGCCACGTCGTTGTGCAGTTTCGACATCGACTTGATGACCGTCTGGTGGTCGCCGATGATCTGGTCGACCACGAGGCCGACGCGTTCTGTGCCCGTCGAGATGACGACCACCTTCTGATGCACGTCCGGCTTGGTGCCGGTGCGGAAGAGATCGCGCAGCCGCAGGAACGGCACCAGGCTGTCGCGCAGCGAGATGAAGCTGCGCCCACGCGAGCGGAGATCTTCTTCCAGCGACAGTTCGAGGCATTCTTCGACCGCCGAGAGCGGGATGACGTATCGGCCGGAACCGACACGCACCAGCAGGCCATCGATGATGGCGAGCGTCAGCGGAATGCGTAGCGAGACTTCCGAGCCCTGCCCCGGCAGGCTGACGATCTCGATTGCACCACGCAGCGCCTCGACCGTCTTCTTGACGACATCCATGCCGACGCCGCGGCCGGAAAGATTGGTGATCTGCGCGGCGGTGGAGAAGCCCGGCGCGAAGATGAGCTGCAGCAGTTCCTGATCGGAAAGCGGCTGACCGGGTGCAATCAGGCCAGAAGATTCCGCCTTGGCACGAACCCGCTCGCGATTGATGCCGCGGCCGTCATCCTTGATGGAGATAATGACTTCGCCGCCGGACTGGTGGGCGGCAAGCGTCACGGTCCCAGCTTCCATTTTGCCGGCGCCGAGGCGTTCGGCTGGCGGCTCGAGGCCGTGGTCGATCGAATTGCGGACGAGGTGGACAAGCGGATCGGCGAGGCGCTCGATGACGGTCTTGTCGACTTCGGTGGTCTCGCCTTCGGTGACGAGTTCGATCACCTTGCCGGTTTCACGCGCGAGATCATGGACGAGGCGGCGGAAGCGCGAGAAGAGCGTTCCGACCGGCACCATGCGAAGCACCATCATCGTGTCGCGAAGCTCGCCGGAGAGACGTTCGATTTCCTCCGAAACCGAGCGCAGGGCGATATCCGAGCTGGAACTTGCCAGCTGGCTGAGGCGCGACTGGGCAATGACGAGCTCGCCGACGCGGTCCATCAGTTCGTCGAGACGTTCTGCCGGAACGCGGACGTTTTCCTGCGCTTTTGCCTGGGCTGCGGCTTGGGCGGGTGCGGGCGTTTCGCGCTTCACCGGAACGGCCTCGACCGGGCGGAATTCCGGAGAGGCGGCGGGTGTTGCCGCGGCGACCGGAGCGGCGGCAGCCACATCCTTCTTTGTATCGACCGGTGCGGCCTGCGGACCGGCGATTTCCTGAACATCGAGCTCCATATCGTCCATGACGAAGATGAAGACGTCATCGATGGCGGAACGGTCCTGCTCGCTGGTTAGAACGACGTCCCAGGAGACGTAGAGTTCGGTCGGGACCAGATCATCGAGCGGCGGAATGCCTGACGTGTTTGCACGGACTGCGCATTCGCCGAGATCGCGCAGTTCATCCAGGAGGCCGAGCGGGTTGGTGCCGTTGGCCATGGCATTTGCCGGCAGGCTGAAACGGATGCGCCAGGTCGTCGTCTTCTTGGCAGGAGCGGCTGCCGTGACAGCGGGCGCTGCAGCGGCAGGAGCGGCAGCCTCCTTGGCCTCGGCCTTACCGCCGACGGCGGCCTGAAGCTGGGCAAGCAGCTTGTGGCCGGTATCGCCATGATCGGCATCGGGCTGCTCGACGAGAGCCTGCATATGATCCTGCGCGGCAAGGACAGCCGCGACGAGCTCGGCGGTAGCCGGAACCTCACCCTTGCGGACACGGTCGAAGGCCGTTTCGCAATGATGGGTGAAAGCAGCGAGCGCCTCGAAGCCGAACATCGCGCCCGAGCCCTTCAACGTGTGAAGGCCGCGGAACACGGCGTCGACGAGATCCTTGTTTTCGAGGTCGTGATTGAGGTCGAGAAGGCCGGCTTCGATCGCCTCAAGGCATTCGGCTGCTTCGGTACGGAATACTGCGACTGGATCAAGCGAGCTCATCTGCCAAGGACCTTCTTCACGATCTTAACGAGATTTTCCGGATCGAACGGCTTGGTGAGCCAGCCGGTGGCGCCGGCAGCCTTGGCGCGAGCCTTGAGGTCCGCATCTGATTCCGTCGTCAGGAAGATGATCGGCACGCCGGCCTGGGCGGGCAGCTTGCGCAGCTCCTCGATCATCGTCAGCCCGTCCATGACGGGCATGTTGAGATCGGTGACGATCAGGTCGAAATTGCCGCTTTTGGCGGTTGCCAGGCCCTCGGCGCCATTGACGGCTTCGGTGACTGTGTAGCCTGCGTTGGTGAGCGTGACCTTGGTGGTCAGCCGGATGCTGGCGGAATCGTCGACGGTCAGGATGTTTGCGCTCATAATGTCACCTCTTTATGCAACCAGAACTTCTTGTCTTCTTCATCGAAGGCCTCGGTAAATCCGGCCCGCTCGAGAACCTTGAGAAGCGAACCGCTGGCCGGAGTCGAAAGGGTAAAAGTCTTACCTGCGGCCTTTGCCTGACGGCGGGCCGCTTCGATGAGCTGAAGGAAACTCAGATCCGCCTCCGCATTCTCAGGGAGACTTAGAGTAATATTGTTATTGTCACGGAATCGATCAACAATCTTCGAATATACTTCTGAAGCATTACGAATGCTCAGAACTTCTGGAAGGGATATAGATTCGCAATATTGTGCCTGAGTATCCAATGCGGCCTCCATGGTCGGAGAAATACTTAACGACCCTAAAAGGACTCTCATGACAGGCTTAACAGCGCGTAAACGGCGGTTGTAGGAAAGTGCAATTAGCGCGAGTCCGGACTCCCTGAATTATCATCCAAGATAATTTATACTGAAGCCTTCTCACATTATAAAATACCATAAAAAACAAAAAGATAGACAGCGACAACGCAAGGCCTGTCAATTCTTGCCGAATACTTTCATAGGTTGTTAATCACAACGTTTACGAGTCTGCGGCGTTTACCAGCCGTTTCCATCCTGCCCGTACAAATAGAGTCAAATTGCCTGTGTTTATAAGTAAAGGTACAAAAATGACAAACGCGACGGCATCGGCACAGACTGCGTTTTACGCATCAGGTTTGGATATCAGTCAGACTCTGGAATCGGCCCGCACCCAGGTCGAGGAGCGCTTCCTCGAAGGTGGCACCGTCCTGCTGTCCGTCATGGATGTCCTCAATCGTCTGTTGACGTCGCTGGACCAGATCACCAAGGCGCTCGACAACAATGAGGCGAGTGATACCAGCGCCGATCTCAATGCAACCGTCCAGAACCTGATCGAGCTTCCGGGCGCCGAAGAAAACCGCCAGCAGGCCCTGGCGGCACTTGCCCAGACCGGTTCGGAACTGCACCGGCATGTCGCTGATATGCAGGAGACGATGCGTTATCTGCGCACCTTTGCGGTCACGGTGAAGATAACAGGCGCGGGCCTTGCCGAATTCGCGGGCTTCGCTCAGGAGATCCTCGAACGCATCTATTCGGGGACCGACGAAGTCAACCGTTTCGCTACCCATCTCGACAGCCTGCAGAAGGAAGTCAAGCTCGCCCTCTCGTTCGGCAACAGTCTCTCCAAGAACTATGCCGACACCGTTCCTGCCGTTGCCAGGGCACTCAAGGACGACGCGAAGAAGATCGCCGATCATCGCCAGAATCTCGGCGCGATCGCCCGCGACGTCGGTGCCGTTGCCCGTGGCGTGCAGGCCAAGGTCGCATCCACGCTTTCGGCGCTGCAGATCGGCGATATCACCCGCCAGCGCATCGAGCATGTGCAGAGCACCTTCTCGCTGCTGGAGGATTTTTTCGCAAGCGAGGACGGCGCCAGGCTCGATGCCGACGCACGCAAGCGCCTGCAGAACGTCATTCATCACCTGACGGCCGCGCAGATGGCGGACATGTGCACGGATTTCCAGCGGGATTCCCGCAATGTCGTGCAGACTATCGCGAGTTTCAGCCAGGATACGCAGGAAATTCTGAGGTTGCGCGACCAGATGAGTGGTCAGAGCGACGGCAATGGCGGCAATTTCATGCGCGCGCTGGAATCCAGCGTCTCGGCCGCCCACGAGATCGTCAAACAGGTCGATGCCGCGGGCCGACAGGCCGATCAGGTCAGTCAGTCGACGCTCGGCACCGCCGCGACGCTTCTGCACTCCATCGAGGCGATCCGCGCGGTCAAGACCGATATTCACTACATGGCGCTGAATACCAACCTGCGCTGCAGCCGTCTCGGGGAAGAGGGCAAGTCGATCAACGTCGTTACCGCCGAGCTGCGAATCTTTGCCGGCAAGCTCGACGATTCAGCCGACGCCATCGTCAACGGCCTGCCGGCACTCGAAGCCTCGGCCGGACGCGTTGCTCCTGCAAGCAGCGCCAAGAACGGCGGCCTTGCCGAAAGCCTCACCTCGGCGGTCGGCACGATCCGCTCCGCAGCCGACCTGATGGAAGACGAGCTCAAGGTGCTTGCCGAACATGGCCGCGAGGTCGCGACCAAGATCAACCTGCTGATCGGCAAGCTCGATTTCCAGCATGATCTCGGCGATGTGCTCGCTCGCTGTGCCGATGTTCTGGAAACCGTGGCCGGCGATCGGATCGCCGATATCTCCGACATCGCCGAGGCGATTGCTCCGCTCGACCGCAAGATCTTCAAGCTCTACACGATGGTGCAGGAGCGCAATGTCCATCGCGACATCGTTCCCGCCACCGAGGAAATGGCGGCACCCGCATCTGCTGAGCCGGCAAAAGCCCAGAGCGACGAGGATCTGTTCGAGGACGCGCTTTTTTGAAGCAAGACCCACGCGTTACAGCATCGGCCCAAAAATCGGAATCGATTTTTGGAAAGCCTGATGCGTAGATTCAATGAGCTATAGAGCGTTCTTAGTGCGTCCGAATGGACGCACGGCGCTCTAATTGGTCCGGCGGAACTTGTTTGCCGCCTCGATCGCCGCCTTCTGCTGGTCGTCCTCGATGCCGAGATAGAAATCCTCGAGCACCGGGTCGGTCAGCCCCGCCCGCCGCGACAGCACGTACCATTTCGCGGCCTCGATTGGATCGGGCGGGGTACCGAGCGCATTGATGTAGAGATGTGCGAGCTTGTTCTGTGCAACGACATTGCCGCGGTTGGCGGCAAACTTCAGCCACTCGAAGCCACGCACGTAATCCTTCGGCCCGCCGATACCGTTGACCAGCCAGATACCCATGTCGAGCTGCGCCGTATCGAACCCCGCGCGCGCCGCGCGCGCCAGCCAGTCGCGGGCCAGAAGCTTCTTGTCTTCAGGCAGATCGGCAACCTTCTGGTAGATCTGCGCAACTGCATATTGCGCATCGGCGACGCCCTGTTCCGCAGACTTCTCATAATAAGGCAAGGCAAGCTTCAGCCCCTTGTCGCCGCGATTGTCGGCAACGAGCGTCTGCGCCCAGTTGAATTCGGCAGACGAATTGCCCGCATCGGCCGCTTTGCGCATGAATTCATCGGCCTTCGCCTTGTCGCGCGTGACGTCGTTGCCCTCCATGAGGAGCAGGGCATATTTGAACATGGCTGCCGGATCGCCACCCTCTGCTGCCTTGCCGTACCAGAAGGCTGCGTTCTTCATGTCTCGCTTGACGCCAAGCCCCTGCGACAGGATTTCCGCAATCAAGGTCTGGGCAGCCGGATCGCCGAGCTGCGCCCGCGGCAACGCCTTGTCCATGGCAGTCAGGTAATAGCCACGCTGATAGGCGCCGAACGCCTCGTCGATCTGCCCCTTGTATTCCTTTTCAGGCGGCAGGTCGGGCAGCTTTGCACCCATACGATCGAAAACCCCGACGCCATCGGATGGAATGGCGCCAGCGGGCGGCTGCGGCCGGTCGGTACGGAATGTCTGGCTGGGCCTCGCCGAGGGTTCGGTAATCGCCTCACTCGCCTGGGCCAGCGCAAACTCCGGCCTGACCGCCAGCAGGGCGGTTATGCAAAGGAGAACGCATCTCGAAAGGCGGGCAGGGATCGGCATGAGGGCGATATCAATCCTCAAACCGTGGCGCTTTTTCGTCAAGCAAGGCATTGATCTGAGCCACGATCGAGGACGCCTGCGCCGGCTCCGCAAAAACCCCCATGCGCATCGCCACGAACTCCGCACCGGTCTCGGCAACGGCAAGCGCGGAAGCCGGATCAGTGCCGCCCATGACGATGCAGGGGATCTCGATCATCGATGCCCACCACTCGGCAAGCGCCAGATTCTTCGGATGCGCCTCCGGCTTGATGTCGCCATCGAGCTTGCCGAAGAAGATGTAATCGGGCCGTTCCTCGCCGACTTCCAGCGCCGTATGCCGGTCGGCCGCATTGCCGCCGCCGACGATCAGCTTGTCCGCGTAACGATCGATCGCATCGGCAATCTCGCTTGCCGGTCCGGTGATATGCAGGCCATCGGCCTTCGAACGGCCGACAACGCGGCTGTCGCCGGCGATCAGTGCCGCAGCACCGGCAGCCTGAATGATCGGGACAAGCTTCTCCGCGCGTTTCTGGAAGCTGCCGTCATCCAGACCGTATTGCGGCAGAATGACGGATGCGACATCGCCACCATCAAGCGCATCGGCGACGCTCTTCACCTGTTCATCGGCATCGGCGATGTCGGGCGCAACAAGGACAAGGCGGCAGCGGTTTTCCGGTTCGGTCATGAAGTCTTTCCATCTGCGGCGGTTTTTCCCGCTCTATGGCGGATCCGCACTCGTTTTGAGTGAGTAATTCCGATAGAGGGGGCTTGCAAGGGGAGGAACTTCAAAAGCATGCCGCAAGATCTGTCATTCTACTACGCTGCAATCCCGGCTGTCATTCTGGTCGGGCTTGCCAAAGGCGGGATGGGCGACGCTTTGTCGCTGATCGGCCTTCCCTTTCTCGCCCTCGTGGTCGCACCCGTCGAGGCCGCTGCGATCCTGCTTCCCATCCTTGTTTTCATGGACATGATATCGCTGGTGATCTGGCGTCGGCATGGCGACTGGACGACGCTGAAGATCATGCTGCCAGGCGCTATTCTCGGTATCGCCTTCGGCTGGGCCACCTCGGCTCTCGTACCAGGCAATGTGCTGCGTATTCTCATCGGCGCCGTCACCATCGCCTTCTGCCTGCGTTATTTCTGGAACAATTTCGGCCCCGGCAAGGGGAAGGTCATCCCGCCGCGGCCCCAGCGCCCGGTGCTGGCGAGCCTTTGGAGCACGCTTTCCGGCTATGGCAGCTTCGTCGCCCATGCCGGCGGCGCGCCCTTCCAGATCTATGCTTTGCCACTCAAGCTGCCGCCGCGGGAATTCACCGGCACTAGCGTGCGCTTTTTCGCCATCCTGAACGCCGTAAAGCTCATTCCGTATTTCGCGCTTGGCCAGCTCGACACCCGCAACCTCCTGGCCTCTGCTACGCTTCTGCCCTTCGCTCCGCTGGCAACAATCACCGGCGCATGGTGCGTACGGCGCATGAAGCCGCAGATATTCTATCCCTTCATGTATGCCATGGCGCTGATCGCCGCTTTACTGATCCTGCGCGAAGGCATGCTCGAATAGGGTTGCCTTCCGTTGCGATGCACAATTTCCTTGCTGCAAGAGCCTGTTTGACGTAGCTTTTTGCGATGTCGAACGCGGACCCCTTCACTGCGATTGCCGATCCGAACCGGAGGTTTTTGCTGGAGGAATTGCGGCGCGCGCCGAAGACGGTCAATGAGCTTGCCGAGGGCCTGCCGATCAGCCGCCCGGCCGTGTCGCAACATCTGAAGGCGCTGCTTGAAAGCAACCTCGTGTCCGTGACCTCGGAAGGCACGAAGCGCATCTACACGGTCAACAACCGCGGTTTCGACAAGCTCAATCTCTGGCTCGATCAGTTCTGGGCCTGAAGACGCCCTTTTCTCATAAAAACGCCAGCCCGATGCCGCATGCAAGGGACTGGCGCTTGATTTCGGTTATTCACCGGGTCTTGCTTGATAGTCTAGAAAACTGGGGAATTTACCTTTTCTTTCACAAGACTGATATCCGGCGATATCCTGGAAAGATCAATGGACGGATGACTTGAGACGCTCGATCTCGTCCTTGATGCGCAGCTTACGGCGCTTGCATTCGGCAAGTTCAGTATCGGAAATAGAGGGAGATGTTCTCAGGGCATGCAACTCCTCCTCGAGAGCGACATGCTTTTTCTGGAGCGATTCAAGATGAGCTTGAACAGTCATTTGACCCTTCCTTCCTCTTACCCTTCCCCAGCCATCCATTGCTGGAGATCCAAGGTGTCAACCAGCGGACTGTGACACATTTTTAAAGGCTTGTCGAAGGCCAAAAGATGAAGACTAAGCGGCAAATTCATGATCAACACTAACTTCCCGTTACCTCTATTTGGTGATAGGAGCTTGCGGAAATTATCGGCAGACCGGACAAGGTCCGAAGACGATCATGGGGAATACAAATGGCCGATCAGGAACAGGCGGAAATCAGGCTCATGGTGGCGCGTTTGCGCCAGGAGCACGAGGATTACGACGCCGCGATCAACGCCATGATTGAGACAGGCTGCGACGCGCTGCGCATCCAGCGCATGAAGAAGAAGAAGCTGGTCATCAAGGACAAGCTCTCCAAGTTGGAAGACCAGATCATCCCCGATATCATCGCCTGAAGGAACGATTGTGACGATGACAGACAGACCGCCAGTCGCCATTATCATGGGCAGCCAGTCCGACTGGGAAACCATGAAGAATGCTGCCGATACGCTGGAGGCGCTGGAAATCGAGTATGACGCGCGTATCATCTCGGCTCATCGCACACCCGACCGGCTCGTCACTTTCGCCAAGGGAGCACGCGCGGAGGGGTTCAAGGTCATCATTGCAGGCGCTGGTGGTGCGGCCCACCTTCCGGGAATGACGGCTGCCATGACGCCGCTGCCGGTCTTTGGCGTGCCGGTCCAGTCGAAGACGATGTCCGGTCAGGACAGCCTGCTTTCCATCGTCCAGATGCCGGGCGGCATCCCCGTCGGTACGCTTGCCATCGGCAAGGCCGGCGCCATCAACGCTGCTCTTCTCGCCGCTGCCGTGCTCGCCCTCTCCGACGAGGAGATCGCCGACCGCCTCGACGAATGGCGCGAGCGCCAGAGCGCCTCGGTCGCCGAATATCCGATGGACGATCTCTGATGGTAAGAACGATAGGCATCATCGGCGGCGGCCAGCTCGGCCGCATGCTCGCCATGGCCGCAGCCCGGCTGAACTTCCGCACAATCATATTGGAGCCACAGGCCGACAGCCCCGCCGCCCAGCTCGCCAACCGGCAGATCGTCGCCGCCTATGACGATCCGGCAGCGCTCGCCGAATTGGCTGATCTCTGCGACGTCGTGACCTACGAGTTTGAGAACGTGCCCGTTGCGGCTGCAGAACGGCTGGCAAAGAATGTGCCTGTCTATCCACCCCCGAAGGCGCTGGAAGCCGCACAGGACCGCCTCATCGAAAAACGTTTCATCAACGGCTGCGGGATCCCGACCGCCCGTTTTCATGCCGTCGACAGCCAGGCCGATCTCGAGCAGGCGTTGAAGGATTTCGGCGGTCAGGGTGTGCTGAAGACCCGCCGCCTCGGTTATGATGGCAAGGGCCAGAAGGTGTTCCGCTCACCGGCCGACAGTCCTGACGGGACCTATGCGGAGCTCGGCTCAGTGCCGCTCATCCTCGAAAGCTTCGTCGCCTTCGAGCGCGAGATCTCGATCATCGCCGCCCGCGCCACTGAGGGAACCGTGCTCTGCTTCGACCCGGCCGAAAATGTCCATCGCAACGGCATCCTTCATACATCGACCGTGCCGGCGGCGATCTCCGCTGCCACCGCCGATGCGGCACGCAAGGCTGCTGAACAAATCCTCACCGCGCTCGACTACATCGGCGTCATCGGCATCGAATTCTTCGTGCTGACCGATGGCAGCCTGATTGCCAACGAAATGGCGCCGCGCGTCCACAATTCCGGCCACTGGACCGAAGCCGCCTGCGTCGTCTCGCAATTCGAGCAGCATATCCGCGCCGTCGCCGGCCTGCCGCTCGGTAATCCGCGCCGCCATTCCGATTGCGTGATGCAGAACCTGATCGGCGACGATATCCTGGCCGTTCCGGACTGGCTGAAACGCGACGACACGCTTGTGCACCTCTACGGCAAGACCGAGTCGCGCCCTGGCCGGAAGATGGGCCACGTGACGATGCTGACGGGCAAAACCACCTGAACCTTTGCCCGGACAGCGCCTGAAAACCGCGGAAAAAAGCCTTCACGTGGTTGACACAGGGCAGAGGCCGGGTTATCTGCTCCCCCACCTGAAGAGCGCGCCCAGCCGGCGCGCTTTTGATTGTTAAAGATACGGGCGAATGTGAATTCCCCCAGAAACATCGCGGATCAGAAAAATGAAGATCAAGAATTCGCTCAAGTCGCTCAAGGCGCGTCATCGTGACAACCGTCTCGTTCGCCGCAAGGGCCGCATCTACATCATCAACAAGCAGAACCCGCGCTACAAGGCTCGTCAGGGCTGATTGTACGTGTACCCGGTTTGTCTGCCTGCGGGCTGGCATATCGGTTGGTCGCTTCGGTGATCACGTCAAATTTGTTTGATCTTCAGCGATGGCGGGCTAATATGTCCGCCATGCGCTTTTTTGCTATGACCTCAGCGGCGCTGCCGCTTGCCCTCACCCTGTTCGCCCCAGCCCTTCCTGCCATGGCGCAGCAGAAGGACGTTATTGTCGAGCAGCCGGCCAATACCGATTCTTCGCCGAAACAGCGTCTCGACCAGCTCTATTCGCAGTTGAAGCGTGAACGCGATCCGGACAAGGCGAGCAGCATCGCCAATCAGATCCGCATGGAATGGAACGATTCCGGCAGCGCAACCATCAATCTCCTGATGCAGTGGGCCGACAAGGCGATCGAGGAAAAGCGCAATCCGGCAGCCCTGGACTTCCTCGATGAAGCCATCGCCCTGAAGCCGACCTATGCCGAAAGCTGGAACCGGCGCGCGACGCTGAACTTCGTGCTCGGCAACTATCGCAAGTCGATGGCCGATATCGAGCAGGTGTTGAAAATCGAGCCTCGCCATTTCGGCGCGCTGTCCGGCATGGCGGCTATCCTCGCCACAACAGGCAATGACGACATAACGCTCAAGGCCTGGGAGCGCATTCTCGATGTCTACCCCGCCGATCGCACCGCCCAGGATCAGGTCAATACGCTCTCGGAAAAGCTTGCCGGCAACCGCACCTGACCGATCCGCGCACACTTGACGGCGTGGGAAAGCACACAATCTTAAACTGATGATGTCGTCATCGTGCGGTTGAAACCATGCTTGCCGAAATCTCCGCCCTTCTCGTCCCCGTAGCCGCCGCCATCGGCTATTCTTCCTACAAGGCCCGCCAGTTTGAATATGCTTATCCCAATATCGGCGAACTGACCGATATCGGCGGCTATCGCATGAATGCCGTGCATGTGCCTCGCCCGGACAGCGCCGATCTTCCAGCTCTGGTTTTCATTCATGGCGCGAGCGGCAACCTGCTGGACCAGGCTGGTGCTTTCCGAGAGCCGCTGGAAGGCCGCGCCGAGATGCTCTTCGTCGATCGCCCCGGTCATGGCTATTCGGAACGCGGCGGGCCGGAAAATGCCCTGCCTTCCGGCCAGGCCGACGCTATCGCCAGGCTGATGGAAAAGCGCGGCATCGAAAAGGCGATCATCATCGGCCATTCCTTCGGCGGCGCGATCGCCGCGGCCTTCGGTGTTCGCCATCCGGGCAAGACGGCGGGTCTTCTCTTCCTCGCGCCGGCCTCCCATCCATGGCCCGGCGGCATCGACTGGTATTATCATGTCGCAACGGCGCCGGTTGTCGGTTGGCTCTTCAATCATGCAGTCGTCGTGCCTCTCGGCCTGCACCGATTGGAGCGCGGCACGCTAAATGTCTTCCGCCCCAATCCCCGCCCCGTTGATTACGTCGCCAGAACCGGCCCGTCGCTGGTGCTAAGGCCGCGCGCCTTTTACAACAATGCCGCCGACTTCAAACGGCTCCATGAATACCTGACGGCCAATGCGCACCACTATTCCGAGATATCATCACCAACCGTCATCATAACGGGCGACAAGGACGAGATTGTCTGGGAGCACCTGCATTCGCGCGGTCTGGCGCGGGATATCAAGGGGTCCGAACTCATCACGGTCAAGGGCGTTGGCCATAAGCCGGATTATCTTGCGACCGATGTCGCCATCGCCGCTATGGAGAAGATTGCCGGCAAGCCGCGCGACCTTGCAGCGATCGCCCGCAAGGCGGAAGAACGGCTGGCCGGCTCTTCCATCGATCAAACCGTCGGAACGGTGCCGCCATCGATGGTATATTCCGCGCCGTGAATGGAAGCGGCACGCGGCGAGGCCAGGAAGGCAACGAGTTCCGCCACCTCTTCCGGGCGCCCTGGCCGGCCGATCGATATGCCGCCAAGCGAATCCATCAGCAGCTTGCGGCCACTATCTTCGTCGGTACCGGCCTCTTGCGCGATCCGCCGGATCAGCGCTGTTGCGGCCGTGGTCTCGATGAAGCCAGGCGCTATGGCATTCACCCGAACGCCCTTCGGTCCGACCTCTTTCGACAATCCCTTGCTGTAAGTCGACAATCCAGCCTTGGCCGCCGCATAGGCGAGCGTCGCTTCATAGAGCGGCAACCGCCTCTGGATCGAGGATATATGGATGATGACGCCGTGGCCACGCTTGATCATGCCGGGCAGAAACGATCGGTCGAGCCGCACCGGCGCCATCAGGTTGGCATTGATGTCCGCCTGCCAGTGCTCATCCGTCAACGCGGCAAAACCACCACTCGGCGCCGACGAGCCGCCGACATTGTTGACGAGAATATCGAGGCCGCCGAAACTGTCGAGCACCGTCGAGACGACGGTATCCACACCCTCCACGGTACTGATATCAGCCTGAATGAAGAGCGCAGGTACCTGCCCCTCGGGCAGCGGCGAGCGTGCAGTCGTCGCAACCTTCGCGCCGGCCGCCGAAAGGCGCTGCACGATTGCCTCACCCATACCCTTTGTACCGCCTGTGACAAGCACCCGCTTGTCAATGAACTCGTTCGGATCGAACGTAAAAGCAGGTGCGACAGTCATGCGTAGATCTCCAGATGCGTGATGACATCGCCGGCAAGTGTGAAGTGATAGTGGAGCGTGACAGGACTGCCTGGAAAATTGCCCGAAACCAATGCCGCCACGATCGGCCTGTCGGCGTCACCGGAAATCTCCCTGGGATCGACCGTCACACCATATTTGCGCGTCGTCTCCTCCATCCATTTGCGGATTTCGGCACGGCCATGCCTGTCTTCGCCTTCGTCGCGTACGCTGGCATCTGCGGCAAAACAGGTGAGCATGCCGTCGACATTCTTTTGATTCTTGGCGGCGTAATAAATCGCCAGCGGTTTCGGAAGCTCGATGTTCACTCGGAAAACTCCTCTTCTGTTGCTTCGCGAAAAGGATGGGCATAAGCTTACCAAATGACAAGAACATACAAAAAAGTATGGTACTTACCAAAAAGTAAGGCGCTGCGATGACACCCTATTCTGCCGCAACCGGCGTCGAGAACGTTCTGAAGATCCTGGAAGGGCGCTGGAAACTCATCATCCTCTTCCACCTGTTCGGCGGCAAGGTGCTGCGCTTTTCCGATCTCGAACGCGCCATCCCCGCCATCTCGCAGAAGATGCTGATCCAGCAGCTGCGCCAGATGGAAAATGACGGCATCGTGCTGCGCATCGTCCACCATCAGGTGCCGCCCAAGGTGGAATATCGTCTGACCGACTGGGGCCAGGCCCTCTGCCCCGCTTTGGACGCTCTGTTGAAATGGGCAGCCTTGAAGGACAAGGACCTCACCGGCATGGTTTTCATTCCGGAAGAAACCGGCGACCGAACTCCCTGATCCGGTCAGGGGTAAGGTGAATGTCGCCGTCGCAGGTCAGGACATGACCGTTTCACGAAGTTGATCGTCTCCACGCCTCTCGACGAACACGACACGAACAAGAAACTCGCCGAGCTTCTCGCCTGATCGTTGTCTCCCGGCGAGGTAACGCCATATCTTTGCCATCGCCGTCCTTCGAGGGGAAATTCATGGACCGCCTTCATAGACAATCCGTCGCCATTCTCGCCGCCATTTCGCTTTGCCTCGCGCCGTTGCAGGCTTTTTCCGCCTCGCCGGCGCCTGTCGAAGCCGAGCATGGTATGGTCGTCACCGCCCAGCATCTGGCAACCGATGTCGGCGTCGACGTGCTGAAGAGTGGCGGCAATGCCGTCGATGCCGCGGTCGCAGTCGGTTATGCGCTGGCGGTCGTTTATCCGACAGCCGGCAATCTCGGCGGCGGCGGTTTCATGACGATCCGCCTGAAAGACGGACGGACGACCTTTCTCGATTTCCGTGAACGCGCGCCGCTCGCGGCAACCGAGACCATGTATCTCGACGCCAAGGGCGACATCGTCCCACGCGCCAGTCTCGACGGCTATCTCGCCGTCGGCACACCGGGTTCGGTCATGGGTTTCGAGACAGCCCGCGAAAAATACGGCACGAAGAAGCGCGAAGAACTGATCGCGCCGGCCCTGAAATATGCAAGGGAAGGCTTCACGCTGGAGCAAGGTGATACGGCAAGCTTTGCCAGCAGCGCCAAGCGGCTCGCCAAGGATGAAGAGGCCGCAAAGATCTTCCTGAAGGCCGGCGGCAGCCCCTATTCGCCCGGTGAAAAACTGGTGCAGCCGGATCTGGCCGCCGTCCTGCAATCGATCTCGGAAAAAGGCCCCGACGCCTTCTATAAGGGTGCACCGGCCGATGCGATCGTCAAGGCGAGCCAGGCCAAGGGCGGCATTCTCGCAAAGGAGGATTTCGAGCACTACAGGGTGCGGGAACTGAAACCGATCGAATGCAATTACCGCGGCTACGACATCATTTCCTCACCGCCGCCCTCCTCCGGCGGCGTTATCATCTGCGAGATCCTGAACGTCCTCGAAGGCTATCCGCTTTCCTATCTCGGCTATGGATCCGCCGAAGCCGTGCATATCATGGTCGAGGCCATGCGTTATGCCTATGTGGACCGCAATGCCGCGCTCGGCGATCCCGACTTTATCGACAACCCCGTCTCCAAGCTGCTGGACAAGAACTATGCCAAGGAGGTCCGCGCCAAGATCGACCCCTACAGGGCCGGTACTTCGGCCAATCTGAAGCCGCTCGGCGGCAAGGAAAGCACCGAGACGACGCATTATTCCGTTATCGATGACGAAGGCAATGCCGTTGCCGTAACCTATACACTGAACGGCTCCTTCGGCGCCGGTGTGGTCGCGCGCGGCACCGGTGTGCTGCTCAATAACGAGATGGACGATTTCACCTCCAAGCCTGGCGTGCCGAATCTCTATGGCCTTGTGCAGGGTGAGGCCAATGCCATCGCACCGAAGAAGACGCCGCTGTCTTCCATGAGTCCGACGATCGTCACCAGGGACGGTAAGCCCTTCATGGTGATCGGCAGCCCTGGCGGTTCGCGCATCATCACCATCACTCTCGAAGCGATTCTCAACGTCGTCGATTTCGGCATGGACATCAGCCAGGCGGTCAACGCCCCACGCATCCATCACCAGTGGCAGCCGGACACCGTATACCTGGAGCCCTTTGCGCTCTCTCCGGATACTGAAAAGGCGCTTGCCGAGATGGGTTACAAGCTCGCGGGTGGCAATGGTGCTCCGGTCTGGGGACAGGCGGCCGGCATCCTCGTCGGAGGCAAAAGCCTTGCAGCCATCGAGAAGGGTGGCGGCGCCCGCTACAACGGCGCAATGGACAGCCGCGCGACCGAAGGCTCGGCCAACGGTTATTGACAGGCCGGGCTTCAGCGGATCCTGACCCGAACGAAATCGCCGTCGATCTCGACGCGCGGCATAGCGCCCGGCACGCTCGGCTGTCGGGCATCGACCCAGGACGCTTTTGCCGTCACCTTGTAGTCGATCGGTACACTGTCTCCGAACCCGAGATAAGCATCGAGTGCGCGAGCACGGATCGATACTCTTTCGTCCGCTTCGACCCTGTCGAAATCGAGGGAAGCCCGCACGGCATCGGCGCGGATATCGATGCCGCTGGCATGGCCGTCAAAGGTCACGTCAGCCGCTTTTCCGGCAATGGCGAGATCGGAGAAATGGCCATCGAGCCTTGCCGTGAAGGCGCTCTGATCGATCCTGAGGGCCGCGCCGGCGGGCACATTGGCATTGACCTCGATCATGCAGTCGGACGGGTCCAGCCAGGACGATGCGGCGATATCGATATGCAGGACCGTGCCGTCGACACGCATGTTGCTGTTGTCACGGCAATCGGCGAAGTACCAGCTCGAATACCAGGATGAGAACCAGCCCTTGCGTCGCCCACTGAGTGATGCCCCATAAGGCTGGTTGCTTCGCGTGGTGATGTTGATCGAGCTGGCATCGCCGCTGATGGCGACGACCCGTACGCCGGAAAGGTCGGGAATTGCAGTGGTCGACACCTTATCCGGCAATGCGGAAGCGGAGGCTGCCAGAAGCACCGGCATGACGAGAAGAATGGCCATCGGAAATCCGTTCATGATTGCGACCTCCTATCGAGGACACCGTCAGGATGGATTTTCAGGCCCATTTCGAGACCTCGATCACGATCCGGGTCGACCGCGAACGCAATCGGGTTCATTCTGAGATCATTGTTACTGTTCGGATATCACCGATGATCTTTGTTCCGCTGCCCTTCGTCGTGGCTCTTCTGCTTGCCATCCTGCTCATCCGCATGCTGCGGCAGGGAGATGGATCGCTTGCCGAAAAGCGACCTTTCCTGCTGCTGATCGGGTTCTACGTCCTCCAATCCGTGGTGATCGGCATCCGCTGGGGCTATGACATCATCGAGATCATGCCTCTTCAGTCGTTGATCGCGACAACGATCGCGGCTCTCGCCTGGGTCTGCTTCAAGGGGCTGGCCATGGAAGAGCAGCCCACCCTCTCCCGTTTCTGGCCGCACCTTCTGCCGACGGCCGCAATCGTGGTTCTCATCGCCCTTTATCCTGAGCCGATCAGCCTCGCCATTATCCTGATCTTCCTCGGCTACGGGGCAGCACTGCTCTGGCTTGCCCGGCATGGCCCGGATGCGCTCGTCGCCTCCCGCCTTGACGGTGCAGTGCTTTCCTATCGTTCGCTGCAAATCACCGGCTTCGCCCTCATCGCTTCTGCCATCACCGACGTCATTATCAGCTTCGATTTCACCAAGACCGGTGGCATCCATGCAGGCGCCATCGTCGCGCTCGGGAATGTCATCGCGCTACTGATTCTCGGCACCGCCGCCTCGGTGGCGAGCAGCGGCAGTACAGTCGAAGCGACATCCGCGGAACCGCCCCCGCCACCGCCAGCAACGGAGGAAGACGCAGCGGTCGCCGCAGCCCTCGAGGCGCTGATGCGCGCTCGTCAACTCTACCGCGATCCCGAACTCAATCTCAGCCGCATTGCCCGCAGGATGAACCTGCCCGCCCGGCGCGTCTCCACAGCCGTCAACCGCATCCATGGCATGAGCGTTTCGCAATATGTGAACGACCTCCGCATCCGCTCCGCCTGTGAACAACTGGTCGGCACCGATCATTCGATAACCCAGGTGATGTTCGACTCCGGCTTCATCAGCAAGTCCAACTTCAACCGCGAATTCGCACGCATGAATGGCGAAAGCCCGACACAGTTCAGAAAACGGCGCATCCCGCGGGAATCGGGTGGCACAGCGTCCAATGTCATATTCATGTCACCGTGACAAAGTCGCCGTTCACAAGCAAAGATGCGCGCTCTATGCATGAGCGGCATTCAGCAAAAAGAGATTCCCATGGCTTCCATTGAAATGATCGTTGCCGCCCGGGCTCGCCTGCGCGGTCATGCGCGGCGCACGCCGCTTCTCTCCTCCCCCTTTCTCGATGAAATCGCCGGCCGGCGGCTGTTCGTGAAGGCCGAATGCCTCCAGCATACCGGCTCCTTCAAGTTCCGCGGTGGCTGGTCCGCCGTCTCGGGCATCGATCCGGACCTGCGCAAGAAAGGCGTCATCGCCTTCTCCTCCGGTAACCATGCACAGGGTGTCGCCCTTGCTGCCCGCATGCACGGCATCCCCTCTGTCATCATCATGCCGAGCGACGCGCCGAAGCTAAAGATCGCCAATACTCGGGCCTTCGGCGCCGAAGTCGTACTCTACGACCGCGCCAATGAAGACCGCGACGAGATCGGCGCAAAGCTTTCGGCCGAACGTGGATTGACGCTCATCAAGCCCTTCGATGAGCCGCTGGTCATTGCCGGCCAGGGCACCACCGGGCTGGAAATCGCCGAACAGACGGAAGAGGAAAGCGTCAAGAATGCCGAAGTCCTCGTACCCTGCGGCGGCGGCGGCCTGAGTTCGGGCATCGCCCTGGCATTGGAAGCAAGCGCACCGGGTTTTCGCGTCCGGCCCTGCGAGCCGGAAAATTTCGACGACACGACGCGCTCGCTTGCCTCGGGTAAGATCGAGCGCAATGCTTCGCTCACGGGCTCGATCTGCGATGCGATCGTAACGCCGCAACCGGGCAACATCACCTTCCCGATCCTGAAACGCCTGGCCGGACAAGGCGTTGTCGTTACCGACGATGAAGCGCTGCGCGCTGTCGCACTTGCCTTCACCCGCCTCAAGATCGTCGTCGAGCCAGGCGGGGCCGTTGCCCTTGCCGCTGCACTCTTCCACGGCGACCAGTTGGACAGCGATACGGCTGTGGTCGTCACCTCAGGCGGCAACATCGACGCCGGCGTGTTTACCACAGCGCTGGAGCGCTTCGGCTAAAAGCCGGCAACTTAACGACGAAGACCCTGATCGCGATCGGCGACGACCTCGATCATGATCGGGGTCTCCCTCACCTGACAAACAGCGAAACCTCGTCTCGCCGCCATGTGGCGGTCTTCGCTCCGAGGTTTTCATGATACATCTTCTCATCCTGCTGCTGTCGGCCTGCCTTCTTGCCGCCAACACTCCGGTACATACGGCCGACACTGTGGGTCTGTCCTTGTTCTCGGTTCCCGTGCCGGAACGCGGCGGCATCATGGACATCACGCTCTGGTATCCGGCGACGGCGGGCGGAACGCCCGTCCTGGTCGGTGACAGTCCACTTTTCAAAGGCGAGGCCGCGCAACAGGGCGCACCTGCCGCTGCCGGCAGCCATCCCTTGATCCTGCTTTCGCATGGCGGTCTGAAATCCGGGCCGTTCATTGGCGCCTGGATGGCATCGCGCCTCGCCTCGAAGGGTTTCGTTGTGGCAATGATGCGCCAGCCGGATCCGCAGACGATGACGAGCGAGGAAAGCCTCCACGAGATATGGCTGCGGCCCGGTGATCTCTCCGCGGCTCTGACCGCAATCGAGAAGGGCGGCACGCTGCCTGCAAAGATAGACCGCAACCGTATCGGCGTGCTTGGCTTCCTTGTCGGCGGGACATCGGCGCTTTCGATTGCTGGCGGCCACCTCGATCCGGAAAACTTCGCGCGCTCCTGCAACCCCGACGGCACAGGCATCGACTGCGCCGAGTTCGCCAGCGCCGGTATCGATCTCCATTCCATCGACAGGCAGAAGCTCACCCGCTCCCATCTCGATCCGCGGGTGAAGGCGGTCGTCGTCATCGATCCTGAACTCGGCGCCAGCTTCGCGCCTGAAAGCCTCACGCGCATATCGATCCCCGTCCGACTGATCAATCTCGGCACCCCGGAAACCATCTGGCCAGGGCTGCGCGCGTCAGGCCTGAAGGACGCAATACCCAACGCACGTTACGATCTCCTGACGGGCGCTTCGCAATACAGCGCCTTCAGCGAATGCAAACCGTCAGGTGCCGCCATCCTTCGCGAGGAAGGTGAAGAGCCTCTCTGCGACGATCCCAAGGAAGCAAGCCGGACGGCTATCCATGATCGCCTTGCGGAGATGGTGGCAGCGGCCTTCAGTACGAACCTCCCTCAATAGAAAACATCGTCCGCAGCGACCTGCCGCGGACGATGCCGTTCTCTGTCGATCGCCGTTATGCGACCTTGTAGCGCGGGGCCGGGACCGAGCGAGACAGGTTCGGCATCAGCGCCTGGCGTGCCTGTTCATAAGCGGCGAGCAGGCCGGCATCTTCGAGCGCCGGGATCGTCGCAAATTCACCCTCGGCGAGACCTGCCAGTGACGCGTCGACCATGTTTTCCGCCGACATGACGATCTCGCCCGGCAGATGCTCGACCGGCGTGCCGGCAATGCCCCAGAACTCTGTGGCGGTGGCGCCTGGCAGCACGACCTGGACGCGGATATTCTTGTCGGCAAGCTCATGCTTCAGCGACTGGCTGAAGGCGAGCACGAAGGCTTTCGTACCGCCATAGACGCCGTTCAGGATCTCAGGCGCGATCGCCACGATCGAGGCGATGTTGATGATGGTGCCGCCACCGCGTGCAACCAAACCGGGCACGGCGGCATAGGTGAGCCGCATCACTGCCGTAACGTTGATATCGACCATCTCCTGCATCTTGTCGACGTCGGAGGCGAGCAGCGGCGCGGTTCCACCAAAGCCGGCATTGTTGACCAGCATCGTGATGCTCTGGTCTTCCTTCAGCACCTTCTCGACCTTGGCAAGATCGTCCTGCTTGCCGAGATCGGCGGACAGCGTCTCTACGGTCCGACCCGTCTCATCGCTCAGGCGGCTCGCCAGCGCCTTCAGCCGATCACCGTTGCGGGCGACGAGGATGAGGTTGTAACCCTGCTTTGCCAGCCGGTGGGCATAGATCGCGCCAATGCCCGAAGAGGCGCCCGTGACCAGCGCCGTACCCTTATGTTCTTGTGCCATGATCGTTTTTCCATCTGGTGCGCCGGCCCGATTGCCTTGCGCTTGAGGAGAGTTTTACGCCCAATTGCTCACGTCCTAAATGTCATATATACCACCTTTTAAGACATCCACTTTTCAGGACATCATGACGATGCAGCAAATCGGCTTCCTACTCTTTCCCGGCTTTCAGATCATGAGCCTCGCTGCCGCCTCGGCCTTCGAATTCACCAATCTCGAGATCGGCGAAAAGGTCTACGACATCCATTATCTCTCAGAGACCGGCGGCCCCATCGCCAATTCTCTCGGTATGATCGTCGAGACAGAAGCTTTCGGCGATCCCGCTTTCGACACACTGATCGTTACGGGTGCGCCCGACATCAAGCTTCCCAACGAGGCGGAAGCAAAGTTCATTCGCGCCGCACTTGCCGCCACCCGTCGCCTCGCCTCGATCTGCACCGGTGCCTTCCTGCTTGCCGATGCCGGCGTCCTTGATGGCCGCCGCGCCACAACTCACTGGTATCTCGCCCGCGAACTGCAAAACCGCTATCCCGAGATCCGGATGGAAGAGGACCGCATCTACATCATCGACGGCTCAGTCTGGACCTCGGCGGGCATGACGGCGGGTGTCGATCTGGCTCTTGCCATGGTCGAGAAAGATCATGGCCTGGAAATCGCCCGCGCCGTTGCCCGCAAGCTAGTCGTCTATCATCGTCGCGCCGGTGGCCAGTCGCAGTTTTCCGCCCTTCTTGAACTGGAACCGAAATCCGACCGCATCCAGAAGGCGCTCGCGCACGCGCGCAGCAATCTGAAATCCACGCTTTCAGTCGAAGAGCTGGCCGAGGCCGCGCATCTCAGCCCCCGTCAGTTCAGCCGCGCCTTCCGGGCCGAAACGGGCCAGTCGCCGGCAAAGGCCGTCGAGAACCTGCGCCTGGAAGCGGCTCGCCTGATGATGGAGCAGGGCCGCCATCCAATCGATACCGTCGCTCGTGAAACCGGCTTTGCCGATCGCGAGCGTATGCGCCGCGCCTTCCTGCGCGCCTTCGGCCAGCCGCCGCAGGCAATCCGCCGGGCGGCACAACAGGAAATGCAGGCGTGATGTAACCGGCAGAGCTAGAGGCCGCCGCCCCGATCAAAAGCATCGTCCGCCACCGTCAAGAATCGCAGGTGGAGGAGGTGGAGGGGGTGGCGGAGGTTTTCTCCTAAGACTAGCCGGAGACCTTGCCAGACCGCTGGCGTAGGTGGCATCCGGCAGGTTTCAGCAAAGAACCTCCTACACCTCCTCCACTTGATTTAAATACATATATATCAATGGCTTGAACCGGCGGAGATAACCTCCGCCGAACCTCCTCCATTGAAGGTGAACCTCCGCCACCAAGCCCCTTTCGGGCGCAAAATGGCGCCCCTTCTTGTATCAGAGCATCTCCTGGGGGAGGTTCCCTGAAGTGGAGGAGGTTCCGATACCAAGCAACCTCCTCCACATCTGCCATGCCGCACAAACCTGTGCAGCCGTCTTGCGATAAGCCTCAACCTTGCTGGAGCGCCCTGCGGATGGCGATTTCGACAGGCGAATAGGCGCCGTCTTCACGCACAAGCTTTAGCGGCTCCGATGGCGCAAGAGCCGGCTGGGCCATGAAGCGCGGCTCCTTGCCGCGATGCATCTGCGCCGCATGGATGAGGAACGGATGGCACAGATAGACCGTGCCCGCCTGCCCTGTCGCCAGGGCAAGCGGCCTGTCTTCACCGACATGCTCCAGCCTCAGATACGCCATGCCAGCTTCGCCTGCCGGCTCCAGCATCCTTGCGATATCCTTGTGCGATCCGACCCGGATACGCGTCGGCGCGTCTTCTTCGCCGACATCCGAGAACAGGAAAAGCATCAGGAGCGCCCGTCCGCGCGAGGTGACGTTCACTCGCCAGGCGGAAAAATCCCGCTGCTCATCTGGGTCGCCGTCGTCTCCCGGAAAGCTCAGATCCACATGCCAGCCGGCATCGCCGGGATCATCAGGATGCGGGAAGCGGACCGGGAAGCTGCCAAGACCGCTGCGCGGTTCCCAGCGTCCCTTGCCCACGAGCTGATCGAAAGCCGAATGCAGCAGGGGCGTATTGACCGCCGCATTGAACGGTCCGCCGCCATAGCCGGCCAGCCGGACGACCGGCTGCACCCAAGTCTTTGAATCGTCGGGATCGAAAAGAATGTCCCGCCACATGATGGCGCGGGCTTCCTCGGCCACGTCGCGGGGAAAAGCATCGTCGATGCGAACGAAGCCATCCTCGATGAATTGTTCGATCTGCGCGGCGCTGAGCGCCGGCGGATAACCAGTGGATGTCATGAAATATCTCTCTATCGCCGAACCCTGTCGGCATTGTCCATCGGCCGGATGCAGGGTGGTTACAGTCCACGGCAACGCCCCAGCCAGCAGGCTGGTGAAGCGGCCGCATCTTCCTTTGCCCGAGGGCAGAGCCTTAGAGGCTCAAGAAGAAGACCGTAGCGATGTTGAGAGCGATCATTTTCATAGCGATGGGAGGCTACCGGCTTCCGCAAGCAGGGTCAATATTTCACCCGAACCTTCGCAGCGCCTTCTCCTGATCGGATGAGATAGAAATGTCTCGCACCGCCTCATGCACCGACTGCAGCACCAATTCCGCCAGCCGGCTCGTTGCAGCATCCGGCTCCGCTTCCGCTCGATGCAAGACCAGCCCCAGGTCAGGCAGTTCCGGCAGGCCGGCTTCCCCCGGCGCCAACATCCGCACCTTGGCAGGCAGCCCGATAGGCGTGCGCACCGTAATACCCAATCCTGCAGCGGTTGCCGCCCAGAGACCGCCGAGGCTTGGGCTGACGAAGGACAGCCTCCAGGAGATACCGGCCTCGTCCAGCACCTTCGTCGCGGCATTCCTGAGCAGGCAGGGTGCCTCCAGCGAAGCAAGCGGCATCGGCTCACCGCTTCCAGCCGCCCATGCCGGCAAGCCGTTCGCCGGGCCGATCCAGCGCATCGGCACATCGGCGATATGCTCGCAATGGGCGGTCAAAGTGCCGACGCTCCAGGCGAGTGCAATATCGAGCTTGCCCGTCGTCACCCGTTCCAGAAGCTCGGCATTGCGCACCACTCGCGCCTCGATCCGCACCTTCGGATGTGCCCGGGCGAAGCGTCCGAGCACTTCAGGCAGCAGGTTCTCACCGAAATCCTCCTGCAGGCCGAGCCGCACCCAGCCCTCCAGCTCGACGCTCTGCACCGCCGCGACCGCTTCGTCATTCAGATCGAGCAACCGCCGGGCATAGGCAAGCATTGTCTCACCGGCTTCCGTCAGGGCCAATCCCCGTCCCGATTTGCGGAAGATCGGCGTGGCGGCCTGCTCCTCCAGCCTTTTTAGCTGTGCACTGACGGCGGATGTCGATCGTCCCAGCCGATCCGCCGCCCTGGCGAAATTGCCGAGATCCACGCCGGTCGCGAAGGTTCTCAGTACATCGAGATCGAACGTCATCCGCCTCATCCTACAATCCCATTTTAATGGACTATAAATCCATAAAATTCTGATTTTCTGCATTATCGTGGCGTGAGATGCTTCTCCAGTCAAGTCACACAACAAGGAGGCATCCAATGCCGTTTGCTCGTATCTCCCTTCTGAGGGGAAAGTCGCCGGACTATCTGCGCGCGCTTTCGGACAACATCCACAAGGCCATGGTTGAGACCTTCAACGTGCCGCCTGCTGACCGCTTCCAGATCATCCACCAGCACGAGCCGGGTGAATTGATCTTCGACCGCAATTACCTCGCCGGCCCGCGCTCGGATGATTTCGTACTGATCGCGATCACGACTGGCAAACCGCGCACGACCGAAACGCGCAAGGCTTTCTTCCGACGAACCGTCGAACTGCTGCAGCAATCGCCCGGCCTGCGCCCGGAAGATGTGATGATCGTCATCTCGACCAGCGAACCCGACGAATGGTCTTTTGGCGACGGCCTGGCGCAGATGGCCGAGCCCGGCTGGGAAGCCCACACCATGGGAGCTCCATCGTGAGCGAGGCCAACCCGAAGACCATGATCATTCGCCGCCCCGGCAACGCCGCCCGCGCTCCGGAAGGTATCTCGAATGCGCCCTTCTGGATCGAAATGGTGCTCGACAGTCAGATCGATGGTGAAAACACCGCCATGCGCGCAACCCTGGATCCTGGCACCGTCACACACTGGCATACACATCCCCGCGGCCAGTTTCTCTATGTCCTCTCCGGCGTCGGCCGCGTGCAGCGGGAGGGCGAACCCGTCGAGAAAGTCAGGACCGGCGATGCGATATGGTTCGCTCCGGACGAGCTTCACTGGGACGGGGCCACAGCCGACAGCCCCTTCAGCTACTTGAGCATCCAGGGCTTCGAGCAGGGACGCTTCGTCGACTGGTCTGGCCGTAAGGAACCTCAGCCATGATGGCCATGCAATATTCCTTCACCCTCCCTGCCGATTACGACATGGAGATCATCGATCATCGTATCCGCGAAAAGGGGCCGGCCATGAACGGCTTCCCGCATCTCGGCTTTAAGGCCTTTCTGAGCGCTCGGCGGGGCGAATACGGCAGCCGCGAAAATCTCTATGCGCCCTTCTATCTCTGGAAGCAGCCGGAAGGCGCCGGCGACTTCATCTGCGGCCCCGGCTTTGCTGCGCTGACGGACGCCTTCGGCCGGCCGCGCATTCGCCACTGGATCGTCTGGAGTGCGCAGGTCTTGTCCGACCTCGCCAATACCCGCTTCGCCGACTGCGAATATCGCGCCATCGAGCCGTATGCCCAACTGCCCCACCTGCGACAGCAGGAGGTTGCCCTGGCAAAGCAGGAAACCGGCGGCAAACATGTCCTCGCCCGCATCGCCGCCTTCGATCCGCATGACTGGACGATAGTACGTTTCGGCCTCTATGCAGAGGCGCCTCCCGCCTCAGGCACCAATCAGATCTATCGCGTCGGCCACCTCTCCCGCGGCTGAAGCACTTAAAGCGAGATCAACAAAAAAGCGCCCCTCTTTCGAGGAGCGCTTTGTATATTCTAGCCTGAAAACGATCAGATGCCGCTCTGGCCGTCCGAACCGATATAGGCGATGCGCAGCATATTGGTCGCGCCCGGTGTGCCGAGCGGCACGCCGGCGGAGATGATGATGCGATCGCCCGGCTTGCCGAAGCCTTCCGCGGCAACGATTCGGCAGGCGCGATTGACCATGTCGTCGAGGTCGGTCGCATCATGCGTGACGACGCAATGCATGCCCCAGACGACGGACAGGCGGCGTGCCGTCTTGATAATCGGCGACAGAGCGATGATCGGCACCTGCGGACGCTCGCGCGAAGCGCGCAGGCCGGTCGTGCCCGAAGAGGTGTAACAAACGATGGCCGACAGCTTCAGCGTCTCGGCGATCTGGCGGGCGGCAAGCGAGATAGCATCCGCGCCGGTTGCTTCCGGCTGGGCGCGCTGCGCGTAGATGATGCCGGGATAGTGCGGATCCTTCTCCACCGTGCTCGCAATCGAGGCCATCATCGAGACGGCTTCGACCGGATAAGCGCCGGATGCGGATTCGGCCGATAGCATGATCGCATCCGCGCCTTCGAAGACGGCGATGGAAACGTCAGACACTTCGGCTCGGGTCGGAACCGGCGAAGAAATCATCGATTCCAGCATCTGCGTGGCGACGATGACAGGCTTGCCCGAACGGCGGCAGGAGCGGATGAGCTGCTTCTGAATGCCAGGAACAGCTTCGAGCGGCATTTCGACACCGAGGTCGCCGCGGGCGACCATCAGCGCGTCGGAAAGCTCGATGATTTCTTCGATGCGTTCCAGAGCCTGCGGCTTCTCGATCTTCGACATGATGCCGACGCGGCCACGGGCGATCTTGCGCACTTCGGCGAGGTCATCGGGGCGCTGGACGAAAGAGAGCGCCACCCAGTCGACGTCGTCGGTCGCAAGAACAGCGTCGAGGTCGGCACGATCCTTATCGGTCAGCGCACCGACGCCGAGCAGCGTGTCGGGCAGGCTGACGCCTTTGCGGTCGGAAATGCTGGTGCCGGCGATGACGGTCGTGACAATGCTCTTGCCATCGCACTTTTCAGCGCGCAGCGCCAGCTTGCCGTCATCAATCAGCAGCCGGTGACCCGGCTGAACGGCTTCGAGAATTTCAGGATGCGGCAGGAAAACGCGCGTATCGTCGCCGGGGGTATCGTTGCTGTCGAGCGTGAAGGTCTGGCCGGGCTTCAATTCCACCTTCACATTGGCGAATTTGCCGACGCGCAACTTCGGACCCTGAAGGTCCGCCAGAATGCCGATCGGCCGGCCAGACCGGGCTTCGACGGCGCGAATGCGCTGCACGAGCATACGCATCACATCATGGCTCGCATGGCTCATGTTGATGCGGAAAATATCCGCCCCTGCCTGGTGCAGCTTCTCGATCATCGATTCCTCGGAGGAGGCGGGGCCGAGTGTGGCGAGGATTTTAACTTTGCGGTTACGCTTCATCAATTCTGGCTTTCTTGCGTCCCTGGGGTGTCGGAGAGTTGAACCATCCAGCTACCCTGGCGGCCCGTATCGTATTCCTTGAATCCCATCTTTTGATAACCCCGGGCATAGCAGTCCTGCACGCCCGCGATCTTGAATTCATTTTCCGCCACGCACATCTGCACGTCACCCGTCCATCGGCCTCCCCGGGCGGCATCTTCTGCATAGAGGTAATAATAACGCGACTGTAATTCTCCCTCGATCAGCGTGGCGCAGGTCGTTGCCGGCACCTGCCACCAGCCCTCCGTGATCCAGCCTTCCTTCGCGCGATATCCGATTGCAACGCCAACCAGATTTTGCGTACCATTGCATACACGGAAATCCGCGCGCGCGGCATCGGCGATGAAGAACGGCGAAACGGCTGCAAGAGCGAACAATGCGAGACGGACCAGCGGCCCGGACCGCGTGAGGAAACTTGGCGCGGCTTGGATCAACACGGCTCCCAAATAGCTCCACGGTTATTCGTTGTCCGTGTCTTCTTGCGCCGCCGTCAAGCGAAAGTCAACGCGATGCTAATCGATTATATTTCCTTTCATAACCGTCTGCTGAGCGCATCCCGTCGCGCTGACCCTGCCCATCGCGCTTGAACCGGCCGAACGCGCATGCAATCACTGGCCGAAGACGCGAAATGACAATCGGCAATTTCCTGATGAACCACTTCCAATCCTTCGAAACCCTACCCGGCCAACATGACAAAGGCATGGTGATCCTCGGCGATCATGCCATGAACCGCCTGCCCGAACGATATGGAAGGCTCGGCCTGCCGGAAAGCGCCTTTCTCAGGCATATTGCTTACGACATCGGCATCGAGGGCCTGACCCGCCGGCTTTGTGCGCAACTGGGCGTACCGGGTGTGCTCGGCGGTTTTTCGCGCCTGCTGATCGACCCCAACAGAGGTGAGGATGATCCGACCCTGGTCATGAAGATATCTGATGGCGCCATTATCCCCGGCAACCATCCAATCACCCGGGAAGAGTGGAATTACCGGATCGAGGCCTTTCACAGACCCTATCACAATGCCGTGTCGGAGACGATCGACAGGGTGGCGAATGCGACAGGCAAGGCGCCGCTGGTGCTCTCCTTGCACTCCTTCACGCCCGCCTGGAAGGGCGTTCCCCGCCCTTGGCATGCCGCAGTGCTTTGGGATAGCGACCACCGCGCCGTTCGTCCATTGCTTGACAAACTGCGCGCCGATCCCGATCTCCTCGTCGGTGACAACGAACCCTATGACGGTGCGCTGAAGGGTGACACCATGTACCGCCATTGCATGATCACGGGCATCCCACACGCGCTTCTGGAAGTGCGCCAGGACCTCATCGGCGATGACACCGGCATCGAGGAATGGGCGACGCGTCTGGCCCCTATCTTTGCCGACATGAACGCCGATCCAGCCCTTCATGCATACAGCGTGCACGCTTCACGCACCGGCCCCTATTGAGTAAAAGGACCAGGCCCATGACCACGCTCAGCAAGGAACAGAAGACGGAATTCGAGGCTGCCGCCTTCCGCCGGCTGATCGCGCATCTTCGCGAACGAACCGACGTGCAGAATATCGATCTGATGAATCTTGCCGGCTTCTGCCGCAACTGCCTGTCCAACTGGTATCGCGAGGCTGCGGAAGCTGAAGGCATCGCCGTCACGAAGGACGAATCGCGCGAGATCGTCTACGGGATGCCCTACGAGGACTGGAAGAACCTTCATCAGACGGAAGCATCGCCTGTGCAAAAGGCAGCTTTTGAGGTGAACAACCCGCATAAATAGGCCATGCGGTCTCAAATCGCCTTGACGCTGGCCGCACTTCGCGGCAGTCACTGGCAACCGAATGCACATCCCGAAATCAGGAGAACACGATGTCTGATGCACATGGCGTCGCCCGCGATCAGCTCCGCGCTTTTGTCGAGCGTATTGAACGCCTGGAAGAAGAAAAGAAGACAATCGCCGACGACATCAAGGACGTCTATGGCGAAGCCAAGGGCATGGGCTTCGACACCAAGATCCTCAAGAAGGTCGTTGCGCTCCGCAAGAAGGACGAGCAGGAACGTATGGAGGAAGATGCGATCCTCGACACCTACCTGCACGCCCTCGGCATGATCGAATCCCCGCCGGAAGGCTGAGTATCAGTCATCTGCTTTTCCCGAGGAGCCACCGCTTTGGTGGCTTTTCTTTTGGTCCCATCAAAATGTCGGCACCAATTTTCGCCTTGCCGGCAGCCACAAAAGCAAAAGCCGCCGGACATTGTTCGGCGGCTTTTGCTTGTTCGGGTATAAGCGGATCAGCGCGTGTTGAACTTGCGCACCTCCATGAAATTGACGGCCGTGCCGCTGAAGCGGGCGGGATCGACCGAAGCAGTCTTCTGGAAGCCTTCGGCATAAACCGCGGTCGGCTGGGCGCGCAGCGTCTGACTGACAAAACGTGGGGCCTGGACCTTTTTGGAGGCCATTTCCAGGCGGGCGTTGGTGAGAGCCCACTGCGAGATCATCTTCTGCGTCAGCTTCGGCTCCGTACGCACCGTCTGGCGGCTTTCATCCGCAGCCACCGCTTCCTGCTTCGTCGGACGGCCACCCTTGGTGGGCAGGCCCTGCGCAACCGGACTGTCGACGACAGTAGGCTTCGGCGCTACGATCGGTGCAGCAAAGCTCGCAGACTTCGCCATCGGCGCGAGTGCGGCAAGCTGCAGCGGCGGCTTGTCGAGTGCCGGCGGGTTCTTCGGCGCGGCAGCGTTGATCGCCTGCTCCACTGTCTGCGGCTCAGAAGGCGCGTTCAAAGCAACCTGCGTGTCTCCGCTCTCATCCTGCTGCTTTGCAAGTGCTGCCACCATGGCTGGCGAAAGCGTATCCTGATCAGCCTCGTCCTCCGCTGCTTCAGGATCGGCATTCTGTGCAGCAAGCAGGTTTTCGGCAACGGCCGGACGCTCGACTGGGGTCGGAACGCCCGCCGACATCAAGTTGGGATCGACGGAGGCGAGTTCGGCATCCCCCGGAGCACGACGCTGCCCAAGGAGCGACGGAACCGGAATACTGTAACCGCTAAGATCTGCGTAATGCTCCGGTCCCTGCGGCTGGCCCGCCGGCATGGCAGCAAGAGCCTGCTGGGCGGCGTTACCCGCAGACGGCGGCACCAGGGCATTGGCAACCTCGTTGCCGGCAAGCTGGTTGCTGAAAGCCGGGCGAACCTGCGGCACCGGTGCGTTCACGCTTGCGACTTCGGTCTGCGGCTGAGGTTCATCAACTGCCGGGACAGCCTCAGCCTTCGGCGGTGTTGCCTTGGCGACAGCCACCGGTGTGCTATCCTCCGAATTATCCTCTTCCTCGTCGGCGCCGCCACCAAAGAGGTAGGCAAACAGTGTCTTCTGCTTGCGAGGTGCGTCATCGGAAACGGAAGCGCCGGCGCTTGCCATCATGATCTGGCTGCCGTTTGCCATGCGGCGCTTGTAATCGGCCATCGCCTGCTGATAACCCGGCAGCGGCTTGCCATCCGCGGGGATATGGATGGTATTTCCATCAGGGAAGAGCCTGACGAGTTCGTCACGACTCATGCGCGGCCAGGCGCGAACGCCGCCGACATCCATATGCACGAAAGGCGAACCGGACTTCGGATAGAAACCGACGCCGCCAACCTGCATCTTCATGCCGATACCGCGCAGCGTGGCGAGCTTCACGTCGGGAATGAAGAAGTCCATCGCCTTGCCGAGCATGTGCTGGCTCTTTTCGGCGACACCGGACTTACGCGAACGGCCACGCAACATCTCGTTGGTGGCAGGCGAGCGGAAACCGCAGACGACGTTGATGTAATCCCTCGAGCCGGACTGGCGGTAAACTTCCCAGATGAGGTCGAAGAGGCGCGGGTCCATCTTCGTCGGCTGATTCTTGCGCCAGTCGCGAAGGAAGCGGTTGAGCTGCTCCAGACCCTTCGGGTCGAACTTGCCGTTGCGCTTGTAGGTGATGACCGCCTTTTCGCCGGTATGAATGAAATAGAGCTTCAGGCTGCGGGTATCGCCTGCAGCCTGAGACGGTGTGCTTACGAATACAGGCGAGGAAACCGCGAGCGCAAGAAGGGCGGCCGCTGCCGTCCTAACTGCCTTTCCGCCAATCTTGGCGCACAAACGCCAACTCAAGCGCGAAAGCTTGGTATTCCCATTCAAATTCGGCAACTCGATCCCCGTCAGACAGTCAATGTCCCGTGCTGTCTCAAATGGCTGTCAATTGCGGTCACACGATGGCAAAAATGCCACACATGATCAACCTTTTCTTTACATAGTGAACGAGCCGCTAACAAGTGGTTTATGGCGAGTAACCAAACATGGTTGCCTATTTCTTAACAAAAACGCCTCTATGCCGCATCTTTCTGAGGATTATCGGGGTCGATACCATAATCCTTGAGTTTCCGATAAAGTGTGGATCGCCCGATGCCTAGCTTTCTTGCCACTTGACTCATTTGCCCGCGATAAAACTTCAACGCGAAACGAATCAGTTCTTCCTCGACATCGGCAAGACGGCGGACGTCACCGGACTGATTGACGCTTGGGATCGCGTTGTCGGGCGCCTCCGGACCGCGGCGCATCGTCTCGGCGACGGATACCGTCTGATAATCCTCGGGGAATTCGGCATCCGGATCGAGATGCGAATTATCGGCGACGAGCGCCAGGTGATCCACGACCTCGTAGTTCGGAAGCTGGGCGGCGATCTGCGGGAAGTCCGATTCGGCCAGTTCCGGACCTTCGGCAAGCACGACGGCGCGAAAGATCGCGTTTTCGAGCTGGCGGATATTGCCCGGCCAATCATAAGCGGTCAGCAGCGCCAGCGCGCCGGCATTGGCCGTCATGCGGCGGCCGTTCTTCTGCTCGCTGGAGAAGCGATCGGTAAAGACGCGCACCAGATGAGGAATATCTTCCTTGCGTTTGCGCAGTGCTGGAATGGTGATCGGGAAGACGTTCAGGCGATAGTAGAGGTCCTCGCGGAATCGGCCGTTTTTGACCTCTTCGATCAGATCCTTGTTCGTCGCCGAAATGAGGCGGACGTTCACCTTGTGCGCAGTGCGCGCGCCGACGGTCTCGATCTCGCCCTGCTGGACGGCCCGCAACAGCTTCACCTGCACTTCGAGCGGCAGGTCGCCGATCTCGTCGAGGAAGATGGTGCCGCCATCGGCTTCCATGAATTTGCCGATATGCTTTTCGGTCGCACCGGTAAAGGCGCCCTTTTCATGGCCGAAGAGAATGCTTTCGACGAGATTATGCGGAATGGCGCCGCAATTGACCGTCACGAAAGGCTTGTTGGCCCGGTCACCGGCCGACTGGATCGCACGCGCCACCAGTTCCTTGCCGACGCCCGATTCACCTTCGAGCACAACGGGGATGTTGGACTGCGAGGCGCGCTGCGCCAGATCGATGACGCGGATCATCGCCGGGCTTGCCGAAACGATATCGTCGAAGCCGACAGAGCCCGCACGCGATCGGCGGCCCGCACGGGCCTTCACCTCGCGCTGGTCGAGCTTCATCGCATTTGAAATGGACGTGTTGATCCGTTCCGGAGAGACCGGCTTGACAACGAAATCGAAAGCGCCAGCGCGCATCGCCTGCACGACCGTCTCGATGCCGCCCTGTCCTGTCTGGACAATAACCGGAATCGGCGTGCCAAAATCATGCATCGCTTCGAGAAATTCGAGGCCAGTCATTTCCGGCATCATCAGATCGAGCACGATGACATTGAAAAGCCCAGGATCGCGCTTCACCATTTCCAGCCCAATGCGGCCGTTTTCGGCCTGATGCACCACATGGCCGCTGCGCTCGATAGCGTTCTTGAGCAGACGGCGCTGGACGGGGTCGTCCTCGACCACAAGGATCTGCCCTGCCCCTTTGAGCTCATTGTAACCGGTCATTGTCGCCTCACTTCATGCGAAACCATAGAGCGCACTCTGACAGAAAGGCTTGAACATCCAGTTTTGAGAAACAATTGCATTTTAACGACTACGACAGGCCGTTTTCGTGCCGTAACAGGGCCTTTTTCGCGCCGAAAAACCCTTGCTGACAGGCGTTACGACGCTTAGACAGTCAAACCTGTTATAAAAGAGAAAGAGGAACCGCCCCATGAGACACACGCTTGCGCACGCCGATCTTCACCTTTCGGCAACGGCTCCCGCCGCAGCGGCAGCCCCGGCTCTGGGCGAGCTTCCGACCTGGAAGCTGCAGGATCTTTACCCTTCGGCCACCTCCACCGCCTTCGTCTCCGATATGGAAAAGGCCGGCAAGGCTGCTTCGGATTTCGAGGACAAATGGAAGGGCAAGCTTGCCGACGCGGCCGAAAAGAAGGGCGAGGAAGGCATCGGCCAGGCGCTGAAGGAATATGAGGCGCTCGATGAGATCATGGGCCGCCTCGGCTCCTTCGCCGGCCTCACCTATTTCTCTGATACCTCCAATCCTGCAAACGGCAAGCTCTACGGTGATGTTCAAGCCAAACTGACAGAATATTCCGGCCGCCTGCTTTTCTTCGCGCTGGAGCTGAACCGCATCGACGATGCTGTTATCGATGCCTGCATGACGAACGATCCGCTTGCCGGCCATTACCGCCCCTGGCTGGTCGATCTGCGCAAGGACAAGCCGTATCAGCTCGAAGACAAGCTGGAGCAGCTCTTCCTCGAAAAGTCGATGACGAGTGCTGCCGCCTTCAACCGCCTGTTCGATGAAACGATGGCAGAACTGCGTTTCGAGGTCGACGGCGAAAAGCTGCCGCTCGAAGTGGCGCTGAACATGCTTCAGGAAAAGGATCCGGAGGTACGCCGCAAGGCGGCGATGGCCCTCGCCGAAACTTTCAAGACCAATATCCGCACCTTCACGCTCATCACCAATACGCTCGCCAAGGACAAGGAAATCGCCGATCGCTGGCGCGGCTTCGAAGACATCGCCGATAGCCGCCATCTGGCAAACCGCGTCGAGCGCGAAGTCGTCGATGCCCTCGCCGCAGCTGTGAAGGAGGCCTATCCGCGCCTCTCGCATCGCTATTACAAGATGAAGGCGAAATGGCTCGGCATGGATCAGATGAATTTCTGGGATCGCAATGCGCCGCTTCCGGAAACCTCGAACGCCCTCATCTCCTGGTCCGAAGCCAAGGACACCGTGCTTTCCGCCTACGCCAATTTCGCGCCGGAAATGGCTGATATCGCCAGGCGCTTCTTTGATGAACAGTGGATCGATGCGCCCGTTCGCCCCGGCAAGGCGCCGGGCGCCTTCGCCCATCCGACTGTTCCGTCCGTCCATCCCTATGTACTCGTCAACTATATGGGCAAGCCGCGCGATGTCATGACGCTTGCCCACGAACTCGGCCACGGCGTGCATCAGGTCCTTGCCGGCGCGCAAGGTGCCCTCATGTGCCAGACGCCGCTGACCCTTGCCGAAACCGCTTCCGTCTTCGGCGAGATGCTGACCTTCCGCGCACTGCTGGACCGGACGACTGACAACCGTGAACGCAAGGCGATGCTGGCCCAGAAGGTCGAGGACATGATCAACACGGTCGTGCGCCAGATCGCCTTCTACGAATTCGAGCGCAAGGTCCACACCGCCCGCAAAGCCGGCGAACTGACCTCAGACGACATCGGCGAGCTCTGGCTCTCCGTCCAGTCTGAAAGCCTCGGCCCGGCCATCAAGATTTCCGAGGGCTACGAGACCTATTGGGCCTACATTCCCCACTTCATCCATTCGCCCTTCTATGTCTATGCCTATGCTTTCGGCGACTGCCTGGTGAACTCGCTCTACGCCGTTTACCAGAAGGCCGAGACGGGCTTTCGGGAGAAGTATTTCGAACTGCTGAAAGCCGGCGGCACCAAGCATCATTCCGAACTGCTGAAGCCCTTCGGCCTCGACGCGACCGATCCTTCCTTCTGGAGCAAGGGCCTGTCGATGATCGAAGGCCTGATCGACGAACTCGAGGCACTGGACAAGGCATAAGACCGCCCAGACCCGCAGCTTCGCTGGAAAGGCAATGGCAGCGCCCGACCCCTTCATTTTGTTCCGGGACGATACGACCGGCGAAATCATGCTCTTCGCCGGCCCCGAAGATATCATCATCGCCCGCAAGCGCGCGGAATTCCTGCCGGCGCTCAAGCGGATGGAGGAGGCGCGAAAAGCCGGCAAATGGATTGCCGGTTATCTCGCCTATGAGGCAGGCCATCTTTTCGAAAAAAAACTCTCTCCCTTTGCTGAAGAAAACCGAGAGACGCCGCTGTTGCTCTTCGGCGTCTTTGATGCGCCGCAGTCGGATGATCATCCTCTCGCAAGGCCGCGGCAGCGCCACGAAAACGAGGAATTCCTGACCGCACCGAAGGCCGGTTGGAATTTCGCTATATATAAAGAGCGTTTCGAACGCCTCCACCGGCATCTACGCCTCGGCGATATCTATCAGGCCAACCTGACGATGCCGATCGAAGCCCGCTGGAGCGGCGATCCGCTCGCCGCCTTCTGGTCGCTGATCGACCGCCAGCCTGTGAAATACGGTGCGTTTGCCAATCTCGGCGGCCCCATCATTCTTTCTCGCTCTCCGGAACTGTTTTTCCGTACCGACGAGAATGGCTGGATCGAGACGCATCCCATGAAGGGCACGGCCAAACGCGGTGCGACACCTGCCGAAGATGCCGAAATCGTCGAAGCGATGAAGGCCGACATCAAGACGCAGGCGGAGAACCGCATGATCGTCGACCTCTTGCGCAACGATATCTCACGCATCACCGAAGTCGGTACGCTCGACGTTCCCAAACTCTTTGACATTGAGACTTATCCCACAGTCCACCAGATGGTGAGTCACGTGCAGGCGAAGCTCCTGCCCGATCTTTCCGTCAGCGACATATTCGCGGCACTCTTCCCCTGCGGCTCGATTACCGGCGCGCCGAAGATACGCGCTATGGAAATCCTCCACGACCTCGAAGACACGCCGCGTGATGCCTATTGCGGCGCGATCGGCATGATCTCGCCCGGTGGCGCCATGCGCTTCTCCGTCAGCATCCGCACTATGACGCTGTTCGATAGCGGCAGGGCCGTCTTCAATGTCGGCGGTGGCATCGTCTTCGATTCCACCGCCGCAGCGGAATTTGAGGAATGCCTGCTCAAGGCCCGCTTCGCCGTCGGCGACCAATGGATTGCCCGATGACGGATTTTTCGCTGATCGAAACGCTGCGCTGGCAACCGAACGAAGGGTTCATTCGCCTGCGCCTGCATCTTGCCCGACTCTCCCGCTCCGCCCGCCGCATCGGTTTTCCCGAGCCGCTGGATGCGGCTGCCAAGTTGGAAGATGCGCTGAAGGGGGAGCACGAACCGCGCCGTGTCAGGCTGACGCTTGACCATCAGGGCCATATCGACGTTACCACGGCGCCCTTCGTCCCGCTTCCGCCCGACGCCGTCTGGACCCTCCGTATCTCGAACACCCGTATCGATTCCGCCGACAGGCTGCTGCGCATCAAGACCACGCGCCGTGGCATCTACGAGGCAGCACGCGCCGAGTTCACACAGCAACAGGCGGATGAAGTCATCCTGCTCAATGAGCGGCAGGAAGTCTGTGAGGGAACCATCACGTCCGTTTTCCTTGATGACGGTACCGGCATTCTCAAGACACCGCCGATCTCCTGCGGCCTACTCGCTGGCGTGCTGCGCACCGAGCTCATCTGCCAGCGCAAGGCCCGCGTTGGTCGCATCACGCTCGATGATCTCGACAATGATACGCTTTACGTTGGAAATTCGCTGCGCGGGCTGATCCGCGCCACGCTGCAAAAGGACTGAGCATGTTTATTCTCTCCCTGACCTATGTGAAGCCGAACGAAGAGGCCGATAGGCACATGGAGCCGCATATGGCGTGGGTAAAGGAGGGATATGCCAGGGGCTGGTTCCTCGCCTCCGGCCGCAAGGTGCCGCGCACCGGCGGCGTCATCCTCGCCGTCGGCGACCGCGCGTTGATCGAAACCTATGTGGCGTCCGATCCCTTTATCATTCATGGCGTCGCCGAATATGACGTCACCGAAGTCGCGCTGACCACGGTGACCGAAGGGCTGGAGGCTTTGAAACGCTGAGCCGCAACCGCGCCGGCTGGTTATCGGTCTCAAAAGGGAGCGGCGATGAAACGTCCGACTTATATGCCCTATGACGGCTCGGCCCGACCCTTCACGATCGGCCTGATGCCGCTCGACCCTGTCAGGTGGATCGAACCCGACGATGATCTCAACCGCTACCTCGCGGAAAAGGCGCGGCTGGCAAACGAGCGCTTCGATGACATCTTCGTCGCTGAGGAAGGGACTGAAACGGCCCAGGAGGAGGCGCTGGATCTTCTCCTCGCGCACCTTGCCGAGCGGCATCCGGCAACGCACCGTCAGGATATTTCGGCCCTGCCGCCTCTGTTCAAGGCCGGTTCGCTCGTTCAGGACGATCTCGTCCTCATGCGCCGCAAGCCCGATGGCTGGCATCTCGTTGCCGCCCACGTCGCCTTTCCCTCTTCGTGGTCGCTGCGCGAGAAGTTCGGCCGCCCGATGCACGAGATCCATGCCGATGTGCCCGGTTTCGGCGAAGGCACACGCAACGCTGCGCTCATCACTCGCATCTTCGATAGTCTGCACGTTGCCCAGCCAGTCGAGCGGCTGAACTGGTCGATCAACACGACGGCCGATCTCTTCCTCCCCGTCTCGAAACATCGCCGGCCGCCTTACGCCGAAGCCTTCACGCTCGAAGAGCGCTTCGTCCGCGTCGAACGCCAGACCCTGCACAAGCTTGCCGTCTCCGGCGATATCCTCTTCACCATCCGCATCTATATCGATCCAATCGCCGTCGTCGCCCGCCATCCGCGCGCGGCTGAGATCGCCGTACGTTTCGCCGATCAACTGGAAGCACTCGACGAACATCAGGCCGCCTACAAGGGCCTGACTTTGCAACGAGACGAACTCGTGCGGAAATTGCGGGCGCTTTGCAGCGCCGATATTTGGCCTTTGCGGAGGGAACGCTCTTTATTGTGACGCCATTTTGTGATTAGAGCCGGTCACTTCGCGAGCTTCGCGGCATTTTCACATGAATTCTTTAGGCTAAAGGCCTTCGTTCCCTTCCAACAGGAGAAAAGAATGACGGAACAGAACTATCCGGTATATGGCGAAATTACCGGTCCGATCGTCATGATCGGCTTTGGCTCCATCGGCCGCGGCACGCTGCCCCTGATCGAGCGCCATTTCAAATTCGACAAGAGCCGGATGGTCGTCATCGACCCGCGCACGGACGATGCCCACATTCTGGAAAAGCACGGCGTCAAGCACATTCAGGCATATGTGACGAAGGACAACTACAAGGAACTGCTGAAGCCGCTGCTGACCGAAGGCGAAGGCCAGGGCTTCTGCGTCAACCTCTCCGTTGACACTTCGTCGCTCGACATCATCAAGCTCTGCCGCAAGCTTGACGTGCTCTATATCGATACCGTCGTCGAGCCCTGGCTCGGCTTCTACTTCGACAAGGATATGAAGAACGAGGAGCGCACCAACTATGCGCTGCGCGAAACCGTTCGCAAGGAAAAGGCCAAAAACCCGGGCGGCACCACTGCCGTTTCCACCTGCGGCGCAAATCCGGGCATGGTCTCCTGGTTCGTCAAGCAGGCGTTGCTCAACCTCGCCAAGGATATCGGCTTGAAGTTCGACGAGCCGGGCCAGGACGACCGCGAAGAATGGGCAAAGCTCATGAAGAAGGTCGGCGTCAAGGGCATCCATATCGCCGAACGCGACACGCAGCGCACCATCCATCCGAAGCCGCTCAACGTCTTCTGGAACACCTGGTCGGTCGAAGGCTTCATCTCCGAAGGCCTGCAGCCGGCAGAACTCGGCTGGGGCACCCATGAAAACTGGATGCCGAAAAACGCCAAGAAGCACAAGAAGGGTTCCAAGGCCGCTATCTTCCTGGAACAGCCCGGCGCCAACACTCGCGTGCGCACCTGGTGCCCGACGCCCGGCCCGCAATACGGCTTCCTCGTCACTCACAACGAGTCGATCTCGATCGCCGATTTCTTCTCGGTCAGGGACAAGGACGGCGACGTCACCTACCGTCCGACCTGCCACTATGCCTACCATCCGGCCAATGACGCCGTTCTGTCACTGCATGAGATGTTCGGCAACGGCGGCACGGCACAGCCAGTTCATCACGTTCTCGATGAGAACGAATTGGTCGACGGCGTCGACGAGCTCGGCGTGCTGCTCTATGGCCACGACAAGAACGCCTACTGGTACGGTTCGCGCCTGTCGCTGGAAGAAACCCGCCGCATCGCTCCCTACCAGAATGCAACCGGCCTGCAGGTGACTTCTGCCGTTCTCGCCGGCATGGTCTGGGCTCTCGAAAATCCGAAGGCCGGCATCGTCGAAGCCGACGAGATGGATTACAAGCGCTGCCTCGAAGTGCAGCTCCCGTATCTCGGCCCGGTCGAAGGCCACTACACCGACTGGACGCCGCTCGACGGTCGTCCGGGCCTGTTCCCGGAAGACATCGACACCAAGGATCCGTGGCAGTTCAAGAACATCCTCGTTCGCTGAGTCCTGTCGTAATGCTTTCGAAGATGCCCGCTGCAAGGCGGGCATTTTTGTAACGCCTGCTGTCTAAATCCGGTCGTCTGCTGCCGAAGGCTTGCCTTCGCAGAATGCCCGCGCCATGTTTTGGCGAACTGTCGCGGATAGTTTCCGCCTAGATTCGCCGGGAGAAGCCTATGAAAATCAGAACTGGTCTCGTTCTTGTGGCTGCATCGGCAGCTCTTGCCGCCTGTGTCTCCTCCGGCCCGCGCCCCCTCCCCGTCGCGTCAGGACCCGCTCCCGCCGGTGTCGAAGGAACCTGGGCCGATCCGAACGGTATCGTCTCCACCTTCCAGGGCGGCACCTTCACCACGCGCACGACTGACAGCAACCAGCTTCTGGCCTCCGGCACCTATATCAAAACCTCGCCATCGCTGGTGGAAATCAACATGACTTCGCTGGTTCGCAACACCCAGTCGAAGGTCAATTGCGCCCTCGTCACGACAAGCCAGCTAAACTGCACCTCGGATGCCGGCGCGCAGTTCGTCCTGACGCGCCGCAGCTAACCGCTTATCTCGATGCTTGGCGCCGCGTCCGGCTTTTTTGCCGGCCGCCCCTTGGAAAGCGGCGCCACTTCCACAGCTTCCCTCTTGCGGTTGAGCCACCGAGGTGGAAACATTCGCGCGCCGGTATCGTCAGTGACGATCCACGTGAAGGATGGGGCAGGATCAGGGATAAAGATCCTGTCCCTAATCAGGAGAACAGGGATGGTGAGATCTCTTAGCTTCGGTCTTTTGACAGCGTCTATTCTGGCGCTGAGCACAAGCGCCGCATTTGCAGATTACGAACTCAATATTCTTCATATCAACGATTTCCACTCGCGCATCGAATCGATCAACAAGTTCGATTCCACGTGTTCTGCCGAGGAAGAGGGCAAGAACGAGTGCTTCGGCGGAGCCGCACGGCTGAAGGTCGCCATCGACCAGCGTCGCCAAGCCTTGACAGGTAAAAACACGCTGCTGCTCAATGCCGGCGACAACTTCCAGGGTTCGCTCTTCTACACGACCTACAAGGGGGCAGCTGAAGCCGAAATGCTGAACCTCATGAAGTTCGACGCCATGACGGTCGGCAATCATGAATTCGACGACAGCGAGGACGGGCTCGCAACCTTCCTCGACAAGGTGCAATTTCCGGTCGTCACCGCCAACGTCAAGGCAAGTGCCGCCTCCAAGATCGGCGACCGCGTCAAGCCTTCGCTCGTGCTTGATGTCGGCGGTCAGAAGATCGGCATCGTCGGCGCCGTCACCAACGATACGCCGGAGCTTTCCTCGCCCGGCCCCAACGTGACGATCGCCGATGACATCAAAAGCATCACGGCAGAGGTTGAGAAACTGAAAGGCGAAGGCGTCAACAAGATCATTGCGCTCACCCATGTCGGCTACCCGCGCGACCTCGCCATGATCGCCAAGATCCCCGATGTCGACGTGGTCGTCGGCGGCCATTCGCACAGCCTGCTGTCGAATACCGATCCGAAAGCCGAAGGTCCCTACCCGACAATGGTCGACAATCCCGGCGGCTATAAAGTGCCGGTGGTGCAGGCAGCTTCCTATAGCAAATATCTCGGCGATCTCGTCGTGAACTTCGATGACAACGGCGTCGTCAAGGACGCCAAGGGCGATCCGATCCTGATCGATTCCTCCTTCACGCCGGATCCGGCCGTCGCGGCACGCATTGTCGAACTGGCAAAGCCGATCGAAGAACTGCGCAAGAAGGTGATCGGCTCCTCCGAAGGCCCGATCGAAGGCGACCGCAAGGTCTGCCGCGTCAAGGAATGCTCGATGGGCAATCTGGTGGCTGATGCCATACTTGATCGCAGCAAGAACCAGGGCGTAACCATTGCCATCCAGAACGGCGGCGGCCTGCGTGCCTCCATAGATGGCGGCGACGTCACCCAGGGCGAGGTCATCACAGTGCTGCCTTTCCAGAATACGCTTGCAACCTTCCAGCTAACCGGTGCCGATATCGTCAAGGCGCTCGAAAACGGTGTCAGCCAGATCGACCAGGGGGCCGGCCGTTTCCCGCAGGTCGCCGGTCTGAAATTCACCTTCGACCAGTCGAAGCCGGTCGGCAGCCGCGTCAGCGACGTGCAGGTTAAGGACGGCGACACTTTCGTTCCGATCGACAATGCCAAGACCTACAGCGTTGCCACCAACAATTTCATGCGCGCCGGCGGCGACGGTTATGTCGCCTTCAAGGATGGCCAGAATGCCTATGACTACGGTCCGGACCTGGCCGACGTGACAGCCGAATATATTGCCGCACACTCGCCCTACAAGCCTTATACGGACGGCCGCATCACTGAAATTGCGCAGGCGGCACCTGCTCCCTCCGCAGAGCAGGCTCCTGCAGCCCCTGTACCCGCGGCCCCGGCTCCATCTGCCGAACCGACCCCAGTTCCCGCAGCACCGGCTCCTTCAGTTGAGCCGGCGCCTGTGCCTGCCCCGGCAGCCTCCGCACCGGCCACGCCCTCGACCCACGTCATCGTTGCCGGCGATACTTTCTGGGATCTCGCCAAGACCTTTTACGGCGATGGCGCCGAATGGCGCAAACTCTCGGAAGCCAATGGCAGCCCGAACCCACGCCATCTGCGGATCGGCGAGGAAATCCAGGTTCCGGCCAAGTAAGACGATTTGTCCCGATCGTGAGAGCCGGTCCGGGGTTCCCCGGGCCGGTTTTTCTTCTTATAGGGTGAACCGTGATCGGCTGGCTGCGTATGAGCCGGCGAGACACGAAAAGCGCGTTGGGGCAAGAATGACAGATACTTCACTCCGCCCGGCGGACCATCCCGCCGTCAAATTCGGCAAGGTCGGCGTCCTGCTGGTCAATCTCGGCACGCCTGACGGCACCGATTATACGTCCATGCGACGCTACCTGCGCGAATTCCTGACCGACAAACGCGTCATCGAATGGTCGCCCTGGAAATGGTACCCGATCCTGTTCGGCATCGTCCTCAACACGCGCCCGCAGAAGGTCGGCAAGGCCTATGAGACGATCTGGAACAAGGATCTGAATGAAAGCTGGCTGCGCACATACACCCGCAACCAGTCCGACTTCATGGCCGCGCGCCTGAAGGACTTGCCCAACGTCAAGGTCGATTGGGCGATGCGCTACGGCACACCATCGATCCCCTCGCGCATCGAAGCGCTGAAGGACGAAGGCTGCGACCGCATCCTGCTCTTCCCGCTCTATCCGCAATATGCGGCAGCCACCACCGCCACCGTCAACGACAAGGCTTTCCAGAAGCTGCTCACCATGCGCTGGCAGCCGGCGCTGCGCACGGTGCCGGATTATCACGACGACGAGACCTACATCGAAGCGCTCGCAAAATCGGTAGAGCAGCATCTCGCTACTATCGACTGGAAGCCGGAGATGCTGCTTGCCTCCTTCCACGGCATTCCACTCTCCTATTTCCAGCAAGGCGATCCCTATTACTGTCAGTGCCAGAAAACCGGCCGCCTGTTGCGTGAGCGTCTAGGGCTCACGAAAGAGAATTTCATGGTCACCTTCCAATCCCGCTTCGGGCCGGAAGAATGGCTGCAGCCCTATACCGACAAAACCGTGGAGAAGCTGGCTCAGGATGGCGTCAAGCGCATCGCGGTCATGAATCCCGGCTTTGTTTCCGACTGTCTGGAGACGCTGGAGGAGATTGCGGAACAGGCCGCCCATTCTTTCAAGCACAATGGCGGCGAGCAGTTCACGCATATTCCCTGCCTGAATGACAGCGAGGACGGCATGCAGGTGCTGGAGAAGGTCGTGCGTCGCGAGCTGCTGGGCTGGGCATGATCAGCCTGGCGGCAGATTTTCTGGCGCCCGGCGATAGATAAAGACGTCCTCCTCTTCAGATCTACGGAAGGGTCGAAGCCAGCGACCGCAACCGCGGTGCACAGGTTCCCGGTCTGAGGCTTATTCATCTGGACGTATTTGATGACTGCAGGTTTCAGAAAATTGATTGTCTTTGCCTATGTGCTTGTCATTGCAGGTGGCGGTTATCTCACTTGGGAGCAATATCAACGGATGCATCGCGGCACGCCACCCAAGGGCATCGTCGGTCAGGTGGTCTGCCAGCTCCGCCTGCGCGACGTCAAGGCCAGCAATCTGAGCCCGGACGATCAGCCATTCCTCACAGATTGCCTGATGGGCGGCTACATCACAAAGACCGACCTGGACGATGCCGGCCTATCACCCTGATTTGACAGGCGAGGCTCGTCATTCCGTCCTTGCAAAGAACGTGCTAACTCACCACGTCAGATAGGTGGGCTGAGGGAGGAATACATGCTGCTGAGCGGCTTCGATATTCTCGTGATCGTATTGGTGATTTTCGTCATCCTGGTGCTCTTTGCGGGCATCAAGACGGTTCCGCAGGGTTATCGCTACACGATCGAGCGCTTCGGCCGCTATACGCGCACGCTGGAACCCGGCCTGAACCTGATCACCCCTTTCATCGAGCGGGTCGGCGCCCGGATGAACGTGATGGAGCAGGTGCTGAACGTGCCGACCCAGGAGGTGATTACCAAGGACAATGCCTCGGTCTCTGCCGATGCCGTGTCCTTCTACCAGGTGCTGAATGCCGCTCAGGCCGCCTATCAGGTTTCCAACCTGGAAAATGCGATCCTGAACCTCACCATGACCAATATTCGCTCCGTCATGGGCTCCATGGATCTCGATGAGCTGCTCTCCAATCGCGATGCGATCAACGACCGGCTGCTGCGCGTCGTGGACGAGGCCGTGCAGCCCTGGGGCATCAAGGTCACCCGCGTCGAGATCAAGGATATTCAACCGCCCCGCGACCTCGTCGATGCGATGGCCCGCCAGATGAAGGCCGAGCGCGAGAAACGTGCCCAGGTGCTGGAAGCTGAAGGTTCGCGCAACGCGCAGATCCTGAGAGCCGAAGGCGCCAAGCAGTCCGCCATCCTTCAGGCCGAAGGCCAGCGGGAAGCGGCCTTCCGCAATGCCGAAGCCCGCGAGCGTTTGGCCGAAGCAGAAGCCAAGGCGACAAAGATGGTCTCGGAAGCGATCGCCGCCGGCAACATCCAGGCAATCAACTATTTCGTGGCGCAGAAATACACCGAAGCACTGACCTCGATCGGCCAGGCGAACAATGCCAAGGTCGTGCTGATGCCGATGGAGGCCTCCTCCATTCTCGGCTCGCTCGGCGGCATCGGCGCAATTGCCCGCGAGGTCTTTGGCGACGGCAGCAATCCACCTCCGCCTCCGCGCCCCCGCCCCGGTCCCGCGCGCTCGACACCGCCCGTCAGCGCAGCTCCGCCCAGTTCTTTCAATCCTAATCCGGAGAGCTGAGCCATGCTGGCGAAGATCGTCGGCGAACTTGGGCCGTGGAGCTGGTGGGTAGCAGGCCTGGTGCTGCTTGCCGCCGAATTGGTCGCGCCGGGCTTCTTTCTGGTCTGGATCGGCCTTGCAGCACTTAGCGTCGGCGCGTTGTCGCTGCTCTTCTGGGATACCGCTTTCTGGGTCTGGCAGCTTCAGGCGCTTCTCTTCGCCGCCTTTGCGGTCATCTCCACACTCATCGGTCGGCGGTTGACGCTGCGCAACAGCAAGACCGACGAACCTTTCCTCAACCAGCGCGGCGCGAGCCTCGTCGGCCGCACAGCCACACTGCACGAACCGATCCGCGAAGGCCGCGGCCGCATTCGCCTCGACGATACGACGTGGCGGGTGATGGGGCCGGATCTTCCGGCTGGAACCCAAGTCAGGGTCGTTTCCAGCAACGGTCGCGACCTGACGGTAGAGCCGATCTGATCAAGCGACGCCGATCCTCAAGAGATCGTGGAAGTGAACCAGGCCTATCGGACGCTGGTCGTCGTCAGTGACGATAAGCGCGCCGATCTTGTATTGCTCGAGCAGCGCCAGGGCTGCTGTCGCCAGGATCGTCGGCCTGACCGTCTTCGGCGCGCGCGTCATGATGTCGTCGACCGTCAACTCCGCAAGATTGCGGCTGAGGTTGCGGGACATGTCACCATCCGTGACGATGCCGCAAAGCCGGCCTTCGGCATCCAGCACGCCGACGCAGCCGAAATGCTTGTGCGACAATACTCTGATCGCATCCGGCACGGACGTGCCCTTCACGACCAGCGGCAGGCGGTCACCGGTATGCATGATGTCGGCAACATGCATCAGGCTGGCACCCAGCTTGCCGCCGGGATGGAAGACATGGAAATCCGTCGCCGTAAAGCCTCGCGCGTCAAGAAGCGCAATCGCCAGCGCGTCGCCGAGCGCAAGCTGCATCATCGTCGATGTGGTTGGTGCCAGCCCATTCGGACAGGCCTCTTCCTCGTTGGGGATAAGCAGCACGATATCGGCTGCCGTCGCCAGTGAGGACTGCGGGCTGCAGGTCATTGCAATCAGCGGAATGGAAAAACGCCGCGTGTAGGAAATGATGCTCTTCAGTTCCGCGCTTTCACCACCCTTGGAGATCGCCAGCACAAGATCATCGCCGGCGATCATGCCGAGATCGCCATGATTGGCTTCCGCCGCATGCACGAAAAAGGCAGGTGTGCCTGTCGAAGCGAAAGTGGCAGCGATCTTCGTGCCGATATGGCCGCTCTTGCCGACGCCGGTCACGATCACGCGGCCGGAATTCTCGCCGATCATCTCGACCGCACGGGTAAAGGGTCCAGCCAGCCCATCATCGAAAGCGCGTTCGAGCGCCTCGAGGGCGAGTCTTTCGATGCTGATCGTGCGCTTGCCCGACTGAAGCACGCTGTTTTCGACGAGTTTCACCGCTCTCCTGATCATGGCAATGCGTTAGACCTTTTCACTTTGCCTGTCCACCCGACAATGTTTCCCATGTATGAACGCGCGGCCCGCACGGCAACGAATGGTTAACCACAAGGCTTTACGCTTGGGTAAGACTTAAAAGCATTTCAGGCGCGGATTTGAATGGGCCAGGGAAAACAGACGAGCAGTGTGACGCCGCTCCGCGCCATGAGCCGTGCCGTCTCCGTTGCGGCTATCGGCCTGCTGATTGCACCCGTCGCTTACGCGCAACAGACGACATCGCAGCAGCAATCGGCAAGCACTACGAATTCACGCACCGGGGCCACCTCCACCACACAGCGCGCCGGCGCGAACAATGCGCCGGACTTTGGTGATGCAGGCGACACCACGACCGCTCCCGCCAATACCGCCGCCCAAGACGCAAATTCGGTCGCAGCACCTGTCTTGGCGACGCAGACCGATGACGAGGTTACCGGCGCAATCCTCGACGAGGATATGCGCAGGCTGAACACTCGTGAGCCGCGCTTTGACGAAACAGCAACGCGAAAAGTGCCGGGGAGTGCCTCGACCGAAGAAACGCCGGGCATCCCTCTCGGCAGCTTCGTGCTGCGCCCAAGTGTCACCCAGACGATCAACAGCGAGATCACCAAGGACGGTGGCACAAAAAAGAGCCGCGGCTTCCTCGAAACCGATATGGGCGCGACGCTGACCTCCGACTGGAGCCGGCATCAGTTGACCGTCACCTCCGAGGGCGCCTGGCAGAAAAACATCAGCGGCGACGGTGAAGAGCAGCCTTCCTTCAAGATCGATGGCGATCTGCGGCTGGACCTGTCGCGCGACACGGTCGGCCACATCACCGGCGGCTATAATTTCTATCGCGAGGATACGGATGATCCGGACGCGATCGCCAACGCCGATCAGCAGTCCGATGTGCAGGAATTTACCGGCGGCGCTTCCATTGAGCACGATTTCGGGATCTTGCGCGGAACGGCCGCCGTTGCACTCTCCCGCTCGATCTATTCGGACGCCACGCTCTCGAACGGCACGACGGTTTCGCTGAGCGACCGCAATCAGACGACAGGCACGGTTCGCGGTCGTATCGGCTATGAACTGTCGCCGGCACTCATTCCGTTCATCGAAGCGTCAGTTGGCAAAACCAATTATGACGAACGCACCGATTCCTCGGGTTATCAGCGTTCGGGAGATAGCTACGGCGCCAAGGGCGGCGTGCAGGTCGATATGGGCGAAAAGCTCAAGGGCGAGGTTGCGGTCGGTTATGCAACGGCGGACTTCGATGACAACAGGCTGAAATCGATCGATACGGCAACACTCGATGCCAGCCTGCTCTGGTCGCCGATCCGCGGAACGAATGTCAATCTCAATCTCCAGACCAGCATCCAGCCCTCCACCTCGGCAGGTGAAAGCGGCTATGTCTCGCATCAGCTGACGACGACAGTTGATCATCAGCTGCGCGACAATCTGGTGGCGACGGTCATCGGCGGCGTGACGCTGCGCGATTATCCAAGCGGCAGCACCATAAGTGACGAGACGGTTTACACCGCCTCGTCTGGTCTCGTCTGGAATATCAATCGTTACCTCGACTTCACCAACACGCTTGGCTACGAGCTGACGACACGCAAGGAAGGCGACGACTCGCAGCAATGGCGAGCCGGCGTCGGTCTCAAATTGAAGCGCTGAACAACCTTAGTTCAGACGGGCGAGCAGGTTCCTGAAGCCGTCTTCGACGCTCGGGCGAATGTCCGCGCGCTCGAGAGCAAAGGCAACGTTGGCGAGGATGAAACCATCCTTGGCACCGCAGTCGTAAGTCTCGCCCTTGAAGTGATAGCCTGCGAAATCCTGTTCCTTGAGCAGCTTCAGCATGCCGTCGGTGAGTTGGATTTCGTTGCCGGCGCCGCGTTCCTGGCTTTCCAGGATCTTGAAGACTTCCGGCTGCAAGATGTAGCGGCCGTTGATGAAGAAGTTGGAAGGAGCGGTGCCCTTGGCCGGCTTTTCCACCATGCCGGTGATGCGGAAGCCCTCGCCGATCGCATCACCAACGCCGACGATGCCGTATTTGTGAGCCTGATCGGGAGCACATTCCTCGACGGCGATAATGTTGCCGCCGCTGTGCTCGTAGAGCTCAATCATGCCCTTCATGCAGCCCTTTTTGTCCTTCATGATCATGTCGGGCAGAAGCAGCGCGAAAGGCTCGTCGCCGACGATCTCGCGGGCGCACCAGACGGCGTGGCCGAGGCCGAGCGGCTCCTGCTGACGGGTAAAGCTCACCGTGCCCGCCTTGGGAAGCTGCTGCTGCAGGAGGGTGATTTCCGCCTTCTTGGCGCGCTCCTTGAGCGTCTGCTCAAGTTCGAAATGAATATCGAAGTAGTCTTCGATGACGTGCTTGTTCCGGCCGGTAACAAAAACCAGATGTTCAATGCCTGCCTCAAGTGCTTCGTCGACGACATACTGAATAATTGGCTTGTCGACAACAGTCAGCATTTCCTTCGGAACCGCTTTGGTAGCCGGAAGGAACCGCGTTCCCAGTCCCGCGACTGGAAATACTGCCTTACGAACTTTCTTATGCTGAGCCACACCGATCTCCTGTTTTGACTATACCGCTTTTACCTAAACGCTATATCGATTTGAACTAGTATAGAATTGCTACCGTTTTGCAAATGGTGACTGTCCCGGCCGCCCATGGTAAAGAATTTGTTGACTCCGTTCCTGTAATTTCGGCGTAGAGCGGACATGACGTACCGCCTTGGCTAAAACTGAAGATGACGGATACGACTGCCGATGACCCAGAAATACACACACTCCCTTCGTGGTCTTGCTCTCGCCATCGTTGTCGCCACCGCGGCTGGACTGGCCCCCAATAACGCAAAAGCCGATGCCCGGTTCCAGAAGTGGATCGCGGACTTTTACCAAACTGCTGCTCAGAGTGGCATCAGTAAGGCAACGTACCAAAAAGCCTTTTCTGGGGTAAGCGAACCCGATCCCACAGTCCTCGAAAAGGCCACCTATCAGCCTGAATTTACATCGAAGATTTGGGACTATGTCGATTCCCGCGTCAACCCCTACACTGTGGAAATCGGCCGCAAGATGGCTGCCAAACACGCTAAAACGCTCGATGCCATCCAGCGCCAGTTCGGTGTCGACAAGTCGATTCTGCTGGCGATCTGGTCGATGGAATCAAATTACGGCGCCGTTCTCGCAAAAGATGAGCGTCTTCACTATGTGCCGCGAGCGCTGGCCACCCTTGCCTATGCCGATCCCAAGCGCGGCAAATACGCCAAGAAGCAGTTGATCGCAGCCCTGAAGATCCTGCAGAACGGGGACGTCCCCGCCAGGGAGATGACTGGCTCCTGGGCCGGCGCCATGGGCCACACCCAATTCATTCCGACGAGCTATCTTCTTTACGCGGTCGACGCGGATGGCAATGGCCATCGCGACATCTGGAATTCCGTGCCTGATGCGCTGGCGACCTCGGCGAATCTTCTGATGAAGAATGGCTGGGATGCCGGCAGAACCTGGGGTTACGAGGTCGCAGTACCTGCTTCTGCGGCAAAGCAGGTTGGCAAGACGCACACGCTTGCTCAGTGGGCAGCACTCGGTCTCAAACGCCCGAGCGGTAAGCCCTTCAAGGATGGGCAGAGCCGCGCCGTCTTGAAGATGCCGGCCGGTTCCGATGGTCCAGGTTTCCTGATGACGGCCAACTTCTTCACGATCAAGAACTACAATGCCTCCGACAGCTATGCACTCGCCGTCGGCCTGCTTGCAGACCAGATCGCCGGCTATGGCGGCATGCAGCAGCGCTGGCCGCGCCCGGAAGGCGCTCTCGACATCACCGAAAAGTTCGAACTGCAGACGCGTTTGAAGACGCTCGGCTATTATAGCGGCGATGTCGACGGCAATTTCGGCTCCGGCTCCAAGGCTGCGATCGCCGCCGTACAGGAGCGTATCGGCATGCAGCCGGATGGTGAGCCATCACTTTCGCTTCTTCACGCGCTGCGCCGCTAGAGCGCCGTGCGTCCAATCGGACGTACAAAGGATGCTCTATCCCTTTGAATCTACAGCATCGGCCCGAAAATCGATTCCGATTTTCGGGCCGATGCTGTAGAAGCGGGAAAAGCGTGACCTAAATAATGATGTGGAGTGGACGGAAAGCCGCTGCCCATGCAAGATGCCCGGCAGATGCGGAACTGCCCGATGACGAGAAAAACTAACCGGACCCGATGGATTCGCGTGCTTGTGTTTGCCGCAGCCGCGCTTTCCCTTTGCCTCGGCTCGATGGTGCCGATGCACTATGCCGAAGCGCAGGAGCTTCGCTACCAGCGCCGGTCCATCCTCGATTTCTTTCTCGGGCGCCGCTACATCGATGAGAATCCGCAGCCCGAAATGCGGGACCAGCCCAGACGGCAGCAGCAGCGCCGGCGCCCGCCAGCAACACAGAAGGCCGTAACCCCGACGCGAACGGCGCCCGTAACGCCGGCTGAGCCGGTTGTTCAAAAGCTAGATAGCGCCCAGAAAATCCTTGTTGTCGGCGACTTCCTCGCCGGTGGCCTCGGTGACGGCCTCACTGCGGCCTTTGAAACCTCTCCAGGTGTCGTGGTCGAAGCCCGCAGCAATGTGTCATCGGGTCTCGTACGCGACGACTATTACAACTGGCCCGGCGAATTGCCGAAGATGATCGACGAACTGAAGCCGGCGATGGTCGTCGTCATGATCGGCGCCAATGATCGCCAGCAGATGGTGACCGATTTCGGCAAGGAAAAATTCCGTACCGACGGCTGGTTTACCGAATACCAGCGCCGCGTACTTGCCTTTGGCAAGGAGATCACAGGCCGCAAGATCCCGTTGCTCTGGGTCGGACTTCCCGCCTTCGAATCCGATTCGATGACATCCGACGCCGTGCAGATGAATCAGCTCTATCGCAACCAGATGGAAAGCATCGGCGGCGAATTCGTCGATATCTGGGACGGCTTCGTGGATGAGAACGGTAAATTCATCGTCACCGGCTCCGACGTCAACGGCCAGCAAGTGCGCCTGCGCACCACTGACGGCATCAACCTGACACAGGCGGGCCGCCGCAAGCTCGCCTTCTATGTCGAAAAGCCGGCGCGCCGCATTCTCGGCACCCAGGCGAGTCCCGACCTCGTGCGCCTCGACCCCGGCAACCTGCCGGCACTGACGCTGCCCACCGATCCAGTGGAACATACGCAGCCGATCAGCCTGTCCGACCCGAACCTTGATGGCGGAGCCGAATTGCTCGGCGCCAGCAGGGCTATGCCTGTGACGCTGACGAAATCGCCGCGCGATCTCCTGGTCGAGCAGGGAGAAATGGCACCGGCACCCGCAGGCCGCATCGACGACTATCGCATGCCGACGCTGAGGACGACGGCAGAAACTTCTATAAAATGAGAAAGGACCGCCCGAGCGGCCCTTTGCATGAGGCTTGCCTGAAGCAGCCGCGCATCAACTGGTCGCACCACGAAGAACTCCGCCGGGATACGGCGGAGTTTATTACCTGACCAATTCTTCCGGCAAATCAGCGCGGCAGAACCGTCGAGCCCATCAACGCTTCGTCGATGGCGCGTGCTGCCTGGCGGCCTTCACGGATCGCCCAGACGACCAGAGACTGGCCACGGCGCACGTCGCCCGCCGTCCAGAGCTTATCGACAGAGGTTTTGTAGTCGCGGTCGTTGGCGACAACATTGGTTGAGCCACGCTTGTCGGTGTTGAGCGTCAGTTTGCCATCGAGCTCCTTCAGCACGCTGTCTTTGAACGGACCGCTGAAACCGATGGCGATGAAGGCGAGATCCGCCTTGATGACGAAATCCGTTCCCGGTACCGGGCGACGACGCTCATCGACTTCACAGCACTTCACGCCCGTCAGCACGCCGTCTTCACCGACGAATTCGAGCGTCGCGACCTGGAATTCGCGGATCGCGCCTTCGGCCTGCGAAGAGGAGGTGCGCATCTTCGTTGCCCAGAAGGGCCAGACAGCGAGCTTGTCTTCCTTTTCCGGCGGCTGCGGGCGAATGTCGAGCTGGGTCACCTTGACCGCCCCCTGACGGAAAGCCGTGCCGACGCAGTCCGAAGCCGTATCACCACCGCCGACGACGACGACATGCTTGGCGCCGGCCAGGATCGGATCGGACGGCCAGCCGGTACTGTCGATGTTTTCGCGGCCGACACGCTTGTTCTGCTGCACCAGATAGGGCATCGCGTCATGAACACCGGCGAGATCGGTGCCTGGAATGCCGGCTTCACGCGGTGTCTCGGAACCGCCGCAGTAAAGCACGGCATCATGATCAGCCAGAAGCTGTTCGACCTTGACGTCGATGCCGACATTGACGCCGCAATGGAAGGTCACGCCCTCGCCCTTCATCTGCTCGACACGGCGATCGATGAAGTTCTTCTCCATTTTGAAGTCCGGAATGCCGTAGCGCAGCAGGCCACCCGGCTTTGTCTCGCGCTCATACACATGCACATCATGGCCGGCGCGGCCGAGCTGCTGGGCTGCCGCCATACCGGCCGGACCGGAGCCGATGATCGCTACCTTCTTGCCGGTATGGATCGTCGCCGGCTGCGGACGGATGAAGCCGAGTTCGTAGGCCTTGTCGGCGATTGCCTGTTCGACCGTCTTGATTGCGACCGGCGCATCTTCGAGGTTCAGCGTGCAGGCTTCCTCGCACGGAGCCGGGCAGACGCGGCCGGTAAATTCCGGGAAGTTGTTGGTCGAATGCAGGTTCTGGATCGCCGCTTCCCAGTTGTTGTTGTAGACGAGGTCGTTCCAATCAGGAATCTGGTTATGAACAGGGCAACCCGTCGGGCCGTGGCAGTAGGGAATGCCACAGTCCATGCAGCGGGCTGCCTGTTTCTGCACTTCCGGGTCCGACATCGGGATCGTGAATTCACGGAAATGCCGGATGCGGTCCGACGCCGGCTGATACTTCGCTACCTGCCGATCGATTTCCAGAAACCCTGTTACCTTACCCATATTTTCGTCCCTTACCCTCATGACCGCCTCGCCTGCGGCCAGTTGTCTGTTCAGCCTCGATCGCGGAGGCAGGTTGTTTGCTTTGACCGTCATCAGAACATATCTCCTGATTTCCATCCACGCGGTCGCGCCAGCTTCAAGCTCGCGGCTGATCGTCGTTGAGTCATTGAGATATTTCAGTCACCCGCCACGCGCTGTTGAGGCGTGGCGGATTGTTCGGTGCAATCACTCGGCAGCGATGCCCATCCGGCTGCGCTCCATTTCCTCAAGCGCGCGGCGATATTCGACCGGCATGACCTTGCGGAATTTCGGACGGTAGTCACCCCAGTGCTCAAGGATTTCCTTGGCACGAGTAGAGCCCGTGTAGTGCAGGTGATTGGAGATCAGCTGATAGAGCCGTTCCTCATCGTGGCGCGTCATGTCACCGGAGACGTCGACGCGTCCCTTGTGCATGAGGTCGCCACCGTGATGGTGCAGCTTCTCCAGCATGTCGTCCTCTTCCGGAACCGGCTCGAGCTCGACCATGGCCATGTTACAGCGGCTGGCGAAATCGCCGGCTTCGTCGAGAACATAGGCCACGCCACCGGACATGCCGGCTGCGAAGTTGCGGCCCGTTCCGCCGAGCACGACAACCACGCCGCCCGTCATATATTCACAGCCGTGGTCGCCCACGCCCTCGATGACGGCGATCGCGCCGGAGTTACGAACCGCAAAGCGCTCGCCCGCGACACCGCGGAAGTAGCACTCACCTTCGGTCGCGCCGTAGAGCACCGTATTGCCGACGATGATCGAGTTCTCAGCCACGATCCTCGAATTGTCAGGCGGACGAATGATGATCTTGCCTCCCGAAAGACCCTTGCCGACATAGTCGTTGCCGTCGCCAACGAGGTTGAAGGTGATGCCGCGCGCCAGGAACGCGCCGAAGCTCTGTCCCGCCGTGCCCTTCAGGGTGACGTTGATCGTGTCTTCCTTCAGGCCGCGATGGTTATAACGCTTGGCCACTTCGCCCGAGAGCATCGCGCCGGCCGAACGGTCGACGTTCTTGATGTCGACCTCGAAGGCGACCGGCGTCTTCGACGCCAGCGCCGGTTCGGCCGCCGCAATCATCTTACGGTCGAGAATGTCGTCGATCGGATGCTTCTGGCGCGTCGTCCAGTAAGTCTCTTCCTTCGGTGCATCGACCTTGTGGAAGATCTTCGCGAAATCGAGTCCCCTAGCCTTCCAGTGCGCTAGCATCTCGTCCTTCTCGAGCAGCTCGGAAGCGCCGATGATCTCATCGAGCCTGGTGAAGCCGAGGGAGGCCAGAATTTGGCGCACTTCGTTGGCGACGAAGAAGAAGTAGTTGATGACGTGCTCGGGCGCGCCCTTGAAGCGCTTGCGCAAGACCGGATCCTGCGTCGCCACGCCGACCGGACAGGTGTTGAGATGGCACTTGCGCATCATGATGCAGCCGGCAGCGATCAGCGGTGCCGTCGCGAAGCCGAATTCGTCGGCACCGAGCAGCGCGCCGATGATGACGTCGCGGCCTGTCTTCAGACCGCCGTCGACCTGCAGGGCGACGCGCGAGCGCAGACCGTTCAGCACCAGCGTCTGCTGGGTTTCGGCAAGGCCGATTTCCCACGGGCTGCCGGCATGCTTCAGCGAGGTGAGCGGCGATGCGCCCGTACCGCCATCGAAACCGGCGACCGTGATATGGTCGGCGCGCGCCTTCGCAACGCCGGCGGCAACCGTGCCGACGCCGACTTCCGAGACGAGCTTGACCGAGACATCCGAGGTCGGGTTGACGTTCTTCAGGTCGTAGATCAGCTGCGCCAGATCCTCGATCGAGTAGATGTCGTGGTGCGGCGGCGGCGAAATCAGGCCGACGCCCGGGGTCGAGTGACGCGTCTTGGCAACGACCGCATCGACCTTGTGGCCAGGCAGCTGACCGCCTTCGCCGGGCTTGGCGCCCTGCGCGACCTTGATCTGCAGCACGTCGGCATTGACGAGATATTCCGTCGTCACACCGAAGCGGCCGGACGCAATCTGCTTGATGGCCGAACGCTCGGGGTTCGACGAACCATCCGGCAGCGGCATGTAGCGGTCGCTCTCTTCGCCGCCCTCACCGGTGTTCGACTTGCCGCCGATCCGGTTCATGGCGATCGCCAGCGTCGTATGTGCCTCGCGGCTGATCGAGCCGAAGGACATGGCGCCGGTGGAGAAGCGCTTGACGATATCGATTGCCGGCTCGACGCTGTCGAGCGACACCGGCTTGCGACCGAGCGCCTCCGCGCTCTTGATCTTGAAGAGGCCGCGGATCGTGTTCATGCGCAGCGCCGACGTGTTCACCATCTCGGCGAACTCGCGGTAGCGATCCTCGGCATTGCCACGCACCGCATGCTGCAGGGCAGCGACGGCATCCGGCGTCCAGGCATGGCTTTCGCCGCGCATGCGATAGGCATATTCGCCGCCGATATCGAGCGTGCTTGCCAGGATCGGGTCGCGGCCGAAGGCTGCCTTGTGGCGAACAACGGTCTCGCGCGCGATCTCTTCGAGACCAACGCCTTCGATGGTCGTCGCCGTACCGAAGAAGTACTTGTCGACGAATTCCGACTGCAGGCCGATCGCATCGAAGATCTGCGCGCCGCAATAGGACTGATAGGTCGAGATGCCCATCTTGGACATGACCTTGAGGATGCCCTTACCGACCGCCTTGATGTAGCGATAGACCACTTCGCTAGCATCGACTTCCTTCGGGAATTCGCCCTTGGCATGCATGTCGAGCAGCGTGTCGAAGGCGAGATAGGGGTTGATCGCTTCGGCGCCGTAACCGGCCAAAAGGCAGAAATGATGCACTTCGCGCGGCTCGCCGGTTTCGACGACGAGACCGACCGAGGTACGCAGCCCTTTGCGGATCAGGTGATGGTGCACGGCAGCGGTTGCGAGCAGCGCGGGAATAGCGATCCGGTCCGGCCCGACCTGGCGGTCGGAGAGCACGATGATGTTGTAGCCACCCTTGACGGCTGCCTCCGCACGCTCGCAGAGACGATCGAGCATTTCCGGCATGCCTTCGGCACCACGCTCCACATCATAGGTGAAGTCGAGCGTCTTGGTGTCGAAACGGTCTTCCGTATGACCGATGGAGCGGATCTTTTCGAGATCGCCATTGGTCAGGATCGGCTGGCGCACTTCGAGGCGCTTGGCGTTCGCCATGCCTTCATGGTCGAGAATGTTCGGACGCGGACCGATGAAGGAAACGAGGCTCATGACGAGCTCTTCACGGATCGGGTCGATCGGCGGGTTCGTCACTTGCGCGAAGTTCTGCTTGAAATAGGTATAAAGCAGCTTCGACTTCTCGGACATGGCCGAGATCGGCGTATCCGTGCCCATCGAGCCGATCGCCTCCTGGCCCGTCGTCGCCATCGGCGACATCAGGATCCTGGTGTCCTCGGTCGTGTAGCCGAAGGCCTGCTGGCGGTCGAGCAGCGAGACGTCGCGGCGAAGCGCGCGCGGTTCGACCGGCTTCAGGTCTTCGAGGATCAGCTGCGTGCGGTTCAGCCAGCTGCGATAAGGATGAGCGTTCGCAAGCTGCGCCTTCACCTCGTCGTCAGAGATGATCCGGCCCTCTTCCATGTCGATCAGCAGCATCTTGCCCGGCTGCAGTCGCCACTTCTGGATGATGTTTTCTTCCGCGACCGGCAGCGTGCCGGCTTCGGAAGCGAGGATGACACGGTCGTCATTGGTGACGAGATAGCGGGCCGGACGCAGGCCGTTACGGTCGAGCGTCGCACCGATCTGCTTGCCGTCGGTGAAAGCAACGGCAGCCGGACCATCCCAAGGCTCCATGAGAGCGGCATGATATTCGTAGAATGCCTTGCGCTCCGGCGACATGGACTGATTGCCGGCCCAGGCTTCCGGAATCAGCATCATGACCGCATGCGACAGCGAATAGCCGCCGCGCAGAAGGAATTCGAGTGCGTTATCGAAACAGGCCGTGTCCGACTGGCCCTCATAGGAGATCGGCCAGAGCTTGGAGATATCCTCGCCGAAAAGCGGAGAGGAGACCGAAGCCTGACGCGCCGCCATCCAGTTGACGTTGCCGCGCAGCGTATTGATTTCACCGTTATGGGCGACCATGCGGTAAGGGTGCGCAAGCTTCCAGGATGGGAAGGTGTTGGTCGAGAACCGCTGGTGCACGAGTGCCACCGCGCTTTCGAAGCGCGGGTCCGACAAGTCCTTATAATAGGCACCGACCTGGTAAGCCAGGAACATGCCCTTGTAGACGACGGTCGTGCTCGACAGCGACACCGGATAGAAGTGGCTCTCTTCACCGTCGAACTCATCATAGATTCGGTTGGAGATGACCTTGCGAAGGGTGAAGAGCCGGCGCTCGAATTCGTCGTTCGTCGCAGCATCCTTGCCGGCACCAATGAAGACCTGCACATGATGCGGCTCGGTCGCGGCAATCGCCGGCGCCTTCGAGAGCGAGGAATTGTCGACCGGTACGTCGCGGAAGCCGATGAAAACTTGGCCTTCTTCGGTGATGACGTCCTTGATCACCTTCTTGAAATGTTCGATCTGCTTTTCGTCACGCGGCATGAAGATATGGCCGACGCCATATTCGCCGGCCTTCGGCAGAGTAATGTCCTGCTTGGCCATCTCCTCGCGGAAGAAGCGGTCGGGAATCTGCACGAGAATACCCGCGCCGTCGCCCATCAGCGGATCGGCGCCGACGGCACCGCGGTGCGTCAGGTTTTCGAGGATGAAGAGACCGTCCTTGACGATCTGGTGGGACTTCTGACCCTTCATATGCGCGACGAAGCCGACACCGCAGGCGTCATGTTCGTTGCGTGGATCGTAAAGCCCCTGTTTTTTCGGCAGGCCGGAGGCGGATTTACGCGTATTGGCCGTTGCGCGCACGTCTGCTGCTGCGAACTGGTCAATACCCATGGATGGCGTCATCTTCGTCATCGTCTTCCTCCTGTCGAAGCCCGCGGGACTGCGGGCGGCTTTTTGTCGCGCTCCGCACCCTGAAGATAGGTCCGGCGCGTGACAGCGCTGTTGCATTGTGAAGATCCGGTCGCAGACACCTGCTTCTCAAGGAAAGCAAACCGTCGCGTTCCGCGCCTGCCATTCGCCTCCGCGCGCCGCCATGTGAAGGCTTGGCGCTCGAAAGAACTATAGCGTGAAAGCCGCTCTGTGCCAGGGCTTTCGGCGCCTCTTCGGCCGGGAAGGCCAAAATAGGACAGCAACCCTGTCCTAGTTCATCCGTTCAATGCCAGAAACAACTCCTCTTCGCAAGGGCATCCTCTTAAAAAAACATCAATTTGCGACGGAAGATTGCCAAATCGGCCAAAACAGCGACATAAAATTACACAGAGAGAAGCCATTTTGTTTTTTGATTACGCAGTTCAATTTCTGTGATGCATTCCGGCTTCCGCCCTTGATCCTGTGAAGCTTTGGCGTAAAGTCCCTTCCCGAACCTCCCGCCCCATGATTTTCAATGGTTTCCTCCATGATTTTTGCTTCTGACAATTGGGCTGGCGCCCATAAATCCATTGCCGAACGCCTGCTTGCCGAATCCGCCGGGTTTGCGGCCGCTTATGGCAACAGTGATCTCGACAAGAAGGTGGACGCCCGCTTCTCCGAGATCTTCGAACGCGAGGTTTCCGTCTTCTTCGTCGCAACCGGCACAGCAGCCAACTCTCTGGCGCTGGCGAGCGTCCAGCGCCCCGGCGGGATCACCTTCTGCCATTCGGAAGCCCACGTGATCGAGGATGAATGCGGCGCGCCGGAATTCTTCTCCGGCTCCGCCCGCCTCATGGCCGTCGACGGTGAGGCCGGCAAGATCGATCCGGCCAGGCTCTCGGCAAAGATCGCGCACTTCCCCGAAGATGCCCTCCGTCATGGCCGCGCCAGCGCTGTGACCATCACACAATCGACCGAAATCGGTACCGTCTATTCGCTGCCGGAAATCGGCGAAATTTCCTCGATCGCCAAGAAACGGGGACTGCCCCTGCACATGGACGGTGCGCGCTTTGCCAATGCGCTCATCGCACTGAAAGCAACACCTGCCGAAATGACCTGGAAGCGCGGCGTCGACATCCTCTCCTTCGGCGGCACGAAGAATGGCTGCTGGTGCGCGGAAGCGATCGTCTTCTTCAATCCGGAGCAGGCGAAGGAAATGCATTTCATTCGCAAGCGCGCCGCCCAGCACTTCTCCAAGTCGCGCTTCATCGCAGCCCAGTTCGATGCCTATTTCGAAAACGGCCTCTGGCTTGATCTCGCCCGCCATTCCAACGGCATGGCAGACCGCCTGCGCGCCGGTATCGGCGCCAGCAATTCCGCTCGCCTCGCCTGGCCGACAGCCTCGAACGAAGTCTTCGCCGTAATTCCGAAGTCCGCAGCGAAGACGGCAGAAGCCAGGGGCGCAAAATTCTACGAATGGCCAATCCCGGCCGGCACATCGGATCTCGTTTCGGAAGGCGAAACGCTCATTCGGCTGGTCGCCAGCTTCGCCACGACCGAAGCCGATGTCGACGGCTTCCTGAAGTGCCTGGCGGCCTGATTTTTGAGAGCACCGGACGCCCGCTCGCAAGGTGGTGTGTTCCGGTCTCTTTTGGAACAAAGCCGATTCTTCGAACGAAAATCCCGCCGTTCGGGCGGGATTTTGCACTCAGGTAGACCGCAAACCCCTGACCTTCTTCAAAATATCCTCCGAAAGGGCCGCCACCAACGCCTGATCGGCTCCCTTGCGCGGCACCAGAACGAATTCGACATCCTCCAGCGCCGGTAACTTGCTTGGAGCGATTTCCTTCAGACCCGAGGGCGCCATGCTGCGCGGCTGCACGAGCACCCCCATGCCGGCGCGCGCAGCAGCCGTCAGCCCGCTCAGGCTGCCGCAGGTGCACACGATGCGCCAGGCCACACCATGCCGCCCGAGCGCCTCCAGCGCGATGGCGCGCGTGACGCTCGGCGGCGGGAAAGCGATCAAGGGAAGCGGACCGGATGCAAGTACATGCTCCGGATCACGCGCCAACCACACCAGCGGCTCTCGATAGACGAGCCTTCCGAGCTCGTCGCCGAGCCTCCGCTTGGCAAGCACGAGGTCGATTGCTCCCGCATCCTGCATTTCGTAGAGCACACCGGAAAGCGCGACAGTCAGTTCCAGGTCGACGGAGGGATGCGAGCGCACGAAATCTTCCAGCACCGCCGGCAACTGGCTCGTCACGAAATCTTCGGAGACGCCGAGCCGCAGGCGTCCCCGCAGGCTGCCGCCCTTGAACAGCGACTGCACCTGCCCCTCGATCAACAGCATGGCGCGCGCATGCGAAAGCAGGGCCTCGCCGTCACCGGTCAGCACGACCTTGTGCGTATCCCGCTCCAGCAGCCGACGCCCGAGCGAGGTCTCCAGCCTCTGAATGTGCTGGCTGACCGTCGACTGCCCGAGACCCAGCCTTTCAGCAGCAAGCGTGAAGCTGCCCATTTGTTCGACGGTAACGAAACTGCGAAGCTGTGAGAGATCCAGCATGCCTAATATCCATATTCGTGATAACTGTTATTTCTTGCATCCTGGATCATAATGAGAGACAGAACAATGACTCATTTATTCCAGCGAGACCGCCATGCGCCGCTTCTTACCCGATACATTCACGATCCTGCTCGTCTGCACCGTTATTCTCGCCTCGATCTTCCCGGCGAGCGGCACGTTTGCCGACTGGTTCGGTGTGGCGACCGATATCGCCATCGCGCTCCTGTTCTTCCTGCATGGCGCGCGCCTTTCACGCGATGTCGTCATCGCCGGTCTGCTGCACTGGCGGCTGCATCTGGTGATCCTGCTGACGACCTTCGGTATTTTCCCGATCCTTGGCCTCGCAGTGGGTCTCATTCCAGATTCGATCCTGCCGCAGCCGCTCTATCTCGGCATTCTCTTCCTCTGCGTGCTGCCGTCGACGGTCCAATCCTCCATTGCCTTCACCTCGATGGCTGGCGGCAACGTGCCGGCGGCGATCTGCTCGGCTTCAGCTTCCAATATCTTCGGCATGTTCCTGACGCCGCTGCTCGTCGGCCTGCTCTTTTCGGTCGGCGGCCATGGCGGCTTCTCCTTCGATGCGCTCGAACAGATCCTGCTCCAGCTTCTGGCCCCCTTCGTCGTTGGCCAGATCCTGCAGCCCTGGATCGGCGACTGGATCCGCTCCAAGAAGAAGATCCTGATGCCCGTCGATCGCGGCTCCATCCTGATGGTCGTCTATCTAGCCTTCTCGACGGCCGTCGTCGAAGGTCTGTGGCACACCTTCTCGATCGCCGACATCGCTGCCGTCATCATCGCCGACATGGTGCTGCTTGCCCTCGTTCTAATCATGACCATGTACGGCAGCCGCTGGCTGGGCTTCAGCAAGGCCGATGAGATCACCATCACCTTCTGCGGCTCGAAAAAGAGCCTCGCAAGTGGCGTACCGATGGCAAACGTCATTTTCGCCGGCCAGTCGATCGGCGCGATCGTCCTGCCGCTGATGCTCTTCCATCAGATCCAGCTGATGGTCTGCGCCGTTATCGCCCAGAAATATGCGGCGGCCGCAGCCCGCCGAGCGACCGAAAAGCAGCTTGAAGAAGCTGCAAGCCCAGCCTGATCGAACAAAATGACCATAAACAAAAACGGCGCCCCTCAAGGGCGCCGTTTGTCTGATCCGTCTGAAAGCGGGTTAGTTGTTGACAACCTGTGCTTCGATGGCCTTCGGAGCTTCGACCGGCTCTGCGGCAATCGCAATCTTGCGGGGCTTCAGAGCCTCCGGGATGCTGCGCAGGAGGTCGATGTGCAGGAGGCCGTTCTTCAACGAAGCAGCGGTCACTTCGACATGGTCGGCAAGCTGGAAGCGGCGCTCGAATGCGCGCTTTGCGATGCCGCGATACAGGTACTCGCTGCCATCAGCATTTTCTTCGCGCTTTTCACCCTTTACGGTGAGCGCGTGGGCATGCGATTCGATGGCGAGTTCGGTTTCGTCGAAGCCGGCAACGGCCATGGTGATGCGATAGGTGTTCTCACCGGTCCGCTCGATATTGTAGGGCGGATAGGTGGGGACCTGCTCCGGCTGGGCAAGGCTGTCGAGCATCGTGAAGAGACGGTCGAAACCGACGGTGGAACGATACAGGGGAGAGAAGTCTACGTGACGCATGATGTCCTCCTTGGGAAGCGACGTGTTGCGATATGATGCCCCTGAAACCCCATTCTTGGCGGCTTCGGGACGGTTGCGCGGACCCTTCCGGCGTCCGCAAAGTTCAAATGGTGATGGCTTTCCGAGACTTCAAGCCCCTCGCCAAATCGCTGGAATTCCTGCGTGAACCCGGCATGAACGGCAGGTTCGGCGAAGGTTCAGACGCCGCTCGCTAGAGATAGGCGCATCGGGTGACACTGGCCCGAAGGCTGGAGTGTATCGTCCCTTCTTCTTCAGCCTAGATTCGGCCGGCCAAGAGCTCCCTCAGCTCCGCCGGCCACTTTTCTTCAGGCATATAGCTCCGCAAGTTGATGCTGCGGCTCGGCGTGTCTCAGCTTTTGCCAATGTTGTCGTATAGAAAAATCTCAATATATTACACTTTGCTCATATTAAGCGGTAATTTCGCCATTGATTTTCCAGATCCCTGCGGTATCCCCTAGTATATCCCTCATGCGAAGAAACACTGCGCTATGGAACAGGTTCTTTACTCGACTCCAGACAATCCGGCGCCGGAAAACCGAACCGAGGGCTTTTTCGAGACCCACGACGGCCATAAGTTGCGTTTTGCAGTCTTCCGGTCGCAAACACCGGTCGCCCACGGAACGGTGGTCCTCCTGCACGGACGCAGCGAATACATCGAGAAGTATTTCGAAACGATCCGCGACCTCACCGCTAAGGGGCTCTGGGTCGCGACCTATGATCTGCGCGGTCAGGGTGGCTCGCCCCGGCTGATCAAGAAACGCAATCACGGCCACATCCGCCGCTTTTCCGATTACGAGCGCGATCTCGACACGTTCCTCGAAAAGGTCGTGCTGCCGGATACAAGGCTGCCCTTCTACATGCTCGCCCATTCCACAGGCGCGCTGATTGCGCTTTCCGCCGCCCCTTATCTTTCGACGCGCATCGAGCGCATGGTACTGTCAGCCCCTTTCCTTGGCCTTATTGGCCAGGCTGCTTCCGAGGGTATTATCCGCACGGTATCAGCCACGCTTAGCGCCATCGGCCTCGGCGGCGTACCGCTCGGCAAGATGAACGAACTGCAATTCCCTGATAACCCTCTCACATCGGATGAAACGCGTTTCGAACGGAACGCGGCGATCGCAAAGGCTCACCCGGAGCTCGCTCTCGGAGCGCCAACCGCCCGCTGGATGCACGAATGCATGAAAGCGATCGACCGGGTGACCCAACCCTACCATCTCTTCTCGATTACCATCCCCTCCGTCGTCATCGCGCCGACGCGCGACGGACTGGTGCCTTATACGGCGCAAGAACGGCTTTCACGTTATTTCCGCGCCGGTCAGCTTGTCCCGATCAACGGTGCCCGCCACGAGATATTCCAGGAAAGGGATATTTATCGCACAGCCGCGCTTGCCGCCTTCCATGCCTTCATTCCCGGCAGCGATGCCGAGGCGACTGATGACGTGACGGCGATCGGCGTCTGAGCCTTTTTACGCATGTCGTTGCTTTAGCGCTGCAGGATGGTGATCGCCTCTTCGTAAACCGCCCTGCTGCCGGCTGCGATGATGGAGCCGCCATTTTCCGGCCGCGCCCCGTCCCAGGTGGTCATGATCCCGCCGGCGCCTTCGATGACAGGAATGATCCCGCCGACGTCATAGGGTTTGAGGCTGTTCTCGATAACGAGATCGACATGGCCCGCGGCCAGCAGCGCATAGGCATAACAATCGCAGCCGTAACGAAAGAGCCTGACCTTGCTTTCGATCTCACGATACTTCTCCATCTCCTCGCCGACGAAGAGATGCGGGGAGGTGGTGAAGAGGATGGCATTGGAGAGTGCGTCGCAGTCGCGCACCTGCAGCCGGCGCTCACCCTCCGGCCCGCTATAGGTCGAGCCATTCTCATCGCCGAAATACCGCTCGCCGGTGAAGGGCTGCTCGATCATGCCGGCAACCGCCCGGCCATTCTTCTGCAGGCCGATCAACGTTCCCCAAACCGGAACGCCGGAAATGAAGGCGCGTGTGCCGTCGATCGGATCGATCACCCACACATGCTCGCGATCGAGACCGACATCGCCATGCTCTTCGCCCAGAATGCCGTGCTCGGGAAAATGCTCCTCGATCAGCGCACGAATAGCCGTCTCGGCGGCCCTATCGCCTTCCGTGACCGGATCGAAGCCCGATGACAGCTTGTTGGTGACATTGATGCCCGAGCGAAAGCGCGGCAGGGTTTCTGCCTTTGCAGCTTCGGCGAGACGGTTGAAGAACGAACGGTCGGGAAGCATGGAGAAATCCATATGGCTAGCGGGAAATGGCGTTTTTCATAGCGAAAAAGCGGCGAAATGCAAATACAACAGGCAATTTCCGATTAGCTGCCTAAAGATTTTGCAGTGCAATATATTGCTTGACAATTGTGCAATGCAGCAGTAGCGTCTTACCTACAGTCTTCTGACTGTAAATACCCTCCTTGGGTGTTTCCTCCCTAGACTTAGCCGCGCTGACGAAGCGCGGTTTTTTTTGACCTGAAGGCTGAAAATCACTCGGCCGCAAGGGCTCGGTCGCCGGCAAATTTCTCGACATAATCAGCCATCTGCCGCATGAACGACGTGATGGCGGCCACAACGGTGTCGAAATCCGGCCGCTTCTCCAGCGTTACCTCATCGACATAGATCGAGCGATTGACCTCGATCTGCAGCGCATGCAGCCCGCGTGACGGCCGGCCGTAATGCTCTGTGATGAAGCCGCCGGCATAGGGCTTGTTGCGGATCGCCGCAAAACCCATCTCCTCGAGAATGCCGATCGCCGTGCGCGAAAGCTCTGCCGAAGCGCTGGTGCCGTAACGGTCGCCGATGATGAAATCCGGCCGCGCATTACTGCCGGCGACACGCACATTGCCCGGCATGGAATGGCAGTCTATCAGGACACCGAAGCCGAATTGCACATGCGTGCGCGCAATCAGCCGCCGCAGCGCGAAGTGATAGGGCTTATAGACGCTTTCGACACGCTCCAGCCCTTCCTGAACGGGTAGCCGGCGCGCATAGATTTCCATGTTCTCAGCCACGATGCGCGGAATCGTACCAAGCCCGCCTGCAACTCTTAGCGAATTGATATTCGCATAAGGCGGCAACAGCCCGTCGAACATGCGCGGATCGAGCTCGTAGGGCTCGCGATTGACGTCGAGATAAGCGCGCGGGAAATTCGCAAGCAGCAACGGTGCGCCGAGATCCACGGCCGCGCCGAACAGTTCATCGACATAATGGTCTTCAGAACGGCGTATTGAGATACCTTCCAGCCGCGACTGCGCGATGAATTCCGGTGGATAAATGCGGCCGCTGTGAGGGGAGTTGTAGACGAAGGGAATGGTCTGCGACACGGGCTCATGCACTTCAAAAAGCTCGTATTCGCGTATTTCCGGCACTTTCTGCCCTCTTTACCATGTCATCAAGTGGCTGTGACGGCCATGTTGCCAGTTGCCTGCCCTTAAGTCCATACTACATAGAAGGGATGGCGGTCGCGGCCAGGGCGATTTCACCGGTTGTTTACCGGGCGAAGTCTAGTGTAGACGGCTGGTATCCCATAAAACACTAGTGATCAGCGGTCCGGATTAATGACTCAGAAGATACTTCTCGCCGAAGACGACAACGACATGCGCCGCTTCCTGGTGAAGGCGCTCGAAAAGGCCGGCTACAAGGTCCTTTCTTACGACAACGGCGCGAGCGCTTATGACCGCCTGCGTGAAGAGCCCTTCTCCCTGTTGCTGACCGATATCGTCATGCCGGAAATGGACGGCATCGAGCTGGCGCGCCGCGCGACCGAGCTCGATCCTGACCTGAAGGTCATGTTCATCACTGGCTTTGCAGCCGTTGCGCTGAACCCTGATTCGAAGGCTCCGAAGGACGCAAAGGTCCTTTCCAAGCCTTTCCACCTGCGCGACCTCGTCGACGAGGTCAACAAGATGCTTGCCGCGTAAGGCGTCTTGGCGGCTCGTCACAAAACTTCAAAAAAGCCTATTGACGGCTCCGGAGGTTTTGTGGTCTATGCGCCGACATCGGATGGGCGTGTAGCTCAGCGGGAGAGCACTACGTTGACATCGTAGGGGTCACAAGTTCGATCCTTGTCACGCCCACCATCCTAATTCGCTGAAAAGCAAAGGCCTTTCGAGAAATCGAAAGGCCTTTTTAGTTTTGACGCTGTGGCCTTCGCAGGCCCTTCTAAGACCGGTACGATGTGTCTGCTTGTTCCGTGCCGCATTTGTCGAGACTTCCCTGAAAAGCGGTCTGACCAAGCGGTTGCAATGTTGTTTCGCTCTCCCGCATTGGGGGGCACATGAAAATTTTCATCGGATTGATATTGCTGATGGTGCTGAGCTGGAGCCCGGCTTCCGCAAAAGAAGACATGAAGCTCCGCACGCTCACGGATAGCAAGGAGACAAGCGTCGTCACGATGCTGATCGGCGAGGCCGGATTGACACTTCGAATGATGAACACCCACCTCGCAGCTGAGGACAACCCCTCTTATACTGCTCGCCGCGGAACGTTACGATTTCGCAAACCGAGTACGTCGAAATCGCGAAGAGATATCTGGAGCGGCACCCGGATGTCGGTGAGGAGACGTTCCAAGTTTGCCCCTTGGCCCTGCTCAGGTCACTGGAGCAAATGTATCAGTGCTGAGACGATAGAAATCCATCTTCGATGCCAAACCAAATTCGGACACAGAGCCATGCCATGCGCGATAATGAGCCCGAGGCGTTGATTCGCCTCGTCAGGACACGGGGTTCGAATCGAAATGAAATTATCTGCGCTTGCCATCGCCGCCTTCTCCACCCTCACTTTTGCCGCTGCAGCGCAGGCGGATGACAATTTTCCAGGCGCGCCCGGCGTCATCGCGCTTGGCGGCAAGTGCCAGAAGCTGGTCGTCGCCAAGTTCGACGCCACGAAGGGCTGCAAGGGAGAGCTGGCAAGTGTGACGCTCGTCAACGGCACCGTCACCTTCATCTTCACCTCAGATGGCAAGCTGCTGGGCTTCCAGGGCGATGGGAAGGCCATCAAGCCTGCATCCAATGGCAATGCCCGCCTGCCGCTCAGCCTCGTCACCACGGGTGTCGGCAACAAGATGACGGGCGAGGTGAAGGTTGCAGGCTTCTGCACCTTCGGCAATCCCTATGCCGGCAAGCCGACAGCCATCGAATGCACGGCGGAAAGCAAGGATTCGGCCTTCACGGGCAGCTTCCGCACCAGCGGCAAGGCACCGGCACGGAAAAACGGTGGAAAATAAGAGATCGTTGGACTGACAGCCTCAGGCGCACCAGGAGCCTGAGGCAGATCCCGGCTTCCTCGCTAGGCCCTCATTGATAAGACGCGTACCGAAGGAGCGCCCGTCACGCGAAATGACGCGCGGCGCGCCACGGTCATTCGCCTTGCCGGCGGCATTCATGTTGAACGGACCGGCATTCAGCAGCGCCAACAGCCGCGATTTGGCGGCGAAGGCGACCTTCCGTTCGTCTTCACAGCGCGCGCGGTCGACATCCGGGCTCACCATATCAGCGATGACGATCTTCTCACCCTTGTACCAGAAGGTGCCGGCATCGCCGACGCAATTGATATGCTCGCCTTGCCCGCAATATCCAAAGGCGGCTTTGGCGGTTTCCGAAGAAGACGGGGCAACAGGGGAGATAGAGGCCGGCACGATCTTTGCCGTCGGAACCGGAGCCGAGGGGATCGCCATAGGCGGCACCGGATCGTTCGTCTGCCGTGGCTTGGCGGCAGGTGCTGCGACAGCAACCTGCTTCGGCGCGTCCTTGGATGCCTGAGGCTTGGCTTCAGCCGCTTCGCGGATAACGGCAGCCGGTGCCTTGCCAAGCATCGGGCGAATGGTTTTCCAGTTGTCATAGGCGGCAATGGCGCCCACCGCGGCGATGCCGAGCACGAACCAGGGCATCGCGCCTCCGGAGGATGCGCTGCTCTTCCTTTTTGCCGGCGCCTTGCGGCGGCCGCGTGTCGCTGTTTTGGCCATCGATCCGATTCCCTTGAATGGGTCGGATTATCGCTGCGCAATCCTTTCCGAAAGGTTGGCAAGTCATCGCCGCGGATCGCTTTCCCGAACCGAAATTCGCCGGACATGAAAACGCCCGGCTTCATGGCCGGGCGTCTCGCACAAGTTCTACCTGGGACTCAGCAGCCTTGCGCTGCCGAAGGTGCAGTAGCGGGCATCTTCGCTGTTTGCTCACTTGGCGGCACGGATGGCGTCTCGCGCTTGCCGATATCCATCCGGCGCTCGGCCGCCTCGCGTACGGCCTGCCACTCATATTCGTGCTGGATGAAGATATCACGCGGCACAAGATTGATTGTCATTCGCATCTCACCTGTCTTGTTTTACGGAACTGGTTTCAACGGACGGGCTTTGCGAGCTTGGTATCGTCGCTCTTGATGTCAGGTCCGCCCTTGGAAAGGTCACTGCCGGTGACATGAGCAGGCACATGGATGTCGTGGAAGACACCCGGCGTAAGCGTCAGGTCGACTTGGTGCGGCGGAAGCACCTGGGCTTTTTGCATGCGATTGGGTCTTGCCCGCTTCATGCGGTCTGAGGCTTCCGTGCGCTTATCGGGAACATGGGTCGAATTCTGCATCGTCGCCCTCCTTCAAGACCATCTCAGATGTTTTCATCGGCTCAGCTAGGTCGTAACGGGCGAGAGCCCCGCATGGTTCCAAAGAAATCGCTAGCTCTGACCGATCGGGTGTCTTGACTGGCGCGACAACTTCACTACCTACTGGAGCACCCGCAGCCTCATCCAGACATCGGCTGCGGGGGAACCCTGGTGCCGGGCCCCTCTGGCGAGAGTTTTTACGGCGCTCTCGTGATGTCGGTACCGCCTGCAAATTAGCCGGCGGATTTTTCATCGATGAAAAAGCTCATCATGCCAAACGCGCATGCCCTTAGTGGTACGCGTTTTTCTGCTTTCACCCCATTTTCCGACCAGGTTTGCGGCTGCGAGGTGCAGCCATGAACCAGCTCCAATCCCACAAATCCTCGCTCGGCTATTTCCGCTGGGCTTTCATCGTCACGGCGGTCGGCCTTGCACTCGGCGCCTTCCTTGGCTGGCAATCGACCGGCACACTTGGCGGCATGGCCACCGTTTTCTTCATCTGCACCGTGCTGGCCGTTCTGGAGATTTCGCTCTCCTTCGACAATGCCATCGTCAACGCCAACAAACTCAAGGAAATGACCCCCGTGTGGCAGCACCGCTTCCTGACATGGGGCATCGTCATTGCCGTTTTCGGCATGCGTATCGTCTTTCCGCTGGCAATCGTCGCCATCGCGGCAAAGATCGGACCATGGGAAGCACTCGTGCTGGCGGCACGTGAACCTGCCGAATATGCCCGCATCATGAACGATGCCCATCTGCCGATCGCAGCCTTCGGCGGCACCTTCCTGATGATGGTCGGCCTCTCCTACTTCTTCAACCATGAGAAGGAAGTCCACTGGATAAGCTCGCTGGAGCGGCTGATGGCGCGTTCGGCCACGATCAAGGGCATCGAGATCGCCTTCGTGCTCCTGCTGATCCTGCTCTTCTCCTACCTCCTGGAGGGTGAAGACGCGACCACCTTCGTCTACTGCGCCATCTACGGTCTCGTGACCTTCCTGGCGGTGGAAGTCATCGGCGGTCTCCTCGATGCATCGCAGCGCGCGATGAGCGAGGCGGCAAAGGGTGGCCTCGGCGCTTTCATCTATCTGGAAGTGCTGGATGCCAGCTTTTCCTTCGATGGCGTCATCGGCGCCTTCGCGCTGACGCAAAACCTGTTCGTCATCGCCATCGGCCTCGGCATCGGTGCCATGTATGTGCGCTCCATGACGATCATGCTGGTGGAAAAGGGGACGCTTGCCGAATACCGCTATCTGGAACACGGCGCCTTCTACGCCATCCTGATCCTCTCGGTGATCATGTATGTGCAGACCTTGACGCACATTCCTGAAGTCATCACCGGCCTCGGCGGCGCGGCGCTCATCGGCATCTCGCTCTGGTCATCGATCCGCCACAACAGGCACGAACGGCAGAAAGAAGCTGATGTCCCCGAGCGGGAGCGCCTGCACGCCTGATGGTCAAAAAGCCGCGGCGGTCTGGCGCTGCGGCCCGCATAGTCCAAAAAACAAAGCCCGCGACCAACCGGTTGCGGGCTCATTCATTCAAGAGGTACTTGGTATTCAATCTATGCATCCGGCACGTCTTACCGGATGACACGGCCGAAGCTAACCGGATCGATACCAAGTTCCTGCAGGTCACGGGCGCGCGGCTTGCGGCCACCTTCGACAGCGGCGCTGACTGCGTTCGCAGCACCGAGCGCTGCAAAGGCGCGGGCCAGGAAACTATTGTGGATCGACTTTCTGAAAGCGGACATCTTCTTTTCCTCTCGCTCTTTGGTTGACCCCTTCTAGATGGGGGAATCTGCATGCACCTACAACGCGCAGGAAATCACCGCAGCTATGCAAAAAGCGCATATTTCTTTCGCCGGCGAAAGAACCAAGCTCAGGGATATGATAAATTTTCCGTTTGAATTCAGATAGTTACAGGGACGTTAATTTCCAGATGCCGACAAAAATGACAAATCGCAAAGAAATGGCCGGCCGTGTCGCCACGGCCAGCCTGAGTTAGGGGTCAGGGTCGTCTTTTGTTTTAGTCTTCGTTTGCCGCAAGCTGAGAGAGAACCTGGCCGCGGCCACGCAATCTCAGGATCAGCGGAATGAGGAAGGCAGCAGCAGCGACGATCAATAGGCCGCAGGCGATTGGCGACATGACGAGCGTAGTTACATCGCCCTGACTGATCGACAGTGCGCGGCGGAGCTGCTGCTCCGCCAGCGGCCCGAGGATGAGGCCGACGACAGTAGGGGCGATCGGGTAACCGAAGATCCTCATGATATAGCCGAGCACGCCGAAGCCAAGCAGCATGCCGAGCTCAAAGACCGACGGGTTAGCACCGATGGTGCCGAGTGTGGCAAACAGCAGGATGCCGGCATAAAGCCATGGCTTCGGAACCGTCAGCAGGCGAACCCAGAGGCCGATCATCGGCAAGTTCAGGACCAGCAGCATCGCATTGGCAATCAGCAGGCTGGCGATGAGACCCCAGACGAGCTGCGGATTGGTCGCAAACAGCAGCGGCCCCGGTTGCAGACCGTACTGCTGGAAGCCGGCAAGCATGATTGCCGCCGTCGCAGATGTCGGCAGGCCGAGCGTCAGCAACGGCACCAGCGTTCCGGCAGCCGAGGCATTATTGGCGGCCTCAGGACCGGCGACGCCTTCAATGGCGCCACGACCGAATTCCTCGGGGCTCTTCGACAGACGCTTTTCTGTGGCATAGGAAAGGAAAGTGCCGATTTCGGCACCGCCGGCCGGCATGGCGCCGATCGGGAAGCCGATGATCGTGCCGCGCAGCCAAGGCTTCCAGGAACGCGCCCAGTCCTGGGCATTCATCCAGAGCGAGCCACGCACCGCTTCCACCTTGTCCTCGCCGCGATTGCCCTGGGCGGCGATATAAAGCGTCTCGCCGATGGCGAACATCGCGACGGCGAGCGTCGTCACCTCGATACCGTCGAGCAGATCGGGAATGCCGAAGGAAAGGCGAGCCTGGCCCGTCTGCTGGTCGATGCCGACCATGGCGAGCGCAAAGCCGATGAAGAGCGACGTGAGACCGCGCAGCGCCGAATCCCCGAAGGCGGAGGAGACGGTGACGAAAGCAAGCACCATCAGCGCAAAATATTCGCGCGGACCGAAAACAAGTGCCAGCTTGACGATATAGGGCGCGACGAAAGCGAGGCCGAGCGTGGCGATGAGGCCAGCAACAAAGGAGCCGATGGCGGCTGTCGCCAGCGCCGGCCCGCCACGGCCCGCACGCGCCATCTTATTACCCTCGAGCGCTGTGACGATCGAGGCGCTTTCACCCGGCGTGTTCAGGAGGATCGAGGTGGTCGAGCCGCCGTACATGCCGCCGTAATAGATACCGGCAAACATGATGAGCGAACCGCCCGGATCGAGCTTGTAGGTGGCGGGCAAGAGCAGCGCCACGGTCAGCGCCGGGCCAATGCCCGGCAACACGCCGACGGCGGTACCCAGGGTCACGCCGATGAAGGCATAGAGCAGGTTGATCGGCTGCGCAGCAACCAGAATACCCTGCCAGAGGAATTCGAATGTGCTCATGTCTTTGTCCCAAGCGGCGGCTCCTTAGGGGCACTAGGACCGTCCGCGCAAAAAGCAAAAAACTGAAAGCGCAAGGCGCAAGGCGGACGCTGTCAGAAGAACAGATGTTCGAGCGGGCCGGCCGGCAGCGTCAGCTGCAGCAACTGCGAGAAGATCGCCCAGACGATGAAGCTCATGATGATGCCGATGGGCAACGAGATCCAGATCTGGCGCTTGCCGAAACCGCGTGCGGTCAGCGCAAAGAGCACGCCGGTCGCAATCGAGAAGCCGGCGGTGCGCAGGAGCAGCATCTGCCCGGCGAGGCCCGCGATAATCCAGATAACGGGCGCCACTTCCTGATGCTCGCGTTCCGGAAAATCGCCGCGCCAGGCTTCGATCGCCGTCCATATGCCAAGACAGAACAGGCCGAGGGCGACAAGCTGCGGGACGGTCGACGGGCCGATGCGATCATATTGCGCGATCGTCTTCAGATGCGAGGCATCCCAGAAGACCGCAGCAGCGACCACGATGAGGAAGGGGGCAATGATCAGCGCCGCCCAATCGGGGCGGCGCTTCGTTGCCGATGAGGTATCGGCTTCGCTCATTGAACGAGACCGATATCTTTGAGAATGCCTTCGGTAGCGGAGACATCCTTTTCGAGCTGCGCCTTGAACTCGTCCCCTGCGAGGTAGGTATCGGCCCAGCCCTTGGTCTTCAAGGTTTCCTGCCACGCGGCAGACTTGTGCAGCTTGTCGAAGTCGGCCGCTATCGAGGCGACTTCTTCATCGGTCAGGCCCGGAGCGGCAGCGACCATGCGCCAGTTCTGGATGGAAACGTCGGTACCGGCTTCCTTGAAGGTCGGAGCGTCGACGCCGGCAATGCGGGCATCGCTGGAAACGCCGAGCAGGCGCAACGTGCCGGCCTTGACCTGCGATTCGAACTCGCTGTAGCTCGAAATGCCGGCCGTGACCTGACCGCCGAGGATAGCGGCGAGTGCTTCACCACCACCGGAGAAGGCGACATAGTTGATCTTCGTCGGATCGACACCGGACGCCTTGGCGATCAGGCCGACCGCGATATGGTCCGTGCCCCCGGCAGAACCGCCACCCCAGGAAACGGCGCCCGGATCAGCCTTCAGCTTTGTGACGAGATCGGCAAGCGTCTTGATGTCGGACGCGGCCGGAACGACAATGGCTTCATACTCGCCGGTCAAACGGGCGATCGGGGTGACGTCCTTCAGCGTGACGACTGACTTGTTGGTCAACAGGGCGCCGACCATGACGTAGCCACCGACAATGAGAGCGTTCGGATTGCCGGCACTCTGGCTGCTGAACTGGGCAAGACCGATAGAACCTCCGGCACCCGGTACGTTCTGAACTTGAACGCTCTTGGAAATGCCTTCCTGCTGCAGCACCGTCTGCAGCGAGCGGGCCGTCTGGTCCCAGCCGCCGCCGGGCGCTGCCGGTGCGATGATTGTGTAATCGGCTGCATAGGCCGGCAACGCGATGGCCGCTGCCAAAAGGGTTGCGATGAAAGTGTGCTTCACGATGTGTCCTCCGTGCTGCGGCTGAGCGGACCGCCACTGCTATTTTTGAAAACGAGGAGAGATCACCGATCGGTGGACGCAATTGTCCTGATAGCGAGCGGAAGTCCCCCCGGAAATTCTTCAACTCTCCGCCTCCACGGAGAGGAAGTAGCCCAAGCCATCATATGAAGCTGTCATTTAGCTGACATCGGCGGGATATCCAGTGCGGCAAGACACTTTTTGCCGTAATTCGACTACCGCTCGTCACAGCCAGGCAAGTAGCCCTTGAGGAGGATTTCCTGGCGCTCGTCGCCAACTTCAACCGCGCCAAGGATGGCACAATGGTCGTGCCGGCTGAATATCTGGAAGTGGTGATCCACAAAGGCTGATTGACGCTGTCGCGGGATCAATTCGGAAGGGCGGGGCACGCCAGAGGTAAACCTCGCCCTTTATACGTTTTCGACTTGGAATTCGCTGCTGAACTGCAGCATTGACGAGCGAGGTTTTACTGCGTGCGCAGCACCTCATTCCAATGCGCAATCAGCCGCGCCCGCTTCACCTGATCGAGATAGACCATCAGGCCGGGGCTGACCGGTACAGGGCGCAACTGTGCACCGAGAAGTTCCTGCAACGTATTGGCAGTATTCTCGCCCGCCACTTCCGGGCTGACGGCCGGGATCTGCAGTTCGCGGGCCATGATCGTCTGGCCTTCCTTCGACATGAAGAAGGCAAGGTAGCGACGACCGAGTTCGGGCTCGGCGGCAGCTTGCGGCACCAGGCCGATCCGCGACATCACGACGGTGTAGTCCTTCGGCAACACGATGCCGACGTCGGGGTGACGCGAGGCCCAGTCGGCTGCATAGGAGCCGAGGATATTATAGCCGAGCACGAAGCGCCCATCCGCCACGCGCTCGAGGATCGCCGAGCTGGTGGAATATAGTTTTACGCCCGCCGCCCCCATCGCGCCGATCACCGACCAGATATCGCCGAACTGTTCCTGATCTCGCGCCATAAACAAAAAGCCGACGCCGGAACGCTCGATGTCATAGGTGCCGATCCGCCCATGGACATCGTTGCCCTTGCGCTTCAGATAATCGACTAATTCCGCACGCGAGCTCGGCACCGTTTCATGGGCAAAGCTGGGCTTATGATAGACGAAGACGGCCGGCTCGAAGGTCAGCGCATAAGCCGTATTGCGCCAGTTCGCCCATTTCGGCCACTGTGCACTCATCGGCAGATTGCTCACCTGCGCATAGCCGTCGTTCGAAAGCTTCACCTGCAGGTCCATGGCAGAAGAGAAGGCGAAGTCCGCCGTCTTGTGGCCGGCATCCGTCTCCCTGACGATCCGGTCGTAGATGTCCCCCGTCAGCATGTCCTCATATTTGACCGCCACATCCGGATTGGCCTCCTGAAAGCCGCGGATCATCGGCTGCGCGAGCGGTTCGTCAAGTGACGAATAGACCGTCAGCACCGGCGCATCGGCATTGCCTGATTTCGCCGGGTAGAAGACCTGTTCCGCGGCGGCAAGACCGGGCACCAGGCACAAGAACAGAATGAAAAGGCTCCTCATCGCGCAAGAATGCCCGAGCTGTACAGGCCAGACAAGGGTCGGCCTCCAATAGTCGCTGCAGCCAGACCTCAAAGTTCGCGCTCGAAGAACATCAGGATCGGCTTCAGACCATCAGGGATTTCGTAATAGGCGTCTCGCTCGCGAAAACCCAGGCGGCGATATAGCTTCTGCGCGGCGATCTGCCGGTGTCCGGTATCGAGCCGCATCATTCGGTAGCCATCCTCCTTGGCCTGTGCAAGGGAAGCTTCGCAGAGCGCCAGCGCCGCGCCGCTGCCGCGTGCCGCCTCGGAAACGAAGAGCCGCTTCATCTCCGAAATGCCCGGCGCAATCTCGTGCTGCATCACGCAACCGACGACCTCTCCGTCAAGCCGTGCCAGGAATATTGCACCGTGAGGCCTTGCATGGATATCAGGCAGATCGGCAAGCAGCGCCTCGAACCGTGCGGGGTTGTAGTAGAGATCGATCACTGGCCGCTCGGCCGGGTAATTGTCGTAAAGCCATTGCCGGAACATGCGGCTAAGTTGGCGCGCGGCGTCAAGGTCCTCGGGGCTTTCCGCGAGCGCAATGGACATATCTGTCATTTTCAGGCCCCCCAGGCTTTGCCGTAACCTTATCACGGCCGCCTTCGCGTCGCCACCGGAGCGACGCATGGTGCGCGAGCGAATACCCCTTGCCATCCTCCATTCACCAAGTCCCAGAATCGCTGTGACATCCGGATGCCATCCCTGATAAACTCCCCGAAAAAATCGAGGGAAACATCCGTTGCGCATCCTGCTCACCGAAGACAATATCGCACTGGCCGACGGCCTGTCGGCGATCTTGCGCGGCACGGGCCATGCGGTGGATGTCGTCCATGACGGAGCCTCGGCCAACGCCGTCATCGCAGCAGAAAATTTCGATCTCGTCATACTCGATCTGAACCTGCCGGAGATGGACGGGCTCGATGTATTGCGCGCCATGCGCGCCCGCGGCAACCGGGCTGCCGTGCTCATCCTGACGGCCCGCGGCTCGCCGGAGGAACGTGTGAAGGGCCTGGATCTCGGTGCCGATGACTACCTCATCAAGCCCTTCGATATCGCCGAATTCGAGGCGCGCGTCCGCGTGCTCCTGCGTCGCCAGGCCGGGCTGCATTCCTCGACTGTCAGTTTCGGGGCAATCTCGCTCGACCTCAACTCCCGCGCCTTTTCTGCCGGCGCCACACCGCTCGATATTCCCGCCCGCGAGCTCGGCCTCCTGGAAATCCTTTTCATGCGCGCCGGCAAGGTCGTCGCCAAGGAAGCGATCATGCAATCATTGACCGCTTTCGACGACGACATTTCGGCCAATGCCATCGAGCAATATGTCAGTCGCCTGAGAAAAAGGCTTTCGCCGCATGGCCTGACGGTCAAGACTGCCCGCGGCATCGGCTATTATCTCGACAAATTGCCCGAGGCCTCATGACGGCAGGCTATTCGCTCCGGCGCCGACTGCTTTTCTGGCTGCTTGTCTCGACTGCCGTCATCGGCACGCTAGCGCTTGCCGATACCTGGCGCGAGGCGGTGCAGACATCGAATATCGTTTCCGACCGCGTGCTCGCCGGTTCCGCACTGGCAATCGCCGAACGTGTCGTCGTCGCCGAAGACGGCACGCTCGAAGTGGACATTCCCTATGTCGCGCTGGAAATGCTGACCTCGGCAGCGCAAGACCGCGTCTTTTATCGCGTCGATGGCCCGCCCGGAACATTCATAACCGGCTATCAGGCTCTTCCCCTATTGAACGAAACACAGGGCGGTACGGCCGCCTTCGCCGACGACGTCTTCCGCGGCGAGCCGATCCGCGTCGCGACCTTGGGGCGCTCCGCCTCGACTGGCATCCGCTCCGTCCCTTTCGTTGTCACTGTCGCCGAAACCACCATTGCCCGCCGTCAACTTGCGCAGGCGATTCTCGTCCGCTCGGCATTGCGCCTCGCGGTGATGATTGCCGGTGCAGCCGTCATTGTCTGGATTTCTGTGACTGTCGCGCTGCGACCGCTCTACAAACTTGGCGATGCCATCGGCGAACGCAGCCCCGACGATCTGCATCCGATCGAACAATCCGTGCCGAGCGAGGTGCAGCCGCTCGTCGATACCGTCAACTCCTTCATGGTGCGCCTGCAATCGGCCCTCGATGCGCTGCGCAATTTCACCGGCAATGCCAGCCATCAGCTCCGCACGCCTCTGACGATCATCCGCACACAACTTGCCCTTTCGGCCCGTGCCGGCTCTCTCGATGAAGCGCAGCACGCCGCACTCAAGGGCGATCAGGCCGTGGCCCATGCCGAGCGCATCCTTGCCCAGCTTCTGCTGATGGCCAAGATCGACGCCGCGACCGCCAAGGAAGCGTTGACGGTCTCGGCCATCGATCTCACCGCCATCGCCCAGGAGATCACCGGTGAGCAGATCCCACGGGCTGCTGAAGCCGGCATCGATCTCGGGTTCGAGGGTGATGGCCCCGCGATGATCCGCGCCGAACCGCTGCTGATCGGCGAATTGCTGCGTAATCTCGCCGGCAATGCCATCGCCTATGCTGGTAAGGGCGCGGAAGTGACTGTCCGTATCATGGAGGATGCGGAAACGGTCAGGCTGGAAGTCGAGGATAACGGCCCCGGCATTCTGCCGGAAAAGCTGGAAGCGGTCCGGAAGCGCTTCTCCCGCGGCAATGAATCCGGTGCGCCGGGTGCCGGTCTCGGCCTGCCGATCGTCGAGGAAATCGCCAATCTTTTCAATGCGAGACTCGTGCTGATACCAGGCCGCGGCGGCAGGGGCCTCAAAGCTTCCGTGACATTCAACCGGGCGGCCTGAAAGCGGTCACCGCGTTAACCTTTCCGCCTTGCATTCTTTCGCTGCATTGCACACACTGATTTTGGGAACAGCTAAGCCGATCAACGGCAAGCGGATAAAAGAGCAATATGTCAATCAAAGCCAGCATCTATCATCTGACCCATTATCAGTATGACAAACCGGTCCGCCTCGGCCCACAGATCATCCGCCTCAAGCCAGCCTCGCATTCGAAAACGCGGGTCTTGAGCCATTCTCTGAAGGTCACGCCGTCGAACCATTTCGTTAACCTGCAGCAGGACCCTTACGGCAATTATCTCGCCCGCTTCGTCTTCCCCGACCCCGTGAGCGAATTCAAGATCGAAGTCGATCTCGTCGCGGACATGACGGTCTACAATCCCTTCGACTTCTTCGTCGAAGAAGAAGCGACAAAGTGGCCCTTCAACTACCCGGAATCGCTCCGTGAAGATCTCTCGATCTACATGATGCCGGAGCCGGCTGGCCCGCGCCTGAAGGCACTGCTGCCGACGCTCGACTGGTCGCCCGATCAGCCGACGGTGGACATGATCGTGGGCCTCAATGCCCGTCTGCAGCGGCAGATCGGTTATGTGATCCGTATGGAAGCCGGCGTCCAGACGCCGGAGGAGACGCTGGAAACAGCCAAGGGATCCTGCCGCGACACCAGCTGGCTGCTTGTGCAGATTCTGCGCCATCTCGGGCTCGCCGCCCGCTTCGTCTCCGGCTATCTCATCCAGTTGGCACCGGACCTGAAAGCGCTCGATGGCCCTTCCGGTACTGAGGTCGATTTCACTGATCTGCATGCCTGGGCGGAGGTCTATCTGCCCGGCGCCGGTTGGGTCGGTCTCGATCCGACCTCCGGCCTGCTGACCGGCGAAAGCCACATTCCGCTCGCAGCCACACCGCATTACAGCAATGCCGCCCCGATCTCCGGCGGCTATTTCGGCGAGGCCGAAACCGAATTCGCCTTCGACATGAAGGTTTCCCGCGTCGCCGAGCATCCGCGCATCACCAAACCTTTCTCCGATGAGAGCTGGGACGAGCTCAATCAGCTCGGCGAGAAGGTCGACCGCGTTCTCGAAGCCGAGGATGTGCGCCTGACGATGGGCGGCGAGCCGACTTTCGTCTCCATCGACGATTTTCAATCCGACGAATGGAACACCGCCGCAGTCGGACCGACCAAGCGCGAAAAGGCCGACAGCCTGATCCGCAGGCTGCAGGAGCGTTTCGCTCCCGGCGGCTTCCTGCATTACGGCCAGGGTAAATGGTATCCCGGCGAGAGCCTGCCGCGCTGGACCTTCTCTCTCTACTGGCGCCGCGACGGCAAACCGATCTGGCAGAACCTCGATCTGATCGCCGCTGAAGGCAAGGATACCGGCGTCAAGGCCGAGGATGCGGAAAAGCTCCTGACGGTGATTGCCAGGGAACTGGCAATCAAGCCCGATATGGTGCAGCCGGCCTATGAGGATCCTGCAGACTGGATCATCAAGGAAGGCAGCCTTCCCGAAAACGTTGATCCGTCGAATTCGAAGCTGAAGGACCCCGAGGAGCGCAGCCGCATTGCCCGCGTCTTCGCCCGCGGCCTCACCGTGCCGACGGGTTATGTCCTTCCCGTTCAGGTATGGAATGCCAGGGCCGCCGCAAGCCGGACCTGGGTCAGCGAAAAATGGCGCACGCGCCGCGGAAAGATCTTTCTTGTACCGGGCGACAGCCCGATCGGCTATCGCCTGCCGCTCGGCACGCTGCCCTATGTCCCGCCGGCGCGCTATCCTTATATCCACCCCGCAGATCCGTCGATACCGCGCCCGCCATTGCCTGACGTCTTCGTGCCCGCCGGCCGAGCCATGCCAGAAGCATCGTTCCAGACGGACGAAAGCCACGCCGTCCGTGTCGAACAGACCCTTGGCGACATAGGCGGCGCCGTGCGCACTGCCTTGTCGGTCGAACCGCGCGAAGGCCGGCTCTGCGTCTTCATGCCGCCAGTCGAGCGCATCGAGGATTATCTGGAGCTGATCGCGGCTGCCGAAAACGCGGCTGCCGAACTCAAGCTTCCCGTTCACATCGAAGGCTACCCGCCGCCGCAGGACGAGCGCATCAACGTCATCCGTGTCGCCCCCGATCCAGGCGTCATCGAAGTCAACATCCACCCGGCTTCCAACTGGCAGGATTGCGTCGACATCACCACGGCGATCTACGAGGAAGCGCGGGCCACCCGGCTCGGCGCCGACAAGTTCATGATCGATGGTCGCCACACCGGCACCGGCGGCGGCAACCACGTCGTCGTCGGCGCCGCCAATCCAAACAACAGCCCCTTCCTGCGCCGCCCGGACCTGCTGAAGAGCATCATTCTCCACTGGCAGCGCCATCCCTCGCTCTCCTACCTGTTTTCCGGCATGTTCATCGGTCCGACCAGCCAGGCGCCGCGCATTGACGAGGCCCGCCACGACAGTCTCTATGAGCTGGAGATCGCCATGGCGCAGGTCGGAGCGCCGGGTCGCGGTCAACTGCCGCTGCCCTGGCTTGTCGACCGACTGTTCCGAAATCTTTTGACCGATGTCACCGGCAATACCCACCGTGCAGAGATCTGTATCGACAAGCTCTTCTCGCCGGATGGCCCGACCGGGCGGCTCGGCCTCATCGAGTTCCGCGGCTTTGAGATGCCGCCGAACGCACGTATGTCGCTTGCCCAGCAATTGCTGGTGCGCGCGCTGATTGCCCGCTTTTGGACGAACCCCGCCGACGGCAAGTTCGTCCGTTGGGGTACGACCCTGCACGACCGTTTCATGCTGCCGCACTTCGTCTGGACTGATTTCCTCGACGTGCTCGCGGACTTGCGCGAAAACGGCTTCGACCTCAGCCCCGAATGGTTCAAAGCGCAGCTTGAATTCCGCTTTCCTTTCTGCGGCGAGGTCGAATACGAGGGGTCGAAGCTGGAACTGCGCCAGGCGCTGGAGCCCTGGCACGTCATGGGCGAGGAAGGCGCGCCGGGCGGCACCGTCCGCTACGTCGACAGCTCCGTCGAGCGCCTTCAGGTTCGGCTCGAAACGAACAACGCCTCGCGCTACTCCGTCACCTGCAATGGCCGAATCGTACCATTGACGCCGACGGGCACATCGGGCGTGTCCGTCGCCGGCGTGCGTTTCAAGGCCTGGCAGCCGGCTTCCGGCCTGCACCCTGTACTGCCGGTGAATACGCCTTTGACTTTTGATATTTATGATACATGGTCGAAACGTTCGATCGGCGGCTGCATCTATCACGTTGCCCATCCGGGTGGTCGGAATTATGAAACCTTCCCGGTCAACGGCAACGAGGCGGAAGCACGACGGCTTGCCCGTTTCGAACCGTGGGGACATACAGCGGGTGGTTATATTCCACGCGCCGAAACGGTTTCGCCTGAATTCCCGCTGACGCTGGATCTGAGGCGGCCCGCTGGAATTTGAAGAAACTGGGTCTGATGGGCAAGAAGCCTGCACTGGAACTGAGGGACGAGATCGAAGAACGCGCCGGCGCGGATGCGGTCTTCGACTATGCTCCTCTACCCGGCATTGCCGACGAGATGGTGGACAACAACGGTGCCATCCGCCCCGTCTGGCAGCGTTTCCTCTCCCATCTGAACCTTATGCCGGAAAAGGATCTGACCGAGCGCTTCGCCCGCGCCGACCGTTACCTGCGCGATGCCGGCGTCTTCTATCGGGCTTACGGCGCCAAGGGCAGCGGCGAGCGCGCCTGGCCGCTCTCCCACATCCCGGTGCTGATCGACGAGCGCGAATGGCAGGTGCTTTCGGCAGGCCTCGTACAGCGCGCCGATCTGCTCGAAGCGATGGTCGCCGATATCTATGGCGACAACAGGCTTGTTGAGGAGGGCATTGTTCCCCCAGCCCTCATCGCCGCCAACCCTGAATTCCAGCGGCCTCTGGTCGGCGTGAAGCCGGCAACCGGGCACTATCTGCATTTCTGCGCTTTCGAGATCGGCCGCGGACCCGATGGCAACTGGTGGGTGCTCGCCGACCGCACGCAAGCTCCCTCGGGCGCGGGATTCGCACTCGAAAACCGGGTGGCGACCACCCGATCCTTTTCCGACGTCTATGCTGAAACGCCGGTTCACCGCCTCGCCTCTTTCTTCGGTGCTTTCCGCGACGCCCTGCAGACGATGAAACATTCGGGCGACGACCGCATCGCGGTTCTGACCCCCGGCCCGGCCAACGAAACCTACTACGAGCATGCCTATATCGCTCGCTACCTCGGTTTCATGCTGCTTGAAGGCGAGGATCTGACCGTCGTCAACGGTCGCGTCATGGTCCGCACTGTCGCCGGCCTGAAGCCGATCGGCGTACTCTGGCGTCGTCTCGATTCCGCCTACGCCGATCCCCTGGAATTGAACCAGAATTCGCATATCGGCACGCCTGGCCTTGTCGAAGCGCTACGCGCCGAAACCGTCACCATCGTCAATGCGCTCGGCACCGGCGTTCTTGAGACGCGTGCCTTGCTTGCCTTCATGCCCGCCGTCTGTCGTGCGCTGCTGGGCGAAGATCTTCGCCTGCCGTCCATTGCCACATGGTGGTGCGGCCAAAAGGATGAGCGCGACCATGTGGCTGCCAATATCGAGAAGATGGTGATCGGCCCTGCCTATTCCCGCGCACCCTTCTTCGATGACGGCGGCGAATCCGTTCTCGGCTCGTCGCTTCGCGCCACGGCCAGGGATTCGATTTCGGGCTGGTTGGCGAGCGACGGCGCAAAACTTGTTGGTCAGGAAGTCGTTACCCTCTCCACAACCCCCGCCTGGGTCAACGGCAAGCTGACCCCCCGGCCGATGTCATTGCGCGTCTTCGCCGCGCGCACCGCCGCCGGCTGGCAGATCATGCCCGGCGGCTTTGCCCGCATCGGCTCGGGAGACGATGCCGCCGCCATCGCCATGCAGTCCGGCGGCGCGGCCGCCGACGTCTGGATCGTCAGCGACAAGCCGGTCGAGCGCCACACTCTCCTGCCCGCCGAAGGCAGCTTCACCCGCAACATGCCGGGGAGCCTGCCGAGCCGCGCGGCCGACAACCTCTTCTGGCTGGGCCGCTATATCGAGCGCGCAGAAGGGGCGCTGCGCATCCTGCGCGCCTGGCATGCGCGTTACGCCGAGGCCGCCGACCCGAACCAGCCGCTGCTGGCAGACGTCACCGAATATCTGGCCGCGGTCGATATCGACACGGCCGAACCGGTGCCGGAATCGCTGCTGCGCAATATCGATAGCGCCGTCTATTCGGCGAGCAATATCCGCGACCGCTTCTCGCCCGACGGATGGCTGGCCCTGAACGATCTCGCCAAGACCGCCCGCCGTTTCCATACCACGATTACATCAGGCGACGACGCCAGCCATGCGATGACCATCCTGCTGCGAAAACTTGCGGGCTTCGCCGGTCTCGTGCACGAAAACATGTACCGCTTCACCGGCTGGCGTTTCCTCTCGCTCGGCCGATACATCGAGCGCGGGTTGCACATGACGCGTCTTCTCGGTCACATGTCCGGCCCGGAAGCACCCGATGGCGCGCTCGATATGCTGCTCGAAATCGGTGATAGCGTCATGACCCACCGCCGCCGCTACAATGTGAACACCGCGCGGCTGACGGTGACCGACCTCCTGGCGCTCGATCCGCTCAACCCGCGCTCGATCCTCTTCCAGATGAACGAGATCCATCGCGAGGTCGAACAGCTGCCGAATGCCTTCATCAACGGCCAGATGTCGCCTTTCTATCGCGAGGCGATGCGCCTGCATTCCGGCCTCGCCGTCATGACGCCGGAAACGATGAGCGGCGATGTCTATCACCGGCTGGAGCATGAGTTGGAACACCTCTCCGACCTCCTGGCGCAGACCTATCTCGGATGACGGCCGTGCTCTACGATCTCACTTTGCATATGGGCTATGCCTACGACACGCCGGCATCTGGCGCGCGCCACATCATGCGCCTCATGCCGCTCTCGCTGCCGAACCGCCAGCGCCTTGTCGCAGGCTCGATCAGCATTTCGCCGCAGCCGGACGAACAGTCCCATTTCGTCGACTTCTTCGAACATCCGGCCACATCCTTCCTGCTGCGCTCGCCACATGAAACGCTCGATATCCGCATGCAGGCCCGTGTGCAGGTCGAAAGCCAAGCCATATCGGCGGACTTCTCGCCGCTGCTGGCCGAGCTCCCGGAGGACGTCGCCGGAATCTGGTCACTCGATCCGGGATCGCCCCACCATTTCCTTGGCGACAGCCCGCGCCTGACCGAAACCAAGATCATCAGTGAGTACGCAAGGACCTGTATCCAGCCTTCGCTGACGGTGATACAGATCGCCTATGCGCTTTGTGCCCGCATCAACGAGGATTTCACCTACGATTCGGAAGCGACGAGTGTCGAGACGACGCCGCTGGAAGCCTTCAAGCTGAAGCGCGGAGTCTGCCAGGATTTCACTCATATCATGATCCTTGCATTGCGCAGCCTCGGCATTCCCGCCGGCTACGTTTCCGGCTTCCTGCGCACCATCCCGCCACCGGGCAAGGAACGGCTGGAGGGGGCCGATGCCATGCATGCATGGGTGCGCGTCTGGTGCGGCGAGACGGCCGGCTGGATCGAGCTCGACCCCACCAACAATATCCCCGCCGGAACCGACCATATCGTCGTCGCCTACGGCCGCGACTATGCCGACGTCGCTCCCGTAATTGGTGTACTCAAAAGCTACGGAAGCCAGCGTTCCGTGCAGGCGGTAGATGTAATTCCGCTGAAATAATCCCGAAATAGGAAAAAACGGCCGGTTGCCTACAATTTTAGATACAGGGTTTAGCACCCATTAGATTAATCCGATCCATGAATGGCGCCTAGTTAGGTTCCTTTGGATCGGTGGGCATGATGAACACCCTGCATTCGCATTTTGATCGGCTGCGGCACGACCGAGGCGGCAATTTCGGCATCATTACAGCCATCCTGCTGCCTTTGCTAATTGGTACAGCCGGGTTCGCAATCGACACGATGAACATCATCGCTTCGCAGCGTCAACTCCAGGAAGCCGCCGACGCAGGAGCTCTTGCAACGGCCACCGCACTTGCTGCCGGAAAGGTCACGACCGATGATCAGGCGAAGGCCTTGGCCAAGGACTTCGTCACTGGCCAGATGGCAAATTACGTCGATGCAGCAACTATCAGCGCCATTAAGTCATCTACGACCGTAAACATTGACACGACTACCTCGTCAAACGGCAAAAGCTACAAAATCGCGGTCAACGCGTCTTATCCGCTGAGCCTTACACCTTTCATGAACGTCCTGGGATTCAAGACGTCGACGATCGCGGCGGCAAGCACGACAAGTAGCGGCATCAACCAAGAGCGCAGTGCCGTTTCTCTCACACTCGTGCTCGACGAATCCGGCTCCATGCTCGCCAATACCGGCACCAAAATCGTTCCGACTACGAGCTGCCAGCAATATAATAGCAGCGGTCAGTCGATCGGGACGAAGAGCCCGTGTTACGTCAAGAAGATCGACGCACTGAAAACGGCCGCCAATCTTCTTCTCGATCAGCTAGACAAGGCCGATCCGCAATCTAAATACGTTCGCACCAACGCCATCGCATGGAGCGGGACCGTCCAGGACTATAATAATTTCAATTGGGGCACGTCCAAGACGAGGACGGAAGTCATCAATACTATGTCGGCTGGCGGCAACACGGAATCGGCAGCCCCGATGCTGCAGGCCTACAACGGCCTTAAATCGACGGGCGCGGGCTCTGAGTCGAAAATTCAGTCGGATGCTGGCAATACAAAGCTCACGAAATACATCGTCTTCATGACGGATGGTGAAAATAACAAGTCTACATCCGATACAAATACGCTGACGACCTGCACCAATGCCAAGAATGCCGGGATCAAGATCTATTCGATCGCCTTCATGGCACCAGCCGCCGGGAAAACCTTGCTTAGTACCTGCGCCAGCGGTAGCGCCTACTATTTCCAGGCAGAAAGCATGAACGACCTTATCTCCGCGTTCCAGGCCATTGGTCAGAATGCGGCGGCCGACAAGACCCTGCTGACCCAGTAGTTACAGCACGCATTTACCACCAACAAAAAGCCGCTCCGGAACAAACCGGCGCGGCTTTTCGTTTAAGCTTTATTCGGCCTATCAGATCGGGAAAACCGATTGAAATCAAGTCCCTTGGGCCTGTCGAATATGAAGGTTCCGCAAATTTTTCGTTTGCCCAATTACCTTGTTGCAAGTGCGTGATAACGGTGCATAAACTGCCCTGTCGGTGTAAGCGACAAATCGATTGAATCAGGCGTAAGATACTGTAACCAAATAAAAATTGGCGAGACCTGACCATGAATACTGTTTCGAAGCCGATCATTCCCGCCCCCGCTCCGCGCAGTTCCCGGCCGGAAATCCTGGCTGAGGAAATCATCGAGCGCCTGACCTACCGTATCGGAAAGGACGCCAAGGTCGCCAAGCCGCATGACTGGCTGACGGCAACCATTCTTGTCGTGCGTGACCGCATCATCGACAAGTGGATGGAGTCCACCCGCAAGGTTTACGAAACCGGCGCCAAGCGCGTCTATTACATGTCTCTCGAATTCCTGATCGGCCGCCTGATGCGCGATGCCGTATCCAACCTCAACCTCATGGAAGAGGTGAGCGATGCGCTCGCTTCGCTCGGCGTCGATATCAACGTCATTGCCGGCCTCGAACCGGATGCTGCCCTCGGCAACGGCGGTCTCGGCCGTCTCGCAGCCTGTTTCATGGAGTCGATGGCAACTGTCGATGTCCCGGCCTATGGCTATGGCATCCGCTACGTCCACGGCCTCTTCCGGCAGCAGATGGCAGATGGCTGGCAGGTCGAACTGCCGGAAAACTGGCTTGCGCACGGCAATCCCTGGGAATTTGAGCGCCGCGAGAGCGCCTATGAAATCGGCTTTGGCGGCTCGATCGAGGTCATCAGCGGCCATGATGAGCAACCGCGTTACGTCTGGAAGCCCGCCGAGCGCGTCATCGCCGCCGCCTTCGATACGCCGGTCGTCGGCTGGCGCGGCAAGCGCGTCAATACGCTTCGCCTGTGGTCGGCCCAGCCGATCGATCCGATCCTGCTCGACGCCTTCAATGCCGGCGACCATATCGGCGCTCTGCGCGAGAGCAACAGGGCTGAAAGCCTGACGCGCGTTCTCTATCCGGCGGATGCAACGCCTGCCGGCCAGGAACTGCGCCTGCGCCAGGAATATTTCTTCTCGTCCGCCTCGCTGCAGGACATCCTGCGCCGTCACCTGCAGCAGTATGACGACTTTACCTCGCTGCCGGACAAGGTGGCGATCCAGCTCAACGACACCCATCCGGCCGTTTCAGTCGCCGAACTGACGCGACTTCTCTGTGACGTGCACGGCCTGGATTTCGATACGGCCTGGGATATCACCCGTCGTACGTTCTCCTACACAAACCACACGCTTCTTCCCGAAGCGCTGGAAAGCTGGCCGGTTCCGCTGTTCGAGCGCCTGTTGCCGCGCCATATGCAGATCATCTATGCGATCAACGCCAAGATCCTGATCGAGGCGCGCAAGAGCCGCAATTTCTCCGATACGGAAATCCGCTCGATCTCGCTGATCGATGAAAGCGGCGACCGCCGCGTGCGCATGGGCAACCTCGCCTTTGTCGGCTCGCATTCGATCAACGGCGTCTCGGCACTGCACACGGACCTGATGAAGGTCACGGTCTTCGCAGACCTGCACAAGCTCTACCCTGATCGCATCAACAACAAGACCAACGGCATCACGCCGCGCCGCTGGCTGCAGCAGTGCAACCCCGGCCTGACCAGCCTGGTGCGCGAAGCGATCGGCGATGAATTCCTCGACGACGCCGAGAAGCTGAGGGCGCTCGACAAGTTCGCTACCGACCCGAGCTTCCAGCAGAAATTCGCTGCTGTGAAGCGCACGAACAAAGTGGCGCTTTCCAATCTCGTCGCCAGCCGCATGGGCGTGAAGCTCGATCCGTCGGCCATGTTCGACATCCAGATCAAGCGCATCCACGAATACAAGCGCCAACTCCTGAACATCATCGAAGCCGTGGCGCTTTACGACCAGATCCGCTCGCACCCGGAGCTGGACTGGGTACCGCGTGTCAAGCTCTTCGCCGGCAAAGCGGCGCCGAGCTACTACAATGCCAAGCTCATCATCAAGCTCATCAACGACGTTGCGCGCACCATCAACAACGACCCATCGGTCCGCGGCCTGCTGAAGGTCGTCTTCGTGCCGAACTACAATGTCTCGCTAGCGGAAGTCATGGTTCCGGCCGCCGACCTATCCGAGCAGATCTCGACGGCAGGCATGGAAGCGTCGGGTACCGGCAACATGAAGTTCGGCCTGAATGGCGCACTGACGATCGGCACGCTCGACGGCGCCAATGTCGAAATGCGCGACAATGTCGGCGAAGACAATATCGTCATCTTCGGGCTCCAGGCCGATGAAGTCGCCAAGATCCGCAGCGAGGGCCATAATCCACGTGCGATCATCGAGGGTTCGCGGGAGCTATCCCAGGCGCTGGCCGCCATCAGCTCGGGTGTCTTCTCTCCTGACGATCGCAACCGCTATACCGGCCTTATCGACGGCATCTATTCTCACGACTGGTTCATGGTCGCCGGCGATTTCGACGCCTATGCCGCCGCCCAGCGTGAGGTCGATCAGATCTGGACCAACCAGTCCTCCTGGTATGAGAAGACGATCAATAATACGGCGCGGATGGGCTGGTTCTCTTCCGACCGCACGATCCGACAGTATGCCGACGAGATCTGGAGAGCTTGATGAAGCCGCCGAAAGCCGCCCCTGAAGTGAAGCTTCCCTGGGAAATTTCGGCAGACGAGATCGCGGCAATCCTCAGTGGCTCGCAGGCCAATCCTTTTGCCGTCCTGGGCGTACACCAGGCCGGCGAGGCCTTCATCGCCAGGTGCTTCATTTCGGGTGCGGAAGCCGTCACCGCAATGACGCTGGATGGGACACCGATCGGCGATCTCCACCAGCTCCATCCGGACGGCCTCTTCGGCGGCCAGGTTTCCATCACCAAATTCCAGCCGGTGCGCTATCGTGCCCGGCGCGCCGACGCCGAATGGGCCGTGACCGACCCTTACAGCTTCGGCCCGGTGCTCGGCCCGATGGACGATTATTACGCCCGTCAGGGTTCGCATCTGCGGCTTTTCGACAAGATGGGCGCCCATCGCATCAAGCACGAGGGTGCAACCGGCATCCACTTCGCCGTATGGGCGCCGAATGCGCAGCGCGTCTCCGTCGTCGGTGATTTCAACAATTGGGATGGTCGCCGCCACGTCATGCGCTTCCGGTCCGACAGCGGCATCTGGGAAATCTTCGCCCCCGACGTGCCGCTCGGTGTTCCCTACAAATTCGAGATCCGCGGTCACGACGGCGTGCTGTTGCCGCTGAAGGCCGATCCCTTTGCCCGCCGCAGCGAACTGCGCCCGAAGACGGCTTCCGTGACGGCCGCCGAGCTTTTACAGGAATGGCAGGACGAGCCGCATCTGAAGCATTGGCGCGAAACCGACAAGCGCCGCCAGCCGATCAGCATCTATGAGGTTCATGCCGGCTCCTGGCAGCGTCGCCAGGACGGTTCCATGCTGTCTTGGGATGAGCTTGCCTCGAGCCTCATCCCCTACTGCGTCGATATGGGCTTCACCCATATCGAATTCCTGCCGATCACCGAGCACCCCTACGACCCCTCCTGGGGCTACCAGACGACCGGCCTCTATGCCCCGACCGCCCGCTTCGGCGAGCCGGAGGGCTTCGCCCGTTTTGTCAATGGCTGTCACAAGGTCGGCCTCGGCGTCATTCTCGACTGGGTGCCGGCGCATTTCCCGACTGATGAGCACGGCCTCGGCTGGTTCGACGGCACAGCACTTTACGAACATGCCGACCCGCGAAAGGGCTTCCACCCGGACTGGAACACGGCGATCTATAATTTCGGCCGCACGGAAGTCGTGTCCTACCTTGTCAACAACGCACTCTACTGGGCCGAGAAATTCCATCTCGATGGCCTGCGCGTCGATGCGGTCGCCTCGATGCTCTATCTCGACTATTCGCGCAAGCACGGCGAATGGATCCCGAACGAATATGGCGGCAACGAAAATCTCGAAGCCGTCCGCTTCCTGCAGAACCTCAACACCCGAATCTATGGCGAGCATCCTGGCGTCATGACCATCGCCGAGGAATCGACCTCCTGGCCGAAGGTTTCCCAACCGGTTCATGAAGGCGGCCTCGGCTTCGGTTTCAAATGGAACATGGGCTTCATGCACGACACGCTGAGCTACATGAGCCGCGAACCGGTGCACCGCAAGCATCACCATAACGAACTGACCTTCGGGCTGCTCTACGCCTATTCGGAAAATTTCGTCCTGCCGCTGTCCCATGACGAAGTCGTGCACGGCAAGGGTTCGCTGATCGCCAAGATGCCGGGCGACGACTGGCAGAAATTCGCCAATCTGCGCGCCTACTACGCTTTCATGTGGGGCTATCCCGGCAAGAAACTGCTCTTCATGGGACAGGAATTTGCCCAATGGGCTGAATGGAGCGAAAACAAGTCGCTCGACTGGAACCTCCTCCAGTATCGGATGCACGAAGGCATGCGCCGCCTGGTGCGCGACCTCAACTTCACCTACCGCAGCAAGGCAGCGCTCCATGCGCGCGACTGCGAAGGCGACGGTTTCGAATGGCTGATCGCCGACGACTACGAGAACTCAGTCTTCGCCTGGCTGCGCAAGGCGCCCGGTCAGAAGCCGGTTGCCGTCATCAGCAACTTTACGCCTGTCTATCGCGAGAATTACTCGATCCGGCTGCCTTCGTCGGGACGCTGGCGGGAAATCCTCAATACCGATGCCGACATCTATGGCGGTAGCGGAAAAGGCAATGGCGGGCGCGTGCAGGCCGTCGATGCCGGCGGCGAGATAAGCTGCTCGATAACCCTGCCGCCACTGGCGACGATCATGCTTGAACCCGAGAATTAGTGACTGGTGGGAGGAGAAAATGGTAGAAAGACGCATTCAGCCACTTGCCCGCGATGCAATGGCCTATGTTCTCGCCGGCGGCAGGGGAAGCCGCCTCAAGGAGCTGACTGACCGGCGCGCCAAACCGGCCGTCTATTTCGGCGGCAAGGCGCGCATCATCGATTTCGCATTGTCCAATGCCTTGAATTCCGGCATCCGCCGCATCGGTGTCGCCACGCAATACAAGGCGCATTCGCTGATCCGCCACATGCAGCGCGGTTGGAACTTCTTCCGTCCGGAACGCAACGAAAGCTTCGACATTCTGCCGGCATCGCAACGCGTTTCCGAAACGCAGTGGTATGAAGGCACTGCCGATGCCGTCTATCAGAACATCGATATCATCGAGGATTACGGCGTCGAATACATGGTCATCCTCGCCGGCGACCATGTGTACAAGATGGACTACGAATACATGCTCCAGCAGCATGTCGATTCTGGCGCCGACGTGACGATCGGCTGCCTGGAAGTGCCCCGTATGGAAGCGGTCGGTTTCGGCGTCATGCATGTCAACGACAAGGACGAGATTTTCGCCTTCATAGAAAAGCCGGCCGATCCTCCAGGCATTCCGGACAAGCCGGATTTCGCTCTCGCCTCCATGGGCATCTATGTCTTCCGCACGAAGTTCCTCCTTGAGGCGTTGCGCCGCGATGCCGCCGATCCAACCTCGAGCCGCGACTTCGGCAAGGATATCATCCCCTATATCGTCGAGCATGGTAAGGCGGTCGCCCACCGCTTCGCCAAGTCCTGCGTCCGCTCGGATTTCGAACACGAGCCCTACTGGCGCGACGTCGGTACGATCGACGCCTATTGGCAGGCCAATATCGACCTGACGGCGATCGTTCCGGCCCTCGATATCTACGACAAGTCCTGGCCGATCTGGACCTACGCCGAAATCACGCCACCGGCGAAATTCGTCCATGACGACGAAGACCGCCGCGGTTCGGCAACGTCGTCCGTCGTTGCAGGCGACTGCATCATTTCAGGCGCAAGCCTCAACCGGAGCCTTCTTTTCACCGGCGTACGGGCCAATTCCTTCTCCAAACTGGATGGAGCGGTCATCCTGCCCAATGTGAAGATCGGCCGGCGCGCGCAACTCAAGGATGTTGTGATCGACCATGGTGTCGTCATTCCGGAAGGTCTCGTCGTCGGCGAGGATCCGGAACTCGATGCACGGCGCTTCCGACGGACGGAAAGCGGCATTTGCCTGATCACGCAACCGATGATCGACAAGCTGGATATCTGACTTATGAAAGTTCTTTCGGTTTCGTCCGAAGTCTTCCCCCTGATCAAGACAGGGGGCCTTGCCGATGTGGCAGGCGCCCTGCCGATAGCCCTCAAATCCTTTGGCATCGAAACCAAGACGCTCATGCCCGGCTATCCCGGCGTCATGAAACTCTTGCAAAATCCGGCCGTCAGACTGGAATTTTCCGATCTTCTGGGCCAGCCGGCACGCGTGATCGAGGCCCAGCATCAGGGTCTCGATATTCTCGTCCTCGATGCTCCTGCCTATTACGACCGTCCCGGCGGCCCCTATCTCGATGCAAACGGCAAGGATCACCCCGATAACTGGCGCCGCTTCGCAGCCCTTTCGCTGGCGGGTTCCGAGATCGCTGCAGGCCTGCTGCCTGGATGGCGGCCGGATCTCGTGCATGCGCACGATTGGCAAGCCGCCATGGTGCCGGTCTACATGCGCTATTATCCGACGCCAGAACTGCCGAGCATTCTGACGATCCACAACATCGCCTTCCAGGGCCAGTTCGGCGCCGATATCTTCCCACACCTTCGTCTGCCGCCCCACGCTTTCGCTACCGAAAGCATCGAATATTACGGCACGGTCGGCTTCCTGAAGGGTGGCCTGCAGACCGCCACGGCCATCACCACAGTCAGCCCCTCCTATGCCGACGAAATCCTGACTCCGGAATTCGGGATGGGCCTGGAAGGCGTCATCGCCAGCCGTCGTGACGTACTGCATGGCATTGTCAACGGCATCGACGCCGATATCTGGAATCCGGCGACCGATCCGGTCGTCCACACCCACTACGGCCCGACGACGCTGAAAAACCGCGTCGAAAACCGCAGGTCGATCGAGGAGTTCTTCCATCTTGACCATGACGACGCGCCGATATTCTGCGTCATCAGCCGCCTGACCTGGCAAAAAGGCATGGATCTCGTCGCAAGCGCTGCCGACAAGATTGCCGCCTTCGGCGGCAAACTCGTCGTTCTCGGATCCGGCGAAGCGGCCCTCGAAGGCGCGCTGCTGGCTGCCGCCCACCGCAATCCCGGTCGCATCGGCGTTTCCATCGGTTATAACGAGCCGATGTCGCATCTCATGCAAGCCGGCTGCGACGCGATCATCATCCCCTCGCGCTTCGAACCCTGCGGCCTCACTCAGCTCTATGGCCTGCGCTACGGCTGCGTGCCGATCGTGGCGCGCACCGGCGGTCTCAACGATACCGTAATCGATGCCAATCATGCCGCACTTGCAGCAAAGGTGGCGACAGGCATACAATTTGCACCTGTAAACGAAGAAAGCATGCTGCAGGCACTGCGCCGCGCCATGCACCTCTACGCGGATCAAAAAGTCTGGACCCAATTGCAAAAGCAGGGCATGAAGTCGGATGTCTCTTGGGAGAAGAGCGCCGAACGTTATGTTGCCCTGTATTCAAGCCTCGTCTCGAAAGGCATGTGAACTAAAATGATCAAGTCCGTTCCCACCACGCCCTATCAGGACCAGAAACCCGGCACTTCAGGTCTACGCAAGAAGGTTCCCGTCTTCCAGCAACCGAACTATGCTGAGAACTTCATCCAGTCGATCTTCGATTCGCTGGAAGGCTATCAGGGCAAGTGCCTGGTCATCGGCGGCGACGGACGCTACTACAACCGCGAAGTCATCCAGAAGGCGATCAAGATGGCCGCCGCAAATGGTTTCGGCAAGGTCATGGTGGGCAAGGGCGGCATTCTTTCGACACCCGCAGCCTCCCACATCATCCGCAAGTACAAGGCCTTCGGCGGCATCATTCTCTCGGCGAGCCACAACCCAGGCGGCCCGACAGAAGACTTCGGCATCAAGTACAATGTCAACAATGGCGGTCCGGCACCGGAAAAGATCACGGACGCGATCTTCGCCCGCTCCAAGGTGATCGAAAGCTACAAGATCGCCGACTTCGCCGACGTCAATATCGACCGCATCGGCAAGGAAGAGCTGCCCGGCGGCATGATCCTCTCGGTCATCGACCCGGTCGAGGACTATGCCGCGCTGATGGAAGAGCTCTTCGATTTCGGCGCGATCCGCAATCTGATCAGCCTCGGCTTCCGCATCGCCTTCGACGCCATGAGCGCCGTTACCGGCCCTTACGCCAAGGAAATCTTCGAGAATCGTCTTGGTGCTCCGTCGGGTTCCGTGCGCAACTTCATGCCGCTTCCGGATTTCGGCGGCCATCACCCGGACCCGAACCTCGTTCATGCCAAGGAACTCTATGACGAGATGATGGGTGAGGATGCGCCCGATTTCGGCGCCGCATCCGACGGCGACGGCGACCGCAACCTCATCATCGGCCGGGGCATTTTCGTAACCCCGTCCGACAGCCTTGCTATCCTCGCCGCCAATGCCAACCTGGCGCCGGGCTATTCCGGCGGTCTCGCCGGCATTGCCCGCTCCATGCCGACATCGGGCGCGGCCGACCGCGTCGCCGAAAAACGCGGCATCGGCATCTACGAAACGCCGACCGGCTGGAAATTCTTCGGCAATCTGCTCGACGCCGGCATGGCGACGATCTGCGGTGAAGAAAGCGCCGGCACCGGCTCCAGTCATGTCCGCGAGAAGGACGGGCTCTGGGCTGTATTGCTGTGGCTAAACGTTTTGGCCGTGCGCGGCGAAAGCGTGCAGGACATCGTCACCCAGCACTGGCAGACCTACGGCCGCAACTACTATTCCCGCCATGACTACGAAGGCGTCGACAGCGATGCTGCAAACGGCCTTGTCGATAATCTGCGCAGCCAGCTTTCCACCCTGCCTGGCAAGACCTTCGGCGATCTGACCGTCGAGAAGGCCGACGATTTCGCCTATCACGATCCGGTCGACAAGTCGGTCAGCGAACATCAGGGTATCCGCGTCCTCTTCCAGGGCGGCTCCCGCGTTGTCTTCCGTCTTTCCGGCACCGGCACGTCTGGCGCAACCTTGCGCGTTTATATCGAGTGCTACGAGCCGGATTCGACTCGCCATAATATCGAAACGCAGGAAGCGCTCGCAGATCTGATCGCAGCCGCCGAAAGCATCGCTAACATTCGTGAGCGCACGGGCCGCAACGAGCCGACCGTGATCACCTGATCCGGGGGGCATATGGGGGGCAACAGTTCCGTGCAGGGCGGCGCCATCGTCTTCGAAACGGGCGTTGAATTTTCTGTTTGGTCGCATCATGCAGCGCAGATCGATCTCTGCCTCTTCGATGATGACGACAAGGAATATGCAAGGCTCCCCATGGCTCGCGACAGCGGCCATGTCTTCCGTCTTTTCGCCGACAGTGTGAAGGAGGGCGCCCGCTATGGCTACCGCGCGGACGGCATCTACGCCCCGGATAACGGCCTCTGGTTCGACCCTTCGAAACTGCTGATCGATCCCTATGCCAAGGCGGTGGACCGGCCCTTCCATTACGATCCGCGCCTCGGCATTTTCGGCGAGGATACGCAACATCTGATGCCTAAGTCGGTCGTTACCAAAGACGCGCCCGTCAAAATCCGAAAGCCGTTCTTTAAACCGGGCGGCTTTATTTATGAGGTGGCGGTCAAGCCCTTCACCGTCCTGCATCCGGAAGTGCCGGAAGTTCAGCGCGGCACGGTCGCCGCTCTTGCCCATCCCTCCGTTATCGCTCACCTGAAGCGCATTGGCGTCGATGCCGTCGAGCTGATGCCGATCACCGCCTGGATCGACGAGCGGCATCTGCCGCCACTCGGACTGACGAACGGCTGGGGCTACAATCCTGTTGCGTTCATGGCACTCGATCCGCGCATCGTGCCGGGCGGTATTGCAGAGCTCAGCGACACGGTGGCTAGACTGCATGAGGAAGGCATTGCCGTCATTCTCGACCTCGTCTTCAACCATACAGGCGAGAGCGACCGCTACGGCGCAACGCTGTCGCTGCGCGGCATCGACAATCTCAGCTACTACCGTCATGCGCCGGACCGGCCGTCTGTGCTCGTCAACGACACCGGCACCGGCAATACGGTTGCCTGCGATCATCCCTATGTTCAACAGCTCATCATCGACAGCCTGCGCCATTTCGTGCGCAATGCCGGTGTCGACGGTTTCCGCTTCGACCTTGCCCCCATTCTCGGCCGCACAGAAAACGGCTTTGAGCGGAATGGCACGCTGGCCGCGATCCTCACCGACGATCTGCTCACCGATCGCATCATGATCGCCGAACCCTGGGATATCGGCCCAAGCGGCTATCAGCTCGGCAATTTCCCGGCGCCCTTCCTGGAATGGAATGACCGCGCCCGCGATGACGTCAGATGCTATTGGCGCGGCGATGGCTGGAAGACAGGTTCGCTCGCAACCGTGCTGGCCGGCTCGTCGAACATCTTCTCAGCCAATGGCGGAACAGCGACCCGCAGCGTCAATTTCCTCGCGGCCCATGACGGCTTCACGCTCATGGATCTCGTCTCCTACAGCGGCAAGCACAATGAGGCGAACGGCGAGAACAATCGCGACGGTCACAACGAGAACCATTCGTGGAATAACGGCGTCGAAGGCGAGACCGCCTATCCCGTGATCCGCGAGCGCCGCAAGGCCGATGTCATGGCGCTCATCTCTACGCTCTTTGCCAGCCGCGGCAGCATTATGCTCACGGCGGGCGATGAAGGCGGACGCACACAGCATGGCAACAACAATGCCTATTGCCAGGACAATGAAATCACTTGGGTCGATTGGAAGCTGCTGGACGAAGACCTGATCGCCCATACCGCCTTCGTCGCTACGCTTCGTCGCCGCTTCTCGGTATTCTCCGATCTGACCTTCTTCTCTGGCAATGGTGATGTGGAATGGATATCTCCTTCCGGTGAACCGATGACAACAGGCGAATGGGAAACGCCCCCGCTCTCCACCCTCGGCATGATACTTGCGACCCGCGATCGTTCTTCCCGCAAGCAGACCCGCCTCGCCGTCCTGTTTAATCGCTCCGAGCAGCATCAGCTATTCACTCTTCTCTCAGCCGGCGAAGCAAACTGGCGCCAGCTTCTGCCCGGCGAGACGCGAAACGTCGCTGCCCGTGTCATGGTGGAACCGCGTTCAGTCGCCTTTTTCGTGGAAAATTGATCCACGTCACCGGCCTGCGAGAATCGTTGTCGCAATCGTCATGAATGCGCGATAAGGCTTGCGACTGCGGCTTTTTACGAGGAATGCATGGTCACGGAAATTTCGCTCTCGGATGTCCGGGAGCTGGTTGGCACGGAAACAGGATTATCTGACTGGATACTCGTCGATCAGAAGATGATTGATGCCTTTGCCGGGGCAACCGGCGACCATCAGTTCATTCACGTCGATCCTGTTCGCGCAGCAGCCGAAAGCCCTTTCGGCGGCACCATCGCCCATGGTTTCCTGACGCTCTCTTTGCTTTCGACGATGAACTACAACTGCTTGCCCAAGGTGCGCGAGCAGACCATGGGCATCAATTACGGCTTCGACAAAATCCGCTTCATGTCACCGGTCAAAAGCGGCACCCGCATCCGCGGCCACTTCGTGCTTTCGGATGCCCGCTTCAGGGGCGCCGGCATGCTGATGACAACCTATGACATCTCGATCGAAATCGAGAACGAAAAGAAGCCGGCGCTCACCGCCCGCTGGATCACGATCATCCAGTTCGACCCAAAGGATCGACCGGAAGACGCTTAAGGCAAGCTGCGGAGCTTAGTGCCCCGCATCCTCGGCACCCTCTGCCAGCAGCCCGAAAACATAATCCGAAAACGACCGCCAGCATTCCACCCGGAACGTATCGTCCTCGGTTCGAAAGAGCACGATCTCGGCCTTGCCGAAGATCGTCCGCGAGCAGGCGCCCACCGGAAAGACTTCGAGCGAGAGGTCCTGCGGGCAACCAGCGGATAGGGTTACCCCTGCGCCAGGTCCCGAGACGATGATACCGACATTGCGATGGGACACGTCAACTGCCGAATGAAGAGCGTCGGCACCAGTGAGAAGTGCAGGCAGGTCCGAGCCGGCCTCGTCGATCACGAGCCATTCATCCGGTCCAAGCCAAAGTACCGAGCGCCCCGCAGCGCGACCAGACGTCTTGGGTGCAGTCGGCAAAGCCACTCCCAAAGCGGAGGAGAGTGCCGATACGGATTCACCCGGCGCGCGCAGCGAAAGACGGCTGGCGACTGGCGCCACCGTCACGCGCACCGTCGCCGAACCGGCAAGGAGACCGGAAAGCGCCGGTTTGCGAATTGCGACCTCAGCCATGGATACGGCCTCCTTCCTTGTCAAAGAACACCAGATCCGTCACCTCGACCGGAATTGTCCGATCCGGCATAGGCACATAGAGCGTCTCGCCCATGAGGTTGCGCCCGCCTTCAACCAATGCAAAGGCGATGGAGCGGCCACAATTTTCCGACCAGTAGGCCGAGGTCACATGACCGAGCATCGTCATCGGCTTCGGCTGGTTCGGGTTGGCAACGATCTGCGCCCCCTCTTCGAGCACCAGCTTCTCATCCTTGGTGGCAAGACCAACGAGCTGCTTGCGACCTTCCTTCACAAGGTCCGGGCGCTTCAGGCCGCGGATACCGACGAAGTCCGCCTTCTTCTTGGAAACAGCCCAGGAAAGTCCCGCATCGTCGGGCGTCACGGTGCCATCCGTATCCTGGCCAACAATGATGTAGCCCTTTTCGGCACGCAGCACATGCATGGTCTCCGTGCCGTAGACGCAGGCGCCGAGCGGCTCGGCATTGGCCCACACGGCCTCCAGCACCGACTGGCCGTAGTCGGCAGGCACGTTGATTTCGAAGCCCGTCTCGCCGGTGAAGGAGACACGGAAGAGCCGCGCCGGAACGCCGGCTACATTGCATTCCGCAACACTCATATGCGGGAAGGCTTCATTGGAAATATCGAGACCCTCGACCAGCGGCGCTACGATGTCGCGCGCCTTCGGCCCCTGCACGGCGATCACGGCCCATTGCTCGGTCACCGAGGTCAGCCATACCTTCAGATGCGGGAATTCCGTCTGCAGGTAGTCTTCCATATGGTTGAGAACACGCGGCGCCCCCCCGGTCGTGGTCGTCACATGGAAGCGATCCTCGGAGAGACGGCCGACGACGCCGTCATCATAAACGAAACCATCCTCGCGCAGCATGATGCCGTAGCGGCACTTACCTGGTTTCAGCGTATCCCAGGCATTCGTGTACATGAGGTTCATGAATTCGGCGGCATCCGGCCCGACGACCTCGATCTTGCCGAGGGTAGAAGCGTCGAAAATACCGGCAGCGTCGCGTGCCGTCCGGCATTCGCGGGCAACGGCCTGATGCATCGTTTCGCCGGCACGAGGATAAAACCAGGCGCGCTTCCAGTTGCCGACATCTTCGAAGATCGCGCCCTTGGCCTCCTCCCAGGCGTGCAGGGGCGTCTTGCGCGTCGGGTCAAACAACGGCCCACGCGAATGCGAGATCAACGCACCATATGTCACCGGCGTATAGGGCGCGCGGAAGGTGGTGAGACCCACCTGCGGAATATCCTTGCCGAGTGTTTCGGCAGCGATCGCCAAGCCATGCATGTTGGAAAGCTTGCCCTGATCGGACGCCATGCCGTTCGTCGTGAAGCGCTTGATATGCTCGATCGAATGCATGCCCTCGCGCACAGCAAGGCGGATATCCTTGGCGCAGACGTCGTGCTGGAAGTCGATGAAGGCCTTGGCATTCGTGTCCGGCCCGGCACCTTCGGCCGCACCGATCATGCCACCCGTCCAGTTGAAGGCCTGCTCGACCGAAATCCCGATCTTGCTGCCCGCCTGTCTGCCAACAGCCCGCGCCATCAGCTCGCCGGCGGCAAGCGATTCCTCGACGGTTTGCTGCAGGCCGTCCGTCCCGTTGCATGCGCCGACGGAAAGGCAGTCCTGCGCGTAGGTGCCGGGCAGGAAACGCTGCGTCTCCGCATCGAAGGCAACCTTGCCCCGCGACTGCGAGAAGAGATGTACAGAGGGTGTCCAGCCGGCGCAGACGAGCAGCGCATCGACGGCGATCTTGCGTGGCGAACCACCGCCGTTGCGCGCCACCGTCATAGAGGAGATGCGCAACGCGCCCGATGTGTTGACGACCGACTGGCCGGTCAGCACATCGATACCGAGCGCACGAGCCTCAGTGAGCACCGCCGCACCCGGCGCTTGCCTGATATCAACGATCGCTGCAATCGACACACCTGCGCGCTTCAGGTCAAAGGCAGCCTCGTAAGCCGAGTCATGCGCGGTATAGATACCGACCTTCTGGCCGACCGCGACTCCATAATGATTGAGATACATGCGGCCAGCCGAGGCGAGCATGATACCCGGCCGGTCGTTATTCGGAAATACCATGTGCCGCTCGATCGCCCCGGTCGCAAGCACAACGCGCTTGGCGCGGACCTGCCACAGCCGTTCGCGCGGCAGATCGCGGGTGGGACGAGCAATATGGTCCGTGACCCGTTCGACGAGGCCGACGAAATTGTGGTTGTAGTAGCCGAAGGCTGTCGTGCGGGTCAGGACCTGCACATTCTCCATGGCCTTCAGCCGCGCAAGGGTCTTCTGTACCCAGGCGTAGCCGTCAAGCCCATCCACCTTGACGCCAACATCGAAACGCAACGCCCCGCCGGCTTCCGCCTGCTCGTCGCAAAGGATGACTTTGGCGCCGGCTTCTGCAGCGGCAAGTGCTGCAGAAAGCCCGGCAATGCCGGCGCCGGCGACCAGCACGTCGCAATGAGCGTAGCGGCTGGCGTAATGGTCAGGATCGCCCTCTGTGGGTGCGACGCCAAGGCCGGCAGCGCGGCGGATCATCGGCTCGTATACGCGTTTCCACGCGGCCCGAGGCCACATGAAGGTCTTGTAGTAGAAGCCCGCTGCGAAGAAAGGCGAGAACAGGTTATTGATCGCACCGATATCGAAGGAAAGCGACGGCCAGCGGTTCTGCGACTTCACGATCATGCCGTCGAAGACTTCCTGCACGGTTGCCCTGACGTTCGGCTGCTTGCGGGCGCTGTCGCGCGCGACATCGATCAATGCATTCGGCTCCTCGGCGCCAGCCGAAAGAATGCCGCGCGGGCGATGATATTTGAACGACCGGCCGACAAGGTGCACGCCATGGGCAATCAGGGCTGAGGCAACAGTATCGCCTTCGAGCGCCGTATAGCTGTTGCCGTCGAAGGTGAAACGCGCGGTCCTGGCGGGCGTCAGCCGGCCCTTGCCGGCAATACGGTTCGCGCCGCTCATTGGGCCTCTCCTTCAACAGCTTCATAAGTTTCGACCGGCGCATGCGGCTCGGCCGCAGTCCCGATGTCAGGCTTCGGTTCACCGGCCTTGTAGGTCATGATGAACTTGTCGCTCACGGTATCGCGCGCCGCGTTGAAGAAGCGCCCGCAGCCGTGCATGTGCCGCCAGCGTTCAAAGATCAGGCCTTTCGGATTGTCGCGCAGGAAGAAATATTCCTCGAACGCTTCATCCGAGATCGAAGCGATATTGGTCGGCCGAGCGATATGGGCGTCACCGGCTCCACGGAACTCGAGCTCGGAGCGCTCTTCCTGACAGTAAGGGCAGTAGATCAGCAGCATGTCGTCCTCCTGTCAGTGCGCGACGGCGGCAGCTGCCGCCTCGTCGATCAGCCGGCCGGATCGGAAGCGCTCCAGCGTCAGCCCGGCATTGAACTTGTGCGGCTCGTCGCGGGCGATCAGGTGGGCGAAGAGATTGGCCGAACCCGGCGTCGCCTTGAAGCCGCCAGTACCCCAGCCGCAATTGACGTAAAGCCCCGGAACGGGCGTCTTCGACTGGATGGCCGAACGATCCGGCGTGTTGTCGACGATACCGCCCCATTGGCGCATCATCTTCACGCGGCGGAACATCGGGAAGAGTTCGCAGATTGCATCCAGCGTATGCGTGATGATCTGCAGGCCGCCGGTCTGGGAGTAGGAATTATACTGATCCGTGCCAGCGCCGATGACGAGTTCGCCCTTGTCGGACTGCGAGATATAGGCATGCACCGTGTTCGACATCACGACGCAAGGGAAGATCGGTTTGAGCGGCTCGGAAACCAGCGCCTGCAGCGGGCTCGATTGCAGCGGCACGCGCACGTCCGCCATCTTCATGACCGTTGTCGTGTGACCGGCGGCCGAAACGCCGACCTTCTTTGCGCCGATGAAGCCCCTGTTGGTCTCGACACCGGTCACGCGTCCGTCCGGACCGCGGCGGATGCCGGTGACTTCGCAATTCTGTATGATGTGGACGCCACGATCGGACGCCGCACGCGCATAACCCCAGGCAACGGCATCGTGACGTGCCGTACCGCCGCGACGCTGCAGGGCTGCACCGTTGATCGGATAGCGCGCCGTCGCCGAAATATCGAGCGGCGGGCAATAGGCCTTGGCCTGCTCCGGCGCCAACCATTCATTGTCGATACCGTAAAGCCGGTTGGCATGGATATGCCGCTTGAAACTCTGCATGTCGTGCACATTGTGCGACAGCATCATGACGCCACGCGGCGAATACATGACATTATAGTTGAGCTCCTGCGACAGCCCTTCCCAGAGCTTCATCGAGTGCTCGTAGATATGCATGCTCTCTTCATAGAGATAGTTGGAGCGAATGATCGTGGTGTTGCGGCCGGTATTGCCGCCGCCGAGCCAGCCCTTTTCCAGCACCGCCACATTGGTGATGCCATGCTCTTTGGCGAGATAGTAGGCCGCGCCCAGCCCGTGACCGCCGCCGCCGATGATGATGACGTCATATTCGGGTCGCGGCTCCGGCGAGGTCCACTGCTTTTCCCAGCCCCTGTGCCCGCGCAGAGCCTCCCGCGCTACGGCAAAAACCGAATATTTCCGCATCCGCCATCATCTCCTTCAGGCAAAAGCTGTTCGTCGTGGCCATACAAATCGCAAATCGAATTGCGGCACAACGGTTCTTTTGCGACGTGAAAGAGCTTTTGTTTTGACACGACGACAGCTGCACCACCTCCATTTGTGGCCGTCTCCCTTCGCAAAAGCGGCATAACCCTTTTCTCACCCAACAGGGCAGGCAGAAGCGACCGACTGCAAATGCTAATGTTCCGATATGTGGAGTGTCACATGTTGGGTTTGCGTAGCAAAGGGATCGCGGGCTTCTGCCTCGCGCTGTTGAGCGCATGGCCTGCGCTTGCCGCAGAGCCCGTCGGCCAGGCAACCCTCATCAAAACCGAAGTAAGCGGACAGGCCGGTCCGATCATCGTCAATGACGAGGTCCATCGCAACGAGCGTATCCGCACCTCCCAATCGGGGCTCGGCCAGTTCGTCTTCCGCGACGGCACCAAGCTTGCCGTCGGGTGGGGCTCGTCCGTTGTCATAGACAAATATGTTTACGACGATTCCGACTCCGTCAAACGCCTCTCCATCAAGGCGGCCAAGGGCACGTTCCGCTGGGTCAGCGGCAACTCGAAATCCTCGGCTTACCAGATCCAGACGCCGGCGGGCACGATCGGCGTGCGCGGCACCGCTTTCGATTTCTATGTCGGCCCTGACGGTACGACTGCCGTGGTGTTGCTGAACGGTGCGGCCAGCTTCTGCGGCCCGGGCGGCTGCCGGCAATTGCAGCAGCGTTGCGATTGCGTCATTGCGCGGCCGAACGGCAACATGACGGATGCGCAACCCGTCAACCGCGCCGTGCTGCAGCGACTGGGCAACCAGCGCGCCCTTCCCTTCCTTTCCGGCAATCAGAGTCTATCAGGCGGCCTTGGCCTGCTTGGCGGCTGCCGGATGGCCTCGGTTGAGCCCGAGCGCAAAGACCGGCTTCGCCAGGAACCCCGGCCACGGGATCCGGATCCCCCACCCCAGCAGCAACAGCAGAAGCCGGATGATCCGCCGAAGCAGCGGCCGGAAAAACCGCATCACGATAAGCCGCATCATGACAAGCCTCACCATGACAAACCAAGGGACGGCTGGCACGACAAACACGACAAGTATGGCTGGAAGAATAAGGACGATAGAGGCGATCACGGAAGGCCGGACCGGCACGACGGGTCCAATCGTGCGGACAGACATGGCGCGTCTGACAGGCCAAGCCGTACGGAAAGGGCAGATAACCATCAGGACCAGCCGAGCAGACAGGAAAGAGGCGGTGGTGAAAACCAGACCGCCGGCAACGACCAGGGCACGGGAAGAGATCGGGATCGCGACCACCGTGGCCATGACCGGAATCACGGCTGGGGCGGAAACGGGAGCAGGGACTGGAATCGCAATCGCTGACTGATTATTCAACGGCCTGGTTTTCCGGCAGATCGATTTCCTCCCGGAAATGATCATTCCTGCCCGATATCCGCTCGTAGAATTCGGTGAGACCGGGCAAGACCTGTACTCCGGCGAGCTTTGCCGCACCGATCAGCTTGCGGCTGTTCCTCGAGCGCACACGCAAGGCACTCATCACGTCTTCATGGACGAGATGCAGGGCACCAAATTCCGGCGAGGTGGCGACCTTCTCGTCGCCGATCACGGCAAAGATCTGCGTTCGGCTGCTCTTTCCCTTGAGCGGAATGGCTCCCGCCTCCAAGAGCGCCGCGCCGCTCTGTGCCCGCGCCGTGCTGTCGGAGATCAGGATATCGAAACCGACGTCCTTGCAGCAGGACTCGATGCGCGCCGCGACATTCACGGCGTCACCAACCGCCGAATAGTTGAAGCGCGTCTTTGCGCCCATATTTCCGACACAGGCAAGGCCGGTATGGATGCCGATACCGATCCTCACCTGTCGGGCGCTGCCGAAACCGAAAGCATCGCCGGCATTCAGCTCGGCGAGCGTCTCGCGCATGGCAAGTGCCGCCCTCAGCGCTTTTGCTCCATGATCCGAAACATCGACCGGTGCATTCCAGAACGCCATGATGGAATCGCCGATGAATTTATCGAGCGTTCCCTCGTTCCCGATAACATGACGGCTCAGCGCATCGAGCAGCGTATTGAGAAACTGGACGACGGCGGTCGGCGTCAGCCTTTCACTAATTTCGGTGAAATTGCGCACATCGACGAACATCATGGTGAGCTCTCGCTCGTCCCCGCCAAGCTTCAGCGCATCGGGCGTGTGCTCGATCCTGTGGAGGAGCGAAGGCGAGAGGTAATGGCCGAAGGCGCGCCGCACCTCCCGTCGCTCCCTGTCGATGACGAGGATGCGGAACGATGTTGCTGCAAAATGCGTGATGGAGCCGCTGACGATCGGCGCCAACGGATCGAACAGCAGACCGGTATAGAGAAAGCAGAACCACGAAGCGGCAAGCGCCATCGCGGTGATCGCCAGGCCGCAGACCAAAGCCACGGCCGGACTGACGAAGGTTGTGACAAGAACAAGCAGGAAACCGAGCACGGCAATGGAGAGAATCTCCAGCCCGTCGGCCCAGTCCGGCCGTGACAGGTAGCGGCCCGAGAGGATCTGCTCGACCGTCTGTGCCTGTAGCGAAACACCGGGCACATTTTCTCCGAGCGCGGTGGTGCGGATATCCTGCAGTCCGACCGCCGACGTGCCGATGAAGATGATGCTGCCTTCGATCTGAGCAGCAACATCAGGGGCCGCTCCGCCGGCAGCAAGGACCTTTCGGGCCGAGATATAACGTTCCGCCCGGTTCGGCGTCACATAAAGCCAGATCTCTCCGGCAGCCGTCAGCGGGACGATGAAATCACCGATCTTCGCCGAGGTGATGATCCCTGCCCGGTCTGGCGCGCCGGCCAGCACATAGGTCGAAGCACTCTGCACTACCCGCAACGCTTCGATCGCAAGATTGGGATAAAACTGTTCACCATCGCTGAGGAACAGCGGCACTGCGCGCACCACCGATGACGGGCTGCCGGGATTGAGACTGACATGGCCAAGCCCCGCGGCATTCGCCTCCAGCCTCGGCCGGAGCGGCGTCGAAGCGTTAAGATGCGGAGGTGCTGACAGCGGACTTTCGCCGATAAAAGCAAAACCGGCCTTCACCGGCGGCTTGTAATTGCCTTCATTGGAAAGCCCGAAGCCGAGAACGACTGGCTTTCCTTCGATCGATTGCGCGAATATCTCGTCATTGTCAGGCAATTGCGCCGCGAGCGATGGATCGACGCCCTCCACTTCCTGGATGACATTGCGCGGCGACATTCGGTCGGGCTCGGCGAAGATGACGTCGAAGGCGATGGCCGCCGCTCCCATGTCGGAGAGACGCTCGACCAGCGTCGCCAGCCTGTCGCGCGGCCAGGGCCACTGGCCGAACTCCCGCAGGGAAGCCTCGTCGATATCGACCACCCGAACCGGCATCGCTTCGAAGCTGCGCGGCACGAGGCGCTGATACTCATCGAAGGTGACGTCGCGGATCTGCTTCAGCACCGGTGGATCGCTTGCGCGGAACATCGCAAGCGCGGCCACGATGATCAGGCCGATCAGCACACCGATCTGCTGCAAGCGCGTCATGTTTTGCCCGACCTCCCCGCCGCAGGCAGGCTACGCCTGTTCGACGTCAAAGACCATTCGCTCATGCGCACAAGCTGAAAAACAAACAGACGGCAATACAGGATCCGCCCATCGGCACTGGCCCAGTATTTTCGCTGAGATGTAACGGCAACACACCACGGTATTACTTCCAGATTTGGTCCTCGCTTTCGGCCCGACCTACAAGCGTCGGCCTTGCCGCGCACGCGACGAAATGTTTCTGTGTCTCAGGGGATTTAACAATGCGATTGATGTCGAGGGGATGAGCCATGGCAGATCCGCAAGGAGAGACCACGGCAAGAACTGCCGAAGATTCGGCTTTCACCGCGCGCAGAAGCGGCTACTGGCTGGTCGTCGTCGTGCTGGCGATGCTTGCCGGACTGCCGCTTGCTGTCTGGCTCGATATCAGCAATCTTTCCGAAAGCGCTCTGCGCCGGCAGGCACGGGACATGAGTTCGCTTGTCACAAGCATCCGCTCCTATTATTCGGCGAATGTCGTCGGCCGAGTGCTTGCCGCCCATCAGGCAGGTGACGTCAACGGCACCGTCGTCTCCCACAACTATGCCAATATTCCAGGCGCCATTCCGCTGCCGGCGACGCTTTCGCTGGAACTCGGCGACGTCATCAAGGAGCAGCAGGCCAATATTACCTATCGCTTCCTCTCCGACCTGCCCTTCAAGAACCGTGCGCCTCACGATCTCGATAGTTTCGAAAAGGCGTCGCTCACGGCTCTGCGCACCAATTCCGGCCAGACGCTGACGGATCTCATCCGCGTCGGATTTACCGATACCCTGCGGCTCATCACACCTGTCGTCATGGGTCAGGCCTGTGTAGCCTGCCACAATACCCATCCTGAAAGCCCGAAGAAAGACTGGAAGGTGGGCGATGTGCGCGGCATCCAGGAAGTCATCATCCGTCAGCCCTATGCGAGCAATATCCTCGCCTTCAAATATCTGCTCTGCTACTTCTTCTTCGTCGCCATCATCGGCATCAGCTTCATCGTCCTGCAGCGTCAGCAGACGCGCGTCATCCATAGCGCCAACCGCGACCTTGAAGCCGCAAACGAATTCCTCGCCAGCGTTTCTCTCAAGATTTCCCGGTACCTGCCGCCGCAGATCTACAAGAGCATCTTCAGCGGCCAGAAGGATGTGGTCGTCCACACCGAGCGCAAGCGCCTGACGATCTTTTTCTCCGACATCAAGGATTTCACCGCGACGACAGAGCGCCTGCAGCCGGAAGCACTGACGGAGATGCTGAACGAATATCTGACCGAAATGTCCGCCATCGCACTTAACCACGGCGGCACGGTGGACAAGTTCATCGGCGATGCGATGCTGGTGTTCTTCGGCGATCCCGAGACCAAGGGGCCGGAGGAAGATGCCAAGGCATGCCTGCGCATGGCGGTGGACATGCAGCACCGGCTCGGTGAACTGAAGGACAGATGGCGCAGGAACGGCACCGAGGAGCCCTTCGTGGTACGCATGGGGATCAACAGCGGTTACTGCAACGTCGGCAATTTCGGCAGCAACGACCGCATGGACTATACGATCATCGGCGCCGAAGCGAACCTCGCCGCCCGCCTTCAATCGATCGCCCAGGGCGGCGAAATCGTCATCAGCTACGAAACCTATGCGCTGGTGAAGGATATCGTCGACGCCCATCCCCTGCCGCCGATTACCATGAAGGGGATCCAGCGGGAGATCGTACCTTACGCCGTGGACGGGCTGATGCTCGGCACCAATCAGAAGAGCCGCGTTCTGAGCGAACATCTGGCCGGCCTGGACCTGCATCTGGACATGGCCCGGCTTGAGCCCGCCGACCGTTCCCGCGTGATAGCCGCGCTGAAGGAAGCGATCGCCGCGCTCGACGAAACCAAGCCCGAGACGGCGCGTTCCTAGCGCCCTGTAATCATGGGCGGCATTTTTCCGCCCATTCGCACATGCCGTCTGGACTTCACTCCCTCGATCTGCTATCCCGCTTCACCAATCGCAAGGCTGCGGCCGCGCGAACGTTATATTTTTGCCCCAGGCGCTGCGCCGCCTTCCGGCATCAACCAAACCAAAGGAACGTGATTCTCGTGCAGGTACTTGTCCGCGATAACAATGTTGACCAGGCTCTCCGCGCTCTCAAGAAGAAGATGCAGCGCGAAGGCATTTTTCGCGAAATGAAGATGCGCGACTACTACGAGAAGCCGTCGCAGAAGCGTGCTCGCGAAAAGGCTGAGGCTGTTCGTCGTGTTCGCAAGCTGGCCCGCAAGCGCGCGCAGCGCGAAGGTCTGGTTGCAGCACGCTGAGGCGGTGCCGTCGTTTTTTCGACGTTTTCAGGTGCATGTGTGGCGGGGGCGATGAGTTTCGCCGCCGCCTTTTTTAGTTTGCTGCTGAAGATTGCATATCCGCCTTGCCGGATATGATGCATGGGGAAAGCGAGCCCGAATGGCTATAATAACCTTCAATCCGTCCCGCTCGTTGCGTTCGCAGAAATCGGTCTTATTTGCCTCTCTGGCTCTTATCGCCGCACTTGGCCTTGCCGGTTGCGAAACGACCAACACGTCTGATGCTGTGATCCGCATCGACAAGGCGCAGGGCTCGCAGGAAAACATCGCGTCGCTGACGGCCGTCATCAATGCCAATCCGCGCGATCCGGAAGGCTATAATGTCCGCGGTTCCGCCTATGGTCGCGCCGGCGAGTTCCGCAAGGCGCTCGACGACTTCAATACCGCGCTGCAGATCAATCCGCGTTTCTTCCAGGCCTATGCCAACCGCGCGCTGGTCTACCGCAACATGGGTCAGCAGGCGCAGGCGATCGGCGATTACAATGCCGCGCTGCAGATCAATCAGAGCTATGACGTCGCCTATATCGGCCGCGGCAATGTCTACCGCATGGCCGGCCAGGACGATCAGGCCTTCAACGATTTCTCGAAAGCGATCCAGCTCGGCACGACAGATGGCCGCGCCTACCACAACCGTGGCCTGATCTATCAGAAGCGCAATCAGCAGGATAAGGCGATCGACGACTTCTCGAAGGCGATCTCGCTCTCGCCGAACTCGCCCGAGCCCTATAATGGCCGCGGCATTTCCTATATCGCGCTGAACGACGACGACAACGCCTTCGCGGATTTCAACCACGCGATCGAACTGAATGGCAACCTCGCCGAATCCTGGGCAAACCAGGCTCTCGTCTACGAGCGCCGCGGCGAGAAGGATAAGGCAATCCGTTCCTACCGCCACGCTGTCGGCCTCGATCCGAAGTACCAGCCGGCCCGGGACGGCCTTGCCCGCGTCGGCGGCACGGCCGGCTAGCAGAAACAGGAAGAGGTGATGACGATGACAGCGAAACCGCATGTAATCGTCGTCGGCGCCGGCATCATTGGCGCCTCCATCGCCTGGCATCTCACACGCAAGGGTGCAGCAGTCACCATCATCGGCGAAGAACTCGGCGGCGTGGCGACACCTTGCTCTTTTGCCTGGATCAATGCGAGCTGGGGCAATCCTGAATTCTATTTCCATTTCCGCCGCAGGGCGATGGCCGAATGGAAGCGGCTGGCGCGGGAACTGCCCGGCCTGCCGCTTGCCTGGTGCGGCGGTCTCTGCTGGGATATGCCGCCGGCCGATCTCGAAGCCTATGCCGATGAGCATGGCCGTTGGGGCTACGGTATCACCCGGCTGAACCGGGAGGAAAGCGCGCTGCTCGAACCCGGCCTCGGCGAGTATCCGGATTTCGCCCTCCATGTCGCAGAAGAGGGCGCGGTCGAGCCCATTGCCGCCGCACGTTTGCTGCTTGCGGATGCCGAGGCGCATGGTGCGACGTTCGTTCATGCCACGGTCAACGGTCTGCTGCAGAGTGGCGGACGAATCATCGGGGTCGTCACGTCGGAAGGCATGCTCGAAGCCGATCATGTCGTGCTGGCCGCAGGCGCAGGCGCAGTTCCGATCGCTGCCTCGGCGGGAATAACATTGCCGCTCTCCACGCCGGCCGGCCTGATCGTGCACTCCCGTCCTGTCTCGAAACGCTTGAACGGCCTCGTCATGACACCGCGTCTGCATATGCGCCAGACAGCGGAGGGCCGAATCATCGCCGGCACGGATTTCGGTGGCGGCGACCCCGGCGAAGACCATCAGGCAAGCGCTGCGGAACTCTTCGCACGCGTGAAGGCGACGATCATAGACAATGGCGATTTGACGTTCGATTTCTTCACTATCGGCTATCGCCCGACACCGGCTGATGGTTTCCCCATCATCGGAAATGCTGGCCTGCCGGGTCTTTATGCCGCGGTGATGCACTCCGGTGTCACACTTGCTCCGCTTGCAGGCCTGCTTGCCGCCGACGAGCTTCTGTCAGGCAAGAGTGACGAAAGCCTCATGCCCTTCCGGTTGCAGCGCTTCGCCGACGCAGAACAGTCGGGAAAAAATTGACGATTTTACACCTGACTATTTTAGTAGGTTGCAACCAAATGCCCTGCCCCCTAACATGGCCTTGCTTTAATAGCGGGCTATTGGGCGGTACGAATGTAAGGGGCGTTTGCGAGTGATGCGGATTCTTGCTTTCGTGACGGCAGGCGAAACCGTGCTTCCGCAACATCAAGCCCCGACAGACCGGGGGCGGCATCGATGAAGTTTGCCGTACGTCTTTTCCCGAAAGCTTCGATCGGAACATATCTCGTCGCCATGGCCGTGGCGATTGCACTGCCGATCTTCGCCTTCGTTGCCCTTCTCCTCATGCAGCTGGAGGACAATCAGCGGTCCACGCTCAAGCGCGAAACCGCGCAGGATGCGCTGGCGCTGTCGCGAACCATCGATCGCCAGCTTCAGGATATGGCCACGACATTGCGGCTGCTGTCCTCCTCTCCCGAACTGGAGGGCGGCGACTATGAGTCTTTCTACAACCGTACGGAAACGGCACTGCGCGGCGATACGCTCTATGTGATCGCCGTCGACAGGACCGGGCAGCAATTTCTCAATACTCGTCGCGACTTCGGCACCCCGCTTGGCAAGATGACGAATCCAGCGGCTCTCGAAGCCGCCATGAAATCTGGCCGGATCGAAGCCTCGGACGTCTTCATGGGCGCAACGAGCGGCACGTGGGTCTATAACGTCACGCTGCCGCGTGACGAGGATCCTGTCGCCGCGCTGATCATCACCCAGAATGCCAGCGACCTCGCAAAACTCGTCACGACCGAAGGTCTTGCATCCGGCTGGTCGGCAGCGGTGATCGATCAGGGTGGTCATGTCGTAGCAAGCCGCGGCCCCGCCAATCTGCAGCCCGGCGAACCCTTCGACCCGCGTATTCTGCCATCGCTCGTCGCTTCCAGCGGCGTTTTCGAAGACAGCGACATCCTCCCGCACGCCATGCTGGGCTATGCGCAGATTCCCGGCTGGTCCTGGAAGACGGTGGTATGGGGGCCGATCGCAACTGCACAAGCACCGATCGTCAGCACTTGGCGCTTCCTGCTGATCGGCGGCCTCGTGCTGCTGCTCGTCGCCGTGCTTGCCACCTATGCCGTTGCCCGGCAGGTCCGCTCCACGATCCGTGAAATTGCCGACATGGCAAACCGGCTCGGCGAAGGCCATATCGTCTCGCCGGTCGAAACCAGCGTTATCGAGGCCAACCAGGTGGCGATTGCGCTTTCCAATGCCTCTTTCGACCGTAGCCAGAGCGAGGACCGGCTGCGCTTCGTCATGCATGAACTGGTCCATCGTACCAAGAACCTGCTGACGCTTGTTCTCGCCATGATGCGTCAACTCTCCAAGCGGGCCGACAGCGTCGAGACATTCCGGCTAGCCGTCGCCCATCGCCTTGAAGGGCTCGTGCGCTCGATCGAGCTTCTGACAGGCGAGCAGTGGTCCGGCGTCTCGCTGCATCGCGTCATCGATATTCATCTTCAGGCTTTTCCGCAGGCCCGTGAACAGGTGAAAATCGAGGGTACGGATTTTATCCTCAAGCCCGATGCCGTTCAGAACCTCGGCCTGGCACTGCATGAACTTGCTACCAACTCGGTAAAATACGGAGCGCTGTCCGTGCCTCAAGGCCGTGTGCGTTTCGAATGGCAGCCGGCAGAGGACAACATGCTGCGTTTCACCTGGACTGAAAGCAGCGGTCCGGTGGTCAAACCGCCGGCGCGCACCGGCTTCGGCACCACCGTCATCAAGGCACATGCCGCCGCCGCTTTCCGGGGCAAGGTCGATATTGACTTCCGCCCGGAAGGTCTCGTCTGGATCCTCACCGCCCAGCGTGGGATGATGGAGCGCGATTAGCGCGACCGGAACAATCACTGCAACCGCCCGTTTCGAACAGGTCATTCAAAAGGAGAAGGACCATGTTCAAGCAAACCATGATTGCTGCGGCAGTCGTTTCGGCTGCAGCCTGGGCCGGGTCCGCCGCAGCTGCCGACTATATGTCGCTTGGCCGACTCGTCTGCGGATCGGATGGTGGCCAGGGGCTGATCGTCACGTCTGAGAAGAACCTGATCTGCACCTATACGCCAGCTTCCGGCGGCCCGAAGGCGGTCTATGCCGGCAAGATCGAGAAATTCGGCATCGATATCGGCCAGACCGGCAAGAGCGTGATGATCTGGCAGGTGCTTGCCAAGACCGGCACCAATGTTCCCGATTTCGCGCTGACAGGAGAATATTACGGCATTGGCGCCGATGCCAGCCTCGGTGCCGGCGGAGGTGCCAAGGTCATTGCCGGCGGCACCAACAAGGCCTTCATGCTGCAGCCACTGAACCTGCAGGCCCAGGAGGGTCTCAATCTCGCCGTCGGTGTCGAGAAGATGACACTGGTGCCGGGCGAAATCTGATCGCTCGCGGCGCAAATGAAAAGCCCGGCGAAGCGGGCTTTTCGATTAATGAGTGATCGCCTTGTTGATCTCTTCCGTCACCTTCTTGGCATCGCCAAGCAGCATCATCGTGCCGTCCTTGTAGAACAGCGTGTTGTCGATGCCGGCGTAGCCCGAGCCGAGCGAACGCTTGACGAACAGGCAGGTCTTGGCCTTATCGACGTCGAGGATCGGCATGCCGTAGATCGGCGAGGTCTTGTCGTCGCGCGCCGCCGGGTTGGTGACGTCGTTGGCGCCGATGACATAGGCGACATCGGCCTGGGCGAATTCCGAGTTGATGTCCTCAAGCTCGAAGACTTCGTCATAAGGCACATTGGCCTCGGCAAGCAGCACGTTCATATGGCCGGGCATGCGGCCGGCAACCGGATGAATCGCGTACTTCACTTCCACGCCGTTCTTCTTGAGATTATCGGCGAGTTCGCGCAGCGCATGCTGTGCCTGCGCCACCGCCATGCCGTAACCAGGCACGATGATGACTTTCGAGGCATTCGCCATAAGGTAGGCCGCATCCTCGGCCGAGCCGAGCTTGACGGTCTTGTCCGAGTTATCCGCCGCACCACCCGACGTCTCGCCGCCGAAACCGCCAAGGATAACGGAGATGAAGGAGCGATTCATACCCTTGCACATGATATAAGACAGGATCGCGCCCGAGGAACCGACCAGCGCGCCGGTGACGATGAGCGCCAGATTGCCGAGCGTGAAGCCGATGCCGGCGGCGGCCCAGCCCGAATAGGAATTCAGCATCGACACGACGACTGGCATGTCGGCGCCGCCGATCGGCACGATCAGGAGCACGCCGAGCGCCAGCGACAGAGCCACGACCGCCCAGAAGTCGAAATGGCTTTCCGTCACCGCCAGCCCAATGATGAAGAGCACGATCAGGGCAAGCAGGGTGATGTTGATCAGATGCCGAAAGGGCAGCAGGATAGGCTTGCCGGACATGCGCCCGTCGAGCTTAAGAAAAGCGATGATGGAGCCGCTGAAGGTCAGAGCACCGATCGCCACGCCGAGCGCCATTTCGATGCGTGCTTCAGTGTGGATCTGACCGATCTCGCCGATTCCGAAGGCATCAGGCGTATAGAGCGCCGATGCGGCAACCAGAACCGCGGCAAGGCCGACCAGCGAATGGAAGCCGGCCACGAGCTGCGGCATCGAGGTCATGGCGATGGTGCGGGCGATATAGGCGCCCGCACTGCCGCCGATGGCAAGACCGAGGATGATGAGGACGAAGCCGCCGAAATCAGGCGTTGCCAGCACCAGTGTCGTGAGGATCGCAATCCCCATGCCGATCATGCCGTAGAGATTGCCCTTGCGGCTGGTGGCCGGATGCGAGAGCCCGCGCAGCGCCAGAATGAACAGCACGCCGGAGACGAGATAAAGGAAGGCTGCAAGATTGGTCATCGATGCCTCACTTGTCCTTCTTGCGGTACATCGCCAGCATGCGCTGCGTCACGAGGAAGCCGCCGAAGATATTCACCGAGACGAGCACGAGGGCCACGAAACCGAAGCCTGTCGCAAGCCCGCTGGTCGAAATGCCGACTGCAAGCAGCGCACCGACGACGATGACCGAGGAGATCGCGTTGGTCACGGCCATCAGCGGCGTATGCAGCGCCGGCGTCACCGACCAGACGACGTAATAGCCAACGAAGATCGACAGTACGAAGATCGCGAACTGGAAGACGAAGGGATCGATCGCCCCGCCGGTTGCGGCACTTGCCGCCTCAGGTGCCTGGGCAGCAGCGGTGATAACCGCGGTGACGGCTTGGTCGAGCTGTTCCAGCGCCTTGTCCATTGCTTCACTGGCCATCAGTTATCCCCCTTCTTGGCGCCGCCGAATGCCGGATGCACGACATCCCCCGCATAGGTCAGCATCGTCGCCTTGATGAGCTCGTCTTCGAGGTTGAGCACGACCGATTTCGTTTCCTTGTTCACCATCGTCTCCAGGAAGGTGACAAGGTTCTTGGCATAAAGCGCGGAGGCACTGGCGGCCACACGGCCCGCCATGTTCGAGAAGCCGACTACCTTCACGCCTTCGACATCGGCGACCTCGCCCGCGACCACGCCTTCGATATTACCGCCACGCTCGACCGCGAGATCGACAGCCACCGCACCCGGCTTCATCGAAGCCAGCATGGCGCGGGACACCAGCCGCGGCGCCGGACGGCCGGGGATGAGTGCGGTCGTGATGACGATGTCCTGCTTGGCGATGTGCTCGGCGACGAGTGCCGCCTGCTTGGCTTGGTATTCGGTGGACATTTCCTTGGCATAGCCGCCGGCGGTTTCCGCCGCCTTGAACTCTTCGTCCTCGACGGCGATGAACTTGGCGCCGAGCGAGGCGACCTGTTCCTTGGCCGCGGGGCGAACATCTGTCGCCGAGACGGCGGCGCCAAGGCGGCGCGCCGTCGCGATCGCCTGCAGACCGGCAACGCCCGCACCCATGACGAAAACCTTGGCGGCGGGAACCGTGCCTGCCGCCGTCATCATCATCGGCATGGCTCGGTCATAAACGACGGCAGCTTCGATGACGGCCTGATAGCCGGCAAGATTGGCCTGGGATGACAGCACGTCCATCGACTGCGCGCGGGTGATGCGCGGCATCAGTTCCATGGAGAAGGTGGAAAGGCCCGATCGAGCCATCGCGGCAACCGCCTCGTCATTGCCATAGGGATCCATGATGGCAATGACGACGGCACCGGTCTTGTAACCGGAAATTTCGCTTTCGCTCGGCCGGCGGACCTTGAGGATGACATCGGCGGACGCTGCATCCGCGAATGTGCCGATTGCAGCACCCGCGGCCTCGAACTCGCTGTCCGGAATGCGGGAAAGCGTTCCAGCGCCTGCTTCGACGATAATATCGAAGCCGAACGACTTTATCTTTTTCACGGTTTCGACAGACGCGGCAACGCGCGTCTCATCATCAGTGATTTCCTTTGCTACGAAAATGATATTCGCCAACTGCCCCCTCCTCCGGGTCAGCTGGACCGTCGCAGGCTGCTCGCCTGCTCGGGCCAAGCATCTACTTCACAAAGTTCGGAAAACTTGTCTTCCCGCGGGCCGCACTTAGCGGAGCAGGAAGATGCCGGCGACGAGAATGATGAGGAAGACGAGGATGCCGCCGAGGAAGCCGGCGCCGCCGAAGAAACCTGCAGTCATGGCAAGCATCAGGGCAATTAGAAGCATCGTGCCGTATTTCGTGCCGGCAATGAACATGTCGTAGGTCTTTTCATGTTCCTTGTAGTCCATCGGCGCGCCGGTCTCGACCGGTCCGGTATGATGTTCGGCCATGAATATCGTCTCCCTGAAATGCCTTAGCACTGCCTGATTCCCTTGCCTCAGCAAGGCAAATCCCTACCCGCAGGGATTACACAATGACGGGCGAAAGCGCAATGCATGAGAATGCCGCAGGAACGCCCTTCTCCTGATACGGAGAGGGCATTTCCTATGGAAGAGTCAAAGCGGCAGATCCGTTCCGAGCTGGCCTTCCGGCACGAAACGGGCGGTGGGAACGATGGTGAGCGACGGCAGCGTGTTTTCCGCGCCGCGCGCGAACATCATCCGCTGCTCACTGGCGCTGGAAATGAAGAAGGGATAACGCGTAAGAAGCTTGCGGCCGACCTCGATGACGTTGGTCGCCATCAGCGTCATGTCGATCCCGTAATTTTTGGCCTTCTGGCCCGGCACGACGGTGTCTGCATAGAAAACACGCTTGTAGAATGCCGCATGCGGCGGGCGGACGAACTGCAGAACCCGATGTGCGCGGAAATGCGCGGCCGCGACGATGCTTGGCCGCAGCGTCAGGTAGGGAATCCAGGTCAGATCGGCAGTCAGATCGGGATCGGCGGCAAAACGCGCCGGATCGATTAAGCTTAGGCCTGCATCGAGAAGCGCATCGATTGCTTCTGGGAAGGCGCCTGCCGACTGGCTAACGCGATGTTCCGGTGTCACATGGTGAATACGGATCGTGCTGACGAGTTCGCCGTAATAATAAAGCCCGAAAACATGAGCATGGCTGTCGAAATCCGTGTCGTCGAGCAGTCCCTTCGGGGCCAGCGCCAGCGTGTCATGCGCCTTGTAGGCCTTGTAACGCAGCCGCTCGACATCCTCCATGTCTTCAGTGCTTTCGACGCGGCGATATTCGACATTATCAAGAACTTCGAGAACCTTTTTCGAAAAGTCACTCGTACTCAAAGGGACAGACGCCATAGATGCACCCCGTTGTTAACGGGTCATTAATCATACCACATTCATTAAAGCGCAAGATTTGATAAAAATTTGGGGCATATTTGAATCATTAAGGTTAATGGCCGCGAATATGCCCGTGGTCGTACCGCCAGATATGGCCCTGATCAGGCGACCTTGGCGCGGCGACGCGGCGCCGCGCGGCGGTTGAGAGCTTGGGAGAGGATGCCGATTTCCTTCGAGGGAACCGGCGGGGAAAAGACGTAACCCTGTATGAGATCTGTGCTGCGGTGCTTGTTGAGAAGCGCCAGCTGCTCCGGGGTTTCGACCCCCTCGACGACGATCTTGAGACCGAGCTCGCGGGCAAGGTGGACCGTGCCGCGCAACAGTTTCAGGCGGCGCGTATCTTCGACGATGTTACGTACGAAGGAGCGGTCGATCTTGACGATATCGAGCGGCAGAGTGTCGAGATAGCTGAGGCTGGAGAAGCCCGTGCCGAAATCGTCGATGGCGATGGTGATGTCGCGGCTGCGCAATTCGGCAAGGATGGCGCGCACGACCGCCGGCTCGTCGATCAGGCTGCTTTCGGTGATTTCCAGATGCAGGCGCGACGCCTTAAGACCCGAGTGCTCCAGCGCGTCCGAAACGACCGACAGGATGTCCGCATCACGCAAGTCGCGCGCCGATAGGTTGACCGAAACGGCGATATGATCCGGCCAGCTCATGCATTCTTCGCAGGCCTTGAAGAGTACGAACCGCGTAATCTGCGAGATGATGCCCATCTCTTCGGCAAGGCGGATGAAGACGTCGGGCGGAATGTATCCCTTTTCCGGATGTACCCAGCGAGCCAGCGCTTCAGCACATTCGATGCGCAGGCCATCGGCCTTGAACATCGGCTGGAAGACGAGATGAAGCGCATTTGCAGCCACGGCCTCGCGCAGATCCGCCTTGAGCTTCTGCTGCTCGATATAGCGGCCATCCATTTCGCGCTCGAAACCGGCAATTCCGCCCTTCAAGCGCGACTTGCTTTCGAACAGTGCAAGATCAGCCTTAACGCTCCATTCGTCCATGGCGAAGGCGTTGCTTTCGAGAACGGCGTACCCGGCACTGAGCGAGACGAGGAAGGTTACCTCGTCGACTTCATATTGACCCTGGATCGTAGCGTGCAGCTTACGGATGTCGGCATCCAGCACCTGCCGGTCACGCGCATGCGGGAAGAAGAGGATGAATTGATCGCCCATCAGGCGGCCGACGATGGCGTTGCCGGCCATCTCCTTGACCCGCATGGCGATGGCGCAGAGCAGGTGGTCGCCGGTCACGTGCCCCCGCATGTCGTTGACATGCTTGAACTCGTCAATATCGAGGATCATGAAGCCGACAGGACCGCGTTTCTTCGGATGTCTGGCGAGATAATCCTGCACGAGATGGCCGAAATATTCGCGGTTTGGCAGGCCGGTCAGTGCGTCGAAGCGCACCATGTGCAGGATCTTCTGCTCGGCCTTCACACGGCTCGAAACGTCTTCGAAGATCAATACGGCACCGCCATCTGCGCGTCGGCTCGCGGAAAATTCCAGCGATAGCCCCTCGGGGAAATGGATGAGCGTACGCGACAGGCTGCCTTCGGCAACCTGCGTCAGCTGCCGCAGGATCAGCTCCGGCTGCGAAGCGTCCATGAAGCTGTAGCGGGCGCCATAACGCAACACCGCGCCGAGATCGCGATCCTTCAACCGATCCGGTGCCCCGATCTTGAGGAGCTCGCAGGCCTTGCGGTTGATGACCTGGATCCGGTTCTCCGTATCGACCATGACGAGGCCGTGCGGCATGTTGTTCAACGCAGTGTCAAAGCGCTCGGCGATCGAGGCAATCTCACGGCGCGCGATCACATTCTCATAGAGGAATTCACGTACACCGGTCGCCATGGCCCGTGTCGTCAGCCAGAACGGTATGAGGAAGACCGACAGGATGCCGCGGTAGAAATCGAGCGTCATCACGCTGCAGATGATCATCGGCAGGCAACAGGAGAATGTCTGCAGGTCGACCGCCATGCGCGAGCCATAATTGCGGCCGACGACGGAAACCATCGTCGCCATGGTCACTGCGATGCAGGCGAGCTCGGCAAAGGAATCGCGCGTGAAGAAGATGGCATAGCCGCTGCCGATACCGAGGAGTGTCGTCGTGCCCGCTGCTCCGACCACAAGAACCTTCTCCCACCGCTCGATCTCCGCAAAGGACAGCCTGTCCTTGTTTACCTTGTCGAACAGGCGGAAGATCGCCATGCGGGCGCAGAACACCACGATGAAGGCAACTGCCAGGAGTATATAAACGGAAGACTGAGTTTTGGCGGCGACGGCAAGGAAAGTTGCCGAATGTACAATGACGCCAGCCAAAAGCGTCATGCGGTTCCCGGAGAGAGAACTCACAAACGACAGATACACATCCTTAGGGACCCTGTTCGGGTTATGTGGCTTCATCCATACTTTCCCTGTGCGCGGGGAATGTAAACCGAACCCTTTAAAAATTGATTTCAAACGGTTCAAACATTTGGTCAATTTTTCTAAAACCATAGGATGAACTGCACATCCGGCACGCGATATTGCAGCTTTATCGCGAGATTAATGAAAAATATATCCGCGCGAAAGTTGCCGGAATTTTCACCGGGATCACAGGGGTCTGGCCGCATAAGACTATACTCCAAGGCGGGTCATTTATCCTTCCAATTTCAAAAACCCTGTTCTACACCGGTTGCAGGGGAGAACTGCCGAAACGGCAAGACAATAAGGGGAGGCGAATGTCGGTATTCCTGGCCGCCAGTCGGCTGATCGACTCGATCAGCCAGTTCATGGGCAAACTTTCCGAATACATGGTGCTTTTCTGCTGCCTGATCAGCGCCGGAAACGCCATCGTCCGCTATGCCTTCAACTACAGCTCGAACGGCTGGCTCGAGATCCAGTGGTATCTCTTCGCCTTCGTCGTGCTGCTCGGCGCCTCGCATGCGCTGCGCAACAACGAGCATGTCCGCGTCGACCTGATCTATGGTTCGGTTTCCGACAGGGCGAAGATCTGGATCGACGTCATCGGCCTCATCCTCTTCCTCATTCCCGTCTGCGTCTTCCTCACTTGGGTCTGCTGGCCCTTCTTCGCGCTTTCCTACCAACAGGGGGAAATATCGGGCAACGCCGGCGGGTTGATCCGCTGGCCAGTCAAGCTGATCCTGGTCGCCGGTTTCGGCCTGCTTTCCCTTCAGGGCGTTTCCGAGCTGATCAAGCGGATCGCAGCCCTTACCGGCCATATCAACATCGACACGAAATACGAAAAGCCGCTGCAATAACGCGCGCCTGGAGGAACGGATTTGTTTGATTTCGGTATCATTCCGCCGGCCATGTTCCTGGGCATGGTCGTCTTCATGCTCTACGGCTTTCCGGTCGCCTTTTCGCTGGCCGCCGTCGGCCTGTTCTTCGGCATCGTCGGCATCGTCACCGGCCATTTCGGTGCGGTCTGGTTACAAGCACTGCCGCCGCGCTTCTTCGGCATCGTATCCAACGACCTCTTGCTCGCCATTCCCTTCTTCACCTTCATGGGTGCGATACTGGAGCGCTGCGGGCTGGCCGAGGATCTGCTTGAGGGCACCGGCAAACTCTTCGGCGGCATTCCCGGCGGCCTCGCCTATGCAGTCATCCTCGTCGGCGCCGTACTCGGCGCGATCACCGGGACGGTCGCCGCCTCGGTCATCACCATGGGTGTGATTTCGCTGCCGATCATGCTGCGCTACGGCTACAATCCGCGCCTTGCCACCGGCGTCATCGCCGCCTCCGGCACAATCACTCAGGTGATCCCGCCCTCGCTGGTACTCGTCGTTCTCGCCGACCAGCTCGGCAAATCGGTCGGCGACATGTATCGCGGCGCAATCGGCCCCTCGATCCTGCAGGTGGCGATCTTCGTGCTCTTCATTCTGGTGCTGTCGATCGTCCGGCCAAAATCGATGCCACCGCTGCCAAAGGAAGTGCGCGGCGACTTCAATTGGGCGCTGCTCATGAAAGTGCTGATGGGCATGGTGCCCTCGATCGTGCTGATCTTCCTGGTGCTCGGCACGATCTTCATGGGACTTGCGACGCCGACGGAAGCCGGCGCGCTCGGCGTCGTCGGCGCCATGGCGCTCGCAGCCATGAACCGGCGCCTGACGTGGCCGCTGATCCGCGAGGCGATGACATCGACCACGCACATCACCTCCATGGTTGTGATGATCCTGATCGGCTCCACCTGTTTCAGCCTGGTCTTCCAGGGCATGGACGGCTCGCGCTGGATCGAGCACATGCTATCGGGTATTCCCGGCGGCCCGGTCGGTTTCCTGATCTTTGTCAACATTTTCATCTTCATCCTCGCCTTCTTCCTCGATTTCTTCGAGATCGCCTTCATCGTCATCCCGATGCTGGCGCCGGTCGCATCCAATCTCGGTATCGACCTGATCTGGTTCGGCGTCTTGATCTGCGTGAACATGCAGACGAGCTTCATGCATCCGCCCTTCGGCTTCGCGCTCTTCTACCTGCGCTCCATCGCCAATAGGGATGTCCGCACCAAAGATATCTACCTTGGCGCCCTGCCCTGGGTCGGCATGCAGCTCATTCTCGTGGCAATCGTGATCTTTTGGCCGGAATCGGTCACCTACTGGCTGGATCACGGCCCGAAGGTGGATCCGAACTCGATTAAGATCGAAGTACCGGACTTCGGTGGCCAGCTGGGCCTGCCGCCATTGGGAGCCCCAGGTGGAGGAGGGTCTCCGCAGATTCCAGGCCTGACCTTACCGACGCTGCCAAGCACACCTCCGTCGCCACCTGCGCAGTAGAGCAATTCCAGCAAAAATGCGCAGCGGTTCCGAACCATGAATTCTTTGTGACAACAAAGGGATAGAGAATCCCCGTATTCGATGAGAACTGGAAATGACCCATCGAAAACAAAAGCCCCGAATTTTTGTCCGGGGCTTTTTGATCGGTGGCCTGACTAAGAAGCGACAGTCGCCTTATAGTTTGCCTGCACGTTGCTGGATCATCATGAACGTATCGAAAGTGTATTCCGAGAGCTGCATCCAGAGATAGGCATCCCGCTTGAATGCCGTCTGATCGTCGTAGATCTTCCTGAAATACTGGTTCTTCGAGGAGATGTCGCCATAGATGCCGGTTGCAGCCTCGAAGGATGCTTCCATGATTTCCTGGCTGAAGGGACGAAGTGTGGCACCCTCCGCGACGAGCTGCTTCAGCGCGCCAGGGTTCTTCATATCGTATTTCGCCATCATCTTCGTGTTGGAATAAGTGCAGGCATCAGCCAGGATCGTCTGGTAATGCTTCGGCAGGCTGTTCCATTTTTCGAGATTGAAGAAGGCGTGAATCGCCGGACCGCCTTCCCAGAAGCCGGGATAATAGTAGTACTTGGCAACCTTGTGCAGGCCGAGCTTCAGGTCGTCATAGGGGCCAACCCATTCGGATGCATCGATCGTGCCCTTTTCCAGAGCCGGGTAGATGTCGCCGCCAGCAATCTGCTGCGGGATGACACCGAGCTTTTCGAGCACTTTGCCCGCAAGACCGGCAATCCGCATCTTGACGCCCTTGAGATCGTCGAGCGTGTTGATTTCTTTGCGGAACCAGCCGCCCATCTGCACGCCGGTATTGCCTGCCGGAAGGCCGTAAATGCCCTGCGTAGCATAGAACTCGTTCATCAGGCTGATGCCGTTGCCTTCGAAGAACCAGGCATTGGTCAGGCGCGCATTGAGGCCGAAGGGAAGGGCCGTACCGATCGCATAGGTCGGATCCTTGCCGACAAAATAGTAGGAGCAGGTATGCGCTGCCTCGACCGTGCCGGCGCTGACCGCGTCGGCTGCCTGCAGGCCGGGCACGATTTCACCGGCTGCGAAAGGCTGGATCGTGAAATTGCCGCCAGTGGCATCGGAAACATGCTTGGCAATATCTTCAGCGCCGCCATAGATCGTATCCAGGCTCTTCGGAAACGACGAGGTCATACGCCATGCAATCTTTGGGTTTTCCTGCGCAATTGCAGGTGCTGCCAAAGCAGTTGCGGCAACGGCTCCGGCGCCGGCTGTTCCCGCCTTTTTCATAAATGAACGACGATCCATCAAAAACCTCCCATACAGATGGCACTGCGTGGCAATCCTCACCCCTACCCGCAGCAGGGGCAAAGCTAAGCATGGCGGAAGAAGCGTTTCAAGCTTTCGTCTATTAGTCTTTGGGATCACGACGCTTCTGTGGCAGGCCTCGCCCATCCATCGGAATCAGCAGCTTAGCGCGCCCTGATATCGGTCGCACAGCAGGAACCGCCGCAATTTGGCCACCGCTTGAAGCCAAGCGTTGACTTACCGGCCATTCTGGCCGCAGAAACGTCCGATATCTTTCTCAGGGGCGAAAATGACGAAACCGATCGTTGCGATTCCTGCCGATATCCGCAGTCTCGACGGTGCGACTTGGCATGCCGTACAGCATCAATATGTACGCGCGGCCCTGAATGCCGCCGGCGTGATGGCTTTCATCATTCCCGCCTTCGAGGAAGGGTACGACACGGATGCGATCCTCGACCGGGTAGACGGCGTGCTGGTATCCGGCTCAGCCAGCAATGTGCACCCCTCGCTCTACGGCCTCGAAGCTACCGAAGCCGACGGCCCCTTTGACCCGGCCCGCGACGCCACGAGCCTGCCGCTGATCCGCCGTGCGATCGACCGCGCCATTCCACTTCTTGCCATCTGCCGCGGCATTCAGGAATTGAACGTTGCCCTTGGCGGCTCGCTTGCCAGTGAAATCCAGGAGCAACCTGGCATCTGGGATCACCGTAAACCCGATGTCACGGATCGCGACCATATGTACGCGATCCGCCAGAGCGTTTTCATCAGGGAAGGCTCCTGCATTGCCGGTATCGTCGGCGCCGGCGAGATCCGCGTGAACTCCCTGCATCGGCAGGCAATCGCCAGGACCGCGCCGCGCCTTCAGGTGGAAGCAACGGCAGAAGACGGCACGATCGAGGCCGTTTCCGTCGTCGGCGCCAAGGCCTTTGCCGTCGGCGTTCAGTGGCATCCGGAATATTGGGCCGAGACCGACAAGCCCTCAAACAAGCTCTTTACCGCTTTCGGCGACGCGGTCCGGGGTTACGCCGCGAGCAGGCTGTCGCCGTTGCGGGCGCAGGCAACCGCGTGAAACAGAAAGGCCGCCGGATCGCTCCGACGGCCTTGTTTCTTTCTGATCGAATGGCTCAGCGACCGCCTTCGATCTTGCGATGACGCTGACTGGCGCCGTGGACACCATAGGGATATTGCCCCGGTGTCGGCGCACTGATCTCATTGAGCGTCGCCGTCTCCTCCTGTGACAGCACCAGTTTCGCAGCCTCGAGATTGTCGGCAAGCTGTTCTGAGGTGCGGGCGCCGAGGATGACAGACGTCACGGCCGGACGTGCCGCGACCCAGGCGAGCGCCACCTGCGCCATGCTGACGCCACGTGCCCTGGCGATCTCTTCGACTGTGGCGATGATCGCCCAGGTGCGCTCCTGCTCATTGCGGGCCGCATAGGCTTCGCCGCCGCGATTGGGATTTTCGCCGAGGCGTGTAGCACCCGTCGGCATCTCGTCACGCTTGTACTTACCGGTCAGCCAGCCGCCGCCGAGCGGCGACCATGGCAGCAGCCCCATGCCGGCATCCTTGCAGGCATCGACGATCTCGTGCTCGATGTCGCGCATCAGCAAGTTATATTGCGGTTGCAGCGTTACCGGACGCGTATAGCCCTGGGCCTTGGCGATTTCGGAAGCCTTGGCGATATGCCAGCCGACGTAGTTGGAGAAACCATAATAGCCGATCTTGCCGGCGCGGACGGCATCGTCAAGGAAGCGCAGCGTCTCCTCAATCGGCGTCAGGGCATCCCATGCATGCATCTGGTAGAGATCGATATGCTCGACGCCCAGACGGCGCAGCGAGTCGTTGAGCGCCTGATTGAGGTGACGGCGGGAAAGACCGATATCGTTCGGCCCGTCTCCCATCGGGAAACGGCCCTTGGTGGCGATCACCGCCTGTTGTGCCTGCGTCGGGCGAGCCTTGAGCCAACGGCCGATGATTTCCTCCGATGCACCGGCGCTGTAGACGTCTGCAGTATCAATAAAATTGCCGCCCCAGGCGAAGTAGTCGTCGAGCATTTTGAAGGAAGCCGCCTCATCGGATTCCTTCCCGAAAGTCATGGTACCCAGGCAATATGCGGTGACGACGGCCCCGCTGGGACCGAGCTTGCGATAATCCATTTCTGCCTCCTTCCAGAAAACGCCGGCTGCCGGCGTGAAAAAAACGCCGGACGGAGCAGACGCTCCCCGATCAAATCGCTATGTATAAGCTTGAGACGGCGAAATGCCGCCGATGACAGTTACGGCCGCAACAAACGGGCGCGACCGGAACTGACCATAACCAATCCCTCCCGGCCTACCAAGTAGGGAAACGGGAAAAACTCCAAGGAAAAAAAGGAAAAAGCGAAAGCTCCCGCCGTCTTCGCAGAGGGAGTGCATGGGTGCCCTAGTTCTTGACGGGCGTTTCCGCCACCGGGGTAACCGGCTTGCCCTGTTCGAACCAGGTGATCAGGTTTGCTGCCACCAGATCCGCCATGGCATTGCGCGTCGGAACCGAAGCCGAGGCCACATGCGGCAACAGGACCGTATTCGGCGCGGCGATCAGCCCCGCCGGCACGTTCGGCTCGTCATAGAAAACATCCAGGCCGGCAGCACCGATCGTGCCGGCATTCAGCGCGGCGATCAGGTCATCCTCATCGACCGTCCATCCACGGCCGACATTGACCAACACGCCGTCAGGGCCGAGCGCGGAGAGAACTTCCGCATTGATCGTCTTATGCGTCTGCGGCGTCTTCGGCACGATCGCAATCAGCGTATCGACGGCCTCGGAAAGCCCTTTCAGTGTCGGCTGGTAATCATAGGGCGCATCGGCATGACGCGAGCGGGTGTGATAGCTGATCTTCACCTTGAAGGGTTCCAGCCGCTTGGCAATCTCAAGGCCGATACGTCCGAGGCCGTAAAGGCCGACATGCCGGCCCTTCAGCGAAAAGCGCGTCAGCGGATAGGAAGCGCCCTGCTTCCAGTTGCCGTCCCGCAGCCAGTTCTCCGCCTTGGGGATTTCGCGGATGGTGTTGAGCAGAAGCGCAATCGCCGTATCGGCAACCTCGTCGTTCAGCACGTCGGGCGTATTGGTGACGATGATGCCTCTCGAGCCTGCGAGCTTGGCATCGATGCCATCATACCCGACGCCGAAACTGGCGACGATCTCGATAGAAGGCAACTGCTCGAACCACGCAGCCGGAAAGGCTCCGCTGACTGCCACACCGCGAATGTGTTTCGCTGTCTCGGCATCGAGCTTGAGCGTCTCGTCGCGATCGACGGTTATCACCTCGAAGCGGTCCTTAAGCTGGGCGAGAACGCGATCATGCATCTTCCCGGGAACGAGAACGGCGATACGGGACATGGCTTTTCCTCTTGGATTCGGCGGTCAGCTACGCGGCCGATAGGGACTGGTGGACTGGCGGATACGCATTTCCGGCTTGATGAGATGGATGCCATCAGGCTCATGGCTGCCGGCAAGCCGATCAAGTAGGGCGCGGGCGGCAAGACGTCCAACCTCGGTCTGGCCGTTCCAGACGGTGGTCAGCGCCGGCGTCGCAATCGAGGCCTCTTCCAGGTCGTCATAGCCTGTGACCGAAATATCGCGACCGGGCACGAGACCGGCGCGGGCAATGCCGTTCATCAGGCCGATGGCGACCAGATCGTTCCAGCAGACGGCCGCCGTCGGCTTCTGCGGCAGGGAAAGGAAATGCACCGCGGCTTCGAAACCGCCCTGCTTAGAACGCGGGCCGGGAATGCGCAGGTTCGGGTCGACCTCGATGCCGGCCTTGCGCAGCGCATTGACGTAACCCTGATAGCGGTCGCGTCCTGTCGAGGTCTGGTCCGTGCCACCGATCATCGCAATCGTCCGATGGCCGAGACCGATCAGGTGGTTGGTGGCAAGCGAAATACCGTAACTGTCGTCGCCGCGATAAGTCGGCACATCCTGACTGTCCATGGAGCGGGCGACGAGGATGGCCGGCATGCCGTTTTCCTCCGCAAGCTGGATATCTTCCGGCGGCGTACCGATCGCGGGCGACATAATCACGCCATCGCCGCCAAGCTGCAGCAGGGTCTCGATGAAGGTGCGCTGCTTTTCGACGGAATCGTAATGGTTGGAAAGAATGAAGGTGTGTCGGCTGCGGTCGAGTTCGCTTTCGATCGCCTTCAGGATCTCCCCGTAGAACGGGTTCATGATGTCGTGGACGACGACACCGATAATGCCGGAGCGCGAGGTACGAAGGCTGGCAGCGCGGCGATTGTAAATATAACCCAGTGCGCGGGCCTGTTCCTTGATCTTTTCGCGGGTATTGCCTGCAACGAGGGGACTATCGCGTAAGGCCAGGGAAACGGTCGCCGTTGATATGCCGAGCGTTTCGGCAATCGTCGAAAGCTTGATCTTCTGAGCCACGTCTCCTCCTCCAGGCAACGCGTGAAGCCGACAAAGGACTGCCGCAGCGCAGCGACCGCCTTAAAAAATTTAATTAAAAGATTTAAGCGGCACAGGCAATTCGCCTTTTGAGGAAATTTTCAATCTTCCTCATCTTCCTCGGCATGCATCGCCTCGGCCTGCAGATTGGCATCGATCGCCTTCAGCAGCCGCACCAGATTGCGGATTTCCTTTTCGGAGAAATCGAGTGTCGCAAGCTTGTCGCAGGAGGAGGCGGCAAGCTCGATCGCCTGCACGCTGCCGCGGCCGAGTTCAGTGAGATAGACCTTGGTGAGCCGGGCATCCTCGGCATCGGGCTTGCGCTCGAGGAAGCCTTGCGCCTCCATGCGGCCGATGGTGCGGGTCATGGTGGGTGCCTTCACGCCAAGCTTCTGGGCAAGTCCGCCGGCGGTCATCCCGTCGCTTTCGGCAAGCGAAAGAATGACACCGTCCTGGCCGGCATAGAGACCGCTTTCGAGCAGGTTGCGTGACAGGACCGTGCGCATGGAACGGGCAGCCTGCGTCAGGGCCGGCGAAAGATCGGCGAGCGTATACTCGGTCTGATCCTTCTTTTTCTTGTGCTTCTTGCCGTCCTTATGCTTCTTGCCCATTGCCATCCCTTTGATCTTTAAGCACTGCCCAGGCTGCGCTATGACATTGCCCATCATCTCGTCATAAACAAGAGGCAACGCCCGTGTTGGTTCCGTCGTTCCGTTTCGAGGACAATGATCCGGCGCTCGCTCCTGAGGCTCGCCACCACTGGATCGCGGTCCTGCCGCTCGGCGCCCATGAACAGCACGGTCCGCATTTGCCCTTCGAAACCGACACATTGATCGCGCAGGGCATCGTCAACAGGCTGAAAACCGCCCTTCCGGCCGGTTTGCCCATCACCGTACTCCCCATCGAATCGGTCGGCTACTCCTTAGAGCACATGGATGTTGAAGGAACGAAGACGCTCTCTTTTGATTCAGCCGTAAAGCGTTGGCTCGATATCGCTGAAAACCTCTCGAAGCTCGGCATCCGCAAATTCGTGATGCTGAATGCCCATGGCGGCAACTCACCGCTCATGACCATCGTCGCCACGGAAGCGCGCGTGCGCTTCAACATGCTGGCCGTCGCCACCAGTTGGACCCGCTTCGGCCTGCCGGAGGGCATCATTTCACCTCAGGAAAAGGCGATCGGCATTCACGGCGGTGATATCGAAACATCCGTTATGCTGGCCTTGTATCCGGACAAGGTGGATATGGACAAAGCTGCCGATTTTCCCTCTCGCCAGACAGACTTTGCCGAGCGCTTCAAGCACCTGCGCGCCTATGGCCCGCATGCCTTTGGCTGGAAGATGTCGGATCTCAATCTGCAGGGCGTGGCCGGCAATGCCGCTAAGGCTACGGCGGAAAAGGGCGAAGCGCTGATTATCCATGCCGTTAACGGGTTGGTGGAGCTGCTGCAGGATATCGACGCCTTCGACGCAGAAACGCTGCGATGACCATCAGCTTTGCACAAAGGGCAATGTGATCTTATAACATACAAAACCCTTTGAACTGCCGCTTCCAAGCGCCTATATGAAACCGACCCATTCAGGCCCCGGACATTGCCCTCGGGGTCAAGGCCCCATTCCCAGAGGTTCTCATGACCGACGCGATCCAGACACAGCAGAAGCCCATCCCCGTTACCGTGCTCACCGGTTATCTCGGCGCGGGCAAGACGACACTGCTCAACCGCATTCTTTCCGAAAGTCACGGCAAGAAATATGCTGTCATCGTCAACGAGTTTGGCGAGATCGGCATCGACAACGACCTGATCGTCGAATCCGACGAAGAAATCTACGAAATGAACAATGGCTGTGTGTGCTGCACGGTCCGCGGCGACCTGATCCGTGTCGTCGAAGGCCTGATGCGCCGTCCCGGCCGCTTCGATGGCATCATCGTCGAAACCACCGGCCTTGCCGATCCGGTTCCGGTTGCCCAGACATTCTTCATGGATGACGACGTGCGCGCCAAGACCGAACTCGATGCCGTCGTCGCCCTCGTCGATGCCAAGCATCTGCCGCTGCGCCTGAAGGACAGCCGCGAGGCCGAGGACCAGATCGCCTTCGCCGATGTCGTCATCATCAACAAGACCGACCTCGTGACGCCGGAAGAACTGGCTCAGATCGACGATATCGTGCGCGCCATCAACCCGGCCGCCCGCGTCTACAAGACCAGCCGCTCCGGCGTCGATCTCGCCCGTGTGCTGGATCAGGGTGCCTTCAATCTTGAGCGCGCACTGGAAAACGATCCGCATTTCCTCGAGCACGGCCATGACGATCATGTCTGCGGCCCGGATTGCGATCATGACCACCATCATCACGATCATCATCACGATCACCACGGCGAGATGTCGGCCATCCATGACGTGACGGTTCAGTCCGTTTCGCTGCGCGGCGGCGAAATGAACCCGGAGCGCTTCTTCCCCTGGATCCAGAAGATCACCCAGACGCAAGGCCCGAACATCCTGCGCCTCAAGGGCATCATCGCCTTCAAGGATGACGCCGAGCGCTATGTCATCCAGGGCGTGCACATGATCATCGAAGGCGATCACCAGCGTCCCTGGAAGGACGGCGAAAAGCACGAGACCCGTCTCGTCTTCATCGGCCGAGATCTCGATCGCGCAAAGCTGGAAGAATCCTTCAAGGCGTGCGAGGCGGCCGCCTGATGCCAACAGTTGCACCGCTTGATCTCGACGGCCACATTCTGGCCGTCGAATTTTTAGGTGATGTCCCCTTCTTCGCGAGCGCCAGCGGTACCTTTCACCGGCTCGAAGGCAGCGACAAGGTCATCGAAGCCCATCAGGGCATGTTGACGGCGATCCGCGATCCCTACAGCGAGAGCCTGATTTCGGGCGGCGAGGATGGCAAGGTGCTGCGCATCGATGCTAATGGCAGTGTCAGCGAGATCGCATCCGCCCCGCGCAAGTGGATTTCGCAGGTCGCCGCCGGCCCGCAGGGCGCTGTCGCCTATTCCTACGGCAAGAGCACGCTGGTGCGCCTCGCCGATGGCACGACCAAGGATTTCGCGGAAGAGCGCACGGTCGAAGGCATTGCCTTTGCACCGAAAGGCCTGCGCATAGCCGCAGCCCGCTATAACGGTGTTTCGCTGCACTGGGTCGGCATGAGCGCCAAGCCTGTTGATCTCGAATGGAAGGGCGCCCATACCGGCGTGACCTTCTCGCCTGATGGTAATTTCCTCGTCACCTCGATGCAGGAAAACGCGCTGCATGGTTGGAAGCTTGACGTAAAATCGGGCACCGAAGCCCGCCATATGCGCATGACCGGCTATCCCGCCAAGGTCAAATCGCTCTCCTGGTCCGCCAAGGGCAAGTGGCTCGCATCGTCGGGTGCACCGGCCGCCATCGTCTGGCCCTTCCAGGGAAAGGACGGCCCGATGGGCAAGGCGCCGCTGGAACTCGGCACCCGCGCCAACATCATGGCGACCGCAGTGAAATTCCATCCGGCAGAGGATATCCTCGCCATCGGTTTCATCGACGGCATGATCCTCGCCGTCCGTCTCGCCGACAGCAAGGAAGCGCTATTGCGCCGCCCCGGCAAGGGCGCCATCACCAGTATGAGCTGGAGCAAAAACGGTAAGCTGCTCGCCTTCGCCTCCGAAGCCGGCGATTGCGGCGTGGTAAATATCGCAGCGGACTGATTCCATGGCGGTCGAAGTCGCACCTTTGGATGCCGGGCATATGTATCAGGCGGCCATGGTGCGGCGCGTTGCGCTATGGCACGCACTACCGCACCTTCGCGATGTGCACACGCCTGAGGAAGACGAAGCCCATTGGCGAACGCATCTGCTGTCGGAATACACGGTTCTCGGCGCCTTCCTCGACGGTGGGCTTGCCGGCGTTATTGCCTACGGAAATGGCTGGATCGAGCAGCTCTATGTTCTGCCCGATGTCCAGGGCATGGGGATTGGCACAAGGTTTCTCTCTTTGGCGGTAAACGACATGAACGACATCCGTCTCTGGACCTTCCAGAAAAATCGCCGAGCTCGCGCCTTCTATGAAGCGCGTGGCTTCTCATCCGTCGAGGAAACCGACGGCAGTGGCAATGAGGAAGGAGAGCCTGACGTGCTCTACCATTGGCGTCGCCTGCCGGAACCGGTGTATGGTGCTGATCCACTCCGCCACTGAACACTTGGCTGTGCCCAGAGTGCAAGAACAAGGATCCGGGAATGCAAGCTCCGAATAACGCCGCCGCCAAGGAGTTGGGCGCCTTCGCGTCCGTCTGGTCGGCGATCCGTGCCGAAGCGACGGATCTCGCGACGCGTGAGCCGACGCTGCGAACTTTGCTCGAAACGCATGTCATCGGCGCAGAAAGCGATGCTGATATCATCGCGCATGTGATCTCCGCACGCCTCGCGGTGGCAAAGATCGATGCCCAAGACCTTTTCCGGCTGTTTCACGGCATATTGCTGGAACATGCCGATATCCGCGCGGCCATTGAAGCCGATCTTCTGGCGGTGCGCGAACGCGACCCCGCCTGCACCACCTATCTGCACGCACTTCTGAACCTCAAGGGCTTTCACGCCCTGGAGACGCATCGCATTGCCCATGCCCTCTGGACCGACGGCCGCTTCGAGATTGCGAGCTGGCTTTCCAACCTCGCCTCGCTGGTCTTCGGCCCGGATATCCATCCGGCGGCAAGGATCGGTTCCTCGATCATGCTGGACCATGGCTCGGGCATCGTGATTGGCGAAACAGCCGTCATCGAAGATGAAGTCTCTATCCTGCAGAACGTAACGCTTGGCGGTACGGGGAAGGAGACAGGTGATCGCCACCCGAAGATACGCCACGGCGTGATGATCGGCGCCGGTGCGAAGATCCTCGGCAATATCGAGATCGGTGCTTTCAGCAAGGTCGCGGCTGGAAGTGTCGTGCTGAAGCCGGTCCCGGCGCATTGCACAGTCGCCGGCGTTCCGGCAGCCGTCGTGCGCATCCATCGCAATGATGAGATCCCCGCAGAGACCATGGATCAGAATATCTGAAAGCCAGGCCGCTCAGGCAGCCTGCTGGTTTTCCCCTGAGGCTTCGACACGGTTGCGGCCCTCGCGCTTCGAACGATAAAGCGCTTCATCTGCTCTCTGCACCAGCCGGTCGAAATCCACGGTGTTTTCCCTGCGCGTGGCGACGCCAATGCTGAGCGTCGGAGAGATTGCCAGATCCGGCATCTGCATGACGGCTGCCGCAAAGGAGAGACGAATGCGGTTGGCAATCGTGACGGCCTCGTCCTGATCGACATTCCGAAGCACCGCAAGGAATTCATCGCCGCCCTGCCGAGACAGCAGATCACTGGACCGCATGATGCCCTTCGACACGGCAGCAAAGAGCCGCAGGACCTCGTCGCCGGTGGCATGACCGTGCTGATCGTTCAACTGCTTGAAATGATCGATATCGATGATGAGCAGCGATACCGGCTGAGCGCCAAGCAACGGCACATGCTGAGCAAGGCCGCTGCGGTTGAGCGTTCCAGTGAGTGGGTCGTGATGGGCAAGCTCGATGAGCTGATTCCGGCTTCGCTCCGCCGCCATCAACACCATCGCCATGCTGCGCAGCATGATGAAGGCGACAGCCGATACCGCCATCCAGCTGTGGATCACGCTGCTGCCGAAGGGATCCGGTCCGCCGATGTCACCGGTGGCGGCCAAGAAGCTGCGTACCGCGAAGATGGCCGCGGTGGCGACGTAGAGGCCGCAAAGAATGGCCGCCGAATAGAGCTTCTCACAGCGGACGATGCCTGCAGCTTCCCTGACGATGGTGAGATCGCAAAGGCAGCAGATCACCGAGACATAGAGCAGGCGTTCAGATATCGCCGAGGGATCGCTGATGAAAAGCGCCACCGGCATGCTGGCGCTGACGATCACGATCCAGAAATAACGCCGATGGATGGGATGGCCGGCAAAAGCGCGCACCGCAAAGAACATCAGCATGTAGCCGACGATGGTCAGCACATTGCCGGCGTCGACGGAGACATAATTGGGAACGAGATTGCGCAGCGCGACGAGGAAAGAACCGATGCCGACGAGCAGGTTGCTCGCACCCCACCAGAGCGGCCAGCGTTCGAAGCGGCCTGTTGCATAGGCGGCAAACTGCAGAGCGCTCAAAACGACGCAGCTCACCGCAACGATGAAATAGATTGTCCGCAGATCCAGCAGCATCGAGCCTGTCCCGAAGTCCCATGCGGCGAACCCTACAGGAAGCAATTTGCAGTTTGATTGGACGCTTCGCTAAAAATTTAGCGACGTCTCGTTTTTCTGCGTCAGGTTGCCCGTACCGTGCCGATGATGTCAGCCAGCAGGCCGTGCAGCGAATCACGGTAGCCGTTGCGGGCGGAAGGGCCGCTCTCTTCCGAGGTCATGACCACGGTGAGATTGAGCGACGGTACGATATAGAGCATCTGCCCACCGTAGCCCCAAGCGAAATGCACCTGCTCTCCGCCGATCTGCCGAGTGAACCAGCCATAGCCATATTCGTCGCCGGAGAAGCGCGAATTGGTGCGGTACTGCCAGGACTGGGCGACCCAGTCCGCCGGAACCACCTGTTTGCCATCGGCCGTACGCCCGCCATTGCGGTAGAGCTCGCCGAAGGCAAGCAGGGATCGGGCGCTCATCGCCATCTGGTTGCCGCCGAGATAGATGCCCTGCGGGTCACGCTCCCACGCACCGATGCGGAAACCCTCGACAGGGCCGAGCCATTCCCGCGCCAGCGCCAGCGTCGACTTGCCACCAACCTTGGTGAGAATGGCTGAGAGAAGATGCGTGGAGGCCGTGGAATAGAGCATCTCCCCGCCCGGCTGACCGGTGAAAGGTTGCGCCAGTGCAAAGCGCACCCAGTTGCGAGAGGAAACCCAGCGCCCGTAATTCGCCCCCGACAGGCGATCCAGCCCCGCCTGCATGGAGAGAAGATTGCCGACCGTGATCTCGTTGAGGCGAGGATCCGGACGAACGGGCAGATCCGCCTTCAGGATCGGCGCGATCTTCTGGTCCGGTCCTTCCAGCAGGCCCTTGCCGATGGCAATCCCGACCAGTGCCGAAATGATCGACTTCGAGGCGGACTTGATATTGGTCGATTCCGATGGCTTGTGGCCGCGATAGCCATGCTCTGCCACCACGCGCCCATCACGAGCGACAACGACGGTTTTCAGAGGCTTCAGCTCGTCCCGACTTCCGAGGCTGTCCAGAAGAACTGGGACGGAGCCCGCCGCCTGCTGAGCGGCAGCGGCAATCGGGACGAGCAGTAGAAGAAGTAAGAAAGCAAGGCGCTTGATCATGGAGCGATGAGCTAGCGCAAGTGGGCGACGAAATCAGCAGCAGAGACCGGCGATTCACGCGGACGTGAAACTATATGATCCGCGCACTGACCACTTGCAGTCTCGCGAAGCGGCACGACATACTGCACATGACCAGCCCACCTGCGCATCTGGAGGAGACAGCATGGCCCGCGTGATCGTCATCGGAGCAACAGGACATGTCGGCACCTATCTCGTGCCTCGCCTGGTCGAGGCCGGCCATGAGGTGGTGGCGATCAGCCGCGGCGCGGCCGCGCCCTACAAGACGAGTGAAGCGTGGAGCCGCGTCGATATAAGACACATGGATCGCGCAGCGCTCGAGGCCGAAGGCCGCTTCGGCCATGAGATCCGTGCGCTGAATGGCGAGATCGTCATCGACATGATCTGCTTCACGCCTGACAGCAACGAACAACTGACAACCGCCCTCGAAGGCCATGTCGGCCATTTCCTTCACACCGGGACGATCTGGACGCATGGTTTCTCCACCGTCGTCCCGACGCCCGAGGAGGCGCCGAAGAAGCCCTTCGGCGACTACGGCGTGAAGAAAGCGGCGATCGAAGCCTATCTGTTGCGGATGGCGCGGGAGAGGAACTTCCCCGCAACCCTCATCCATCCCGGCCATATCGTCGGTCCCGGCTGGAGCCCTCTGAACCCGGCAGGTCACTTCAATCCCAATGTTTTCACGACACTGGCGCGCGGCGAAACCCTCGCCCTGCCGAATTTCGGCATGGAAACCGTACATCACGTCCATGCCGACGACATTGCCGAACTCTTCATGGCCGCCATTGCCAAGCCGCAGGCGGCGATCGGCGAGGCCTTCCATGCGGTTTCGGAAAAGGCAATCACGCTACGAGGTTATGCTGAGGCGATGGCCGCATGGTTTGGCGAGGAAGCGAAGCTGGAATTCCTCGCATATGACGCCTGGGCGGAAAAACAGATCCCGGAAGAAGCGAGAGCAACCTGGGAACACATCGCCCGCAGCCCCAATTGCTCGATGGAAAAAGCCCGTCGGCTGCTTGGCTTCACCCCACGGCACAGCTCGTTGCAGGCTGTGCAGGAAGCCGTCCGCTGGCTGATTGACAATGGCCGGATACAGACAACGGCTCCCTGATCCCCAGACGACGTCCCCGAAGCAAAAAGCCCCTCCCGGAGATTGGGAGGGGCTTTGCCGGTCAGGCCGCCTTCCGGACCGTCGCGCCAGCCAGCATACGTCCCGAAGGGACGATCATACCAGCCGCGCCGCCAAGCCAGCCCTCAACAAGTTCGAGCGCCAGAAAACGCGAACGTTCGAAGGGGCCGGGCATGACTAGGTGACGAGCCTTTTCGGCGAAGAAGCCGAAACGCTCGTAATAATCCGCATCGCCGACGAGGAGGATTGCACCGTGGCCGCGCTTTTTTGCTTCGAGGATCGCCGCTCGCATCAGTGCAGAACCGATACCCTTGCCGCCATGTTTGCCATCCACGGCGAGCGGGCCGAGCAACAGCGCATCGAGCGGCGAGCCTTCGTAATTGATGCCGGCTTCGACATTCCACAAGCGCACCGTGCCGATGACACGGCCGTCGCGGTCACGCGCGACCAGCGCTAGGCCCTCGGCCGGGACGCGGTTGCGGCGGATCATTTCCGACGACTTCTTGCGACGATCCGGACCCATGACGCGATCGAGCAAGCTCTCGCGAGCGACGACATCGGACGGATTTTCCACGTCGATGGTGAAAGCAACAGGCGCAAAGAATGCGCGGACAGAATCAAGAACAGCGGCCATCTTGGCCTCCCGTACCCAATACCGTTATCAGCGGTGATGACTGGAAATTGTGAAGTTGCCGCCCCGGCTGATTACGGGGCTGGCAGAAACAGGACCTTAGATGACGTAGGCCTTCAGCGGCTCGAAGCCGTTGAAAGCGACCGCCGAGTAGGTCGTCGTATAGGCGCCGGTGCCTTCGATCAGAACCTCGTCGCCAATCGTCAAGGATATCGGCAGCGGATAGAGGTTCTTTTCGTACAGCACATCGGCAGAGTCGCAGGTCGGGCCGGCGATCACGCAGGGTTCCATTTCGTCGCCGTCACGCTCGGTGCGGATCGGGTAACGGATGGCCTCGTCCATCGTTTCGGCGAGACCGCCGAATTTTCCGATGTCGAGGAAAACCCAGCGGGCGTCGTCATTATCAGACTTCTTGGAGATCAGCACGACTTCAGCCTTGATGACGCCGGCATTGCCAACCATGCCGCGACCCGGCTCGATAATCGTCTGCGGGATCTGGTTGCCGAAATGCGTGCGCAGCGCCTGGTAGATCGACTTGCCGTAAGCTTCTGCCGACGGAACGTCGCGCAGGTACTTGGTCGGGAAGCCGCCGCCCATGTTGACCATCTGCAGGTGGATGCCCTGCTTGGCAAGTTGAACGAAAACACGCTTGGCATCGGCAAGGGCCGAATCCCAAGCATCGACCTTAGTCATCTGCGAGCCGACATGGAACGAGACGCCGTAGGACTGCAGGCCGAGCTGATGAGCGTAGACGAGAACGTCGACGGCCATCTGCGGAACGCAGCCGAACTTGCGCGACAGCGGCCATTCGGCACCTTCGCCATCGGTCAGCACGCGGCAGAAAACGCGAGCGCCTGGAGCCGCACGGGAAATCTTCTCGACTTCTTCGTGGCTGTCGACGGCAAAGAGGCTGACGCCAAGCGCATGGGCGCGGGCGACATCGCGTTCCTTCTTGATCGTGTTGCCGTAGGAAATACGGGCCGCGGTCGCACCGGCTTCGAGCGCCATTTCGATTTCTGCGACGGACGCGCAATCGAAATTGGAGCCGAGGCCCGCGAGCAGTTTCAGCACTTCCGGGGCCGGATTGGCCTTGACGGCATAGTAGATAGCGCTGTCCGGCATGGCGTGACGGAAGGCATGGAAATTGTCGCTGATGACGTCGAGGTCAACCACGAGGCAGGGACCGTCGGGACGTCGGGTTGCGAGAAAGTCGCGGATGCGCTGGGTGGTCATATCGATTCCCTCTTCCAATTCCAGAGCTCCGGCATGAACCGGAGGACAAAGGGCATACAAGAACCGCTCAGGAACCAGCCGGTGGAGACCCCGGATCCTTGACGGCGCTTGATGCGCGAATAGTGAACCAACGCCGCTGACGCGGTATAGGTTCGGCTTTGTCTGCCATGGATTGGAGGGAGTATCCCTGCCGCACTTCCGGCAATGAAGGTGTGCCTCTTCAGTAACCCCCGCTGATGGAAAGCAGGGAGAGAACAAAAAGGCCCGCACCGTCGTTGCTTCAGGCGTCCTCGCATTTTCCGGTTGGCCGGAATAGCGACTGGAGGGGTTAATTCCAGGTACCTTACCGATTTCCTCACCAATTCGAGGGTTCGGCGGACACCCATGGGCACGTGCGACTTTGGGCTGAGTGGGAAATAAGAATATTCGCCTTCACAATCAAGAGAAATTTTGACGTGCGGCCCAAAAAAATAATTGAACGATGAGGGACAATTTGTTCAACCTCCTTCAACAGATTTGGAGGACCGCTTATGGACACCCTGACCCGCATACGTGCCTTCATCGATGTTGTTGAAGCAGAAGGCTTTTCCGCCGCGGCGCGACGCACGGGGCGCTCAAAGGCGCTGCTCTCAAAATACGTGCGTGAACTGGAAGACGAACTGGGCGCTCTGCTGCTCAACCGCACCACCCGGCAGTTCTCCATGACCGAAGCTGGCCACACCTATTATCGCACAGCTTCCGACATACTGAAGGAGATCGACAACCTTGCCGATCTCGTGCGCGAGAACAATGCGCAGCTGAAGGGCCGCCTCAAGGTCTCCGTACCGCGCACCTTCGTCGATGCGGATGTCGGCCAGTCGTTGATCGATTTCGCCAAGGAAAATCCGAACCTGCAGCTGGAGATCGCCGCTGATGACCGTTTCGTCGACCTGATCGAGGAAGGCTTCGACGTTGCGGTCCGCGTCACCAAGCTTGAAGATTCCGGCATGATCGCCCGCAAGATTTCCGATTTCCGCGTGCATATCTGCGCCACGCCGGAATTCCTGGAGCGGTACCCCAATATCGAGCACCCGAGCGACATCTCCAATGTGCCGTTCATCGTCGACACCAATTCCCGCAGCCAGGCAAGCATCCGCTTCTACAATCCCGACAGCACCTCCTTTGCGGTCGCCGTTTCCGGCCCGATGGAAGTCAACAGCCCGCATGCCACGCTGCGCGCCGCGCTGTCGGGGATCGGTATTGCGTTGATTCCTGACTTTATCGCCCGCAAGCCAATCGAAGACGGCCGGCTGGTGACGTTATTCAACGATTATATTCCGACCGACCGCGGCATCTATGCCGTCTATCCGCACCGGCGTTATCTGCCGGCAAAGGTGAGAATCTTCGTGGATTACCTCCACAACTGGTTCAAGAAACATCCCTGAAGCGGGCAGGTGCGCGCCCAAGCGTCGCAGGGGCGGTCCCAATTCCGTCCCATTTTCTGGTGAGAGATCACTCCAACCGAACAGGGCAGCGGGTAAACATGAAACGATCGACACTTCTGACGGCTGGGCTTCTTTCGCTTGTCCCCGCCACCGCCTTCGCCCATCCGCATATCTTCGTGGAGGCCCGGCTGGAAGTCGTCGCAGCACCTGACGGCAGCATTCAGGAACTGCGCAACGTCTGGCGTTTCGACGAGGTCTTCTCCTCCTCGGTCGTCATGGATTTCGACAAGAACACCGATCTGAAGCTGGAGCCGAACGAACTTGCCGAGGTCGGCAAGACCGTTCGGGATTCGCTTGCCGATTACGATTACTACATGAACCTGACGATCAACGGGAAGAACATCACCGTCCAGAAGCCCGATATTATCCATGTCGATTACAAGGATGGCCAGCTCTTGATGTTTTTCGCCGTCAAGCCGGTCGAAAAGATGCCGCTGAAGGGCAAGCTCACCTTCGGCGTCTACGACCCGACGCTCTACACCTCAATCGATTTTCCGACCGACAACGAGCTTGCCATGGTCGGGACCAACTTCCAATCCTGCAAGCACGCGGTCGTGCGCCCGGACGCGGACGAGGTGATCTCGGAAAACAAGCAATCGCTGACCGACGCATTCTTCAACGATCCGACCGGCACCAATATGTCGAAGCTCTTCGCCACGCGGCTGGAGATCACATGCTGACAAAACGCCTGCCTCTCGCCCTGCTCGCGCTTGCCATCATGGCTGCCGCCGCTCACGCCCAATCGCCGCTCGGCATCGGCACGGCGGAGCCGAGCTTCCAGCCGACAGGCGGGCCGCTGGCGCCTCTTTTTCTCTATGTCAACTACGAGCAGCAGGCCTTCTACCGCGCCCTGACCAACGCGCTGAAGGAAATGCGCCAGGATCCCTGGCAGCTCTCTTCGCTGATCGGCCTTTCCTTTGCCTACGGCGTCTTTCATGCCGCCGGCCCCGGCCACGGCAAGGCCGTCATCTCGTCCTACATGATCGCCAACGAAGTCGAGCTTCGACGTGGCGTCGTCATCTCCTTCATCTCCGCCTTCGTTCAGGGCGTCATGGCGGTCGTGCTCGTCGGCGGCGCCTGGCTGGTGCTGCGCGGCACCGGCATCACGCTGACCATGGCAACACAGGCCATGGAAATTGCCAGCTTCGTGATGGTGATCCTCTTCGGCGGTTGGCTGCTTTTCCGCAAGCTGCGCTCGATCGCCGGTAGCCGGCCGCATAGGCACCTGATGGCAACGCCAGCCGGCCCCGTCAGCATGATGCTGAATTGGAAGGATAATGTCGCCGAGCGCCAGAGCGCCGATTTCAGCTTCAACGGCAAGGCGCAGGCGGTCGAGCGCGGCCACACCTATGTGCCCGGCATGGTCTGCGAGACCTGCGGCAACGCCCATGTGCCCGATCCTTCGCTCGTCAGCGGCGACAAGTTCAGCATGCGCGAAGCCTGGTCGGCTGTCATCGCCGTGGGCTTACGCCCCTGCTCCGGCGCATTGCTGGTCATGACCTTCTCACTGCTGAACGGGCTTTATCTCGGCGGCGTGCTCTCGGTCGTCGCCATGTCGCTCGGCACCGCGATTACGGTTGCGGTTCTCGCCACACTTGCCGTCACCGCCAAAAGTACTGCTGTACGCCTCTCCGGCCGCGGCTCGTCAGCCTCCATCTGGATCGGCAATGCGATCGAGATACTGGGCGCAATTCTCGTAATCCTGATGGGTGTGTTGCTGCTCGGAGCCTCCCTGCAGGGATAGGCCCTCAGGGCTTCTTGCTGTGCTGGTAGCGCGCCCGCAGCCAGAATATACCGAAGAAGCACATCAACAGGCAGACGCCGACGATGACGGCCAATGTCGGCGAGAAACTGCCGATCCATAGCACGATGGTCGGCAGGAAATAGATCACCAGCCCAGCACAAACCAGAATGATAGCGGCTGCAATTGCCTGCGAACGGCTTTCCGGGCTCATGGACATGCTCACTCCTCTTGTCCGGGAGTGGAATAGGCCAGCCGCCTCGCAAAGGCAACCGGCCCTGATACTGCTGGAATCGTGATGCTATTGGGACAAAGTGACCTTGGCGGAAGAAACCGTCGCCTCGATATGATCGACAAGCTGATCGGGAAGACCCAGCCTGCCGGCGAGCAGATCGAGATAGCCGCGTTCGGCGCGCGAATCCGGATCGATCGTCAGGCGCGAGGCGGTGTAGAGTTCGACCTTCTGCTCCTCGGTAACGGCGGCTGAGACAAGCGCATCGATATCCGTCGGCTCCGAAAGCTCGTGCTCGATGAAGGTCGCTGCCTCCCCGCTGACATCGGCGGCTTTGACCTTGTCCATGATGAGGGCGCGCTCCGCATCGTCGATATGGCCATCGGCCCTGGCGGCGGCGATCATCGCACGGATGAGGACGAGCACGAATTCATTGCTGTTCGCGGGTGAACCCGAGCCGAAACCGGATTCTGCAGGCGGCGGCAGGAGCACGGGATTGTTGGCCGTCGGCGCATCTGACGGTGCTGCAGGCGCCTGTCCGGCCTGATAGTTCTTCCAGGCCTGGTAGCCGAGACCTGCAATGGCTGCGAGACCGCCGATGGTGATGGCATTGCCCGCGATGTTGCGGCCGGCCTTGGTGCCCAGAAGGACGGCGGCAAGCGCGCCAGTCTTCAAGGGATTGTCCTTCGCCATCTGGATCGCATCGCCGGCCCGGTCGCGCACACTGCCGCCCACACCCGGCACCTGAGATCCCAGAAGCTGCTCGAGTAGTTTCTTCGCGTCGAACATGTCCTCACCTTCTCCCTGTTTTAGAGGCTGGAGCAGAACATAGGTTTGCGACTGCCGAAATACAAACGAGGGCGGCGCGGCCACCCTCGTTCAAAATCTATCGGCGTTCAAAACCGGAAAGCCTCGAGAGCTCAGCCCTTCAGCGCGAAAGCTTCCGAAGCAAGCTTGGTGATACCTGCCCAGTCGCCCGCCGCGACCAATTCCTTCGGCGCGACCCACGAACCGCCGACGCAGATGACGTTCGGCAGAGAGAGATAGTCATTGGCATTCTTCAGCGAGATGCCCCCGGTCGGGCAGAAAAGCGTGCCAGACAGCGGCGAGGACAGCGCCTTCAGATAGGCAGCACCGCCGGCCTGCGCAGCCGGGAAGAACTTCAGAACCTGGTAGCCTTCTTCGCGCAGCGCCATGACCTCGCTTGCGGTCGCTGCACCCGGCAACAGCGGCACCGGAGAATCGGCGGCGGCATCCAGAAGCTCCTGGGTCGTACCGGGGCTGACGATGAACTTGGAACCTGCCTGCAGGGCGGCTTCCCAATGAGCAGCGTTGAGGATCGTGCCGGCGCCGACTTCCGCGCCTTCCACTTCAGCAGCAACGGCGCGGACGGCATCGAGAGCGGCCGGCGTGCGCATGGTGATTTCGATGGCCTTGAGACCACCGGCGACAAGCGCGCGCGCAAGCAGCACGGCCGACTTCGCGTCATCGACGATAAGAACCGGAACGACAGGCTGGAGTTTCAGGATGGAAAGGAGTTTCTCTGTCTTCTCGCCCATGGCCGCAGTTTCCTTGAAACGATTGAAATCGGGTTTCGAATAACGCCCTCATAAAGGCTTGTCGAGATAAAACCATCCTGCGCGACAAGACAGGTGTTAAATCACTATAAATTGGGTTACCGTACCGCAATCGTCACAAAAGGTTCATTCGTATGGCGAAAGAGATCGAACGGAAGTTCCTCGTGCGCAGCGATGGTTGGCGCTCCGCAGTTCAGTCGAAATCGGTCCTGAAACAAGGCTATATCGCCTCGATGGACGACCGCTCGGTACGCGTCCGGATATCGGATGAAAAGACCGCGCGGTTAACGCTGAAAATCGGCCGGAGCAGCCTTACCCGCGACGAATTCGAATATGAGATCCCCGTTTCCGACGCCGAGGAATTGCTGGAAAACGCCATCGGCATCGTCATCGAAAAGACGCGTTACCGCGTGCCCCACGAAGGTTTCGTCTGGGAAGTCGATGTTTTCGCCGGCGCCCATCGCGGTCTCATCATAGCCGAGGTCGAGATGCAGGCCGAGACCGACAATCCCTCCCTGCCGGCCTGGATCGGCCGGGAGGTAACAGGTGACTTCCGCTATTCCAATCAGGCACTTGCCACAGAATTCGAGCACGACAGGCATGGGCTATCGCATACGGCCTAAGGCCGACTTTACGGACGAGTTCCAAAGCGCGGCCGTAGAACAGCTCACGCGTGCCATCACCGTTCTGGAGAAACGGCCGGAAGGCACCCATGAGGCGATCCACTCTTTTCGCAAGAATATGAAGCGGCTGCGTTCGCTCTATCGCCTCGTGTCCCACCAAGCGCCGGATTTCCAGAAGCGGGAGAATGCGCGACTGAGAGACACAGCAAGGTCGCTCTCGGCCATCCGCAATGCCGCAGCAATCGTCGACACTGGTCGTTACCTGCAGGAGAATGCTCGCAACGCGGAAGAGGCAGAGGCGCTCGGTCGCATCGTGTCCATTCTGGAAGCGCGCCGCGACTGGATGGCGGAAGCCGAAAGCGACCTCGAGCAGCGGCTGCATGATACCGCCGGCACGCTGCGGGAGGCGATCGCAGCACTCGACGATATCACCTTCGACAAGAGCCACCGCAAGAATGCCCGCATGTTGGCAAAGAGCTGGCGCCGGACGGCATCGCGTGCACGGAAGGCGCTGGATGCCTGCCACGAGGATGCAGCGGCTGAAGATTTTCACGAATTGCGCAAGCGCACCTATGACTACCGGCTCTATCACGCGCTTCTGCGCGATCTCTGGCCGAGCGCGATGAAGGCCAAGCGCGACTGCGCCAAGGACCTCGTCGAACGCCTCGGGCATATCAACGATCTCTCTGTGCTTTCAGGTCTCGTGGAGGCAGAACCGCAGCTCTTCACCCGCAACGACGATCTCGCCCATCTGCTGGATTCCATCATCTTCCGCCAGCAGGAGGCTAGGCGCGAGGCGCTGCTCTGCGCCGAAACGCTCTACGGCGATGAGCCGGATGATGAAGCGCAACGTCTCGAGCTGCTCTGGATCTCGATCCGCAATTGATGCAATTGTCTGTTGACCTCAACAATGGTTGAGGTTCTAGCCTCAGCCTATCGATAAAACTGCTGAGGAAGATATGTCTGCCAATAACGCCATGACGCCGCAAATCCAGGGCATCTACGAAACCCATCTCACCGTCGCCGACCTCAGGACTTCCATATCCTTCTACCGCGATATTCTGGGCCTGGAGCTCGCCGCGGAATTTCCCGAGCGCCGTATTGCCTTCTTCTGGGTGAACGGCAAGAAGAACGCCATGCTCGGCCTCTGGGAAACCGGTACCGGTCCCTTGAAGATGCGCCTGCACATGGCCTTCCGCCTGTCGCAGGAGGAAATGATGCGGGCGCCGGCGCTGCTGATCGACAAGGGCCTGAAGCTGCATGGCTTTCACGGCGAGCCGATCACCGAAGCGATCGTCATCGGCTGGATGCCGGCGCTGTCGCTTTACTTCCACGACCCTGACGGACATTCGATCGAATTCCTGCACGTGCTCGACGAAGAACCGGATGCTGCGTTTGGCATGCGATCCTATGCCGAGTGGAAGGCGCGCGGATAGGCCGCAATCCCACAATACCGTCTTTGCGTAATGTCATTGCGCAGGGACGGCATATTCTGTATTTCCACGCGCATGACCGACAATGCGACCCAAACAAGCCCCTTCCTGGTGGCGGCGCTCTATCATTTTGTATCCCTGCCGCGCTTCGAGAGCCTGCAGGCGCCGTTGCAGGCCCTATGCGAGGAGAATGGCGTGAAGGGCACGCTTCTGCTTGCCCATGAGGGTATCAATGGCACGATTGCGGGACCGGATGCCGGCATCCATGCCGTCCTTTCCTTCCTGCGCGCCCAGCCGGAATTTACTGCCTTGGAGCATAAGGAAAGCCGTGCTTCCAAAATGCCGTTCCTGCGTATGAAGGTGAAGCTGAAGAAAGAAATCGTCACGATGGGCGTCGAGAACATCGATCCCAACAAGGTGGTCGGAACCTATGTCGATCCCAGTGACTGGAATGCGCTGATCTCGGATCCCGACACGGTCGTCATCGACACCCGCAACGACTACGAGACGGCGATTGGCATCTTCCGCGGCGCGGTGGACCCGAAGACCAAGACTTTCCGCGAGTTTCCGAATTGGGTGCGCAACAATCCCGGTCTGCACAACAAGCCGAAGATCGCCATGTATTGCACTGGTGGCATCCGTTGCGAGAAGGCCACGGCCTTCATGAAGGAACAGGGCTTCGATGAGGTCTATCACCTCAAGGGCGGCATCCTGAAATATCTGGAAGAAGTGCCGCAAGAAGAAAGCCTGTGGGATGGCGCCTGCTTCGTTTTCGACGAGCGCGTTTCTGTCGAGCACGGACTGAAGGAAGGCGAGCACAAGCTCTGCCACGCCTGCCGCAATCCGATCACGGCAGAAGAGGTCACCTCGACCTACTACGAGGAAGGCGTTTCCTGCAGAAATTGTTACCATACGCGGAGCGAAGAAGACCGCCTGCGCTATCGTCAACGCCAGCACCAGATCGCGCTCGCCAAGAAGCGCGGCCAGAAGCATATCGGCACCTAAGGCGGACTTTAACGGGCAAGGCGGCGCTGCGGCTGAACCTCGCGGCGTTCCCGCAACAGCTCGTTGATCTGGTCGGCAGCCATCGGCTTGCCGAAGAAATAGCCCTGCAGGCTGTCGCAACCAAAGAGGCGAAGCGCGATCGCCTGCTCCTCCGTCTCGATGCCTTCGGCGGTGACGGGAATATCCAGCGCGCGAGCAAGTGCGACCGTCGCCTGCAGCATTTCCCGCTGCTGGCCGTTGCCGGTGATGTCGGTCACGAGCGAGCGGTCGATCTTGATGCGGTCGAAGCCGAACTGCCGCAGGTAGCCGATCGAAGAGAAGCCGGAGCCGAAGTCGTCGAGCGCCACCTTGACGCCGAGCGACTTCAATCGCTCGATCGACTGGCGCGTACGCTGCGGGTTCTGGATCATGTAGCCTTCGGTGATCTCCAGCATGACGCGGCTCGCCTCGATCTCCGTCTGCTTCAGCACATAGCGAACATAATCGGTGAAGGCCGGATTGCGGAACTGGCCCGGTGAAACGTTGACCGAGATCTTCAGTTCCGGCCACTGTTTTGCCGTTTCGCAGGCCTTGCGCAGCACGAATAGCCCGAGGGATTCGATGAGCCCGCTGGTCTCTGCGATCGGAATGAAAACCTCTGGCGAAACCGGACCGTGGCCAGGCCGATTCCAGCGTACCAGTGCCTCCACGCCATTCGTCTCATGAGACGCTGCGTCGACGAGCGGCTGATAGGCAAGGGTGAGATCGCCGCTTTCGATCGCCATGCGCAGATCGAGCTCCAGCGCATTGCGCTGCGCGCGATCGGTATCCATGGCCGGATCGTAGAGCGTCATGCGGGCGCGACCGGCTTCTTTTGCCTTGTACATGGCGAGATCGGCGCAGCGCACCAGTTCTTCGCGGTCGATCGAGCCGAGCGGCGACATGGCGATGCCGATGCTGGCGCCGACCACGACGATCCGCCGACCGACCTCCAGGGGTTCGGCGAGGAAATCGAGGATCTGCTCCGCAAGCTGAAGTGCGGCGGCATTTTCCGCATCCGAAAGGAAAGCGATTGCGAATTCGTCGCCGCCGATGCGCGCGAGTACGGCACCATCGGGGATCAGCACATCCAGTCCCGCCGCAACAGCGCGGATCAGCTGATCACCGGTGCCGTGGCCATAGCTGTCGTTGACTTCCTTGAACCCGTCGAGATCGAGATAGAGCAGCAGGACATTCCGCTTCGTGTGCCGCGCTTCCGCGACGAAACTGTCCACCGCAAGGCTCAAGCCATCGCGGTTGGAAAGACCACTCAGGCGATCGCGAAGTGCTTCTTCACGCGCACTGTTTTCCTCCGCCTTCAGGCGCCGCCCGGCCAGCCAGCCGATGATGAGCAGGACGACGAAGAACAGGCCGACAAGACCAAGCGCCTGAATGACCATGGGCCGGACCTGCGCATAGCCGATATCGCCAGGCGAACGCGACACCCAGACAAGCTTGCCAACAACCGCACGAGCGGGGTCTGCGATCTCGACGGAATAGGCCGAAGCAGAATCCGCAGGCACGAGCCGCAACCCGTTCAGCACATAAGTAGTGCCGAGAGCAGATACCTTGGCATCATCGAGATGCCGAGCGAAAATCAGATAGCGATGCTGACCGGCAGGCGCGTTCAACGCACCGGACTTCTCGCGCACAAGCGCGATGCCGACAGCCGCGATACCCTTTTCGGTCCTGATGAAGCCGGTCGCCTCCGGCTTGCCGTTGGCGTCAACTGCACGAACCTTATCCAAAAGCAGCCAGAGGGACGGGGTAAAGAAATCGCTGACCGGCTTTTGCATGGGCAGGCCGTCCTGATAGGCGATGACGGTCTTCTTCTCGTCGTCGATGACGATAGCCATGTCGAAGAGAGAGCTGTTGACGGACATCTCACCGTAATTGCTGATCGTCCATGGCGTGCCATCCGGCTTGTAGACATTGGCAGCCGCGTCATCCCAGGCGGCATAATCGTCGAGCGTGGCGGCAAGCTGATTTTCGAAGGTCTTGAGTGCACCGATCGTGGTTTCGCGCGAACGCTCTTCGTCGAGCACATTGGCATTTTCGGAAACACGTTCCAGCGCCGTCAGCACCATGACGGTGACAACGGCGACAATGACCGCAAAGGAAAAAAGCACACCAGTAACCGTGGTATGACGGCCCAAACCCGATCCGTTGCTTCTAGACCTCAAGACTGGCGGCAATTCATATAACTCCCCGTTCAGGAAACCTTCGCAGTCAACGGTCAAGAAACGCTTAAAATCATGAGAACAATCGAGAATCCGGCTCAGGATCTACCTGAATATCGCACACCACGGCATATTGACAACCAGTTTCCAATAATGGTAACTAGTTTCCATAAAATCGCTATGGAGAGCCGAAAGTTTTGAAGCGCACGATCGAAGCGGACCTGCTGACGGACATTATGCTGATGGTCTTCCGAATCAATGGACGACTATTGGATGGCGGCGATCGGCTCGGTGCACCGCTGAACCTCACCAGCGCTCGCTGGCAGGTGCTTGGTGCGATCTCGCTGTCTTCCGGAAACGTCACCGTCCCGGTCATCGCCGAGATGATGGGCATGACGCGACAGGGCGCCCAGAAACAGGTGAACAAGCTGGAAGAGGACGGCTTCATCGAAAAACGAGCGAACCCGCGCCATCAGCGCTCGCCCTTTTATGGACTGACACCGCAAGGCGCGGAAAGCTATGCACGGATAACCGACTTGCATACCGGTTGGGCCAACAGACTTGCCGATGGGCTGGATGCATCGGATCTCCGCACCGCGCTCAGTCTCCTGAACAGTTTCGACCAACGGCTGGCGCTCGACGCCACGGAAAGCGAGGAGCAGACATGAAAACGATCATTCATGCCGGCGCAGGCACTCTGGCGATGATCCTGATTGCGGGTTTTCTGACCGCAACGCTGATCTGCGAACTGCTTCTGAATGAGACGGCCGTCCTTCTGGTCAAAGAGGCGATCCTTGCCGGCATCTGTTTGCTGATCCCAACGATGGCAATCACCGGCGGCAGCGGCTTCTCGCTGGCCGGCGGCCGTCATTCGCCGGCTATCGACAGGAAACGCAAACGGATGAAGCTCATAGCCGCAAACGGGCTGCTGATCCTCCTGCCATTGGCAATCCTGCTCTATCTGCGCGCGGCGGCGGGTCTGTTTGACGGTCTTTTCTACACTATGCAGGCGCTGGAGGTACTGGCCGGATCGGTCCAGCTCGCGCTCCTTGCCCGGAACTTCCGCGATGGACGAAGGATGACGAGGAGCAAACGCCGCGCCACGGCAAAGACGTTCCGCACGATCTGAAACGGCGGGGCACCCGTGCCCCACCGGAAATCTTCCGTTCTCACACGGCCTTGTGGTTGCCCTTCGGGAATTGGCTCGCTAATTCGCGATACCACTTGCCGCTCTTCTTGACCGTACGAACCTGCGTTTTGTAATCGACGTGAACGAGGCCGAAGCGCATGCGATAACCTTCTGCCCATTCGAAATTGTCCATCAGGCTCCAGGCGAAGTAGCCGCGCATGGGATAACCGTCCTTGATCAGATCGGCGACGACATTGAGATGGTCGCTGACATAGTCGAGGCGCATCACATCGTCGACCTCGCCGTTGACGACGCCGGTATTGTCGCAGGCGCCGTTCTCGGTGATGTAGCACTCCGGCAGATCGTAACGGCGATAGAGGTCCTCGACGACCAGCTTCAAGCCCGGCGAATAGACTTCCCAACCGATATCCGTCTTTACGTCGCTTGCCGGAGGCGCTTCCATCGTCCAGGGGAAATCGCCCCTGCGGCTGGCATCGTCGACAACGCGCTCGGGCTTGTAGTAGTTGAGACCCCACCAATCGAGCTTCTGGTTGATGATCCTGAGATCGCCATCTTCGATGACGGGCATGCGGTCGCCGAGCGCTTCGACGAATTCCTTCGGATATTCGCCCTTGAAGACCGGATCGAAGAAGGCGCCGTTGTGGAACTGATGGGCACGCTCACCGGCAGCAAGATCGGCAGCACTGTCAGACCCCGGAATGATCGAGGAGGCGTTAAGCACCAGGCCGACCGGCACGCCAGGCGCCTCCGAACGGATCGCCTCGACGCCGAGGCCGTGCGCCAGGTTCATGTAATGCATGGCGTGAAGGGCCGCCTGCACATTGCGCTCGCCCGGCGCATGAATGCCGTAGAGGTGGCTGAGCCAGACGATGCACCACGGCTCGTTGAAGGTCGCTACGCTGTCGAGGCGGTCGCCAAGGCGGCTCATGACAGTCTTTGCATAGCGCTGATAGGCATAAGCGGTCGAACGCGCCGTCCAGCCGCCGTCACCGGCGAGCAGCAGCGGCAGATCCCAGTGGTAGAGCGTCGCGAAAGTCTTGATGCCGCGTGCCTTGCAGCCATCGACGAGACGATCGTAGAAATCGAGGCCGGCTTCGTTCACCGGGCCTGTGCCATCAGGGATGATGCGCGGCCAGGCGATCGAGAAGCGATAGGCGTCGACACCCATATCCTTGATGAGATCGAGGTCCTGCTCCAGCCGGTTATAGTGGTCGCAGGCGACATCACCGTTATCGCGATTATAGACGCGGCCGGGCATGTTGCAGAAGGCGTCCCAGATGGACGGCTTGCGGCCATCGGCCTTGCTGCCGCCTTCGATCTGAAAGGCAGCGGTGGCAACACCGAAGGTGAAATCACCGGGGAAGCGGTCGGCAAGCTTTTTCGGATCGATCATCTCTGAATCCCATCTCTCAGTTATGGACTGACCGTTTGCCCGGGGTTTAGCCAAGCCCGCGCCCAAAGTACAGGCCGGCAGCACGAAAAACTGCAACGTTACAGGAAGAAAGGCGACAGAACAGCAAGGCTGTCACAAGCCACTCTTCCGGATCTCATAACGCCAATGTCAGCAGTCGTGATTTGCCGTCGCAACCCTGATCCTTACACGGAAAAGAGCATCGCAATATGAAAGGAAACGAATGCTCTCCTCGATCCATCTGCTGCAGCCGCATCTCCTGAGCCTGCTGCGCATCGTCTCGTCCCTCGTGCTTTTCAGCTACGGAACGCAGAAGATCCTGCTTTTCCCGACTGCGGCAAGCGTGCCGCCCGTCGGCTCGCTGTCCTGGGTTGCCGGCCTCATCGAACTCACGCTCGGCTTTCTGGTGCTGATCGGTTTCCAGACCCGCATCGCAGCCTTCGTGCTTTCCGGCTTGATGGCCTTTGCCTATTTCATCGGCCATGCATCGAAGAGCTTCTTCCCGGCGCAGAACGGCGGTGTTGCCGCAATTCTGTTCTGCTTCGTCTTCCTTTATCTGGTCGCCGCCGGCGCCGGCCCCTTCAGCGTCGATAACCTGCTGAAACGCGGCCGCACCACGGTTGCCGCCTGATCACCGAAAAAGAAAAACGCCGGAGCGATATCGAATCGCCCCGGCGTTTCTACTGGCATGCGCTTGATAGCGCAGAAACTCAGACCTTGACCCAGGCGCCGTTGCGCTTCGAGGAGGCGACGCAGGCCTCGACGAAAGCGACACCCTTCACGCCGTCATCGACTGTCGGGTAGACCACGGCCTTGTCGACGGCCTTGCCCTTCTTGTGGGCGTTGATAGCGTGCGCGGCTTCCGTATAGATCGTCGCGAAGGCTTCGAGATACCCTTCCGGGTGACCCGAGGGAACGCGGGAAACGCGGGCAGCGGCAGCGCCGGAACCAGCACCGTTACGGGTAATCAGTCGCTTGGATTCGCCGAACGGCGTATACCAGAGATAGTTCGGATCCGCCTGAACCCATTCGAAACCACCCTTGGTGCCGTAAACGCGCACCTTGAGGCCATTCTCATGACCCGGCGCCACCTGGCTGCACCAGAGCATGCCCTTGGCCGGCTTTTCCGAACCCTTGGCCTTGAAGCGCAGCATCACATGGGCGTTGTCATCGAGACGACGGCCCGGCACGAAACTGTCGAGGTCTGCAGCAAGGCTGTCGAGCTCGAGGCCAGTGATGAACGAGGCCAGGTTATAGGCATGTGTACCGATATCGCCGGTGGAGCCGCCGACGCCGGACTGTGCCGGGTCGGTGCGCCATGCAGCCTGCTTCTGGCCGGACTGCTCGATTGCTTCCGTCAGCCAGTCCTGCGGATACTCGGCCTGGACGATACGGATATCGCCGAGTTCGCCATTGGCAATCATCTCTCGGGCCTGACGCACCATCGGGTAGCCAGTATAGTTATGCGTCAGGATGAACAGCGCGCCGCTTTCGTCGGCAACTTTCTTCAGCTTCTTGGCGTCGGCAAGGTTTGAAGTCAGCGGCTTGTCGCAGATGACATGGATGCCGCGGCGCAGGAATTCCTTGGCAGCGTCATAATGCACGTGGTTCGGCGTCACGATGGAGACGGCTTCGATGCCGTTCTTCAGCTTGGCTTCGCGAATCGCCATTTCCCGGTAGCTGGAATAGGTGCGCGACGGATCGAGACCGAGATCGCGACCGGACTGAACAGCCTTTTCCGGTGTCGATGACAGCGCGCCGGCGATCAGATCATACTGATCGTCGATACGTGCGGCGATGCGGTGAACGGCGCCGATGAAGGCCCCTGCTCCGCCGCCCACCATGCCGAGCCGGATGCGCGGCTCGCGGGTCTGTTCGGATGATGCTTCGATTGCCATGATATTCTCCTCGAAATCCCGATCCGCTTACGACAGACCGAGCATGCGCCGGTTTGCGGCCTGATCGGTTCCGCCGGCCGCGAAGTCGTCGAAGGCCTTCTCGGTCACGCGGATAATATGCGCCTTGACGAATTCGGCGCCTTCACGCGCGCCATCTTCCGGATGCTTCAGTGCGCATTCCCATTCGACCACGGCCCAACCGTCGAAGTTGTTGGCAGTCATCTTGGAGAAGACGGCGCCAAAATCGACCTGGCCGTCGCCCAGCGAACGGAAGCGGCCGGCGCGTTCGACCCAGCCCTGGTAACCGCCGTAGACGCCCTGGCGTCCGGTCGGATTGAACTCCGCATCCTTGACGTGGAACATCTTGATCCGGTCTTTGTAGATGTCGATGTTATCGAGATAATCGAGGCACTGCAGGACGTAGTGCGACGGATCGTAGAGCATGTTGGCGCGCGGATGATTGCCGACGCGCTCCAGGAACATCTCGTAGGTGATGCCGTCGTGCAGGTCTTCGCCCGGATGGATTTCGTAACAGACGTCGACACCGTTTTCGTCGGCATGATCTAGGATCGGCTTCCAGCGACGGGCAAGCTCGTCGAAGGCGGTCTCGACGAGACCGGCAGGACGCTGCGGCCACGGATAGATGAAAGGCCAGGCGAGCGCACCAGAGAAGGTCGCATGCGCCTTCAGGCCGAGGTTCTTGGAAGCGGTCAGCGCATACTTGACCTGCTGCACGGCCCATTCCTGTCGCGCCTTCGGATTGCCACGCACTTCGGGCGCCGCAAAACCGTCGAAGGCTTCGTCATAGGCCGGATGAACGGCAACGAGCTGGCCCTGCAGGTGGGTGGAAAGCTCGGTGACCTCGACGCCGTTTTCACGCGCCTTACCCGCGAATTCATCGCAGTAATCCTTTGACGTCGCCGCCTTTTTGAGGTCGATGAGCTGGCTTGCCCAGGTCGGAACCTGCACGCCCTTGTAGCCGGTGTCGGCCGCCCATTTGGTGATCGCATCCCAGGAATTGAAAGGTGCTGCATCGCCCGCGAACTGCCCGAGGAACAAGCCGGGTCCTTTGATCGTCTTCATGTCAGTTTCCTCCCTGAATATCGATCGTAAACGTTTTCGATAAATCTTAGCGCGCCGTTCGGTAAAGAAAAGGCGCCTCCCCGCCAATGCGAAGGATTTAGCGGGTGAGCCAAAAATCAACGCGGTCTGGACCTAACCACGCTCGCCACAGAACGGCAAGAGGTACGTGCCGCATTTTGACTTCAACTTGCCTGAAGGCATGAAAAATGCGCCCATTCTTTCGAATGGGCGCATGCGTGAAAGCAGTAATCAGAACGGAGAATCCGGGAAGTAGAAGTTCTCGGCATTCTCCTTGGTGACGAGCGTTGCGTCGAGGATATAGTTGCCGTGAACCGGAACCTGATCGTAGAGCGAAGCAGCGGTCAGTTCCATGGCCGTGCCGACCATTGCCGGCGGATAGAGAACGTCGACCGGGATCATCTTGTCTCCATCCATGACTTTCTTGATCATGTCCTTGGAGCCGGCGCCGGCGACCACGTACTGGATGTCGGTGCGCTTGGCCTGCTCGATGGCCTGAAGGACGCCGACAGCCATGTCATCATCCTGGCACCATACGACGTCGATCTTCGGATATTTCGTCAGATAGTCCTGCATGACCTTGAAGGCATCGTCGCGGTTCCAGTTGCCATACTGGCGATCGAGAACCTTGACCTTGGAGCCGGCGATCCCCTTGTCGAAGCCGTCCTGGCGCTGCTGATCGATCGGGATTGGCAGACCGCGGATGACGACGACCTCAGCTTCCGGGGTTTTTTCGGCAATGTACTTGCCGGCGACTTCGCCAAGTGCCGGGTTGTTGCCGGCGACGTAGAGGTCACGCACGGAATTGTCGTTGTTCGACGGCGCGCGGTCGACGAGCGCAACGAACTTGCCCTTGCCCTTGACTTCCTTGATGGCGTTGACGAGCGGATCCGGATCCGACGGCAGGATGACGAGTGCGTCGATGCCCTGCGTGTCGAGGTCCTGCACTGCATTTGCCTGCGTTGCGGCATCCGGCGAGGTTTTGACGATGACGTTCAGGCCCGGATGTTCAGCCATCAGCTTCTTGGCAACGCGTTCTGCATGGAACACGACACCCGATGTCCAGCCGTGGTCGGCAGCCGGAATGGACACGCCGATCGTGTAATTCTTATCCTGGGCGTAGGCTGCGCCGGCAAAAGCCACCCCCGCAACAGCCAGACCCAACATGAGCTTGCGCATGCTATTTCCTCCCAAAAATATCAGGGACTTGTCCAATCCGAACCGGGTGCCCTGGATAGCCCGGCCAATCCGAGAAGCAGGCTTGTCTTACGATTTGCGGACCAGCGACCGCTGCACCAGCATGGCGATGATGATGATCGCGCCCTGGATCGCGCCGATGAGATATTCGCTGATGAAGTTCGAAAGCAGCATGATGTTACCGACGAGCTCAAGAATGAAGGCGCCGCAGATCGTGCCCCACACGCGGCCCGCACCACCCTTCAGCGCCGTACCACCGACGACCACGGCCGTAATCGCCTGCAGCTCCCACAGGATGCCTGTTGTGGCCGAGGTCGAGCCGAGGCGCGGCACATAGAGCAGCACGGCAATCGCCACGCAAAGGCCCTGGATGACGAAGGCGATCGTGCGCACACGGTTGACCGCAATGCCGGAATAGCGGGCGACGTCGCTGTTCGAACCGACAGCCACGACATGGCGGCCGTAACGCGTGCGGTAGAGGATGAAGGCCGCAACGGCAGTGACAGCAAGGATGACAGCGATCGGTACCGGAATGCCGAGGATATTGCCGAAATAGGCCGGACGATAGAGCGTCTGGATATCAGCCGAGCGCAGCGTGATTGCGCCGCCCTGCGACAGCCATGTCGTCAAGCCGCGATAAATGCCCATCGTGCCGAGGGTAGCAATGAAGGGCTCGATCTTACCGACCGTCGTGATGAGGCCGTTTGCGAGACCGCAGAGCGCACCGGCAATCACGGCGAAGACGACAGCCGCCGTCAGCATCAGCACCGGATCGGCGATGACGCCGGAATTGATGAGCAGAATCATCAGGCTCGCAACGAAGGCCACCATGGAGCCAACGGAAAGATCGAGGTCGCCGGCGGAGATCACGAAGGTTGCGCCAACGGCGATGATCGCAATAAAGGCGCAGCGGGTCGCGACATTCGTAAGGTTGGTGATGCCGATGAAATTCGGATTGACCAGCGCGCCCACGATGAGAAGCAGGGCCAGTGCGGCAAAGGGCGCAACCGCTCGCAGATCGACATCACGCCAGGATCTGCGCCGGATTTCCCTGGTCTCCTCGTTAACACTCATATCCAAAACCAACCTCCCGTCCCATGACTGCTGGGCATCTTGTTTATCGCGCGGTGCGCCCGTACCCTGCCGGCGTCAGGCGGCCGCCTGACGCTTGAGTCCTGCTGCGTAACGCATGATTTCCTGTTCGGAAATTTCATCCCCTTCCAGGATGCCGACGATCCGGCCTTCGCGCATAACGGCGACGCGCGTGCAGAGACCGATAATCTCGGGCATTTCCGAGGAAACGACGATGATCGACCGCCCGTCGCGGGCGAGCGCCGAGATGAAATGATAGATCTGCTGCTTAGTACCGACATCGATGCCGCGCGTCGGCTCGTCAACGATGATGATCTGCGGTTCGGTCTCCATGACCTTGGCGAGAAGCAGCTTCTGTTGGTTGCCACCCGACATGCGGCCGGCAATGATATTGCCGTCACGCACGCGGATGTCGAACCGCCGCTTGGCCTTGGCAAGTGCGGCCGCCTCGCTGCTCGGGCTCAGATAACCATGGCTGACATGCCGCTCGAGCGACTGCAGTGTCAGGTTGGCGATCATGCCCGAGCCGAGCAAAAGCCCCTTCGACTTGCGATCCTTGGTCATATAGGCAAGGCCGGCGCGATTGGCCGCGCGCGCATCGCCCGAGTGCACGCTTTCCCCGTGGATGACGACTTCGCCCGACAGACGCGAGCGCAGGCCGGCGACCGCTTCCATCAATTCCGTGCGGCCGGAGCCGATCAAGCCGGAGAAACCGATGACTTCGCCCTTGCGCACCTCGAAGCTCGCATCCTGTACGTAGCCGGTAGACACCGCGCTGACGCGAAGAACCACTTCCTCGTCCACATTGGGCTCGACCTTAGCGGGATAGAGGCTGGAAAGCTCACGGCCGACCATCAACTGCGCGATGGATTCCCCATCAAGCATGGAGGTCGGCGCCGTTTTGACCCACTGGCCGTCACGCAGCACCGTGACCTTGTCGGTCAGCTCCATGACCTCGTCGAGCTTGTGGGACACGAAGACGAAGCTTGTGCCCTGCTCGCGCAGCTTGCGCACCTGCTTGAAGAGCATATTGGTTTCTTCTCGCGACAACACGGCCGTCGGCTCGTCCATGAAGACAACACGGGCATCACGGCTGATCGCCTTGGCGATCTCGACCATCTGCTTGTCGGCGATCGAGAGCGAGCTGATCATCGCATTCTCGTCGACATGCGAACCAAGCACATCCAGCACCCGGCGAGTCTCCGCGCGCATATATCTGCGATCGAGCACACCGAAATGCGTAACTTCGCGGCCAAGAAACAGGCTCTCGGTCACGGTCAGATGTTCGGCGAGATTGAATTCCTGATGGATGATGACGATCCCGAGCGCTTCGGCCGCGCCGTTCGGCGGCAGCACCACGGGCTTGCCGTCGAGCACGATTTCGCCCGACGTCGGCTGCTCGAAGCCGGAGAGGATCTTGACGAGAGTGGATTTGCCGGCGCCGTTTTCACCCATCAGCGCATGGATTTCACCAGCGCGAAGATCGAAATTGACGCTGAAAAGAACCTGCACGCCGCTGAAAGACTTGCAAATGCGCCGGGCGGACAACACCACCGGTGCAGCCTCTGCGGTATCCACGGTCATGATTTCCTCCTGCGGCTCCCATCCGCTTATGTTGGGCATATGTAAACCTTTACATCAAGCATGTAAAGGTTTACATCGTGGATTTACACAGATCTGTTGTGCGGCACCTTTGACCTCCCGGCAAGTCTGTGTAGTGTGCGGCGAAGACAGCCCAAGGCGGAGCCCCGTGTCGAATTCCACGCCCGCAACAATCGAAGACGTCGCCCGGATCGCCGAGGTTTCCATCGCGACGGTCTCGCGGGCAATCCACATGCCCGAAAAGGTGGCCAATTCCACACGGCTGAAGGTCAACCAGGCAATCGCCATCACCGGTTATACGACCAATGCCATGGCGCGCAGCCTGCGGCTCGGCCGTTCCAATATGATCCTTGTGGTGGCGCCCGATATCGGCGACCCTAACTTTTCCAACATCCTGATCGGCTTGGAGAATGAGGCTCGTGCCCATGGCTATGGTATCCTCATCGGCCATACGCAGAACGATGCGCAGCGCGGCCTCGAATATCTGAAATTCTTCAGTTCCAACCAGGCGGCGGGACTCATCCTTTTCACCGGCATCCTGCCCTTCGGTCATCAGACTGTGACGGCGCAACTGCCGCCGAGCGTCGGCGTATTCGAACCTGTATTCAATGGTGGCATCCCCTATGTCGGCGTTGACGATATCGAGGGCGCAAGGAAAGCCGTTGACCTGCTCCTGGCCGAAGGACACCGCAAGATCGCCTTTATCGGCGATTCCCGCACCCGCCTCGCCTACAGCCGCCGCCGGCAAGGCTATGACGCCGGTCTCGACGCCGCCGGCGTGCCGAAAGACACGCGTATCGTGCTGGAAGGCGACGGCACGATCGAGAGCGGCCGCCACGCCGTGGAGCAACTCTTCATGCGCGATACGCTCCCCACCGCCTTCATGTGCGTCAACGACCAGACAGCGATCGGCGTCATGATCGGCCTCAATGCCCGCGGTTACAATATCCCGCAGGACTTTTCCGTGACCGGCTTTGACGACGTGCCACAAGCCGTTTTCATGAGCCCGTCGCTGACGACCATTCGCCAGCCGCGCACAGCGATCGGCAAACAAGCCATGGCGCTGCTCCTTGAGCTTCTCTCCAACGGCCGACCGGCCGAAACGGAAATCCTGCTGCGGCCGGATCTCGTTGTGCGTAATTCCGTCTCTGCGCCGCCGCGCAACTGGCAGAAGCGGTAGGCTCGAAGCCGCTGCCAATGATTTGCTATTGCCCGAACTCAATGCTGTCCTAATTTGGCGACGGACTCCTTTGTAAAGACGAGGCAACCGAAATGTCACGAGATCTGCTGGCCGACAGATACCGAGGTTACATTGCCTGCCTGAACGGCCAGGATTGGGATAATCTGGGAAACTTCGTCCACGAGCGTGTTCGCTACAATGGCAAGCCCATCGGCCTGTCTGGCTATCGGGAGATGCTCAAAGACGATTTTCGCGCTATCCCCGATCTCTTCTTCGACATTCAACTGCTAATCTGCGAGCCGCCGCGTGTGGCAAGCCGTTTGCAGTTCAACTGCACCCCGAAGGGCGAGCTGTTCGGTCTTCCAATCAACGGCAGGAGGGTGCAGTTCGCCGAAAACGTCTTCTACGAGTTCCTGGATGAAAAGATCGAAACCGTCTGGTCGGTCATAGACAAGGCCGCGATCGAATCACAACTTTGAAACTTCCAGGGTTCCTCTGCGATCATGCAATTCGCCTGAACGTGCTGAATTGAAATCTCTGCACGCTGTCCCAAGGTGTCGAATGATCGTGGCGGCGGCTGTCGATCAGCTCGAAACCTGCTCCCAACAGTTCCAGCAGACTGTCCGAACTATGGCGCGCAACTGGCAGACCGCTGCACTTTTCCGGCCCATCAAGGGCGAAAGTTCCCATAATCAGAGAGCCGCCGATGTTCAGCGCGCGTTTCAGTCGCTCGATGTAGGCCGCTTGTTCAGCCGCATCGGTCAGAAAATGGAAGGCTGCGCGATCGTGCCAGATATCATAGGCCTGCGGCGGCTCCCAAAGAGTGGCGTCGCCGGCAATCCACGTCACCTCGTCAGCCTTGGCGCCGAGACGCTTTTGCGCCGCATTGAGCGCAGCCGCCGAGAGATCGAGCACAGTCACATCGACGAACCCTTCAGCAAGAAGGCCGTCAACCAGCCTTGAAGCGCCGCCGCCGACATCGACGATAGCGTCAGATCGTTTTGCCTTAACGAAATGAATCAGATCGAGAGAAGGCGCAGGGCATTCCTGAAACCAGCTGACATCAGCCTCGCCTTTGGTCGAATAGACATTTTCCCAATGCAGTTTGCGATCGTCCGTCATGAAGCGCCCCAAGCGTTTTCTCCATCGCCGCTGATGGCATCCCAGATTTCCCTCTGCCCGACCAGTACAACTAGCCAACGTTCGCCTTCGCAAATGAAAAAGCCGGGAAGCTTTCGCTCCCCGGCTCTTCAAATAATCAAAACCGCCGATCAAACGTAGCGGTTGACGATATTTTCGAGCAGCTCCTGCTTGCCGGACTTCGGCTGCGGGTTGACGTCCTTGCTTTCGACCCACTGCGTGATCTCATCCAGCGAATATTCGCCGCGGAAGAGCTTCTGGCCTTCGGCCGAATTCCAGCCGGCATAGCGGTCTGCGAGCGGCTGCGACAGAGCCTTGTCTTCGAGCATCTTGGCAGCAGCCTTCAGGCCGCGGGCACAGCAATCCATGCCACCGATATGGCCGATCAGCAGGTCTGCCGGATCGAGCGACTGACGGCGCAGCTTCGAATCGAAGTTGGTACCGCCCGTCTTGAAGCCGCCGCCCGCCAGGACGTAGTAATAGGCCAGAGCCATTTCCGGAACATTGTTCGGGAACTGGTCGGTATCCCAGCCGGACTGGTAGTCGTTGCGGTTCATGTCGATCGAGCCGAAAATGCCGAGCGCGTTTGCGAGCGCCAGCTCATGCTCGAAGGAATGGCCTGCGAGGATCGCATGGCCCTGCTCGATGTTGAGCTTCACTTCGTTTTCGAGGCCGTGCTTCTTAAGGAAGCCGTAGACGGTCGCGACGTCGTAGTCGTACTGGTGTTTGGTCGGCTCCTGCGGCTTCGGCTCGATGAGGATCGTACCCTTGTAGCCGATCTTATGCTTGTACTCGACAACGAGGTTGAGGAAGCGGCCGAGCTGGTCGAGTTCGCGGCCGATGTCGGTGTTGAGCAGCGTTTCATAACCTTCGCGGCCGCCCCACAGAACGTAGTTCTCGCCGCCGAGCTTCTGCGTGGCGTCGATGCAGGTCTTCACCGTCGCGGCGGCGAAAGCAAAGACGTCCGGATCCGGGTTGGTGGCAGCACCCGACATATAGCGGCGGTTGGAGAAGAGGTTCGCCGTGCCCCAAAGCAGCTTGGTGCCGGTAGCCGCCTGCTTCTCGGCGAAGTAATCGACGATCTCGTTCAGATTCCTGGTGTTTTCGGCAAAGTTCTTGCCTTCCGGACGAACGTCGGCGTCATGGAAGCAGTAATAGGGCGCGCCGAGCAGTGAGAAGAATTCGAAAGCGACGTCAGCCTTCAGCTTTGCGGCCTTCATCGTGTCTTCGAACCACGGACGCAGGAAGGTCTGACCGCCGAAGGGGTCGCCGCCCGGCCAGGTGAAGGTGTGCCAGTAGGCGACGGCAAAACGCAGATGGTCTTCCATGCGCTTGCCAAGAACGATTTCATCCGGCTGGTAGTGGCGGAAAGCCAGCGGGTTGGTGCTGTCAGGGCCTTCGTACTTCACTTTCTGGATATCGCCGAAAAATCCGGTGCTCATTGGGGTTCTCCTTGGGTTTGTCGTTCAGTCTTATCGTCAGTACCGTGCGCCCCCCTCATCCGGACCTTCGGGGCAGGCGGATGAGGGGGCCATCGGCTCAGCTTCTCAATGCGCCAGCGACTTGATCGCCGGATAGGTCGCGCGGTAGCGCTTGTAGGCATCTTCATAGGCGCCCGAGAGTGCCGCAACCGGTTCGATCGTGCCAGCCGTGACCGGCGGTGTGCAGACGGCAACCGGATCGGCACCCATTGCGGCAATGAGGCCGAGGCGAGCAGCACCGAAGGCGGCGCCGAAATCGCCGTCTGCCGGCAGGTCGACGGGAACGCCGAGCGCGGTCGCAATCGAGGCCAACCAATAGCGCGAGCGCGAACCGCCGCCGATCGCCGTGACACGGGAAATATCCGTGCCGGCCGAACGCAGGGCTTCCAGATTGTCGCGGATCGCGAAGGACACGCCCTCCAGCACTGCCTGGGTCAGCACTGAGCGGCTGCTTTCATGCTCGAGGCCGATAAAGGCGCCACGGATGACCGGATCATTATACGGCGTGCGCTCGCCTGAGAGGTAAGGCAGGAAGGTCACGCCGGTCGGCGCCTTCAGGCTTTCGCCGAGTTCGCCGGTGAGATCGGCGGCCGACTTGCCGGTGACCGAAGAATGCCAGTTCAGTGCATCGGTCGCCGACAGGATGACGCCCATCTGATGCCAAGTGTTCGGCAGCGCATGGCAGAAGGCATGCACGGCGCTTTCCGGCTTCGGCAGGTAGGCGGCGTTGGCGGCAAAAAGAACGCCTGACGTGCCGAGCGAAACAAAGGCCGCACCATCGCTGACCGTGCCCATGCCGCAGGCCGAAGCCGCATTGTCGCCGGCGCCACCGGCAACGACGACATCGCCCGAAATACCCCAGGCCGAGGCGAGTTCGGCGCGCAGCTTGCCGGCCTGCTCCGTGCCTTCGATCAGCGTCGGCATCTGCTTCTCATCGAGATTAGTGGCAGCCAGCAGTTCGGACGACCACTTGCGCTTGCCGGTATCCAGCCAGGACGTCCCGGCCGAGTCCGACATTTCCGAAATATGTTCACCCGTTAGCCAGAGACGCAGATAGTCCTTCGGCAGCAGGACCTTGGCAACCTTGGCGAAGATCTCGGGCTCGTTCTTGGCGACCCAGGCAAGCTTCGGTGCGGTGAAGCCGGGGAAAACGATATTGCCGCTCAGCTTGCGGAAGCGCGGATCGGCATCGAGCGCGGCCGCCTCGACATAGGAACGCGTGTCGTTCCACAGGATGCAGGGGCGCAGCACCTTGTCGGAGGCGTCAAGCAGGGTTGCGCCGTGCATCTGGCCGGAAAGGCCGATGCCCTTCACCGCGGCAAGCTCCTTCGGGTGTTTGGCTTTGAGGCCGGCGACAGCTTCTTCGGTAGCGCGTACCCAATGGGCCGGTTCCTGTTCGGACCAGCCGGAATGCGGGCGCGAGACGTCGAGCGAACCATTGGCGGAGCCGATGATCTTCTGATCGCCGTCGATCAGCATCGCCTTGACGCCCGAAGTTCCGAGATCGAGACCCAGATACATGTAGTATTTCTCCCTTTGCCGTTACGGCAGGTTGTCTTTCAGGAATATGTCGAGGCGGATGCGCTCCTGCGCGTCGATGACCGCAAGCCCGTCCGCCTTTGCCTTGAGAACACGGATCGCGCTGCGCACCTCATGGCCGGCATCCTGATTGAGGATTGCGTCGATAGTGCCATCGAGAAGAGCTGCGCGCGTGTGCGCCGTCAATTCATGGGCAATCACCGTCAGCGACCTGTCTGCCGCCTTTTCCTTTAGTGCCCGAATAAGGCCGCGATTACCGGCGCCCAGGCTGTAGATGCCGATAATGCCATCGTTCTTGCCGAGCGCATCGGCAATCAACATATGGGCGACTTCAGGATCGTCCCGACCTTCGAGCACCGGCAGCAGATGCAGCGCCGGAAACTCCTGCGCCATGACAGATGCAAAGCCCTCCAGGCGCTCGCGATGGTCGCGCACCAGCATGGAGCCGGCCAGAACGGCGATCTCGCCCTTCGCGCCGCCAAGGAAGCGGCCGAGTAGACGCGCAGCGGTGCGCCCCGCGGCGATGTTGTCGACGCCGGCATAATGATGACGCAGCGATCCCGTCAGATCGGAAACGAGAGTGACGACCGGAATGCCGTCATGAACCAGCCGGTCCACGGCAGCACGCACATCGGGCGCATCCGTGGCAACAAGCGCCACCCCGGCAGGCTTTTCGGCATCTACTGTTTCCAGCTCGCGCACCAGCGCCTGCGGATCGAAGGCAGGCACTTCGACGATGCGGATATCCGTACGCTCGATAGCCGAGCGCGCGATCGCCGCGCGGATCTCGGCATTCAGACCGTGCATGAAGGAGTTGTCGCTGGCGGGCAGGATGAAGGTCAGCGGATAGACGCGGCCCTTGGCAAGGTTTGCAGCCGCCACGTCGCGCACATAGCCGAGATCGCGGATGGCTGTCTCCACCTTCTCCCGCGTCACGTGGCGCACGCCCGGCCGCTGGTTCAGAACCCGGTCCACGGTCGCGAGACTGACACCCGCCGCAGCGGCGATATCATGAACGGTTGGCCTCATCATTCCTCCTGACGAGACCATTAGCGCTAATTTTGATGTACGTAAATCAAAAAATACGTGAGCTGGAAAACACCCTCGCTGAAGGAACAGAGAAACCACTCATGTTAAAAGGAAAAAGGCCCTCCGAAGAGGGCCTTCTTGCAATGACGGCCGGAGGTCAGTGGCCGCCACCGCCTCCCCCGCCGCCTTGCGGCGCGGGTTTCTTGATCATGACGACGCCAAGGATCATCGCCAGAAAAAGCACCGTCAGCATCAGGAAGATATCGCTGAAGGAAAGGATCATCGCCTGTTTGGTGGCCAAGCCAACCATCTGCTTGACCGCGACGTCGGCGCCATCCAAACCCCAATTGTTGAAGTTGGCGGTCATGTTGTTCATCTGGTCGATCGCGGCCGTATTGCCCCAATGGACGTTTTCGCGCAGCCGCTCGTAATGCACGTCCTGGCGGGTGGTGAGCACGGTATTGATGACTGCAAGACCAACGGCACCGCCGAGGTTACGCGTCAGATTGAAGAGGCCGGAAGCGCCGCGGATACGCTGCGGCGGCAGGGTGCCGAGCGCGATGTTGTTGATCGGCACCATGCACATCATCAGGCCGAAACCGCGCAGGATCTGTGGGATGAAGAGCTCGTAGAAGTCCCAGTCCTGCGTCAGATGCGTCATGATGTAGGTGCCCGCCGCAAAGCTCACGAAGCCGATCGCCATCATGAAACGCAGATCGAGCTTGGTCGACAGCCGGCCGGCAATCGGCGCGGTGAAGAACATCGCAAGACCCGACACGAACATCGTCTCGCCGATCATCTGCGAATCGTAGCCGCGGATACGGCCAAGATAGACCGGATAGATATAGGTGAGTCCGTAAAGGCCGATACCCATGACGAAGGAAAAGACCGAGCCGAAGGAAAAATTTCGGTTGGCGAAGGCCGTCAGATCGACGACCGGGAATTCCACCGTGAAGGCGCGGTAAAAGAAGACGATGCAGGCGCCGACCGAGGCAACGGCACCTGCGACGATGTAGCTGTCGTTGAACCAGTCGTTCGAATTGCCTTCCTCAAGCACATATTCCAGCGAGCCGAGAAAGATGCCCATGGCAAACAGCCCGTACCAGTCGAACTTCTTGAAGAGCGACAGTTCCGGCTTGTCGAAATCGATAAAGTTCCAGGTGACGATCGTGACGATGATACCGGGCACGATGTTGACCAGAAACAGCCAGTGCCAGGAGAAGGCGTGGCTCAGGTAACCGCCGACTGTCGGGCCGATGGTCGGCGCAAGCGTGGCGATGAGACCGATGATCGGCGAGACGATCGAACGCTTCGACGGCGGGAAGATCGTGAAGGCGGCCGCGAAGACCGAGGGGATCATGCCGCCGCCGATGAAGCCCTGAATGGCACGGTAGACGATCATCTGGTCGATATTCGTCGCCGTTGCGGCCAAAGCGCTCGCCATGGTGAAACCGGCGGCAGAGATGGCGAAGAGATATCGCGTCGAGATGATGCGCGCCAACGTGCCCGAGAGCGGGATCATGATGACTTCTGCTATCAGGTAAGCCGTCTGCACCCAAGCGACCTCGTCCGTACCGGCAGAAAGGCCTGCCTGGATTTCGGCCAGCGAGGCAGAGACAATCTGGATGTCGAGGATCGACATAAACATGCCGAGCACCATCGCGAAGAAGGCGATAAGCTTCCTCGGATCCATGCGATCTGCGGCATGCGCGTGCGCTGCCGGGATCGACCCTACCGCTGCTGTCGCACTCCCGGCCATGGGACTACCTCCGCCCTAGGGGCTTACTTCACCGGCGCCGTGCGTGTGTCTACGTCGACGACGACGCTGAGACCGGCGCGCAGGCGGCCGCTGTCAAGCGCATCCTGTGGCAGGGCGATACGAACCGGCACCCGCTGGATGATCTTGGTAAAGTTGCCCGTCGCGTTTTCCGGCGGCAGCATCGAGAAGACCGAACCGGAAGCCGGCGAGATCGATTCGACGGTGCCGACGACAGGGTAATCGCTGTAGGCGTCGACATGGACGTTCACCTTCGAACCGGGCACGAGATGCTGGATCTGCGTTTCCTTGAAGTTGGCGTCGATATAGAGCTGACGGGTCGGCACCAGCGCCATGAGCCGCTGGCCGGGCGAGACGAGATCGCCTTCCTGAACCGAACGGTTACCGACAACGCCGTCATAGGGCGCCTTCAGTACGGTGAAGGAGAGGTCGCGGGCGGCCTTGTCGCGCTGGATTTCCAACGTGCGGACAGAACCCTCGGCTTCCTTGCGCTGGGCTTCGAGGATGGCAATGTTGGCCTGGGCAGCAACGATATTCGCATCGCCGCCGGCAAGATTTGCCTTCGCCTGATCGAGAGCCGTATTCGCATCATCGAGATCTGCGGTGGTGCCGACCGACTTCGCCTGCAGGTCGCTCTGACGCTTCTGCTTGATTTCCGCGCCGCGCACAGTGGCTTCGAGGGCAGTCTTCTGCGCCTGGGCCTGCACGAGGCTCGCCTTGGCGCCTTCGATCTGCGCATCGATGCGGCTGAGCGACAATTGCTCGGTTTCGATCTGAGCATTGGCCTGATCGAGGGCGTTCTGGTAGTCGCCGTTATCAAGGGTAGCGAGAACGTCGCCTGCCTTGACTTCCTGGTTGGCGACAACATTCACCTTCGCGACATAGCCGGTAACCTTCGGCGAGATCGTCGCGATATCACCCTCGATATAGGCGTCGTCCGTCGACACCATGAAGCGGCCGTTGGTCCACCAGTCGTAGCCGTACCAGCCGGCACCGCCGAGTAGCGCCAGTACGACGACGGGCAGTACGAAGCTGCGGCGCTTTTTTGGAGCAGCCGGTGCAGGTGCGACAGCAGGCGCGGACTGCGCAGGAGCCGTCTGCGGTGCCTCTGCCTTCGGGGCTTCGGCGGGAGCTGCGATTTCCGCTTTCACCTCTTCGGCGCCGGCATTTTCGCTGACAATGCGCGCGACGTTGCTTTTCTGGTTGGTCGACATTAACGGCTACCGATCTGGAGTAAAATAATCGAACTGAACGGTTCGGTTCAGTTGACATAAAGGGTTTTTGACATCATATCAAGATGCATAGAACCAATCGGTTCGATTTCTCTAAAAGAAAACACGAATTCGCCAAGACGGTTAAGGAGACATGACACTGAAGCCCGAGGATACCGCCGTATTCAGCCCACCCAATCCGGGGGGCCGCTTTGCTGCGGGTGAGGATCCCGCCAAGCGCCAGCAAATCCTTGATGGTGCCCGGCGCGTGTTCATGAAGATGGGCTTCGATGCGGCCAGCATGAACGATGTGACCCGCGAGGCCGGCGTTTCCAAGGGAACGCTCTATGTCTACTTCGCCAACAAGGAAGAACTCTTCCACGCCATGGTCGAGACCGAGCGCGCCGCCTTCGTCGCGGCTGTGCGCACGGTCCTTGCGGAACACGACGATGTCGAGGCCGGCCTGTACGAATTCGGGATGACCTTCGTCATCCATATGACCGAAGACAAGGTCATTGATGCCATGCGCACCGTGCTCGGCGTGCGTGAGCGCATGCCCCTTCTCTGTCAGCGCTTCTTCAAGGGTCCGCAGAACCTGCGCACCATCATGCACGACTTCCTGGAGAAGCATGTGCAGGCAGGCACCTTGAAGATCGATGATATCGATCTTGCGGCCGGGCAGTTTCTCGACCTTGCAAGCGGCAGCTTCTTCAAGCTGCGCCTCTTCGGCATTATGGAAGGCCCGCCACCACGCAACGAGATCGAACGCGTCATCCGCGGCGCGATCCATGTATTCATGGCGGCCTACGGCGTTCGCGAACACGAACCCGCCTGATCCGTTTCTCCACGCCGATTGGTTTTCCGCCGGATTTGCGCAATAGCTATCAAATCCGGCTGCCGCATTTCCACTAGGAATAAGGCGGCAACCAAGGGAGAGGAAATGAGCGCCATCGGACGGGCGATATGGTTCATCGAGAGTCATTTCGAAACCGATATAAGCCTCGACGAGATCGCAGAAGCCGCCGGATTGTCGCGCTATCATCTGTCGCGCGTCTTCGGTCTGGTGACCGGCCATTCGATCAGTGGCTATATCCGTGCGCGGCGTCTGAGCGGTGCCGCGCTGTCCCTCATCTCAGGCTCATCCAGCATTCTCGAGGTTGCCATCGGCGCGGGCTATGGCTCGCACGAGGCTTTCACCCGTGCCTCCCGCGACCAGTTCGGCATGACGCCGGACGCGGTGCGACGACAGGGGCACATTCGCAATCTTGTTTTGATGGAGCCTGTCAGGATGAAAACCGCAAACCTCAACGATCTCGAACCGCCCCGTTTCGAAAGCCTCCCGCCGATGCTTTTTGCCGGCCTGCAGGAAACCTATACCTATGGCGGCAACGCTGCGATCCCCTCGCTGTGGCAGACATTCAACCAGCATTTCGGCCATATCCCGAGCCAGAAGGGCAATGTCGCCTACGGGATCTGCACGCATATAGACGGCGAGGTCGAGAAATTCCGCTACATGGCCGCCGCCGAGATATCCGATGCCGATGATCTGCCGGAAGAGTTTGCGACATTGAAGCTGCCGGCCCAGCGCTACGCCGTCTTCTCGCATCGCGGTCACGTCTCCGGCATTCCCGCCACGATGGACCTGATCTTCGGTAACTGGTGGCCGACTTCGGGCCTCGAACATGGCAGCATGCCCGACATGTTGGAACGCTATGATGACCGCTTCGATCCCTATACGGGGGGATGGGTGTGACGGAAATCTGGTTGCCGATCAAGGAATAAAAGCCCGATGGTTTTCGTATACCCCCTTGCGGTGCTTGCCTGGCAGGTCCGTAACGATAGATTGTCCGCGTCCTTAGGTGACGCAAGGGGGAAATACGCCGATGCAGGATATCATGACGCTCATTCAGGACCCGGCTGCCTGGGTGGCGCTTGTCACGCTCGTGGTAATGGAAGTGGTTCTCGGGATCGACAACCTCATCTTCATCTCCATCCTCACCAACAAGCTGCCGCCTGAACACCGGGAAAGAGCCCGCAAGACCGGTATCGCCCTTGCTCTTGTCATGCGTCTTGCTCTGCTTGGTACGGTCGCCTGGATTGTCCAGCTCACCGAACCGCTCTTCGAGCTTTTCGGCCACGGTTTCTCCTGGAAGGACCTGATTCTCATTGCCGGCGGTCTCTTCCTCGTCTGGAAGGCCACCAAGGAAATTCACCACAATGTCGATCCTGAGGATCATCAGGAGAATTTCATCGCAGGCGCGACAGGCACGAGCTTTGCCTCGGCAATCGGTCAGATCCTGCTGCTCGATCTCGTCTTCTCGGTGGACAGCATCATCACCGCCGTCGGCATGACCCCACATCTGCCGATCATGATCATCGCCGTCATCGCCGCCGTCACGGTCATGCTTGTCGCCGCAACGCCGCTCGCCAATTTCATCGAGCGGAATCCGACGATCGTCATGCTGGCGCTCGCCTTCCTGCTGATGATCGGCACGACGCTGATCGCCGATGGCATGGGCTTCCACGTGCCGAAGGGCTACGTCTACGCCGCCATGGCCTTCTCGGCCCTCGTCGAGATGCTGAACATGCTGGCGAGAAACGCGCGCCGGCGAAAGCGCGAGGGCGGCCACTAAGGCTGCCCATCCATCTCAGACCCGATTGTTACCTCCGCCTTCCTCGGTAAGGCGGAGGTCCATCTATGCATCCGCAGCCTCATCTCAAAGAACAGACCATCCGAAGCGGCCGCCGGGAGGTCGGATGAAGTCCGCCGAAAGCGGTTTTTCTTGACGCGCCCTTTTGAATATGGCCTAAGCGCAACCATCAGGATAATCGACGGATTATGCGGGCAGATGCCCTTATTCCAGCCGATTTCCGACAGATATCTGCATTCTCCAGGCCGAACGTCGCTTTCATTGAAAAGCCGCTCGGCATTCATTGACGGGCACATAAAATGACAGCTTCCGGCGTCCGCGTCCGCATCGCTCCCTCGCCGACCGGCGAGCCGCATGTCGGTACCGCTTACATCGCTCTTTTCAACTATCTCTTTGCCAAGAAGCACGGCGGCGAGTTCATTCTGCGCATCGAGGATACCGACGCGACGCGCTCGACTCCGGAATTCGAGACCAAGGTGCTGGATGCGCTGAAGTGGTGCGGGCTGGAATGGAAGGAAGGCCCTGATATCGGCGGCCCCTACGGTCCCTATCGCCAGTCCGACCGCAAGGACATGTATCAGCCATACGCCCAGGAACTGCTGGACAAGGGCCATGCCTTCCGCTGTTTCTGCACGCCAGAGCGACTGGAGCAGATGCGCGAAAGCCAGCGTGCTGCCGGCAAGCCGCCGAAGTATGATGGTCTCTGCCTGACCCTCAAGGCAGAGGAGGTCACCTCGCGCATGGCGGCTGGTGAAACCACCGTGATCCGCATGAAGATCCCGACCGAAGGCTCCTGCGACTTTACCGACGGCGTCTACGGCGAGGTTTCCATTCCGTGGGATTCCGTCGACATGCAGGTGCTGATCAAAGCCGATGGCATGCCCACTTATCACATGGCCAACGTCATCGACGACCATCTGATGAAGATCACCCATGTCGCGCGCGGCGAGGAGTGGCTCGCGTCCGTGCCGAAGCACATTCTGCTGTACCGCTATTTCGGCTGGGACCAGCCGGTGTTCATGCATCTGTCGCTGATGCGCAACGCCGACAAGTCAAAGCTGTCGAAGCGCAAAAACCCGACCTCGATCTCTTACTATTCCGCGCTCGGCTATATCCCCGAAGCGCTGATGAACTTCCTCGGGCTGTTCTTCATCCAGATCTCCGAAGGTGAAGAACTGCTGACCATGGATGAGCTGTCAGAAAAGTTCGACCCGGAAAACCTCTCCAAGGCCGGTGCGATCTTCGACATCCAGAAGCTCGACTGGCTGAACGGCCGCTGGATCCGCGAAAAGCTGTCGGAAGAAGATTTCCGCGCCCGCGCACTCACCTGGGCGATGGAAAACGACCGTCTGACGGCCGGCCTTCGCTTGTCGCAGACGCGCATTTCCAAGCTCGGCGAATTGCCTGATCTCGCCGGCTTCCTGCTGAAGTCCGATCTCGGCGTGCAGCCCTCCGACTTCGCCAAGATCAAGTCGCCACCGGAAGAGATCCTCGAGATCCTCAATACCGTCCAGCCGGATCTCGAAAAGATCCTGGAATGGAATGTCGAGACGATCGAGGCCGAACTGCGCGCCATCGCCGACCGCATGGGCAAGAAGCTGAAAGTCGTCGTCGCACCGCTCTTCGTTGCCGTTTCCGGCTCGTCGCGCTCGCTGCCGCTCTTCGATTCCATGGCGATCCTCGGCCGCTCGGTCGTGCGCCAGCGCCTGAAGCTCGCCTCGCAGGCAGTGGCCGCCCTCGTCGGCTCGAAGTAAGAACAGTCAGAGGATTTCGACAATGGCTGACAACAAGACCGAAAACACCCTTTCCTCCGACGCAACGGAAGTGCGCGCCCAGAAGCTGAAGCTGCTGCGCGAGCAGATCGGCGACGTTTATCCGGCGCATTTCCACCGCACGCTGACCAATGCCGAATTGGCCGCGAAATACGAGAGCCTGGAACCCGACGTCGAGACACAGGATGTCGTGACGGTCGCCGGCCGCGTTTACTCGTCGCGCAACTCCGGCATGTTCATGGACATCCACGACGCCGGCGGCAAGATCCAGATTTTCAGTCACAAGGACACGACCCCCGAAGAAGCGCGTGCGCTTCTGCCGATGATCGATATCGGCGATATCATCGGCGTCACCGGTGTCGTGCGTCGCACCAAGCGCGGTGAACTGACGATCAACGCCCAGAAGATCGAGATGCTGACCAAGTCGCTTCTGCCGATGCCTGAGAAGTGGCACGGCCTCTCCGACATCGAGCTACGCTACCGCAAGCGTCACCTCGACATCATGACCAATGAGGAATCGAAGCTGCGCTTCCAGCAGCGCTCGAAAATCCTCTCCGGCATCCGTCGCTTCATGGAAAATGACGGCTTCATGGAAGTCGAAACGCCGATGCTGCATTCGGTCTATGGTGGCGCCACCGCGGAACCGTTCAAGACGCATCACAACACGCTGAAGCTCGACATGTATCTGCGCATCGCGCCGGAACTGTTCCTGAAGCGCACGCTGGTTTCGGGCCTCACCGACAAGGTCTTCGAGATCAACCGCAACTTCCGCAACGAAGGCGTCTCCACCCGGCACAATCCGGAATTCACCATGATGGAGTGCTACTGGGCCTATGCCGATTACGAGGACATCATGGACCTCGTCGAGCGGCTGTTCGAGAGCCTGGCACTCTCCATCCACGGAACGACGGAATTCCCCTTCGGCGACAAGACCATGTCCTTCAAGGGTCCGTTCAAGCGCGTTCCGATGCCTGACGCCGTCAAGGAAGTGACTGGTATCGACTTCCTGGCGATGAAGACCGACGAGGAAGCCCGTGCTGCCGCCAAGGCCGCCGGCTTCGCAGTCGAGAAGGACTGGACCTGGGGCGAATGCCTGGCCTTCATCTTCGAAGAGAAGGTCGAGCAGACGCTGATCCAGCCGTCGCACGTTACGCATTTCCCGAAGGACATCTCGCCCTTCGCCAAGGAGGTGCCGGGCGAGCCGCGCCTCGTCGAACGTTTCGAAACCTATTGCAACGCCTGGGAGCTCGGCAATGCCTTCTCCGAACTCAACGATCCGGAAGAACAGCGCCGCCGCATGGTGGAGCAGCTCGAACAGGCTCATGCCCGCGGCGAGAAGGAAAAGCAGCTCGACGAGGAATTCCTTGATGCAATCGACCAGGGCATGCCGCCCGCCGGCGGTCTCGGCATCGGCGTCGACCGCCTGATCATGCTGCTCACCAACGCACCGTCGATCCGCGACGTCATTCTCTTCCCGGCCCGCCGCAGCAAGGCGGACTGAGACCCGAATTTCCCGGATAAGAAAAAGGGAGCGGCCGAAAGGACGCTCCCTTTGTTTATGATGACTGGTGAAATACCGAGCCAATCGTCCATGAAACGGTGGTTTGATCAATCACCTCGTGCACGGGCGAATCCGCCAACTCGCGCATGAGCCGGCTGGCGGAATCCGATGCCTGCCTCGCGGTGTGCCAGATCACCATATCGGTAATAGTGCCATCCTCGTGTTCCACCATGATCCTTGAGCGGAAGCCCGGCTGCCGGAGCAGCCAGGGTTCGACATCAGCATTGGCCGCCAGAAAATCCTGAGCGACGAGCCCATCCTTCAAACGAAAAGAGGTTATTTCGATTGCATGTGCCATGTGTGCCAGTCTCAGCTCAGATCATATATCCGCCCGCGACCTCGATCGTCTGCGCGTTGATCCACACGCCATCGTCGGATGCAAGCATGGCGATGACGCGGCCGACATCTTCCGCCTCGCCGATACGGCCAAGCGCGGTCTGCGAGGCAAGCAGTGCTGCAAATTCCGGATTCTTGTCCAGCGCCGCGTCGGCAAGATTGGTGCGGATGGGGCCAGGCGAAATGGCATTGGCGCGGATCCTGCGGCCGCCGAATTCCTTCGCCTGATAACGGGTCAGCGTCTCAAGTCCAGACTTGAGGGCCGCATAAGGCGCAACGCCGGCCGTTGCGACGCGAACGGAAGCGCTCGTCACGTTCAGGATCACGCCGCCGTCCGCCATCAGCGGCAAGAGCGCCTGCGTCAGGAAGAACGGTCCCTTCAAATGAACATTCATGAGGGCGTCGAACTGCTCGTTGGTTACCGTCTCCATGAGATTGAACATGCCGAAACCGGCATTATTGACGAGGCAGTCGAAATCGCTGCGCCCCCAATAGGTGGAAAGCAGCCGTTTGACCTCTTCCACGAAAGCGGGGAAGCTGTCGGCGTCGCCGACATCGAGGGCAAGAGCCACGGCCTGACCGCCTTTGGCCTTGATCTCGGCAACGACCTCATCTGCACCCGGCTTGTAGCTGTTATAGGTGAGGACAACGCCCATGCCGCGTCTTGCGCATTCCTGCGCCGCTGACTGGCCGATGCCACGGCTTCCACCGGTGATGATTGCAATCTTCATCTCTGTCTCCTTTGCTTCGATGGTCGGAAGCTATGCGAAACGGCCAGAAGACACTCCGCCGGAAACTGCCTCGTTCTTGCCTATTCCTGCTTTTGTCTTGCGCGTGATCACGTGCTGGTCCAGGATTTGGACATGGAAACAATGCTCCGTGAATTGCGCCGCTTGACCGCCCATGCTGAAAATCGTCCTACGGAGACCGGCATACCCGGGATCCTGATGGTCAAGGGAGAGATCCCCGAACACAAGCTCGGCACCGTCTATGAACCGATGGTCAATTTGATCCTCGATGGCAGCAAGACGCTGACGATCGCCGGCCGCGACTATTATTATGATCCCGCCAGCTATTTCGTGATCTCGGTCGATATGCCGGCAACCGGCATGGTGCGGCAGGCTGGCCCCGATCGGCCCTATATCGGCGTCAGCCTTTCGCTCGATCCGGCACGTGTCGCGGCCCTTCTCATGGATATTCCACCGCAATCCCTGGATATTCCACCGCAATCCTATGTGCCGGGGCAGAGCGGTGGCTATTCCGTTTGCCGCATGACTCCGGAACTTTTGAATGCATGGCTGCGAATGCTGCAGCTGATGGAGCGTCCACAGGATATTCCCGCCCTCGCCCCGGCCTATGAGCGCGAGATCCTCTATCGCGTGCTTCAAGGACCGCAGGGCTGGATGCTGCGCGATATTGCGGCACCCGACAGCGCCCTGTCGCAAGTAAGGCTCGCAATCCGCTGGGTTCGTGAACACTACACCGAAGCGATCGAGGTCGAAAAACTCGCCACCTTCGCCTCCATGAGCGTCTCGGCCTTTCACCGCCATTTCAAGGCCGTGACGGCGATGAGCCCGATCCAGTACCAGAAGCGTATCCGTCTGCTACAGGCCCGCCAGTTGCTGATTGCCCGATCTGGAAACGCATCCTCGGTCGCCTATGCCGTAGGCTATGAGAGCGCTTCACAATTCACTCGGGAATATGCGCGCCTCTTCGGCCAGCCGCCGGCGCGCGATGTATCTTCGATAAGAGAAAATATCAGGCCGGCAGCCTGATCGCAATCGGACCTAGTGGCCGCTCTTGGCAGGCGCGTCCTCTGCGGGAGCAGCTTCCGCCCGAGCGGCTGCATCCTTGGCCGCTTGCTCTTCAGCAGACGGCTCCTCAGGTTCTTTGGCCGGCACGGCGCCTGCCGCCTTGCCCTCTCCCTTGGTGGAGGCGACGGCAACAGGATCGATACAATCGGCCGGATCCTTGAGGCTGGCGTTCAGCGCTGCGATCTGATCGTCCGGCAGGTCGATGCGTTCGCCATAGAAGAGGCCTTGCTCGCTCGCCTTGCCGTCGTAGTAACGTGCCGTATAGGGCTTATCATTCAGCCCTTCGACCATCTTGTCGGGATGCGCGATATAGACCACGTCGGCGCCGATCGCCCGGCCCCGAATATCCGAACGCAGCGTCGGACCGTTTTCATCGAGTACGACAACCTGCACGAGGTCGGGTTTCTGCGTTTCATAGACGGCCTGGGCGACACGCAACGCCGTCTTGATGCGCGTCACGCCGTCGACAGGCTCGGTCTTGATATATTTGCGGACCCAAACATGGTCCTGCTTCTTGATCGTTACGAGATTGACGTCGGTACAAGCCACGCCATCGGCGGATTCCTCGTCGCCCAGCAGCCTGTCCTTGCCGACATAAACTGCAGCGCCGCCGGAAACGCCCGCTAGCAGAGCGCTACCACCGATGATCAAAGCCAATTTCCGGGAAGGCCGGAATATGCGCAGTAAGGCCTTCACGCCAACTGCTCCGCCATCTGAAAACTCCAACGCAATACAAGTGACTGTGAAGCTAAGGGAAATGACGTTTCCGAATCTTTAAATGGGCGGCCCGACTTTGTCTCAAATTGGCAAAATACCAAAAAAGGTCCAGCCGTTCCCGAGCTTGCCAGACCGCTTGAGCCCATGCTCTAAAATACCATGGCCTTCACGCTTCGCCAGATTCAGTATTTTGTCGCCGTTGCCGAACAGGGCTCTGTCACGCGCGCGGCGCAGAACCTGTCGATCTCCCAATCCTCGATCACCGAAGCGCTGAAAGAACTGGAAAACGACCTTGGCGTCGTGCTGTTCGAGCGTCACCCGCGGGGACTCTCGATCACCCATAATGGCCACCAGTTCCTGCGGCATGCCACGAAAATCCTGGCATCGGTCTCGGATGCCCGCACCAGCTTTTCCGGCCAGCAGAACATACCCTCCGGCACGCTCAACATCGGCGTCACCTCGCTCGTCGCAGGTTATGTGCTTTCCGACCTGCTCGCCCGCTATCGCCGCGCCTGCCCCGGCGTCGAGGTCAGCGCCATCGAGGACAACGGCAGTTATCTGGAACATCTGCTCGTCGGCGGCGAGTTGGATGTCGCTGTCATGGTGATTTCAAATCTGCGCGATCGCATGGCCCTGCAGGCAGAGATCCTGGAAACCTCGCCCTATCGCCTGTGGCTGCCGATGGGCCACCCGCTGGTTTCTGCCGATATCATCTCCATCGCCGACATCGCTCGCGAGCCGTTGATCATGCTGACGGTTGACGAGATCGAGGAGAATACCGGCAAGCTGTTGACCGCACTCGGCGCCCGTCCGCACGTCGCCTTCCGCACCCGTTCGGTGGAAGCCGTGCGCAGCCTGGTCGCGACGGGTGCAGGCGTGGCGCTGCTCCCCGATCTCGTCTACCGCCCCTGGTCGCTGGAAGGCGACCGTATCGAAAGCCGTGATGTTTCCGGCTCCCTGCCCGTCGTGCAGGTCGGCATGGTTTGGCGCAAGGGCTCCAGCCTGCCGCAGGCCGCACGCGATTTCGTGGCCATCGCCGAGAACATGCGATCGGGGCGATCCCGCTAGATATCGGAAATTCCGATATCGCCTTTCTGATAAATGAATTTGCGAAACCGGCCGTTCCGCGTCACCTTTTCTTTCGGGAACAAAACGCCGCAAAAGCGGCACCGAACCGGGAGACAGACGATGAAGCATCTTCTGAAATCGTGCACTGCTGCGCTCGCGAGCCTGAGCTTTGCGACACAGGTTGTCGCTGCCGAACCGCTGAAGGAATTGGGCAAGGGTGAAGGCGCCGTCAGCATCGTTGCCTGGGCCGGCTATATCGAGCGCGGTGAGACCGACAAGAATTACGACTGGGTCACCGATTTCGAAAAGGAAACCGGCTGCAAGGTTTCCGTCAAGACCGCCGCCACCTCGGATGAAATGGTGGCGCTGATGAACGAAGGCGGCTTCGACCTCGTCACTGCCTCGGGCGATGCGTCGCTTCGCCTCGTCGCGGGAAAACGCGTCCAGCCCATCAACACCGATCTCATCCCGAGCTTCAAGACCGTCGATAAACGCCTGCAGAATGCGCCCTGGAATACGGTGAATGGCGTCCACTACGGGGTGCCCTATCTCTGGGGGCCGAACGTGCTGATGTACAACACCGACACGTTCAAGGATAAGGCGCCGACGAGCTGGAATATCGTCTTCGAGGAACAGAACCTGCCTGATGGTAAGTCCAACAAGGGCCGCGTTCAGGCCTATGACGGCCCCATCTACATCGCCGATGCCGCTCTGTATCTGATGGCGCACAAGCCCGATCTCGGCATCAAGGACCCTTATGAACTCAACGAGGAGCAGTACAAGGCTGCCCTCGATCTGCTGCGTGGCCAGCGCAAGATCGTCTCGCGCTACTGGCATGATGCGATGATCCAGGTCGACGACTTCAAGAATGAAGGCGTCGTCGCCTCCGGCTCCTGGCCCTTCCAGGTCAACCTGCTGCAGGCCGACAAGCAGAAAATCGCCTCCACCTTCCCTGAGGAGGGCGTCACCGGCTGGGCCGACACGACCATGCTGCACGCCGACAGCGAGCATCCGAACTGCGCCTATATGTGGATGGAGCATTCCCTGAAGGCGAAAGTACAGGGTGATGCCGCCGCCTGGTTTGGCGCCGTACCCTCGGTTCCGGCCGCCTGCAAGGGCAACGAACTCCTGACCGATGCCGGCTGCAACACCAATGGCTTTGATCACTTCGACAAGATCAAGTTCTGGAAGACGCCGGTCGCCAAATGCGCAAGCGAAAGCGAATGCGTACCCTATCATCGCTGGGTCTCGGATTATATCGGCGTGATCGGCGGGCGGTGACGCCAAGCCGATCCATGTAAAAAAGCCCCTTCCCCAATCCCTCCCCACAAGGGGAAGGGCCAGAGTGGCACCGCCGCATTCCTGCCGAAACGCCGAAAGGTTTGAGCGCGGGCGCGGCAGATTAAGCCCCTCCCCCTTGTGGGGAGGGGTTTGGGGCGGGGTCTTTTTGAAGATCAAAGCCTCTCAGATAATACAGCTCCGGAGCCCCCATGACGTCAGCCGTCCGTTTCCAGAAGGTGTCTCGCCATTTCGGTGCAGTGCGCGCCGTCGATGGCGTCGATCTTGAGATCGTGCCCGGCGAATTCTTCGCCATGCTCGGCCCGTCCGGATCCGGCAAGACCACCTGCCTGCGGCTGATTGCGGGTTTCGAACAGCCGACATCGGGACATATCGAGATCTTCGGCGAAACCGCCGAGGGCATTCCGCCCTATCGCCGCAACGTCAATACCGTTTTCCAGGATTACGCACTCTTCCCGCATCTCGATATCCTCGACAACGTCGCCTACGGGCTGATGGTCAAGGGCGTCGGCAAGGCGGAGCGGATCAGGGAGGCAGAGAAGGCACTGGAACTCGTGAAGCTGCCGGGCTATGGCAGCCGCCGCCCCGGCCAGCTCTCCGGCGGCCAGCGGCAGCGCGTGGCGTTGGCCCGCGCTCTCGTAAACAAGCCACGGGTGCTTCTGCTGGACGAACCGCTCGGAGCTCTGGACCTGAAGCTGCGCGAGCAGATGCAGGAGGAACTGAAGAGCCTGCAGCGCGCGCTCGGCATCACCTTCATCTTCGTCACCCACGATCAGGGCGAGGCGCTCTCCATGGCCGACCGCGTTGCGGTCTTCAACGATGGCGGCATCGTCCAGCACGGCACGCCACAGGATATCTACCGTCGCCCGAAGACACGCTTCGTCGCCGATTTCGTCGGCTCGTCGAATGTCATTTCTCCCGATGTGATGACGGTTCTCGGCGGCGAGAAACGCTGGGCGAGTTTGCGGCCGGAAGCAATCCGCCTCGCGGCTGACGGCATTGAAGCCAGGGTCGAGAATGCCAGCTTCCTGGGTGCCTCAACCCGCCTCACTGTCGATATCAAGGGATCGCACCTGCATGTCATGCTGCCGGCCGGCAGTGATATCCCTGATATCGGCACCGCCATCCGTCTCGCCTGGCAGCAGGGCGACGTGCACTATATGGATGACGCGGCATGACGGCGCTGGCGATCACCAAGCCGCAAACCTCGATCCTGCCGCGGCGCGGCGGTTTCTTCAGCCGCCTGTCGGACAATTTCTGGCGCCACCCGAAACTGCTCCTGTTGCTGATGCTGACACCGCCGCTGCTCTGGCTCGGCATCATCTATGTCGGCTCGCTGATCGCGCTCCTGCTGCAGAGCTTCTTCTCGATCGACGATTTCTCGGGAATGGTGAATTACGAGTTCACCCTCGATACCTATGCGCAGCTTTTGAACCCCGGCAATTTCGACATCATCGTCAGAACCATCCTGATGGCCGCGCTGGTAACGATCGCCTCGGCCATCGTCGCCTTCCCGATCGCCTATTACGCCGCGCGTTATGCGCAGGGAAAATGGAAGGCTCTCTTCTATCTCGGCGTCATGCTGCCGCTCTGGTCGAGCTATCTCGTCAAGATCTATGCCTGGAAGCTCATCCTTGCCAAGGAAGGCATCCTCACCTGGCTCTTCGACAAGCTCTATCTGTCCTGGCTGCTCGACGGCGTCCTCGCCTTGCCAGTCGTCGGCGGCAATTCGCTTTCCGTCAGCTACCTCGGCACCTTCATCGTCTTCGTTTATATCTGGCTGCCCTACATGATCCTGCCGACGCAGGCAGCACTCGAGCGGGTGCCCGGCAACCTGATCGAGGCATCAGCCGATCTCGGTGCCACCCCGCACCAGACCTTCCGAACCGTACTTTTCCCGTTGGCTCTGCCCGGCATCGTCGCCGGTTCGATCTTCACCTTCTCGCTGACCTTGGGCGACTACATCATTCCGCAGATCATCGGCTCATCGCGCCTCTTCATCGGCCAGGCGGTCTATACGCAGCAGGGGACCGCCGGCAATGTGCCGCTCGCCGCGGCCTTCTCGGTCGTACCGATCGTCATCATGGCGATCTATCTCTGGCTCGCCAAACGCATGGGGGCTTTCGATGCGCTCTGATCGCATGCAACGTTCCCCAACGCTTTTGAAGATCGCCGCTGCCGGCGGTCTGCTCTTCCTGCATCTGCCGATCCTGTTGATCTTCGTCTACGCCTTCACGACGGAAGAGAAGAGCTATCAATGGCCGCCGCCGGGCCTGACGCTGCAATGGTTCGGCATCGCCTGGAATCGCCCGGACGTCTGGTCGGCACTTGGTCTCTCTCTACAGGTTGCCTGCATTGCGACGGCGATCGCGCTCATCCTCGGCACGCTCTGCGCAGCCGCCGTCAGCCAGACGAAATTCTTCGGCCGCGAGGCGATCTCGCTGCTCGTCATCCTGCCGATTGCGCTGCCCGGCATCATCACCGGCATTGCGCTGCGCTCCGCCTTCAGCCTGTTCGACATCCCCTTCTCGGTCTGGACGATCGTACTAGGCCACGCCACCTTCTGCGTCGTTGTCGTCTACAACAATGCCGTCGCTCGTTTCCGCCGCACGTCGGGCTCGCTGATCGAGGCCTCGATGGATCTCGGTGCCGACGGCTTCCAGACCTTCCGCCATGTCATCCTGCCGAATATCGGCACGGCGCTTCTGGCTGGTGGCATGCTAGCCTTCGCCCTGTCCTTCGATGAGGTGATCGTCACCACCTTCACCGGCGGCCAGCAATCCACCCTGCCGATCTGGATGCTCGAAGAACTGATCCGCCCACGCCAGCGCCCGGTCACCAATGTGGTCGCCATGGTCGTCGTGCTCGTCACCTTCCTGCCAATCCTGGCAGCCTATTACCTCACGCGCGATGGCGATCAGATCGCCGGCGCCGGCAAATAACCCGGAGCGGGATCGGAAAGTGTCAAACGCTTTCCTGCCCCCGTCTCGCTCCACCAACGAACAAGGAGAACGCCCATGGACACGCAAATGCTGATCGGTTCGCGCTTCGAGACCGGCACGGAAACGGAAGAGCACATCCTGAACCCGAAGACCGGCGAAACTGTGCTGAACCTCGCCGAAGCGTCGCTCGGTCAGATCGATGCTGCCGTCGATGCCGCCGAAAAGGCCTTTGTCACCTGGGCACAGACGACCCCGTCCGAACGCTCTGCCTATCTCTTGAAGATCGCCGACGCCATTGAAAGGGATGCAAAGGGCTTTGCCACGCTGGAGGCGCTGAACTGCGGCAAACCGATCAATGCCGTGCTGAATGACGAAATCCCAGCCATCGTCGATTGCTACCGCTTCTTTGCCGGTGCAGTGCGCAATCTGCATGGACCGGTCGCAGGCGAATACCTTCCCGGCCACACCTCGATGATCCGCCGCGACCCGATCGGCATAGTCGGTTCGATCGCGCCGTGGAATTATCCGCTGATGATGATGGCCTGGAAGCTGGCGCCTGCCATCGCCGGCGGCAATACGGTCGTTTTCAAGCCGTCCGAACAGACGCCGCTGACAGCACTCAAGATGGCCAAGCTTCTCTCTGACATTCTCCCCGAGGGCGTTGTCAACGTCATCCTCGGACGCGGCGAGAGCGTCGGCAACGCGCTGATCAACCATCCGAAAATCGATATGGTGTCGATAACAGGCGATATCGCAACCGGCAAGAAGGTGCTGCAGGCCGCCGCCAAGACGGTCAAGCGCACCCATCTGGAGCTTGGCGGCAAGGCGCCAGTCATCGTCTTCGACGATGCCGATATCCAGGCCGTCGTCGCCGGTATCCGCACCTTCGGTTATTACAATGCCGGCCAGGACTGCACGGCCGCCTGCCGTATCTATGCCGACGCCAGGGTTTACGACAATTTCGTCTCCGACCTGACATCCGCTGTCTCAAGCATCCGCTTCAACCAGGCCGACGACACGCAGAACGAAATCGGCCCGCTGATTTCCAAGCGGCAGCGCGATCGGGTCGAGAGCTTCGTCACCCGCGCTTCCGAGCACAAGCACATGGAAATCACCACCGGCGGCAAGACCTCCGGTGACAAGGGTTTCTTCTTCGCGCCGACGGTTGTTGCCGGCGCCACGCAGGAGGATGAGATCGTCCGCCGCGAAGTCTTCGGCCCTGTCGTCTCGGTCACCCGCTTCACCAATGTCGAGGATGCAGTGACCTGGGCGAATGACAGCGATTACGGCCTAGCCTCTTCCGTTTGGACCAAGGATATCGGCCGCGGCATGAAGACCGCCGCCCGCCTTCAATATGGCTGTACTTGGATCAACACCCATTTCATGCTGGTCAACGAGATGCCGCATGGCGGTTTGAAACAGTCAGGCTACGGCAAGGATATGTCCGTCTACGCTCTGGAAGATTATACAGCTGTCCGTCACGTGATGATCAATCACGGATAGTTGAACAAGAGCCTCCTGTTCCGCTGCAAAAGTCACTGCCGCCATCAGTGACTTTTGTCACTTTGTCATAATACAACTGCAAATACTGTTTTTCGAACGTGGAATTGCCGTTTCACCGTATATGGCAAGCCGCGATAATATGATTCTTGGTCGGATCAAAGAAATCGGTCAGGCATTACTTACACATGGCGACGCCCATCGATATCTTCGAGCTCGAAAAAGCCCTGGACGGATTACTGGAATCCGCACTTGTACCTGATAGCTGGGAGCGCACGCTGCAGCAGATCAGTCAGGCGACTGGTTCCGTTGGAACGCATATCATGCCGGTTCGGGGAAAATTCCCCGCCGGCTTCCTGAGCACGCCGAATTTGCTGGAGGCCTTCCAGGTCTATTTTTCCGAAGAATGGCACAAGCGCGATTTCCGTGAGCGCGGTCTGGCGGTTGCGATGGCCAAAGGTGTCGCCATCGAACACGACATCGCCAGCGAGGAAGAATTCAAGAATCAGAGCTTCTATACGGAGTTTCTGGCCCGCTTCGGCTTTCGCTATTCCGCCATGGTGGGCTTTACCGCCGGCGATACGATGATGAGTCTCAATCTGCAGCGCCGGATCGAAGACCAGCCTTTCGATCGCGACGATGCGCAGTTGCTCATAAAAATGCAATCGAGGCTGACCGCTGCGGCCGAAATCATCCGCGCGCTGCAAGTCGCCAGGATCGACAGCATGAGCGAAGCCTTCGAACTCGCCGGTACCGCGGTCATCTTCTTCGACCGGGCTGGGCGTATCGCTCGGCTGAATCAGCGGGCGGAGAGGCTACTCGATGGAAATATCCGTGTTGTGGATCGGGAACTTGTCGCGACCAGTCAGGAAGAAACAGGGCTCCTGCGCCGCCACCTGCAGGCAATCCTCTCAAAGGAGCCTTTCACCAATCCGGCCGTCTCCACGCCGGTTCTGTTCTCACGCCCGGGAAAGGCGCCACTGGTCATCCGCGCCCAGCGGTTGAACGGCGTGCCGGCCGAACTCTTCTCGCATTCCGCCGCTGTCGCCATCATCACGGATCTTTCCGAGCGGGCGAGCCCAAGCCGCGATCTGCTGCGACAGCTATTCGCACTCACCCCTCAGGAAACGACGGTCGCGCGCCTGCTCATGGATGGTTCGTCACCGCGTCAGATCGCCGAAATATGCGGACTGACCTATGAGACGACGCGCGGCTATGTGAAAAAGGTTCTCGCCAAGACTGGCACGCAGCGCCAGTCTCAACTCATCTCGCTGCTCTCAAGCCTGAAAACCTAGGCCTGATTATAGAGCGCAAGTAGTTCCCAGTCACCTTCCCAGACCATATCGAGCGCCACATAGATGATGATGGCAAGGCCGATCCAGCCAAGGAACGACGTTCCATTTTAAACGATTTGGAACAAAATCCGCTTCGATGCGTCTTCCTCCAAAAATCACGGAGGAAGATATCCATGCTGAAATGGGCTCTGATATTTCTGGTCATTTCGATTGTTGCCGGCTTTTTCGGCTTCTCCGGCATTTCCGCGGCAACAGCGACAATCGCACGCGTACTGTTCGGCATATTCCTCGTCGTCTTCCTGATCTTCCTCATCCTGGCGCTGATGGCAGGACAGGCGATCTTCTAGCCAGCAGTTCATTCCGGCTAGCTGGCTGGCCTGCCGGCGGCTTCGAGACAAGTTCGTTAGAGCACCGCCCTAAGCCACGGATGCACTCCTTTCGCCTGCCGTTTCACGAGACTGTCGATCGACACCGATCCTGCACCGGAAACCGCCAGCACAAACATTCCGCCGGCGATTGCAAGATCCTTTTCGAAATGCAGCAGCTCGTTCTGGCTTGCGAAATTGGTGTGGAACAGAAAAGCCGTCGCGAGGCAGAACAGCCCCAGGGCAGCCGCGCCAAGCCGGCTGAGGAGGCCAGTGGCGATGGAGAGGCCGGCGCCGAGTTGTAGGGCAATCACGCCAAAGGTCACCAGTGCTGGCAAGCCAAGCTTTTCGAAAGTGGCAAGGGTCGCGGTGATGTCTGCGATAAGAGACGCTCCCTCATGCAGGAAGATCAGGGATAGCAGAAGCCTACCCAGAAGAAGAATGAGGTCGGCCAGACGAGGCCGGCTTGAAGCGTTTTCCATCATATCCTCCACTGACGAAGCGCTGACTTCGGATCAGCATACCGTAAAACCCTGGTTCAACGGCAAGATCGATTTCTCGCCGCCTGTCAGCGATCTCGCCAAGGACGGCTTCCCGTTGGTCGGCGGTCGTGGCGATTATATCGGCGGCCGCGCCCGTTGCGGCCCTCGTCTACCGGCGCCATGGCCACATCATCAACCTGTTCATCTGGCCTGCGACGTAGTCGACACAAACGAGCAGAGCCTATGACGGCTACAATATAATATGGTCGGATGGCGGACTGATGTTGTGGGCGATTTCGGATGTCGCCTCGGGCGATCTTGCCGAGTTCGAACGCTCTTCAGGAGCGCCGCAAGACTCTAAAGCAGGCTTGCGCCGACATTGATCGCAAGCGCGAGAATGGTGGTGTTGAAAAGAAACGACAGAAGCGCATGCAGCAGGGTCAGCTTGCGCATGGCTGTCGAGGTGACGGCCACATCGGCTGTCTGCGCCGCCACGCCGATGGTGAAGGAGAAATAGAGGAAGTCCCAATAAGCAGGCTCCTCGATATCGTCGGGGAATTTCAGCCCGCCGCCCTTGTCCGGTCCGCCATAGTAATAATGCGCATAATGGATCGTGAAGAGCGTGTGCAGGAAAAACCAGGAGATCATGATCGTCAGGATCGCTGCGGCCGCACGCCAGAGCGCGATATTGGCCGGCGCGTCCTTGATCGAATGAAGCTCGATGCCGATGCCGGCAATACTGGCAAGGGCCGCCGCGATCGACAGAAAGAGCAGGAACGTGTCGGAAAAATCGAGGTCCGCAGATCGCTTGCGGATGCTCTGGATGGTGGCCCGAAGCATCTTGCGCCAGCTCAGCCCGATGAAGACGATCGCCGAGGCGTTCCAGCCAAACAGGATATTGCTGGCGCTCACCTCCCGGGAGGTCAGCAGCAGAAAGACGATGAAACCGCCGAGCACCGAAAGGATGAAGCTTGCATGCTTGTAGGCAAGCGAGACCAGCGAATTTCCGTCATCCCCGTCAGCCACTGCAATCCTCCGGCCTCCATGTCCTTGATATCAACACGAAAAAGGCGCAGATGCCAGCGGCACCCGCGCCTTTCATCAAAGTGCAGCTTGCGCGGCGTTAAGCGGCGGCGAGCTGCAGTTCCTTGCGGACCTGGCTACGCAGCGTGCCAAGATCCTTTGCGAATGCCCTGATACCTTCGGCAAGCTTTTCGGTCGCCATCGCATCTTCGTTCATCATCCAGCGGAAGGTCTTTTCGTCGACCGTAACCTTCGGAGCCGGCTTGATCGTTTCCGGCGACAGCTTGCGCTCAAGCTTACCCTGGTCGTTCGACAGTTCGTCGAGCAGGTTCGGAGCAATCGTCAGACGATCGCAACCGGCCAGCGCTTCGATTTCGCCGGTGTTGCGGAAAGAGGCGCCCATGACGACCGTCTTGATGTCGTTGGCCTTGTAGTAGTTGTAGATGTCGCGAACGGACAGAACGCCCGGATCTTCCTCGGCAGTGAAATCCTTGCCCGTCGACTTCTTGTACCAGTCAAGGATGCGGCCGACGAAGGGCGAGATCAGGAACACGCCGGCGTCAGCGCATGCAATCGCTTGGGCCTTCGAGAAGAGCAGCGTCAGATTGCAGTCGATGCCTTCCTTCTCCAGGATTTCGGCGGCGCGGATGCCTTCCCAGGTGGAAGCAAGCTTGATGAGAATGCGATCCTTCTCGATGCCGCGCTCCTTATACGCCGCGATGATGCTGCGGGCCTTCTTGAGCGAAGCTTCCATGTTGAAGGACAGATCGGCATCGACTTCGGTCGAAACACGGCCGGGAACCAGCTTGACGAGTGCTGCACCAACGGAGATTGCAAGACGATCGGCAACGGCTGCAGCCGCAGCATCCGCATCGCCGCCGAGTTTCTTGCCCCAGGCGATCGCTTCCTTCATGTCGTCGGCGAACATGTCGGTGCCGAGTGCCTTGAGAACGATGGATGGGTTGGTCGTGCAATCGACCGGTTTCAGGCGAGCAACAGCCTGAATGTCACCGGTATCGGCAACCACGGTTGTGATCTCGCGGAGTTGGTCAAGCTTGGATGTCATGGTCAAAATCCTTTTTGAACTTGGGCTGCGGACCGGCGCGAGTTCCGCCCGGCAAATAGGTGATCTGAGGACCGATGGTTTGCGTGCTGCAGGCGAAAAGACGCGCCGCCGTCACGGATGAGTCATAAACGTGAGAGACATTGGCGGTGTTCCCAGGCGCATTGATCCAACCAGCGGAAAACGACAAGCGCATCACAAGCGATGCCGCCTGCGGCTGAAAGGCCGGTCGTGACTTTCCGCATGCCCGCACATTGCCCTCCTCGGACGGACAAGAACGACGTTGTCGACCATGACTATCGCCGCTCTTGCAACGAAAAGTCAAGGACATTTGTGCATTTCAATTGACATAAGTGTCACTCCCGGCATTATCGCGGGAACAAAGCCGATATCGCAACCTTATGCTATTGATGGCAAAGATCTAGGGCGAAATCGGCGCGGGAGGAGATGTGGTCAAGCTGAAACGCGGCACGCATACTGCCTATTCCGAAGCCTCGTCGCTCAGGCTGCGGGCCGCATGGCTTTATTATAACGAGGGCCTGACCCAGAAGGATGTCGCCGAACAGCTCGGCATCAGCCGCACCACCGTCATCCGCCTGCTCGACGAGGCGATGAAACGCAGCGAAGTGCAGATCTGGATCAACGATTCCATTGGCGACTGCGTCGAGCTGTCGGTCGAGCTCGAGCGGGCTTACGGGTTGGACGAGGCTATTGTCGTGCCGCAACCCGCCAATTGCGACGTCAATTCCCTGGCAAAGAATGTCGGTCTGGCGCTCGGCCGGTTCCTGTCGGAGGCCATTCCGGACGATTACACGATCGGTGTCGGGTGGGGCCGCACCATGACCGCCTCGCTCGCGAGCTTCCGCCCGCCGCGCCGGGACAATTGCAAGATTGTCTCCCTGCTCGGCGGCATCGTCGCCGTCCACCAGACGAACCCGATCGACTACACTTGGCGGCTGGCAAACCAGCTTGGCGCCGAGTGCTACATGTTCCTCGCCCCGCTGCTCGTCGATTCGACCGAGACCAAGCGCAACCTCATCGAAAAATGCGGGCTCGACACGATCTATCGGCTGGCGGAAAACCTCGATCTCGCGATCGTCAGTTGCGGCGATATCGGCCCGCATTCGACCTCGCTCTCCGAGGGCTGGATTTCGAAGGCCGAGTTGCAGCAGTTGATCGATGCCGGCTGCGTCTGCGACACCATGTTCAACTTTCTGGACAAGGACGGCAATTCCGTCGACCATTCGATCAATCAGCGGGTGATGTCCGTGGATCTCGATACGCTGAAGAAGGCGAAGCACATCGTGCTGTCCTCCGGCGGCGCACACCGCGCCGTCGCGATCCGCGCGACGATCAAGCGGGTCGGCTGCAACACGCTGATAACGGATGAGAGTGCGGCAAAAGCGCTGCTGGAACTCGCCGAAGCCGCCTGAACGGTCTCGACCTATCGCGTCGGTCAGGCGTGCGCCGATTCCCAGCCAAGCATCGCCCGCTTGCGGGTGAGACCCCAATGGTATCCAGTCAATGCCCCGTTCTTGCCGAGTGCGCGGTGGCAGGGCACGACGAAGGAAATCGGGTTGGCCCCGACCGCCGCACCGACGGCGCGCATGGCAGTCGGCCGGCCGATATCCTTGGCGATATCGCTATAGGTCACGGCCTTGCCGAAGGGGACTTTCAAGAGGCTCTGCCAGACGCTGACCTGGAAATCCGTGCCGATCAGGACGACCCGCAACGGCTGGTCAGATGTCCAGCGGCCCGGCTGGAAGATACGCTCAGCATAGGGTGCTGTCGCTTGACGGTCCTCGACATAATCCGCATTCGGCCAGCGGCAGGTCATATCTTCGAGACAGGCCTTTTCATCGCCGGAATCGCTGAAGGCGAGGCCTGCAAGGCCGCGGTCCGTGACCATGACGAGCGCCGTCCCGAACGGGCAAGTGTGGAACCCGTAACGGATTGTCAGCCCACCGCCTTTCGCCTTCCATTCGCCCGGAGACATTGCCTCATGTGTGACGAACAGGTCGTGCAGGCGGCTCGGGCCTGAGAGACCGACCTCGATCGAAGTTTCGAGCAGCGGCATTTCTTCCCTGCGCAGCAGACGCTTGGCGTGGTCGAGCGTCACGGCCTGCAGGAAGGCTTTCGGCGACAGGCCGGCCCAGCGCGTAAAGGTCTTCTGGAGCTGCGTCGGCGACTGGTGTAGCCGAGCGGCAATCGCTTCCAGCGACGGCTGGTCGCGATATTCCTCGCTGATGAGTTCGATGACCTGACGAACAATATCGTAATCAGGGCCATCAGGAGTGACATCTGTGTCGAGCTTCGCGATCATGTTCATCGTTTTTCTCCTTTACAAAGGAGATAATCAAGGTCGAGCAGCCAAGCCACCCGTTTCTTGCGCCCCGATTCTTACGCAATGCCTCAAATACGCTGTCTCACCGTTGCCAGTGCGCCCTTGAAGGCCTTGGCGAAGCTCTCGCGATCGTCAGGATTGAGGAAGGAGCCGACATCGGTGCGTTTGCCCTCCCCGAAAATATGCATGGAGAGAATGCCGATCTCCTGATGTCGGCGCACGAGAAAGCGCGTCCAGAACGGATTGAAGTGATGCTCGATCATGCGGCCTGAGGGGGAGAACTTGCGCACCGCAACATCGGTGCGTGAAACCGTCACCTCTTCCCGCACCCTGCCGGACCGGTAGTTCAGCCAGAAGGCACCATAAAGCAGCAGGAAATCCAGGCCGAAGAAGAAGCCGATCGGCCAGGCGCCGGTCACGGTGAAGAACATGCCGTACACGAAGCAGATCGCGCCGGAGATGCTGAGCATCACCTTGAAGCCCTTCCGCCCGAGCGAACGGTAGGGAAAGAGTTCGGCTGCAAAAACCGGCTGATCGTTGCGCCTGTCGGCGTTGCTTTCCATCATGGCCGCCGAGTATAGATTTTCCATGGCGAATCCGAAACTCAAATCCATTACCAAACCGTCGCAAGACTCGAATGTGATCGTCAGGCGCAAGCCGGCGGCGGCGGTGAAGACCGTCTATTCGCTTGCCGAACGCGAGGAGATCTTCCGCCGCTTCTCCATTCAGCGTCCGGAGCCGCGGGGCGAACTGGAACACACCAATCCCTTCACCCTCGTCGTGGCGGTGGCGCTCTCCGCCCAGGCGACCGATGTCGGCGTCAACAAGGCGACGCGCGCGCTCTTCAAGGTCGCCGATACGCCGCAGAAAATGCTCGATCTCGGCGAGGAAAAGGTCCGTGACTACATCAGGACGATCGGGCTTTATCGCAACAAGGCGAAGAACGTCATTGCGCTCTCGCAGATGCTGGTCGACGAGTTCGGCGGCAAGGTGCCTGAAACGCGGGAAGAGTTGGTTCGCCTGCCGGGCGTCGGCCGAAAGACCGCCAATGTCGTACTATCAATGGCTTTCGGCCAGGCGACGATGGCCGTCGACACCCACATCTTCCGCATTGCCAACCGCATAAAGCTCGCACCGGGCAAGACGCCCGACGAGGTGGAAGAGCGGCTGATGAAGGTCGTGCCGCAACACTACCTCTATCACGCCCATCACTGGCTGATCCTGCATGGCCGCTATACTTGCAAGGCCCGGCGGCCGGAATGCGAACGCTGCGTGATCGCCGATATCTGCAAATCGCCGGAAAAGAGTTGCGATATCCCGGCACCGCTGGTCGAACTACCTCCGCAGGTGATCGGCGAGGCCGTCGAGTAGGGCAACAATCGCCCTCTCGTATTCTTCACGCCTGCCGCCCGCTTCGATGGCGATTGCTGCGCGGTCGAAGCCGGCTGACAGCAGAGCCGTCAATGGCCCGAGCAGTGTGCCGGCCTGCGGCAGACAGGCTTCGAGCCCTGCCCGCAATGTCGCTTCTGTAGTCTCGACATCGATCTGCGTGGCCGCAGACGCACCAATCACCGCCGGCGCTTCGAGCAGAAGCAGCCGTGTCCGCCCTGCCACCGCCATCCCATCGAAATAGGCTGCGGCACCTGCAAGCAGTGCCGCACGCGGTTCGGTTTCCGGCTTTGCGCGCTTCTCGATCTCTTCGGCGACATCAGCAGCCTCTCTTTCGATCACCGCCCGGAAAAGTGCCTTCTTGTGTTCAAAGTGATGGTAGAGAGCCCCGCGCGTGACGCCGGCTGCCGCAACGATGTCAGGCGTCGCCGTCGCCGCATATCCCCTCTCGACGAAAAGCCGGCGCGCGGCATTCATCAGGGCCTGTCTGGTCTGTTCGGTTCTCTCACGATTGCTACGACTCATGACTCTTCTTTACATACAATCTGTATGTATGTTAATTACAAAAACATACAGACCGCACGTAAAGATGCGAAGGAGGAAAAGCGATGAAATCGACGAGCTACTATCCTGTCATCATGACGGATGACGTTGCCGGTACGGCTGCCTTCTATTGCCGCCATTTCCGTTTCCAGCGGCTGTTCGACAGCGACTGGTACATTCATCTGCAATCGATGGAGGATGAACATGTGACGCTCGCCGTGCTTGATGGCAGCCACGAAACCATTCCGGCTGCGGGCCGCGGCAAGGTCTCCGGGCTTCTGCTGAATTTCGAGGTAGAGGATGTGGATGCGATCTACGCTGCCTGCACAGCGGCCGACCTGCCGATCCTGCGCGAGATTCGCGACGAGGCTTTCGGCCAACGCCATTTCATTACCGCCGACCCGAACGGCGTGTTGATCGACATCATCAAGCCGATCCCGCCGAGCGCCGAATACGCAGCGATGTATGACGCGACAGCGTTACCCGGTTAGAGCAATTCCAGCAGCAAAAGTGTTCAGTGGTTCTGCATCCGGAATGGCGTGAAAACTAAGCTCGGAAACCAGGATCGCGCGCCGAGATCAGCTTGTGTAGATGCACCATCATGCCGGCAGCAAAGAGCGGTGTGAGCAGGTTGACGATCGGGATCGCGAGGAAAAGTGCGATCACCAGACCGCCGAGAAAGACGGTCGGACCATGCTTGGCGCGAAACAACCGCGCCTCCGGTTGCGAACGGAAACGCATGGCCGCGAACTCGAAGAATTCCCGCCCGAGCAGGTAGCCGTTCACCAGGAAGAAGGCCACGAGATTGATGCCGGGAATGAAGAGCAGGAAGAGCGCGATGATATTGCCGACGATGACCACGCCGAGGAATTTGAGCGAGCTTGCCATTGCAGGACCGAGCGGCATGGCCTTGCCAGGCGCCTCCTGCGGATAATCCCGCTTTTCGATCACCTCCGCGACGTCGTCGAGAAAGAGGCCGGCTATCAGAGCGGTGACCGGCGAAAGCAGCAGTGCCAGGCCAAGCGCAAGGCCTATGCCGGCGGCGACAAGGAAAACGAAGCTGAGCCAGCCGGCCCAATCAGGCATCTCGGGAAAGAACCCCACCATCCAGGGAAAGATGAAACTGATGAACAGACCGCGCAGCGCAAACCATAAGCCGATCAGCACCAGCACCGTCAGTCCCAGAACTTTCCAGAAAGCCGACCGGGTCTCTGGCGCAAACAAATTGGCAAGTGAAAGGCGAGCGGCCTCAAGGATCATTTCTCTGGCGTCTCCGTTACGCAGCACCATGTAGGAAACCTGCGTCCTTCCGGCAAGTCAGTTGAAAATTACATGCATGAATAGAAAACTTGTCGAAAATTATGTGCTAATATATAGTTGATATGTTCGAAATACGTGTGGGCCATAAGAAGAGCTTCCGGACAATATTAAGAAACAAGGATTCGGCTCTGCATGAATCCACGGAAAGCCTCTGATGAAATGGGGGAGGCTGCGACGTGGAAGACTTTGTAGAGAAACTTAGGCAATACGCGAAGTCCGGCACGCCTGCCGAACGACGCATCGCGAAATATTTCACAGAACACTTGAACGACCTGCCGTTCGAAACCGCCGCGTCGGTTGCCGACCGGCTTGATCTTTCGCCCATGACGGTCGGCCGTTTCCTCCGTGCACTCGGCTATCAGGGCCTGGACAGTGTCAAGGTGGAGATCCGCGAAACGGCAACGACCTCTCCTGTCCAATTCCAGAGCGCGATGACGGAATTGCAGACGGATGCATCGGAGGGCAAGGCACTCGCCGTTCTCGTGGCCGAACAGATACAGGCGCTGCATCACATCTATCATCTGACTGCACAGCCGCATTGGGCCGAAGCCGTCGCGATGATCGGCGCGGCCAAAGAGGTCTTCGTGGCCACCCATGCCAGACTTGCCGGCCTCTCCAATCATTTCTGCCAGCGGCTGACCCAGGCTCGCGACGGCGTGCGTGCGATCGACGGCGCGGGAAGCCGCTTCACGGAGCTTTTCGCCCGTTCCTTCATCGACGACGCCGTGCTCGTCATCATCGATTGCCGGCGCTTCACCAGGTCGCGGTTGCTTGCGCGCACTGCCAGGCGCTACGGCTACAAGGTGATCCTGATTTCCGCTCAGCATGCGGACTGGCTGCCTGAACAGTCGAACGTCGTCTTGCCTTTGCCGCCTGCCCGCGCGCCCGACACGGATAACCTGCCGCCGCTGATCGCCTTGCTCGACTGTCTGTCCGAGGCGGTCATATTGAATGCCGGCGAGGAGGCGAGCCAGCGTCGCCGACGCATGGCGGAGTTTGCAACGATCCTCGGCGAGGCGACAAACCGCTGAACTACTCCACGGCTTCCAACTCTGCCCGATGACGATACATGGCAAGAAAGCGGCGGTAATCGCGGTCGTAAAACGCCTGCTTGCTCCTGTCGGGAAGTCGCTCAACGCCGCCCGGGTACATGGCTTTGCCCGCCGCCGCCAAATTCCTGTGTAAGCCGCAGGCAACCGATGCAGCGATCGCGGTGCCGAGCAGCACCGCCTCATTCATGTCAGGCACGATGACCTTGCAGCCCGTCACATCCGAATAGAGTTCCATCAGCACGGGGTTCTTCACATGCCCGCCGGCCACATGCAGCGTATTCGGCACGTAGCCGTGATCTCTCATCTTTTCGAGGATGTGACGGATGCCGAGCGCAATTCCGACTGCGGTCCTCCAATAGAGCGCACAGAGCCCGTCGAAGGACGTATCGAGCGTCAGACCGCTGATGACACCGACAGCATGCGGATCGGCCAGCGGCGACCGATTGCCGTGAAAATCCGGAAGGACGAAGATCCGTGCACCGAGCGCGTCACCCTCCTCTGCCCTGAGTTCAGCAATGCGGGCGACGATCCTCTGATGCAGCACCGTGGTCGGCTCACCGCCGGCCGCATGCATGCGCACGATATGATCGAGCAGCGCACCGGCCGCCGATTGGCCAGCCTCGACGAGCCATGATTGCTGAAAAACCACCTCGTAGTAAGGCCCCCACATTCCCTGGCTCGGCTTTCGCTCGCGGGAAAAGGCGACAACGCAACTCGATGTCCCGGCAATCAGCGCAAGCTGATGCTCGAGTTTTGCCGGGTCGCCGGCATAGCCGCTGAGCGCGCCGAGCGCGCCGGCATAGGCATCGATCATTCCGGCCGAGATATGGCAATCGATGGTCAGGCCCAACGCTTCGGCAGCCTCCGGCGTCAGCTTACCGATGCTCTCGCCAACTGCCACCGCCTCAGCCGGCAGATGGCCGCGCACCAGCAGATCCTCAAGACCGATCTGCTGCAGGAAATCCCGCCGCCAGCCGTTTTCCTTATGCGCCAGATAGTTCCACTTGGCTGTCAGCGTGCAGCGGGAGCGGGCAAGCGAACCGGTCGCCTTCCAGGTCAGGAAGTCGGCGAGGTCGAAGAAATAGCCGGCCTTCTCCCAGGTCGCCGGCAGGTTCTTCTTCAGCCACATCAGCTTCGGCATTTCCATTTCCGGCGACATGACATTGCCGGAATGTTCCAGCACTTCGTGCTTAGTCGCCGTGCAGAAATCGGCTTCCTTGAGTGCCCGATGATCGAGCCAGACGATCGTGTCGAAACGCGTCTCGCCGCCAGTGGAAACGCTGATCTGCCTGCCCTCTGTATCACGCACCACAAGCGAACAGGTGGCGTCGAAACCGATTGCGCCAACAGCGGCCGCTTCAATGCCGGACTGGCCCATCGCGGTGCGTACCGCGCTGCAGACGGCCCCCCAGATATCCTCGGAATCATGCTCGGCATGGTTCTCGCGCGGCCGATTCATGACAACAGGATGTTCAGCCTTGGCAAGCAGGTGACCATGCGCGTCAAAGACACCGGCGCGTGCGCTACCCGTGCCGATGTCCACCGCAACCACATGATCACGCATCAATGCTGAGTCCCGTCCCGCTTTTGTTTGCGGACAAGGTGTATCAATTCCGGCATGGCGTCAAACACCACTTCCGGTGAAAGACGGTCGAGTTCTTCCCGGTATCCGGCGAAGTTGGCATGCGAGCCACCAGTGAAGGCGAAGACCGTCATACCCGCCGCTTTTGCTGCGGCAATACCGGCCGGACTGTCCTCGATGACGATGCAGTCATGCGGCTCGACTTGCATTTTTCTGGCCGCGTAGAGGAACAGATCGGGTGCCGGTTTGCCGCGCTTGACCATGCTGGCGCTGAAGATATTCGGCAGCTTCGGCAAGAGCCCGGTGACCGAAAGCGACAGCCTGATCCGCTCGACTTGGCTCGACGAAGCCACACAGCAGGGAACACCAATCGCATCGATCGTTTCGCCAATGCCCGCCATGGGTTTCAGCTCGGTGCGGAAGCGGGCGTAGAGGTTGGTGCGGATGCCTTCGAGAAACGCCTCGTTGGCATGCACATTGAACTCCGTTTCCAATATGTCGATCAGGGTTGCAAGGCTGCGACCGAGGAAACGCTCATAGGCCTCGTCCTCGGTGATCGTCACGCCGAGGTCGGCCATCGCCCTGACGAGAACGCTGATCGAAATCGGCTCACTGTCGACGAGCACACCGTCGCAATCGAAAATGACCAGCCGTGGTTCAGCATCAGACATGGAAGACCCAACCTGAGTTCAGTTCGGACGCAACCGTCCTGCTTTGTCCGCAAGCCGGGATGGCGGCAGAAACACCGCCACCGGGATTTCTTACACTGCGAGCTTGCCGTCGAGATAGAGCTGCAAGGTTTCCTTCGTGCCTTTTTCCCACAGGGTTTTGAGCGCACGGGCGAAACGCTTGCGGAAAAGCTCGGATTTCGCCACCTCGCCGAAAATATCGTCGAAGACGAGGAAGGCCGCGGGATCGTCCTTGGCCTTTACCGCCGCCTCGTGCAAACGTTCGGCGCTGGCATCATTGAAGACGATGTCCTTGCCGCTGTCGCTCTTGCCGAAGAAGTAGCGGCACCAGAGCGCAGAGACGAGCGCGAGGCCGACGACATCCCTACCCTGGCGCAGGTTGTCGAGCGTCGAGGGCAGGATGAATTTCGGCTGACGGTTGGAGCCATCCTGTGCAAGCCTCGGGATCGTGTCGGCGATCTTCGGGTTGAGGAAACGGCGTTCGATCAGCTTGAAATAATCGGCAAGCGACGTATCCGGCACCGGCGGCACGATCGGGATGATTTCCTCGTTTTCCAGCTTCGCGAGGAAAGCCCGGATGAGGTCGTTTTCCATCGACTCATGGACGAAATGAATATCCATCAGCGCCGCCGGATAGGCGATCGCCGCATGGCCACCGTTCAGGATGCGGATCTTCATATGCTCATAGGGCGTGACATCGGGCACGAAGGTTACACCGACCTTTTCGAGCGCCGGGCGGCCCATCGGGAACCTGTCTTCCAGAACCCACTGCTTGAACTCTTCGCAATAGACCGGCCAATTATCCTCGATGCCGAAATTCTCCTTGAGAAAATCGATCTCGCGCTGGCTGGTCGCCGGCGTGATGCGGTCGACCATGCCGTTCGGGAAGGAGACGTTAGCCTTGATCCAGTCGGCAAAGGCAGGATCGGAAAGCTTGGCCGTTCCGACGATGGCATTTGCGGTGACGGCGCCATTATGGGGAATGTTGTCGCAGGACATGACGGTGAAGGGCGCGATGCCCTTATCCTTGCGGACCTTCAGGCCGGCAACGATCAGACCGAAGACCGTCTTCGGCGAAGAGGGGCTCTGCCCATCAGCGGCAATCGCCGGATGCGCCGGATTGAACTTGCCGGACGCATCGATGAAATATCCACCTTCCGTGATCGTCATCGAGACGATGCGGATCTCGGGATCGGCGAGCTTGGCAATGATGACATCAGGTTCGCCGACTGGCAGGATATCGATCATCGGCGCGGTCACACGCGCGGCAGTCTTGTTGTTGTCCTGCTCGACGACGGTCGTCAGGAAATCCTGCGCCGCAAGCTTGTCGCGCATGGCCGCATCCGAGGGCAGGACGCCGGCGCCGATGATGGCCCAGTTGTGGTCGCTGCCGGCATTGAAGAGATCGTCGAGATAGATCGCTTGATGGGCGCGATGGAAGTTGCCGACGCCGAAGTGCACGATGCCGGCTTTCAGCGACGCCCGCTCATAGGCCGGAATGGCTGCAGTCTTTGCTGCCTCGGCGAGCGTTGCCAGCGATAATTTGCACGTCATGTTTCAGTCCTCTTGAACGTCTTGCGAAAAGGCTCTCGGCCCCTCCGGTAGCGCGGGCCGGACGATTGCCCGGTCCGCATGTCTGCCCCCAGCCGGCGGCCTCCTCAGATCGCGAGGCCGCTCTCGTTGAATTTATGAATGCGCGTCTTGTCCGGCGTCAGGTAAACGACGTCGCCGGCCTTGGAAGCAAAATCGCCATTGCTGCGTGCCGTCACCATGCCGATGCCGTCGACATCAGCATGCAGGAAGGTGTCGGAGCCGAGATGCTCGGCGACAGTGACCTTGCCCTTCCAGTCGCCGCTTTCAGTCGAGAGCAGGACATGCTCGGGACGGATGCCGATCGTATGCGCATTGAGCTGCGCGGCATTCTGCCCGTTGATGAAGTTCATGCGCGGCGAGCCGATGAAGCCTGCCACGAAGAGGTTCCGCGGACTGCGGTAGAGCTCCAGCGGCGAACCGACCTGCTCGATATTGCCCCTGTTCAGCACCACGATCTTATCGGCCATAGTCATGGCTTCCACCTGGTCGTGGGTCACGTAGATCATCGTCGTCTTCAGCTGCTGATGCAGCTCGCTGATCTCGATGCGCATGTTGACACGCAGCGCCGCATCGAGGTTCGACAGCGGTTCATCGAAGAGGAAAGCCGAAGGCTGTCGCACGATGGCGCGGCCGATCGCGACGCGCTGGCGCTGGCCGCCCGAGAGCTGGCGCGGCTTGCGGTCCAGATAGTCGCCGAGGTTCAGCACGCGCGCCGCATCGTTCACCTTGCGGTCGATCTCTGCCCTGTCCATGCCTGCCATCTTCAACGGGAAGGCGATGTTGTTGCGTACGCTCATATGCGGATAGAGCGCATAGGACTGGAACACCATCGCCAGACCCCGCTCGGACGGGGCCCTCTCGGTCGCGTCCTTGCCGTCGATGACGATCTTGCCGCCGGAGACATCCTCAAGGCCGGCGATCAGGCGCAGCAGGGTGGACTTGCCGCAGCCGGACGGGCCGACGAAGACGACGAACTCGCCGTCCCGGATATCGAGATCGATCGAAGGGATGACCTTGGCTTCGCCGAAGACCTTCGAAACTTTTTGAAGGGTAATGCTGCCCATGTTTCTCTCCCTATGATCTTATTTCACCGCGCCGAAGGTCAGGCCGCGGACAAGTTGTTTCTGGCTGAACCAGCCGAGGATGAGGATCGGCGCGATCGCCATGGTCGAAGCCGCCGAAAGCTTGGCGTAGAACAGGCCTTCCGGGCTCGAATAGGAGGCGATGAAGGCCGTCAGCGGCGCTGCCTTGGAGGCCGTCAGGTTCAGCGTCCAGAAAGCTTCGTTCCAGGCGAGGATGATGTTGAGCAGCAGCGTCGAGGCAATGCCCGGCACCGCCATCGGCGTCAGCACGTAGATGATTTCCTTGGCGAGCGAGGCGCCGTCCATGCGGGCGGCTTCCAGGATCTCGCCCGGGATCTCCTTGAAATAGGTGTAGAGCATCCAGACGATGATTGGCAGGTTGATCAGTGTCAGCACGATCACCAGACCGGTGCGTGTATCGAGCAGGCCCGAATTGCGAAACATCAGGTAGATCGGGATGAGCGCGCCGACCGGCGGCATCATCTTCGTCGACAGCATCCACATCAGCACATCTTTGGTCCGCTTGGTCGGCGCGAAGGCCATGGCCCAGGCGGCGGGAATTGCGATGATGAGGCCCATTAGCGTCGAGCCGAAGGAGATCACCACGGAATTCATGAAGTGGCCGAGATAGTTGGAGCGGCTCTGCACCTCCGCGTAGTTCTCCGTCGTCCAGTGGAAGAACAGGAACTGCGGCGGCGAGGCGATCGCATCCGCCTCCGACTTGAAGCTCGTCAGGAACGTCCAGAGGATTGGGAAGAAGATCAGGATGGCAAGCGTCCAGGCGATCGCGGTCATGATGACTTTACGTTGGGTAGTAGCCTTTCTAGCCATCTCAAGCCTCCAGATTCTTGCCGACGAGGCGCACGAGGAAGATCGCAACGATATTGGCAAGCACGACCGCCACGATACCGCCCGCCGAAGCCCCCCCGATATCGAACTGCAGCAGTGCCTGTACATAGACGAGATAGGTAAGGTTCGTGCTCTGCGTGCCCGGGCCGCCATTGGTGGTGACGAGGATTTCGGCAAAGACCGACAGCAGGAAGATCGTCTGGATGAGGATAACCACGGTGATGGCGCGGGCCATGTGCGGCAGGATAATATAGATGAATTTTGAGATCGGGCCGGCGCCATCCATTTCGGCGGCTTCCTTCTGCTCTTCGTCAAGCGACTGAAGCGCGGTAAGCAGGATCAGCGTGGCGAAGGGAAGCCACTGCCAGGCGACGATCAGAATGATCGAGAACAGCGGGACGCTTGCCAGCCAGTCGATCGGCTGCAGGCCGACAGCCTTTGCCATATAGGCGAAGAGGCCGTTGACCGGATTCATGAACATATTCTTCCAGACAAGCGCTGCCACCGTCGGCATGACGAAGAAAGGCGCGATGACCAGGATGCGCACGATCCCCTGACCGTAAATGTCCTGGTCAAGCAGCAGCGCAAAGAGGATACCGCCGACGACGGTGATCAGAAGCACACCGGCAACCAGCACCAGCGTATTGATGAGCGCCGCGAAGAAGGCCGGATCCGTGAGGAAGTACTGGTAGTTTAAGAGACCGACGAAATTCTCCATGCCTGGGTTGAGCAGATTGTAGTTCAGCAGGGAGAAATAAATCGTCATCGCCAGCGGGACGATCATCCACGCGAAGAGCAGCACCACGGAAGGTGCTATCATCAGGCGTGCTGCGGAGCGAGTGTGGAACGTTGCCATAGCAATCACCGGTCTGATCTGAAGCGGAAACGGCTGCGAAACAGCTTTAAAAAAGCGGCCGCCGATGCAATTCGGGCAATCGGCGGCCCAGAGGTGCGGAATGTCAAGCATTCCGTACGTCTCAGGAGGTTTTACTTGATGTAACCCGCCTTGGTCATTTCGCGGGTGGTCAGCTGCTGCGCGCTCTGCAGGGCCTGGTCGACCGAGATCTGGCCGGCAAGAGCTGCGGAGAACTGCTGGCCGACAGCCGTGCCGATGCCCTGGAATTCCGGGATCGCCACGAACTGGACGCCGACATAGGGAACCGGCTTGACAGTCGGCTTGGTCGGGTCGGCGGAGTTGATGCTGTCGAGCGTCATCTTCGCAAACGGAGCGGCCTTCTGGTAGTCGGCATTCGCATAGAGCGAAGTGCGGGTGCCGGGAGGTGCGTTCAGCCAGCCTTCCTTTTCGGCGACGAGATTGGTGTAATCCTTGCTCGTTGCCCAGGCGATGAACTTCTCGGCTGCTTCAGACTTCTGAGAGCCTGCCGGAATGGCGAGGTTCCAGGCCCAGAGCCAGTTGCCGCGCTTTCCGAGGCCCTTATCAGGAGCCAGTGCGAAGCCGACCTTGTCGGCCACGGTGGATTCCTTCGGATTGCTGACGAAGGAAGCAGCAACCGTTGCGTCGATCCACATGCCGCACTTGCCGGTCTGGAAGAGCGCCAGGTTTTCGTTGAAGCCGTTGGAAGAAGCACCGGGAGGGCCGGCTTCCTTCATCAGGTTGACGTAGAAGGTCAGCGTGTCCTTCCACTCGGGCTGATCGAACTGCGGCTTCCACTGCTCATCGAACCAGCGGGCGCCGAAAGAGTTCGACATAGCCGTCAGGAAGGCCATGTTTTCGCCCCAGCCAGCCTTGCCGCGCAGGCAGATGCCGTAGATTTCCTTGTCCTTGTTGGTAATCTTCTTCGCAGCGTCTGCGATGAAATCCCAGGTCGGCGCGTCGGGCATCTTCAGGCCGGCAGCGTCGAACAGGTCCTTGCGGTACATGACCATGGAGCTTTCGCCGTAGAACGGAGCTGCATAGAGCTTGCCGTCCTGGCTGATGCCGCTGCGGATAGCCGGCAGCAGGTCATTCACGTCGTAGCTGTCGCCGAGGCTGTCGAGCGGCAGGAGCCAGCCCTGCTTCGCCCAGATCGGAACTTCATAAGTGCCGATCGTCAGCACGTCATACTGGCCGCCCTTGGTCGCGATGTCGGTCGTAACCTTCTGGCGCAGTACGTTTTCTTCGAGGGTTACCCATTCAAGGTCGATGCCGGGATTTTTCGCCTTGAAGTCATCCGTCAGCTTCTGCATCCGGATCATGTCGCCGTTGTTCACGGTCGCGATTGTCAGCGTCTCGGCCGAAGCCATGCCGGCAAACGCCATTGCCGAGCAGGCGCCCAGCAGGAAAGTTCTCAATGTCATATCTTCCTCCCAGAAGATGAGTAGTGAGCATTCGCTTTGCTCATGGGCAATTACTCATCAGCGGAGAAAATTTGTCAATTGGCAATCGTTGTTGCAATGCCGAACAATCGATCTATGATATTGATTCACAATGGCAATATTTTTGCTCAGCTATTGAGCAAAAACTCAGCCGTCTCTTCGTCAGTGATCAAACCGTTCACCTGATGGCCGCTGATGGCAGCCCTGATCGCCTTGAACTTGCGCTTGCCCTTGGCAATCCCGATGACGACAGACGAATCGCGCGGCGGGATCGGAGCCGATGCGACACGCTCGTTGATCGGGTTGTCGAGCAGTTTGCCGTCGGCGTCGAAGATCCAGCCGCAAATCTCGCCTGCTGCGCCGCCGCGCATCAGTTCCATCATCTCGTCCTTCTCGAGGAAACCGTCGACGCAGAGCGGGCCGTCGATCCCGAGCTCGCCGATACCGACGAACGTCACATCTGCCTGTGCGCTGATCGCCAGCGTCGAGCGCACGAGCTGCTGGCCATGCAGAAGCTCGCGCTCCTCCGCCGAGGTGACGAGAACCGGCAGCGGCATCGGATAGTGCCGCGCCTTCACGGCATCGGCCATGCTGAAGATGACGTTGTAATAGGCAGCCGAACCGTCCGGCGCGATATTGCCGGTCAGCGAGACGATGCGGTGATTGGGACATTCGATCGCCGGCAACTGGTCGACGGCCGCCTTCAGCGTTCGCCCGGTGCCGACAGCGAGCACGATCGGATCGGGGCGTTTCAACCAGCGCTCGATTTCGGAAGCTGCCGCCTCCGCAATGCCGACCGTCGTCGAGGAAGAACCCGGATCGCTCGGAACGACCTCGACGTGCTTAAGACCGAATTTCTTGCGCAGCTGATTGCCGAGTTCGAGGCATGCGGCAATCGGATGGTCGAGCCGTACCTTGATCAGCCGCTCGGCCACGGCGAGCGAGACGAGCCGCTGTGCCGACTGGCGCGAAATGCCCATGGCCGACGCGATTTCGTCCTGCGTGCGGCCGGCAACATAATAGAGCCAACCGGCGCGCGCCGCGTCATCCAGCCGTCCGGAAGTCTCCGATCTCTTTACCATCTATCGCCGCCATTGATTTCTTTGAGTCTGTCTGGCGTCAGATCAAACCAAAAATCGGGCAAATGTCGAGGGCGTTGAAAAAGTGAGCAGCCAGTTCTTATCCGAACCACTGCATGACGATGTAGATGGCAGCCTTGACGAGACCGTAGATCACCCCACCGGCAACAGCGACGGAAACCGCCGTCATGATGAAGCCGAGAAGTGAAAACAGCCCGTCCCGGCCGAGAATTGCGAAGGCAAAGACAGAAATCGCAATCGCCGGCAGGATATTGCCGAGCGGCACCGGCAGCACGAGAACGATCGCTAGCACCAAGCAGCAGAAGCCCGCCAGATATTCCGCAGCCGGCTCTACGAAAATGCTGAGCCGCGGCTGCAGCATGCGCTCCGCCCAGGCGAGCCAGGGATGGATGCGCCCGACGATCGTCTCGAAATCCTCCCGTCGCATGGAGCGTGCCGCAATCGCCCTCGGCAACCACGGCTTCAAGCCGAAGGTGAGCTGTGCAGCGAGGAATACCAAGGGAGCGCCGAGCAGCGAGGAGGTGCCGGGCGGCGTTGGAAAAGCGTTCGGCAATGCGAAGATCAGCATCAATGCGCCGGTCGCCCGATCGCCCATCGTCTGGAACAGGTCTCCGATCGAAACCCGTTCGCGGCTTCGATCCGCCGCCATCTGACGTAGAATGGAGGAAAGCCGCCGGCCCTTTGGCCGCGGCCTGCGAGTGGTCGTTCTATTGGCTTCGGTATTTTCGATTGTCATGAATCCGGCATCGGCAGGTGAATAATGAAAAGCTTGCCCGTGCAATATGCCATTAACATGACCCTGACGGATGAAAATTTCGGCGCGTGCCTGCCAGTAACTTAGTTCATTTATCGAATAATCCTTGTAATTCCCCGCCAGGAGTGCGAGCAGACGCCGACACAGACAATCGGCAGGCATCAGATGATCATTTCATTCGATATCGGAGGCTCCGCCATCAAGGGCGGGATTGCACGTTCGGAATCCGACATCGTGCCACTTGGCCGCCGCCCGACCCCGAAGAACGATTTCCCGGCTTTCGTCAAAACGCTGAAGAGCTTTATCACCGAGGCCGGCGAACAACCCTCCCGCATTGCGCTCTCGATTGCCGGCGTCGTCGACCCGGACACGCAGCGCCTGATCGTCGCCAACATACCCTGCATCCACGACCGCAACCTCGCTGCCGATCTTGAGGCCGCGCTCGGCCTGCCGGTGCTGATCGCCAATGATGCCGATTGCTTCGCCATGGCGGAAGCCGAGCTCGGTGCCGGTCGCGGTCACCGCATCGTCTTCGGCGCCATCCTCGGCACCGGCGTCGGCGGCGGCGTCGTCTCCGATGGCCGCCTCATTAATGAGTCGGGTGGCTTTGCGGGAGAATGGGGCCACGGCCCGATCATCGCGTCGCAGGCCGGCACCCCGCCGGTCGCTATCCCCGCCTATGCCTGCGGCTGCGGCCAGAAAGGCTGCGTCGATACGGTCGGCGGCGCACGCGGCCTGGAACGCCTGCACAAGACGCTGCACGATCTCGACCTCTCCAGCGAAGAAATCATCATCGACTGGCGCAACGGCGAGGAAAAGGCGAACCGCACCATCGACGTCTATGTCGATCTCGTCGCTTCGCCGCTGGCGCTCGCTATCAACATAACGGGCGCAACCATCGTGCCCGTCGGCGGCGGCCTCTCGAATGTCGAACCGCTACTCGCCGAACTCGATCAGGCAGTGCGCGCCCGCATCCTGCGGAAATTCGACCGGCCGCTGGTGGTGCGCAGTGAATGCCGCATCGAACCGGGTCTGATCGGCGCAGCGCTTCTGGGCCTGAAGGCCGAAGCTGCCTAAAGCAATTCCAGCAGAAGTGTGCAGCGGTTTTTGCGTCCGGAATTGCGTAAAACGAAACCTTAGAGAGTCGGCCACATCCTGACGATCGCGGCGAAGCGCAGCCAGTCCTTTCGCAGCGTCGGGGTCCAGGCAGCCTCCGCAACAGCCGACAGCCGCGGGAAGACCAGCCGGTTGAAATAGGCCCTCGAGACGAAATTCTCGCCCCAGATGCAGGCTTGGATGCCACGCATCCGCTCTCTCATCTCCCCCGGAAATTCGCCTTCAGCCTCGTAGGCATAGGTCTTTTCCGGTGGTGTGAAACCAGCCCAGCTCGCACCCGGCTCTCCCCAGCCTTCCGCCTGGGCCATGTCGAGATAATAGGCCTGCCCCGGCGTCATGACGATATCATAGCCCTCGCCCGCCAGCTCGATGCCGACCTCCGGCTTCTCCCAGGCCATCAGCAGCGTGCCGTCGCGATCGACACCGCCGCCATGCGAGACCTCGTTCCAGCCGGCAAGCTTCTTGCCGCGCTCAGCCAGCATGGCCTTGATCCGCCGCATGAAATGCGACTGGAGTTCGGCCGTACCGGCAAGCTTCTCCTTCTCCATCAGCGCCTTGCAGGCCGGTGAGGCGAGCCAGGAACCATGCGGCACCTCATCTCCGCCGATATGGAGATAGTCGAAGGGAAAGAGTGCTGCTACCTCGTCGAACACCTTGCCTAGGAATTCATAGGTGAACTCAATCGCCGGATTGAGCGCATTATTCGGATAGCCCTGCACAGAGCGATAGCTGTCCGGCGCCTCCTGCCCATCGATAAGCTTTGGCAGAGAAAGGAGAGCGGCTGCGCTGTGCCCGGGAACATCGATCTCGGGCACGACATCGACATGAAGTGCAGCGGCGTGAGCGACGATCCTGCGCGCGTCGTCCTGTGTGTAATATCCCGATCGCGGCTCGGCCCCGTCACCGAGCTGCGGCACGAGAACCTCATCCGGCCCACGCTTTGCGCCGATCTCCGTCAGTTCCGGATAGGCCTTGATCTCCAGTCGCCAGGCCTCATCGTCGGTCAGATGCCAATGGAAAATGTTGAGCTTGTTCCAGGCAAGGATATCGATCAGCCGCTCGATATCCTCGACCGGATAGAACTGCCTGCTAACATCGAGATGACAGCCGCGCCACTCGTAACGAGGCTGGTCGGCAATATCGCCGAAGACGGGAAACTGGAAGATCTCGGCATCCCGGCGCGCACCGTGCAGCAATTGAGCGAGGCTGATAAGCCCGTAGAACCGCCCCACCGCATCATCGGTGGCGAGAATGATTTCCTGTGCCGTGAAGCGTAGTTCATAGGCGGCCGGCATGATCGAGGATTCCGTCTCGAAGCGGACCGGCCGCCCACCCTGGACCGGCTGCAGCGTGAAAGTCACGTTGTCGGCGGGAAAGAGCCGTTGGCAGAGTGCCAGCACCTTCGCCACAGCCTTGATATCTTCGGCGCGCGAGCCGGCCGCCGGATAAAGCGCGACGGGCGGCACGTCGTTCGGCCGCATTGATAGGGAGAGCGGCCAGGGCAGCAGCGAAAACGGCTCCGTCACCTCGCCTCTCGGCAGCAGCTCCGGCAATTCGCCGCGCTCTGCGCCATCAAGCATCAGATCGCCGAAGCTGACGGGGACATGCCGGCCATCGGCAAGCGTAAGATAGGCGGATTTGATGCCCGCCGTGACGTGCTTCGGGCCATTCGCCAGCCCCTCTACGGTAAACTGCCAACTGTCGCCAGGCTTGAGCATGAGCCCGTCAGGTGGAGAATACTCATGAAAATTTGCAACGCGCCGCTTGAGCACGGCACCTTCCACGGCATGTTCGTCCGCCACGCGGGTGAGCGAAGTATAGGCGAGCGTAAAACCGGAGAGCGGTTCGTCAGAAAGGTTGAAGAGCGTGAAAGTGAAGCGGCCGAAACTTCCTTCGACCGGGCTCCAGCTTGCTTCTAAATGGTAATCGGCCACAGTCATATCCTCCCTCCGGCGAATATAGGGCGATCTTTACTCCCGTTTAGCGCCCCGTCTCCTCGACGGCAGCATCCTGGGCGCCGATGGCGTGCGCGGCGACCGCATGCTCTGGCAGTCGCTCTACTACCGCCACAGGCACGAAGGCCCGAAACAAAAGATGAGTGAGACAAAGGACGAGTGAAACAAAAATGGCGCGGCCACGACCGCGCCATTGTCTCATTCGGCTGCCAATGCCGGCGGATGATGGATGTCCCCATCCGCCTCTTCCTGGTTGGCATTGGCATGTTCGTCATTCCTGGCCTTCGGCTCGCGGCCGAAGAACAGGGCATAGCCGGCCGGCAGTACGAGAATGGTCAGCACGGTGGCAACCAGGATGCCGCCCATCATGGCGTAGGCGAGCGGACCCCAGAAGACGCCGCGCGAGATCGGGATCAGCGCCAGCACGGCTGTCAGCGCCGTCAGCATGATCGGCCGGAAGCGGCGGACGGCAGCACCGACGATCGCCTCCTGCCTGTGCATGCCCGCCTTGATATCCTGATCGATCTGGTCGACCAGAATGATCGAGTTGCGGATGATGATGCCGAGCAGCGCGATGACGCCGAGGATCGCCACGAAGCCGAATGGCGCACCGCTGATCAACAGGGCCGAGGCGGCACCGATGATGCCGAGAGGGCCGGTTGCGAAGACCAGCATCGCCTTGCCGAAATGCTGCAGCTGCGCCATCAACAGGATCATGATGACGACCAGCATGATCGGTGCCTTGGCAGCGATCGAAGCCTGACTTTCGGCCGAATCCTCGGCGCCGCCCTGGATCTCGATCTTGTAGCCTGCGGGTAGGCTGTCGCGCAGGTCCTTCATGTCGTTGTACAACTTGGTCACGACGTCATTCGACTGAACATTATCAGGCAGTGTCGCACGCACTGATATTGTCGGCAGGCGGTTGCGCCGCCATTCGACACCTTGTTCCATTGATGGCACGACCTTGGCGATCTGCGAGACCGGAACGAAGCCGCCGAAATCCGTCGGTACATAGACCGAGTTGACGGCTGAGAGCAGCGAACGGTTGGCATCCGGCTCACGGGCAACGATCGAGACCGTCTCCTCGCCGTCGCGGAAGTCGTCGAGCGGTGCGCCGGACATGGCAGTCTGCAGCATCTGGCGGACGCGTTGCGAGGTGACGCCAAGCGCACGGGCACGGTCCTGATCGATGACCAGCTTCATGGCCGGCACCGGCTCCAGCCAGTCGTCATGGATGGCACCGAGCATCGGATCCATCGTGAAGCGCTCCTTCACCTGATCGGCGATCTCACGCACTTCCGCACGGTCCGGACCCATCACACGCATCTGCACCGGCCAGCCCGTCGGCGGGCCGAGGAAGAGACGGTCGACCTTGCCGCGGATGGACGGGAAGTCTTCCGCCAGGACCGTCCTGAGCTTGGTAATGAGGCGTTCACGGGCTGGCTCATCATTGGCCACGATCAGGAGCTGCGCATAGTTCGGATTGCGAAGCTGCTGGTCGAGCGGCAGGAAGAAGCGCGGCGCGCCTTCGCCGATATAGGTGGCGATGAACTTCTTGTCCGGGTCGTCCATCATCTTGGCTTCCAGCGCCTTTGCCTGGACTTCCACTTCCTTGATGCTGGTGCCCTCTGGCAGCCAGAGATCGACGAGGATTTCCGGACGCGATGACTGCGGGAAGAAGTTCTGCGGAATGAACTGGAAGCTCCAGAGGCTGGCAACGAAGGTGGCGAGCGTCAGCGCGACCACGATGACGCGATGGCGCACCGCCCAGCCGACCGTATGGCGCAGGCCGCGATAGAAGCGCGTGTCGAACACGTCATGATGCTCGCCCGCATGGTGACGCTGCTTCAGGATCATATAGCCGAGCCACGGCGTGAAATAGACCGCCACGAACCATGAGGTCACAAGGGCGATACCGACCACATAGAAGAGCGAGCGCACATATTCGCCGGCCGTCGATGCCGCAAAGCCGACGGGAATGAAGCCGGCCGTAGTGATCAGCGTACCCGTCAGCATCGGGAAGGCGGTCGAGGAATAGGCGAAACTCGCCGCATCGATCTTGACGAGACCTTCCTCGAGCTTTCGCTCCATCATTTCGACGACGATCATCGCATCGTCGACGAGCAGGCCGAGCGCGATGATGAGCGCGCCGAGCGAAATGCGCTGCAGGTCGATACCGAGCTCGTACATGATGGCGAAAGTCGCGGCCAGAACGAGCGGAATGGCGATGGCGATGACAAGACCCGAACGCCAGCCGATCGACAGGAACGAGACGACGAGCACGATGGCAAGGGCTTCGCCGAGCGCATGCATGAACTCGCTGACCGCATCCGTCACGACGTCGGGCTGGTTGGAGATCTGGTCGACGGCGACGCCATAGGGCAGCGAGTCCTCGAAGCGCTTGTAGGTCGCCTCCACATCCTTGCCGACATCGGTGACCTTAAAACCCTTGGCCATGACGACGCCGACCTGCACGCTCTCGTGACCGTTATAGCGGTACTTGCGCTGATAGGGATCCTCGAGGCCGGAGGTGACGGTGGCGATATCGCCGAGGCGCGTCACCTGATTGCCGGAACGCAGACGCAGTTCGCGGATATCCTCCACCTTGTGAACATTGCCTTCGACCGAAATGCGCACCGAGCGCAGGCCGGTATCGACGTTGCCGGCCGGATCGACGGCGTTCTGGCCCTTGATGGCGTTCTGCAGGTCAGGGATCGTCAGTCCGCGCTCGGCGAGCGCTTTGGAGGAGACGTCGATATAGATCTTTTCCGGCTGATCGCCGATGATGACCGCCTTCTCGACGCCTGGCGTCGTCAGCAGCATGTCGCGCGCCTGGATCGCGAACGTCTTCAACTCCGGATAGGAATAACCGTCGCCGCCGATCGAATGCAGCGTGATGAACGTATCGCCGAATTCATCGTTGAAATAGGGACCGAGCAGGCCCTGCGGCAGGTCGCCGTTGATGTCGCCGACCTTCTTGCGCACCTGATAGAAGGCGTCCGCGACCTGAGCTGAATCCGTGTCACCCTTCACCTGCACGGTGATGATCGTGCTGCCGGCACGTGTGTAGGACTTTACCCAGTCGAGATGCGGAGTTTCCTGCAGTTTGCGTTCGATCTTGTTGGTGACCTGGTCTTCCATGTCCTGAAGCGAGGCGCCAGGCCAGAGCGCCTGTACCACCATGACGCGGAAGGTGAAATCAGGGTCTTCCTTCTGGCCCATGCGTGTCAGGCCGAGCACGCCCGTAATCAGGATCAGCCCGAACAGGAACCGCGCGATGCTCGGATGGCCGATCGCCCAGCGCGAAAGGTTGAAGGGGCGCTTTTCAGTGGTGGTAGTGTCCATGATCCTGTTCCCTCTCCCTGACTGTTCAGCGGACGGCTGCGTCCGTTTCGGCGGCCGCCGATTGCTGGTCGGGAAGCTTGACCTTCAGGTTTTCGCTCATGAATTGTGTGCCGGCTGCCACGACGAGATCGCCGCTGTCGAGCCCCTTTGCGACACGAACGCCATCGCCGGTGAAATCCGCAATCTCGACGCCACGGACATGGACGGTTTCCGTTCCACGGTCGACGGTCCACACGACCTGCTTGCCATCCTTCTGTGCCAGTGCGCTGAGCGGGATGGAAACATAGGTGTCGGCATTGCTGACATCGGCTTCGATCGTCGCCGTCATCCCGAGCAGCACGCGCGGATCGTTCGGCAGGCTGACACGCACGGCGAAGGTGCGCGACTGCTGGTCGGCGCTGCCCGCGACCTCACGAACGGTACCATCAAGCACCAGCTTGTCATCGGACCAGAAGCTCGCCTTGACGGTCTTGCCCGGCTTGAACTGCGCGATATCGTTTTCCGGCACCGCGATCTGAACTTCCTTCTCACCATCGACGGCAACGGCAACCACCGGCGTGCCGGACCCTACGACCTGTCCGACATCGGCATTGATGGTGGTCACGATACCGCTGTGGTCGGCCTTGAGTTCCGTATAGCTTACCTGGTTCTTGGCCTGATCGAGCGCGGAAGCTGCGGCATCCCGGCTCGAAATCGCCTGGTCATGGCTGAGCGAAGCCTGCTCGACCTGGGATTTCGGCGCAACATTCTTGTCGAAGAGCTGCTCTGCGCGGCGGTTGGCGATATCGGCCGTCTCGACGGCCTTCTCGGCGGCGGCGAGATTGGCGTCGGCAGTCTTCACCGCAAGCTGGTAATCAGTCGAATCGATCCGTGCGAGAACGTCACCCGGCTTCACCTGCTCGCCGATATCAACGAGGCGCTCGGTGATCTTGCCGCCGACGCGGAAGCCGAGGTTCATTTCCGTGCGCGCCCTCACCGATCCGGAATAATCGAGCGTGCGGGTATCACCGGCCTTGGCGACCTCGACCACTTTTACCGGCCGGATGACCTCCTTGACCTCTGCCTTTTCTTCCGTGCAGCCGGCAATGCCGAGCCCGACCGCACCAAGGAGCGTGAGGCTCATGACGGACGGCATGCGGTTGCTGAAGGTCTTGAGCGAAAACATCTTTCGCACTCCTGATTATCTAGGGTTTTCTCGGGCGACCTTGGCCGCGCTTATTTTCTAAGTGCCTTGATCGCAAATTCGATCAGTTCGTCCACGGTCGCCCGGTTTGTCTTGGCAAGACATTGGGCCACCATCTGCGGGTGGCAGAGATTGATGGTCGCCGCGCCAAAGCAGCGGGAGGCGACCTCGGGATCCTGGTCAGCGAATTCACCGGCAGCGATGCCTTCGCGGATGACATCGGCAAGCAATGCGTGAATGGAATCGATGTGCCTCTCGATGACGTGCCAGTCGCGTTCGATTGCGACGACCACCATCTCATGCACCTTCTGCTGATCGAGCATGGTGTCGAGCGTCAGCTGGTACTGGCTGCGCACATATTGGCGTAGCCGGTCCGAAGCGCTGATCTTCTGATGGCAGATGTTGGATGCAAGCTGATAGGCGGCTGCCAGCATCCGGCCGCAGATCGCCTGGTGGATTTCAACCTTGGAGGCGAAGAAGCGGTAGATATTGGCAGGCGACATGCCGAGATCGCGGGCGACATCCGCAACCGTCGTCTTGGAATAGCCGTAGTGGCGAAAGAGCCGCTCCGCCGCATCGAGAATGCGGGTGATATTTTCCTGCCGCGTGACGTCCAGCGTATTTTCCGCGATGTCATTCATGGGTTTCAGGCCTGATATTTTACGACTGACGAAATTCGAATTTCGTCAGTCGTAAAATATCATCTTTCATTTGTCAATGATTTCGCGATGCAAATAAAAATGCCGCAGCCCGGAAAGACTGCGGCATCGAAATAAAAACAAGCTTGAAGGATCAGGCGAGCTTGACGTCGAGCGTGATCGGAACGGCAGAAAGCGCCTTGGAAACCGGGCAGCCGGCCTTGGCCTTGCCGGCAAGTTCCTCGAACTTTGCCTGGTCGGCGCCAGGAATGCTGCCTGTCAGCGACAGGTGGATGGCAGTGATGGCAAAGCCGCCCTCGACGCTTTCAAGCGTTACCTTGGCGGAGGTTTCCATGTGATCGGCCTTGAGGCCGGCTTCGCCGAGGATCAGCGACAGCGCCATAGTGAAGCAGCCTGCATGGGCAGCGCCGATAAGCTCTTCCGGGTTGGTGCCGGGAATGCCTTCGAAGCGGCTTGCGAAGCCGTATGGGTAATTGTTCAGCGCACCGCTCTGGGTCGAGATCTGACCCTTGCCGTCCTTGAGACCGCCCGACCACTGGGCTGAACCTGTGCGATTGATCTGCATGCCGTCCTCCTGTTTCGATTGATTTTCGAAGCGCAGCAACGCTCCACCGCGAAGAGCGTTCTGCCCTTCCGACCGGCAATATAGTCCTCTATCCGCCGAAGACGACATCAGATTGAATTCCAATCATCATACAAGAAGATTGCTTGTGTATGATGATTGCTTTAAAAGACTTGGCCACGAGGAATCTTCCGATGCAGCCCGCAGTAAGACGCGATGAAAAAACTGCGGCGCCCGAGCGCCGGCCGCGCGTCCGCCGTAACGTCACGGCGGCGATTGCCGAGGATATCTGCGCCAACCGGTACCCCGTCGGTACGCTGCTGCCGCGGGAAAACGATCTCTGCGACCTCCATGGCGTCAGCCGCACCGTCATACGAGAATCCCTGAAAGTCCTGGAATCCAAGGGGCTCGTACGCGGCAAGCCACGCATCGGCACCACCGTCTGTGACAAGGACGAATGGAACATCCTCGATCAGGATGTGCTGGAGTGGATGGGGCCGCATCTCGGCGACTTCGACCTGCTGGCGAGTATCCTGGAGGCCCGCCGCACGATCGAGCCGGCAGCGGCCGAATATGCCGCGAGCCGCGCGACCGCCCAGGAGATCGCCGATCTGGAGGAAGCCTGGCAGCGCATGCAATCGGCGAGCGACGATCCCGAAGCCTTCACCGAGGCGGACCTCCTCTTTCATACGGTGCTTTTCAAGGCGAGCCACAATCAGGTCTTTCGCCGCCTCTCCAGCGCCATCCACGCCGCACTGAAATTCGCGCTTCACGCGTCGAACCTCGCCATGCCGGATCACCGGGAAGCGATCGCCTTGCATGGCAAGGTCGTGGAGGCTCTGCGCCTGCGAGACGCTGCAGAGGCGCACGATTGCGTCAACCGAATTCTCGACCTCGCCAAACGCGACCTCACCGCCGCCGGCCGGACGAAATAAACGACCTCTGAGCAATATCGGCGGCTTCGTTCGCCGATGGGAACACCAAGCGAAACGAAAGCACGATTTCCATGAAGATCACCAAACTGACCACCTATATCGTCCCGCCGCGCTGGCTGTTTCTGAAGATCGAAACCGATGAAGGCATCGTCGGTTGGGGTGAACCGGTCGTCGAAGGTCGCGCGCTGACCGTCGAGGCCGCCGTTCACGAACTCGCCGACTATCTTGTCGGCAAGGATCCTTTCCTCATCGAAGACCACTGGACCGTCATGTATCGCGGCGGCTTCTACCGCGGCGGCGCCATCCACATGTCGGCGATCTCGGGCATCGACCAGGCGCTTTGGGACATCAAGGGCAAGGCGCTCGGCCAGCCGATCCATTCCCTGCTCGGCGGCCAGGTGCGCGACCGCATTAAGGTCTATTCCTGGATCGGCGGCGACCGCCCCTCCGACGTCGCCCGCAATGCCAAGGACGTCGTCGCCCGCGGCTTCAAAGCCATCAAGCTCAACGGCTGCGAAGAGATGCAGATCGTCGACACCAACGAGAAGATCGACAAGGCGGTCGAGACCATCGCGACCATCCGCGAGGCGATTGGCCCGCATATCGGCATCGGCGTCGATTTCCACGGCCGCGTCCACAAGCCCATGGCTAAGGTTCTCGCCAAGGAGCTCGAGCCCTACAAGCTGATGTTCATCGAAGAGCCGGTCTTGTCCGAGCATCGCGAAACTCTGAAGGAAATCGCCAACCATTGCTCGACGCCGATCGCGCTCGGCGAACGCCTCTATTCCCGCTGGGACTTCAAGTCGGTCCTGTCGGACGGCTATGTCGATATCATTCAGCCGGATCTGTCCCACGCCGGCGGCATCACCGAATGCCGCAAGATCACCGCCATGGCCGAAGCCTATGACGTGGCGCTCGCGCCGCATTGTCCGCTCGGTCCGATCGCGCTTGCCGCCTGCCTGCAGCTCGACGCCGTCTCCTACAATGCCTTCATCCAGGAGCAGAGCCTCGGTATCCATTACAACAAGGGCAACGACATTCTGGATTACATCTCCAACAAGGAAGTCTTCCAGTATGCCGACGGTTTCGTCTCCATTCCCCAAGGCCCCGGCCTCGGCGTCGAAGTGGACGAGGCCTATGTCATCGAGCGCGCCAAGGAAGGCCACCGCTGGCGCAACCCGATCTGGCGCCACGAAGACGGCAGCTTTGCCGAATGGTAAGCGAGAGGGCCGTGACGCGGCCCTTTTTCATGTCCCCTGTCGGATAACGGGCAGCTTGTCCGTCATAGTGAAAACTCAAAGGGGAGATTTTACCATGGCCAGAGCAATAGCGATCCTTATCGCCCGCATCATCTTCAGCTTCATCTTCTTCATGGCCGCCGGCTTCAAATTCGCCGATATCGGCGCGACGGCGGCCTATATCACCGCGGCCGGCTTTCCGGCGGCGGCATTCCTTGCCTGGGTCGCAGCCTTCTTCGAGATCGCGCTGGCGCTCGCCTTCATCACCGGCGCCTTCTTCAGCGAGGCCAGCTTGCTTGCCGGCATTTACGTGATCTTCCTCGCCTTCTCCTTCCATGGCCCGTCTCACTGGCAGCAGAACCAGGCTGAGTTCGGCTTCTTCGTCGATCACTTCACCTTCCTTGCCGGCCTGCTCTTCGCCGCCGTTCACGGACCGGAAAAATGGGCGCTTCGCCATAGCCTCCTGAAATAGTCCTCAACGCCACACGCTCCGGAACCAAGAGCCGCCCCGATCATTGCCTTTACCGGCAACCGCAAAGAGGAGCGGCTCATGGAGTTGCAGGGAAAGATCGCATTGGTGACCGGCGCGGGCTCGGGCATCGGCAAGGCAACCGCATTGAAGCTCGCCGCCGAAGGCGCAAAGGTTGCGGTGCTGAGCCGCACCGAGAGCGAGGTGCACCAGACCTGCCAGGAGATTATTGCCGCCGGCGGCCAGTCGATCGAACTGACCGCCGATACCAGCGACGAAGCGCAGATGCGGACTGCCATCGAGAAAATGACCGAGACTTTCGGGGGCATCGACATCGTCGTCGCCAATGCCGGCATCAACGGCGTCTGGGCACCGATCGACGACCTCAAGCCCGACGAGTGGGATCAGACCATGGCCGTCAACCTGCGCGGCACTTATCTGACCCTGCATCTCACGGTGCCCTACCTGAAGATGAATGGCGGCTCGATCGTCGTGGTCTCCTCGATCAACGGCACGCGTACTTTCACCACACCCGGCGCCACGGCCTATACAGCCACCAAGGCCGGCCAGGTCGCCATGGTGCAACAACTGGCGCTGGAACTCGGCAAACACGGCATCCGCGTCAACGCCGTCTGCCCCGGCGCGATCGAAACCAACATTTCCGCCAACACCACCACGCGTCACCGCGAGGAAACCGAGGTGCCCGTCATCTGGCCGGAGGGCGAAATTCCGATCACCGGCGGCAGGGCGGGATCAAGCGATGATGTCGCCGAGACGATCCTCTTCCTCGCCTCCAAGCGCGCCCGGCATATTACCGGCACGCCCGTCTGGATCGACGGCGGACAGGGATTGCTGCGTTAGAGCAGTCGCAGCCGACAGGATGAGCGTCCCTGTGCATAGTCTGCAGGGGCCGCATAGGCATTTTTGGTCGTATGTGGAAAAATGTCAGTCTCTTGTCTGACATTTTCTAGAAAGCGTAGGAAACTGCCCATGCACCCTCCGCACCCTATGCAGGCTCCGAACACGGATGGATCTTGTTGATCAGCCGTTCAGCCGCGCGCTTTCCAGCGTGTAAAGCAATTGCGGGCGTTTGACCCCACGCAGAGCATAGCGGCCGATACAGGCGAGGACGTTCCGCTCTGCCTCGGGGATCGCCGCTTCGAAATCCGACGACATCAGCACGTTGAGATCGACCGAACGGCAGATCGAGGCAATGCGGCTGACCTCGTTGACCGCCGGCCCGATGACCGTGAAGTCCAGACGATCCTGGCTGCCGATATTACCGTAGAAGACATCGCCGATATGCAGGCCGATATAGACATCCGTCGTCGGCTGCCGGTTCACTTCGCGCGCAGCGTTGAGTGCTGCAAGCTTCTGCCGGAGCAGGCGCTCTGCCCTCAGCGCCGCAGAACAGCTTTCCGCCGGCTCCTCGCCCTTGAAGATCGCAAGAACCCCGTCGCCGATCAGCTTCAGAACATTGCCGCCGGCCTCATGAATCGCTGTTATCACCGCCTCGCTATATTCGTTGAGCAGCGGAATGATCTCTTCCGGCGGAGAATTGTCCGAGATCTTCGTGTAGTTCAAGAGGTCGGAGAACCAGAGCGCTGCCGAAATGCGCTCGGTCTTGCCGCGCGAGATCTTGCCGTCCATCACCTGGCGCGCCGCATCCTCGCCGAGATAGACCTCGGCGATCGTGCGGGCGATACGGGCGAGCGCCACGCATTTGATTGCGAGCCCCAGCACCGGCACCAGTTTGCGCAGGATCGCAAGATCCTGATCGGAAAAGCCTTCCGGATGTTTGGTCGAGAAATGCGAGAAGAAGCAATCCATCTCGCCGATCGTGCCGGCCTCGGCAAAGCGATGCGCCATGGCGACGTAATCGGTATGACCGAGCTTATAGATCTGATCCAGCATGATGAAATCGGTCGGATCGCCGAAGCCGATCCTGCGCCGCACCTCTCGATCTCCGCTGGTCCAGAGATGGTAGAAGGCCGACCGACGCCAGGTGTCCAGCCCCTGGCCCTCGCTCGAAGGGCCATATTCGAATTCGCCTTCGAAATCCTCAACACTATCCCAGCGAAAGGCGCGGCCTTCATGCACGGGGTGAAGCGTGTCCATCAGCGCCATGGCGCGATCGAGCCGCATGCCGGCATTGCGGCAGGCTTCGCAGAAGCCGGCAAGCAGCTCCGCTTCGGTCGCACCGTTCAGGCCCTGTTCCGTCACCCATGCTGCGATTGTGCCGACGTCGCTGTGGTCCATGCGCTCTCCTCGCTATTCGCAAGCTGTAACGTGAATCTGCCGCAGATGGAAAGACAATCAACCCGAACAGCCTATTGGCTCGTCGGCATATTGTAAGGCGTAACGATTTCGACGGCCGAAAATGACGCCGGCGCCGTCCGGATGGCAGGCGTCGCGCGGGCCATCATCGCACGAAAGGCGGAACGCGCATCGGTTCTGAGATCGTTATGCAGCACGAAATCGATCCGCCGTTCAGCCAGCAAGGCGCGGTTGTCGGCATCGAGATCATGTGCCACGAAAACCGAGATAGGCCGGCCTGCGGCCTCGAAAGCCGCAAGCACCGCGCGGTTGCCGCCGCCGACCGAATAGACGGCATTGATATCGGGATCATCGGCGAGGGCTGCCGCAACGAGCGTACCTGTCGGGGCATCGGTGCCGTGCCCTTCGCTGACTTCGATAATGCCGATCGAAGGATAACGCGCCCGGATCACCCGGCGAAATCCGATCTCGCGCTCCTCCTCGCCACAGAACCGGCCGCTTGAGAGCGTCACCAGCACCTTGCCGCCGGAGGCGCCGAGCAGCCGGCCAATGAGATAGGCGGCCGTCTCGCCCGCTGCCCGGTTGTCGGCGCCGGCATAGGCTGATCGCGCCGAATTCGGCAGGTCCGTCACGAGCGTGACGACGGGAATACCAGCCGCATCGAGCCGCGCAACGGCGGCAACGACCTCAGGCACATCAGGCGCCTTCAGCACGATGCCATGCGTGCCGCGCAGCGGATACGGTCGAGAAGCTGCACCAACTCCGCCGCCCGCATCACCTCGGCGAAATGAAAGCGGCAGCGGAAGACGGTCGGCAGGAAGGTCGCAACCTCCGCTTCAAAGGCCGTGCGCACCGCAGTGCTGAACCGCTCCGGCGTCTCCATGACGATTTCGATCGCAAGCTTGCGGCCGGCCACATCGGCTCCCGTTTGCTTTTCGAGTTCGGCCATTGCCGCCCTCACCCGCATCTCCGTCTGCCGCCGCACACCGGGCCTGCCGTTCAGCACCCGGTCGACAGTTGCGGTGCTGAGGCCTGCCTGAAAAGCGATGTCCTTGACGAGAAAGGGATGAGCCACAGCGATCTCCACTCTTGGAACTCTGATGGATTTTTGATGGATTCCTGATCTACATCAGGATCGCCGGCGGCGTATATTCCCTTCATCGGACATGGAGGAGCACCCGATGAAATCAGACAACCAGCAGAAACTGCGTACCGACCGCGTCTGGCTCACCGAAGACGCCTGCGATCTCAGCGATTTCCGCGCGCTCGCCGAAAAGACAACCGTCCTCGCCGACTATCCAACGGCTTCTGCCGTCGAGAAGAACGTGTTGATCTACGACAGCCGCAAGGTGATCGAGGCAGCCTCGACGCCGGAAGGCCGTCGCGCCGTTCTCGCCGAGATCTCGGAAGCCTTGGGCATCGGCCCCGGCGTCGTCGTCTTCAAGCGCGCCTATGAAGATACCGGCATCATCGACCGGGCGAGCACGATCTTCGAAGAGATCATTGAGGAGCAGCACCGCACGTCCACTGGCGGCGGCGACCATTTTGCCAAGCCGGGCGCCAATGACCGCATCTGGAATTCGCTGGAAAAACACTGTCTGGCAGACCCTGAAAATTTCGCCCGCTATTACGGCAACGCCGTCGTGGCGCTGGCAAGCGAGGCATGGCTCGGCCCGTATTATCAGATGACGGCGCAGGTCAACCGGGTGAACCCCGGCGGTGCGGCGCAATCCGCCCACCGCGACTACCACCTCGGCTTCCAGTCCTCCAAAGTGATCGAGCAGTTCCCGGCCCATGTGCATCGCCTCTCGCCGGTGCTGACGCTGCAGGGCGCGGTTGCCCATTGCGACATGCCGCTCGAAAGCGGCCCGACGCTTTTCCTGCCGCACAGCCAGACCTTCGAGCCGGGCTATCTCGCTCTCAAGCGCCAGGAATTCAAGGATTATTTCGAGCAGAACCATATCCAGCTACCGCTGGAAAAGGGCGATGTCGTCTTCTTCAACCCCGCCCTCTTCCACGCTGCCGGCACCAACCGCTCGAAGGACATCAAACGCATGGCGAACCTGCTTCAGGTCTCCTCGGCTTTCGGCCGGGCCATGGAAACCGTCAATCGCGAACGCATGGGCGCAAAACTCTTCCCCGCCCTGAAGGCGCTGAAGAGCAGGCTTTCGGCCGACGAGATCACCAATGCCGTCGCATGCTGCGCGGAAGGCTATTCCTTCCCGACCAATCTCGACCGCGACCCGCCGCTCGGCGGCCTCGCGCCGAAGACACAGGCACAACTGATGCACGAGGCGCTGGAGGAAGGCTGGAGCGACGAGACATTCACCAAAGCCCTCGCCGACCACGCGGCCAAGAAGCAGAGCTGACATCGCGCCTAACGCTATAATCATCCCAGAGCCTCTCGCTTCCGGCGAGGGGCCATTTGCATATCATCAGGAGGAGAAGACATATGAGCACGGATTACGCCCGCCTCGACGGCAAGATCGCCATCGTCACCGGCGGCACACAGGGCCTCGGGGCCACCATCGCCCGCCTCTTTGCCGAACGCGGCGCCACGGGCATCGTCATCTGCGGCCGCAACGAGACCAAGGGAAAGGCGAAGGCCGAGGAGATATCGGCAAAGACCGGCGCGAAAGTGGTTTACGTCAAGGCCGATCTCGGCAAGGTCGAGGATGGGCAGAATGTCGTCCATGTCTGCGACCAGACCTTCGGCCGCGTCGATGCTCTCGTCAATGCTGCCGCCATCACCGATCGGGGCACAATCCTCGACACCAGCCCGGAACTCTTCGATGCCATGTTCGCCGTCAACGTCCGCGCGCCTTTCTTCCTCATGCAGGAAACCGTGAAGGTCATGCGACGTGAGAAGATCGAAGGTACGATCGTCAATATCGGCTCCATGTCCGCCAAAGCAGGCCAGCCTTTCATCGCCGCCTATTGCGCCTCTAAAGGCGCGCTGGAGACGCTGACTAAGAACACCGCCTACGCGCTCTTGCGCAACCGCATCCGCGTCAACGGCCTCAATATCGGCTGGATGGCCTCGGAGGGCGAAGACCGCATTCAGAAGGAATTTCACAAGGCCTCGGATGACTGGCTCGCTAAGGCCGCCGCCAGCCAGCCCTTCGGCCGGCTGGTCGATCCGGAAGAAGTTGCCCGCGCCTGCGCCTATCTCTCGTCAGCCGAATCCGGCCTGATGACCGGCTCCGTCATCTGCTTCGACCAATCGATCTGGGGCGCTTATGACGGCTCGCCCCATCCGGTGTCGGCACTCTGACGTGCCATTCGAGGTTCCAGAGCCCGACGCTTTCCGTCTTCGGGCTCTGGCAGATTCGTCCGTTTGCCGCTACGAAGAAACAAGAGCGATCTGGGAGGAATCGGGCATGGCTGGAAGCGAGCTTTATGACATCAAAGACGAGCGTTTTCGCGCGCTGATCGCCGGCAGTGCCGTGCTGGAAGAGCTTTACACGGGCTGCCGTTGGGCCGAAGGTCCTGTCTGGTTCTCGGATCTGAATTGCTTGCTCTGGAGCGACATTCCGAACGAACGCCTGATGCGTTGGGTGCCGGATGGAACAGTCTCCGTCTTCCGCTCGCCGTCCAACTACGTCAACGGCAATACCCGTGATCGGCAGGGTCGCCTGGTTTCCTGCGAGCATGGAGGCCGCCGTGTGACTCGCACCGAGTCGGACGGCCGCATCACCGTGCTTGCCGACAGTTACAACGGCAAGCGGCTGAACTCCCCGAACGACGTCGTGGTCAAGTCCGACGGCTCGATCTGGTTCACGGATCCAAGCTACGGCATCATGTCCGACTACGAAGGCCACAAGTCGCCGGAAGAGCAGGAAAGCCGAAACGTCTATCGCATCGATGCCGCGACTGGCGACATCGAAGCCGTCGTGACCGACTTCATCCAGCCGAATGGGCTGGCCTTCTCACCGGACGAACGCCAGCTCTTCATCGCCGATTCCGGTTCCGCCAATCATGACGTACCGCGCCATATCCGCGTCTTCGATGTCGTGGATGGACGCAAACTCGCAAACAGCCGCTACTTCTGCTCGATCGACAGCGGCATACCGGATGGTTTCCGCTTCGATGTCTCCGGCAATCTCTGGACGAGTGCGGCCGACGGCGTGCACTGCTTCGCGCCCGACGGAACGCTGATCGGCAAGATCAAGGTGCCGCAGACCGTCTCCAATGTCACCTTCGGCGGCCCCAAGAGGAACCGCCTCTTCATCACCGCGACACAATCGCTCTATTCGATCTACACGACGACCAACGGCGCGCAGTACCCGTAATCCTATCCCTTGCTGGCCGCGGCTCTGAGCCCCACCCGCGGAGGCCAGAACCTTCATGGCCCCAGCCCCACGGGAGGGATTACTAGGCTTTCACCTTGTCCGGCCGGGCGTGCAGCGGCTCCTTGCGGTGCCAGTTCTCGAGGATGCGGCCATCCGTGTGCTTTTGCTGCGCCCAGCGGATGCCGTTCGAGATGACCCTGTGCACGGTCTTGTCGTGATAGATCGGATAGGTCTCATGGCCGGGGCTGAAGAAGAAGATGCGCCCACGGCCGCGCTGGAAGGTGCAGCCGCTGCGGAATACCTCGCCACCGGAATACCAGGAGATGAACACCAGCTCGTCCGGCTGCGGAATGTCGAAGGGCTCGCCATACATTTCCGAGGCATTGACCTCGAAATAGGGCGGCAGTCCCTCGGCGATCGGATGCGAGGGATTGACCACCCAGACGCGCTCCAGATCGCCTTCAGGCGTCTCGCGCCACGAGAGGTTGGCGTTGGTGCCCATCAGCCGGCGGAAGAGCTTGGAGTGATGGCCGGAATGCAGGACAAGCAGGCCCATGCCCTTCAGCACCCGCTGCTGGACGCGGTCGATCAGCCCGTCGCTGACCTCCTCATGCGCCATATGCCCCCACCAGAGCAGCACGTCGGTATCGTTGAGCACGGAATCCGGCAGGCCTTCATCCGGATCGTCGAGCGTGCCGCGACGGATCTCGAAATCGGGATGGGCGATACCGGCTGCGATCGCGCCGTCGATGCGGTCAGGATAAATATCCTGAACTTCCTTGTGGACCTGCTCGTGGCGTCCTTCGTTCCAGATCGTGACCTTGATTGTCATGCTATTCCTCGATGTTTCAGGCTTGAGCCGAACGGACAAGCCGGCCGGCGGAATCGAACAGATGGCAGGCGGCGCGATCGGCCGTCAGCGAGACGCGATCGCCGGGGCGGATGCTCATGTCGCCTTCCGTGCGCACGACGATCGGCTGCTGCTGCGAGCCAACCGTCAGATAGGTCTCGACGCCGAGCCGCTCGACGATGACGACCTCGGCCGAAAAATCGCCCTGCCCTTGCGGCGCCAGCTTCAGATGTTCCGGCCGGATGCCGAGCTTCGCCTCGCCCTGCGGCACGGAACCGTTTGCATCCGAGAGATCGATCGCAAGACCGAGCGGGCTTTCCAGATGCACCTTACCGGCATCCCGGCGCGTCGCCGTCATCGGCAGCACGTTCATTTTCGGCGAACCGATGAAGGTTGCGACGAACTCGTTTTCCGGCTGGTGATAGAGCTCCATCGGCGCGCCCTGCTGGGCGACGACGCCCTTGTTCAGAACGACGATACGGTCGGCCATCGTCATCGCCTCGACCTGGTCGTGCGTGACATAGACCACCGTCGCCTTCAGCTCGCGATGCAGGCGCTGCAGCTCGGCGCGCATCTGCACGCGCAGCGCCGAATCGAGGTTCGAGAGCGGCTCGTCGAACAGGATCAGCGACGGCTTCTTGATGATCGCACGGCCGATCGCCACGCGCTGGCGCTGGCCGCCGGATAGCGCGCCCGGCTTGCGGCTGAGATAGTCGGTCAGCTGCAGGATCTCGGCGACGCCTTCCACCTGCTTCTTGATTTCGGCTTCCGGCACCTTCTTGAGGCTCAGCGAAAAGCCGATATTCTCCGCGACCGTCATATGCGGATAAAGCGCGTAGGACTGGAACACCATGGCGATGCCGCGCTTGTCCGGCGGCACATCGTTGATGCGCTGGCCGTTCAGCACCAGATCGCCCTCGTCGATGCCTTCAAGGCCGGCAATCATGCGCAAGAGCGTGGACTTGCCGCAGCCGGACGGGCCGACGAAGACGGCAAATTCGCCGTCTTCCACCGTGATGTCGACGCCCTTGATGACTTCGAGCGCGCCGTAGAATTTGCGAACGTTTCTGAGATTGATCATTCGTTTCTCTTTCTTGATCTCAGCCCTTCACACCGCCCGAGAAAGTTTGGACGAGGAAGCGCCGCGCAAAGCCGAAGGCGACGACGGCAGGCAGCAGGTAGATGAAGGCGAGAGCCGTCAGCAGTCCGTAATCGATCTCGTTAATACGCAGGAAGGCGCGGAAAAGACCGAGCGGCAGCGTCTGCAGCTCCGGCGACGACAGGAAGATCAGCGGCAGCAGGAAATCACCCCAGGCCGACATGAAGGCGAAGAGACCGGCAGCCGCAAGCCCGGGCATGGCAAGCGGAATCAGCACGCGGCGGATGCGCTGCATCATCGTCGCCCCGTCCATGACGGCCGCTTCCTCATAGTCGCGCGGCAGGCCGTCGAAGAAGGTCTTCATGATCCAGAGCGCCAGTGGCAGCTGCATGGTGGCAAGCACCAGCATGATGCCGAGATAACCGTCGATGAACCCGGTCCAGCGCATGATATCGCGAGCATAGCTGCCGAAGATCGGCCTGAGAATCGCGCTTTCCGCATTGTTGAGCGTCAGCAGGAACTTGTAGAGCGGCACGACGAGCGCCGTCGGCGGCAGCACGCGGATCAGCAGGATCGCGTAGAGGAAAGGCAGCTTCCACCAGGCTCGCGTGCGCGACAGCGCATAGCCGCCGAGCCCCGCCAGAACCATGACGATAACCGTCGCTCCGCCGACCACGAAGAGCGAGTTGAACAGCCACTTCGCCCCATCCTCCTTGGTGAAGACGCGCATATAGTTTGCAAGCGTCCATTGTTCCGGCCAGCGCAGGAAGAGCTGCGCATTGCCATCGAGGGAGGCGAGCAGCACCCAGAAGAAAGGCACGGCGCAGAAGATCGAGATGATCGACAGCGTTGCATAGGCGAGAAGATCGGAGCGGGTCCTGTTGGCGCCTTCGCTCGGGGAAATAACGGCCATGTCAGACCTCAACTTTCATGGCTCGGACATAGCCGATGCCGAGGATCAGCGAGATGATGAGCGCGACGACCGCGACCGCAGCGCCGTAACCGAGCTGGAACGCCGTAAACGACTGGTTGTAGATGTAGATGCTGACGACCTCCGTCGCTCCGCCCGGGCCGCCGCGTGTCAGCGCGTAGACGAGGCCGAAGACGGCGATGGTGGAGACGGCCGAGATCAGCATGTAGAGCAGGATCGTCGGCATCATCAGCGGCAGGGTGATGCGACGGAACATCTGTGAGGGTGTCGCGCCATCCATGCGCGCCGCCTCGTAGATCTCGGAGGGAATGGTGCTGAGGCCGGCCGTCAGCAGGATCATCGCCGTGGCGATGCCGCGCCAGGTATTGACGATGATGATCATCGACAGCGGGAAGGCGTTCAGCCAGTCGGCCGGATTGACGCCGAAGAAGGCGACGATGCGCGAGAGCGTCGCATGTTCGCCGCCGGCAAGCATCGAGATCCACATGAAGCCGGCAACGACTTCGGGGGCGGCATTCGGCAGGAGAATGATCGAAGAGAAGAACTGCCGGAAACGGATCGACCGGCGCAGCGCCATCGCCGAAATCAGCCCGAGCACGAACTGCCCGATGACGGCCGAACCCATGACGAAGACGAAGGTGACGAACAGCGAATTCCAGAACTTCGCATCGTTGAGAAGGCGCGTGTAATTGCGGATGCCGACGAAGCGCGGCCGCAGGGCCGCAGCTCCCGTCAGCGCCTCGTTGGTGAAGCTCAGATAGACGGAATAAAGGGCGGGATAGATCACAAAGGCCAGAAGCAGGACCAGCGACGGCAGCAGAACCAGCAGGAGTTGGCGCTCGGTTCGCTTTTCATGAGAGTTTCGGGCCATTGAAGCTCACAACCTTATCGAATGAAACCGGGAAGACGCGGCCAGAATACCGCGTCCCCGTCTTGGCGGGAGGAAGATATCAGTGGCTTACTTGACCATGTCGTCGCCTAGCGTTTCCTTGACGTAGTCGACAAGGATCTTCTGGGCACCAGCTGCATCGGTTTCCTTGCGCAGCAGCGCTTCGGTGGCGCGCGCCACGCCTTCGGCAACCGTACCGAAGCCGGAAGCTTGCTTCAGGAAGACACCGTTTCCAGCAGCGGCATGGATCGGAACGAGTTCCGTCAGCTTCTGGAATTCCGGGTCCTTGGCGGCATCCTTGCTGGCCGGGATATTACCGATGCGGGCAGCGTAGGAAACCTGCGTTTCGACCGAGCCGATTTCCATCAGCGCCTTCTTGGCAAGTTCGACATTGGCGGACTTGGAGCTGATGGCCCACGGAGCAGCGAGATTGGCGAGAACATACTGGCCGCCGCTCTGGCCGGGAACCGTCCAGGTGCCGACGATCTTGGTCACGTCAGGGATCGGGTTCTTGCTCTCGCGGCCCCAGTCGAAAATGTAGCACCAGGAGCCGCAAGTGGTAGCGGCAAGCTTGCCGGCCGGGAACATCTCATACTTCGGCACGACCCAAGGCTCCGGTCCGAGCAACGGCTGCACCGGCATCAGATCCTTGTCGATCAGCGTCTTATAGACATTGAAGACATCCTTCACGCCCTCGCCATTCAGATCGAGTTTGCCGTCGGCGTCGACGAGCTGCGGCGTCTTGGAGCCGACGATCAGGTGCTGGAAGCCTTCGTCGAAGGCGCCGCTGCCCCAGGACACGCCGGCCGGAAAGAGCAGGCCGTAGGAGCCGGTCTTCTGCTTCACCTCGGCTGCGCGATCGAGGAGTTCCTGCCAGGTCTTCGGCTGTTCGGTGGAGATGCCGGCCTTTTCGAGAACGTCCTTGCGGTAATAGATTTCCTGAATGCCGAGCATGAACGGCATCACATAGGTCTCTCCATCAGGGCTGACGGCAAGCTGCTTGGCGACGTCATAGAGATTGGCGTAACCGTCCCATGCCTTGAACTCGGTGGTAACGGGCGCGAGGTAGCCAGCTTCGACCATGTCGGCAACGGCAGCCGTCGTTGGGATGGAGAAGAGATCGGGCGCGTTGCCGGCGCCGAGTTCGGTCAAGAGCTTGGTGAGATAGTCCTTGTCCGGCGCCGGATATTCGACGACCTCGACCGTCACGCCATATTTTTTCTCAATCCGCTCGACGGTCGACTTCATGGCATCGATTCCGGCCTGACCGTGATTGGCAATACGAATTGTTTCAGCATGCGCCAGCGTTGAAACCGCGCTGAGCAGGATGGCGCACAGGCCACCGATAACCGTCTTCTTCAACGGAAGTCCTCCCTTTTTTAGAGCTACGGCGCCCTCCAGCACCGGCGACGAAAATGTACACGCATTCTGAATGCTGACAAGATGATTTTTGAAACCTCAAACGGCACAAATTTATAGTATTGATTTTATTAAGTTATTTATAACTTGCACCAATTGTGTCATTTGTGTAATCGTTTGCACAACGATATCAGGGAGGATTTCGATGTCTCAGAAATTGCGCCTCGGCGTCATCGGCGCCGGCTTGAAGGCGGCTGAATATGCTCAGAGTTGGGCGAAGATGCCGGAAATTGAATTCGTGGCGCTTGCCGACACCAGCGAAACCTCCCGCAAGCGGCTGATTGACGTCTGCACGGCGGCCGGTGCGCCGGAGCCGAGGGGCTTCGCCGATTACCGGGATCTGCTCACAAAATGCCGCGACGAACTCGACATCATCTATGTCTCGACCCCGCACGCTTCCCATGCCGAGCAGGCGACCGCCGTCGCCGAAGCCGGCCTCGACCTCTTCCTCGAAAAGCCGATGGTCACGACCGTCGCCGAGGCCGAGACGCTGATCGCAGCACAGAAGAAAAGCGGCGTCACCATCGTCACCGCCTTCCAGGGCGGGCTGTCTCCGCTGGTGCTCGACACGCGCAAACGCGCGCGCTCGGGCGAGTTCGGCGAGCTGATCGCCATCTCCGGCATGATCTGGGAAAGCTGGTCTTCGAACTATGACGGGCATTGGAAGCAGCAGCCGGAAATCTCCGGCGGCGGATTTATGTTCGATACCGGCGCGCACATGATGAACACCGTCTGTCTGCTCGCCAATTCCGATTTCGACAGCGTCTCCGCCTATATGAACAACCATGGCAAAAAGGTCGATATCGCCACCGCTGTCTCCGCCCGGCTGAAGAACGGCGCGCTGGTGACCCTGACGGCCGCCGGCGAAGGTCCTCCCGGTTGCGCTTCCTACATCACCTTCTTCTATTCGAAGGCGATCGTGCGCATCGACGCCTGGGGTGGCTGGCGCGAAATCAGCGTCGGACACACCAGCGAACCGCGTGAAGAGGCCGAGATTCTCGGCAATCCCTTGAAGAATTTCCTCGCCATCCGCGCCGGAACGATGGAAAACTCCGGCTCCGTTGAAATGGGTCTTAGATTCGCTAGGCTCTGGGACGCAATCAAGGAATCGGCAGCGGCCGACGGCACCCCCGTCAGGATCACCGCATAGGCGCAAGACGATGAGCGGAACGAACAGACGACGGATCACCTCGAAGGAACTGGCGAAACTCGCCGGTGTCTCCTCGGCGACGATTTCGAGGGCCTTTTCGCCGGATTCGCGGATCGGCAGCGCCACGCGCGACCGTATCCTCGCCGTTGCGCGTGAATATGGCTACCAGCCGAATGCGATCGCCCGTTCGCTGAACAACCAGCGCTCGCGCCTCGTCGCCCTCGTCGTCAATGCCATCGGCAATCCCTGCGAGGCCGAGGAGCAGCAGCTCCTCGTCCACCGCCTGCAGGCCCGCCAGCTCCTGCCCATTATTCTCTGCTGTGCGGATCATTCGGATCGGCTTCAGCTCATGCGGCTTGCCTCTACCTACCAAGTGGATCACGTCGTCATCTTCTCAGACATGGTGTCCATGCAGGATGCTGTCGACATCTTCCATACGACGAAGCCGATCATCGTCTCCTTCGAACCATTGGAAAACGAGGACGTTTCCAACATCCGTATCGATGGCGCGGTCGGTGCGGGCGAGATCATCGACAAGATCGTCGGCGACGGCAAACGGCGCTTCGCCTATCTCTCCGGCACCAAATCGAGCTGGATCGACAAGCTGCGCCGCAAGTGGTTTGCGGACGCTCTGGCGCGTCACAGCCTTGCCTTCGAGGCCGAAGCCTTCGGCGACTATTCCTACGATTCCGGCTTCAAGGAAGCCGTCCTGCTGCTGCACCGCTCCAAGGTCGATGCCATCATCTGCGGCAACGATGTGATGGCGATCGGCGCGCGCGACGCCGCCCGCCGCGTGCTCGGAAAGAACACGCCTGAGGATATCGCCATCGTCGGCCAGGACGGTATTGCCATGGCCGCCTGGGACTGCAACGACCTAACGACGCTGAGCCTCGACCACGTGGCCTTCATGGATGCGGTCGTCGAGGTAATCGAACGCCATGAGGCCGGCGATGAAGGCCCGCACAGCATTACGCTTGCCTGCACACCCCGCTGGGGTTCGACCGCCTGAGGGGCGGCTCCAGTCATTTGCATCAAGGAGGAATACGATGATCACTCTTTCACGCGCCGCCGCCGGGCGTCGCCTCTCCCCTGCCGCCTGCCGGGGAGCCTGAGATGCGTTCCGTCGTTTCCCTCAATGAATCCTGGAGCTTCCACGAAGGCTTTGGCCAGCACCTGACCGAGGCTTTCGATGGCGACCATATGGTCAGCCTGCCCCACACGGCTGTCGAGCTGCCCTTCAACTATTTCGACGAGAAGCGCTATCAGCGCGCCTTCACCTATCAGAAGGTGCTGCGCTGGCTGCCGGAATTCGAAGGCCGCGAAGTCTCTATCCTCTTCGATGGCGCCATGGCCGACAGCGTCGTCTATCTGAACGGCGAAGAGATCATTGCTCATAAGGACGGCTATACGACCTTCGAAGCCCGCCTGACCGGCAAACTCACCAAGTGCGAGAACCTTGTCACGGTCAAGATCGACGGCAGCGAGAACCCCGCCATCCCACCTTTCGGCGGTCGCATCGACTACCTCACCTATGCCGGCATCTATCGCGATGTCTGGCTGAAGGTCACCGACAAGGTCTCCATCCGCAATCTCAAGATCGAGACCCACGACGTGCTGTCCGACATGAAATCGGCGACGGTGCGCATCGATATCGCCAACCCGCAGAACCTGACCTATGCCGCAACCATTACGGCCTCGCTGAAGGGTGCCGATGGTATCGTGCTCGCAAGTGCCGCCGGCGAAACGATCGGCTCGGTGACAACCCTCTCCTTCGGCGGCCTGACCGGCATCGAATTGTGGGACCTGGCAAACCCGGCGCTCTACGAAGTTGTCGTCGATCTCAGAACCGAACACGGCTCAGACAGAACTTCCGCTCATTTCGGCTTCCGCACCGCCAAATTCACGCCGGAAGGCTTCCTGCTCAACGGCCGCCCCGTGAAGCTCCAGGGCCTCAACCGCCATCAGGCCTACCCCTATGTTGGGTACGCTGCCGGCCGCTCCGCACAGGAGCGTGACGCCGATATGATGAAGAAGGTGCTGAAGTGCAATATCGTGCGCACTTCGCACTATCCGCAGTCGAAATGGTTCCTCGACCAGTGCGACCGCATCGGCCTGCTCGTATTCGAAGAAATCCCCGGCTGGCAACATATCGGCGATCTCGATTGGCAGAGAGAGTCCATCGAAAACGTTCGCCGCATGATCGAGCGCGACTGGAATCACCCCTCGATCATCATCTGGGGCGTGCGCATCAATGAATCGCTCGATAGCCACGACTTCTATACCGCCACCAATCGCCTGGCCCACGAACTCGATTCCACCCGCCAGACTGGCGGCGTTCGCTACCTGACCGAAAGCGAGCTTCTGGAAGACGTCTATACGATGAACGACTTCATCCTCGGCAACGAGGAATTGCCGGGCGCCAATCGCCCACGCACGGCGCTTCGCAGCCAGCAGGAAAATACCGGCCTCTCCTACAAGGTCCCCTACATCATTACCGAATTCAACGGCCACATGCATCCGACCAAGATGTATGATGCCGAGCAGCGCCAGGCCGAGCATGTGCGCCGCCACCTGGAAGTGCTGAACGCCGCCTATGGCGATCCGGATATTTCAGGAGCGATCGGCTGGTGCATGTTCGACTACAACACGCACAAGGATTTCGGCTCCGGCGACCGCATCTGCTATCACGGCGTCATGGACATGTTCCGCGAGCCGAAGTTCGCGGCCTATGTCTATGCCAGCCAGTGCGACCCTTCGGATGAGATCATCATGAAACCGGTCACCTTCTGGGCGCGCGGCGAGCGCAGCATCGGCGGCGTGCTGCCGCTGATCATCCTGACCAATTGCGACGAGGTGGAACTGACATACGGCTCTCTGACCAAGCGCATCGGCCCGGATCGCGAAAACTATCCGCACTTGCCGCATCCGCCTGTCGTGCTCGACCACCGCCATTTCACCCAGGACGAACTCGGCCGCTGGGGCCTGGAATGGATCGACGGCGAATTCACCGGCTTCATCAATGGTGAATCGGTCGCCAAGCTGACACTCGCCGCCGACCCGCTGCCGACCGCACTCGAAGTAGCGCCCGACAGCACCACGCTGAAGGCCCGCGAACGCGACACGACCCGCGTCGTCATCCGCGCGCTCGACCAGCGCGGCCAACGCCTGCCCTTCCTGAACGATGTGGTGACCCTGACGGTCAAAGGCCCTGCCGAGATTGTCGGCCCGACAGCCGTACCGCTCCAGGGCGGCACGACGGGCTTTTGGCTGGAGGCAACCGGCTTGACCGGCGAAATCACCGTCGAAGCGACCTCAAGCCGCTTCGCACCAGTCACGCTCTCGGTAGCGGCCATCTGACGGCCGCCAGACAAAATATTTCTGGCTAAGCGATCCTGAGCTGGCTTGCAGGATCGAAGAACACCGCCTTGTCGAGATTGAAGGCAAGGCGGGTGTTCTGGCCAGGCAGGATGCCGGTATCGGCCCCGAGGCGCGCCACCACCGACTTGCCGCCGAGCTTGGTGACGGCAAACGTATCCGACCCGGCCGGTTCCACGACTTCGATGGCACAGTCACCATGAACGACCGACTTCGCCTTGCGGTCGGCTCCGTCTATATCCGTCAGTGCTTCCGGACGAATCCCGAAGATCACCTGCTTGCCGGCATAACCTGTGAGGCTGGTATTGCCGGCATTGACGGGCAGCTTCAGCGGTTCGCCATTCGGCCGTTCCAGCGAGACCTGCAGCCCGCCGGTACCGTTTTCAACGGTCGCGTTCAGCAGGTTCATCGCCGGCGAGCCCATGAAATCAGCTACGAAGACATTGGCCGGGCTGTTGTAGATTTCTGCCGGCGTACCGAACTGCTGCAGCACACCGTCCTTTAGCACAGCGATCTTCGTCGCCAGCGTCATCGCCTCGATCTGGTCATGAGTGACGTAGACGATGGTCGTTCCCATGCGCTGATGCAGGCGCTTGATTTCCGTGCGCATATCGACACGCAGCTTCGCATCGAGGTTGGAAAGCGGCTCGTCGAAGAGGAAGACCTGCGGATTGCGCACCAGTGCGCGGCCCATCGCCACACGCTGACGCTGGCCACCCGAAAGCTGCGAGGGTTTGCGATCCAGCAGATGGCCGATCTGCAGCATGTCGGAGACCTGCTTGATCGCCTTTTCCCGCTCTTCCTTCGGCACGCCGCGGATTTCCATGCCGAAGGCGATGTTGCCGGCAACGGTCATATTCGGATAGAGCGCGTAGCTCTGGAAGACCATGGCGATATCGCGCTTGGAGGGGTGCAAGCCGTTGATGGAGCGGCCATCGATGCGGATCTCACCCGAAGTGATCGCTTCGAGCCCGGCAATGGTGTTGAGCAGCGTGGACTTGCCGCAGCCGGACGGACCCACCAGCACCAGGAAGCCGCCCTTTTCGAGTTCCAGATCGATCCCCTTGAGAATGTCGACGGCGCCGAAGCGCTTCTTGAGACCGGAAATTTCAAGGAAAGCCATGGATCACCCTTTGACGGCGCCCGCCATCAGACCGCGCACGAAATAGCGGCCGGCGAGGATATAGACGATGAGCGTAGGAACGGCCGCGATCATCGCCGCAGCCATGTTGACATTGTATTCGACCACGCCGGTCGAGGTATTGACGACATTATTGAGCGCCACCGTCATCGGCATGGAGTCACCCGTACCGGCATAAGCCGAGGCGAAGAGGAAATCGTTCCAGATATTGGTGAACTGGTAGATGACCGTCACCACGATAATCGGCAGCGAATTCGGCAGCATGATGCGGCGGAAGATCTGAAAGAAGCTTGCGCCATCCACCTGCGCGGCCTTCACGAGTTCCGTCGGAAACGCCTCATAGAAATTGCGGAAGAACAGCGTCGTGAAGCCGAGGCCATAAACCACGTGCACGAAGACGAGGTTCACAGTCGGATTGCCGAAGCCGAAGCTGAAACCCGTTGCATTCTGCAGCGTCGTTCCGAAACGGCCGAGCGCGCCGAGAATAGTCGCCATCGGCAGCAGCACCGACTGGAACGGGATGAAGCAGGCAAAGAGCATCAGGCCGAAGACCAGCGTATGGCCCGGAAAGCGCCACTTGGTCAGTACATAGCCGTTGAGCGCGCCGAGAACGGTCGAGATCGCCACTGCCGGCACGACCATCTTGATCGAATTCCAGAAGTAGCCCTTGATGCCGGCGCAGGTGAGGCCGACGCAGGCCTCGCCCCAGGCCTTGAACCAGGCATCGAACGTCGGTGACTGCGGCAGCGCGAGCATATTGCCGCCCTGAATTTCGTCCATGGTCTTGAACGAAGTCGTCAGCATGACGAAGAGCGGCATCAGGTAGAGAACGGCAAAGATCAGCAGCAGCCCGTAGATGATGACGCGGCCGATCCAGCGACCGCTGTTGCCGCCCTGCGCGACCTCGGAAGAGGTAATACTGCTCATCGCGCCTTCTCCCTCAGTTCGGAATAGAGATAGGGAACGATGATTGCCGAGATCGTCATCAGCATGATGATGGCGCTTGCAGAACCGACAGCCATTTCATTTCGCTTGAACGTATACTCATACATGAAGTTGGACGGCAGCCATGCCGAGCCGCCGGGACCGCCCGATGTAAGCGCCACGACAAGGTCGTAGGACTTGATCGCCATATGCGCGAGCACGATAAAGGCCGACAGGAAGATCGGCCGCAGCATCGGAATGACGATGCGCCGGTACATCTGGAAGGGCGATGCGCCGTCGATCTGCGCCGCCTTCATGATTTCGCCGTCAATGCCACGCAGGCCGGCCAGGAACATTGCCATGACGAAACCGGAGGCTTGCCAGACACCGGCGATGACGACAGTGTAGATGACGAAATCCTTGTTCTTGATCCAGTCGAAATGGAAGCTCGTCCAGCCGAGATGATGCAGCGTCTGCTCGAGCCCGAGGCCCGGATCAAGGAACCACTTCCAGGCGACGCCCGTCACGATGAAGGACAGCGCCATCGGATAGAGGAAAATCGGCCGCAATATGCCTTCGCCGCGGATCTTTTGGTCGAGAAGGATCGCCAGCAGCAGCCCGAGCGCCAGGCAGATGAAGATATAGAGGAAGCCAAAGATCCCCATATTGGTGATCGATGTGTACCAGGAGGACGGCGGGTCGCTCTCGAAGGTCCAGCGCCAGAGCCGATGATAGGCGCGCGAGCCCGTCAGCACATAGGACGGAAAGGTCTTGGAATTGGTGAAAGAAAGATAGGCCGTCCAGACGATAAAGCCGTAGACGAAGATCACCGTGATGAGGAAACTCGGCGCCAATACGATTTTCGGCAATGCATCCTGCAGTCGGCCGCGAATGGACGTGCGGGTTGAGGGCTTCGACGTCAGGACCGGATCCGTGGTCGCAACTGTGCTCATGTGATCATCTCCTCCCCGCGCAGCAGGGCCGTGGCTTCCCCGCAAGAGGGCGGGAAAGCCTTTGTCGTTAGAATTAGCGGGCGTCGTCGATAGCCTGAACGAGCTGGGTAACAGCCTCGTCGGAGGTCTTGATCTGACCATGGACGAACTTCGAGACAACGTCCTTATAGGCGTTAGCAATGGCCGGAGGAGCACCATAGCCCTGAGCCAGCGAGCCGAACAGCGTGCCGCCTTCGTTGGCAGCCTTCAGGTCGGCAATGCCCTTCTTGCCGCAAGCGTCGAAATCCGTATCCGGAACGTCGGTACGGGCCGGAACCGAACCCTTGACGACGTTGAAGGCGGACTGGAAGCTCTTGGACAGCGTTGCCGTGGCAAGCGCCACCTGAGCGGCCTTGCGGTCGTCAGGAACGTTGAACATGCCGAACATGTCGGAGTTGTAGACCACGCTGCCCTCGGTGCCCGGGAAACGGTAGCACAGGAAGTCGGTATCAGGGGTCTTCTTGGCGGCAACGAATTCGCCCTTCGCCCAGTCGCCCATGACCTGCACCAAAGCATCGCCCTTGATGACCATGGCAGTCGCCAGGTTCCAGTCGCGGCCCGAGAAGTTCGGATCGACATACTGGATGATCTTGGCGAGGTTATCGAACGACTTCTTCATCGTGTCAGACTTCAGCGATTCCTCGTCGAGGTCGTTGAAAGCCTTCTTGTAGAATTCCGGACCACCGGTCGACAGCACGATGGAGTCGAACATCGTGGCTTCCTGCCAGTTCTGACCGCCAAGCGCGAGCGGGATGACGCCGGCTGCCTTTGCCTTGTCGAGCAGGGCGATCAGGTCGTCGAAGGTCTTCGGCTGCGTGCCGCCGATCTTGTCCATGACCGACTTGTTGATCCACAGCCAGTTGACGGAGTGAACATTCACAGGGGCTGCGACCCACTTGCCGTCATAGACGGAGAACTTCTGCAGCGCTGCCGGAACGGACTTGTCCCAGCCCTCCTTCTTTGCCGTCTCGGTCAGGTCACCCATGACGCCAGCCTGGGCATAGTCGAGAACGGTATAGCCGAGCATCTGAGAAGCGGTCGGATAGGTGCCCGCGGCAACCATCGCCTTCAGCGCGGTCATGGCTGCGTCGCCGCCACCGCCGGCCACCGGCACGTCCTTCCAAGCAAAGCCTTCCTTAGCGAGGTCCTGCTTCAGCACGTTGAGCGCCGCGGCTTCACCGCCCGACGTCCACCAGTGCAGCATCTGGACTTCCTTGACGTCAGCCGCGTGAGCGCTGCCGAAACCAGCCATCATCACGACAGCAAGAGCTGCCGAGCTCAAAAACTTGCGCATGAATATCCTCCCGTTCGTAAGTGGCGGCGAGACCCACCTCGCCCGCCCCGATGTCTTCCGCCGTGAGGGCGGCCAAACATCACGCTACCGCACCTCCCAGCGCGGTTACCAATTTAAAACGTTATAAATGCTATTACGTCAAGTCCTTCCTCGACTCCCGAGAAAAATATGATTAGTTCAATAACTATTGATTTTATTTGCTTTTTTCTGAACGCTTAAGAAACCGTAAAAATTTAAATCGTTTGCATTGATTGATTGCGTGCCGGTTTCATCGTGTTATTGTAGCCGCGATCCAGCATGGAATGTCTCCAGTGACCGAATCGTCCCAACTGCAACGTGGTGAAAATCCGGATGGTGCGCAAAAGCGCGGCAAGCCGACCTTGCGTACCATCGCGACATTGACCGGTCTTGCAGTGACGACGGTTTCGCGCGCACTCAGCGACGCGCCGCAAATATCGGTTGAAACGCGTGAGCGCGTCCATCGCATTGCCCGCGAGATCGGCTACTTGCCGGACCGGGCTGCCCAGCGCCTCAAGACGGGCCGCACCAACGTCATCAGCATCCTTCTCGATCCGCATCAGGAAGTGGTCGGCTTCGGCACCGCGATCATGTACGGCATCGCCAAGGCGTTGAAAGAGACATCCTATCACCTCGTCGTCGCCCCGAACTTCCTGTCGACGACCGATCTCGAAGCGGCGGAATATATCGTCCGCAACAATTTCGCCGACGGCCTGATCTTCACGCGGACAGAACCCTTCGATGCGAGGGTGCGGATGCTGCAGGAAGTGGGCTTCCCCTTCGTGTCTCACGGGCGCACGGAGTTTTCGACACCGCACGCTTATGTCGATTACGACAATTACGCCTTCGCCTACGAAGCCACCCGGCGCCTGATCGCCAAGGGCAGGAAGCGGGTCACGGTCGTCATGCCGCCGAAGCGGCTGACCTTCAGCCAGCACATTCTGCATGGTTTCATGACCGCCGTGCGCGAGGCCGGCGTCGCCTATGAGATATCGGAAGCGGTCACGCTCGATTCACCGGCCAACGAGATCAGGGATTTCTTTCGCGCCCGCGCCGCAGCACCCGATGTTCCCGATGGCTTCGTCTGTCCCGGCGAGGTTTCGGCGCTGGCTCTTGTTACGGCCATGAATGATGCGGGACGCGTTCTCGCTGATGACTACGATATCGTCGCCAAGGAGACGTCGCATCTCCTGACGCATCTGCAGCCGAAAATCGAGACTATCTATGAGGACCTGGTCGAGGCGGGCGAACATCTCGGCCAGATGCTTCTTCAGCGGATCGGCAATCCGGCAGCGGAGAGCCAGAGCCTGCTCCTGCCACCGCAGATCAATTTTCCGGTAGCCTAAGCAGCGTCACGACCGGCTGTCGGCTTTTCGCGGAAAGCGAAGACTTCGACCGGCTCGCCAAGCCCGCGCAGGGGAAAAGTGCCGAGATTGTCCATCTCTTCCGTGCAGGTCGCCATCTCAACGAAAGCGCGAGACAGCAGTACCGGCCGCTTAACCTCCTTGGTCAAGGTTTCAAGCCGCGAAGCGACGTTGACTGCCGGGCCGATGACCGTGAAATCCAACCGCCGGCTCGAACCGATATTGCCGTACATCACGTCGCCGACGTGGACGCCGACACCATAGCGTAAGGGATCACGCCCCAGGCGCTGATGTTGCTCATTCACTTTCGCCATCGCCTCCTGCCCTTCACGGATCGCCGTCAAGAGATCCTCGCAGGCCGAAGGCTTCGACAGCGGGAAGATGGCAAGCAGTCCATCGCCCATGAATTTCAGGATTTCGCCGCCGTGCCGCTCGATCGGATCGGACATGGCATCGAAATAGTCATTGAGCAGCTGAATGACGTCATCGCGCGGCCAGAGATCGGAGATCGCCGTGAAATCGCGCAGGTCGCAGATCATGATTGCCGCGCCGACGGTCGTGCCGCTGCCGCGGGTGATGACGCCGGAGAGAATCTGTTCGCTCGCATGCGGCCCGACATAGGTCTGCAGCAACGTGCGCGCCATGATGTTCTTCAGCCTGATCTCGCTGACGAGAGTGAGAGCCGGCAGCAGATCGCGCAGGAAATCCACGTGTTCGCCGGTAAAACCGCCTGGCCTATTGGTGGAGAATGTAACGACGTGGCGCTTGTCGAACGTATGATCGATCGGCCAGGCAACATATTCCGTATAGCCGTCGTCTCGCAATTCCTGGTAGAAGGGATAGTCGTCGCCCTCCCATAGATCCTCAAGGTTCTTCCGCACCTCGTTGGCGCCGCTGTGGATCTCGTTGACCGGGCTGTTGAGGAATTGCGGCGTGGTTTCCACCCCGTAGGCAAAGGTGTTGATCTTTGCCTCTCCCATGCCTTCCACCCATAGGATGCGGGCGCCGATCCATTGCGGATGGTTGGTACGGAAATGCAGGCTGGACCGGGTCACCGGTACGCCGGCTGCCAGCAGCCGGTTGCACATCTCCACCAGGATATTGTCGATGAAACGCTCGCTGCGGGTCTCGTTGATCAGCCAGTCGAGAATTCGGCGCCTGCGGATTGGCCAGACGCCTTCGGCAGCTTCGCTTGCCGGATCAGTCGCTTCGAAAGAGGGCCTCATGAAAAACTCCCGCTACGCCACATTCAACGAATATATCGCGCTGAATGTGGGCGATAGCGGGCCGAATGATAAGAGGCTTCGCAAAGATAAACGTCAGAAATCCCAGTCTTCGTCCTCGGTCGCCACCGCCTTGCCGATGACATAGGACGAGCCGGAGCCCGAAAAGAAGTCATGGTTCTCATCGGCATTCGGCGAAAGCGCCGACAGGATTGCCGGATTAACCTTGCAGGCTTCGGCCGGAAACAGCGCTTCGTACCCGAGGTTCATCAACGCCTTGTTGGCGTTGTAATGCAGGAACTTCTTGACGTCCTCGGTGAGGCCAACTCCGTCATAGAGCGCTTCGGTATATTTCGCTTCGTTGTCGTAAAGTTCGAGCAGCAGGTCGAAGGCGAAATCCTTGATCTCTTGGCGGCGCTCTTCGGAGAGCTTTTCAAGTCCGCGCTGGAACTTGTAACCGATATAATAGCCATGCACGGCCTCGTCTCTGATAATGAGGCGGATCATGTCGGCGGTGTTGGTGAGCTTGGCCCGGCTCGACCAGTACATCGGCAGATAGAAGCCGGAATAGAAGAGGAAGCTTTCGAGGAAGACGCTCGCGACCTTCTTCTTCAGGGGATCGCCGGAAGCATAGTGCTCCATGATCAGCGCCGCTTTGCGCTGCAGGAACTCGTTCTCCTCCGACCAGCGATAGGCATCGTCGACATCGGGCGTCAGGCAAAGCGTCGAGAAGATCGAGGAATAGGAGCGCGCATGCACCGCCTCCATGAAGGAGATGTTGGAGAGCACCGCCTCCTCATGCGGCGTTGCCGCATCCGCCATCAGTTTGACGGAGCCGACACCGTTCTGGATCGTATCGAGCAACGTCAGCCCGGTGAAAACACGGATCGTCAACTGCTGCTCGACCGCCGTCAGCGTCGCCCAGGAGGGAATGTCGTTCGACAGCGGCACTTTCTCGGGCAGCCAGAAATTGCCGGTCAGGCGGTTCCAGACTTCAAGATCCTTGTCGTCCTCGATACGGTTCCAGTTGATGGCGCGCACGCGGCTGACCGGCTTGAATTGCATGTTCATCATTGTCTCCGGTCGGTTAGAGCGTGCAGGAAACGCAGCCCTGCACCTCAGTGCCGGACAGCGCCATCTGGCGAAGGCGGATGTAATAGATCGTCTTGATACCCTTCTTCCAGGCATAGATCTGGGCGCGGTTGATGTCGCGCGTCGTTGCCGTATCGCGGAAGAACAGCGTCAGCGAGAGGCCTTGGTCGACATGCTGGGTCGCCGCCGCATAGGTGTCGATGATCTTGTCCGGCCCGATCTCGTAGGCATCCTGGTAATAATCGAGATTGTCGTCGGTCATGAACGGCGCCGGATAATAGACGCGGCCGATCTTGCCTTCCTTGCGGATCTCGATCTTCGAAACGATCGGATGGATCGAGGAGGTCGAGTGGTTGATATAGGAGATCGAGCCTGTCGGCGGTACCGCCTGCAGATTCTGGTTATAGAGGCCGGAGACCATGACCGCCTTCTTCAATTCCAGCCAGTCTTCCTGCGTCGGAATATGGATGCCGGCATCGTCGAATAGCGCCCGCACCTTCTCGGTCGCCGGCTTCCATTCCTGCCTGGTATATTTGTCGAAATAGTCGCCCGAGGCATATTTCGAATTCTCGAAACCCTTGAAGCTCGCACCACGTTCGAGCGCCAGACGGTTGGAGGCGCGCAGTGCGTGATAGGTCACCGTGTAGAAATAGATATTGGTAAAATCGACGCCCTCTTCCGAACCGTAATGGATGTGCTCGCGGGCGAGGTATCCATGCAGGTTCATCTGTCCCAAGCCGATCGCATGGCTGTCGTCATTGCCCTTCTCGATCGACGGAACCGAGGAGATATGGCTCATATCGGAAACGGCCGTCAGCGCGCGGATCGAGATCTCGATCGTCTTGCCGAAATCGGACGAATCCATCGCCATCGCGATGTTCAGTGAGCCAAGATTGCAGGAGATATCCTTGCCCATCGTCTTGTAGGAAAGGTCGTCGTTGAATTCGCTGGCCTCGCTCACCTGCAGGATTTCCGAGCAGAGGTTGCTCATGCTGATACGCCCGGCAATCGGGTTTGCCCGGTTCACCGTGTCTTCGAACATGATGTAGGGATAGCCGCTCTCAAACTGGATTTCGGCGATCACCTGGAAGAATTCGCGCGCCTTGATCTTCTTCTTGGTGATACGGGCATCCGCCACCATCTCGCGATACTTTTCCGTCACCGAGATCTCGGTGAAGGGCACGCCATAGACCCGCTCCACGTCATAGGGCGAGAAGAGATACATGTCCTCATTGTTCTTGGCGAGTTCGAAAGTGATATCAGGCACGACGACGCCGAGTGACAGCGTCTTGATGCGGATTTTCTCATCGGCATTTTCGCGCTTGGTATCGAGAAAGCGCATGATATCGGGGTGATGCGCGTTGAGATAAACCGCGCCCGCACCCTGTCGCGCGCCGAGCTGATTGGCATAGGAGAACGAGTCCTCGAGCAGCTTCATGACGGGGATGATGCCGGAAGACTGGTTTTCGATCTGCTTGATCGGCGCACCGGCCTCACGGATGTTCGTCAAGGACAGCGCCACGCCACCACCGCGCTTGGAAAGCTGCAGCGCCGAATTGATGGAGCGACCAATCGATTCCATATTGTCTTCGACACGCAGCAGGAAGCAGGAGACGAGTTCGCCGCGCTGCTTCTTGCCGGCATTGAGGAAGGTCGGCGTTGCCGGCTGGAAACGGCCGGTAATGATCTCTTCCATCAGATCGCGTGCCAGCTGTTCATTGCCTCTGGCAAGCGCCAGCGCCACCATGCAGATGCGATCTTCATAGCGTTCCAGATAGCGTTTACCGTCGAAGGTCTTTAGCGTGTAGCTGGTGTAATATTTGAAGGCGCCGAGGAAGGTCGGGAACCGGAACCTCTTGGCATAGGCTTCGTCGAACAGATCGCGGACGAAATTGAAGGAATACTGATCGAGTACGTCCTGCTCGTAATAGCCTTCGGTCACCAGATAATCGAGCTTCTCCCTGAGATTATGGAAGAACACCGTGTTCTGGTTCACATGCTGCAGGAAATACTGCTTGGCCGCCAAGCGGTCCTTGTCGAGCTGGATCCTGCCCTCATCGTCATAGAGGTTCAGCATCGCGTTCAGCGCGTGATAGTCCAGCGCTTCCACGGCCTTTAGCGGTTTTACACCCGCATCCCGCGTCAGGTTCGTTCCTGTGTCCAAAATCGTCCCATCCCGTCTTTGACATTGGCGACATCCTCGGCAGTTCCCAGAAGCTCGAACCTGTAGAGGTAGGGAACCCGGCACTTCTGCGAGATCACGTCGCCGGCAAGCCCGTAGGTCTCGCCGAAATTGCTGTTGCCCGCTGCAATCACGCCGCGGATATTGGAGCGGTTTTCCGCATCGTTGAGGAAGCGGATTACCTGCTTGGGCACGGCTCCCTTTACGATCCCTGGGCCGCCATCCCCGCAATAGGTGGGCGAGATCAGCACGTAGGGTTCGCGAATGTGGATGTCTTCAGCACTGAGGGGAATGCGCGCCGCGCGCAGTCCCAGCTTCTCGACGAAACGATGGGTATTCTCGGACCGGCTGGAATAGTAGACGATCAGGCCCATCGCTCTTCTCCAATTAGGAGAGCGCGCTGATCATGTCGGGACGGAAGCCCGCCCAGTGGTTCTCGCCGGCAACGACGACCGGAACCTGCATGTAGCCCATGCCGCGAACGCGATCGAGCGCGTCGGCATCCTCGGAAATATCGATGATCTGATAGTCGACGCCCAGACGGTCGAGGGCGCGATAGGTGGCGATGCACTGAACGCAGGCAGGCTTGCTGTAAACGGTAACGCTCATCATGTTCCTCGTGATGTCAATGAATTTCGGACGCAGTACAGGGCACGGGCGCCTTGCGGCGTCCGGGGTAACGCTTGACGATGATCTTGCAGAGTCGGCGCTTAAACGCCTGAAATTATCCCTTGCAGGATTTGCGCGGGCGGCGGCCTTGACGTTCTCGACATAACTTCAACCCCGAAGTGCTCATGCGGACGTTCGGGGCAGCGTAACAGCACGGATGGATTCCGCTTTCATGCACGCGACTTTCCGGACACCCCGCCCGTGGACGTTTTATTCAAGGCAGGTCTCCTGGCTTACGGGTCGAAGCCCCTGCCCCAGCCTTCCCAAAGCCTCATGCCTCAGTGACCTGAAATCGGACAGTTGCTCGCCGCTTACAGTTGCGGGGGCAGCTCCGGCTTTGTCGCGCCGTCATGGCGAAACGCACCGTATTCCCGTCTTAGCCCCCGACCCTCACGAATCGAAGGAACCTTGAACACTAGATATAGTACGCGAATCCCGGTTTGCGTCAACGGATGGTTTGTGCATCGCGTTACGGAATGTTTGAAATCGCTGCATTCCTGTGAAAAACGTGGTTAACGAATGGTAAAGAAAACAGGCTGTGGAGGAGGCCTCAAAGGTGAAAGCCGGCATATAGCCGGCTCTCCCAGGAATCGACTAGGCGCTCATGCGCGGGTCGTTGCTGCGGCACCGCGCAACAATCGAGCAGCCGCCACCATGTTGACGAGCGCTGGGCGAACCTCCTCCCATTTACGCGTCTTCAGACCGCAATCGGCGTTGATCCAAAGCTGCCCATTCGTCAGGCGCTCGCGCGCCAACATCAGAAGTTCGGTCGTGGAACCACGATGCGGCAAGCATGCACTGCCGCATCCAATCGCAGGATGATATAGAGAAATCTTTATGTCTTCATCCGAAGAAGGCGAAGCGCATTCATCGTCACCAGCACGGTCGCGCCCGTATCCGCCAGGATCGCCGGCCACAGGCCGGTAATGCCGGCTATAGTGGTGACGAGAAACACTGCCTTCAGCCCGAGCGCGATGGTGATGTTCTGCATGATATTGCGCATCGTCCGCTTCGAAAGGTCGATCATGCGCGCCACGTCGCCGACACGTCCATGCAGCACCGCCGCATCCGCCGTTTCCAGCGCCACGTCGGTGCCGCCGCCCATGGCGATGCCGACATCGGCAGCAGCAAGCGCCGGCGCATCGTTGATGCCGTCACCGACCTTGGCGACGAAAAGCCCTTCCTTCTTCAATTCGCCGACGATGCGCTGCTTGTCCTGCGGCAGCAGCTCGCCGCGCCAGTCGATGCCGAGATCACCGGCAACGGCGGCTGCCGTGCGCTTGTTATCACCGGTCAGCATGATGGCCCGCACACCGGCCGCCTTCAGCGTCGCAAGGCCGCTCTTTGCGTCCTCGCGTGGCTCGTCGCGCATGGCGATCAGGCCGGCAGCGACGCCATCGATCAGCAGCACCGAAACACTTTTGCCCGCGCCATTCAGGATGGTAACCTGCTGATCCTGCTCCGCATTCAGCGCTCTACGCTCACGCGCAGCCGGCGGCGACAGGAGATCGAGCGTTTCGCCGCCCACCTTGCCCGTCACACCCTTGCCCGGCAGCGCCTCAAGTTCGAAAGCCGGCGGCATGGGTACACCATCGGCTTTCGCCCGGTTTAGGATCGCCAGCGCCAACGGATGGCTGGAAGCTTGCTCCAGGACCGCGGCGCGTGACAGCACCTGCGTCTCAGAGCGTCCAAAGGCAATGATATCGGTCACCTGCGGCTTGCCAACGGTCAGCGTACCCGTCTTGTCGAAGGCAACGGCCGTCACCTTGCCAAGCGATTCCAGAACTGCGCCGCCCTTCATCAGCAACCCGCGGCGCGCACCCGCCGAAAGAGAAGCGGCAATCGCAGCCGGCGTGGAAATGACGAGCGCGCAAGGGCAACCGATCAGCAGGATCGCAAGGCCCTTGTAGATCCATTCGCCCCAAGCCGCGCCCGTCAGCAGCGGCGGCAGGATCGCCACCAGAACCGCCACGACGACAACACCCGGCGTGTAATAGCGCGAAAAGCGGTCGATGAAGCGCTCCGTCGGCGCCTTGGATTCCTGCGCCTCCTCCACCAGCTTGACGACGCGGGCAATCGTATTGTCCTCGGCAGCGGCCGTCACACGAATGCGCACTGCGGCATCGCCATTCACCGTGCCAGCGAAGACGGTCTCGCCGGTTCCCTTGCGCACCGGCGTGCTTTCGCCGGTCACCGGCGCTTCGTCGATGGCGCTCTCACCAGACAGGATCGTACCGTCGGCGGAAATCCGATCGCCCGGCCGTACGAGAATGACTGAGCCGACGGTAAGCGTTTCCGCCGGCACTTCCTTCACCTCACCGCCCGTTTCGAGCAACGCATTCTTCGGCACCAGCGTCGTCAGCGACTGGATGCTGGCGCGCGCCTTTCCGGCGGCAACGCCTTCCAACAGCTCACCGACAAGGAACAGGAAGACGACCGTCGCCGCTTCTTCGCCGGCATTGATGATGACGGCACCGACGGCGGCGATTGTCATCAGCATTTCGATCGAAAAGGGAATGCCGGCAAGCGCGGCCATGACGGCGCGCCGCGCGATCGGAACCAGCCCGACCAGCATGGCGGCAATGAAGGCATAGGAAGCGATCGCCGGCACCAGATGGCCGATCACATAGGCGATAACGAGCGCCAGGCCGGAGAAGATCGTCAGCCGGCCCTTCTTGCTCTGCCACCAGGGGCCGGTCATCGGTCGATGATCATGACCGTGCAGCCCCTGGACTTCCTCCACACCATGCGAATGGGCGTGACCGGAATGATCGTGGTCATGATGTTCATGCCCGCCATGATCGTGGTGCTCATGGTCATGGTCGTGCCCATGATCGTGATCATGATGCGCGTGATCGTGGCCGCCCTTCTGTTCCTGAGCGGGCGCCTTGCCCGTGAGCGGAGCGACGGAATAGCCGAGGCCGGTCACCTTCCTCTCTATCGCCTTGAGATCGCTGCTGCCATTGTGGCGCACCGTCATCGTGCCGGCCGTCACCGAAACCGTGACATCCTCGACCCCGTCCATACGCCTGATGGCCGTATCGATCTTCGTTGCGCAGGCGGCGCAATCCATACCGCCGACCCTGTACCGTGCCTGTGCTGCTTCGCTCACGATCTAAATCCTTGCTTGTAGGCAGCGTCCTTCCTACATCCTCTAGCGACTAGAGGTGCAAGAGGAAAATCATGAAAAAGATCACCATCGGTGAAGCCGCGCGTCACAGCGGCGTCAAAGTGCCGACGATCCGCTATTATGAGAGCATCGGCCTGCTTTCCGAACCCAGCCGCAGCGAGGGCAACCAGCGTTCCTACGAGCCCGCTGACCTCAATCGCCTCGCCTTCATCCGCCACGCTCGCGAACTCGGCTTCGAGATCGAAGCGATCCGCACGCTGCTGCACCTGCAGGATGACCCACACCAGCCCTGCGCCTCCGCCGATGCCATCGCCAAGGCACGTCTCATCGAGGTCGAGCAACGTATCCGCAGTCTGAATGCGCTGAAGGCGGAACTGGAGCAGATGGTCGAGAGCTGCTGCCACGGCCGCGTCGATCAATGCCGGGTCATCGAAGTGCTCGCCGACCACGGCAAGTGCGTGCATCCGCGTCACTGAGACTTGCGCTGGACGTTTACCCGCTTCAAGAAGACGCAATGGAACAGAAGACAATTGCGATCATCGGCGGCGGTCCCGCAGGTTTGTCAGCCGCCGAAGTGTTGTCGGAAAGCGGCTACGCCATCGCCGTCTACGACGCGATGCCGACTTTCGCCCGCAAGTTCCTGCTCGCCGGCAAGTCGGGCCTCAACATCACCCATTCGGAGGACTACGACCGTTTCGCCACCCGCTTTGGCGATGCCAATGTCAGTCTTCGTTCCACCCTTGATGCCTTCACCCCGGCCGATATCCGCACCTGGGCAACTGAGCTCGGCACCGAAACCTTCGTCGGTTCCTCCGGCCGCGTCTTTCCCAATGTCATGAAGGCGTCACCACTTCTGCGCGCCTGGCTCGGCAGGCTGGAAGATCGCGGCGTAAGCTTCTTCACCCGCCATCGCTGGGTCGGCTTTGCCGAAGGTGGACACAGTTTCGAAACGCCAAACGGACGCAAGACTATTTCCTGCGATGCCACGCTGCTTGCGCTCGGCGGCGCAAGCTACCCCCGTCTCGGCTCAGATGCGGCCTGGGTGCCGCTGCTTGCCGGACGCGGCATCGCCATCGCTTCATTCCAGCCCGCCAATTGCGGCTTCGATGTTGCCTGGAGCGAATTTTTCCGCGAGCGTTTTGCCGGCGAACCGCTGAAATCCGTCACAGCAACGTCCTCCGCAGGTACGTTTCCCGGTGAATTCGTGATTACCAAACACGGCATCGAGGGCAGCCTTGTCTATGCGCATGCCGCCGCCCTGCGGGATCGTCTGCTTGAAGGCAAGGCGTCACTGACGCTAGACCTCGTCCCCGGCCGCACGCTCGAACGCCTGTGCCGCGACCTTGCCCGACAGGATACGAAATCGAGCTTCTCCAACCGCCTACGCAAAGGCGCCGGGATCGACGGCGTGAAAGCCGCGCTCCTGCGCGAACTGACGCCGGAAGCCGATCGCAACGATCCGCAGAAGCTCGCCGCCGCCATCAAGGCCCTGCCGGTTCCACTTCTGCGCCCGCGTCCGATCGCCGAGGCCATCTCGTCTGCCGGCGGCATCGCCTGGAGCCAAATCGACGAGGCCTACATGCTGAAACATCTCCCCGGCGTCTTTGCAGCCGGGGAGATGCTGGACTGGGAAGCGCCGACAGGTGGTTATTTGCTGACAGCCTGTTTCGCCACGGGCCGCGCCGCGGCGAGAGGCATCGGACACTGGCTCAGCCGAAGGTGAAGGTTTGCACGCCGGATTGAACCACAAGGGCATACTGTCTCAGAAATGCGACACTCGCCATCCGGCAAATTCGATCCATACAATCCGCGGTCATGCCGGCTTGATTGCAAAGCCGCCATATTTACATCAGAATATACGTGAGTTCCGTGGGAGGAGCCTTCATGCACGAACAATCCGCACATGCGGAGCATGTCTATACGTGCGCCCAGCAAAACTCTGCTGCGGCCAGCTCGCCGATCGTGGCTTCATGGCGCCGCTGCATGACCATGTATCAGCTGGCGCCGGAGGAAAAACGTGCGCCCCTGCGCCTGACAGAACAGGAGTTTCGCCTTGCGCGGCAACAATCCGAGCAGTTGATCGCCGATGCCCGTGACGAACTCGACCGTCTCTTTGCGACGGTAGGCAAGGCCGGCTGCTGCCTGCTTTTGACCGATCGCAACGGCATTGCGCTGGAACGCCGCGGCGCCGCCGGCAATGACAAGGAATTCCACGATGTGGGCCTTTGGACCGGCTCCATCTGGACCGAGGCCAGCATCGGCACCAACGGCATCGGCACGGCTCTTGCCGATGAACGTGCCGTCGCCGTTTTCCGCGACCAGCATTTCTACTGCTCCAATATCAAGCTGAGCTGCACCACAGCCCCGATCCGCGATCATCGCGGCCTGCTTGCCGCCGCGCTCGACATTTCCACCTGCCGTGACGACGTCAATGAAATGACGCTCACCATCCTGTCGCAGGCCGTGCGAGATGCGGCCATGCGTATCGAGCTCAATCTGTTCCGGTCCGCTTTTGCCGGTGCCCGTTTCGTCATGGTCCCGGCCGGCGCCAATTCCGCCAATGCGCTGCTCGCCGTCGACCGGCATGACCTCGTTCTCGGTGCCACACGCGCCGCCCGTCTTGCCCTCAAGCTCGACGATAGGCATATCGCCGCCGGCATTCCGGCCTCCGACGCGCTGCACGAAGGTCGCGTTTCGCAGGAGGAAGAAATGGCAGAGGCGGAAAAAGCCGCTCTCCTGCGGGCGCTGTCGCGTACCCATGGCAACGTCTCTCAGGCCGCCACAGCCCTTGGCATCAGCCGCGCAACACTGCACCGGAAGATGAAGAAGCTCGACCTGCACTGAGACAGGGCGAAAGGTGCAATCACAATGTCGTGGCGGTGCCGGAACCTGTCGCAACTCTGCGACACTGTGCACTGCGGTATTGGCGAGCTCCCCTGTTCCCCCAGGCAAAAGCGACACAGATTCCTTCCACTGGTTCGTTCCCGAACCTGTTCATCAAGGGAGGATGACATGCTTCATCAGAAAATCGTCGAGTCGCCGTTCAAGCTCAAATACGGCAACTACATCGGCGGCGAGTGGCGCGAGCCGATCGGCGGCAAATATTTCGACAACGTCACTCCCGTCACCGGCGGCAAGCTCTGCGAAATCCCGCGCTCAGATGAAAAGGACATCAATGCCGCGCTCGATGCCGCCCATGCCGCGAAGGAAAAATGGGGCCGCACCTCCACCACCGAGCGCTCCAACATCCTCATGAAGATCGCCCAGCGCATGGAAGACAAGCTGGAGCTTCTGGCCCAGGCCGAAACCTGGGACAACGGCAAGCCGATCCGCGAAACCATGGCGGCCGACATCCCGCTCGCCATCGACCACTTCCGCTATTTCGCCTCCTGCATCCGCGCCCAGGAAGGCACGATCGGTGAAATCGACCATGACACGGTCGCCTACCACTTCCATGAACCGCTCGGCGTCGTCGGCCAGATCATTCCCTGGAATTTTCCGATCCTGATGGCGACCTGGAAGCTGGCGCCGGCTCTCGCCGCCGGCAACTGCGTCGTCATCAAGCCGGCAGAACAGACACCCGCCTCCCTGCTTCTCTGGGCAGAAATCGTCGGCGATCTGTTGCCGGCCGGTGTGCTCAACATCGTCAACGGCTTCGGCCTCGAAGCCGGCAAGCCGCTCGCCTCCAGCCCGCGCATCGCCAAGATCGCGTTTACCGGTGAGACGACGACAGGCCGCCTGATCATGCAGTATGCCAGCCAGAACCTCATTCCGGTGACGCTGGAGCTCGGCGGCAAGTCGCCCAACATCTTCTTTGCCGATGTGGCGGCCGAAGACGACGATTTCTTCGACAAGGCACTCGAAGGTTTCGCCATGTTCGCGCTGAACCAGGGCGAAGTCTGCACCTGCCCGAGCCGCGCCCTCATCCAGGAATCGATCTATGACCGCTTCATGGAACGGGCCGTCAAGCGCGTCGAAGCCATCAAGCAGGGCAACCCGCTCGACCCGGCAACGATGATTGGCGCTCAGGCCTCCACCGAGCAGATGGAAAAGATCCTCGCTTACCTCGATATCGGCAAGCAGGAAGGTGCTCAGGTATTGGCAGGCGGCTCGCGCAACGATCTCGGCGGCGAACTTTCGGAGGGCTATTACATCAAGCCGACCATCTTCAAGGGCCACAACAAGATGCGTGTCTTCCAGGAAGAAATTTTCGGCCCGGTCGTCTCGGTCACCACTTTCAAGGATGACAAGGAGGCGCTCGAGATCGCCAATGATACGCTCTACGGCCTCGGCGCCGGTGTCTGGACTCGCGATGCCAACCGCGCCTATCGCTTCGGCCGGGAAATCCAGGCCGGCCGCGTCTGGACCAATTGCTATCACGCCTATCCGGCCCATGCGGCCTTCGGCGGCTACAAGCAGTCCGGCATCGGTCGCGAAACGCACAAGATGATGCTCGACCATTACCAGCAAACCAAGAACATGCTGGTCAGCTACAGCCCGAAGAAGCTCGGCTTCTTCTGAGAAGCAGTCGCTTGTGCTAATATCGCGCCTCCTCCCTTCACGGGGAGGAGGCATTGTCTTGGAGGAGGCAATCATGGAACAGACGGTCAATGGCGAAGCGCGCGTGCTCGCCACCGATGTGGCGCTCGACCTCATCAGGGAAATCCAGAGGGATTATCCCAAAATCCTCTTCCACCAGTCCGGCGGCTGCTGCGACGGCTCTTCGCCCATGTGCTATCCCGCGGATGATTTCATCATCGGCGATCAGGATGTGAAGCTCGGTGAAATCGGCGGCGTACCCGTTTACATCAGTGCCAGCCAGTTCGAGGCCTGGAAACACACGCAGCTCATCATCGATGTCGTGCCCGGCCGCGGCGGCATGTTTTCACTCGATAATGGCCGCGAAAAGCGCTTCCTCACCCGCTCCCGCATGTTCGGCGGCGGCGAGGCCTGCGCCATTCCAGAGGTCAGGGCACGCGAGACGACCTGATCGGGCTTTCCTGTAGTATTCCCATATTACCCGCGGCCCGCGATCCTTTGTTAAAGTCCATCTGTTGGTTTTTACGGGAGGAAGACATGCCAGCAAGCAAGATCCTGATGATCACAGGCGATTTCACTGAAGATTACGAAACCATGGTGCCGTTCCAGACGCTGCTTGCCTGCGGCTATACGGTCCATGCCGTCTGCCCCGGCAAGACCGCCGGCCAGACGGTCGCCACCGCCATCCATGATTTCGAAGGCGACCAGACCTATTCCGAAAAGCGCGGCCATAACTTCGCGCTGAATGCCACCTTCGAAAGCGTGCGCGCCGAAGATTACGATGCGCTCGTCATTCCCGGCGGCCGCGCGCCGGAATATCTCCGCCTCAACCCCGATGTCATCAAGGCTGTCAGGCATTTCTTCGATGCCAATAAGCCGGTTGCCGCAATTTGCCACGGCGCCCAGCTTCTGGCCGCTGCCGGCGTACTCAAGGGCCGCACCTGCTCGGCCTATCCCGCCTGCCGTCCGGAAGTCGAGCTTGCCGGCGGCACGTATGCCGATATTGCGATCAGCGATGCCATTTCCGATGGCAATCTCGTCACCGCACCGGCCTGGCCGGCCCATCCCTCGTGGCTGCGCCAGTTCATGACGGTGCTCGATGCGGCAGCGACCCTGGAGACCAACGCCGCCTGAGCAAACTAGAGTGCCGTGCGTCCGAATGGACGCACGGCACTCTAACTCTTTGAATCTACGCATCAGACTTTCCAAAAATCGATAACGATTTTCGGACCGATGCTGTAGCGGGAGTAACGTGTGATGTGTGAACTGTTCATCAAGGCCGATGCACGGCTCTGGGAAAGCACCACCCGGTCGCTGCGCATCGACGGCATGGTCACCAGCGTCCGGCTGGAGAATTTCTTCTGGTCGAAACTGGAGGAAATTGCTACCCGCGACGGCATGAACGTGGTCCAGCTCATCACCAGGCTGCACCACGAGTCGATTGATGCCGGCCATGACCTCGGCAACTTCACTTCGTTCCTTCGCGTCTGCTGCGCCCGTTACCTGGATCTCCAGCTTACCGGCGACATCCCCGCCGACCTTTCGAGGCCGATCGCCGGCCTCGACGCCCCGGAAATTCTTGGGCGGGAGAAACGGAAGTACCATTGAATTCGCGCGAAACCTGAGGCGACGATTTTTAGATAGGCGGAATGCCCCTCTGCGTGAGACAATCGCTCCGAGCCGCCGCCAAACCGCACCGCTCGGTTTGCCCGGCGGCGGGGAAGCGGAGGGGAAGATGGCAGCGATCATGATCGTGATGCTACGGTATTGCGTGGCTGGCGGTGGTTTCAATGACTGACGGCTCCGCATTGCATACCATCGGTATAGCAGGCATCGTGCGTGAGGAATGGTTCTTTGGCGTCAGTGTCGCAACCAGCCTGGCTTTCCTTGTCTTCTCCGGGCCAATCTTCGCGCAGCTTTCCGAGCCACTCTGGTTCATCGTCATTTTTTTCTGGCTTTTTGCTGTTGTGTTGGGTTCCGCCCTATCGGTCGTTCGTCATGCCGATCATCTGGCGGAACAGCTTCAGGAGCCCTACGGAACCCTCATCCTGACCCTTGCGATTACCTCGATCGAAGTGATGGCGATCTCGGCTGTCATGCTGCATGGAGAGAACAATCCGACGCTGGCACGTGACACGCTGTTTGCCGTCGTCATGATCATTCTGAACGGCATGGTGGGATTGTCGCTACTCCTTGGAGCGTGGCGGCGGGAAGATCAGCAACACAACCTGCACGGCGCCAATGCCTATCTCGGCGTCATCGTGCCACTGGCCACCCTCAGCCTCGTCATGCCTACGTTTCTGGCCGGCCCGGATGGCCCGCACCCCTCGGCACCCAGGCAGATGTTTCTCGGCATAGTCTCGATTGGCCTCTACGGTGTATTTCTGCTCCTCCAGGCCGGCCGTCATCATCGCTACTTCGCCGATGACGGCAACCATCATGAGCAGCACATCGTCAGCATGCGGCGCCACCGGTCCGTCTGGCATCATGCGGTACTGCTGCTCGCTTATATGGTGCCGGTCGTCTTCCTGGTCGAACAGCTTGCCCGGCCGATCGACTACGTGATCGAAACCCTTCAAGCACCGGCAGCATTCGGAGGGGTGGTCATGGCGGTACTCGTCGCAACACCAGAGGCGATAAGCGCCGTGCGCGCCTCTGTCGCCAACCACCTGCAGCGAGCCATCAACATTTTCCTCGGCTCGGTTCTGTCGACGATCGGCCTCACCGTGCCGGCCATGCTGGCAATCAGCCACCTCTACGGACACCCCGTCACGCTGGGGCTTCAAGGCCCGGATCTTGTCATGTTCGTGCTGACGCTCGCCGTCAGCATCATCACCTTTTCGAGTGGGCGCACCAATCTCATGCAGGGCGCAGTTCACCTGATGCTGTTCGTGTCTTACGTGCTGCTCATTACTCAGCAGTGAATAGAAAATATCCAGGCTGAGCCATGATGGATTGCGGAGCCATCAATCGTCTAGACGCAGCTAAATTGCATGCCATAAGCTATTGCAATTTCGGACGATCCCGCGACATAGTACCGCATGCCTGAAACACTTGGCGACTGGTGGGGTCGTCACCAAGGCACGCATGAAGACCGGGACACAAAGATCATCGGGGCAGCAGGAATGCGTGAGGGATTGCATCGGGGCCTGCAGATTTCTGTGACACTTATTGGCATGACGGCGCTCGCTGCCTGCGATGGAAGCAGCAATACCTACGTCCCGCCTCCGCCGCCGGCGGTCCGTGTTGCCCAACCAGTCCAGGAGGCCGTCACCCTCTATTTCGAACTCACGGGCAATACTGCGCCGCTGAACTCGGTCGATATCGAAGCGCGCGTTCAGGGTTACCTTCAATCGATCGATTATCAGGATGGCACGACGGTAACGAAGGGCACCAAGCTCTTCGGGATCGAGCGCGACACCTATCAGGCCCAGCTTGATCAGGCCAAGGCATCCCTCGCATCGCAACAGGCATCACAGGTTGGCGCCAAGCAGGAGTACGATCGTCAGCTCAATCTGATGAAGCAGCAGGTCACGACGCAGACAGCCGTCGACAGCGCCAAGGCGACGCTCGACGAGGCCAATGCGCAGATCCTCAATGCGCAGGCCAATGTCGAACTTGCAACGATCAATCTCGGCTATACCGAAGTGATTGCCCCCTTCGATGGCACGGTGACCAACCACCTAGTCGATATCGGCACGCTCGTCGGCGTCTCAGGCCCCACCAAGCTCGCCAGCATCGTCCAGGCGGACCCGATCTATGCCTATTTCAACGTCAGCGAAACCCAGGTGCTGCTGATCAAGGATATGTTGAGAAAGCAGGGACGCACCTTCAAGCAGACGGATCTGCCGAGCATCCCAGCCGAACTCGGCCTGCAATCCGAAGAAGGCTATCCGCACAAGGGGCATCTGGACTACGTCTCGCCGCAACTCGATGCATCGACCGGCACGCTTCAGGTCCGGGCTCTATTCGAAAACAAGGACAAGGTCATGCTGCCTGGCTTCTTCGTGCGCGTTCGCGTACCGATCCGCCAGGATGAGAAGGCACTGCTCGTACGCGACGACGCGATCGCGACCAACCAGCTCGGCAGTTATCTACTCGTTCTCGGCAAGGATGACACCGTCGAGCAGAAGCAGGTGAAGACCGGCCAGCGCGAAGGCGCCCTCCGCGTCATCGAATCCGGCCTCGGTCCGACGGACTGGGTCGTCGTCCAAGGCATCCAGCAGGCAATCCCCGGAAGCAAGGTCGCACCGGAGAAAATCGATATGAAAACGCAGCCGGCAGAAGCCGGCGCCGATGCAAAGGCCACAACGACGACGCAGTAAAATCCGCCATCCGCTTCATCTGAAGGTCCAGGACAACAGCATGATCTCGTGCTTCTTCATCGAACGGCCGGTGCTAGCCAATGTTCTGGCATTGGTCTTTGTTCTCATCGGCGCGGTGGCTCTTTTCCAACTGCCGGTGGCGCAATATCCTGATGTCGTCCCGCCGACAGTGCAGGTGACGACCCGCTTTCCGGGCGCCAGCGCGAAGACGCTCGTCGATACGGTCGCTCTGCCGATCGAGCAGCAGGTCAACGGCGTACAGGACATGCTCTACATGCAGTCCACCAGCGCAAGCGACGGCAGCTACTCACTGACCGTGACCTTCGCCATAGGCACAGATCCCGATCAGGCACAGGTCCTGGTGCAAAACCGTGTCGCGATCGCCATGTCGTCGCTTCCGCAGTCGGTGCAGGTTCAAGGCGTCAGCACCCAGAAGAAATCGACAGCAATCCTCGGCTTTGTCACTCTGACCTCGCCCGACAGCCGCTATGATAGCCTGTTCCTTTCCAACTACGCCGTCATCAATCTGCAGAACGAACTTGCCCGCCTGCCCGGCGTCGGCAACGTCACGGTCTTCGGCGCCGGCCAATATGCCATGCGCATCTGGATGGATCCGAACCTGCTGCAGGCCCGCGGGCTGACACCACAGGATATCGTCAATGTCGTGCAGCAGCAGAGCCAGGAGGTCACGGCAGGCCAGATCGGCATTCCGCCGGTGCCCCAAGGGCAGACATTTCAGTACACCCTGAACATCAATGGCCGGCTGAACGATGCTGTCGACTACGAAAACATCATCGTCAAGGTCGATGGCGCGGATGGCGGCCGGGTAACGCGCATCCGCGATATTGGCCGGGTCGAACTGGGTGCGCAGACCTATAGCCAGACGTTCATGCAGAATGGCCGACCGGCTGCGGGCATCGGTATCTCCCAATTGCCGGAAGCAAATGCCATCGCTGTGGCCCAGGCAGTCGAAGTGAAGATGGCGGAACTGGCCAAGGCCTTCCCGCCAGGCCTTGAATATCATCTCCCCTTCGACACCACGAAATTCGTCAAGGCCTCGATCAACGAAGTCTATGTCACGCTGATCGAGGCAGGCGTTCTCGTTCTCATCGTCATTCTGCTGTTTCTGCAGGACTGGCGAGCCATGCTCGTGCCGGCGACGACTGTTCCTGTTACCATCATCGGCGCCTTTGCCGCGATGGCGGCCATGGGCTTCACCGTCAACCTCTCCACGCTGTTTGCAATCGTCCTCGCCATCGGCATCGTCGTCGATGACGCCATCGTCATTGTCGAAGGTGTCGCGAGACATATCGAGGCAGGCATGTCCGGCAGGCAGGCAGCCGAAAAGGCGATGGAAGAACTGCTCGGCCCCGTCATCGGTATCACCCTGGTGCTGATGGCCGTTTTCATTCCAGCCGCCTTCCTGCCGGGGCTGACGGGCCAGCTTTACCGCCAGTTTGCTCTCGTGATTGCCGCCACGGCGCTAATCAGCGCGATCAACGCCGTGACACTGAAACCGACGCAATGCGCCCTCTGGCTGCGCGCGCCGGTACCACCCGAGAAGCGCAACTTCGTCTATCGCGGCTTCAACCGGATCTACGACTGGGGTGAACGCGGATACGTCCGGCTGATCGGCTCGATGACGCGCCACGCCACGGTCATGGTTATTCTGGCGCTGGCGCTGATGGGCGTCGCTGTCTGGGGGCTCACACGCGTGCCGACGGCGTTCCTGCCCATCGAGGACCAGGGCTACGTGCTGATCGGCGCGCAACTGCCGGATGGCGCCTCCAAGGAGCGCACCGACGCTGTCATGGCGGAGGTCGGCAAGATCGCCCAGGCGACACCGGGCGTCGATCAGGTCCTGACGATCAGCGGCATATCCGTTCTCGACAACAATGCCAGCCTGCAGAACGCCGGCGTTGCTTATGTCGTGCTGAAGGACTGGGACGAACGCCTCAAGGAAAAGGGGCAGGATCTTCTGTCCATCTACCAGCATCTCAATGGTGCACTGCAAAGCGTACTGGTCGCAAAAACCCTGGTCATCGTGCCACCTCCCATTCAGGGCGTCGGCAATGCCAGCGGCTTCACGATGCAAGTAGAGCTCAAGAATGGTGTTTCCGACTATGCACTGTTGCAGTCCCTTACCGATACGATTGTGAAAAATGGCGAAGCCCAGTCATCGTTGCAAAGGCTGAGCACGTCATTCCGCTCGAATGTACCGCAGTTCGAGATAGTGGTCGACCGTATCAAGGCCGAGACATTGGGCGTCACAGTCGGACAGGTTTTCTCCGCGCTGTCGGGCTACGTGGGATCGAGCTACGTGACACAGTTCAACAAGTTTGGCCGCACGTTCCAGGTCTATGCCCAGGCATCTCCGGAATTCCGCGTCAGCCCTGACGATATCCGCAATCTGGAGGTCAAAGCCGGGGATGGCACGATGGTGCCGCTCGGAACCGTTGTCGATATCAAGCCGATGCAAGGCCCCTCACTGATCAGCCTCTACAACCTCTACCCGTCAGCAACCATCGTCGGCGGACCTGCCGCCGGCTTCAGCTCCGGCCAGGCGCTCGACGTCATGGAGCAGATCGCCGACCAGACCTTGCCAACAGGAACCGGCTATGAGTGGACGGCGCTCTCCTACCAGGAAAAGGCGGTCGGAGGACAGATCTACTATATCTTCGCGCTTGGCATGCTGCTCGTCTACTTCGTGCTTGCGGGTCAATATGAAAGCTGGATCCTGCCGCTTGCTGTGCTTCTGGCCGTCCCGCTTGCCCTGCTCGGCACCGTGGGCGCGTTGATGGCGGCGGGCGTCGCCAACAATCTCTACACCCAGATCGGCCTGATCCTTTTGATCGCTCTGGCATCGAAGAATGCCATTCTCATCGTCGAATACGCCCGTGAAAAGCGAGAGGAAGGTATGGAGATCCTGGAAGCGGCCGTCGAGGCTGCCCGCCTGCGCTTCCGACCGATCCTCATGACATCCTTCGCCTTCATTCTCGGCGTCCTGCCGCTTGTCCTTGCGACGGGGGCCGGCGCATCCGCCCGCAAGTCGATCGGCATATCGGTCTTCAGCGGCATGATCGCATCGACCTGCCTTGCCGTGTTGTTCGTTCCTTCCTTCTACGTCGTGCTGCAGCGCTTTGAAGAGTTCAGAAGGCGCCGCGGCAAAGCTCCTGCAGTGACCGATGCGGAAATGACGGCACAATAGGCTGGCAAACGGCCTATTGCACGATTACCTGCACATAAACCCCGCCGCTCTTGGCATAGTAGAGGCCGCCGCAGCGATAATAATAGCCGCCATAATAAGGGCCATAAATGCAGCCTGGAGGCAGCACGGCGATCGTCGTCGCCGTGCGCCGGACGACCCGGCGTGTGGTGCGACGCGCCACCCCCGCATAGGAGAGCGGCGTCAAGGGACGGCCGATGACCGCCTCCGCTGGCGTGGCAAAGCCGATCGACAGCGGTAGTGAACCTTCCCCTTCCAGGCGAAAATCGGTAAAGGTCATTACGCTGGCAAGGCAGAGGGCGAAAAAGAGCCTGCTGCGGGTCATTGCATATCTCCTGTAACGGCGGGCGCCGGAAGCTCATCGATAGATTGGAGTTCACTCAGATCCACGGTCTTCGCATTGGCCGGGATCTCGATATTGTAAGAGGTGGCGGCAACATCCGCCCCGCTTTTGAAGTCGCTGATCTCAAGCGTATATTGCGGCGCCTGGACGACGTGTTTGCTGGTGATCACATAGCGCCGCGGTACCGGCTGCGAACCCGTCTGTATCCAGATCTGCCAGTCGAGTTCCGGTGTACGGAAAGTCAGATATTCGCATTCCACACCGTCGACGAAGGCGCTCGAGATGTGCTTGGCCTCGGTTACGTCGGACATCAAGATGTCATAGACGCGAGACGAGAGCAGATCGGCGCCTGGCGCTTCCACGCCGGCATCGGCGAGCCTGTCGATCAGATCATCGAGCGAGCCTTTGCCCTCGATCTTCGCATAGGCATCGAGGTTCTTGCCATGCACTGTCAGCGTCGAACCGTCGAAGCTGACATCGATATCGGCAAAGCCTCCGGTCCGCGTGACACGCAGTTTGTCGGGCCGGGTGATATTGGCTGTACCCGAACTGACAAATTGCAGCTTCTCGAAATCCGGGGTTACAGCTTCGAGCGATGACTGGTAGTTGAAGGAGATGGTCTTCTGCGCCACTAGAAAATCGGACATGGCATTCAGAAGATCTTTTGCATCATCCGCCCATGCATGGGTTGGTAGTACAAGGCCGCCAGCAACAGCGGAATAGCTCAGTATTCGTTTCAATCGCGATAGATGAGAGGTCGATGACATAGCAATTGCCTTTCACTTGTGTCGTCATTGAATTCATCGAATACAGGGATTTCGGATCGTGCTGCGACAACAGCGGAATGGCGGTGTGGGTTCACTGGGAATGCCTGAGGGTTCAGGCATTCCCAGTGAACCCAGGCGAATTGGAAGGCCGCTACAATCCCGAGGTCAGCACCTTATGACAGGCTGGTGATATGCGCTGCAGATTGTCCCGCAGGCACGAGATGACCCGCCCGCCGCCGATCGGCACCATTCGGCAAAAGGCTCGGAAATCCGGTCCGCAGGTCTCGCGCACGATCATCATTTCCTCGCGCGGAGAGAAGACGGGCATGGCGGCCGGCCGGGTCGCCGGCGGTGCGGTAGCCGTGGCAGCTCCTGCACCGGTTGCTGGCGCACCTCCTGCACCGATGGCCGCGACCGCCTGCTGACAGGGGGCCGACAGACCGGCACTATGCTGCTGCAGACAGGAGAGCGCCGCCGCACCGCCTGGGGCCACACCGGAGCATTGCGCCATGAAATCGGAGCGGCAGGCTGATTTGACTGCATCGCGCTGCGCCTCGGTCGGCTGAGCGCCGGTTGCCGGGGCAGGCGGCGTCGCACCTGTTGTAATAGGCGCCGTTTGAACTGGCTCTGCGGATGTCGATTTGGGTTTGGCCGTTATAGCCGAGACAGCCTCGCGGCAGGCGGCGGAAAGTGTGGAATCATGTTGCTGCAGGCAGTTCAGCGCCTCCATGCCTCCCGGCTGCACGCCAGAGCATTGTGCGATGAAATCGGATCGGCAGGCTGATCTGACCGCGCTTTTCTGCTCGTCGGTGGGCGCCTGCGCGATAGCGATCCCGGCGAAAAGACTGGCCGCACAGACGACGCTGAGCACCGATAATCCGAAGACCAAACGGCGCCTCCCGCGCCGCGCCGCTCTTAGAGAAGATGCACATTCTCGCATTGTTCCCCTCCCTGGAAAGCTTATCGATTTACGGCATGAAAACAAATACCTCAGCTGAATGAGACAGCAGGACCTCGAAAGGTCGATGAAGGTCCCCAAACGGAAATTGTGGAACGTCCACTTGCTTTTAAATTTAGCACATTCGAATTTTATAGACTAGGCTCGAATATTCGGACAAGGATTAACGCACTATGCTTATGGATTAGCCGCGGGATGCATTCCGCGCTGCTGGCGGGCGATAATAACATCAGCTATCTATGCTTTATACCGGCCTGGCTCTGTTTGAAGTAACCTCCAGCTCATTGGAAATGCCGACAGAATCTCATGGCCCATTGCTGCCTCAAACACCCGAAAACTTTGCAAAAGCGGAGGTGCGCCTCGACCGGGTGCTAAATCGTCGTCCCGCTACCAACAAAGAAGCCCGCTTTTGGCGGACCTGTTTTTGGCCTCTATTGCGGGCTTTGCATATACACTGGCGAAGATACGCACGCGCGACTGGCGGCCACTTCCTCGGCCGGGCAGGATGAAACTTCTATCGTGACCACCGTGCTATCAGTTGGTCTGTATTTGCCAGCACTTTGCGGACTGCGTTGCGCGCCATGTTCGATCGCTGCAGTCGGATGCTTTTCTCAATATTTTGATGAAGTTTCAGCACATATAGCAAGTCGTCCTCTTCGCGCGTGACATGGGCGAAGAGATGGTTCAGCGCCGATTCGATCAATACGCCGAGCGGCACCAGCAGATCATTTCCAGAGGCGCGCAAGATCGCGATATGAAATCGCGTATCAGCTTCCGTTCGCTGCTGGAGTGATGTCGCCTGACCCATGTCATGCAAGGCCTGACTGATCGCATTCATTTGCTCCTCAGTTCGGCGCTCCGCAGCAAGCGCAGTCGCTTCCGGCTCGATCATATGCCTGAGTTCTTGCACGGTCCTCAGAAAGGCTACGCGATCGGGCGACGCGGCATACCAGCCCAATACATCTCGATCCAGCAGGTTCCAACGTTCCCTAGGTTCGACCCAACTGCCGATTTTCGGGCGGGAAGAAAGCAGGCCCTTGGCCATCAGCATCTTGATTGCTTCGCGCACCGCCGACCGACTGACGTCAAAGACTTGCGACCATTTTGCCTCGTTTGGCAGGATCGTGCCGGGCGGATAGTCACCGCGCACGATCCGGAGGCCGATCTCGCCTGCCAAAGATACATGAACACTCGCCCCGGTCATACGGGGAGCATTTGGGCGCCTTGTAGTGGCTGAACGGCCCGCCGTCGCCACCTCGACCAGAGTCGTCGGCTTCCCCGATTTCTTGTCAGGCATCTATTCTACTGCCTCAGCATTCCTTCGACTGTCTGCACGTATTATCAAAACAATCGTAATAACGAGGAAGTCGCCTGCGATTGAATCCGGCACAAAGCGCGGAATTCAGGGCGCGTCAAGCCCTGCAGATCTTTCGATCCATCTCGTGGAGGCAGCCGGCGCACCCTTGTACCGGGTGCGCCAAACCGCGAGCGCTACTTTTGAATGCAGGTATCGACTGTGTCCTTCGTGCACTCATCGAGCCCGGTGAAGAGCGGATCTTCAACTGCCTTGCCGGCAATCAGATCCATCATCACGGAAGGTGCCTTGTAACCCATCTCGAACGGCCGTTGGCCGACGAGCGCAGTCACTAGGCCTTCCCTCGCAATGGCAACCTCATCGCCGATCGTGTCTGCCGCACCGATGACGAACTCGTTGCTGGCAATCTTCTCAGCCATCGGCTTGAACAGATCGCGATAGGGTTGCGGTGCGCCGAACAGGGGCCAGCCGCCCATGATACCGAATGCATCAAGGTCGGGATTGGCCGCGAGGATATCGGTCATTGCCTGCACGCCTTTGGCACCGTCATCATTGGTAAAGACCGGGCAGCCGGCGACTTCCGTCCAGCCACCCTCGCCTTTCAATTCCGTAAGACCCTTCTGGCCAGTGAGCGTGTCACGCATACCTTGCGCGCGACGCAGAATATTGTCTGCTCCCGGATTGCCTTCGATCGTGCAGATCTTGCCGCCTTTCGGCTTGGCTTTCTTGATGTACTCACCGATACGTGCGCCCATCAGATAGTTGTCAGTACCGAGATAGGTCTTGCGTAAGGCCGCGTCCTCGGCGGCAAGATCGGCATCAAGCGTCATCACGGGAACGCTCGGATTGGCGGTCTTCAGGGTCTGGGCGATGAGCTTTGCGTTTGATGGCGAAATTGCGATTGCGGCAGTGTCTGCCTTGCCCAACATATCCTGAACGATCTGCGCTTCGCCGGCTTCATCGGATGTCGATGCCGGACCGGTGTAGAAGCACTCATATTCCGCAGTCGGATTTTCCTTGTTCCATTTCTGGCAACCTTGATTGATTGCTTCGAAGAACGGATTGTCGAGACCTTTCACCACGATGACCAGTTGCTTCTTGGCCAGCGCCTGCCCTGCGGTCAATGCTAAAACTGCGGCTGTAAGTAGTAATGCCTTCCTCATGGTTTCCTCCCTTGAAACAGACGGGCACGGCATGCCCGCCACACGAAATCAACCCGGATACCACACGATACGAGGCTCCTCCTTCGAACGCTCGTATTGCCACGCCGAGTCGATAAGCATTTCGAGATCGTAGTTTGGCCGCCAATCCAGCAGGTATTTTGCCTTGCTGTTGTCCATCCAGTTGGAATGAAAGCGGCTTGGTATGTCGACAGAGCCGAGATTTCGCGTGCGCGACAGATAGGCGGCGACTTCAGAATAGTCGACAGGACGATCCATGCAGATATTAAAGAGTTGTCGTTCCGCCCGGGGATTGCCGATCGCTGCCAATATCGCCGATACGAGGTCATCGACATGCACGAAGTTGCGTTTCAGCGGACGGCCGTCAGCATCGAGCAGCAGCGGCACCGTACCCATAGCTGCATAGCGCCGCGCCGCTTCTTCCGGGACGAGCGTCTTCCAGTCCGGGCCGCCAAAGACGTCATCTCCAAAGGACAGCGAATACTTGAAGTCGTCCTTTTCCATGATCCAAGGCGCGCGCAGACAACAGCCATTGAGGCCGTACTGAATGCCAAACTGCTCCAGCATGACCTCTTCCAGAACCTTGGAGAGCGCATAGCTTCCCGGATAAGCGCAATGAGGGGCACTTTCGGTGATCGGGCCGTTATGGCGATAGTGGAAATGCCCTATTCCCGCATCGCCGCCGATCAGGATGAACTGGCGTGCCGAGACACTCGCACGAAACTCCTCGAGCAGCCAAAAGAGACCTTTGACCGCAACGTCCATAATGTCTTCAGGCGTTTCCTTGCATGTGGCGAGATGCACGACATGGGTAACATCAGAGAGAGCAGCGGCCACAACATCGCGATCGGCGATCGAGCCACGGATGACTTCGACACGGTCGATTTCATCACACACACGATTATGACAAAGCGCGCGAATGCGAGCTTTGGAAAATCTCGGATCGTCAAGCAGCCCAGCAATGAAGTGCCGCCCGACCTTGCCCGTCGCACCGGTAACAAGGATCAGCATGCTCTCTCTCCCAGTAATAGCTAATATTCGGGCGCCGCTTCCGTCAAATGATATTTGTCCGACAAAACAGATTTTTGGTACAATGGGCCAGACGCCTCGGACAATGAGTTGACGCTGTCGCGGGGTTTTGCGTAAATGCTAATAATCGCTTTTCTTGGGAGGATATTGGAAAGGCGAATTCGCTTGAGCCTCGTCGAAAACATGCCGGGTTAGGAGCGAACCGATAGCGACACGTTTTTGGGAGGCCAGGAGGCTGGTGGCGGTTCTCGAGCTCACCAATATTTCCAAACATTTCGGTGCCATCCAGGCCGTCAACGATGTTTCGTTTTCGCTCGAAGCGGGGCAAGTGGTCGGCCTCATGGGTGATAACGGCGCCGGCAAGTCCACATTGGTCAAGATGATCGCCGGCAACTTTCGGCCGAGCCACGGAACCATGCGCCTCGACGGTGCTGAGATTGTGCTTCATCGACCGAAGGAGGCGCGCCAGCATGGCATCGAGATCGTTCATCAGGATCTGGCGCTCTGCAACAACCTTACGGCGGCGGCAAACGTATTTCTCGGCCGCGAATTACGCCGCGGCATATGGCCATTTCGCATCCTCGACTATAAGACCATGTACAAACGCGCCGGCGAGATTTTCCGCGAGCTGAAATCCGAGACGCGGCCACGTGATCTCGTCAAGCAAATGTCAGGTGGTCAGCGGCAGGCGGTCGCAATTGGCCGGACGATGCTGTCTGAAGCGAAAATCGTGCTGATGGACGAGCCGACAGCCGCCATTTCCGTGCGCCAGGTGGCTGAGGTTCTGAATCTGATCCGCCAATTGCGTGACCGGGGCATTGTTGTTGTCCTGATCAGCCACCGCATGCCCGACGTCTTTTCGGTCGCAGACCGCGTGATCGTGATGCGGCGTGGCAGAAAAGTGGCCGACAAGCCGATTGCAGCAAGTTCGCCCGAGGAAGTGACGGGACTTATTACCGGCGCCATCGAACAGGTGTGATCGATGCTGTCCGTTGCAGCAGCAAGAAAGAAGAAGGTCGACGATGGCGATTACACTTGACCAGACGATCAGACAGAAGCAACGGAGCTGGTTTGCAACGATCCTGGGCGGCCAGACATTCTGGGTTCTGATCGCGGTCATTCTCGCCTGCATTTTTCTGTCGATGGCGACAGACTCCTTTGCAACGGCAAAGAACATCTACAACATCACCCGCAACGTCACGTTCGTCGCAATTATCGCGCTGGGCATGACGCTGGTCATCATCACCGGCGGCATCGATCTGTCCGTTGGCTCCGTGCTTTGCCTGTGCAGCATGGTACTGGCGGTCGTCATGCACGCGGGATACAGCATTGAAGTCGGCATCGCCGCCTCGATCGGTACTGCTCTTTTGGTCGGAGCTTTCAACGGGCTGTTGATTGCCTATCTCGGCTTCCCGCCTTTCGTCGTTACGCTCGGCATGTTGTCGATTGCGCGCAGCCTTGCGATGGTTGCGTCCAACAATACTGTTGTTTTCCAGTTCGGGCCTGATCACGACAAACTGCTGGCGCTGGGTGGCGGCGCCTGGCTTTTCGGTATCGCCAATCCAGTGCTTTACATGGTCGTGCTGGCACTCATAACCGGTTTTGTGCTGCGCTGGACTAAGTTCGGCCGCTATGTTTTTGCCATCGGCGGCAATGAGCACGCAGCGACGCTGACGGGCGTTCCCGTGCAGAGGATCAAGGTCATCGTCTACATGATTTCCGCCCTATCCGCGGGGGTTGCCGGCATCATCCAAACCGGTTGGCTCGGCGCAGTCACCACAAATATCGGCGCCGGGATGGAACTTCAAGTTATCGCCGCTGCGGTTATCGGCGGCGCCAACCTGGCTGGCGGCGTCGGCACCGCCTTTGGGGCGTTGATCGGAGCCGCGCTCATCGAGGTGATCCGCAACAGTCTTGGCCTGCTCGGCATCAACGCCTTCTGGCAAGGTAGCTTTATCGGCGGTGCAATTGTCCTTGCCGTTCTTTTCGACCGAATTCGCAACTTGCGACGCGACGAATAGGCGAACCCCGGTCCCAGATCCTCAAGCCTCCGAGACGGCATGATAAACTATGTGAGGCTCACCTGAGTGAAGCCTACCGGGCGAACATCTAGCCGTCGCTATTGCGTAGAGGCAAGTGGAAACACGCTTGCCTTGGCGCTGGGTCGCTTGTGCGTTACTGCAGGCTCCCGTCCCCGCCGCGGTCGGCGGCTTTGAAGTCCGCCATAACCCTATTCAGAAACTCGTTCTGGCTGACCTTGCCGTCACTGTTGGCGTCCGTGGTGGAGAACTGCTGGACAGTCAGGACTCCGACAACTTCGTCAGAGTTCAGATTGCCGTCCTTGTTCTTATCCAGGCCCGCGAAGGCCGACGTCATGAAGGTTTGATATTCAGATCGGTCGACCGCTCCATTCTTGTCACGATCGAGCCGGTCCATTTGGCCTTGGTTCATAGCCACCGGTTGACTCTGCGCGACGGCTGCAATGGCGGCAAAAAAAACGAATCCCGTCAGTAGGGCTACTCTTTTCATCATCCCGACCTTCCGCATCAATGACATGTCAAGGCACTGCCGCCCGCGGCGCCCAGCGTGGCGCCGCCGCCAACGGCCCAAAGCTGTCCAGTCCCCGAGCCAATGGTCGCGCCAAGCAATCCGCCGACGACCGCGCCGCCGACCGTACCAGCGATGCAGCCGAACTCGTTGCTGCGCCCTCCTTGGGACGTTGCAGCGGATTGGCAGCCAGACAAAGCAAGGCAGCCTAAGAGAGTAAGACCTATGGTGCACTTGGTCATTTTTTCCTCCAGTATATCCATTCACGTTTAAGACAAACAGGCGGAGGCACCGTTGAGCGGCGGCGGTCGAAAACAAGCTGCGGGTATGTTCCTCATCTGCGGGAGATTCTCCGCCAATCAGAAGCAACCCACAGGCAAAAACATGCAGAGCGCGCGCCAAAGCTGCAACAATACTGTTAAATACTACCACTGCGCATGGCTGAAGACAACACCGGGGCGCCTGTCTCCGCCGTTGATATCCTGCCGAAGCGAGATCAGCCCGCTGGTTTCAATCCTCTAAGACCGCTCCTCTCCTGCTGGAGCGGTCGCCGGTCTGCCTTCCGGCCGCGAAGCCGGCGCAACACAGCACGTCAAACTGTTCCCCGGGTGCGTCGCCCGTAGGTCAGTCGCCGGCTCGTACGGCAGATCGGCCTTTTGAGCGATCTTTGCCGCCCCTTAACACAAAAAGCCGGAAAGGATTGCTTGGGTTGGCAGGTTTTATCCCGTTCACTGCGCTTGACCTTGCCCCCAAGTTTTATCCAGCTTTGAGTTCGCTCCAGCGGTTTTGGGTTGCTGTAATTGCGGCGGTAGCGGCGGGTTGCGGTGCGGAGCCATTTCGGCTGCGCAGCACCGCATCACGTCGCGGGTTGATGGTCTGAGCGAACTCGGCAGGTGTCATCCAGCCGAGTCCAGAGTGCGGTCGGTGGTCGTTGTAATCGCTGCGCCAGTTTGAAAGCGCTGATCGAGCATGGGTCAGTGGCGAGAAGAGGGTCTCATTCAGGAACTCGTCTCGCAGCCGCCCATTGAAGCTTTCGATGAAGGCGTTCTGGATCGGCTTGCCGGGCGCGATATAGTGCCATTCCACCTTGGCCAGGTCCGTCCATCGCAAGATCGCGTTGCTGGTGAACTCGCTGCCGCTGTCACAGACTATCATCCTGGGTTTGCCACGCTCCTCGATGATCCGGTCAAGCTCTCGCGCGACGCGCAGGCCGGAAAGCGATGTATCGGCGACGAGCGCCAAGCACTCCCTCGTGCAATCATCGACAACGGTCAAAATCCGCAACCTGCGCCCATCGGTGAGTTGATCCGACACGAAGTCCAGCGACCAACGATCATTGGCCGCCATCGGGACAAGCATCGGTGCTCGTGTGCCGATCGCTCGCTTGCGACCGCCGCGCTTGCGTACCGTCAGCTTCTCCTCCCGATAGAGCCGGAAGAGCTTCTTGTGGTTCACGAGGTGTCCCTCGCGCCGGAGCAGCACATGAAGGCGTCGATATCCAAAGCGGCGGCGTTCATGCGCCAACGCCTTCATTCGCGCGCGAAGCTCATGATCATCTTCGCGCTTGGTCTCGTAACGGATCGTCATCCGGCAAACGCCGATGGCTTTACACGCCCGCCGTTCGCTCATCCGATGTTAGTTCATCAGATGGGCGACAGCATTTCGCTTTGCTGCAGGCGTCACCACTTCTTTCCCAAAAGGTCTTTTAAAGCAGCGTTATCGAGCATGGCATCCGCCAAAAGCCGCTTCAGCTTCGTGTTCTCGTCCTCCAGCGTCTTCAGCCGCTTGGCTTCGGACACGTCCATGCCGCCGAACTTGGCATTTCCACTTATAAATGCTGGCATCACTGACACCGTGCTTGCGGCAAAGCTCCGAGACCGGCGTGCCCGCCTCGTGCTCCTTCAGAATGCCGATAATCTGTTCGTCTGTGAAACGGTTGCGCTTCATCCCCTGGTCCTCTCAATGGGCCAGAGCTTACTTCAAAATGGATTATTTCACCGGGGCAAGGTCACGCTCAGCCTTCAGGTTACGGAGATCTTAGAGCGAGATGATTTTAAGTCCGTTCATATCCGGCTTCCTTGAAGTAGTTTTGGCATTCCTGTGGTGAAACTGTCTTGAGGATGGCTGCGATGGCCTCGTCGATCGCGTGGCGAGTTCTGGCCTGTGCCTCGCGTAGCCAATGCTTGATCTTGGCAAAGAGCTTTTCGATGGGATTGAGGTCAGGGGAGTATTTGGGCAGGAAGAACAGTTTGGCCCCAGCCTTGCGGATCGCGGTGCGGATTGCTTTTGCCTTGTGTGAGCCCAGATTGTCCATCACGACGATATCGTCTGGCTTGAGTTCGGGGACCAGCACCTTTTCCACATAGATCAGGAACCGCTCGCCATTGATCGGGCCGTCGATGATCCATGGCGCGCTGACGCGGTCGGCGCGCAGGGCGGCAATGAACGTCATGGTGTTCCAATGGCCGAAGGGCGCCTGACCGGGCAACCGTTCGCCGCGCGGCGCCCAGCCCCGGAGCGGCGCCATATTCGTCTTCGTCCAGGTTTCATCGATGAAGACGAGGCGGGCCGGATCGACGTGATAGCGATGCTTCAGCCAGCGGTTCCGTCGGGCGGCGACATCGGGCCGCTCGCGCTCGTCGGCGACCATTGTCTTTTTTTATAACTCAACCCTTCATCATGCACGAAGGTCCACACGGAGCGGTAATCGACCTTCAGGCCACGCTCGCCCAGTTCCGCGACCAGCCCGCGCAGGGTAAAAGCCCGTGTGCGGCAGCGCTCGAGCAGCCACTCCCGATGCGTATCGCAAATCGCCCGTGGCTTGTGCCCGCCCATCTGACCGGGGGCTGCGCTGCCCGTCTGGCGAAAGCGCCGCACCCAATCGATCGCGGTGCTGATGCCAATCCCGAAGCGCTTCGCCGCTGCCCGGCAGGACAATCCTTCGCGCGTCACCGCGCCGACAACGCGTTCCCGCAAATCATCGGAAAAAGGTTTTGCCATAAAGACCGGCCTCCTTTACCGGTCTCAATGGTGAATCTGATTTGCGGGAAAAAGGGAATCCCCTTTTCGATTCCATCTAAAATCATCCCGCTCTAGCTGCCGACACTCTACGCTTGCCAGCGAAGATGCAGTCTTCGCGCCGACGATAACTGGTCGTGGTATCGGCGAACATAGGAAAGCTTGGTTGCGGGGGCAGGATTTGAACCTGCGGCCTTCAGGTTATGAGCCTGACGAGCTACCGGGCTGCTCCACCCCGCGATATTTCATTCCGGACGTTGTGCCCGGGAGCGATGTCAGGCGTAGCCTGACGAGGTGAGGCCGTTAAGAGATCGATCCGGTGGATCGATCTTAGGCCGAACGGGCTGCTCCACCCCGCGTTATCCAGGCGACACTTGTGTCGTCCGTCCAGGTCTTTTGCCTGTTGGCAAAAGACCGATTGCGCAAATCCGTAGGATTTGTCGCGGCTACGCAAAGCGCTTGCGCTTTGCGGATTGTTGCCGAGCAAATTGCGAAGCAATTTGTCTCGTGTTCATGATATAGGGCGCTAAAGACGAAAGGCCGCTTTGTGAGCGGCCCTTTGTATCGGCTTTGGGCCGTTGGTTTCGTTCAGAGAAGATTGTTGTCGATTTTGCGCATGTCGCTTTCCGAAGCTTGTTCAGCTTCGGGCACATGCGTTTTCACGAGTTGCGTTTAGCAGACCTGGCAGCGACCGACTCTCCCGCGTCTTAAGACGAAGTACCATAGGCGCTGGGGCGTTTCACGGCCGTGTTCGGAAAGGGAACGGGTGCAGCCACCCCGCCATAACCACCAGGTCAGCGAAGCGCAACTTGTGTGAGAAGCTGGTTCACTGAGCGACTAATAAGTAGTCGTCAGTGATTGGTTTTGAACACGTCTTACCTTTCGCGAGGCACCGTCGGAGCAAAGCTCCGCAAGCGCAAAGCGCGTCGCCGGTTGTCCGGCGCGCCGTCCGCAGCGCCTATGGCGCGTGAGGACAGAAGGTCAGGCTCATCGAACTACCGGGCGAATGCGGTGCATTCGCCGGGCGATGAGCATAGTCAATGAGAACGATCAAGCCAATCGAGCTATTAGTACCGGTAAGCTTCATGCGTTGCCGCACTTCCACACCCGGCCTATCAACGTGGTCGTCTTCCACGGCTCTGATAGGGAACACTCGTTTCCAGGTGGGTTTCCCGCTTAGATGCCTTCAGCGGTTATCCCGTCCATATATAGCTACCCTGCTATGCCCTTGGCAGGACAACAGGTCCACCAGAGATATGTCCATCCCGGTCCTCTCGTACTAGGGACAGATCCTGTCAATATTCCTACACCCACGGCAGATAGGGACCGAACTGTCTCACGACGTTCTGAACCCAGCTCACGTACCGCTTTAATTGGCGAACAGCCAAACCCTTGGGACCTGCTCCAGCCCCAGGATGCGATGAGCCGACATCGAGGTGCCAAACAACCCCGTCGATATGGACTCTTGGGGGTCATCAGCCTGTTATCCCCGGCGTACCTTTTATCCGTTGAGCGATGGCCCTTCCACGCGGGACCACCGGATCACTATGACCGACTTTCGTCTCTGCTCGACTTGTCAGTCTCGCAGTCAGGCGGGCTTATGCCATTGCACTCGACGACCGATTTCCGACCGGTCTGAGCCCACCATCGCGCGCCTCCGTTACTCTTTCGGAGGCGACCGCCCCAGTCAAACTACCCACCATACACTGTCCCGGACCCGGATAACGGGCCGCGGTTAGACATCCATGACGATAAGGGTGGTATTTCAAGGATGGCTCCACAGAAACTGGCGTCCCTGCTTCAAAGCCTACCACCTATCCTACACATGCCGACACGAATGCCAGTGTAAAGCTATAGTAAAGGTGCACGGGGTCTTTCCGTCTGACCGCAGGAACCCCGCATCTTCACGGGGAATTCAATTTCACTGAGTCTATGTTGGAGACAGCGGGGAAGTCGTTACGCCATTCGTGCAGGTCGGAACTTACCCGACAAGGAATTTCGCTACCTTAGGACCGTTATAGTTACGGCCGCCGTTTACTGGGGCTTCGATTCAAAGCTTGCACCTCTCCTCTTAACCTTCCAGCACCGGGCAGGCGTCAGACCCTATACGTCGTCTTGCGACTTCGCAGAGCCCTGTGTTTTTGATAAACAGTCGCTACCCCCTGGTCTGTGCCACCCCATCATACTTGCGTAAAATGGGGTCACGCTTCTTCCGAAGTTACGCGTGCAATTTGCCGAGTTCCTTCAACATAGTTCTCTCAAGCGCCTTGGTATACTCTACCTGACCACCTGTGTCGGTTTCGGGTACGGTCTATACGGTGGAGCTATTTCCTGGAACCGCTCCGCTGCCCATCCAATCCAATCAGAATGAACAACTTGTGCGATCCGTCACTTCCACCAGGCCCACGAATATTAACGTGGTTCCCATCGACTACGCGTGTCCGCCTCGTCTTAGGGGCCGGCTAACCCTGCTCAGATTAACTTTAAGCAGGAACCCTTGGTCTTTCGGCGAGAGGGTCTCTCACCCTCTTTATCGTTACTCATGTCAACATTCGCACTTCCGATACCTCCAGGAGCCCTCACGGGTCTCCCTTCATCAGCTTACGGAACGCTCCGCTACCACTCCTCAAAGAGGAATCCTCAGCTTCGGTGCATGGCTTCAGCCCCGTTACATTTTCGGCGCAAAGACCCTTATTTAGACCAGTGAGCTGTTACGCTTTCTTTAAATGATGGCTGCTTCTAAGCCAACATCCTGGTTGTTTTGGGATCCTCACATCCTTTCCCACTTAGCCATGACTTGGGGACCTTAGCTGGAGGTTAGGGTTGTTGCCCTTTTCACGACGGACGTTAGCACCCGCCGTGTGTCTGCCTGGTAGTACTTCCCGGTATTCGGAGTTTGGTTAGGATCAGTAAGACGGTGAGTCCCCATAGCCCATCCAGTGCTCTACCCCCGGGAGTATTCGCCAGACGCTCTACCTAAATAGATTTCGCGGAGAACCAGCTATTTCCGAGTTTGATTGGCCTTTCACCCCTAGCCACAAGTCATCCCAATCTATTGCAACAGATGCGGGTTCGGTCCTCCAGTTGGTGTTACCCAACCTTCAACCTGCTCATGGCTAGATCACTCGGTTTCGGGTCTAATGCAACAAACTATATCGCCCTATTCAGACTCGCTTTCGCTGCGCCTACACCTACCGGCTTAAGCTTGCTTGTTACACTAAGTCGTTGACCCATTATACAAAAGGTACGCCGTCAGGGTTGCCCCCTCCGACTGTTTGTAGGCATCCGGTTTCAGGTACTATTTCACTCCCCTTGTCGGGGTGCTTTTCACCTTTCCCTCACGGTACTTGTTCGCTATCGGTCATGCACGAGTACTTAGGCTTGGAGAGTGGTCTCCCCATGTTCAGACAGGATTTCACGTGTCCCGCCCTACTCTAGGACATTAATGATATCTACGCGTACGGGGCTGTCACCCGCTACGGCCGCACTTTCCAGAACGTTCCGCTTTAATCACTAATGCCACTGGCCTGGTCCGCGTTCGCTCGCCACTACTTGCGGAGTCTCGGTTGATGTCCTTTCCTGCAGGTACTTAGATGTTTCAGTTCCCTGCGTTCGCTTCTTACCCCTATGTATTCGAAAGTAAGATACCTTATCACAATGCTTGGAAACCTCTCCTGTTTGTCCTCACGGCCGAAGGCCTGCAGACAGCGCGCCGGATAACCGGCGACGGCCTCTGGCCTTGCGAAGCATTCGCTTCGACCAAACCAAAAGCCAACAGAACAGATTTCCCAAGCATTTAAGGTGGGTTTCCCCATTCGGAGATCCATGGATCAAAGCTCATTCGCAGCTCCCCACGGCTTTTCGCAGCGTATCACGTCCTTCATCGCCTGTGCATGCCAAGGCATCCACCAAATGCCCTTACGACAC
>NZ_CP180586.1:3692500-4190000 GCF_047782645.1 Rhizobium sp. ZK1
CCAAGGGCATCGTGCCAGGCGCCAAGGTGCGACAGGGCCAGGTCATCGGCTGGGTAGGAACGACAGGCGAATCCACAGGCCCGCACCTTCACTACGAACTGATCGTCAACGGCACCAAGGTCGACCCGCTGCGTATCCGGCTGCCCGGTGGCAAGTCGCTGCAGGGTGATGCGCTCGCCAAGTTCGAGGACGAGCGCAAGCGCATCGATACGCTGCTGAACAACCAGCCGGCCTCAGACCAGGTCGCAAGCAAATAATTCTCGCTTACTGCGGAACAAAAACGGCGGCCCGAGAGCCGCCATTTTCAATTCTCGTCCGTGCAGCCTTACGCTGCTTCACTGACCGGCTGTTTCGTCCGGAACAGCAACCGGTCCGAACCACTGGCGATCTTCACCAGTGATCCATCCGGCACCTGACCCGACAGGATCTGCTCGGCAAGCGGATCCTGGACGAATTTCTGGATCACCCGCTTCAGCGGACGGGCACCATAGACCGGATCATAGCCCTTGTTGGCCAGCCAGTTACGGGCATCCTCGTCGAGATCGAGCGTGATCTTGCGTTCGGACAGCAGCGACAACAGCCGCTTCAGCTGGATATCGACGATCGCACCCATTTCCTCACGCTTCAGGCGGTGGAAGAGGATGATCTCATCGATACGGTTCAGGAATTCCGGCCGGAAATGACCGCGAACGACATCCATCACCTGTTCGCGAACCGTCTCGCTGTCCTCGCCCTCGCGCAATTGCGTGAGGTATTCGGCACCAAGGTTCGACGTCATGATGATCATCGTGTTGCGGAAGTCGACCGTCCTGCCCTGGCCGTCGGTCAGGCGACCGTCATCCAGCACCTGCAACAGGATGTTGAAGACATCGGGATGCGCCTTCTCGATCTCGTCGAACAGCACGACCTGATAGGGTCGGCGGCGAACAGCCTCCGTCAGCGCACCACCTTCATCGTAACCGACATAGCCGGGAGGGGCACCGATCATCCGGGCCACGGAGTGCTTCTCCATGTACTCCGACATGTCCATGCGCACCATCGCCGTCTCGTCATCGAAGAGGAAGCGGGCGAGCGCCTTGGTGAGCTCCGTCTTGCCGACACCGGTCGGGCCGAGGAAGATGAACGAGCCGATCGGCCTGTTCGGATCCTGAAGACCGGCACGCGCGCGGCGCACGGCGCGGGAGACGGCCTGAACCGCATCGCCCTGGCCGATCACTGATTTCGCCAGCTCGTCTTCCATCCGGAGCAGCTTTTCGCGCTCTCCTTCCAGCATCTTGTCAACGGGAATGCCGGTCCAGCGGGAGACGACATGAGCGATATTGTCGGGTGTCACGACCTCCTGCACCATCGCATTGCGGCTGTTGTCTTCCTTGCTTTCGGCGTCGGCCAGCTGCTTTTCGAGACCCGGTATCACGCCATAGGCGAGTTCGCCGGCGCGCTGGAATTCACCCTTGCGCTGGGCAATCGCCAGTTCGTTGCGGGCGTCGTCGAGCTGCTTCTTGAGGTCAGCGGCAAGGCCGAGCTTCTGCTTTTCCGCCTGCCAGCGGGCCGTCAGCGCATCAGCCTCTTCCTCGAAAGAAGCGAGCTCACCTTCCAACCGCTTCAGCCGGTCGGCCGATGCCACGTCGGTTTCCTTCTTCAGTGCCTCGCGTTCGATCTTCAGCTGGATAATGCGGCGGTCGAGCTCGTCGAGCTCTTCAGGCTTCGAGTCCACCTGCATGCGCAGGCGGGCAGCGGCCTCATCCATCAGGTCGATTGCCTTATCCGGCAGGAAGCGGTCGGTGATGTAACGGTTCGAAAGCGTTGCAGCGGCAACCAGCGCGGCATCGGCGATGCGCACCTTGTGATGCTGCTCGTACTTTTCCTTCAGACCGCGCAGGATCGAAATCGTATCCTCGACCGTCGGTTCCTCGACCATGACCGGCTGGAAACGGCGGGCAAGGGCTGGATCCTTTTCGACATGTTTGCGATACTCGTCGAGCGTGGTCGCGCCGACGCAGTGCAGCTCGCCACGGGCAAGGGCAGGCTTCAGCAAGTTGGAGGCGTCCATCGCTCCATCCGCCTTGCCGGCACCGACCAGCGTATGCATTTCATCGATGAACAGGATGATCTCGCCATTTTCGGACTGAACTTCGTTCAGCACGGCCTTCAGGCGCTCTTCGAATTCGCCACGGAACTTCGCGCCGGCAATCAAGGCACCCATGTCGAGCGCCATCAGCTTCTTGTCCTTCAGGCTTTCCGGCACGTCGCCATTGACGATGCGCAGCGCCAGACCTTCGACGATCGCCGTCTTGCCCACACCCGGCTCACCGATCAGAACGGGATTGTTCTTGGTGCGGCGGGAGAGAACCTGGATCGTCCGGCGGATTTCGTCGTCGCGACCGATGACCGGATCGAGCTTGCCTTCGCGGGCGTCACTCGTCAGGTCGCGCGCATATTTCTTCAGGCTGTCGAAGCCCTGCTCGGCACTTGCCGTATCGGCCGTGCGACCCTTGCGGATGTCGTTGATGACCTGATTGAGCGCCTGCGCGGTCACACCGGCAGTCTTCAACGACTGATAGGTCGAGGCAGAAGTTTCGATCGCCAGCGCCTGCAACAGACGCTCGACCGTCACGAAACTATCGCCAGCCTTCTTTGCAGCCTCTTCGGCAGTGGAGAACACCTTGGCGAGCGGCTGGGCGAGATAGATGTTGCCGTTACCGCCGGAAATCTTCGGCAGCTTGGCAAGAGCGGCATCATTGGCAAGCCGCGCGGCTTTGGCGTCACCGCCGGCGCGCTCGATCAGCGACGCAGCCATGCCCTGATCGTCGTCGAGCAGGACCTTGAGAACATGTTCTGCGGTGAACTGCTGGTGCCCCTGCGCCAGCGCATAGGTCTGGGCAGTCTGAACGAAACCGCGCACCCGCTCGGAGTATTTTTCGATATTCATACGTTACCTCCATGAATCGCCCTGCCCTTCATAAGGCACAGACCGATGATTGAGATTGAGCTCCCTCAATAGGCAAGCCCTGTTTGTCGCCATTGAGATTTGCAGCAAACCAAACTGTGCAGGATATGGTGGAGAATCCCAGGAGTTTAAAGGGGTGAGACACACGAAAACTGTCGCCCGCGGCTCATCCTTCGCAGCCGCTATTTGCCCATCAACGCAAGGTCCGGCAGCACCCACTTCTTGTCGAAAAATCTTTGGTCGGGCCATAGGCGCGAAACATCAGCTCGAATTTCTGCTTGGGGTCCGTCGGCACCCGATTGGCCTCCTTGCCTCTGGGTGTTCTCGGTCCGAAATAGAGGTCGATGGAGCCGTCTCGCAGTCGGCCGACGGGACTTCACAAGCGAAAAAGGCCACCTTGTGAGGGCGGCCTTTCAAATTACGCATTCGAAGACGTACTTATTCGGAAGCGGCTTCTGCCAAAACCGGCGCTTCAGCGGAAGCACCGTCCTCACCGGCTGCCTCACCCTCAGCACCGCGACGCGGACGGCGCGGGCGACTGCCGGCGTTGCGGCGGCGGGGCTGACGCTCGCGCTGTGGCGCAGCTGAGCCTTCCTCTTCCATCACAACTTCAGCCGGAATGCCTTCGATTTCCGGCTGCGGGCCGGTTCCGTCAATTGCTTCCGCCTGCTGCACGGGCGCTGCCGGAGCGGCCTGCTGCTGTTCGCGCTGCTGCTGGCGAGGCGGCTGAACGATGACGACGTCGTCATTATCTGTCGTATCCAGTTCGTCACCATCGCGGTCGGCATTGTCACGATCATTGTAATCGCTGCGGTCATCGCGCTGGAAGCGTTCCTGCATCTGAGCCTGTGCGGCCGCAATGATGCGGTTGTAGTGTTCGGCGTGCTGCAGATAATTCTCAGCTATGACGCGGTCACCGGAGCTCTGTGCGTCACGGGCGAGCTGCGCATATTTTTCAGCTATGTGCTGAGCAGTACCGCGGATTTTTACATCGGGGCCGGAACTGTCGTAGGTCCGGGTCAGCGGGTTTCCACCCTTGCGGTTGAAATTGTTGTTATTGTTGTTTCCACCGCCGCCATTGTTATTGCCACGCCCTCGACCGCGCTTGTTCTGCTGTCCTGGCCTCATCGATCGTTCACCTGAATTCTTCTGTTTGTGATTGGATACATGGCACCAATCGCCAAGACCGGTTCATCCGGATCAGGGCCTTCGTGCCGCAAGCATAGTGCGCCTTCGCGCCGACCTGCCGCTTGTCTTCAAGTCAGTTTGACTGATTCACGCATTGGGTCGTGTTCAACCTTTGAAACTCTCGTCTAAAAGAGCAGACCCCCGAGGCTGAGCAAGTACCGAACGAATCTCGTTCATTCCTATGCGCCCAACGCGTAAGGGCAACCTATATTGCTTCCTCAGGAAATCCAAGCCTTTTCTTCGCAATAGCAATAATGTCCAGTTCGATGCTGCAATTTGTCGCCGGTCATGCCGGCGAGAACACGAGCACTCTGTCATTCTGACCATAATCTCTCACGGATTTGAGGCACTTGAAGCCTTGCGCTTCAAAGATCGCCGTCACATCGTTTCGCTGATCGTAGCCGATTTCCAGTCCGACGACTCCATTTGGCTGTACGAACCTCGCCGCATCCTTGGCTATGGCTTTGTAAGCGTCAAGCCCATCCGAGCCACCGTCCAGAGCTGCAGCCGGATCAAATTTCGTCACTTCGGGAGCGAGATCGTGAATGATACTGGAAGCAATATAGGGCGGATTTGAGACAATCGCATGAAACGTCCCGTGGATGTTCTCGAACCAGCTCGATCGAATGGTCGTGAATCGATCCTGCAATCCGTTTCTTTCTGCGTTTGATCTTGCCGTCTCAAGTGCATCGGTCGAAATGTCGCTGCCGATGCCTGATGCTTCCGGACATTCACTGAGGAGCGCAAGGCAAATCGCTCCGGTCCCGGTTCCTACATCGAGGATATGGAGATTGCTCTCCGTCTTTGCAAGATCGCGCAGATAAGGAATGATCGTATCGACGAGAATTTCCGTATCTGGCCGCGGCTCGAGCGTGCCGGCGGAAAGCCAAAGCGGCAGGCCGTAGAACTCCCGCTCTCCAAGAATGCGGTGCACCGGTTCGTGCTTCAATCGCCTTTCGATGGCCCGACAGATACTGCCTGCCTGCTCTTCTGACACCGGCTCATGGCCGGCTGTCAGCATCTCGGTCGGCGAAAGCTTCAGTAGTCCCGAAATCAGCAGCCGCGCATCGGTCTGCGGATCGTCGATGCCCGCTTCCGTGAAGCGGCGCCGGGCCTCGGCAAAGATCTCTGAAACCGTCCGCCCGGATACGATCATTGCTGTTCGCCAAGCTGCGCGAGCTGGCTCGCCTGATAGTCGGCAAGCAGTGCATCCACCACTTCGTCGATCTCGCCGACCATCATTCGGTCGAGCTTATAGAGTGTCAGGTTGATGCGGTGGTCGGTCACGCGCCCCTGTGGAAAGTTATAGGTGCGGATGCGCTCGGAGCGGTCGCCCGAGCCGACCTGGCTCTTGCGGTCGGCAGAACGTTCGCTATCGGCCCTCTGCCGCTCGGCATCGTAAAGTCGCGAACGCAGCACCTGCATGGCCTTGGCGCGGTTCTGGTGCTGCGACTTTTCCGAGCTGGTCACGACGATACCCGTCGGCAGGTGAGTGATGCGCACCGCCGAGTCCGTCGTATTGACGTGCTGGCCGCCCGCACCCGAGGAGCGCATCGTATCGATGCGGATATCCTCTGGCCGTATTTCGATATCGATCTCCTCGGCTTCCGGCAAAACGGCAACGGTCGCCGCCGAGGTATGGATACGTCCGCCCGCTTCCGTCTCCGGCACACGCTGCACGCGGTGCACGCCGGATTCGAACTTCAACTTGGCGAAGACGCCCTTGCCGGTGATCGTCGCGATGATTTCCTTGTAGCCTCCAGCTTCCCCATCACTCGCCGACAACACTTCGACCTTCCAGCCATGTGCGGCCGCGTAACGCTCATACATGCGGAAGAGATCGCCGGCGAAAAGGGCCGCCTCATTGCCGCCGGTGCCGGCGCGAATTTCCAGGATCGCACTTTTCTCGTCGGCCGCATCCTTCGGCAGCAGCAGGACCTGGATTTCATTTTCCAGCGCCTCGATCCGTTCTTTCACGTCAGGCAGTTCGAGTTCGGCAAGGTCGCGCATTTCGCGATCGACGGACTTGTCCTCGAACAGGATCTCCAGATCGGCAAGCTCGTCCACAGCCTTTTGATAGGCGCGAATCTTGGTCACCACCGGCTGCAGTTCGGAATATTCGGATGCGAGCTTTACATAGACATCGGCCGAGGGGCCGGCCGACATGCGGGCTTCGATCTCGCCGAAGCGGCGCTCAAGCTCGCGCATCTTTTCAATGGGAAGCTTCGCCACCCCTTGCTCCAGTTCTTCTAATATATGTCTAAAGGGGAATATTGTGGCTCTCGGCGAAGCGGGCAAGCACTTCGCGCATCGGCGTCGTTGCATGCCGGTCGTCCAGCGCCTCATTGACCGCCGCCGCCAGCGCCCCGACATCAAGCCCAAGAAGCATCGCCTTGACCGGTCCGATCGAGGCCGGCGACATAGAGATGGAGCGGAAACCGACGCCGAGCAACGCCATAGCCGAGAGCGGCTTGCCGGCCAGCTCACCGCATAGCGTCACCGGCGTCTTGTTGCGGTCCGCACCGCGCACGATGTCACGCAGGATGCGCAGGAACGGCCGCTCCAGCGGATCGAAGCGCTCGGAAACCCGCGCATTGCCGCGGTCGACCGCCATCGCGAACTGGAAGAGGTCGTTGGATCCGACAGAGACGAAGTCGACCGCATCCATCAGCTCGTCGAGCTGCCAGAGCAGGGCCGGCACTTCCAGCATCGCGCCGAATTGCAGCTTGCGCGGAAGGCCGTGGCCGAAGCGCGACAAATGCTGCACTTCCTTTTGCAGCAGTTCACGCACTTGCCGGAGTTCGGAAACCTCAGTCACCATCGGTACCATCAGCTTCAGCTCAGCGCCGGCAGCGGCCTTCAGCAAAGCGCGCAACTGCGTGCGCAAGAGGCCCGGCCGGTCGAGCGAAAGGCGGATCGCCCGCCAGCCGAGCGCCGGGTTTTCCTCCTCGTGACCGCGGAAATAAGGCACCACCTTGTCGCCGCCGATATCGAGCGTACGGAAAGTTACGACACGACCGCCGGCCTGCTTCAGCACATTGCGGTAGAACATTTCCTGCTCTTCCGCCTTCGGCATGGTGGAAGCGATCATGAACTGCAGCTCGGTGCGGAAAAGCCCGATGCCCTCGGCTCCCGATTCTGCCAGCTGCGGCAGGTCGACCAGCAGACCTGCATTCATCTGAAGCTGTATGCGTTGCCCGTCCCGGGTGACCGGTTCGACGGACCGCAAAGCCCGGAACTGCTCCTGCCGCCTTGCACGGAAGCGAACCTTTTCTTCGTAGGAGCGCTGATGCTCCGGCATCGGCCGGATATGCACATGGCCCTCGTCGCCATCGATGATGACGGCATCGCCGTTTTCCGCCAGCGCCACGACACCCGCTGCCTGGCCGATGACCGGAATGCCCATAGCGCGCGCGACGATCACCACATGGCTCGTCACCGCCCCCTCTTCCAGCACCAGACCGCGAACATTGGCACGCGGGTAGTCGAGGAGCTCTGCCGCACCCATGGCGCGCGCCAGGATGATTGCATCGTTCGGGAAGCCCTCGGCGGTCGTGCGGCCGGTATAGCCGGTCAGCACGCGCAGCAGCCGGTTCGCCAGATCCTCGAAATCATGCATCCGCTCGCGCAGATAAGGGTCCGTCAGGCGCATCATGCGCGCCTTGGTGTCACTCTGGACCTTCTCGACCGCCGCTTCCGCCGTCAGGCCGTTGCGGATCGCCTCTTCCAGCTTGCGCACCCAGCCCTGATCGTGGGCGAACATGCGGTAGGTTTCCAGCACCTCGCGATGTTCACCTTCCATGGAAACGTCACGTCGCGACAGCATGTCGTCGATGGAGATCCTGAGCGAACCCATGGCTTCCGCCAGCCGCCGGATTTCCTTCTCCGCATCCTCGTTCAGCAGATTGGTAACGACGATACGCGGCTCGTGCAGCACGACGTAGCCGAGGCCGATCCCGTCATTATAGGTATCGCCGTCGACCGTGACTGAACGGGTGAGGTCGAGTTCGAGGCCCGGCTTGGCGATCTTCTTGAGTTCGCCGGTGGCGATCATCTCGGCGAGAACCATCGCCGTCGTCTCGAGCGCTTCCAGCTCCTCCTCGCGATAATTGCGGCTCGCCTTGTTCTGCACGACGAGAACGCCGAGCGAGCGGCCCGTGCGCAGGATCGGCACGCCGAGGAAGGAATGATAGATCTCTTCGCCCGTTTCCGGCAGGTAACGGAAGGCTGGGTGCGACTGCGCATCGGAAAGATTGAGCGGCTGGGCCGATGCGGCGATCGTTCCGACGAGGCCCTGTCCCATCTTCAGCTGCGAGAGGTGGACGGCTTCCTTATTGAGACCTTCGGTAGCATAAAGCTCAAGAACGCCGTCGGCGCGCAGCACGTAAACGGAGCAGACCTCCGCCACCATGTTGCTGGCGATCTGGCGCACGATCCGGTCGAGTCGCTCCTGCGGCTCCAGCGGCTCCGCCATCAATTCGCGCAGCCGCTTGAGCAGCACGCGCGGACCGCCGGAAAGGTCTCTCATTGCGTCTCAAGCTCCCCGAAATAAACGCTTAATGCGGCCAGAAGGACCAGCCGCATCTTCAACCTGAAGGGGCAGACCGCCCGCTGGGAATCAATTCTTATCCAGACCGTAGCAGGAATGCAAAGTTCTGACAGCGAGTTCTGCATAAGGACCATCAATCAAGATTGAAATCTTGATCTCTGAGGTTGTAATTGCCTTGATGTTGATGCCTTTTTCGGCAAGTGCCCGGAAGGCAGTCGCTGCAACGCCCGCATGACTGCGCATGCCGATGCCGATGACGGAAACCTTCACCAGCCCCGATTCGCTCTGCGCGACATCATAGCCGATCTTCTCCTTATTATCGGAAAGAACCTTGATGGCTTTCTCGACATCACCAGAGGGAACGGTAAAGGTCATATCCGTCTTCGAACCATCCTCAGAGATGTTCTGGACGATCATGTCGACGTTGATATGGCTTTCAGCGAGCGGACCGAAGATCGCGGCGGAAACGCCCGGCCGGTCAGCAAGACGGCGAAGCGAGATCTGAGCCTCATCCTTGGCGTAGGCGATGCCGGTGACTACTTCCTGTTCCACGATTTCATCCTCGTCACAAATCAGCGTTCCGGGTGGGTTCAAGAGGTCGCCCATGCCCGGAGCATCGGGATCCTCGAAAGACGAACGCACGAAGGTGCGTACCTTGTGCACCATGGCAAGCTCGACGGAGCGCACCTGAAGAACCTTTGCGCCGAGCGACGCCATTTCCAGCATTTCTTCGAAAGCGATCTTCTTGAGGCGCCGTGCCTTGGGTTCGATACGCGGATCAGTCGTATAAACGCCGTCGACATCGGTATAGATATCGCAGCGATCAGCCTTCACAGCAGCCGCAATCGCCACGGCAGACGTATCAGACCCGCCGCGTCCGAGCGTCGAGATGCGGTTGTCAGGGCCGAGACCCTGGAAGCCGGCAACGACGGCGACCTGTCCCTCGCCCATACGCTTGATGATATCGACGCCATCGATTTCCATGATGCGGGCTGCGCCATGTGCATTGTCGGTGCGGATCGGGATCTGCCAGCCCTGCCATGAGCGGGCATTGATGCCCATGCTCTGCAGCGCGATCGCCAAAAGACCTGATGTAACCTGCTCGCCGGAGGCGACAATGGCATCATATTCGCGCGCATCGTAGAAAGGAGAGTTCGCGCCGATCACCTTCGGCGTGTTCTGAACCCAGCCAACCAGCTCGTTGGTCTTGCCGGACATAGCGGAAACGACGACCGCCACTTCATGGCCGGCATCGACTTCGCGTTTTACGTGGCGGGCAACGTTCTTGATGCGGCCCAGATCAGCGACGGAGGTCCCGCCGAATTTCATAACGATGCGTGCCATAAGCCTCTACCACGACCCGAGCGTGATTGCCGGAAAACGGGATTTGCTTCCCCGGCACGCCACGCGCCATTCACAAACCGCCGGGAGTCGCATTGCCGCCCTCCCGGGCATCAGAAAACCCCGGCTGTCAAATGGCCGAAGAGCCCGGAAATACTGGTTTCTGGAACGCCTCTAAAGCCCCGCCAACCAAGGACGAAAGTTGGCGCGTCTCTTAGCGAGTTTGACGGAGGGTGGCAAGGGTGGGGAAAGGGTGAAGTGGAGGCGGCAGGATTTCGTCAGAAGTGATCCCTGCGAGCTGCGGTTAAGCACCCGTTCTCCGTATCCGTCAAACCGGAACATGAAGGCGACTGAACTTAGTGGTCTCAAATGCGTTTAAATCGCATTGGATGCGTCAAGGAAGCTGGTGAACAGAATGAGAAGATTAGCGATAATTGCACTGTCGATAGCGACCGCATTCTCCGGAATGCCCGCCTGGGCAGGGCCAGCCTATACGGCAAACTCGATTCACACGGCAGTGCAGCGGCAGACCACAGGCGGCCAAGCCACCCCCCTTCTTCAGATTGGCTGCAACAACTTCACGAACTGCCCTCGTTATAACCAAGGTTGGGGCAGCAATTACCGCTATTCGAACCGTTATCGCTATGACCGCAGGTGGGACAGGGACCGCCGCTATTATGGCGACCGCCACTACCGCGACCGCTATTATCGCCGCCATGACAATACTGGCGCCATTATCGGTGGCCTGGCCGCCGGCGCGATCATCGGTGGCATCATAGCCTCGCAGCCGCGCGTGAGTGCAGGCAGTTCGCACGCCGAATACTGCTACAGCCGTTATCGCTCGTACCGCGCATATGATAACACATACCAGCCCACGTACGGCCCGCGCCGTCAGTGCCGCTAAATCGGCATCACCTAGGATCCGAAACCCCGCGAAGACGCGGGGTTTTTTACTGCCTTCAGACTTGCTCTTTTTATGGTCCTGCCAAGCCTCCGGTGCGACCTGAGCGCCCTTGACTTATCGCCTCGATCGTCCGACTTCACTGACAGGACATCAAGGAGCGGCAGATGAACGAACCGGCAAAGACTACCATCGACCAGAGCGAAGTCGATCGCTTTTCCGCCATGGCGGCCGAGTGGTGGAGCCCAACGGGCAAGTTTAAGCCGCTGCACAAATTCAATCCTGTTCGCCTGACCTATATCCGCGACAAGGCAGCGGAGAATTTTTCACGCAATCCGAAGACTGCCAAGCCACTTGAAGGCCTGCGTGTGCTCGATATCGGCTGCGGCGGCGGCCTCTTGTCGGAGCCGGTCGCCCGGATGGGCGCTGAAGTCGTCGGCGCCGATCCCTCGGAAAAGAACATCGGCATCGCCTCCACCCACGCCAAGGCATCGGGTGTTGCCGTCGACTATCGCGCCGTCACCGCCGAGCAGCTTGCCGAGGCAGGCGAGACCTTCGATATCGTGCTCAACATGGAAGTGGTGGAGCATGTGGCCGATGTCGAGCTTTTCATGAATACCTGCGCCAGCATGGTCCGACCAGGCGGCCTGATGTTCGTCGCCACGATCAACCGCACGATGAAGGCGGCCGCACTTGCCATTTTCGCTGCCGAAAACGTCCTGCGCTGGCTGCCGCGCGGCACGCATCAATATGAGAAGCTGGTACGCCCGGAAGAACTGGAAAAGCCGCTTGCGGCAAGCGGTCTCGAGATTGTCGACCGCACGGGCGTCTTCTTCAATCCGCTGGCAAACCAGTGGAACCTGTCAAACGATATGGATGTGAATTACATGCTGCTGGCAAAACGTCCAGCCTGATCGCGCCGCATGCAGGCAAAATTATAAAAGACCAGCCGGCCGCATATCAGTTCACGTCTTCGGGCAAGACGGGCAAGGCAGCGATATCAATGCCCTCATCCACCAGCGACTGCGCTTCATCGGGTGTCGCCTGGCCAATAATGCCGCGGGCTTCCGCCTCGCCGTAATGGATCTTGCGTGCCTCCTCGGGAAAGCGGGTTCCGACATCTTCGGAATTCGCCTTGATCGCGGCAACGGCTTCCTTCAGCTTCACAAAGGCTTCGCGGCGGGCCGTATCCATGGCGACGACCTGCATCTCATCCTTCTTGCGTGCGGTCGAAACGGAAGGCGCCATGAGCGACTTGGAGATGGAGCCGGAATTGCAGACAGGACAGGTCAGAAAACCACTCGCGACCTGGCGATCGAAATCGGCACTTTCGGAAAACCAGCCTTCGAACTCGTGGGCATTCTCACAAATAAGGGAATAGCGGATCAAGCTGCTACGCCTCCTGAAACATCCCCCGCAATCTTCTCGATGGAAAACTCCCGGCCGTTCTTAAGGTTCGGAATCTTGTCATGTGCAGCCTTCACAGCGGCCGGATCGATCTCCGTCAGAATGACCGCCTCGCCGAGCGGGCCGGCCGAAGCGAGCACCTTGCCCCAGGGATCGACGATCATCGAATGACCGAATGTCTCACGGCCATCCTCATGCAGGCCGGCCTGTGCTGCGGCGATGATGAAGACGCCGTTTTCGATGGCGCGCGCGCGCAGCAGAATTTCCCAATGTGCCTCGCCGGTCTGCTTCGTGAAAGCGGCCGGAACGGTCATCACTTCTGCGCCGGCAACCGCCTGCGCACGGAAAAGCTGCGGAAAACGCACGTCATAGCAGATGGTGAAACCCATCTCGGCGAAAGGCAGCGACAGCACGCGTGCCTCAGACCCCGGTCGGTAGGCGGCGCTTTCGCGCCAGCTTTCACCATTGTCGAGATCGACATCGAACATGTGGATCTTGTCGTAGCGGTTCCGGATCTTGCCGTCAGGTCCGAAGAGGAAACCGCGATTGGCCATCTTGCCGTCATCGAGTGCAATCGCCGTCGAGCCGACATGCATGTAAATGCCGAGTTCGGCAGCGAGCGCCGAACCGGTCCTGACGATGATGTCATTGCTCTCGTCGCGCAGCACTTCCTTTGCCGCTGCGCGGTTGCGCTGCAGCATGCCGGTCATTTCCGGCGTCTGCACGTAAATCGCACCCTTTGCGGCGGCTTCCCGGACGAGGCGCACCATCGAAGCGGCATTCCGCTCCGGATCGACACCTGAGCACATCTGGATGGCGGCGGCCGTGAAACTCATCGCTTTTCCTCAGGCGGCCAGCAGCGGATCGAGCTTGCCGGCACGATCGAGCGCGTAGAGATCGTCGCACCCCCCGACATGCGTGGCGCCGACGAAAATCTGCGGAAAGGTGGTGCGGCCATTCGACTTGCCGAGCATTTCCTGGCGAAGCTCAGGCGAGAAGGTCGCGTCATGCTCGACATAGTCCACGCCTTTCTCTTCAAGCAGAGATTTGGCGCGTGTACAAAAGCCGCAGAATTGCCGTGTATAGATGGTAACGGGTACCATGAATGGTCTCCAGACGGTGCTGTTTTCTCATTGTCATATAGTTTCTGCAAAGGCCCTTGCAAAGGTCAAAACCGTTATATCGGCAGCACCTGCCTTGCGCAGCACCCGCGTTGCCGCATCGACTGTAGCACCCGTCGTATAGACATCGTCGACGAGGACGATGCGCTTGCCGAAGACATCATTTTCTTTGTCCCTGGCAATCGCAAAGGCGCCTCGAACATTGTCTTCTCGCGCCCGCACACCAAGACCGACCTGCTGGTTGGTGCGCTTGACGCGCAGAAGGGTCGCTGGCAGCAGCGGCTTGTCCGCAAGCCGCGCCAGATGCCGGGCAAGCTCCGCCGCCTGGTTGAACTTGCGCGAGATCATACGCGTGCGATGCAAAGGGATCGGAACGACGGCGTCACAGCACTCGACCATGCCGTCCGAGGCACGCAGCATCCAGCCCGCCATCATCGGCGCGAGATCCGTGCGATCCCGGTATTTGAGGCCGTGCACGAGACTGCGCACGGCAGTGTCATGGACGGCTGCCGAACGCAGACGGTCGAAAGGCGGTGGATTGGCGATCGCCTCGGCGCTCAGGATGCCGGCGCCGAGATCATGTGAAAAGGGAATGCCGAGCACCTCACAATAAGGCCGCTCGATGAAGCGGACGTCGGACCAGCACTTTGGACAGAGCCCACGATGGCCGCCCGTCGAAATACCACAGGCCGCGCAGGCCGGCGGATAGACAAGATCGGCAAGCATGGAGAGAGGCCGCAGAAGCTGCGCCCATATCCGTCCCTTCGCTCTTTCCGTCTCGATCATCCCCATATGAGGGAGACTAGCGTGTCACGAGCCAAAGGAAAATCGCCTTGCCGCCTGTCGGACAGGGGAATATGGACATCGCCATGGATATCATCTTCGACAAGGCGCAGATCGCCGCAAATCGTCACCGCGCGCTCGCAAATAATGATCTGAAGGCAGGTTTCCTGCTCGATATCGCCGCCGAGGAACTGGCAGACCGCCTGGCCGTCGTCGAGCGCACCTTTGAACATGCGGTGGAACTGCATGGCGCAACGGGCGCAGCTGCCCGTGCGGCGATGGCGACCGGCAAGGTAGGCAGCCTCACCCGCGTGGAAAGTGACATCAGCTATGTCACTTCGGGCGAACTCTTTCTCGAAGCGCCGCTCGAAGACGTGCCGCTCGCCCCCCAATCGGCCAATCTGGTAATTGCACCGCTCAACCTGCACCTGACCAACGACACGCCCGGCGTCTTCATCCAGATCCGCCGCGCGTTGAAGCCGGACGGCCTGTTCCTGGCTGCCATTCCGGGCGCCGGTACGCTGCAGGAACTGCGCGAGGTGCTGCTGGCGACTGAGATCGAGATGACCGGCGGCGCAAGTCCGCGCGTCATCCCCTTCGCCGATGTCCGCGATGTCGGCGGTCTGCTTCAGCGCGCGGGCTTTGCCCTGCCCGTCATTGATGCAGAGAATTATATTGTCCGCTATGATTCAATTTTTCCGCTGATGCGTGATCTGAGGGCGATGGGCATGGCCAATCCCCTGGTAGCCCGCAGCCGCAAGCCGCTGACGCGCGCCTTCTTCCTGCGCGCCGCCGAAATGTACGCAGAGCGCTATTCGGACCCCGACGGCCGTATCCGCGCGACATTCTCGTTGATCTACGTGTCGGGCTGGGCACCGCACGAAAGCCAGCAGCAGCCGCTGAGGCCGGGATCGGCCAAGGCACGACTTGCTGACGCTCTCAAAGTGGAAGAGCAGAAGCTCAAGCAGTGAATCCAGTGGACTGCTCAGTTGATCGTCAGGTTATTCTCGACGGTGTTGAATACGCCTAGCAGGCCATTGGTGAACACGCCCAGCCCCCCAATGAGGGCAGCCGCCATCAGCGCTGCGATCAATCCATATTCGATCGCCGTTGCACCACGTCCGTCTGCCAGAAATTTCTTCAGCAAATTCATCAACCCAACCCTTCTGTGCGCAAGACGGCAATGAAATTCACGGCTCCCCGGGACGGGAGCTTCATTTCCTCAGCAGCCGGCGCCGACGCCGTAGCCCTGAACGACACAGACCGACCCAGGCGTATCCTGGAGGACGCTGCGGCGGATCGTATAGCGCTTGCCGTTCTCGCTTTTCGGGCCATTCTCGGTTTTCGGGATGGAGCCGGTGGTGATCGTGTCGAAATCAGCCGGCGCGCTGGCGAGCACGCTCTTCTTGGAAGAATCCGCCAGCATCGGCGTCAGGATGAGGGTGAGCGCCACCACGGCCGTGCCGAAGAGAAGGGCAATATTGAGCGCCCCCGTCCTGCGCGAAGCAGACGAAGAAGCGCGTTCCTTCTCGCGCACAGCTTTCCAGAAATCGTCGTCCATGACGTCAAGCCCTTAAATACACACGCCAGTTGCTTGAGTGAGGCCGATCATTGCCAGAAGGTGCTAAATGATCGATTAATATCCACAGGCGAAATCGACGTTTCGCATTAATAATCAGAAAAGCTAAAGTAAATCCTGCAGCACTGGGATGAGCGGCTCGTCGGCCGGCGGCATCGGGTAATCGCGCAGCGCCTGCGGGCGCACCCATTTGATCGCCTGTCCCTCACGACCGTGTGGAATGCCTTCATAACGGCGGCAGACGTAAAGTGGCATCAGCAGATGGAATGTGTCGTAGCTGTGACTGGCGAAGGTCAGCGGCGCAAGACATGGTACCTTGGTCGTGATGCCGAGCTCTTCGTTCAACTCGCGTACCAGCGTCTCCTCCGGTGTCTCGCCGGATTCCACCTTGCCGCCGGGAAACTCCCACAGGCCGGCAAGCGACTTGCCTTCCGGCCGCTGTGCCAGAAGAATACGCCCGTCCGTGTCGATCAGCGCGCAGGCGGCGACCAGAAGCAGCCTCTTTCCGGCTTCGCTCATTCGCAGCGCTCCTGCCAGTAGCAGTAATGATAGGCATCACGGAAACCAAGGCGCTCATAGAGTGCAATCGCCGGCGCGTTGGAAAGCTTCACCTGCAGCCAGGCAGTCCGGGCGCTGCGCATCCGCGCCCAGCGTAAGGCCGAAGTCAGGATTTCTACGCCGAGACCCCTGCGGCGATGCCCATCGGCAACCGAAAGCGACATGATGCCGGCAAGATCGTTGTCCTGCACGCAGAGAACCGTTGCCAGCGAGCCAAGGATGGCATCCTCGATCATGAAAAGGCCTGATGGCGGCTTGATTGCCGAGATGATCTCGGCAAGCGCCGGCTTCAGCGATACTGGCGCCTGATCGACCGCAAGATTGGCATCGACGAACCGGCCGACATCGTGGGTCGGGAGATGATCGAGCGTATCGGGCAGATCGGCCTGCGAGAGATCGCAGACCATGACCGCCGTCTCATCGAAACGCTCCCATCCCTGCTCCTTGAGCAGGCCGATCAGAACAGGCGAGGCAAGAGGCGTCTCGCGTACGATAGCGGGACGGCCATAGGCCTCGAACTTGCGGCTTGCCTTCTCCAGCCTGATCTCGACATCACGATGGTCGGAAGGATCGAGCGGCACGATGGAGTTCAGGCGGTTGGAAGGATGGCCCGCGGTCAGGCGGACCTGCCAGCTTCCGTCATATTGCACGGATGCAGCCGGCCAGGCACGAAAGCCCACGGCCTCCAGCCGCCGGACCAACGGCAGGTTCTGCTTCGGAAGAGATGCCTGCATCAACGAACGGTCAGCTCCGGTAGTCGCCATTGATCGCAACATATTCCTTGGTGAGGTCGCAGGTCCAGACCGTAGCCTTGCCCGAGCCAAGGCCAATGTCGACTTTGACAGGAATATCCTGCTTCTTCATCACCGCGGAGGCGGCATCTTCGGAGTAGGCAGGATCGCGCTCGCCGTTGACGGCGACGCGCACATCACCGAACCAGATGGCGAGCCGATCGCGGTCGGCCATTTCGCCGGCCTTGCCGACGGCCATGACGATACGGCCCCAATTGGCGTCTTCACCGGCAGCCGCAGTCTTGACCAACGGCGAATTGGCGATGGAGAGAGCGATCGTCTTGGCGGCGGCATCGCTCTCCGCACCGGTCACGGTGATCTCGAGCATCTTCGTGGCGCCCTCGCCGTCGCGGGCGACCTGGATCGCCAGATCCTTGAGGAGTTCGTTGAGGGCTGCGCGGAAAGCGCCGAGCTGCGGATCGTCCGCGCTCACGATGCGCGCCTGTCCGTCAGCTGCCGCTGCACCCGTCGCAAAAAGCATCAGCGTGTCCGAGGTCGAGGTGTCGCTGTCGACGGTCATCGAGTTGAAGCTCGGCTCGACGCCGGCAGACAGCAGCGACTGCAGGGCAGAGGAAGCGATATCGGCATCCGTGACGACGAAAGAAAGCATGGTCGCCATGTCGGGCGCGATCATGCCGGCACCCTTGGCAATGCCGTTGATCGTCACTTTGACGCCGTTGATTTCGGCAGTGCGGGTCGAAACCTTCGGATAGGTGTCGGTGGTCATGATGGCCTTGGCGGCCTCGAACCAGAAGTCACCGGCGGCATCGGCATGCATCTTGTCGAGCACGCCGGAAAATTTGGTGGCGTCGAGCGGTTCGCCGATGACGCCGGTCGACGCGAGAAAGATCTCATTTTCGCTGCAGCCGACGGCTGCAGCGGCCGACTTTGCCGTCAGCTCGGTCGCAGCGCGGCCCTTCATGCCTGTAAAGGCATTGGCATTGCCTGAATTGACGACGACGGCACGCGCCGTGCCATGCGGCAGGTTGGTCCGGCAGAAATCGACCGGTGCGGAGGGGCACTTCGACTTCGTGAAGACGCCGGCAACGGCAGCCGGAGCGTCGAAGACCATCATCAGCACGTCCGTCCGGTTCTTATACTTGATGCCGGCTGAAGCGGTCGCCATGCGCACACCGCGAAGTGCTGGCAGCGAGGCAAAGGTTTTCGGGGCAAGCGGAGAAACGGTAGCGGACATGGGATGTGACCTGCCAATGAGCATTTCCAAGTGAAATAAAACCGGTGCGCCATCCGGAAATGCGACAACAACAATGATAGTGAAGGGTCCGGAAGAACCGGACCCAAATCTAATGATTACTGCTGCGGTGCCGGTGCCGGCGCGGGTTCTGCACCCGGCTCAGGCTGCTTGTTTGCGTCTTCGTAACCCTTGCGGAGCGTTTCGTCCGTGATATCGACCTTGACCGAAGCTTTCGCCTGGTTCAGGAGCGCAAGATACTTGTCGCGCATGACGAGCTGACGAACCTGATCCTTTACCTGTTCGAACGGCGGCGGCGGAGCGTCGCGCTTATCTTCTACCTTGATGACATGGTAGCCGAAATCGGTCTTCACAGGGGTCTTGGAATAGGTGCCCTTCTCAAGCGCGAAGGCTGCGTCCTCGAATTCCTTGACCATGCGGCCGCGGCTGAAATAACCGAGGTCGCCGCCGTCATCCTTGTTCGGATCGGTGGACTTTTCCTTGGCGAGTTCGGCAAAATCCTTACCGGCGTCGAGCTGCTTGATGACGTCCTTGGCCTCATCCTCGGTCTTGACGAGGATGTGGCGGGCGTGAACTTCTTCCTGCTTCGGCAGCGCGGCGACTTCCTTGTCGTAGCGTGCCTTCACCTCGGCATCGGTCACGGTGTCGACGACATGCTTCTTGAAGTAGGCGTTGTGAAGTTCGCGGTCGGTAAGATACTGCATGCGCTTCTTGAAATCATCAGTCTGGTCGAGCTTCTCGGCAGTAGCGTCGGCAGCAAGCAGCTTCACGTCGATGGCGGCAGAGAGGGCGGCGACCTTCTTCTGGTCGTCGGGGAGCTGCGCGAGCTGCGGATCGAGATTGGCCACAGCCAGATCGAGTTCCGACTGGTGGATTTCCAGATTGCCGACCTTGGCGACGACGGCATCATCGGCATAGGCCGGAGCCTGGAAGGCGACGAAGGCCGTAAACGCCAGCGCAGCAAGTTTGTTGGTGCTCAACATCAAATAACCCTTCACAATTATACCCGCCGGCTTCAGCTTTCGTGAATCCAGCCCGAAAACAGCCTTCAACACCGGAATGTGGCCTTTCTATATCAGCCAAATCCGTTGACATCATTTGCCCCCCCTCTTATCTGTCACGCAACCTCGCGTCCAGAACAGTTTCCGGGCGTTTTCAAGCGTGCGCCTGTTTTTCGGCTGGGTAGCGAATAAGAAACGTCGGGGAAGAATATTCAGAAAGGACCAGTCATATGGTCAGCTTTGGCGGTATTGCCCGCAAGTTATTTGGCTCTGCCAACGATCGTCGCGTGCGGTCCTTCCAGCCGAACGTCGCCGCAATCAACTCTATCGAAGAGAAGACCAAGGCGCTGACGGATGAGCAGCTCGCCGCAAAGACGCTGGAGTTCCGCGCACTCCTCGCAGAAGGCAAGACCTTGGACGACATCCTGATCCCGGCCTTCGCGGTCGTGCGCGAGGCCTCCCGCCGCGTCCTTGGCCTGCGACCTTTTGACGTACAGCTCGTCGGTGGCATGATCCTGCATTCCAATGCCATTGCCGAAATGAAGACCGGCGAAGGCAAGACGCTGGTCGCCACCCTGCCGGTCTATCTGAACGCGCTTGCCGGCAAGGGCGTGCATGTCGTCACTGTCAACGACTACCTGGCTCAGCGTGACGCGGCGACCATGGGCCGTCTCTACGGCTTCCTCGGCCTGACCACCGGCGTCATCGTCCACGGCCTTTCCGATGAAGAACGCCGTGACGCTTACAACTGCGACATCACCTACGCGACAAACAACGAACTCGGCTTCGATTATCTGCGCGATAACATGAAGTACGAGACGAACCAGATGGTCCAGCGCGGCCACAATTTCGCGATCGTCGACGAAGTGGACTCGATCCTCGTCGATGAAGCCCGCACGCCGCTGATCATCTCCGGCCCGCTCGATGACCGTTCCGACCTCTACAACACCATCGACACCTTCATTCCGCTGCTGTCGCCGGAGGATTACGAAATCGATGAAAAGCAGCGCTCGGCGAACTTCTCCGAAGTCGGCACCGAGAAGCTGGAAAACCTGCTGAAGCAGGCCGGCCTCCTGAAGGGCGCTTCGCTCTATGACATCGAGAACGTCGCGATCGTCCATCACGTCAACAATGCGCTGAAGGCCCACAAGCTGTTCCAGCGCGACAAGGATTACATCGTCCGCAACGGCGAAATCGTCATCATCGACGAATTCACCGGCCGCATGATGCCGGGCCGTCGTTATTCGGAAGGCCAGCACCAGGCGCTCGAAGCCAAGGAAAAGGTGCAGATCCAGCCGGAAAACCAGACGCTGGCTTCGATCACTTTCCAGAACTATTTCCGCATGTACGACAAGCTTGCCGGCATGACCGGTACTGCTCAGACGGAAGCGGAAGAATTCGGCAACATCTACAATCTCGATGTTCTCGAGGTGCCGACCAACCTGCCGATCAAGCGCATTGATGAAGACGACGAGGTCTACCGGACCGTCGAAGAAAAATACAAGGCGATCATCGCCGAGATCCTGGACGCTCACAAGCGCGGCCAACCGGTGCTCGTCGGCACGACCTCGATCGAGAAATCGGAGTTTCTGGCAGAGCTGATGCGCAAGCAGGGCTTCTCGAACTTCCAGGTTCTGAATGCCCGCTACCACGAGCAGGAAGCCTATATCGTCGCCCAGGCCGGTGTGCCGGGTGCCGTGACGATCGCCACCAACATGGCCGGCCGCGGTACCGACATCCAGCTCGGCGGCAACCTCGACATGCGTATCGAGCATGAGCTTGGTGAGGTCGAACAGGGTCCCGAGCGCGACGCCAAGGTCGAGGCAATCCGCGAAGAGATCAAGCAGCTCAAGGAAAAGGCGCTTGCCGCCGGCGGTCTTTACGTCATCGCCACCGAGCGTCACGAAAGCCGCCGTATCGACAACCAGTTACGCGGCCGTTCCGGCCGTCAGGGCGACCCCGGCCGTTCCAAGTTCTACCTGTCGCTGCAGGACGACCTGATGCGCATCTTCGGCTCCGACCGTATGGATAGCATGCTGCAGAAGTTGGGCCTCAAGGAGGGCGAGGCGATCGTCCATCCCTGGATCAACAAGGCTCTGGAGCGTGCGCAGAAGAAGGTCGAGGCCCGCAACTTCGACATCCGCAAGAACCTTCTGAAGTACGACGACGTCCTGAACGACCAGCGCAAGGTCATCTTCGAGCAGCGCGTCGAGATGATGGAAGCTCCGAATATTTCCGAAACCGTTTCCGACATGCGTCGCGAAGTGGTCGACGACCTGGTCACGACCCATATCCCGGAACGCGCTTACGCCGAACAGTGGGATGCCGCCGGCCTGAAGACGCAGGCCGCCGACATCCTCAATCTCGACCTTCCGATCGAGGACTGGGTGAAGGAAGAAGGCATCGGCGAGGACGACATCCGCGAACGCCTGATGGAAGCCACGAACGCTGCCTTCAATGAGAAGGTCGAGCGTTTCGGTCCTGACATCATGCACTATGTCGAGCGCCAGGTCGTCATGCAGACGCTCGACCATCTGTGGCGAGAGCATATCGTCAATCTCGACCACCTGCGTTCCGTCATCGGTTTCCGTGGATATGCCCAGCGCGATCCGCTGCAGGAATACAAGTCGGAAGCCTTCGAGCTCTTCCAGTCGCTGCTCAACAATCTGCGCCAGGCCGTCACCGCGCAGCTGATGCGCGTCGAGTTGGTGCAGCAGGCTCCGCCGCAGCCAGAGCCGCCCGTCATGCAGGCGCATCATCTGGACCCGACGACCGGCGAGGACGAATTCACGAATACGACCTATCAGGCGCTTGAGGTCACGGTCCCGCCGGAAAACCGCAACCCCGACGATCCCGCGACCTGGGGCAAGGTCGGCCGCAACGAAGCCTGCCCCTGCGGCTCGGGCAAGAAATACAAGCACTGCCACGGTGCTTTCGAACAGGTCTGAGAATGGCGCCTTCGGGCGCCATTTTCTTTTGCCTTTCTCCCATTTTTGGACATCAGCCGCAGGTAGCCCGGTATCCCTGACAATACCGTTTCTTAACCCTGCTCTGGCAAGACTTGTCGGTGCGAATGCCCTGCCCTTAGAGTTTTGCGTGTTAAAATGGCGGTCATAGAAACAGCGGAAAAGATGCTGCCCGCAGGGCTGCGGCCGATCGCCGGCCGTGCGTTGCGCACGCTTGCCGCGGTGCTGACCGGACGGGGCGATAAGGCGACCGCGCAGCGCATGGCGTTGACCGCCTTCTCGATCCGCATCCTCAGCGCCGCACTCGCGTTCCTGTCGCAGATCGTGCTCGCCCGACTGATGGGTGAATATGAATACGGCATCTTCGTTTTCGTCTGGGTGCTGGTCGTCCTCTGCGGCGATCTTTCCTGCCTTGGTTTCCACACCGCGATCGTGCGCTTCCTACCGCAATATCGCGCGGCCGGCGCCTTTGCCGAAATCCGCGGCCTGACGGGCACTGCCCGCATCTTTTCAATGCTCTCGGGCACCACCGTTCTCATCGCCGGCATGCTCGGCCTGCATTTCTTCGGCGACAGGATCGAAAGCTATTACCTTGTGCCGATCCTCCTCGGCCTTATGGCCATGCCGATGATCGCGCTCGGCGATGTCCTCGAAGGTACGTCACGGGCCAACCATTGGCCGGTCATGGCGCTCAGCCCGGTCTATATTGTCAGGCCGGTCCTCATCATCCTCTTCATGCTGGCTGCCATCCTTTTCGGCGCGCCGCACACGGCGGTTACCGCCATGCAGGCAGCACTTGCGGCAACCTTCGTCACCGCTCTCGGCCAATACGCTGCCACGCTCTACCGGATGCGCAAGCATTATGATGCCGGCCCTCGCAAAGTGGATTTTCTGGAATGGCTCGGTGTCGCCTTCCCAATCTTCCTGATCGAAGGCGTGAGCTTTCTGCTGACCAATTCCGATGTCGTGATCGTTGGCATCTTCCTGGAACCGCATGACGTCGCGATCTATTTCGCGGCCGCCAAGACCATGGCGCTGGTGCATTTCATCAATTTCTCGGTGAAGGCTGCCTCCGGCCCCCGCTTCTCCTCCATCATCGCCGAAGGCAACCAGACCGATCTTGCGGTCGCCGCTGTCGATGCAGCCCGCTGGACGTTCTGGCCGGCTCTCGGCGTCGGTCTCGCGGTCTTGGCGGCCGGGCATCTGCTGCTGTCGCTTTTCGGCGGTGCCTTCACGGCTGGTTACATGCTGATGGCGATCCTGCTTGCCGGCATCCTCGCCAAGGCGCTGGTCGGTCCCGCCGAGACGCTTCTGATGATGGCGGGCAAACAGAACCTCTGTGTCGCTCTCTATGCCGGAGCGCTCGCCGCCAATGTCGGCCTCAATATCCTGCTGATCCCACACTACGGCATCGTCGGCACGGCGATCGCCACCGCCTCCGCCATGGCCGTAGAAGCGATCCTGCTGCATGTCTTCGTGCGCCGCGCGCTCGGCTTCACGCTTTTCGCCTTCGCAACCCCTTCCGCCGCAACGCCAGAAATGAGAGCCCGATAGATGGTACGCGTACCACCCATCACCGAGAGCACCGACAGCATCGCGAACCGCATGGTTCACGATCTTGCCGCGCTCAAGTTCGAAGCGCCACAGGCCGAAGCGCGGATCGAAATCGGCCGGCCGGGCCGTGAACTCTGCCTTTACCCCGGCAAGCTCGGCTACGATCTGCAGGAGGAGCTGGACTTCCTCTCCAACCGCGCAATGGAGCCGAACGTCTTCTTCAGCGGCCGTTTCCTGGCACCTGCCATGCCTCGTTTGGAAGACCGGCAGGTCAATTTCGCCATTATCAGAGATCAGAACGAACATCGCAGCCGCATGCGCCTGCTCATGCCCTTCTCGGTCGACAAGCCCGGCTTTGCCGTCGGCCCGTCGATCATCCGCGGCTGGGCAAACAGCTTTGGCCCGCTCGGCACCCCCTTGGTTGATGCCGAGGACGCGGCCGAGACGCTGGACAATCTCTTCGAAGGCCTGATCACGCCGGACCTCGGCCTGCCGGGCACGCTGGTGCTGCCGGACGTACGCCTGAACGGCATCTTCGTGCGCATGGCAAAGGCGGTGGCGCTCAGCCGCAACCTGCCATTGACCATCGCCAATCCGTATCAGCGGCCGATGCTGCAGAGCGATGACGACGCCATGGTCTATCTCGGCCGCACCGTATCCTCCTCTCATTTGCGCGAGATGCGCCGCCAGTGGCGGCTGCTCGAGGAACTCGGCACGGTCGTCCACACCGTTGCCCGCCAGCCGCGCGAGATCCACATGCGCTTCGAGGAATTCCTGGCGCTGGAGGCCGGCGGCTGGAAGGGTAAGCGCCGCAGTGCGCTGGTTACCGACCGCTATCATACCGCCTTCGCCCGCGAGGCCGTCTCCAACCTGGCGGAAGTCGACGCCGTGCGCATCCACACGATCGACCTCAAAGGCAAGGCGATTGCCTCGGTCGTCGTGCTGATGATGGGCGGCGAGGCCTATACCTGGAAGACAGCCTATGACGAAAGCTATTCCCGCTATTCCCCGGGCAAGCTGTTGATGAGCGAACTGACGGAATGGCATCTCGACGACGCCAACGTCGTGCGCTCGGATTCGTGCGCCGTCTCCGATCATCCGATCATGAGCCGCTTCTGGCAGGAGCGCGAGGAGATGGGCACGCTGGTGATCGGCCTGACGCAAAATGGCGACCGCGACATGCGCCAGGTCGCCGCCCAGCTTCACATGTACCGCAGCACCCGCAACATGGCGAAGATGCTGCGCGAGAAGATCATGTCGCTTGCCGGCCGCGGCTAAGTTTCAGCCTCCGCTGCAGCCTTTTCGCGCAACAGTCGACGGATCACCTTGCCCGTTGTCGTCAGCGGCAAAGCATCGACGAATTCGACCTCGCGCGGATATTCGTGCATTGAAAGCCGCGTTTTCACCCAATCTCGTATTTCCGCTGCCAATTCCACGCCGGGACTATAACCAGGTGAAAGCACGACGTAGGCCTTGACGATTTCGGTTCGCAGCGGATCAGGCTTGCCCACGGCAGCGGCAAGCTGCACGGCCGGATGGCCGATGAGACAGTCCTCGATCTCCGCCGGTCCGATGCGATACCCTGACGACGTGATCACATCGTCGTCGCGACCGGCGAAGGTGACATAACCTTCCTTGTCCTGCAGGCCGATATCGCCGGTCAGCAACCAACCTTTGGCATATTTCCTCTCCGTCGCGTCAGGATCGTTCCAGTAGCCGAGGAACATCACCGGGTCGGGACTGGCAATGGCGATCTGCCCCTGCTCGCCGACCGGCAACTCATCACCCTCATCGCTGACAACAGCCACTTTGTGGCCGGGTGAAGCGCGCCCGATCGCTCCGGCCTTCGTCACGCCGAAGGCAGCGCTCGAGGACAGCACGAAATTGCATTCCGTCTGCCCGTAAAATTCGTTGACGATGATGCCGAGCGTGCGCCGCGCCCATTCATAGGTTTCACGTCCCAAGGACTCGCCCGCCGAGCCGATGGTGCGCAGCACGAGATCATATTTCAAGCGCGGTTCCTCGACGGATTTCAGGAGGCGCAGCGCCGTCGGCGGAATGAAGGCGTTGCGCACCTTCATCTCGGCCATGATGCGATAGGCCATGTGGGCATCGAACTTCTGAGCCGGCGAGGAGACGACAGGCACGCCGAGCAGCAGGCTCGGCAACAGCGCATTGAGCAAGCCGCCGGCCCAGGCCCAGTCGGACGGCGTCCAGACCTTGTCTCCGGCCTGCGGGAAACCTTCATGGACGAATTGCATGCCGGGAATATGGCCGGCGAGAACCCGGTGACCGTGCAGCGCGCCCTTCGGCGGCCCAGTCGTCCCCGACGTGAAAATCATCAGCGCCGGCTCATCCGGTCCCGATTGCGCGATGTCGAAGACAGGCGGATAGGCCGAAACCAGATCGGCAAAGCCGAACGTACCAGCCGAGGCTCCCTCGATGCTGACGACATGTTGGATGTCAGGCAGACGATCGCGGATCTGGTTGATGCGTGTAAGCCCGAAGCCGTTGGTGACGACAGCTTTCGCACCCGCAGCCTTCAGCCGGTATTCCAGCGCCTCGACCCCAAAGAGCAGCGCAAGCGGCAACGCGATCGCGCCCATCTTGTAGATCGCCACATGCGAAATGACCGTCTCGAAGGATTGCGGCAGGAGCAGCGCCACACGATCTCGCCTGCCGATGCCAAGTGCTGCGAGCGCGTTGGCGAGGGACGAGGAGTGAGCGGCAAGTTCGCCGTAGGTCAACGACAGATGATAGCCGTCGGCACTGAAATGCTCGAGGCAGACGCGATACGGATCGTACGCGGCCCAGTCGTCGCTGACGGCGCGGCCGATATTGAAATCCTCTGATATCTGCCAGGAGAAATCGCGGTAGAGCGTGTCGTATCGATCGCCGGGCGGCAGTTTCATATGCATGATCCAGTAGAATGCTGCACCAGCTAACACCTCACTGCGCAGATGCGCAAGCGATGTAATCCGCAAGGATGAGACGACATTCCGCCGACTCATCACGTATTATTGCGCTAACTGCAGAACACCTTCTCCGCTGCGCTTGCAGAGACTTCGACGATTTCTGCTCTACATCATGCGTATGCGTCTGGGGCGTCGCTGAAGTTCACTACGGAGCACCTTTCATGGAATATGTAAAACTCGGGAAGACCGGTCTCGAAGTCTCGAAGATCTGCCTCGGCTGCATGACCTATGGCGATCCCAACCGTGGAAACCATGCCTGGAGCCTGCCGGAAGAAGAAAGCCGCGCATTGCTCAAGCAGGCGATCGATCTCGGCATCAATTTCCTCGATACGGCAAACACCTATTCCAACGGCTCCTCCGAGGAGATCGTCGGCCGCGCCATAAAGGATTTCTCCAAGCGCGAGGACATCGTGCTCGCCACCAAAGTGTTCAACCGCATGCGCCCCGGCCCGAATGGCGCCGGCCTGTCGCGCAAGGCGATCTTCAACGAAATCGACAACAGCCTGCGCCGCCTCGGCACAGACTATGTCGACCTCTACCAGATCCACCGCTGGGACTACACGACACCGATCGAGGAAACGCTGGAGGCCCTCCATGATGTCGTAAAGGCCGGTAAGGCACGTTATATCGGCGCCTCCTCCATGTATTCCTGGCAATTTGCCAAGGCGCTCTACACTTCCCGCCTCAACGGCTGGACGGAATTCGTCAGCATGCAGGACCACCTGAACCTGCTCTACCGCGAGGAAGAACGGGAAATGCTGCCCTTCTGCGAGGATCAGAAGATCGCCGTCATTCCCTGGAGTCCGCTTGCCCGCGGTCGTCTGACCCGTGACTGGGACGAGACGACCAACCGCAGCGAGACCGACGAATTCGGCAAGACGCTTTATAAGCAGGCCGAAGATGCCGACCGCAAGATTGTTGAGAAGGTCGCCGAGATCGCCAAGGCCCATGGCATTTCGCGCGCGCAGGTCGCCACAGCCTGGATCCTGCAGAAGAGCGCCGTTACAGCACCGATCATCGGCGCATCCAAGCCGAACCACCTGAGAGATGCCGTCGGTGCGCTGACGGTAAAACTGAGTGCTGAGGATATCGCCGCACTCGAAGCGCCCTACATTCCGCACAATGTCGCCGGCTTCAAATAAGCCGCCGTCCCGCCGCTTGAAGGATGGTTGAGGCACGCAGGCGGCGATCCGATCACACCCGCCAAACAACGGAGATCATAAGACAAGAAGTTTCAAGTCTGATAGATCGCACACGGTTCAAGGTTGCTGCTCCGGGTCGAGCTTGCGGCGCATCGTGACCAGAAACTGTTCAGCAAGTGCCCGGTCCTCGACCGCCCGGGCAAGGATAACGGCTCCCATCATCGAGGAAAGCGTTGTCGTCGCATTGGCGCGGCGCGCCTCCCTGGTTTCGCCAGGCATAATATCCTCCAGCACATCGACCAGCGTGGACAGTCCCTCGCTGAAAGTCGCGCGCACCGCGCCTTCGCTGCGGCTGACTTCCTGGATCAGCGAGGCGAACACGCAGCTTCCGCCGGGATCGTCGACCGTACGCCGGTGGATGTAGTGATCGAGCAGCGCCTGCAGTGGCCGGTCGGGGTGGTCGGCAATCTGCTCGCGCCAGCGCTCTTCCACGCGCTCGATCAGCTTGCGGCTGACCTCCAGCGCAAGGTCGTCCTTCGATTCGAAATGGCCGTAAAACCCGCCATGCGTCAGGCCCGCGGCCTTCATGATGTCGGCAACACCAACGCCGTCGAAACCGTTTTCGCGGAAGAGCACGCTGGCAGCCGTCAGGATCTTCTCGCGGTTTTCTGCAAATTTCTCGCGGCTGACCCGCATTTTTCGTCTCCGGAAATGGTCGCTTGACAATTTATATGATGTCCATCATCAATACGCAACAAATATGATGACCGTCATCTAAAACACTCTTGTATGGTCCCCACGTCACAAACGGAATTTGCCCATGGTCTCTGCAGTCCTTGCATCATCCCTTGCCCGACGAAACATTCACTATGGATGGGTCGTCGTCGCTGCCACGTTCCTGACCATGCTGGTAACCGCCGGCGCGATGGGCGCGCCGGGCGTGCTCATCAAGCCGCTGCAGGATGAATTCGGCTGGGAAACCTCGCAGATCTCGTCTGCCCTTGCCATCCGCCTCATCCTCTTCGGCCTGATGGGTCCGTTTGCGGCAGCCTTCATGAACTATTTCGGCGTCCGCAAGGTCATTGTCTTTGCGCTCGCGCTGATCGGTGCAGGCTTCATCGGCTCGTTGTTCATGACCGAGCTTTGGCATCTGCTGGCGCTCTGGGGCATCGTCGTCGGCTTCGGCACCGGGCTGACGGCCATGGTACTGGCGGCCACGGTTTCCACACGCTGGTTTGTCAAGCATCGCGGCCTCGTCGTCGGTATGCTCTCGGCAAGTTCGGCAACCGGCCAGCTCGTTTTCCTGCCGCTGATGGCAGAATTGACCGAACGCTATGGCTGGCGCGCCACGGTCTTCTTCGTCTGCGCCATGATCATGGTCGCCGCCCTTCTCGTACTGCTCTTCATGCGCGACCGCCCCTCGGACGTGAATCTGCCGTCGGTCGGCGAAACCGAGGTTGCGCCGGCCCCGGCCCGAGGCACGCTCGGCGCAGCACTTGCAACGCCGATAACGGTTCTCAGAGACATTTCGACGACCTCGACCTTCTGGATCCTATTCGCCACCTTTTTCATCTGCGGTCTCAGCACCAACGGCCTTATCCAAACGCATTTCGTCACACTCTGCGGCGATTTCGGTATCATGCCGGTCGCAGCCGCCAGCGTTCTCGCTGTCATGGGCATTTTCGATTTCTTCGGGACGATCGGTTCCGGCTGGCTCTCCGACCGCTTCGACAATCGCTGGCTGCTCTTCTGGTATTACGGCCTGCGCGGTCTCTCGCTGCTTTTCCTCCCCTTCAGCGATTTCAGCTTCTACGGCCTGTCGATCTTCGCCGTCTTCTATGGCCTCGACTGGATCGCCACCGTGCCGCCGACCGTCAAGATCGCTGCCGACCGTTTCGGCCGCGAAAAAGCCGGCCTCGTCTTCGGCTGGGTCTTTGCCGGCCACCAGCTCGGCGCTGCAACCGCCGCCTATGGCGCCGGGCTGTCGCGCACCGCCCTGGAAAGCTACCTGCCCGCTTTCTTCATCGCCGGCGCCTTCTGCCTGCTGGCCTCGGTCCTGGCGATCACGCTGAAGAAATCCGGCCTTACCGGACCGGGCGCAACGGTCGCCCACTAAATACCGAATTCGAAACAGCTAAACTTCGCCCGCCGTCTTGCACGCGCGGGCGAACGCATGTTAGACAGCCGCCTCGTATTTCGCTGCCCCATTGGCGGAATTGGTAGACGCGCTCGACTCAAAATCGAGTTTCGAAAGAAGTGCTGGTTCGACCCCGGCATGGGGCACCAAATATCTCTTAAATGGCTTTATGTTTCGCCCGCACCCCGAAGGGCGAGGGCATAAGCCTTGGTGATCGATGTTGAGCTCCCAGCGAAGTGGAACGCCGAGCCCTCAGTTCAGTCTTTAGTCACAACGGCGCACCGTTTTTGTGACAGTGCCTTCGTCGGTCTGACGGGTGATGCTACGCGTGTAACAGCGGTCACGGTCCCGATCGCGCCAGCGATCCCGTTCACGCACCGCGCCGAACGTAATGCCGCGATCGCTGATGGTAACGCCGGGACGAGCCCGGTCACGGTCATAATGGTCATATCCGTCATAGGAGCGCTCGCGGGTGACGGTCACGCTATCTGCCATTGCGGGCGCTGCAGCCGAGCCCAGGGCAAGGGCAGCGATTGCGCAGTTGATGATGATCTTTCGCATCTCTCTTCTCCTTGTCTTCATGTTAGAGGCAACGACACAGGACCTTAGTGGTTCCGACCAAAAGCCGGCCATTTAGGCCTAATCTATCCAAATCAACTCTTTAACTTTGACGGCGCTTCATCCTAAAGTGCCGGCCGCGGGCATTTTGAGAGGGCGGATGCATCAGGAAGCGGGACTCATTGCGACGGTAGCCATAAGCTTCGTCTTTGCGGCGGTTCTTGGCTATTGCGCCGACAGGCTGCGACTGCCGCCACTGGTCGGCTATCTCTTCGCCGGCATTCTCATGGGACCATTCACACCGGGCTTTGTCGCCGACACGGAGCTTGCGAGCCAGCTCGCCGAAATGGGTGTGATCCTGCTGATGTTCGGCGTCGGCCTGCACTTCTCCGCATCCGATCTTTTGGCCGTGCGCGGCATCGCCGTACCGGGCGCCATCGGCCAGATCCTGCTTGCCACCCTACTCGGCGTCGGCCTCGGCGAACTCTGGGGCTGGAGCCTCGGCGCCGGCATCGTCTTCGGCCTCAGCCTTTCGGTTGCCAGCACGGTCGTGCTCCTAAAAGCGCTGGAGGAGCGCAATCTCGTCAATACCGCCGGCGGGCGCGTGGCTGTCGGCTGGTTGATCGTCGAGGATCTCGCCATGGTACTGGCGCTCGTGCTGTTGCCGGCCCTCGCCGAACTTCTGGGCGGGCATGCGAGCGACGCCGCCTCGCATGGCCTTGACCTGCCGCTTTCTGCCACCATCGCACTCACCTTGCTGAAAGTCGCATCCTTTGCCGCCATGGCGATCTTCCTTGGGCCGCGCATCGTGCCCTGGCTTTTGACGCTGATTGCCCGTACCGGCTCGCGTGAACTCTTCACGCTCACCGTGCTCGCCATCGCGCTCGGCATTGCTTTCGGTTCGGCGGCAATCTTCGGCGTTTCCTTTGCACTCGGCGCCTTCTTCGCCGGCGTGGTCATGAGCGAATCCCATCTCAGCCATCGCGCCGCCGCCGATTCCCTGCCGCTGCAGAATGCCTTCTCGGTGCTGTTTTTCGTTTCCGTCGGCATGCTCTTCGATCCGTCGATCATTGTGCAGCACCCTCTGGCTGTGATCAGTGCTCTGGCACTGATCATCGTCGGCAAGGCAATCATCTCCTTCGGCATTGTAGCCCTGCTGCGCTATCCGATCGGCATGGGCCTGACGGCAGCCGGCGGCCTTGCCCAGATCGGCGAATTCTCCTTCATCCTCGCCGGCCTCGGCGTTTCGCTCGGGCTCCTGCCGCATGAAGGACAGGATCTGATCCTCGCCGCCGCGATTCTCTCCATCACACTGAACCCGATCGTCATCTTCGTAGCGGAGAAGCTGAACCGCAACATCAAGGTGAAGTGGCCACGTCTCTACGAAAGCTACGGGCGAAAGAACCAGGATGCCCTGGCGCGGGAACTGGAAAAGATCCGGGCGCTCGGCGAGGAGCGCGCGCGCCAGCATCATCTGCGGATCCAGCAGCTGGTCGAGACCTTCCCGCTCTTTTCCGAAGCCGGCGAGGATGCGCTTGAGGAGCTGCTCCTGCTGTTCAACCCCAAACTCGCCTCGCCCGGCGAACGCGTCATCCGCCGCGGGGATCGCGGCGACAGCATGTATTTCATCTCCTCCGGCGCGGTCGAAGTACGGCTGGCAAGCGGAGCAGTGCGGCTGGAGCCCGGCGCCTTCTTCGGCGAAATGGCGCTGCTCAGCGGCGGACGCCGCACGGCCGATGTCATCGCCGTGGATTTCTGCCAGTTCGAAGTGCTGGAGCGGCGTGACTTCAACATGTTCATGTCACGCCATCCGCATCTGCGTGCGATCGTCAGCGAAATGGCACAGAAGCGCACCGAAATGAACGTGATGCGCCAGCAGTGGGAAAAATCCATGGATCTGTCGTAAAAAGCGCCGCGGCACGCAGGCCGTAGCGCTCTCAAGCGGGTTTTATCAAGGTAGGATTACTTGTTGTCCGGGCGAGCGTCGCTCATCGGCCGCTGTTCCCGCATATCTCACGATCGGCAGGCAGACCTGATCACGCTGTCGCGATGTCGTCCATCTTCGGCCAGTAGAGATCCGAACGGTAATCAGCAGGGATCGGATCGAGCCTGGAAATCGCCTCGGCGGCAAAATCGATCTGCATGGCAAGATATTTGAGTACGGCCGGCATCGGCACGCCGGCGGCAAATTCCATGACCCGTGAGCGGCTATAGCCGCTGGCACCAAGGCGCCGCACCGCCTCGCGGCGAACATCCTCACGATCCGGCCTCCGGCTCTCGGCTTCACGATCCTGCTGTTCGGCCACGCCGAGCCCGCCCTCTATTACCCTCAATCGCATGGCATGCCACCCAATATTTCGACTCGCATAAGCTTGCCGCAGATTCGCCGGATTGCCATCTCGCGAAATCTTGGGAGACATGCCCACGGCAGATCACAAAAATTTTTCAACGAGAACGCCTCGAAGCCGCAGGCCGAGCATTTACAGCGTCATGATCGCCCCCTAATGCTTTGTGCGTCGCAACAAGGAAGGAAACGGATGCTCCGCAGACTTTACGACTGGACCATGTCTCTGGCCTCGAAAAAATCGGCCGAAGTCTGGCTCGCCGTCATCGCCTTCGTCGAAAGCTCCGTCTTTCTGGTCCCCGCTGACGTGCTCTTCCTGCCGATGGCGCTCGCCAAGCCCGAGCGCTCCTATCGCTACGCGATCGTCGCCACCATCGCCTCGGTACTCGGCGGTATCGCCGGTTGGGCACTCGGCTATTATGCCTATGAAACCGTGGCGAAGCCGGTTCTGGAATTCTACGGAAAGCTCGATCAGTTCGAGCAGATGAAATCCTACGTCACCTACGAGACCATCCTGCTGCTGCTCGTCACCTCGGGTCTGGCGCATTTGCCGCCGATCAAGATCGTGACGATCCTGTCCGGCGTCATCCATGTCAGCCTGCCGCTCTTCATCGTTTCGGCGATCATCGCCCGCGGCGCCCGCTTCCTGTTCCTTGCATGGCTGCTGCGCCGTTACGGTGAGCCGATCCGCCATTTCATCGAGAAGCGTCTCGGCCAAATCGTCGGCATCGGCGCGGCGGTCGTGATCGTGCTATATCTAGCGTACCGATACTTTGCCCACTGAGCCAACTTCGCGGAGTTCCGCCATGAATGCCCCCACCTCGTCGCTTGCCCGCCTGGGCTTCGCTCTCTCGCTGCTGCTTGCCATCGGCATGGCCGTGGTGGTCGGAACGGCCCTCGGCTTTCAGTATATCGGCGGTTACATTCCCTGCGCACTCTGCCTGCTGCAGCGTCAGCCGTATTACTACGGCATTCCGATCGCGATCGTCGGCGCAGTGGCCGCTCTCGTCGGTCTGCCCAACTGGATGACGCGCGCCATCATTCTTGCCGTCGGCATCCTGATGCTCGTCGGCGCGGGCATGGGCGTCTATCACGCCGGCGTGGAATGGCATTTCTGGCCCGGCCCCGCCACCTGCTCGACCACGGCCAGCAGCATGACCACCAATGCCGGCGATCTCCTAAGCGAGCTGAACACGATCAAAGGCCCGTCCTGCACGGATGCAGCACTGCGGGTTCTCGGCCTGTCCTTTGCGGGCTGGAATGTGATCGCGAGCCTGATCCTCGCAGCCTTCGCCTTCTGGAGCGTGAAGAAGACAGCGTAAGACGCTTAAAAGCAGGTCGCGCAAAAGTGCGCAGCGGCTTTGCGACAACGACTGCATAAACCAAGGACTTTGAATCAGGGCTGCAGCTCGGTATCCCAGTAGAGGTAGTCGAGCCAGCTATCATGCAGATAGTTCGGCGGGAAGAGCCGGCCGTTATTGTGCAGGTCCTGCACAGTCGGCTGGTACGGCTTTTGCGCCGGGAACATGCCTGCCTGCTTCGGAAGCTTGCTGCCCTTGCGCAGATTGCAGGGCGAACAGGCCGCCACGACATTCTCCCAGGTCGTCTCGCCACCATGAGCGCGCGGGGTGACGTGGTCGAAAGTCAGATCGTCATGAGCGCCGCAATACTGGCACTCGAACCTGTCGCGCAGGAAAACGTTGAAGCGGGTGAAGGCGGGATTGCGGGATGGCTGAACGTAAGTCTTGAGGCACACCACACTCGGCAGCCGCATCGAAAAGCTCGGTGAGGAAACCTCGTGCTCATATTCCGCGATGATATTCACACGGTCGAGAAATACCGCCTTGATCGCGTCCTGCCAGGACCAGAGCGACAAGGGATAATAACTCAGCGGCCGGTAGTCAGCGTTCAGGACGAGCGCCGGCAGGGCCTGTGGGGAGACTGCAATCGTCAAGGAGCCCTCCTGGATCGATTCGGCATCTGCACCTGTATATTAGGCCGGTTGTTACAGGATTGTGAAGTCCAATAAATTCAGGGAATAAAGGCGAATCGAGGGACGGTGCCGTTAGAGCCTTTCCTGGTTAGATTGCAGCATTCTGCCGGAGCAGGTTTTCGTCAGGGCAAAGGCGATTGGCGACGGGCATACCCCAAGGTACGTCCGAGCCGATCGCCTTTGATCCTGGCGCAAAGATGCCCGGCCCTAGCTGGTTTGCAGGCAAACCAGCGGGTTGGCTGAAACGGGCCGTCTGATCGACCGGCCCGCTTGGCCGTAGATCTGGCTACGACGCGCGCCGGCCGGTCAACCATCCGACTCCGTTTGAGCCAACAGAATGCTGCAATCTAACCAGGAAAGGCTCTAACCGATCGGCAGCACGTCGCGATGCATTTTTGCGGCGTAATAAGCCCAGAAAAGCCGGGCTGCGACGGAGCGCCAGGGCGACCAGATTTCTGCAAGCCCTGCAAGCACTTTGGCCTGCGGGCGCTCCGCGAGACCGAATGCCGCAGCAACCGCTGCCTGGAGAGCCACATCGCCCGCCGGAAACACATCCACATGGCCGCCGCAGAACATCAAATAGACCTCTGCGGTCCATGGCCCGATTCCCTTCTGCGCCGTCAGTTCCGCGAGCGCCTCGGCGGGCGGTTTTTGGACCAGGGCTTGCAGATTGATTCGCCCGGAAGCGACGGCTTGCGCAATCCGGGTCAGCGTGTCGGCCTTGGCACGGGAAAGCCCGAATTCGCGCCAGGCTTCGGGATGAAGCAGTATGTATGTCTCCGCGCTCAGCGATCCGCTCTCGGGCTTCATCCGCCGCCAGATCGCCTCCGCGCTGGCACGCGAGACCATCTGCGAAACGATGATATGGGCGAGGCCGGCAAAACCCGGCTCGCGCAGCCTGAGCGGCACAGGCCCCGCTTCCTTGGCAACCGAAACGAGCCGTGGGTCGAGAACAAGAAGAGCGGCGAGCCCCTCCTCGATATCCTTTTCGTTGCTGATGACCTGCACCTTGCCTCGCGATCGCTTCAAATCCGTGTCAGAAGAAAGCATGATCACGACTCCGCGTCAAAAACCCGTCTTCCGTTTCGCGCCGAGCCCCAATGGGCCTTTGCATCTCGGTCACGCGCTGTCAGCTTTCCTCAACGACGACATGGCAAGAGCGATAGAAGGCCGGCTGCTGCTGCGCATCGAAGACATCGATCTGACGCGCTGTACACCCGAATTCGAAGCCGGCATCTACGCCGATCTCCAATGGCTTGAGATCGAATGGGAGCAGCCGGTGCGCCGCCAGTCGGAACATTTTTCCGAATATCAGGCAGCCCTTCATTCGCTGATCGAACGCGGATTGGTCTACCCTTCCTTCCTGACGCGCGGAGAGGTCAAAACCCGCGTTGCGGCTTACGAGGGGGTAAACCGCCCCTGGCCACGCGATCCCGACGGCACGCCGCATTATCCGGCTGATGACCGCGACCGCAGCGAGGACGAGCGCAGCACAATGCTGGCCTCCGGCTTGAAACATGCTTGGCGTCTGGACATGCACCGGGCAATGAATCTGGTCGGCGAACCGCTGTTCTGGACGGAAACCGGCGACGAAAGAAAAGGTGAAATCCTGGCCGAGCCCGCCGCCTGGGGCGATGTCGTTCTCTCGCGCTCGGATGCGCCCTCCAGCTACCATCTGTCTGTTGTCGTCGATGATGCGCTGCAGGGCGTGACCCATGTCGTGCGCGGGCTCGACCTTTTCCACGCCACCTCGGTGCACAGGCTGCTGCAGAGGTTGCTCGACCTGCCGCAACCGGCCTATCACCATCATCGCCTCGTCGTGGACGCAGATGGCCGGAAGCTTTCCAAAAGCCAGGGCGATACTGGCGTTGCGGAGCTGCGTGCGAAGGGGCTGTCAGTTGCCGGTATTCGCCGCCTTGTCGGACTTTGAATCGGCAGCGCGGTCACGCCCGACCACCGAGAAGGTTCGCGAGAAATTGCGCAGCACCCGGAACTTCATCAGCGCTGCATTGATCTCCGCGCCGACGATGAAGATGACGCCCACCATGTAGAGGAAGATGAGTGCGATCATGACGGACGCCAGACCGGCATAGGTGGCAGTGTAATTGGCGAAGGTCGCCAGATAATAGGCGAAGATCAGCGCGCCGACGAGCCAGGACAGCAAGGTCAGAAACACGCCGGGAATGACATCGAAGACACGGCGCTTGCCGGCGGGCAGCCAGAGATGGACGACGAGCAGGGCGATGGTGAGCATGACGAGCGTGCCATAGATGCGCCAGCCGAAAACGATTTCGAGTGTGTCGACGATGACGGGCAGCCATTGACGGATCGTCGCAGGAAGCCATTCGAGACTGTCGTTATGCAGCAGCCAGTCACGCGCATAATCGAGGCCGACAGGAACCGCCACGAGCAGAATGCTGATGGCCGCGACAATAATGACTGCGACAAGGACATACCCGAGGCTGAAAAGGCGTGTCAGGTACCATGGCCTGGTTTCCTGTACTCGATAAGCACGGTTGAGCGAGATGCGTAGCGCCTCAACGCCGTTCGAAGCAAAATAGGCGGCCGCCAGCACAGAGATCGTGAGAAGCCCTCCGCGCGGGATTGTCAGAACTTCGACGAGTTGATCCGAAAGCGGTTTGGCGATGGCCGCTGGCCAAGTGTCGAAGATGAAATGGATCGCGTAATTCGAAAACTGGTCCGCACCAAGAAAATTGGCAAGCGCCGTCCCGAAGATCAGAAAGGGGAAAACCGCAAGCAGGCTGGAAAGCGCCACATGACTTGCCATGGCAAAGCCGTCATCGTCGATGAGGTGGCAGATGGCATCGTAGACCACGTCATAGAGCGTGCGCAGGGCTTTCGGCATTCGGCTTCCCAATTGTATCCTTCGGGCGAATATGGGAAATGAGTCCCATTTTGTACAGGAATCATTGAATGGCCGACCAGCGCACCATCGTCGTGACCGGATGCTCTTCCGGCATCGGCGCTTATTGCGCGCGCGCCCTGAAGACGGATGGCTGGCGGGTCTTTGCGACCGTGCGCAAGACCGATGACCTGGCAGCGCTGGAAGCCGACGGCGTCGAAGCCTTTCTGATGGACTACACGCAGCCCAACACAATCTCGGCTCTGGTGGACGCCGTGGCTGAACGCAGCAACGGCCGGATCGATGCGCTGTTCAACAACGGTGCCTATGGGCAGCCGGGCGCGGTCGAGGATCTCTCGACGCAGGCGCTACGCGACCAATTCGAAACCAACGTCTTCGGCTGGCACGAACTGGCCAGGCAGGTCATTCCTTTCATGCGCCGGCGCGGCCAGGGCCGTATCGTGCAGTGTTCCTCGATCCTCGGCCTTGTGCCCTATCGCTATCGCGGCGCCTACACAGCCTCGAAATTCGCGATCGAAGGCCTGAGCATCACCCTGCGCATGGAACTCCAGGGAAGCGGCATTCACGTCAGCCTGATCGAACCGGGGCCGATCACCAGCCGCTTCACGGCAAACGCGTTGGCGAAGATCAAAGAGCATATAGACCTGGAAAAATCGCCCCATGCCGTCGAGTACGGCCGGCAGCTTGCCCGCCTCGAAGGCTCAGGTCCGGTCAACCGCCACAAACTTGGCCCCGAGGCGGTCTATGCAGTATTGACGCGTGCATTGAACTCGAAAAATCCGAAGCCACATTATCCCGTAACGACTCCGGCCAAGCAGGGCATATTGCTGAAGAGGCTGCTTCCGGCCGATCTCTTCTACCGCCTGATGCGCTGGACGGACTGAAAAAGAAAAGAGATTGCCATGTCCACGGTCACCTACGTCATCGCGATCATCGTCATGGGCCTCGTTGCCCTGGTGCTGATCCGCGGCCTGTTCAACATGATGAAGGGTGGCGATGCGAACCTTTCCAACAAGCTGATGCAGCTTCGCGTGCTGCTGCAGGCGATTGCCGTCATCCTGATCATGCTGACGCTCTGGCTGACCGGCGGCGGACGCCCGAGCTGATCCGAGAACAGGCAATGGTCAAGCTCAACAAGATCTACACCAGAACCGGCGATGACGGCACGACCGCGCTGGTCTCCGGCCCACGCCGCACCAAGCACGATCTTCGTGTCGAAGCCTACGGCACGATAGACGAAACCAATTCGGCGATCGGCGTCGCGAGATTGCATACGACGGAGCTAGCCGAACTCGACGCCATGCTCGCGCTGATCCAGAATGATCTCTTCGATCTCGGCGCAGATCTGGCCACGCCTGAAACGGGTGAGCCGCCAGCCTACGAGGCGCTGCGTATCGTAGAAAGCCAGGTCACCCGCCTGGAGCAGGATATCGACAAGCTGAACGCCGATCTTGAACCGCTGAAATCCTTCGTTCTTCCGGGCGGCAGCGCCGCGGCTGCCCATCTGCACCTTGCCCGCACGATTGCGCGCCGCGCCGAACGGCTGATGGTGGCACTTGCCCGCAGCGAAGGAGAAACGGTCAGTGCCGCAGCGCTGAAATATGCCAACCGCCTCTCCGATTTCCTGTTCGTTGCCGCCCGTCATGTAAATGATGGCGGGAAGGCGGATGTGCTTTGGGTTCCCGGAAAAAACAGGTAGGTTCGCAGCCATCAGGATCGCCCGGGGGCAGGCTTTCATGTTCATACCGTTGCACGATGCCAATACGCTGAAGCACATCAGGGTTCAGTGGGTCACACTCGGCCTGATGGCGGCAAATATCGCCGCCTGGATCTTCACCACTGTTGAAAGCGAGCAAGTTGCGCAGGCCGCGACCATCGGTCTCGGTTATATCCCGGCCATCGTCTTTGGCCATGCGTCGCTGGCGCCGGGTCTGGAAATAGTGCCGGAAACGGCCACCTACATCACCTACTCCTTCATCCATACGAGCTTCTGGCATCTTGCCGGCAACATGATCTTCCTCTGGGTCTTCGGCGACAATGTCGAGGATGCGATGGGGCATCTGCGCTTCCTCGTCTTCTACCTCGCCTGCGCTGCGGCCGGCGCCCTCTGCCATGGCCTGCTGATGACGACGTCGGAAGCACCGCTCGTCGGCGCATCGGGTGCGATTTCAGGCGTGGTCGCTGCCTATCTCATGCTGCATCCGCGCGTGCGGGTCTGGGTCCTCGTCTTCTTCCGTGTGCCGTTGCCGCTGCCGGCCTTCATTCCGCTCCTGCTCTGGGTCGGCCAGCAGTTCTTCATGCTGCTGATCGATCCCAACGGCAACGTCTCCTGGGGTGCGCATGTCGGCGGCATCATCGCCGGCGCCCTGCTCGTGCTTGTGCTGCGCCGGCCCGGCGTTCCGCTATTCGACCGTCAGATCGTCACGCCACGTGCCGTCCGCGACCAGCCGATCCCTGTCCGCGTCACCGCCTCAGGCATGCCCGTGCCGCCGCGCCTGCCTTGGGGGCGGGACAAGCTTTAATATTGACGTGAACGTAAACGTTAATATATTGCCATTCAAATCGACCGGCCGCGTCACGGAAGCGTTGTATTTGGAGGAAAAACGCGTATCCATGTCGCCATTCGACAATCGGAGCGGCGTCCAAGCGCGCATTTTCCCAGACGTCTCTGTTGAAGGCCCATCTCTGTTCGAAGGAAGGACCCCATGAAAATTCTCGTCCCAGTCAAGCGCGTTGTCGATTACAACGTGAAGATCCGCGTCAAGCCGGATGGATCGGGCGTCGACCTTGCCAACGTCAAGATGTCAATGAACCCGTTCGACGAGATTTCCGTCGAGGAGGCCCTTCGCCTGAAGGAAGCTGGCAAGGCCGAGGAAGTGATCGTCGTCTCGATCGGCCCCGCCAAGGCAGAAGAAACCCTGCGTACTGCGCTCGCCATGGGCGCCGATCGCGCCATCCTCGTCGAGACCGATGACGCCGTCGAGCCGCTCGCAGTAGCAAAGATCCTCAAGGGTGTTGCAGACGCTGAAAAGCCGGGCCTGATCATCGTCGGCAAGCAGGCGATCGACGATGATTCCAACCAGACCGGCCAGATGCTCGCGGCCCTCCTCGGCTCCGCCCAGGCGACTTTTGCATCCAAGGTCGAAATTGATGGCGACAGCGCCACCGTCACCCGCGAAATCGACGGCGGCCTGCAGACGATTAAGGTCAAGCTTCCGGCCGTCGTAACGACCGACCTGCGTTTGAACGAGCCGCGCTACGCAACGCTGCCGAATATCATGAAGGCGAAGAAGAAGCCGCTGGACAAGAAAAGCCCGGCCGATTTCGATGTTTCCACCGCGCCGCGCCTCAAGGTTTTGAAGACGGAAGAGCCCTCCGGCCGCAAGGCAGGCGTGAAGGTGAAGTCGGTCGCCGAGCTTGTCGACAAGCTCAAGAATGAAGCCGGCGTCCTCTAAGGTTCGAGAAAGGAATACGACTATGGCCATTCTTCTTCTGGCTGACCACGACAACAACAGCCTTTCCGACCAGACCGCCAAGGCCCTCGCGGCCGCAACGCAGATTGGTGGCGATGTGCACATTCTCGTCGCCGGCAAAGGCGCGAAGGCAGCGGCCGATGCGGCTGCGAAGCTCTCCGGCGTCTCCAAGGTGCTGCTCGCCGAAAGCGACGAGCTTGCCAATAACCTTGCCGAACCACTTGGCGACCTGATCATCTCGCTGGCCGGCAGCTATGACACGATCGTCGCAGCTGCCACCTCCACCGGCAAGAATGTCATGCCGCGTGTTGCGGCTCTGCTCGATATCGCCCAGGTCTCCGAAATCATCGAAGTGGTTTCGCCCGACACCTTCAAGCGCCCGATCTATGCCGGCAATGCCATCCAGACGGTGCAGGCGACCGACGCCAAGAAGGTCATCACCGTGCGCACTGCCTCTTTCGCCTCTGTTGGCGAGGGCGGCTCGGCTGCCGTCGACGCAATCCCGGCCGTCTCTGACCCGGGCCTTTCGAACTTCGTGTCCGACGCGCTGTCGGCCTCCGAGCGTCCGGAACTGACCTCCGCCAAGATCATCATTTCCGGCGGTCGTGCGCTCGGTTCGGCGGAAAAGTTCAAGGAAGTCATTCTGCCGGTCGCCGACAAGCTCGGTGCAGCCGTCGGCGCCTCGCGCGCCGCAGTCGACGCCGGTTACGCCCCGAACGACTGGCAGGTCGGCCAGACCGGCAAGGTCGTCGCCCCGCAGCTCTACATCGCCTGCGGCATCTCCGGCGCCATCCAGCATCTGGCCGGCATGAAGGACTCGAAAGTCATCGTCGCCATCAACAAGGACGAGGAAGCCCCGATCTTCCAGATTGCCGACTATGGACTTGTGGCCGATCTCTTCGACGTCCTGCCGGAGCTCGAAAAAGCCCTCTGATCGGGCACATTGCCTTCTTTTCGCACTTGCGAATGACTGGAAAATTGTCTTCTATCGGTCTACTACTTTTGCCGGGCGATCTTTCGTCCGGCAATTTCATATAAAAATACCGGCAGCGCAGGGGTGGTGCCGGGCGGGGGTTGGAGATGAGTGCGGTGTTGAAGAATATTGGTATCATCGGTGCGGGTCAGATGGGCTGCGGCATCGCGCATGTTTCGGCCGCCGCAGGATATAAGGTTCACATCTACGATCTCTCTCAGGACCGCATTGAATCCGGCCTTGCCACCATCAACGGCAATTTTGCGCGCCAGGTGACGAATGGAAAGATGACCGATGAAGAGCGCAGTGCAGCGCTTTCGCGCATCACCGGCTCCGCGGATGTCAACGACCTCGCCCCCTCCGATCTCGTCATCGAAGCGGCGACCGAGGATGAAAGCGTCAAGCGCAAGATCTACACGCAGGTCTGTCCGGTGCTGAAGCCGGAAGCGATCCTAGCCACCAACACCTCTTCACTGTCGATCACCCGGCTCGCGGCGGCGACCGATCGCCCCGAGCGCTTCATGGGCATCCATTTCATGAACCCGGTGCCGGTCATGAAGCTGGTGGAACTGGTGCGCGGCATTGCAACGGAAGAGACGACTTTCTCCACCGCCCGGGAATTCGTCGCATCGCTGGAAAAGACCGTCACGGTCGCCGAGGATTTCCCGGCCTTTATCGTCAATCGTATCCTGCTGCCGATGATCAATGAAGCGATCTATACGCTTTACGAGGGCGTCGGCACTGTCGATGCTATCGATACCGCCATGAAGCTCGGGGCCAACCATCCGATGGGTCCGCTGCAGCTTGCCGATTTCATCGGCCTCGATACCTGCCTGTCAATCATGCAGGTGCTGCATGATGGCCTCGCCGACAGCAAGTATCGCCCCTGCCCCCTACTGGTGAAGTATGTCGAGGCTGGCTGGCTCGGCCGCAAGTCCGGCCGCGGCTTCTACGATTATCGTGGCGAAACGCCGGTTCCAACCCGCTGACCGGATCATCGCCTGAAAAGGCGAATGGAACAAACGTGCGAGACATGCTTTCCTTGCTACGAACGGAAGGAAAATGACATGTCGAGCGAATTGCCGATGTTCCTGCTGCAATGCTGCGTCCTGATCGGACTTGCAGGTGTCTTCCTCATTCGCGGCGCCGGCGACTCCTGACCAGCATTCTTACGACCCTACGGCACCCTTGATCAGCGCCTTGGCGTCCTCGCTGTCCCAGGCAGCTGGGCCGTTCATAGCCGAGATCAGGCAACCCTTGTCATCAAGCAGTAGCGTGACCGGAAGACCGAAGGCAAGCCCTTCTTTTTTCAGGCTATTGAAGACGCCGATCGTATTGTCACGGTAGAGCTGTAGGGCATCCACACCTATTTCGCTGAGAAATGCCTTCGGCTTCTCATCGTCGCCAATATCGATATTGATAGGCACGACCTGGAACTTGTCACTGCCCATCTCCTTTTCCAGCGCATTCAGCGCCGGCATCTCCTCGCGGCAGGGCACGCACCATGTAGCCCAGAGATTGAGAAGCACCGTCTTGCCGGCGAAATGATCGAGCGTCATTGTCTTGCCGTCGGGACCGTTGAAGGCGACGGTCTCAAGCTTCTTCGGCTGGTTGGCAGCGACCATCGCGGCGACCTGACCCTTCATGAGCGACGTCAGGTTGGCAGCGCGCTCTTTCGTCAGCGGGCATTCGGCCGAAGCCGTATCACCGATACCATTGCCAATGCCCGTCTCCTTCACGTATACCGCTGCCGCACCGGCAACAACGCCTGCAACGGCGGCGATTGCGATCAGTTTCACGGACGGCAGGCCGAAGGGTTTTTTCGTCGTCATTACATTCTCCAGGACGGGCATCTTCCATGGCCGAGGACAACACGGACACCAAATCCTCCAACCAGATGTGGGGCGGACGTTTCGCCTCCGGCCCCGATGCGATCATGGAGGAGATAAATGCCTCGATCGGTTTCGACAAGAAGCTGTTTGCCCAGGATATCCGCGGATCGATCGCCCACGCCACGATGCTCGCCCATCAGGGCATCATTTCATCAGACGATAAGGACAAGATCGTTCACGGGCTAAACACGATCCTGTCAGAGATCGAAAGCGGCAATTTCGAATTCTCCCGCCAACTCGAAGACATTCACATGAACGTCGAGGCCCGGCTTGCGACCCTCATCGGCCCGGCCGCCGGCCGCCTGCACACGGCCCGCTCGCGCAACGACCAGGTGGCGCTCGATTTCCGTCTCTGGGTGAAGGAAGAACTGCAGAAGACGGAGGCCATGCTGACGAACCTGATCGCAGCCTTCCTCGATCGTGCCGAGGAACATGCAGACAGCGTCATGCCCGGCTTCACCCATCTCCAGACCGCTCAGCCGGTCACCTTCGGCCATCACTGCATGGCCTATGTGGAAATGTTCGGCCGTGATCGTTCACGCGTGCGCCATGCGATTGAACACCTCGATGAAAGTCCGATCGGCGCGGCAGCGCTTGCCGGCACTGGCTATCCGATCGACCGCCACATGACGGCCAAGACTCTCGGCTTCCGCGAGCCGACCCGCAACTCGATCGACACTGTCTCCGATCGTGACTTCGCCATCGAATTCCTCGCGATTGCCGCGATCTGCGCCGTGCATCTCTCGCGCCTCGCCGAAGAGATCGTCATCTGGTCGACGCCGCAATTCGGTTTCGTGCGCCTCTCCGACGCCTTCTCGACCGGTTCCTCCATCATGCCGCAGAAGAAAAACCCGGATGCGGCCGAGCTCGTGCGCGCCAAGACCGGCCGCATCAACGGTTCGCTGATCGCCCTGCTGACGATCATGAAGGGCCTGCCGCTCGCCTATTCCAAGGACATGCAGGAAGACAAGGAACAGGTCTTCGACGCCGCCGAAAGCCTGGAGCTGGCGATTGCCGCCATGGCCGGCATGGTGCGCGACATGACGATCAACACGATCAGAATGAAGGCGGCAGCCGGCTCCGGTTACTCGACGGCGACCGACCTCGCCGACTGGCTGGTGCGCGAGGCAGGCCTTCCGTTCCGCGACGCCCATCATGTCACCGGCCGCGCCGTGGCGCTCGCCGAAAGCAAGAGCTGCGATCTCTCGGAACTTCCGCTCGCCGATTTGCAGGCGATCAATCCCGCCATCACCGACAAGGTCTATGACGTTCTGACGGTCGAAGCTTCGGTCGCCAGCCGCAAGAGCTTCGGCGGCACAGCACCTTCGGAAGTCAGGAAGCAGATCGCCTATTGGCGCGACCGCAACTGACGCATATCCCGGCGGACCGGAAACTGCCTCATCGTTCGGAAATGCGCACAGGACGAAGCTTCAATAATCAGGGTGCACAAGGCAGATAAACTTCGCTATGAAGGTGCCAGCCAGTGCCCGATATGAGGATATCCATGCAGACGAGCTTGCCGCATTTCATCCGCCTTACGGTGGTTCTTGCCGTCATCGGCCTTGCCGTTGCCGGATGCGGCCGCAAGGGCGACCTCGATCCGCCGAGCGCCAATGCAACGAAGGGCGGCGATATCTCCAAGCCGACGAGACAACCAGGCTCCGTCGACAAGCCCTTTATTCTCGATCCCCTTCTCTAAGGTCCTGCTAACGTGAACCATTTCGAGTATCGCGACGGCATTCTCTACGCCGAGAACGTTTCCGTTCCTGAGATCGCCAAGGCGGTCGGCACGCCTTTCTACGTCTATTCAACGGCAACGCTCGAGCGCCATTACCGGGTCTTCACTGAGGCCTTCGGCGATGTCGATTCCATGGTCTGTTATGCGATGAAGGCCAATTCGAACCAGGCCGTGCTGAAAACGCTCGGCCGGCTCGGCGCCGGTATCGACGTCGTGTCCGAAGGCGAATTGCGCCGCGCACTGGCCGCCGGCATTCCCGCCGACCGCATCATGTTCTCCGGCGTCGGCAAGACACCGAACGAGATGGATTACGCACTCGAAGCCGGCATCTACTGCTTCAATGTCGAATCCGAACCGGAACTCGAAGTCCTCAACCAGCGTGCCACGCGTGCCGGCAAGAAAGCCCCTGTTTCCTTCCGCATCAATCCCGATGTCGATGCCCGTACCCATGCCAAGATTTCGACCGGCAAGAAAGAAAACAAGTTCGGCATATCCTGGGAGCGCGCCCGGACGATCTATGCCCGCGCCGCCAGCCTGCCCGGCATCGAAGTGACCGGCATCGACATGCATATCGGCAGCCAGATCACCGAGCTGCGGCCCTTCGACGATGCCTTCAAGCTGCTGCATGATCTGGTCAACACGCTGCGTGCCGATGGTCATGACATCCACCATGTCGATATCGGCGGCGGTCTCGGCATTCCCTACAAGGACGACAACAATCCGCCTCCCCTGCCGGACGCCTATGCCTCTGTTGTCAAGAACCAGCTTCGCGCCCTGAACTGCAAGATCGTTACCGAGCCCGGCCGTCTGATCGTCGGCAATGCCGGCATCCTCGTCACTGAAGTTATCTATGTGAAGGACGGCGGCGAAAAGACCTTCGTGATCGTCGATGGCGCGATGAACGACCTCATCCGCCCAACCCTCTACGAGGCCTATCACGAGATCAAGCCGGTGGTGATTTCGGCTGCCAACGCTCCGCGCATCCGTGCAGATGTCGTCGGCCCCGTCTGCGAAACTGGCGACTACCTCGCGCTCGACCGCGAGATGGCGACCCCGAAACCGGGCGACCTCTTGGCCGTCGGCACGGCTGGCGCCTATGGCGCGGTCCAGGCCGGCACCTATAACAGCCGCCTCCTCGTGCCTGAAGTGCTGGTCAAGGGCGACGAATTCCATGTGATTCGCCCGCGCCGCACCTATCCGGAACTGATCGGTCTCGATTCCGTTCCAGCCTGGCTGGACTAAAAGTCGCAATCACTTTTTGGCGACCGCATACGAAAAACCGGCATTCACAGGCCATCGCCCTCGCCTTCGCCATAAAGAGTGTTATCCTTTTCCTTCGCGAGCGTATTGCCCAGCAATCGCCGGAAGCGCCCTCTGTTTCCTGAACGCCAGATCGCGGAGACCGGATTGATGACAAGCCCCGCAAGGCAGAAGAAGAAAGGCGCATTCGCGCTTCAACCCTCTCTGGCGCGGCTGGTGGCGGCAAAACGTTTCCTGGCCAGGATCGTGCTTTTCGCCGAGCAGGTCCTTCCGCTGCTGATGCCGGCTGTCTGCGTCATCGCGATCTATCTCTCCGTCTCCTGGTTCGGCTTTTTCCGCATTGTGCCGGACTGGCTGCGCATCCTTCTCCTGACTGCTTCTGCTGCTGGTTTCCTCGCTTCGCTGCTGCCGTTGCGTTTTCTTCGCTGGCCACGGGTGAGCGAGGCCGACCGCATGCTGGAAGAGCGCAACGGCCTGCCGCATCAGCCCGTCATGGTGCAGGAGGATGAGCCGGCTTTCGATACACCCTTCTCACGCGCCTTGTGGCGCGAACACCAGACACGCATGGCGCGGAAGATCGCAACGCTGGACGCCGGCCTGCCGCGGCCCGATATCGCCCGGTACGACCGCTTTGCGCTGCGTGCCATTCCGGCGTTACTCGTCGTCACGGCCTTCGGCTACTCGCTGTCGATCAACGGCGGCTCCGTAGCCGACGCATTTCAGCCTGCGCCCGCGCAGGTAACGAGCAACCCGGCCGTGCGTATCGACGCGTGGGTGACCCCGCCCGCCTATACCGGCCGACCGCCGATCTATCTGACAGCAGATGGCAGCGAGCAGGCGCCGATCGGCATTCCGCAGTTTTCCAACCTGACGGTGCGTGTCAGCGGCGGCCAGTCGACCGAGAAGGTCATCTTTAGGAAGGCCAACGGCGAAAGCCAGGAAATCGCCGTTCAGGAAGACACCCGGCCACAGCAGCCGACTGGGCGCGTCAATGCAGAACAGGCTTCAGGTGCAGCCACAGCACCCCAGCAGATGGCGCAGACGCATATCATGAAGCTTGAGGAGAATGGCGCGCTGCAGGCGAACGGCCGCACCTGGAGTTTCGACGTGCTGCCCGACAAGGCGCCGGAAATCGCCTTTGACGGCATGCCACGCCGCGCCGTCAACGGTGCGCTGGAAATCGGCTTCACGGTGAAGGACGATTACGGCGTGCAGGAAGCCCGTGCCGAGATCGTGCCGGTCGAATCCGATCCGGCCGCAACGCTACTCTATCCGCTGCCGGAATTCCGGCTGGACATTCCCCGCCGCAATGCGCGGGACGGCAAAGGCCTGACAAGCAAGAACCTGACCGAACATCCGCTCGCCGGCAAACGCGTGCGTATCACCCTCGTCGCCAAGGATGCCGCCGGGCAGACGGGTCGCAGCCCGCCCTATGAGATGGTCATGCCCTCGCGGCCCTTCAGCGAGCCGCTCGCTGCCGCCGTTGCCGAAGAACGCCAGACCTTTGCCCTCGACACCCGCAAGATGCCGGAAGCGATCGCGTTGAACGAAGCTCTGACGATCCGGCCCGAGGAGACAATCCCGAACACGACCCACTATCTGCTGATCGAATCAGCACTTGCGCGCATGAAGCTCGCCAAGGGTGACGAGCAGCTCAAGGATACGGCCCAGTATCTCTGGGACATCGCGCTGGGCATCGAGGAAGGTGACCTTTCGCTTGCCGAACGGCGGCTGCGCGACGCCCAGCAGAACCTCGCCGATGCACTGAACCGCAATGCGCCTGACGCGGAGATCAAGAAGCTGATGGACGAGCTCCGCAAGGCGATGCAGGACTATATGAATGAGCTCGCCGAGCGTCTGCAGAACATGCCGATGCAGCCCAACCAGAATGCCCAGAATTTCCTGCGCCAGCAGGATCTGCAGCGCATGATGGACCAGATCGAAAACCTGGCCCGGTCAGGCAATCGAGATGCTGCCCAGCAGATGCTCTCCGACCTGCAGCGACTGATGAACAACCTGCAGACGGCCCGCCCGCAGCGCGGCCAGCAGCAAGAAAACAGCCAGCTGACGCAGCAGATGGACAAACTCGGCCAGATCCTGCGCGACCAGCAGAAGCTGATGGAGCAAACTTTTCGCCTCGACCAGCAGCTCCGCGACCGCATGCAGCGTGGCGATCCCAACATGGACGACATGATACCGGGCGAGGAAGACCAGCAGCAGGGCCAACAGGGCCAACAGGAACAGCAGCCCGGCGACCAGATGACGGCGGAGCAACTGCGCGAAGCGTTAAAGCAGCTCCGCGCACAGCAGGATGCGCTCGGTAAACGGTTGCAGGAACTGCAGAAGAGCCTTGGCGATATGGGCATGAAGCCGGGCGAAGGTTTCGGTCAGGCACAGCGCGAGATGGAAGGTGCCGGCCGCGACCTCGGCCAGGGCAATGGCAGCAGCGCCCTGGAAGGGCAGGGCCGGGCTCTCGAAGCCTTGCGCAAGGGCGCTCGTGACATGATGAGCCAGATGATGCAGGCACAACAGGGCCAGCAAGGACAGCAGGGTCCGAACGGTCAGCTCGGCCAGGGCAACCAGAACGGCCGCGATCCGCTTGGCCGCCCACGTCAAACCGATCTTGGGCCGGATATGAACAATGATGTGAAGATACCCGATGAGATCGATGTTCAGCGCGCCCGTGAGATTCTGGACGCTATCCGCGAAAAACTCGGCAACAATCCAACCCAGGCGATCGAGCGACAGTATCTCGAGCGGTTGCTGGATATTCAGTGATGTTGGGAAAATGCGTGGCTATTGGCGTGCCCTAAGGCACGCCCGCGTCACAAAATGTCAGGCCACAAGCGCCCGCGCCACGGCCTTGCGGATGTCCGGCAGGGCGAAGGGTTTCGGCACGACATCGATGATCTTTTCGGCGAGGTCGTCGGCCCGTTCACGCTGTTCGGCATAGCCGGTCATCAGCAGGATTTTCAATGCCGGAAAGGCGTCCTTCGCCTGATGCGCAAGTTCGATGCCGTCCATGACCGGCATACGGATGTCGGAGAGCAGCAAGTCGTAGCTGCCGCCCCTCAGCTTTTCCAGCCCTTCCGCCCCATCGGCGGCTTCATCGGTCTCATGACCGTCAAGGCGTAGTGCCCGGGCTACGAAAGTACGAAGGGAATCCTCGTCTTCCGTGATCAGAATTTTTGCCATCTGTGCATTGCTCCGTCGTCATGCCCCGCGACGGAGATCGCATGCGGTTCCCTAGCGATCGGTAAACACGCCGGGCCGATCTGCGGAATGGTTAACAACCCGTCTTGAAGCAGGACGCCTTAAGCGTCACCGGTAACCACGCCGACGAAGGGCAGTTCGCGGAAGGCGTAGGCGACATCCATGCCGTAGCCGACGACGAAATAGTCGGGGCACTCGAAGCCCACATAATCTGCCTCCAACTCCTCCTTGCGCTTGACCCGCTTGTCGAGCAGTACGGCGATGGTGACGTTGCGTGCCCCGCGCTCGTAGAGCAGTTCCTTAGCAAACCGCAGCGTGCGGCCGGATTCGAGGATGTCGTCGATGAGCAGGACGTCGCGGTCCTTAACGTCGCTGTCGATGTCCTTGACGATACGCACGCCCTGCGAAACCGTACCCGCACCGTAGCTTGAGAGCGTGATGAATTCGACCTCGGGAGCAAGGCCCGTATCGTGCAGGGCACGCAGCAGATCGGCCGCGAAGATGAACGAGCCCTTGAGTACAGCGATGACCAGGAGGTCCTTCGTCGGGCCGGCGGCGATATCCTGCGCCATGGAATGATTGCGCTCGGCGATCTGCTCGGCGGTGAAGAGCGGCTCGATGTTTTTTCCGCGCACGACAGGCATAAAGGCTTGCTCCACAAAAAAGAAGGGTAAGCCGTTAGCACATTAATTCCGGCGAAACACCCCGGAAGGACATGTTTTCCCGCCTGCCAATCCAAAAACGCCTCTCGGCGCTCAAGGCATGAAGGAAAGCCGGACCTCAGGCACCTTGCCCCCGGCATGCTGCACGCGAGCGGAAAAGCCGCGGCTTTGGCCGGCATAGATGGCATCCGTCGGCGGCGTAATGACGATACTCGCCGTCAGCCGCTCGTCGGCGACGAGATCGGCGCGGATCGGCTGCACCGATTGCGTGACGCCGCTGTCATTCTCGATGATGCCGTTGATGAGCAGGATGCGCATACCATTGGCATCGCGCGGCGTGATCGTGACATGCGAGAAATGAAGAGCGGTGGCGGCGGAAGCCTCGTCCCGCGAAAGGCCGGAGAACCCGCCGGCAAGACCGAATACCAGAACGAAGAGTGCAATCACCAGCGCCGCAAAACCGCGCGCCGACGCGCGCTGCAGCCAGATCTCCATCCCACGCAGGATCGCGGCGGCAGTAGCAAGCAGGACTGGCGGTTCGGTGTTGAGCGGAGCGCTGCGACGGCGATTGTCGTTACGGGTCGTATCGCGGGCACCGGCAGACGCGCCTTGCGGCTGTGCCTTACCGACGACAACGAATTCGGCATCGGCAACGTCATCCCTGCGCGGCATGCGGCGGGGCCGCCGGATAGCCGGTTCCGGCGGCAGAAAATCATAGGCTCGGCCGGCGGCCTGTCGTGTGAAGGAGGATGCTTCCATGGTGGCGACCTCTCGGATGTCCACATGGTTTCACTGCCCAAGACAATCTTGGCATTGAAACGAATCCAGCCCAGTCGTAAATTTCAATGGTTAATGCTTCGCAAAGATCGCCATCAAACGGGCGTCTTTCCGGCAAAATTTACCCGCTGTTAACAGTGTTGGTTAACAAGTCATGCGGTGAAACCACGAAAGACTGAGCTGCCCGTTGATCCACTTCGAGAATGTCGGTTTGCGATATGGTATGGGACCGGAAATCCTCCGGGACCTGACCTTCGACATCCCGAAAAAGTCCTTCCAGTTTCTGACCGGCCCGTCCGGTGCCGGCAAGACCACGCTGCTGCGCCTGCTCTTCATGTCGCTGCAGCCGACCCGCGGCCTGATCCGCATGTTCGGGCGCAACATATCCGAGATTCCCCGCCCGGAGCTGCCGCTGCTGCGCCGCCGTGTCGGCATCGTCTTTCAGGATTTTCGTCTTCTCGACCATCTGACGACCTATGAGAACGTCGCCCTGCCGCTACGCGTGCGCGGCAAGGATGAAAGCACCTACAAGACCGACGTGCTGGAACTTTTGAAATGGGTCGGGCTCGGCGAACGCATCAATGTACTGCCGCCCGTACTCTCAGGCGGCGAGAAGCAGCGCGCTGCAATCGCCCGCGCATTAATGGACCGGCCGGAAGTGCTGCTTGCCGACGAGCCAACCGGCAATGTCGATCCGCCGATGGCCAAGCGCCTGCTGAACCTCTTCATGGAACTCAACCGCCTGGGTACCGCTGTGGTTATCGCCACCCACGATCTCTCGCTGATGGACCAGGTGGAAGCCCGCCGCATGATCCTTTCGGAAGGGCATCTCGACATTTATGACTAAGACGCCCACCAGGACCCGCGCAAAGACGCCCGCCGCTGCCCCCGTCCAGCCCAAGCGGCCGGAGATGCGCGTGCGCCCGACAGCACCGATCCTGCCTCCGTCAAACATTCAGGGCAATGCGCTGACGGTGGTGATCGCCATCATGGCCTTCCTCGCCTGCCTGACGCTCGGCGGAGTCAGCATGGTCCGCTCGACCGCGGCAAGCTGGGAAAGCCAGATCTCCAGGGAGATCACCATCCAGATCAAACCTGACGACAACCTGGACATGGAAAAGGCTCTTGTTCAGGCCCGCGATATCGCGCTGACCTTCGTCGGCACTAAGAGCGGCCAGATCGTTGACGAGGCCGCCACCGCACGCCTTCTCGAGCCCTGGCTCGGCAGCGGGCTGGATATCAAGGAACTACCCGTACCGCGCCTCGTCATCATCACCATCGACGAGAGCCATCCGCCGGATTTCGCGGCAATGCGCGACCTGCTGAAAGAGAGCATTCCGCAGGCTTTTCTCGACGACCACCGCACCTGGGTCGACAGGTTGGTTGCGATGGCCCGCACCACGGTCATGATCGGTACCGGCGTCCTGCTGCTGGTTTTCACCGCCATGGTACTGACTGTGGTCTTCGCCACGCGCGGCGTACTCTCGGGCAACCGTCACATCGTCGAAGTGCTGCATTTCGTCGGCGCCGAGAGCTCGTTCGTCGCGACGGAATTCCAGAAACATTTTCTGAAGATCAGCCTCAAGGGCTCGGCGATCGGCAGCGCCCTGGCCGCCCTCTTTTTCGCAGGCGCCGGCGTCCTGCAGAGCAGGACGATCGCCACACCCGAGACAGATCAGGCAACGGCCCTTTTCGGTACCTTTTCGGTCGGGGCGCTCGGCTATCTCGGCATCTTCGCGACGATGATCGTGATCGCACTGCTGACAACCGTGACCGCACGGCTCACCGTCATGCGCACGATCTATGAAATCGATACATTGCGCTCCGACCCGACGCGCGCGGACGGTATAGCGAATTAGTGTCGCCATGCCGTTTTGCCACGAAAGCGTCTGTTCCGCGCCGCAATCAGCGTATAATCACGACTCATGACGATGGGCCATACGACACGCAATCCGATTCGCCCGGACCCGGAGCTTGAAGGCCCCGCAAGTGTCCCGCCACGGCGTGGCCCAATCCGCCGCATCTTGCGCTGGATGGGCTTTTCCTGCGTGTTGATTGCTGCGCTGATCTTCGGCGGCTTTTTGCGCTTTGCAGATTCGGTGACGACCCTGAAGCCACCTGCCGAGCCGCGGGCGGACGCGATCATCGTGCTGACCGGCGGCTACCAGCGCATCGATCAGGCCGTCGAACTCCTGCAGAAGGGCGCCGGCAAGCGGCTGCTGATATCGGGCGCGCATCCTTCCACCACGCCAACGCAGATCCGCAGGATGACTCAAGGCTCTGCTGATCTCTTCTCCTGCTGCGTCGATATCGGTTACGACGCGCTCGATACGATCGGCAATGCCGAGGAGGCATCGAACTGGATTCACGCCAAGGGCTACAGGAGAATTTTGGTCGTCACCAATAACTACCACATGCCGCGCAGCCTCGCCGAGCTCTCCTATGTCGATCCCGACATCCAATTCATCCCCTATCCTGTCGTCAATTCCGATCTGAAGACGCGCGATTGGTTCACCGATCCGAACGCCTTGCGCGTCATGCTGGCCGAATACGCCAAACTACTGCTGGCCGGCACGCGCAACATCGTCGGCCTGCGCCATACCGGCCTGCGTTCCGCCAACTTGACCGGCCAGAGCTGAGGCTTTTATGCGCGACAGCATCGGCCTGAAAATCGGAATCGATTTTCAGAAAGCCTGATGCGTGAATTCAAAGAGTTAGAGCGTCCTTTGTGCGTCCTAGAGCGGGATGATTTTAAGTCCGTTCATATCCGGCTTCCTTGAAGTAGTTTTGGCATTCCTGTGGTGAAACTGTCTTGAGGATGGCTGCGATGGCCTCGTCGATCGCGTGGCGAGTTCTGGCCTGTGCCTCGCGTAGCCAATGCTTGATCTTGGCAAAGAGCTTTTCGATGGGATTGAGGTCAGGGGAGTATTTGGGCAGGAAGAACAGTTTGGCCCCAGCCTTGCGGATCGCGGTGCGGATTGCTTTTGCCTTGTGTGAGCCCAGATTGTCCATCACGACGATATCGTCTGGCTTGAGTTCGGGGACCAGCACCTTTTCCACATAGATCAGGAACCGCTCGCCATTGATCGGGCCGTCGATGATCCATGGCGCGCTGACGCGGTCGGCGCGCAGGGCGGCAATGAACGTCATGGTGTTCCAATGGCCGAAGGGCGCCTGACCGGGCAACCGTTCGCCGCGCGGCGCCCAGCCCCGGAGCGGCGCCATATTCGTCTTCGTCCAGGTTTCATCGATGAAGACGAGGCGGGCCGGATCGACGTGATAGCGATGCTTCAGCCAGCGGTTCCGTCGGGCGGCGACATCGGGCCGCTCGCGCTCGTCGGCGACCATTGTCTTTTTTTATAACTCAACCCTTCATCATGCACGAAGGTCCACACGGAGCGGTAATCGACCTTCAGGCCACGCTCGCCCAGTTCCGCGACCAGCCCGCGCAGGGTAAAAGCCCGTGTGCGGCAGCGCTCGAGCAGCCACTCCCGATGCGTATCGCAAATCGCCCGTGGCTTGTGCCCGCCCATCTGACCGGGGGCTGCGCTGCCCGTCTGGCGAAAGCGCCGCACCCAATCGATCGCGGTGCTGATGCCAATCCCGAAGCGCTTCGCCGCTGCCCGGCAGGACAATCCTTCGCGCGTCACCGCGCCGACAACGCGTTCCCGCAAATCATCGGAAAAAGGTTTTGCCATAAAGACCGGCCTCCTTTACCGGTCTCAATGGTGAATCTGATTTGCGGGAAAAAGGGAATCCCCTTTTCGATTCCATCTAAAATCATCCCGCTCTAGTGGACGCACGGCGCTCTAACGGCAATCAGACGCTTTTTATGACGGACAATATCGTGTAGGCCGGTCGGCGTGACCGTGCCTCGGGAAAATTTCATGATCGCCCTGCGTTCCGTTCTGTTCAACACGATCTTCTACGCCAACCTCATCATCAGGATGATCGTGCTCTCCCCCTTCTACTTCATCGCGCCGCGCAAGCTCGCCTACAGCGTTCCCAAAAACTGGGCGCGCTCGAACCACTGGCTGATGCGGGTGATCGTCGGCACTACCTTCGAGATCGAGGGTTTGGAGAACCTGCCTGACGGCAGCTACATCATTTCCCCGAAGCATCAGTCCTTTTGGGACACTTATGCCCTGCTGCCCAACCTCGAGGACCCGGTCTATATTCTCAAGCGCGAACTGATGTGGATCCCGCTTTTCGGCTGGTACGCCAAGAGGCAGCGCATGATCCCGGTGGACCGCGGTGCGCGCGGCAAGGTGATGGTGGAGGTGCTGAAGCGCACCAAGCTGGAGCTCGCCACCGGCCGCCAGCTCATCATCTATCCCGAGGGCACACGCCGCCCACCGGGTGCTGAGCCAGTCTACAAATACGGCATCGCCCGCATGTATCGCGACCTGCAGCTCCCGGTCGTGCCCATCGTCATGCATCCAGGCCTGTTCTGGCCGCGCCGCAGTGCCATGCGTTATCCCGGTCATTTCAAAGTGCGGATTCTACCACCCATCATGCCCGGCATGGACCCCGACGCCTTCTTTGCCCATCTGATCGACGTAACGGAAAGCGCCAGCGATCAGCTTCTGATCGACACGGTGGAGCGCAATCCGCATGTTCCACTGCCGCCGACCGCCGTGAAGCGGCTGGCTGAACTGCGCAAAGAGGAAGCCGCGACTGCCTAAGCTGTCGCGCGTAGTCGTGTGATTTCCTCGACCACTTGCTCCAGCCACCGGTCGCGAATACCCATCTCCTTCAGATGGGAAAGCGTATTGAAGACATAGACATCGTTCGGGCCGGACTGGCCGACCGAGACATCGACGACCCGCGCGGCAGCAAGCGCATCCAGTGCACCGGCATATTGCTCGTGGGCGCGGTCGACCACATAGGCGACCGCCCGTGCGCTGCGACCATCCGAAAGCTGCAGCGGCAGATGCCGTTCCAGATAGACATTGGTGACGAGTTCGCGGGCTCGCAGATAGTCAATGACCTCGTCCCACTTGTCCGGTGCGACACGGAAAGCCATGCCTCGACAGGCGCCGCCCCTGTCGAGGCCGAGGACGAGACCGGGATTTTCACGATTGCCGCGATGAACGAAGGAACGGACGCAGAGCGAGCGCCGGTAGCCATGAATCATGGCCTGCGACCGCTCGACGAATTCGAAGCCCGGATTCCACATCAACGAGCCGTAGCCAAATACCCAAAATTCGTCCATATCGCACGCCAGATCAAAATCAGATTTCGCTCTCACCATTGGAGAACATCATGGCAGCGTCAAGCCAATCCGGCAGCGGCCACTATAGCAGCGGCAGGAAATTCTGGTTACTGGGCGGCGCCATTCTTCTGGTGATCGCTCTCTATACGGGCGGCTGGTTCTACGCAGCTTCCGCGCTGAAAAAGACAGTGCTGACCGCCATCGCTCCCCGCGCCGATACCGGCGTCAGCGGCGAATGCTCCGATATCGAATTCCGTGGTTTCCCCTTTCGCATCGGGCTCTTCTGCTCGAAGGTGGATGTCGATGACAATGTCAACGGCATCTCCGCCACCTTCGGTGCGCTCCGCTCCGCCGCCCAGGTCTACGCCCCCGGCCACATCGTCTGGGAACTTGACGCACCGGCTGAAATCCGCACCGCGCAGGGCCTGACGGTCAATGCCCAATGGGACAATCTGCAATCGAGCCTCGCCACCAAGGCGCAGGGCATCGACCGCACCTCGACCGTCATTGACGGGCTGAAGGCCGTGGCCATTTCCTCCTTCACCGGGCAGACCGTCAATTTCGATGCCGCCCGCACCGAGATCCACCTGCGGCAGAACGGAGCGGATCTCGACGGCGCGATCTCGGTCGAAAACGCCAATGCTGTGGTCAAGGACTGGCCGCAGGTCTTCCCGAAATTCTCCGCGAGCGCCGACCTCACGCTGACGGGCAAGGCCGGGATGATCGATGGCACCGACAAACAAGGTATTCACGGTTCTCAGGGCGAGCTTCGCCGTATCGTCGCCGATCTCGGCGACGGCAAGGTGATGACCATCTCCGGCCCCTTCGCCTTCGACGAAAACGGCTTCCTTTCCGGCAAGTTCAAGCTGGAGATTGAACAGCTCGGCCCCTGGGGTGAAAGCATCAAGCAAACCTTCCCCGACATGGCCTCGACCGTCGATACGGCGACGAAGCTCCTGAAGGCGCTTGCCGGTGGTGGCGACAAAGTTTCCGTCGATCTGGTCGTCGATCACGGCAATGCAACTGTGAGCGGCTTCATTCCGCTCGGCAAGATCCCGCCGGTTTAGTCGAGCTTCTTGAGAAAGAAGACTTCCGGCACCGTCTGGATGCCGGGCAGTTCGATCGATCCGGTTTCAGAAAAACCGTTGCGGCGATGCCAGTCCTGCGGACGGCTTTCATCGCACTCGCTCGAGGTCATCAAAAGACGTGCACCGCTCTCGCGCATATCCTTTTCCCAGGCGAGAAACAGCGCCGTGCCGACACCGGACCGGCGATGACGAGCCACCACCCGGATCATTTCCATATAGGGGATCCTGCCCCAGAAGCGGGAGAAGCGCAGGAAGCCGACAATCTCACCTTGCTCGCGGGCGATCAGATATTCGCCGAGATCGATGCAACGCGAAATCCAGGCCTCGCCGACATGGCTGTCTTCGCGAAGCAGCCATTCCTTGTCCGTCTGGCCAGGCTTCGCAATCTCCACCATCACTATTTCTTCTCCAGCGGGTGCGGGCGGCCAAAGTCCGGCGCATCCACGTCCTGGCCGGCCTGGACGATCGAACGGCGGATGGCACGGGTGCGGGTGAAGAGTTCGAAAATCTTGTCGCCCTCGCCCCAGCGGATCGCCCGCTGCAGATAGGCGAGATCTTCCGAAAAACGCGCCAGCATTTCCAGGATCGCATCACGATTATGCAGGCAGACATCGCGCCACATGGTCGGGTCGGAGGCGGCCAGACGCGTGAAATCGCGGAAACCGGAGGCGGAATATTTGATAACTTCCGATTCCGTCACGGTCTCCAGATCGTCGGCCGTGCCGACAATATTGTAGGCTATGAGATGGGGCAGGTGAGAAACGATCGCGAGCACCTTGTCGTGATGCTGGGCGTCCATTTCGTCGACTCGGGAGCCGAGCGCTTCCCAGAAACTGCGCAGCGTCTTCAGCGCGGTCGGATCGGTTCCTTCGAGCGGCGTCAGGATGCACCAACGCCCCTGGAACAGGCCGGGGAAGCCCGCATCCGGGCCAGACTTTTCCGTACCCGCAATTGGATGGCCGGCAATGAAATGCACATGGCTGGGCATGTGCGGCTGCATCTGAGCAATCACGGAAGCCTTGGTCGAACCGACGTCGGTGACGATCGCACCCGGCTTCAGATTGCCGGCGATCTCTTTCGCCACACTTTCGGAAGCGCCGACCGGCACCGATACGATGACGAGATCGGCATCCTTAACCGCTTCTTCCGAGGAGGTCGTATAGCGATCGCCAAGCTCCAGTTCTTCGGCACGCTTCAGCGTCTCGGCGCTGCGCGTCGCGATGACCACCTCATTGGCTAGGCCCAATCGCTTGATGTCATGAGCAAGCGAAGAGCCGATCAGGCCGATTCCGATCAGGGTGATGCGATTGAACTGCACTGTCATGCCTTGCGTCCCATGAATTCGCCAAGCGCCTCGATGACGCCGCGATTGGCTTCTTCCGGACCGATGCTCATGCGCAGCGAGTTCGGAAAACCATAGCCGCGAACCGCACGCAGGATGTAGCCGCGGCTCGTAAGGAATTCATCGGCATCCGTTGCCCGCTTGCCGTCGACGTCGGGGAAATGGATGAGAACGAAGTTGGCGACCGACGGCGTGACCACCAGGCCGATCGCCTCGAATGCGCTCGTCAGCTTCTCGATCCACATCTGGTTGAAGGAAACGGCCTCCTGGACAAAGGACTGGTCGCGGATCGCCACAGCACCCGCAGCGATTGCCGGCGCATTCATGTTGAAAGGCCCGCGCACACGGTTCAGCGCATCGATAATCTCGGCCGGCGCATACATCCAGCCGACACGCAGCGCCGCAAGGCCATAAACTTTCGAGAAGGTGCGCGTCATGACGACATTGGCGTTTGACGAGACGACTTCGATGCCGGCTTCGTAGTCATTGCGGCGAACATATTCCGCATAGGCTGCATCGAGCACGAGGATGACATGCTTCGGCAGGCCGGCCTGCAGGCGGCGGATCTCGCTGACGGGAATATAGGTGCCCGTCGGATTGCCGGGATTGGCTATGAAGACGATCTTCGTCTTGCCCGTCACCGCAGCAAGGATCGCATCGACATCGACCGTATGGTCCTTTTCCTTGGCCACGACAGGTGTGGCGCCGGCACCCATGATCTGGATCTTGTAGACGAGAAAGCCATGCTCGGTAATGATGCCTTCGTCCCCGGGACCGAGATAGACATGGCATAGCAGGCCGAGCAGCTCGTCGGAACCGTTGCCGCACAGGATGTTTGCCGGATTGAGGCCGTGCACCGAAGCGATCGCCTCGCGCAGCTCGTACGCCTGACCGTCGGGGTAACGTTCGAGATTGCCTGCGGAAGCCTTGAATGCTTCAATCGCCTTGGGGCTGGCGCCGAGCGGCGTCTCGTTGGAGGAGAGCTTGTGGACGCGGACGACACCCGGCGCGTGCTCCTTGCCCGGCACATAGGCAGCGATATCCAAAATACCGGGACGCGGAACGGGCTTGCTCATCTCAACGCTCATGGATCGACCTTGGAAATTGCCGGAAAGCCGGCGAAAGACTTGAGTGCAATTAAAGCGGAATGGCGATTTTGTCGAGGGCTGCAGGGCCTGGAGCGTTTCCTGGTCAGATTGCAGCATTCTGACCAGGAAATGCTCTAGCGGCTGCGCGTGGTCGGCACGCCATGCGGCGCAAGGACCGGCACAAAAACGCGGCGTGAAGCACGCGCGGCAACAGGAAGGCCCTGATAGAGCCGCTTCTGCGCCTCGACGATGATGACGCCCGAAAAAGCTGGCCACAGCGTGCGGCCGATCCGCTCGAAACCGCGGCGCAGGCGCAGCACCGCGCGCAGTTTCGATGGCGGGAAGAACAGCGCCTCGGCTGTGGCGCCTGGCGTGAAATTGGTCTCGCGCAGCAGATGGGTCAGCTGACCGCGCGAATAAGGCCGGCCCGAACCGAAAGGCGTATGCTCCATGCGCGCCCAGACACCACGGCGGTTCGGCACGACGATGATGAGCCGTCCACCCGGCGCCAGCACCCGCCAGAGTTCCTTCAGCGTCTCGCGCGGGCTTTCGGCAAATTCCAGTGAATGCACCATCAGCACCCGGTCGATGGAAGAATCCGGCAGCGGCAATTCCTCGTCGAAGATCAATGCGGTGGAGGAAAGCGAGCCGACAGGCCAGTTCACTGCCCCTTGCCCCGCCGGCATGAAAGCAAACGTGCGTTCCGTATCCGCCTGGAACCGGTCGAGGAAGGGTACGGAATAACCAATGCCCACAAGCCTCTCCTGCGGCAGGCGCACCCAGAGCGACGACAGCGCCATGGCAATCGACTGCTCGGCCATGTGTCCAAGCTCGGAATGATAGAATTGGCGAAGGTCGACGATATCGGCGTGCATTATCCCAAATGTTATCAGTGACCGGTTGGACTTCAAGGCCGGAACCTCTACATTCCCGGTCAGTTCAAGGGATAAGGGATTATTTGAGCAATGAAACCTTTGGAATTAGAAGTTTTTCTCTGCCGCAGCGACAATTTCGGCGTTCTCGTCCATGACCCGGAAACCGGGCAGGCCGCTTCGATCGACGCGCCTGATGCGGCAGCCGTGGAAGCCGCAGCCGTGCGCCGCGGCTGGAACATCACCCATATCTTCACGACCCATCACCATATCGACCATGTGGAAGGCAATCTGGCGCTGAAGGAACAATACGACCTGGAGATCATCGGGCCGGTCAACGAAGCGGTGGCGATCCCCGGCCTGGACAAGACGATGGGTGATGGGGACAGCTTCCTCTTCGGCGACCACACGGTCAACGTCATCGAAACGCCCGGCCACACGGCGGGCCATATCTGCTACCACTTTGTCGACGACAAGCTGCTCTTTGCTGCCGATACGCTTTTTGCGCTCGGCTGTGGCCGCCTGTTCGAACGCCCCGCCGCCGACATGTGGCATTCGCTGCAGAAGCTTGCCGTTCTTCCGGATGAGACCGCCGTCTATTTCGGCCACGAATATACGCTCTCCAACGCCCGTTTCGCGGTCACCATCGATCCGGACAACGAGCGCCTGAAAAGCCGCGCAGCGGAAATCGAGGCATTGCGCGCCGAAGGCAAATTCACCATTCCGACGACGCTGGCGTTCGAAAAAGAAACCAATCCCTTCCTGCGCGCGGCCGATCCGGCCATCCGTCGCAACCTGCTGATGGAAGGCAAGACCAATGAAGAGGTCTTCGCCGAGATCCGCAAGCGCAAGGACAATTTCTAGAGCATGGCCGGCAAAGACCTTACCCCTGAGATCATCATCCGCGAGCTCGGGATGCAACCCCATCCCGAAGGCGGTTGGTATGTGCAGACCTTTCGCGACAAGAATGGCGGCGAGCGCGGCCATTCGACGGCAATCTATTATCTGCTGGCGAAGGGCCAGCGCTCGCACTGGCACCGCGTGCATGACGCCGCAGAAGCCTGGCACTATTATGCCGGTGCGCCGTTGGCGCTGCATCGTTCCGAAGACGGCAGCCACAGCGAGACGCTGAAGCTCGGCACCGATATTGCCGGCGGCGAGCGGCCGCAGGCAATCATCCCCGCCAACTGGTGGCAATCGGCCGAGACGCTCGGCGACTATACGCTGGTCGGCTGTACGGTGGCGCCCGGCTTCGAATTCTCGAAATTCGAGATGGCGCCGCCTGACTGGAAACCCGGCGCTTAAGCTTGTTCCGCCACCGGCTGCATCTGCGGCTTGCGGCGAACCATTTCTTGCGCTGCCAGCACCGCGCCGCCGGTGATCAGCAGGCAGGCAAGCACAATACGCCAACTGGGCTCGGCAATGCCGAAGACGGCCAGGATCAGCGTTGAAAGCAGTGGCGCGGCATAACTTGCGGCGCCAAGGATCTGAATATCGCCGTTCTTGACCCCGTAATCCCATGCATAAAAGGCTGCGCCGACGGGGAAAAGGCCAAGGCCGACGACGGCAATCCATTCAAAGCCCGCCTCCGGCCAGACGGTTGTCTCAAGACCCAAATGGCAGATCAGCGAAAGCGCCGACGTCGCAAGGCAGAAGCCGGTGACGACATCAGTCGAAACGGCATCGAAACGCCGCGTCAGCAGCGAATAACCGGACCATGTCAAGGCGCAGAGAAATGCCGCGCCATAGCCGACGGCATAGGCGCCGTTGAAATCGATGCCGTTACGCCCGACGATCAGGAAGGTGCCGCAAAGACCTGCCAGAGCGCCGACGATGTGATACCAGCGCAACCTCTCGCCCGGCAGCAGCGCCGAACCGACCACTATCAGCAGCGGCCAGAGATAGGCAATCAATCCTGCCTCGACGGCCGGCGCATTCCTGAGCGCCGTGAAATAGAGGAAGTGATAGCCGAACAGACCGGCAATGCCCGTGATCCAGACCTTTGCCGGCTGCCTCAGAAGGGCGATGCGCGACGGGTTGAGGATAAGCATGAGAATGCCGGGAATGCTGCCGATGGCAAAGCAGATGGCCGAAAGCTGGAACGGCGGCATCTTGCCGGAAGCGGCCGTAAAGAGGGCCAGGAACGACCACATGAGAATGGCCGCAAAACCGATCAACGTCGCTCGAAGCTTCACCCATCCCCCTCGCGGAGACTTATGAAAGCTCCGTCAGCTGTTCACGCGGCCGTACTTCACAGCCGTGATCGTCACCGTCCCGTATTCCGTGGGAATGCGGACGTAGACCGGAGCATATACATTTGCCGCCTGCGCCTTGGCAAACCAGATTTCCATGCGGTTGCTCTTGCTGAGGTAGACGAGATCCTTACGTCCCTTCTTGTAGCCGGAGCGCGGAATGAAGCGCACGCCGCAGACGGTCGCCTTGCCCTTGAACCCATCGGTCGAGAAATCTTCATCGCCCTTCGGCGAAAGCACAAGGTCCATGCGCGTCTCACCGTCGAATATCGGCAGCTTCTGTGAACAGACATCGGTATCGCCGGTGAAGATGAGGCCCGAGATCGGGTCGAGCACGGCGCGCATATCCCCCTGCGTTACCGGAATCCATTCCTTCGGCCGGCGCGGCTCCGGTGTAGTGGTGGCCGAAACGATATTGCCGTTGCGGTAGCTGACCTCGTAGGTGCGAACCTTTTTGCCGGTCTTGTAATAGAGGACATATTTTGCCGCCTGCAGCCGGTCATTGCGTACCATCCCGGTAACGCTGGTCTTGGCCAGGATATCGGTGACGAGATCGGCAAGCCCGGCCGATTTGATGTCGCCGTCGATTTTGTAGCTGTGATCGTCTTCGATCTTGGTGAGAAAGGCCGCCCGCGCGATCGTCAGGCCGGCAAGGGCTACCCTGTACTCCGTACGGTGCTGTACTTCGCTCGCACCGGCCGGCAGGGCCAGAAGCGCCGTAAATGCCGAAACTAAAATCCGTCTGCCCAGATGAGCCATGGTGAGAGCCTTGTCCTGCCGGGCCGCTTGCGCCCTTGCACTACGGTCTATACTCCTGCCGCATTGCTAAGAAAACAGCAGCTTTTTGACAGAATTGCGGGAAAGGCCAAGGTTTGGCTTGACGCGCGCGACCGGTCTGACTATAGAACCGCAACTTTCCAATCATGGCCTGTTGGATTGCGCAGTCGGTTGTTGCCGGATTGTCCTTCAATGGCCCGAGAAAAACAAGAATAGGTGTTCCATGTCCCGCATGTGCGAATTGACCGGCAAGGCAGTCCTGACTGGTAACAATGTCAGCCATGCCAACAACAAGACCAAGCGCCGGTTCCTCCCGAACCTGTGCCAGGTTACGCTGATCTCCGACGCGCTCGGCCAGCGTTACCGTCTTCGCGTTTCGGCTGCTGCTCTTCGTTCCGTCGAGCATCGTGGCGGCCTAGATGCCTTCCTTTTGAAAGCAAACGAAGGCGAACTTTCGATGCGCGCTCGCCTGCTGCGTCGCCAGATCGTCAAGAAGACTGCTGAAGTGGCTGCTGCCTAAGCTTCGGCCAACGCCCTTCTAAAGCTTTGAAAGGCTTGCACGGATAATACCCGGACAAGCCTTTTGCTTTGCCAGGCTGGCCATAGGTCCAGCCTGAGATTTTTACTCGAACTGGTGGCATCACCCAGGATAAAAAAATGCTGACGACCCGCTATACCCTTATCTATGTCGCGCTGATGACGCTCGTCGTCGTCGCCTCCAACTTCCTCGTTCAGTTTCCACTGAACGCGACGGTCGCCGGCATCAATCTCGCCGACATTCTCACCTGGGGCGCCTTTTCCTATCCGATGGCCTTCCTGATCACCGACCTGACGAACCGCCAGTTCGGCCCGCAGGCTGCGCGCAAGGTGGTCTTCGCCGGCTTTGTCGTTGGTGTCGCGCTTTCTTTCTTCACCGCGGTGCCGCGTATCGCGATCGCCTCCGGCTCGGCCTATCTCGCCGGCCAGCTTCTCGATATCGCCGTCTTCAACCACCTGCGCCGTCAGGCTTGGTGGCGCGCGCCGCTCGTCGGCTCGCTGATCGGCTCGGCGCTGGATACCGTGATGTTCTTTTCGCTGTCCTTCGCCGCCTTCTTCGCCTTCCTCGGCCCGAACGAGCCCTTCGCGCTGGAAAATGCGCCGATCTTCGGCATTCTCTCGACGGAAGCTCCGCGCTGGATCTCCTGGGCACTCGGCGATTTCGCGGTAAAGATGCTTGTCGGCCTGGTGATGTTGCTGCCCTATGGCGCGCTCATGAACGTGCTGCGCCCAATGCAATCCGCTCCGGCGCGGTAAACACCGTCCGCATCCGGCCTCGGATCGGAATCTTCGCATTCCCCACCTTGCTTCTCGCCTTGGATGGAGATCATTTCTGGTCGAGCGACCCAGGAAAACGCTCAGACCATGAATGTTGGGCGGGCTGGCTGCAGACCTTGCTGCAGCCAGCCCGCCCAACCAATGGCAACGCCAACCGCAGGTCTCACGACGACTACAGCATCGGCCCGAAAATCGGAATCGATTTTCGGAAAGCCTGATGCGTAGTTTCAAAGAGTTAGGGCGTCCTTTGTTCGTCCGAATGGACGCACAAAGGACGCCCTGCAATGATCGCCGGGTGGCTCAGCACCTCCGCAACGAGCTCTCCGACAGGCCGTGATGAATCGAGCCGCAAGATCGGCCTTGTCAGCGTTTTCAGCCACTCCTCATGCCCGACGAGACTTCGACGTTCCGGTCCCGCCGTATCGTAGCTCTCTGCCCATTCCATGAATTCGCGACTTTTCGCCGCCATGTCACCACCAGGCCTGATCCTGTCGCCGTAACGCTCCTCCTCGCGCTTACGGATGCGCTTCATACGCGTCGTGGGATCGATCCTCAGAAAGACCACCAGATCGTAAAGCGGCTCGAATTCCGCGCCCCATTTCATTGCCGAGCCGGAAAGCACCCAGCCGACATGAGGCAACGCTTCTTGCCTGAGCATCGCGATACGCGCCCCAACCTCGCGCGGCGTCGTAAAGGGCGGATCGGTCGGCATCCAGAAGAAATCGTCGGTATCGAGATGACGGATGCCAAGCGTTTCAGCCAGCGCCAGGCCGAGCGTGGACGTGCCAGAGCCCGAGGCTCCCGTGATATGGATGTGCATGATACGCTCTCTTAAAGGGTGATATCGCGAAGGGACGGACCGGATAGCGCAGAGTTATGACAGCCGTTCGACGGCCATTCAATCGACCAGCCGGAACTCCAGCATCAGATTGCGCTGCAGGATGGAGTGATTGTCGTCCGACACTAGAACGACATGCGTCGTGCCATCGGCTGCCTGGAAGGCATCGAACCCTTCCATATTATCGATATTGTAATTGAAATTGCCCTCGACGAGCAACTCGCCGTTCACGATGGCGCCCGGCTTGATGTCCGCACCCTTGATGCGGCGAATGCGCATGCCGATGCCTTCGGCCATGTTGAAGCGCCGCTCCAGAAGAAGCAGGTCGCCACCCGGCAGGAAGGCACCATCAGTTACATCGAAGCTGCCATCCTTCTCGACCGTGAACTGCCCCTTCAGTGGCCCGTCCAGAATAGCCGCAAGCCGGTTGCCGTCTTCGTCGAGACTGCGCTCCGCCACGATTACGGGCGCGCCTTTCAGCGGACTCGAGGCAGGGGCCACGACAACAGTTTCAATGCCGCGGTTTGCCCGCATCTCGTCGCGGGGAATGAGGATCCCGACCGTCGACAGGGATCGCGAGTCGAGAAAACCGGGGTCCGGATAGACGTCGACGCGATGGTCCTGCTCGAAGGAGACGAGAATCCGGTCGCCATCCAACGCGAGGCCTTCCGCATCCATGTGGCCCTTGCCCTCATAGGTCCGGCCGACGCGATCCCGCATCGGCGTGATCTCGACGCCCGTAAGGCCCGACAGCCTGCCCTTGGCGTCGCGTTCGATGCTGCCGGTCAGCCAGTGCCCGGTATCGAGAACGCCGACGAAACCCTTGCCGTCAGGCCGCATGCGGATGGAGGAAAGCGAGCCGAAGAGCGAATTGCTCGACACCATCTCCAGCCCGCCGATAAATTCCAAGGGGCCGAAGCGGATTTCGTTACGGCCGATATGGAAATCCGAAATCTGCCGGCTGATGATCTTTGCGGGCTCGCCCGCATAAGCGCCAGACGACCCTGTCGCGAGGCCAAGGACGACCAAGGCCGCACGAGACAGATTTCCAAACGCCATGCGGAAGTTTCCCCGAGACTGTATCAGCCCGCGCGGCGCAGGCGACCACCGCGCGGCTGTGCGGCATGATCCTCGAACAGTTCGGCAAGCTGTTCGGTCATGGCGCCGGCAAGCTCGTCCGCATCGACGATCGTCACAGCGCGGCGATAGTAACGCGTCACGTCATGACCGATGCCGATTGCCAAAAGCTCGACCGGAGAACGAGTCTCGATCTGCTCGATCACAGCGCGCAGATGCCGTTCCAGATAATTGCCCGGATTGACCGAAAGCGTGGAATCATCGACAGGCGCACCATCGGAAATCATCATCAGGATACGACGCTGCTCACGGCGGGCAAGCAGGCGGTTATGCGCCCAGATCAGTGCCTCGCCGTCGATATTTTCCTTGAGCAGGCCTTCGCGCATCATCAGGCCAAGATTGGGCCGTACACGCCGCCACGGGGCATCGGCCGACTTGTAGATGATGTGACGCAGGTCGTTGAGCCGACCCGGCGTCTGCGGCTTGCCATTCGCAAGCCAGTTTTCGCGTGCCTGACCACCCTTCCACGCCTTGGTCGTGAAGCCGAGGATCTCGACCTTGACGCCGCAGCGCTCCAGCGTGCGCGCCAGGATATCGGCACAGGTGGCGGCAACCGTGATCGGTCGGCCGCGCATGGAGCCGGAATTGTCGATCAGCAGGGTCACGACCGTATCGCGGAACTGCGTATCGCGCTCCATCTTGAAGGAGAGCGGTTGCGTCGGATCGATGATGATTCGCTGCAGGCGGGCCGTATCGAGATAGCCTTCCTCGAGATCGAAATCCCAGGAACGGTTCTGCTGCGCCATCAGCTTACGCTGCAGGCGGTTGGCGAGACGACCGACAGCACCCTGAAGATGCGCCAGCTGCTTGTCGAGGAAAGCGCGCAGGCGTTCCAGTTCGGCGGCATCGCACAGCTCTTCGGCGGTAATGATCTCGTCGAATTCCTCTGTATAGATGTGGTAATCGACCTTTTCGTTGAAATCGGCAAACGGCGTGTTCGGACGGCGGGTCTCGCCCGGTGTCTCGGAATCGTCGTCGCCTTCTTCCATCATGTCGTCGTCGGAGATTTCGGCGCCTTCGGTCTCGCCGTCCTCCATTTGCTCGTCGGCGACTTCGCTGTCCTCGACAGGGGCCGCATCGCTGCCGGCATCCTCGTCGATCTCGTCCTCGTTCTGCTCGTCGCCCGTCGGCTGATCATCCTCGTTGGACTGATCGTCGGAGTCCGGATCGCTGTCGTCATCCCCGTATTCCTCGGCCATTTCCATGGCCGAGAGCATATTGCGGATGACCTTCGAGAAGGCCTGCTGGTCGTTGATGACGCCGGAGAGATTGTCGAGTTCGCTGCCGGCCTTTTCCTGGATAAAAGAACGCCAGAGATCGAGCACCTTGCCGGCGGAAGCGGGCGGCTTCTGGCCGGTGAGCTTCTCGCGCACCATCATCGCCACAGCCTCACCGATCGGCGCGTCTTCCTGCCGCTCGATGCCGGTGAAATTCGCCTTGGCGTATTTCTCCTCGGTCATGGAGCGCAGGTTCGCGGCCATGCCCTCCATGCGCAACGCGCCGATCGATTCCACGCGTGCCTGCTCGACGGCGTCGAAGATCACGCGGGCATCCGAGCCCTGTGGCGCCATGGTTGAATGTACCTTCTCGTCATGGCAGGCGATGCGGAGCGCCATGGAATCGCCAAGGCCGCGCGTAACCGCCAGCTCATGAGCCGTCGGACGCTTGGAAAGCTCCGGCAGGCGAATTCGCTCACCCGTCATGCCCGGACGCTCGTTGGCGAAGGTGACCTCCACCTCGGCATCACCAGCGATAGCGCGTACGGAACCGGTTATTGCCCGGCGCAACGGTTCGACATCAACGGGCGCACCGGGCTTTGCTTTCGAATTGTCTCCGCGAGCTGCCATGATCGACTGGCCTCAAGCTCCCAGCACGATGTTGGCAGCGCTTTCCTTCAGCTCCACGCCGAAGGCGCGCTGATAGTGCTCGGCCACCAGCGGACGCTCCAGTTCGTCGCACTTGTTAAGGAAAGTGACGCGGAAGGCGAAGGCGATATCGCCGAAGATCTCCGCATTCTCGGCCCAGGTGATGACGGTACGCGGGCTCATGACGGTCGAGAGATCACCGTTCATGAACGAAGCGCGCGTCAGATCGGCAACGCGGACCATCTTGGAAACCGTATCGCGGCCTTCCTTGTCCTTGCCGAAGCTCTTCACCTTGGCGGCAATGATATTCACTTCGTGATCATGCGGCAGATAATTCAGCGTCGAGACGATCGACCAGCGGTCCATCTGCGCCTGGTTGATCTGCTGCGTGCCGTGATAAAGGCCGGTCGTATCGCCGAGGCCGATCGTGTTGGCGGTCGCAAACAGTCGGAAGGCCGGGTGAGGACGGATGACGCGGCTCTGGTCGAGCAGCGTCAGGCGGCCGGAAGATTCCAGCACGCGCTGGATGACGAACATAACATCCGGGCGGCCGGCGTCGTATTCGTCGAAGACCAGCGCGACGTTGTGCTGGTAGGCCCAAGGCAGAATGCCGTCCTTGAATTCGGTGACCTGCAGCCCGTCCTTGACGACGATCGCGTCCTTGCCGACGAGATCGATACGGCTGACATGGCTGTCGAGGTTGATGCGCACGCACGGCCAGTTGAGGCGGGCGGCGACCTGCTCGATATGCGAAGACTTGCCCGTGCCATGGTAGCCGGAGATCATCACGCGTCGGTTATGGGCGAAACCAGCGAGGATCGCGAGCGTCGTCTCGCGGTCGAAGAGATAATCGGTGTCGAGATCCGGAACATAGGCGTCGCCCTTGCTGTAGGCGGGAACGCGGATGTCGGAATCGATGCCGAAGACCTCCCGGACCGAAACGGTGGTGTCGGGCAGTTCGGAAATATCAAGGTCAATCTTGCTCATCATGTCTCCAAGGCGGGTGACGGCCACCCGGCCACACTATCTCAGCCATTGCGCAACCATGGTGCCGCAGTCTTTGGTCCGCGTTCTTCCAGGGTCGGAACGTCGGCGATACTTCTCCGGGACTGAAACGAAACCTCGGCGGGATAATGACCGCTGGCGAGCATTCTTGAAAGAGTCCCAGACAAGAAACGCCGCGTCCGGAAGGTCGGCAGAGGCAATGTCGGGAAAACACGCAAATATATGCCGCGGTTGCCTGCGGCCTCAGCCGATGTGGACCATACCCGATTGAAGTTTAAGAGCAAGGACGGGAATTAACAAAAACCGTTCTGCTTCAATAATTGATAGGCCTGGATGACGGCGCGGAAACGCTCTTCCGAGCCGCGGTCGCCGCCATTCGCATCGGGGTGATGCTTCTTGACCAGTTCCTTGTACTTGCTCTTGATCTCCGCAGAGGTAGCGTTCGCGGCAAGTCCCATCGTATCGAAAGCCTTGGCCTCCAGCGATTTCAGCTTGCGGGCCTGCGGGAAACGCGGGCCACTGCCTTTGCCGCCACCTTCCTTCACGAAACCGAATGGGTCACGCACGCGCGAATAAGCGCCGGAGCGAACTTCGGCATGCAGCGGGCTGTTCTTGGCATCCTTGTTGACGCCGACCGTCCAGGTAGGGCGATGACCTGTTATCGCCTCCTTCTGATAGCGCGCGATCTCACCGTCCGACAGGCCGGAGAAATAGTTGTATCCCTTATTGTAGTCCTTGACGTGTTCGAAACAGAACAAAAAGAACTGGCCTTCCGCATTGCGTCCCACAGGAGCGCGATGCGTACCTTTTTTGTCGCAGCCGTCCCACTGGCAAGTTGGAGGCGCCTGCTCGGGCTCCTGCTCTCGCCTGCGGCGCGTTCGGATGCGATCGAAATATTTGGAATCAAGTCTCATGGCGGCGCTAATTATGGGGCTGCTGACCGATGACAACAAGAATTGACAAACGGGAATGTTGCTGGCTTGGTGGGAACCTTTTTCGTGAACGCAGAAGACCTGATGATGACACTCCAAACCCGCATCGAAGAGAAGCTCAAGGAAGCCTTTGCGCCCGAACGCCTCGCGGTCATCAACGAGAGTCATCTGCATGCCGGCCATCAGCCTGACATGACGGGCACGGGTGAGACGCATATGCGCGTCCGCATCGTTTCGGAGAAGTTCACCGGCATGCCGCGACTACAACGCCATCGGGCAATTACCGACCTGCTGAAGCCCGAACTCGATGCCGGACTCCACGCTCTGGCTGTAGAGCCGGCCGCGCCCGGCGAGCCGACCCGTTGGTAGTTCTTAGCGGATGACGAGTGCCGTGGCGTAGAGCCCGAAACCGAAGACCGTGTGCGCAAGCAGATTGAGCACGCGGACCTTCATCGGGTTCGGCGTCTTTGAAGCCGCCCAGCCAAGGCCGAGGCCCGGCTGCATCAGGAACCAGCCGGCACCGACGGTGACGATACCGAGAATCCAGGCAGGCAAGAAGCTCGGAGCGGCAAACCAGGCCGGGCCGACGAAGATCGCCAGCAGGATGCCGTAGAGAATACCGACCGCATAGTGACCGATCCATCCGAGCGCCAGCTCGTTGGCATAGGGCACGGCATCAGCGATATTATCGTGAAAGATCTTGCCCTTGCCGAGGTGCCAGAACCAGCGGCCTGCCGGCGCCCAGTTCGGCGACGGCGTGACGCCGAGCTTTGCGAGCAGCATTGCCCAGATATCCATAAGGACGGTCGCCCCGATGCCGATGGCGACGGATCGCCAGAGAATGTCGAACATGTCAGATCCTGTGGAATGAGCCGGCGTCTGGAGATTGCCATGCCGCCGGCGATGGAAATCATCGTCAGGCGGGTTTCGTCTCGTCTTCCTCGGCGGGGCGGATGCGCAATTTCGTGATGCGGTTCTTCTCCCGCTTCATGACGACGAAGCGCTTGCCGTAGAAGGTGAAGGCCTGGCGCTCTTCGGGAATGGTCATTGATTCATGAATGACGAGGCCAGCGATCGTCGTCGCTTCCTCATCCGGGAGGTTCCAGTCGAGCGCACGGTTGAGATCACGAATCGGTACGCCGCCATCGACGACGATGGAACCGTCCGCCTCCTGGCGCACGCCCTGCATGTCGATATCATGCTCGTCGGAGATATCGCCGACGATCTCTTCCAGAATATCCTCCAGCGTCACGATGCCCTGCACCTCGCCATATTCGTCGACGACGACGGCGAAATGCTGCTTGCGGCGCAGGAAAGCATTGAGCTGATCTTCGAGATTGGTGCTGTCAGGCACGAACCAGGGCTTCTGGGCGATCTTCACGATATCGAGTTGCTGCGGCTCCATGTTCGGCTCGGCGAGCGCCCGCAACAGATCCTTGGCATGCACAACGCCGATGATATTATCGATCGTACCGCGCCAGAGCGGCATGCGCGTATAAGGGCTTTCGAGGATTGCCCGGACGACCGATTCCGGCGGATCGTCCGCATTGATCGCCCGCATCGCCGTACGGTGGACCATGATGTCGGAAAGCTCAAGCTCGCCAAGATCGAGCACGCCGCCGAGACGATCACGGTCGGCCTTTACAACCGAGCCTTCGCGATGCAGCAGATCGACGGCGCCCCGCAATTCGTCATGAGCCGACAGCATCGAGACTTCGCGGGACAAATTGATCCCGAAGAAGCCGAGGATCCGGCGCACGATCGCATTGACGAACGAAGAGAGCGGACCGACGACGGCGACGAAGAGCCGCGTAGGTATTGCAACATTGAGCGCAAAACGCTCCGGCGTGGAAATCGCCCAGCTCTTCGGCAGAACCTCCGCGAAGATGACAAGGATGATGGTCATGGCAAGCGTTGCCAGCGCCACACCGGAATTGCCGAAGATCCCCAGAAATACGCTTGTCGCCAGCGACGACGACAGGATGTTGGCGAGATTGTTGCCGATCAGCAGCGCACCGATCAGCCGGTCACGACGCTCGATGAGGGTCCTGACGAGACCGGCGCGCTCATCACCATTGGCTTCCAGCGTGTGGATCCGGCTTCTCGAAACGGCAGTCAACGCGGTCTCGGATCCCGAAAAGAACGCAGACATCAACACCAGGGCCACGATCGAAATGATCTCCGGCCAGTAGACCGATAAAAATGCCAGGGTACCCTCGACTGACATCAGGGATGTTTTTCCTTGAGAAAACTGATCACTTCGGAAGCCGGCACGTCATCGGCGACGAAGGATTGGCCGATGCCGCGCGTGAGAATGAAGGTGAGCTTGCCGCCCTTGACCTTCTTGTCCTGTGCGATCGCGTCCATCAGCACCTCCGCCGGCGGCAGGGCGCCTGGAATTTCCGACACGCGGGTCGGCAGGCCGACAGCCTTCAGATGCGCCTCGACGCGGCTGGCATCATCAGGGCTCGCAAGGTTCATGCGTGCTGAAAATTCATGCGCCAGCACCATGCCGATCGAAACGCCTTCACCATGAACCAGCCGGCTGCTGTCATAGGCGGTCGCGGCCTCCAGCGCATGGCCGAACGTATGGCCGAGATTGAGCAGAGCCCGCTGGCCGTTTTCCCGCTCGTCGGCAACCACGACATTCGCCTTGGCCTGGCAGCTCACCGCGATCGCCTCGATACGCGCCGAACCGCCGGCAAAGACCGCCTGCCAATTGTTCTCCAGCCAGGCAAAGAAATCCGGCTTGTCGATGAGGCCATATTTGGCGACCTCCGCATAACCGGCGCGGAATTCGCGCTTACTCAGGGAGTTCAGGACATCCGTATCGGCGAGCACGAGATCCGGCTGATGGAAGACACCGATGAGGTTCTTGCCATGGCGACTATTGATGCCGGTCTTGCCACCGACCGACGAATCCACTTGGGCGAGCAGCGAGGTCGGCACCTGTACGAAGCGCACGCCGCGCCTGACGATGCCGGCCGCAAAACCCGAGAGGTCGCCGATGACGCCGCCGCCAAGCGCGATGACATAATCATTGCGCTCGATGCGGGCTTCCAGAACCTTGTCGCAGACATTGACCAGATGCTCGAAGCTCTTGGTCTTCTCGCCGGCCGGCAGCACGACATCAGCCGAGGCGATGCCGGCAGCATCGAGACTCGCGTTCAAGGCATCGAGATAAAGCGGCGCCACATGCTCATCAGTGATAATGGCCGCCTTGCGGCCCTTGAGCCGCGAAGCGATCTCGCCGCCGGCACTAGCGATCAGCCCTGGCCCGATCATGATATCATAGGCTCGATCGCCAAGCGGCACATGCACCTTACGGACGGCGGAAGCGGGGGTGATCGCGTTCATGATACTGCACTTTCCTTCTGGGTCTCGACCACGGCTCTCAGCACTTCATCGGCCATGACTTCCTTGCGTACGTCGCGCGAAAGCACCGTGAGATCGGCCTCGGCATAAATGGGGTATCGGGCGTTCATCAGATTTTCGAGCGTCTGCTTCGGGTTCTCGGTCTTCAGCAGCGGACGTGTGTCGCGCTTGTTGACCCGTTCCCAGAGCACATCGAGATCGGCCTTCAGCCAGACCGACAGGCCACCCTTCTTGATATGCCTGCGCGTACGAGCGTTGATGAAGGCGCCGCCGCCGGTGGACACGACGCGCGGACCGCCCTTCAGCAGACGCTTCATCACCCGTGCCTCGAGCGCCCGGAACTCTTCCTCTCCGTAAGCCGCGAAAAGCTCCGTGATCGTCATGCGCGAAACGCGCTCGATCTCGATATCGCTGTCGATGAAGGGAACGCCGAGTTGTTGCGCGACAAGACGCCCGACCGAGGATTTTCCGGCCCCCATAAGGCCAACCAGAACAAGATTGCGTGAACCGAGCGCGGCGCGAGCTCTGACTTTCAAACTGTCTGCAACGGAAACTGGCGGCTCACTCATCGGTCCATTCACACTTTGTTTGCAAACGGTATCGACAAATGCGGGTGTAGCGTCAAGTCGCGGGCAAGGGAATCACGGTCTCACTACCGCTTCTTGCACTTGCAAACATGCTTCTTATAACAGAAGCAGAGTTCTAAGGAGTAGCCGGATGCCGAGCCTGATCCGTTTCCTGTCCGTCCTGGCCGTCATCGCTGGACTGATCTATGGAGCGATGTGGGCGCTCGTCACCTTCGTCGAGCCTCAGGAGCGGGACGTCACGATCCGCATTCCTTCCGAGCGAGTGAATCCGCCCTCGACCGGCACGATCAACACCACGAAGAAGTGACGCGATGAAGGATCTCGGCCGCGTCCATGTGGAATCATTCCTTGAAATGATGAGTGCCGAGCGCGGCGCCGCGGTCAATACGTTGCAGTCCTACGAGCGCGATCTGGACGACCTTCGTTCTTTCCTGCACGGCCGCAGCATCCGCCTGACGGAGGCGGCATCGGGCGATCTCGGTGCCTATCTGGCCTCGCTATCCGCGCAGGGCTTCAAGCCCTCCTCGCAGGCCCGCCGGCTTGCCGCCATGCGACAGTTCTACAAATTCCTCTACGCCGAGGGCCTGCGCACCGACGACCCGACCGGCATTCTCGACGCGCCGAAGAAAGGCCGGGCACTTCCGAAGACGATGGGCGTCGAGGAAGTAACGAAGCTGCTGTCCCAAGCGGAGACGGAAGCTGCTGACACCGCACCCGGCCAGCTTCATCGCCTGCGCATGCTGGCGCTGTTGGAATTGCTGTACGCGACCGGCATGCGCGTCAGCGAACTCGTCTCGCTTCCCGCCCGCGTTCTCGACCAGGAAGGCCGCTTCCTGATGATCCGGGGCAAGGGAAACAAAGAGCGCCTTGTTCCACTCTCGCAATCGGCAATCGCCGCACTGAAGTCCTACGGCCGGATGCTGGCACTGGAAAACGCAGCGTCGAAAGAACCTCGGGACAGCCCCTGGCTCTTTCCGGCCGCCTCTAAGGAAGGTTACTTGCCGCGACAGGTCTTCGCGCGCGATCTCAAGAATCTGGCAATTCGAGCCGGCCTCGCACCGTCGATGATTTCGCCGCACGTCATGCGTCACGCTTTCGCCAGCCATCTTCTGGCCAATGGGGCCGATCTGCGCGTAGTGCAGGAACTCCTCGGCCATCAGGACATTTCAACGACACAAATCTATACGCATGTTCTGGAAGAACGGCTCCAACAACTGGTCCATACGCACCACCCCCTTGCAAAACAGGCGAAAAAGCACGAATAGGACCGGCGACAAGGGGCGGAACCAGGAAACTGTCCCGCGCACAAGGAACGGAAACGCACCTCATGCACAACTATCTCGACTTCGAAAAGCCGATCTCCGACCTCGAAGGTAAGATCATCGAGCTTAAGAAGCTGGCGACGGAAGACGAAAGCATCGACACCTCCGACGAAGTCGGCAGGCTCGAAGTCCGCGTCCGCGAGGCGATCGTCGAGATCTATTCGAAGCTCAACGCCTGGCAGAAGACGCAGGTCGCGCGCCACCCGCAGCGCCCGCATTTCGTCGATTATGCCAAGACGCTCTTCCAGGAATTCACGCCGCTCGCCGGTGACCGCAAGTTTTCCGAGGATGCCGCCATCCAGGCTGGTCTTGCCCGCTTTCGCGGCCAGCCGGTCGCCGTCATCGGCCAGGAAAAGGGCAACGACACCAAGAGCCGCCTGAAGCACAATTTCGGCAGTGCCCGTCCTGAAGGTTACCGCAAGGCGATCCGCATCCTCGAAATGGCGGATCGTTTCCAGCTTCCGGTCATCACCCTCGTCGATACCGCAGGCGCCTATCCGGGCGTCGGCGCTGAAGAGCGCGGTCAGGCAGAAGCCATCGCCCGTTCGACGGAGATGTGCCTCGGCGTCAAGGTGCCGCTGATCTCGATCGTCATCGGTGAAGGCGGCTCGGGCGGCGCGATTGCGATTGCCACCGGCAACCGCGTCTACATGCTCGAACATTCGATCTATAGCGTCATTTCGCCGGAAGGTGCCGCCTCGATCCTCTGGCGCGATTCCACCCGTGCCAAGGAAGCTGCGACCAACATGAAGATCACGGCCGAGGACCTGAAGGCGCTCGGCATCATCGACGGCATCATCCCCGAACCGCTTGGCGGCGCCCACCGCGATCCCGACAGCGTCATCGCCGCCACCGGCGATATAATCTCCAATGCACTTGCCGAAATGGCCTCCCGTTCCGGCGAACAACTGCGCAACGACCGCCGCCAGAAGTTCCTCGCCATGGGCCGCAATCTGTAAAATCCACAGGCTGGCTCAATCGATTGAGACCAAATCTTGGCCACAATAATGTTATCTGTAACATCAGCGCTTGCAGGAGACCTCCGCGCAAGTCATAGGCTGGTAAGGATTTATCAAGTATAAGCCGCCTATGATTCCGCGCTACGCCCGGTTTCCTTAAGCGGGTTGGGTCGCATTATTGATGGGCTGATTGAATGCGCATACATCATTTTGCCTATGTTTCGCTCATGGCGCTGGCTCTGACCGGCTGCAACGACGCATTGGAATCGGCTCAGGGCATCGACCTCTCGACCGTCAAGAACAAGGTGGAGCAGCCGCTTCCCGCCCATATCCTTGCCGACATGTCGGCCAAGGGCATGGATCGCAACTCGCCGATCATGATCCGCATCTTCAAGGAAGAAGGTGCGCTGGAAGTCTGGAAGGCGAAGACGGACAACCGGTTTGAGAAGATCGCCGGCTACAAGATCTGCGCCTGGTCCGGCAAGCTCGGCCCGAAGGTCAAGACCGGCGACCGGCAGGCGCCGGAAGGCTTCTATAATCTGAGCCGCGCCAACCTGAATCCCAATTCCAAATATTATCTGGCGATCAACACCGGTTTTCCGAACCGCTATGATGCCGTCAACGGCCGCACCGGTAGCGACCTGATGATCCACGGCGCCTGCTCGTCGTCCGGTTGCTATTCCATGACCGACCAGCAGGTCCTGGAAATCTATGCCTTCGCTCGCGACGCGTTCAAGGGCGGCCAGGAAAGCGTCCAGCTTCAAGCCTTCCCCTTCCGCATGACGGCCGAGAACATGGTCAAGCACCGCCTCGACCCGAACTATGATTTCTGGAAGATGCTGAAGGTTGGCTACGACAATTTCGAAGTCACCAAACGCCCGCCGGAAGTGAATGTCTGCGAGAAGAAGTATGTCTTCAACCAGCAGGTCACGAACGGTGGCAGCTTCAATCCGGCCGGCGCCTGCCCGGCCATGTCGACGCCGCCGGCGCTGGCGGCAGCGCTTGCCTCCTACGGCAAGACCTATGATGCCGAATACCAGACGGCGCTGAAGAAATACGACGGGCTTGCCTGGTACGACCCGACGGAAGCAGAACGTAAGGCTGTCGTCGCCAAGCTGCGCAAGGGCCGTGAACTCGCCTATGCTCCAACCGGCACGTCGCTTGAGGCCGGCCGTATGGTCAAGGTTGCCGAACTCGAAGACATGATGGCCAATCAGGCCGCGAAGAGCGTTGCTGCCAAGACCGCAGCGACTGCGACGCCGACGACGCAGGCTCAAGCCACAACCGTCGCTGCAGCGCTGCCGGCCAATATTCCGGTGCCGATGCAGAACCCGCTGGCCTATGCCGCGCCCGAGCCCGCGCCGCAGGAAACCGCCGACGCCACCAAGAAGCCGTTCTGGAAGTTCTGGGCCAGGAACTGATCGACTTGGACGCCGTTCTCTACGATCTGCGCGGGCTGAAATGCCCGCTGCCCGTCATAAAGACGCGCAAGAAGCTGACGGCCATGCCGAGCGGTGCAATGATCCTCGTCGACACCAGCGATCCGCTTGCCGCCATCGACATCCCGCATTTCTGCAATGAAGATGGCCACGAGCTTGTCAGCACGGAAAAGACCGAGCGCGGCCACCGTTTCCTGATCCGCAAGGGATAGAGCCTTTTCTGATTAGATCCGCATGCCTGGGATAGCGAGCGGATTGTTGCTGAGCGCAGCCCGATCGGGCGTATCGATCCGTGGCTTGCCGAGGAAGGCCTCGAAGAGATCTTTCACGAACGCCTCCTGTAGATCCTTGGTGATCAGCACCATGCGCGTGCGCCGGTCCTCAGGATCCGGCCAGGCGGCAAGCCGCACCGGCGGGTGGAAGATGCTCTGAACGCCATGCAGCACCAGCGGGCGTTCCGGCCGGTCTGAAGTGGCAATGATCGCCTTCATGCGCAGAAGCTTTTCCCCATGCGCCGAACGCAGGAGATCGATGAACATCTCAAGCGCCATCGGATCGATCGCCTTCTCCTCGATGATCGAGAAGGAACGGATCGACGCATCGTGACGATTGACGTCGTGCGGGTCCTGATGCCCGTGGCCATGATGGTGGTGGTGATGACCGTGATCATGGTCATGGGGATGATGATGTCCCTCATGCTCATGCTCATCCTCATCATGCAGCCAGCGGCGGACGTCGGCGATCTTCGTCGCGGGATCGTAAAGCCCGTTGATGAGCACATGTGCCGTGCCAGCTTCCTCGCTGCCAGCATCCATGAGGGATGCGCGCGGATTGAGGCCGCGCAAACGCGCCATCAGCGCATCCGTATCGCCTGCTATGCTCTTCTTTGAGACAATCAACCGGTCGGCGACAGCCGCCTGCTTGCGTGCCTCCTCGTAATTGTCGAGCGTCTGCAGGCCGTTCACGGCATCGATGACGGTCACGACGCCGTCGAGCTCGAAATTCTGCGCGATGATTGGATTACCCATGATCGCCTGCATGACGGGAGCCGGATCGGCAAGGCCGGTCGTTTCGATGACCACGCGCCTGACAGGCTTCACACGGCCCGTCTGAACAGCATCCATGAGGTTCGCCAGCGTATCGACCAGTTCCCCGCGCACGGTGCAACAGAGGCAGCCGTCGGAGAGTTCGATGATGGAGTCGCCGGAGCTTTCGACCAGCAGATGATCGATGCCGACATCGCCGAATTCATTGATGATGACGGCCGCATCCTTCATGGCAGGATCTTTGAGGATGCGGTTCAGGAGCGTCGATTTACCGGCACCGAGGAAGCCGGTCAGGATAGTGACCGGGATCTTGTCGCTGAACGTGCTCATGATGTTTCCTCAGAAGGATTTCGGCCGCGGGAGCGGAACCGGTACATTGGCGAGCACTTCGACCGCATCGCCCTTGGCAGACTTGTCGTTCTGGGCGACCGGCTGCGGATCCTGGCCCGGAATGAGGCCGGCAAACACGAATTGCGGCTCGTGATCCATCTCGTGGATATAGGGCGACTGCACCTTCATGCGGCCAACCTCGTCGCGCGTTTCGCTGCGTATCTTGGCGCCCTTGGCGCTGCAGATATCGGCTGTGATGTCGTTCACCTGGTCCTGCCCAGGACCGTAAGGCTTCAGCGAGCCCAGCGTATCATTTGCTGCAAACTGCGTGGTGAAGCCCTTCTGCAGCAGGTTGGCGGTAGCATCGGCGCGGGCCGCCAGGCTATCGGTGCCGAGAACGACGGAAACCAGCGTCCGGCCGTTGCGTGTCGCCGAGCCGATCTGGTTGAAGCCCGAAGCGCAGATAAACCCGGTCTTCATGCCATCGGCACCAGCAAAACGGCCGATCAGCATGTTGATGTTCGGAACGTTCTGCTTGCCGGTCGTAAAACCTTCCAGCGAGAAATAGCCTGCATATTGAGGGAAGTCGCGGCGCAGCGCCACCGTCAGGATCGCAAGGTCGCGAGCCGTCGTATACTGCCCCTTGCCTGGCAGGCCATTCGGATTGACGAAATGCGAATCCGACATGCCGAGCTTCGCCGCTTCGGCATTCATGCGCACGACGAAAGCCTCCTGCGTGCCGCTGACAGCCTCGGCGACGGCGACCGCGATATCGTTCGCCGACTTCACCATCAGGATCTTGAGGGCGCTGTCGAGCGTGAATTTCTGGCCCGGCTTGAAGCCCATCTTGGCCGGCGGCGCGGACGCGGCCCGCTTGCTCATGACGACGGGTGTGTCGAGGCTGATCTGGCCGGAGCGGATCGCATCGAACACCGTATAGACGGTCATCAGCTTGGTCAGCGAAGCCGGATACCACTTGCGGAAGGCTTCCTCATGCTCCAGCACGCGTCCGGTCTGCACGTCGACGAGAATATGCGGGCTGGCCTCGGCAAGTGTAACGGACGAGACAAGAACCGCTGTTGCAGTCGCTATAAAAGAAAAGGGCCGCAAAGCGGCGAACAAACGATCGTGGCGCGTCGACAAGTGCTCGTCCTTCAGGGAATTATCTCGAAACCTTCCCCTATTTACCCTATATGGCTATGACATGGCAAAGGTCATTGACTAAGTTATTTCCAAGGCATCACGCCCTTGTGATGCTTCAGACAGGCCCCAAGCATTTCATTTACAGGAAGCCAAGAATGCCGATTCTGAATAGAGCCGCCGAACTTCAGGATGAAGTCGCAGAGTGGCGCCGCCACATCCATGCCCGGCCGGAACTTCTCTTCGCAGTCGAAACCACGGCCGCTTTCGTTGCTGAAAAGCTTAAGGAATTCGGCGTCGACGAAATCGTCACCGGCATCGGCCGCACCGGCGTCGTCGGCCTCATCAAGGGCAAGGGGGAGGGCAATCGTACCGTAGGCCTGCGCGCCGATATGGACGCCCTGCCGCTTACCGAGATCACCGGCAAGCCCTGGGCCTCGAAAACGCCAGGAAAAATGCATGCCTGCGGCCATGACGGCCATACCGCCATGCTGCTCGGCGCTGCGAAATACCTCGCCGAGACCCGCAACTTCAATGGCAACGTCGCCGTGATCTTCCAGCCGGCAGAAGAAGGCGGCGGTGGCGGCAACCTGATGGTCAAGGACGGCATGATGGAGCGCTTCGGCATCGAAGAGGTCTACGGCATGCACAATCTGCCGGGCCTGCCCGTCGGCCAGTTCGCCACCCGCAAAGGCCCCATCATGGCGGCAACCGACGAGTTCACCGTCACCATCAAGGGCCGCGGTGGCCATGCCGCGCAGCCGCACCGCACGATCGACCCGATCGCGACGGGCGCGCAGATCGTCACGAACCTGCAGATGATCGCCTCACGCAGCGTCGACCCGCTTCGCTCGGTCGTGGTCTCCGTCACCAAGTTCAATGCCGGTTTCGCCCATAACGTCATCCCCAATGACGCAACCATTGCCGGCACGATCCGCACGCTGGATGAAGACGTGCGCGCCCAGGCCGAAGCACGCCTGCGCCAGGTCGTCGAAGGCATCTGCGCTGCCCATGGTGCCGAAGCCGACATCAATTTCCACCGCAACTACCCCGTCACCTTCAACCATGCCGACGAGACGGAACATGCCGTTGCTATCGCCAGCGACATTGCCGGCGAAGCCAACGTCAATCCCGAAGTCGACCCGATGATGGGCGGCGAGGATTTCTCCTATATGTTGAACGCCCGCCCCGGCGCCTTCATCTTCATCGGCAACGGCGATACCGCCGGCCTGCACAACCCCGCCTACGACTTCAACGATGAGGCAATCGCCCACGGCATTTCCTATTGGGTCCGCCTCGCCGAACAACGTCTCGGCGCCTGAGACGAAACGACATTGGATATACCGAAAAGGCTTGGCTTCGCGCCAAGCCTTTTGTATGCATGGCATCCGAGTGGTCCCGTAGCTCAGCAGGATAGAGCATCAGATTCCTAATCTGGGGGTCGCGCGTTCGAATCGCGCCGGGATCACCATTCTCTCACGAAATTCAGGTCGCATCGCATGGCGCGTTTTGCGCCAGCGCCGAAAACGCCGCCACGATCCATACACCGATGAGGCCGATTGCCGCCCATACGAGACCGCGGCGAGGCGACTCGAGTGATGCGCGTTCACAGCCACGGCCCTGTCGCGCTCAAGAAAGCCAGATTCTGCTGCTGAAGACTGGCCGGGTCTTTCCTTTTCTCAAGCATGCGGAACTTCAGGAATCTCTTCGCGTTAAGCGACAAAACGGGAGTATCCGCCATGCGTATTCGAATAACTCTGCTTGCGATCGGTTTCATCGTCAGCGGCCTGCTGCTGGCAATCGCCCATCAGCCGCAAGGGCCCGTTCCTGCACCGAAGACCGATCGGCTTGTCGGCGAGAAAGCCCCCGCCGGTTTTCTGCCGGAACGCTTTGCCGGCTGAAGCTGAGCGACTGCGCGCTACGACGTGGAAATACTCTTCGTCAGCCACAATCTCGCCCCCAAGTGGGCGACCTTCAATGAGAAGAGCAGCGGTTCGGCGACAAAACCACTTTCAGAAAGCTGCAGACGCAGTTGGCCAGGCGTCGTGGCATAAACCATGATGCCGAAATCATGGGCTCGATGCAGCAAGATCGCATGTTCGCGCGAACGAACTTACGAGAGGTTGATGTTCGGCTAATGGTTAATGCCGAACGTCAACCGTCGAGCCAGTGAGCAAAATGCGGTTTCGCACTGTATGAACGCCTTCAACTGTTCTTGCGATGACTGTTGCCCGTTCGATTTGGTCGACCGTACTAACGCTGCCGCTCAGAACGATCTCGTCGCCTTCGGCCGTCACCTCGACATCGGCTGCGTCAATGCCGCCGGCAACCGCCAGCGCATTGGCGACTGCGGCTTCCAGTGTTGCGCGATTGGCATATTCAGCCTCCGCTTCGGGCTGACGACCGTGAAATGTCTGTTCCTTGAAGACCATCGTTCCGTCCTCCTTGGTGTTGAAGAAGAACAAACGCGGTCGACAGGGCTTTGGTTTCGCCTACCAGCGAAGCTGATAGTTCAAATTGACATTTCCCGTCCGCCCCGCCGAAAGCGGATCGGACACAGACGCGCTCAATCCGAGGTTGGGCAAGATGTTCTGACTGACGGCGACAGTACTGGAAAAGTCGCCATTGACATTACCGATGCTGCTGCCGGCGGAAATCGATGTGCCGGTCCACGGATAGATCAGCTTGACCGCCTGGGAAGCCGACACTGTTGTCTGCTGCGCATCGACGGCGTTGTAACCGAGGCTGACCGCGCGTGTCGTCTGCATGTCAAGCGAATCCGAGAGGATCCAACTGCGTGAGCGGCTGAGCATCAACGCGCCGCTGCCACGCAAAGTATCGACCTTCAGCGTCACATCCTGCTGCGCACGGCTGGCCGGCGTAACGCTCACCTTCTGCAGCTTGCCCCAAAGCATCGCCTGGCCGGAAGCCGGCAGCGGTGCCCCGCTCTTGTTGGAGGCAAGCGCGAAATCCGCACCGGCGCTCGTTTCCCATTCCATCGGCAGGCGGAACCCGACCGTCGTTTTGTAGGAACGGGCAGACACCTTCACCGGCGACCAGATTACCAGATCATCCGCAGATACCGGATTGGCCAGCGGCAGAAGCGCAAAAACAAAGCATGCAATCTTTATTTTCGTCATAATATCGCATCGTTTTGAACTGGTACGCCGATCGCGCACCGATAGGCGTAAAGCGGACCTGGAGCGCTCGCGTCGAACGCAATGAAGGACGGCGCATACACGCAATCCCGGTTCAGTCTTCGATTTTTGTTTGGCCCCGCGGCCAGTGGCATAAATTGCCAGTTGCTCGTCGGACGCATCAGCGCCCAGCGGATTTGCCTTTTCGACCGTAACCGGCCGCAGCAAATAATCATCCCCGTAAGGAATGCCATCAGGATCCCATCATGGCGGGTCCATGTAAACCCCTCTGGAGTTGAAATTTGCTGCACCGCACACTTGCTGCCTCCCACGATCCCCTGTAGAGCCGATGCCGAATATGCAATTTCTTGCGAAATCGACGATGATGACGAGCAAAATCGCGCCTCGGCGCCTCAGTATCTTCGGTTCGACAGGCTCGATCGGCCAAAATACGCTTGATGTCATCGATCATCTGGGCGGCCGGGACAATTTCGAAATTTCCGTCCTGACCGGCAACGGCAATGTGGAATTGCTGGCGCAACAAGCGAAATCGTCAGGCGCGCATCTGGCCGTCATTGCCAATGACCAGCACTACGAATCGCTGAAGAGTGAGCTTTCCGGCAGCGGCATTGCGGTCGCCGCCGGCACATCCGGGCTGATGGAGGCCGCAGACCGCGAGGCGGACTGGGTGATGGCAGCCATCATCGGCACGGCCGGCCTTGCACCCACACTTGCCGCAGCACGCCGCGGCGCCGATATCGCGCTCGCCAACAAGGAATGTCTTGTTTCGGCAGGCGATTTGTTCGTCGAATCGGTGAAAAACGGCGGCGGCAAGCTGTTGCCAGTCGACAGCGAACATAATGCGATCTTCCAGGTGCTGGAGGAAAATCAGCGCCATGCCGTGGAACGTGTCATCCTGACGGCATCAGGCGGTCCCTTCCGCACCTCCTCGCTGGAGGAGATGGCCAACGTCACGGTGGAAACCGCACGCGCCCATCCGAGATGGTCTATGGGCCTGAAGATCTCCATCGACAGTGCGTCGCTATTCAACAAGGCGCTGGAGATGATCGAGGCGAAGCACCTTTTCGGCCTGCGCCCCGAGCAGGTGGAGGTGATCGTCCATCCGCAGTCGGTCATCCATTCGATGGTCGGCTATACGGATGGCTCGGTGCTGGCACAGCTGGGTGCGCCGGATATGCGCACCGCAATCGGCTATGCCCTTTCCCATCCGCGCCGGGCGAACCTGCCGATCGAGCGGCTGGATTTCGCCAAGCTCGCGCGGCTGGACTTCGAACCTCCGGATGAAAAACGTTTCCCTGCCCTGCGGCTTGCCCGACTGGCAATGACGCGCGGCGGCGTCCAGGGCGCGGTGCTGAACGGCGCAAAGGAAGTCGCACTCGAAGCCTTCATCGAAGGCCGCCTGCCCTTCCTCGCCATGGCCGAGATCACCGAAAAAGTCATGGACGATCTCATCGATCTGCCCGCAGCCGCGACGATGGACGATGTCTTCGCTGCAGACAAAGAAGCCCGGCAGCGGGCTGCCGGGCTCATCCGATAAAGAAATTTTCCTGAAAAATCAGGCGACGTGACATCAAGCGACGTGACGGGCCAGCGCGCAGCGCGACCAGAGCGAATGCAAGGCCCCGACGAGATGCTCGATATCGGCATCCGAATGCAGCGGCGTCGGCGTGATGCGCAGGCGCTCGGTCTTCTTCGGCACCGTCGGATAGTTGATCGGCTGCACATAGACGCCAAAATTGTCGAGCAGCAGATCCGAGATCCACTTGCACTTGGCGGCATCGCCAACCATAACGGGGACGATATGGCTGGGGTTCGGCATGTGCGGAATGCCCTGTTGGTCAAGCAGCATGCGCAGCTTTCGCACGCGGTCCTGATGGCGCGCGCGCTCGAAGGGGCTTGCCTTGAGATGCCGGATCGACGCGACCGAGCCGGCAGCGAGAGCCGGCGGCAGCGACGTCGTGAAGATGAAGCCCGACGCAAACGAGCGGATGAAATCGCAAAGCGCGGTGGAAGCCGCGATATAACCGCCCATGACGCCGAACGCCTTAGCAAGCGTGCCTTCGATGACGGTGATGCGATCCATCAAGCCTTCGCGCTCGGCAATGCCGCCACCGCGCGGACCGTACATACCGACGGCATGCACTTCATCGAGATAAGTCATCGCGCCATACTTGTCGGCGAGATCGCAGATTTCCTTGATCGGCGCGATATCGCCATCCATCGAATAGACGGATTCGAAGGCGATGAGCTTCGGTGCCTTGGGATCGGCAGCAGCCAGCTTGGCTTCGAGGTCGGCGACGTCATTGTGCTTCCAGATGACCTTCTCGCACTTGGCGTAGCGGATGCCCTCGATCATCGAGGCATGGTTGAAAGCATCGGAAAAGATGATGAGGCCGGGGATTTTGGCGCCGAGCGTGCCGAGCGCTGCCCAGTTGGAAACGTAGCCGGATGTGAAGGTCAGCGCGGCTTCCTTGCCATGCAGATCGGCGAGTTCCTGCTCGAGCAGAACATGGTGGTGGTTGGTGCCAGAGATATTCCGGGTGCCTCCCGCACCCGCGCCACAGTGATCGATGGCGTCTTTCATCGCCTCGATCACCTTGGGGTGTTGGCCCATGCCGAGATAATCGTTGGAGCACCAGACGGTCACTTCCTGTTCGCCATCAGCCGTGTGGCGGGTCGCACGCGGAAAGTTACCGCGATGGCGCTCCAGGTCGGCAAAAACGCGGTAACGGCCCTCCGTGTGAAGCCCGTCCAGCTCGCTTTTGAAAAACGCTTCGAAATCCATCATATGCTCCAGTTCGTACGGCTGTTTTCTTGCTGAGACGGCAACCGTACGTCAACCCTTGGTCCCTGCTTTACCATCAACTGCGGCAAAAGGCGCAGACTTTTGAATGATTCCAGATAAAAAATATGCGAGCCGTGGTCAGCGAATTTGATCGACGTCAATTCCGGTAAAAAATTCTCGAAACTCCTGCTTTTAATCGTGGAAAGAAACCCGCGCCTTACGAAAAAAGGTTCGGCGATGGTGGACAAGCCCTTCTTGCGACATAATTTCCGGGCTAGCCTGAGAAAAAACAGGTTAGGGACGACGTCCGCCCGCTGGGGCGCCAAAAACCTCGGAGAGAAGAGATGAAAAGAGTCCTCGTATTCGCATTGATCGGCCTTTCGATCGCAAGCTGTACACCCACACAGCAAGGCGCCGGCATCGGCGCAGCGTCGGGTGCCGTTATCGGCGGCGTGGTCACCGGCGACGTGCGCGGCGCGGCAGTCGGCGCAGCGATTGGCGGCGTTTCGGGCGCGTTGATCGGCAGGGTCGCAGAGCAACCTGGCCAATGCTATTATCGGGACCGGTATGGTCGCCGCTACATTGATGATTGCCGCTGAGATCTGCAATCAGAATGGGAAAAACGGAAATCCCGGACCCTCGTCCGGGATTTTTTTGTACTAAATTAGTGCGTCAGCAGTTTAAATTGGTACACGTGACGGGATTTTGCCGCTAAGCTTATTGTCGGCTGGGCAACGCAGAGCTTCATTTTAATGTAACCCAAAAGCGGCGGATGCGGATTAGAGGGACGGGCCTGAGAACTGGTATTGCGTATCGAGCAGGCGCCATTTTGGTGGTCGCAGCGGCGACTGCATTTTCACCCATCCTCGTGGGCAAAGCTTACGCATTCAAGCTTTTTGGCATCACCATATTCGGCAAGGATGAGGATGAGAACCTGCAGGTGCCCGATCCCGTGCGCTATGACGTCGACCTCGAAGCCGGGACAGCCGATAGCGACCTGAAGGAGTCGCTGGAGAACAGCTCTCGCCTTATCGGCGATAAGAATCGTCCGGTTTCAGGCGATCTGGGTGTCGTCGTGAAAGCCCGCGACGACCGCGACAGGCTGATCGCCACACTCTACGAAAAGGCGCGCTATGGTGGCGTGGTGACGATCACCATCGGCGGTCGCAACATTGACGACCTGCCGCCGAATCCGACCTTCGACCGCTCCAAACCCGTCCCGGTCAAGGTGGACATCGCGCCCGGCCCTGTATTTACCGTGAATGAGGTTCAGTTCGGTGGCGATGCCGCGCACCGCAATCCCGCCGACTACGATCTCGCTCCGGGTGAGCAGGCAGGTTCGCTCGCGATCATCAAGGCCGGAGATACGATCGTCGACCAATTGAAGAGCGAGGGCAGACCCTTCGCCAAACTGACCGAGCGCCGCGTGGTCGCCGACCACAGCAACAATACCGTCGATATCGTTCTCGCTGCCGAAGGCGGCCCGGTTGCCCCGATCGGCGATGTCGGCGTCACAGGCGAAAAGATGGTCAAGCCGGAATTCATCCAGCGTTATTCGCGCCTGCAGAAGGGCGAAGCCTATTCGCCGGAGGCGCTGAGGAAAGCAGGTGAACGCCTGCGCGCGCTTGGCGTCTTCTCAAGCGTCACGATCCACGAGGGCGACGCACTTGCTGCCGATGGTACTTTGCCCATGACGATCGAGGTTTCCGAAGGCAAGCGGCGCTACCTCGGCATTGGCGCGCAATATTCGACGATCGACGGTTTCGGCGTCAACGGCTACTGGGGTCATCGCAATCTGTTCGGCGGGGCCGAATCGCTGCGCATCGAAGGCGCCGTCTCACGCCTCGGCGAAGCATCCGACCTCGGCGATCTCGATTATTCCGCCGGTATCCTCTTCACGAAGCCGGGCTTCATCCATCCATCCGCTACGCTGAAGGCCGGCATCGTCGCCAAGACCGAAAATCCTGATGCTTATAATGCGAAGCTCATTACCGCCTCGCTTGGCCTCTCCTATGAATTGACGGATCAGGACACCATCTCCGCTGCCGGCGAGGTGAGCTTCGAGAATGATGACGACGCCTTCGGCAACAACAACTATCTGACCTTCACACTGCCGATCACCTACGACCGCGACGACCGCGACGACAAATACAATCCGACGGCGGGCTACCACGCCACGCTGTCGGCAAAGCCGGGCTATGAGTTCATGAATGGCACGGTCTATTCGGCCTTCGAGGGCTCGATATCAGGTTATCTCGGCCTCGGCACCGAAAACGGCATCGTCCTTGCCGCCAAGCTCGCGGCCGGTACGCTGATCGGCGGCGACGGCGTTCAGGATATTCCCGCTACCCAGCGTTTCTTCGCCGGCGGCGGCGGTTCGGTGCGCGGCTACGGATACCAGGAAATCTCACCCTATAACGAAAACGGCGATGAGACCGGCGGCCGCTCTTATGTGACCGCCTCCTTCGAGGCGCGCGTCAAGATCACCGATACGATCGGCATCGTACCCTTCATCGATGTCGGTACGGTTTCGGACAGCATCGCGCCCGATTTCTCCGATATCAGGGCCGGTGCGGGAGCCGGTATCCGTTATGCAACACCTTTCGGCCCTCTTCGGCTTGATTTCGCCGTACCTTTGAACAAGTACGACGGTGGGACGGATTATGGAATTTATGCCGGCATAGGCCAGTCGTTCTAAAGCATGTCGCGCAAAAGTGTACAGCGGTTTTGCGACAACGACATGCGTAAAAATAAAGACCTAAAGCGCGGCAAGCGGATCTAAAAGATCGCGACGCGCTTTAGGCCATTCATCACAGGAAGGCCGATTTCACAGTGTTCCAACCTGTGAGCTGTCATGAAAACGGGATAGTGTCCGCGCTTATGAAAATGTTGGCGAAAATCATGAACTGGATGATACGGCTGCTTGGCTATGGCCTCGGTGCGGCGATCATCCTCGCGGTCATTGCGCTGGCGATCTTCGGCTTCACCTCCTTCGGCGCACGTGTCATCACCGAAAATGTCGCCGCCACGCTTTCCAATCGCGACATGACGATCACAGTGCGCGAACCGGAGGGGCTGCTGACCGGCGGCTTACGCGCAGCCGAGATTACCTTGTCTGACACACGCGGCACCTTCGCGGAAATTCGCGGCATTGCCATCGACTGGAACCCCCTGGCGCTGCTAACCGGCACCTTCCACGCCAAACAGGTCTCGGTCGCCTCCATCGACATGCGCCGCCCGCCGGTGCGAACCCTGCCGTCCAAACCGGTGGCCCCGGGCGAAGAAAGCAGCGGCGGTTTCCGCCTGCCGCTGAGGATCGATATCGAACATATCGCCTTGCCCAATATCTCTCTTGCCGCGCCGCTGACCGGCCGCGCCTTCTCGCTTGCCGCGACGGGCAACCTCCAGGCCGATGGCGATGGCGGCGAAGCGCTTGTTAACGTCAACCGCCATCAGGTTCCCGACGCAAAACTCTCCGCCGCTGTCGCCTTCACCCCGGCAAACGGTCACCTGCGGCTGAACGCCCAGCTTGCCGAACCGCAGGGGGGCCTGCTCGCCGGTTTCCTCGGCCTGCCCGGCAGCCCGGCCGTCAATATCGCGCTGAACGGCGAAGGGCCGATTTCCGATTGGAACGGCAAGCTGCAGGCTGCCCTCGATGGCCAGCAACGAGCTTCGCTGGAGGGCAAGCACGCGATCACCCCCGACGGCTTGCATCATCTCGACCTCAAGGGCGGTGGCGATGTCAGCTCGCTGCTTCCCATGACATTCAGGCCGCTTTTTGCTGGCCAGACGAATATCGATGTCTCCGCTACCTTCGACAATCACGGCAAGATCGATATCCAGACCGGCAATCTCGCGACCGGCAGCGTCGTCATGGCCGCATCCGGCACGCTCGATCCCGCCGGCAACAATAGCCTGAACGCCAATGTCCTCGGCACCTCCGGTCCAGTCGATTTCCGCTGGCCGCTCGCCGATGGCGAAGCACGTTTCATGATTTCAGGTCTCAATCTGGCGATGACCGGACAGGCCCAGGCGGTGCGCATCAACGCCAGCGGATCGCTGGATTCCGCCACGATGCCGCAGGCCGATATCGGCAACGTCAAACTGACGGCCAAGAGCGATGCCTTCAATCTCGCCAATGGCGCCGGCGATATCCAGTTGCGCCTCGTTGCCGGAGACGCGACCTTCACCGAGCCCAATCTCAACCGCGCGGTTCGAGGACCTGTCACGCTCGTCGCTCCGCTTCAGATTTCGCGTAACGGTATCGGTTTCAACGGCACGACCATCGAAAGCGCCAATATCGGCGCCGATCTTAACGGCTCCTATCGCCTGGCTGACAGCATGCTGACCGGCAATGCGAAATTTACCGTGCAGCCCGCCGCCCTGCCGCCGGCTGTAGCTGGAAAGTTCGATGCGCCGATCGATCTCGAAACCCAGATTGCCGGAACGATCCCGTCCAAGGTGACGCTTTCGAACATCGTTTTGAAATCGCCGTCCATCGAGGCGGCCGGCAATGTCGCGCTCGACGACGACATACTGACGGCCGATCTCACCGGCAAACTTCCCGATATCGGCAGGCTGCTGTCAGGCACGAGCGGCGGGGCCGATTACAGCATCAAGGCGAGTGGCACCCTTCCCGCTCTTGCTCTGACCGCAAACGTGAAAGCCGCCAGCCTGCAGATGGCCGATCGTACGCTCGGCGATCTGAATATCGACCTGACCGGCACCGCCGATCCTGCCGCTCCACAGGGGAAGATTGCCGCCACCGGCACGATCGACGGGCAGCCGATCGGCATCAATGGCGATGTCAGGTCCGAAAACGGAACGATCTCCATCCCCGCGCTGACGGCCGATGTCGGCGGCAATCGCCTGTCGGGCAAACTCACGCTTTCGCCAGGCATGACGCCGGCGGGCGCACTGACATTCGACTTTCCGGATATCAGTCTGCTTGCCGCCCTCGGCGGCCAGAAGGCGGAAGGTGACCTCAAGGGGTCCATCGACATTACCGGCGACGATGGCAAGATCGCACTCAAGGTCGCCGCCAATGGCAGCGGCATCCGCCGCAACACGCTGACGATCCTCAAGCCGACAGTGGATGTTACCGTCAGCGACCTCATGGCCTTTGCGGCTAATGGCACTGTGCGTGCAGACGAGTTCGGCTTCGGGACCAACAAACTCACCGGCATCGCCCTCGACTTCGCACAGGAGCAGACCCGCACAGATTTCAATCTGGACGCGGGCTACGACGGCAATCCGCTGCAGGCGGCCGGCAACGTGCAGTCGGCAGGCGGCATGATCGACCTCAGCCTCGATCGCTTCATTGCAAAGCCGCGCAACATCCCGGTCGAACTCGCCTCACCCGCAAAGGTCAACGTCACAAACGGTGTTGCCAGCCTGACCGGCCTGACCGTCAAGACCGGCAATGGCTCGGTCGCGGTCACGGGCTCGGCCGGCGAGACACTGAAGCTCGATGCCGTCATCACCGACTTGCCCGCAAGCCTCGCCAACAGCTTCGTCCCCAATCTTGCCGCCGACGGCACGATTTCCGGAACGGTCAATGTGACCGGGACGCCGGCCGCCCCCACCGTCAATTTCAAGCTTGACTGGAAGAATGCGGCCACCAGCCATACAAAGGGCGCCAGCATCGCGCCTCTCGGCATCACGACGTCAGGCACCTTCGCCGACAAAAAGCTGAATTTCGATGGCGGCATCAGCGGCGCCGACGGCCTTTCCCTGAAGGCGGCGGGCGACGTCGGCCTCGCCGATCCGAACGGCCCGACACTCAATATCGACGCCGATATCGTCAGTCTGCCTGCAAAGATCGCCAATGGCTTCGTCCCCGATCTCGCCGCCGAAGGCACCGTTTCGGGAACGGTCAAGGCAACGGGTACGCCCGCGGCACCGGCTGCCGATTTCAAGCTGAACTGGAAAGGCGCCGCGACAAGCCAGACAAAGAACGCCGGACTTGGCGGCCTTTCGCTCAATGCATCCGGCCGGTTTGCGGATAACAAGCTCGATTTCGATACCGCACTCGCCGGCAAGGGTGGGCTATCACTGAAAGCGCGCGGCAATGTCGCCGTTACCGGAAACACAATCGACAACGTCAAGATTGACGCCGAACTTGCGAATCTTCCCGCCAATATCGCCAATAGTTTCGTGAAAGATCTCGACGCCGGTGGGATCATCTCTGGCACTGCGTCGGCATCCGGGACGCTGGCCGCACCGGCTGCGGATTTCAAACTCACCTGGCAGGACGCCGCGACGCGGCACACCAAAACCACGGGTCTGACCGGTTTGGACCTTGCGGCAACCGGGCATTTCGCCGACCATAAACTCGATTTCGATGCCAGCCTCAGCGGACCGAAAGCCCTGTCGCTAAAGGCGAAAGGCAATGTCGAACTTGCGGGAACGACGGTTCGCAATCTCAAGGTCGATGCCGATCTCGCTAATCTTCCGGCCGGCCTTTCGAACGGTTTCGTTCCCGATCTCGGCGCTGAAGGCACGATTTCCGGCAAGGCATCCGCCTCCGGCTCGCTGCCGGCGCCTGCTGTCACCTTCGATCTTGCCTGGGCGAATGCGGCAACGCGCCAAACAAAAAGCAACGGCCTTAGAGATCTGTCCGCCAGGGCCACCGGCAAATATGAAAACAACAGGGTCGATTTCGATGCCAATCTCGGTAGCGGTAATGGCGCACTTTTGAAGGCGACCGGTGGCGTCACGATCGACGGCACTGCCATTCGCGATCTCGCCGTCAACGCCGATATTGTCGGCCTGCCCGCAAACCTCGCCAACGGCTTTGTGCCCGGCCTCGGGGCCGAAGGCACGATCTCCGGTACCGCTGTCACCTCGGGCACGCCGACAGAACCGGTGGTCGATTTCAAGGTCGACTGGACGAATGCGGCAACGCGCCACACCAAGACCGCTGGTCTTTCCGGGCTGGCGATTGCCGCTTCGGGCAAATATGTCAGCAACCGCCTGGATTTCGACGCCAATCTGAATGGCAAAGGCGGCGTCTCACTGAAGGCCGCCGGCAATCTCGCCCTCGCCGGCACGACGATCCAAGGTATTGATGCGAAGGCCGATATCACCAATCTGCCGGCTGCCGTCGCCAATGGGTTCGTTCCGGATATTGGAGCCGGAGGCATCATTACTGCGACGGCCACGGCTTCCGGTTCGCTCGCCACGCCATCGGCCGAGTTCAACATCGACTGGAAAAACGCCGAAACGAAACAGACTAGGACCGCTGGTCTGTCTGGCCTAACGCTCGCCGCTTCCGGCAAGCTCAGCAAGAACCGGCTGGATTTCGACGCCAATCTCAATGGCAACGGCGGTGTTTCGCTGAAGGCCGTGGGCAATCTCGATATTTCAGGCATGACCATAAAGGGCGTCAACGCTAAGGCCGATGTCACCAATCTGCCGGCTGCCGTCGCCAACGGGTTCGTTCCGAACCTTGGGGCCGAAGGCGCTATCACGGCGACAGCCACGGCCTCGGGATCGCTTCCCCTTCCCTCGGTCGATTTTAAGGTCGACTGGAAGAATGCCGAAACGAGCCAGACGAAGAGCGCAGGCCTTGCCCCGCTCACCCTCGGCGCAAGCGGCAAGCTTGCCGACAACAGGCTGACGGTCGACACCAGTCTTGCCGGCGACGGCGGATTATCGCTGAAAGGCGGCGGTACTCTCGCAATGACGGGCAACCACGCCATGTCGATGCGCTTCAACGGCAGCCTTCCCTTCGCAGTTCTCGGCGCACAACTCGCTCAGCAGGGTCTCGTCGCCGAAGGCGTCGCCAATGTGAATCTCGAGGTCGGCGGCACGACGGCGGCACCCGTCATCACCGGAACGGTCACGACGGATGGCGCAAAGCTGATCGACGTGCGCCGCAACCTCGCCCTCGAGGGCCTTGGCGCGACCATTACCTTCAACGGCCAGCAGGCCGTCATTTCTCGGCTGAACGGTAGGCTTGCAAGCGGCGGTTCGATCTCGGCGAGCGGCTCGGTCGGCATCAGCGGCAGTTTCCCCGCCGATCTTTCCATCCGCCTGGACCGCACGGTCTATGTCGACGGCACGCTGGTTGTCGCAACGGTCGACGGTACGCTTGGCCTGAGGGGACCGCTGCTTTCCAATCCTACGCTTGATGGCAAGCTTCACATCGACAAGGCTTCGATCACCGTGCCGGAGAGGCTGCCGACATCGCTGCGTGAAATCGATATCCGCCATATCCACGCGCCCCCCGCCGTGCTTGCCCAACTCAGAGACAATGCTCAGCAGCAGCCGCGGGAAAAATCTTCGACCATCATGCTCGATATCCAGCTCGATGCGCCCTCGCAGATCTTCGTGCGCGGCCGCGGCATCGATGCAGAGGTCGGCGGCAACATTACGATCCGCGGCTCGGCTGCGGCGCCTGAAGTTGTCGGCGCCTTCACCATGCGCCGCGGCCGTCTGACGATCCTCAACCGCCGCCTCGATTTCTCCGATCGCAGCCGTATCACCTTTGCCGGTGACCTGACACCTGCCCTCGACATGGAGGCCACCTCGACCTCGGGCTCCACGACGCTCACGGTGGATGTCGCGGGGCTTGCGACCGATCCGGCTATTACCTTCTCCTCCTCGCCTGCGCTGCCGCAGGACGAGGTGCTCGCCCAGTTGATCTTCGGGCAGTCCATGTCCCGACTGTCGCCGGTGCAGATCGCCCAGCTAGCCGATGCCGTCAGCCAGCTCGCCGGCAATCGCTCCACTTCACTCTTTGAAGGGCTACGCAACCAGCTTGGTGTCGATGACCTTGACATCAGTACCGACGAGAAGGGCAGGACCAGCGTCAGCGTCGGCCGTTACCTCAACGAACGCACCTATTTCGAGCTGCAGCAGGGCGGAGAGGCCGGCGCCAAGGCAATCATCAATCTTGATGTCGGCCGCGGCGTGAAACTGCGCGGCGCCGCCGGTGGTAATGGCGCGGGTGAAGCCGGCATCGTCTACGAGCGTGAATATTGAGGGCTTGGAAGATTGCGGGCGGCCTAGAAGCTCGCCTTGCTGGTCTTCAATAGAATATTGGTTTCGGTCGTGTTGATGCCGTCGAACAGGCGTATCCTGCGTAGTGTTTCATCGAAGGAGACGAGATCGCGGTCCTCGAGCTCAGCGACGAAATCCCATTTGCCGTTAGTGCTGTGAAGCGCGCGCACTTGCGGCAGACCGCGGAGCTGAGTGGCGACCTTATCGGCAAGCTTGCCATGGACTTCGATCATGACGATCGCCCGAACACCGGCGGACCGCGTCTCGTGACCAGTGCGGATGGTGAAGCCGGCAATGGTACCGTTTTCGACCATCCGGTCGATCCGCGAGGCAACCGTCGCCCGTGATGCGCCTGTCATCGCTGCAAGCGAGGACACGGAGATTCGCGCATTGTGCCGAAGTGCGCTCAAAAGCTCGTTGTCGAGATCGTCCATGGTTTCATTTTGTCAAATTAGCCTTACCAATCTGCGCAATCATAATCCATTTCTGACACTTTTCTATCTATTTGCTGTCGCCGCTTTATCCCACTATCGGTCGAAACAGGCCTCACAACGGAGCCCTAGGAATGGAAGCACAATCACGATCTGTCACCCTCATCGGCGTTCCGCTTGAGGAAGGTTCCGGCCGCAGGGGCGCGGGCATGGGACCGACAGCATTGCGCATTGCGGGCGTCGACAAGGCGCTGATCGATCTTGGACATGACGTCGTTGACGTGGGCGACCTCAATGTCGTACCGGCAAGGGATCTTCCCAATCATGCTAAGGCGCACAATCTTCGCACTGTCGGTGCCTATACCCGCGCGCTTGAGGCGGCGACTTACGATGCCGCCAAGTCCGGCCGCTTCCCGCTGATCCTCGGCGGCGACCACAGCCTGTCCATGGGCAGCGTTTCCGGGATGGCACGATATGCCGCCGAAAAAGGCCGTCCGCTCTTCGTTCTCTGGCTCGATGCCCATTCGGACTTCAATTCACCCGAGACCTCGCCATCGGGCAATATTCACGGCATGCCAGTCGCCTTCTTCTGTGGTCTGGCGGAATTTGCCGAAATCCTGCCCAAGGATCGTCCGTTCGTCGATCCGAAGAAAGTCTTCCAGGTCGGCATTCGCTCAGTCGATGCCTCGGAACGCCAGGAAATTCGCAAGCACGGCGTCAATGTCTTCGACATGCGCTCACTCGATGAACAAGGCGTGGCTGTGATCCTCCGCCAGATCCTGGAAACGATCGAGAAGGCGAACGGCCTGCTGCATGTCAGCTTTGATGTCGATTTCCTCGATCCCGATTTTGCGCCCGGCGTCGGAACCACCGTTCCCGGCGGCGCCACGTTCCGCGAGGCACATCTCATCATGGAGATGCTGTCCGACAGCGGCCTTGTCTCCTCGCTCGATCTCGTCGAGCTCAACCCTTTCCTTGATGACCGCGGCAAGAGCGCCCGCATCATGGTGGAGATGACGGCAAGCCTGTTCGGCCGCCGCATCTTCGATCGTCCCACACGCGCCGCATAAGGGAGCATCGGCCATGAATACCTCGTCGAACCTCATCGCTACGGAACAGCGCCTTGGTGCCCATAACTATAAGCCGCTGGATGTGGTGTTGACGCGGGGGCAAGGTGTTCATGTCTGGGATACGGATGGCAAGCGCTACCTCGATTGCCTCTCGGCCTATTCCGCCGTCAACCAGGGCCATTGCCATCCGAAGATCCTTGCCGCCATGGTCGAGCAGGCAAGCCGCCTGACGCTCACTTCTCGTGCCTTTCGCAACGACCAACTCGCCTATCTCTACGAGGAACTGGCGGCGCTCACCGGCTCCCACAAGATCCTGCCGATGAATTCGGGCGCGGAAGCCGTCGAGACAGCCATCAAGGCGGTTCGCAAGTGGGGTTACGAGGTGAAGGGAGTGCCGGAAGGCAAGGCGGAGATCATCGTCTGCGCCAACAATTTTCACGGTCGCACGCTGAGCATCATCAGCTTCTCGACCGATCCCGACGCTCGCACCGGCTTCGGACCCTACACGCCCGGTTTTCGCATTATTCCCTTTGGCGACGCCGAAGCCTTTGCGGCCGCCATCAATGCCAACACCGTTGCAGCACTGATCGAGCCGATCCAGGGTGAAGCCGGTGTCATCATTCCACCGACCGGTTATTTCACCCGGGTACGCGGACTCTGCACAGCAAACAACGTCACGCTCATCCTCGATGAGATCCAGACCGGCCTCGGCCGCACCGGCAAGCTGCTTGCCGAAGAGCATGAAGGCATCGAAGCCGACGTCACGCTGATCGGCAAGGCGCTTTCCGGCGGCTTCTACCCGGTCTCCGCCGTGCTTTCGAATTCGGAAGTCCTGGGCGTGCTCAAGCCCGGCCAGCACGGCTCGACCTTCGGCGGCAATCCGCTCGCCTGTGCGGTTGCCCGCACGGCCCTAAAAGTGTTGACCGAAGAAGGAATGATTGAGAACGCCGAGATGATGGGCGACTATTTCCTCGAAGGTCTGCGCTCCATCCGCTCCAATATCGTCAAGGACGTGCGCGGCCGCGGCCTTATGCTGGCGGTCGAACTGGAGCCGGAGGCCGGCGGCGCCCGACAATATTGTTACGCCCTGAAGGATCGCGGTCTGCTCGCCAAGGATACGCACGACCACACGATTCGCTTCGCGCCGCCGCTGGTCATCACCAGGGAACAGGTGGATTGGGCGGTAGAGCAGATCGAAAAAACCCTCACCTGAAGTAAAGTAAAACGGCGATCGTCGAATCCCCGCTCGAACAATCGACCGGGCTCGCGGAAATCAACAAGGCCGTCAACATCATGGATCAGGGCACGCAGCAGAATGCCACCATGGTGGAAGAGACGACGGCAGCAAGCGCCCGACTTTCGTCCGAGACTGAAAACCTTCGCAATCTCGTCTCACAGTTTAGATTTGGGCAACACTCTTCCGCTAATGTCGTCGGTAACCCTAACGATGCTTCGCCAAGTGCAAAGTCATCGCGTGGTGTGAAGGCAAAGCTCGTCCGCGCCAATGGTGGCGCATCCGCTTCTGCCCTGGCTTATGACAGTTGGGAAGAATTCTAATGGCCACGATCAACTCTACTAGCTTCAGCGGCGACACGCTCGAAATCATTGCCTTCCGCCTCCACGATCAGGAATTCTGCGTGAAGACCACGACTATCCGCGAAATCCGCGGCTGGGCGCCGTCGACGCCCATCCCGCACTCCCCGGCAGACGTCATCGGTGTCATGAACCTGCGCGGTTCGGTCATCCCGATCATCGACCTCGCCTACAAGCTCGGCATGAAGGGCACTGTTGCCAACGAGCGCAGCGCCATTGTCGTCGCCGAGGTGCACAATATGGTCATCGGCATGCTGGTCGACCGCGTTTCCGACATCCTGACGATTTCTTCCAGCCAGGTGCAGCCTGTTCCGGAAGTGACGGCGTCCTTCGACCGAGCCTTCTGTGAAGGGATCATCGCTTCCGAAAACGGCATGATCTGTTTCCTGAACCTCGCAAAGATGTTCAAGGAAAACGAGACGGACGAGCTGGCGGCCTGATCGCCTCACGACACGACACGAACGAGGAACCGCCTCCACAAGGGCGGTTTTTTGTTGTTCAAGCTCAGGCGGCCCCTGAGCCGGCGTGAACCCAGCTTCGTCGAGCTTTGTAGGATGGTTCCTGCAGTGAATTTACCCTCCAAAAACCGGGCGGCAAGCACGCTTCCGCCCGGTCTCCGATCACTCCAGTCTCTCCACAACTCCCGCGAGGGAGCTTCTTTTTTAGCCGAACAATGCCAAGGTCGCCCTCAGCGTCACCCAGACGCCCCAGAGCAGCGGAATGCCAACCACCGCCCAGGCAAGCGCCGCCTTAACATCGAGACCGCCTGTACCGATGCCAAACGAACCGGTCGGCCCGGCATTGGCAGCGGCAGTCTTTGCTTGAAGGGCGGCGACCTCATTGTCTGACATGAACCATTTGTCGGCGAGCGGCCGCACAAACGCATTGGCGATCAGGCCGAGCGCCAGCATGCAGGCGAGGATATACATCGTGCCCGTATAGAGCGCCGGTCCAGGCGCCACGCCGGCAGCGATCTGCGCTTCACGGATATAGTTGACGACCACGGGACCGACGATGCCGGCAGTCGCCCATGCCGTCAGCAGACGGCCGTGAATAGCGCCGACGAACTGCGTGCCGAAGATGTCAGCTAGATAAGCGGGGATGGTCGCAAAGCCACCGCCATACATCGACAGGATGATGCCGAAGGCAAGCACGAAGAGTGCCTTGTTGCCCATATCCGCCAGTGTCGGAGCCGCGGCGTAGAGCACGATTCCCAGGATGAAGAAAGTATAGTAGGTGTTCTTACGGCCGATCTTGTCTGACAGAGAGGCCCAGAAGAACCGTCCGCCAATGTTGAAGAGCGACAGCAGACCGGCAAAGCCGGCAGCAATCGTCGCGATCGACGCCTTCTGACCGGCATCAAGCTGCGCGAAACCGACATCCGGCAGGCCGATCAGCGAACCGGCGAAGATTTCCTGGAGCATCGGCGAAGCCATGCCGAGAACGCCGATACCCGCCGAGACGTTGAGGCAGAGCACCGCCCAGATCAGCCAGAACTGCTTTGTCTTATGCGCGTCGCGCAAGTGAACATGTCTGGTGGTGATCATCGTGCTTTTGGCGGCAGGCGGCGTCCAGCCTTCCGGACGCCAGCCGGCCGGCGGAATACGGTAGCCGAATGCGCCGCCGATCATGAAAACGAAATAGATGGCCGCCATGACGATGAAGGTCTGCCAGACGCCGACGGACGTATCCGTCTTGAAGGTGTTCATCAGGAGGTTGGCCAGCGGAGCACCGATCATCGCGCCACCGCCGAAACCCATGATCGCCATGCCGGTCGCCATGCCGCGCCGGTCAGGGAACCATTTGATCAGCGTCGAAACCGGCGAGATATAACCGAGACCGAGGCCGATGCCGCCGATCACGCCCGCACCAACCCACATCATCCAGAGCTGATGCGTGATGACGCCGAAAGCGGCGATGATAATGCCGCCGCACCAGCAGCAGGCCGAGACGACACCCGCCTTGCGCGGGCCGACACGCTCCAGCCAGCCGCCCCAGATGGCGGCGGACGAACCGAGCAGCACGAAGAACAGCGTATAGATCCAGCCAAGGTCGGCAACGCGCCAATCGCAGCTGGTGGTAAAGAGTGCCGACGCCAGCGTCAGCTCCGGGCAGACGGTCGATGCCGTAACGCCGAGAGATTTCGACAGTGGCAGCCAGAAGACGCTGAAACCATAGGCCATGCCGATGCAAAGATGGATGGCGAGCGCCGCCGGCGGCACGAGCCACCGATTGAAGCCTGGCCTTGCGATGATCCTTTCGCGATCCAGCAGGCCCACACCTGCCAGAACATCGCCTGCACTTGTATCCGCTGCAGTCATGAACGACTCCTCCTTAATTCAGACCTTGCTGTCACAGGTGCATGTGCAGGCGGGTTGATCCCCGTCTCCCCTCTTTCACGCACCGATGTTCGTTTAACGAAGCGACTGTTCTGCCGGCTCCGGTTTGTGGATCAAGGGAACGGCCTGCAGCACGAGCGCATCTAGGCCGTTGTCCTCCTTCTCCAGAATTTCGAAGAGTTGCCGCCGCATGCGCGGTTCCCAGAATTTGTTGATATGGGTCGCGACCCCCTGCGCAGCCTCACTCTCGGGCTGGGTCTTGAAGAAGGTTGCGATCTGGTTTGCCATGTAGACAAGTTTGGTCTTGGTATCATGCGACATCGGCAATGCTTCCGGGCGACAGGCGGTGCGGGTGGGTGAAAATCTCGAAATCCTCGCCGCGCACGAGGGCGACAAGCGTCATGCCGGCTTCCTCGGCAGTGCGGATGGCAAGTGCCGTCGGCGCGGAAATGGCGATCAGTACGGGCGCACCAAGGATCGCCGTCTTCTGGACCATTTCGACGGAGAGGCGGCTGGTAACGGCGACGGCGCCTGACGCGCCCATAGTGCCGGCTCTGATGACGGCTCCGCAGAGCTTGTCGAGTGCATTGTGCCGGCCGACATCCTCACGCACGGCGATCAACCCCTTGCCGGGAACATAGAAGCCAGCCCCATGAACTGCCCGCGTCTCGCGATGCAGTGGCTGGGAATCGTTGAGCAGTGCGATCGCCTGCACGATATCGGCATGCGACAGCGACAGCCCCGCCTTGGAAACGTCGGGCACCTTGCGAACTGCCTGCTCGATCGATTCGATACCGCAGAGGCCGCAGCCGACAGGTCCCGCCATGCTGCGTCGACGCCTCCTCAGCGTATCCTCGACATCATCGAGAAGCGTCACCTGGACATCGATGCCCTTCTCATCCTCGATGAGCTCGATCCCGGCGACCTGGCTGCGGTCGGTGATGATGCCTTCCGTCAGGCTGAAACCGACAGCAAAATCCTCGAGATCGGCAGGCGTGCCCATCATGACCGCATGCGAACTGCCGCCATAGGAAAAGGCGATCGGTACCTCCTCGGGCACGATACGCTCGCCCCGCGTCATGATGCCGCCCTTCCGGGCGACCTCCGTCACGGCCGTGCGGGTCGACCTTTCCGTCATTATTCGGCGGCCTCCATCTTGCCGACGACACGGCGAGACTGGCGAGCCTGTTCATCATACTCGATCTGCCAGTCGGACGGCCCGTTGGATGGCGAGACCTGCACCGCCGTCACCTTGTATTCCGGGCAGTTCGTCGCCCAGTCGGAGAAGTCGGTTGTGATGACGTTTGCCTGCGTATCCGGATGATGGAAGGTTGTATAGACGACGCCGGGCGCCACGCGATCGGTGATCAACGCGCGAAGCGTCGTATCGCCCGAGCGGCTGCCGAGCTTTACCCAGTCGCCATCGCGGATGCCGCGCTGCTCGGCATCATGCGGGTGGATCTCCAGCCTGTCTTCGGAATGCCAGACGACATTGTCGGTGCGGCGCGTCTGCGCCCCGACATTGTACTGGCTGAGAATACGCCCGGTCGTGAGAAGCAGCGGGAAGCGCGGACCGGTGCGCTCGTCGGTCGCCACATATTCCGTACGGATGAACTTGCCCTTGCCGCGTACGAACCCGTCCACATGCATGATCGGCGAGCCGAGCGGATGCGCCTCGTTGCAGGGCCACTGAACCGAGCCCATCTTTTCGAGATAGTCGTAAGAAACCGAAGCAAAGCTCGGCGTCGTCGCGGCAATCTCGTCCATGATTTCGGACGGATGCGTATAATGCCAGTCTAGGCCCATGGCCCGGGCGAGCGTCTGCGTCACTTCCCAATCCGCATAGCCATTGCGCGGCGTCATGACCTTGCGCACACGGTTAATGCGGCGCTCGGCATTGGTGAACGTACCGTCCTTTTCCAGGAAGGTGGAACCCGGCAGGAAGACATGGGCATAATTCGCCGTTTCGTTCAGGAAGAGATCCTGCACGACGACGCATTCCATAGCGGCAAGGCCGGCGGCCACATGCTTGGTATCCGGATCGGACTGCAGAATGTCTTCACCCTGAATGTAGATCCCCTTGAAGGAACCATCGACGGCGGCATCCAGCATGTTCGGGATGCGCAAACCCGGCTCGTTGTTGATCGTCACGCCCCAGAGCTTTTCGAAGATATCGCGCGTTGCATCGTCGGAGATATGACGATAGCCCGGAAGTTCGTGTGGGAAGGAACCCATGTCGCACGAACCCTGCACATTGTTCTGGCCGCGCAGCGGGTTCACGCCGACACCCGGACGACCGATGTTGCCGGTCGCCATGGCGAGGTTGGCGATCGCCATGACGGTCGTCGAACCCTGACTGTGTTCGGTCACGCCGAGGCCGTAATAGATGGCGCCGTTCCCGCCGGTCGCATAAAGCCGCGCAGCACCACGCACGTCTTCCGGCTTGACACCGGTGAATTTCTCGACGGCTTCAGGGCTATGCTGCGGCTCGGCCACGAAAGCTGCCCAGTCTTCGAATTCCGACCAGTCGCAACGCTCGCGGATGAATTTCTCGTCGTACAGGCCTTCGGTCACGATCACATGCGCCAGCGCCGTCATAACAGCGACATTGGTGCCGGGTTTCAGCGGCAGGTGGAAGGATGCTTCGACATGCGGCGAGCGGACGATATCGATGCGGCGCGGATCGATGACAACAAGTTTGGCGCCCTGTCGCAGGCGCTTCTTCAGGCGCGAAGCGAAGACGGGGTGCCCATCGGTCGGATTGGCGCCGATTATGACGACCACATCGGACTGCTCGACGCTGTCAAAATTCTGCGTGCCGGCAGAGGTCCCGAAAGCCTGGCCGAGACCATAACCTGTCGGCGAATGGCAGACGCGGGCGCAGGTATCGACATTATTGTTGCCGAAGCCGGCGCGAACCAGCTTCTGGACAAGATAAGTTTCTTCATTGGTGCAGCGGGACGATGTGATACCGCCGATCGCTTCGCGGCCATATTGATACTGGATGCGGCGGAACTCGGAAGCGACATGTGCATAGGCCTCGTCCCACGTGACCTCACGCCAGGGATCCGTCACTTTTTCACGGATCATCGGATTGAGGATACGGTCCTTGTGCGTCGAGTAGCCGTAGGCGAAGCGCCCTTTGACGCAGGAGTGACCGCGATTGGCCTGCCCGTCCTTCCACGGCACCATGCGCACCAACTCCTCGCCGCGCATTTCCGCCTTGAAGGAACAGCCGACGCCGCAATAGGCGCAGGTGGTAACAACAGAATGTTCCGGCTGGCCGATGCGGATGACCGATTTTTCCGTCAGCGTCGCGGTCGGACAGGCCTGTACGCAGGCGCCGCAGGATACGCATTCGGAATCAACGAAATGCTCATGCATGCCTGGTGAAACGCTCGAACTGAAACCGCGCCCTTCGATCGTCAGCGCAAAGGTGCCCTGCACCTCCTCGCAGGCGCGCACACAGCGGGAGCAGACGATGCACTTCGACGGATCAAAGGTGAAGTACGGATTGGACTCGTCCTTCGGCATCCATTTCAGATTGATCTCATCATTGTTGCGAGCCTTGACGTGGTTGTCGCCCTCATAGCCGTAACGCACGTCGCGAAGACCAACGGCGCCCGCCATATCCTGTAGTTCGCAGTCACCGTTGGCAGCGCAGGTCAGACAGTCGAGCGGATGGTCGGAGATATAGAGCTCCATGACGCCGCGGCGGATATTCTTCAGGCGCTCGGTCTGCGTATGGACGACGATGCCGGAGGCCACCGGCGTGGTGCAGGAGGCAGGCGTTCCGTTGCGTCCGTCGATCTCGATGAGACAGAGGCGGCAGGAACCGAAGGCATCGATCATATCGGTTGCGCAGAGTTTCGGCACCTCGATGCCGGCCTCCATGGAGGCGCGCATGATCGACGTTCCCTCGGGGACAGTCACCTGCCGGCCGTCGATGGTCAGCGTCACCATCGTTTCGGATTTCGAGGCCGGCGTTCCGTAATCGATTTCGTGAACAAGAGACATGGTCTATTCCGCCGCTTCTGTGAGAGGGACCGGAGCAAAATCTTCGGGAAAGTGTGTCATGGCGCTCATGACTGGATAGGGAGTGAAGCCGCCGAGCGCGCAGAGCGAACCGAATTTCATCGTATTGCAGAGATCGGCGAGCAGCTCGCGGTTCTTTTCCGGCTCGATCCCCTTCGCGATCTTGTCGGCCGTTTCGACGCCGCGTGTCGAGCCGATGCGGCAGGGCGTGCACTTGCCGCAGCTTTCCACCGCGCAGAACTCCATCGCAAAGCGAGCTTGCTTCAACATATCGGCCGTATCGTCGAAGACGACGAGGCCGGCATGGCCGATCAGCCCGTCCTTGGCAGCAAAGGCTTCATAGTCGAAAGCTGTATCGAAGAGCGCCCGCGGGAAATAGGCACCAAGCGGGCCGCCCACCTGTACCGCCTTTACCGGCAGGCCGGATGCGGTGCCGCCGCCGATATCATCGACGATATCGCCGAGCGACAGGCCGAAGGCGGTTTCATAGAGACCGCGATATTTCACATTGCCGGCGATCTGCAGCGGAATGGTGCCATGTGACCGGCCCATGCCGAAATCGCGATAGAAGGCGGCACCCTTGTCCATGATCACAGGCACAGAAGCTAGCGAGATCACGTTATTGATGACCGTCGGACAGTCAAACAGGCCCTTATGCGCCGGCAGCGGCGGCTTCGCGCGGACGACACCCCGCTTGCCTTCAAGGCTGTTCAGCAGCGCCGTCTCCTCGCCGCAGACATAGGCGCCCGCACCCGTGCGGATCTCCATGTCGAATGCCTTGCCGGAACCGAGCACCGAGGTGCCGAGAATGCCGGCCCTGCGGGCGACCCCCACCGCCTCTGTCATCGTGGCGATGGCGTGCGGGTATTCCGAGCGCGTATAGACGAAGCCCTTCGTGGCGCCGGTCGCAAGGCCTGATATCACCATGCCTTCGATGAGCACGAAGGGATCGCCTTCCATAATCATCCGGTCGGCGAAGGTACCGCTGTCGCCCTCATCTGCATTGCAGACGATATATTTGCGAGAACCCGCCGCATCGAGCACCGTTTTCCACTTGATGCCGGTCGGAAAGCCGGCACCGCCACGACCGCGAAGGCCGGAATCGGTAACTTCTTTGACGACATCGGCAGGCTGCATCGACACCGCGCGGCGAAGACCCGCAAGCCCGCCATGGGCTTCGTAATCCTCAAGCGAAAGCGGATCGGTAATGCCGCAGCGGGCAAAGGTGAGACGGGTCTGGCCTTTCAGGAACGGGAGGTCATCGACCTCCCCGAGACAGAGCGCATGCGCGCCGCCGCCTATCAATCCCGCATCGAACAGACCGGCGACATCCTTCTCCTTGACCGGCCCATAGCCGATCCGCTTACCGGAAAGCTCGACCTCGACCAGCGGTTCCAGCCAGAACATTCCGCGCGAGCCGTTGCGCACGATAGTCGCATCGAGGCCGCGGGCAGCGATCTCCTGGGTAATCGCCTTTGCCACCTTTTCAGCCCCGAGCGAGAGCGCTGCAGCATCGCGCGGAACATAAATCTTCACAGTCATCGGCGCGCCTCCTCGATGAGTTCGGTCGCCAATTCGTCATCGACCCGGCCGTACACCTCGCCATCGAACATGGCGGCCGGCGCGCAGGCACAGAGACCGAGACAGTAGACCGGCTCCAGGGTCACGCTGCCATCGAGAGTCGTCTGGTGGAAATCGATGCCGAGCAGGGTCTTGATACGTTCGGCCAATGCATCGCCACCCATCGACTGGCAGGCTTCGGCGCGACAGAGTCTCAGCACGTGCCGACCGGCAGGATGATTTCGATAATCATGGTAGAAGGTTACGACCCCGTGAACCTCGGCGCGGGAAAGATTGAGCTCGTCGGCGATGACCGGTAGGGCCTCCTGCGGCACGTAACCGAACTGGTCCTGGACCTCGTGCAGAATGGGGAGCAGTGGGCCTTCGAGGGATCGAAGATCAGCGACGATCGAACGGATACGCCCGGCTATATCGCCCTCGGCGATACGTATATTCATCAGCAGCCTCCCTTCGGCTTACGCATTCCCTGAAAACCGCAAAACTCCCCATGTCATTGCGATTTCCACAGAACTGTCTCAGGGAAGCAGGGTGCAATCAATAAAGCAGTCTCGTTGCTCGATAGTTTTTTCCTATCAAAGTTCTGCGTCTTCAACGAGTGTTCTTGCTTCATGCAACAAAGCGGAGACAAGCGGCGTAAAGGGTTCACGATAGGGAGCAACCAGGCCAACGAGATGGTGCGCCTCCGGCTCGACGATTGGGATCATTCGGATCTCCACAGGAAAGCCAAATGATTTCGCGACGTTACGTGGCATGATGCTCGCCCAGCGGCCGGTCCGTACATGCGAAAAAAGCACAATCATCGAGTTGGATTCAAGCGTCGGATGCACTGTCGCACCGGCTTCGGTCAAATGTCGGTTGATGATACGCCGATTCTGCATGTCGGCCGTCAATAGGCAAAGCCGAAGATCGCCTACCTCACGCCATGTCACACTCTCGCGATCCGAGAGCGGGCTGCCGGCGGCGGTGATCAGATTGTAGCGCTCCGCATAAAGCGGGACCGAGGTGACGCGCCCAAGCGGCTCGTTTTCCAGATAGGTGATGCCGGCATCGATCTCGAGGTTTTCGAGCATGCTCAGCACCTGCAGCGAATTGCGCGAGACGATGGAGAAGGTGACGTCGGGATGCCGCTCCTGGAAGGGCGTTGTGATTCGCGACAACATGGCGAGCGCGGTCGGAATGGAAGCCAGACGCAGATGGCCCGAGAGACCTTTGCGGGCGGCGCGCATTTCCTCGCGCATGGTGCGTGTGTCGCCGACGATACGCCGCGCCCATTCGAGCACGCGCTGCCCTTCCGGCGTCAATCCTTGAAAGCGAGAGCCGCGCTGCACCAGCATGACGCCGAGTTGATCCTCGAGCTGGCGAATGGCGGCCGAAAGCGTTGGTTGGGAGACGCCACATTCCTCTGCCGCACGGCCGAAATGTTTTTCGTTGGCGAGCGCAATGAAGAATTCCAGCTTGTCGATCATCCGGCCTCCCTGCCGAATTCGAGACGAGGCCTATTTTTGCGGCTTGTCCACCGCTTCGCAAGAGCCGTGGGCTCTAACTTTTCTCGGCAACAGGAAAGAGACTGAAAAGTGATTCGAGGAAAGCCAGAACGCTTTCGTTACCTGTGCTGTAATAGACGAGCCGTCCTTCGCGCCGCGTATTGACGAGACCTTCGAGCCTCAACCGGGCAAGCTGCTGGGACACCATAGCCTGCTGTATACCCAGGATATCCTCGATTTCGCCGACCGTCTTTTCCCCTTCCGACAGGATGCAAAGGATGAGCAACCGGGTCTGATGGGCTAGCGCCTTCAGGAGATCACTCGCCTCGTGGGCTTTGTTAGCAAGCTTCTGCAAGTCCTGGCCAGTCATGCCCGGCTTCGGTTTAGGCAATGGCATTTGCTTCTCGGAAGGAGGTAATAAGGTAGATCAGTACACTATCATATTCGCAGAAGCGAATTGGTCAATTGTCATGAAGTACCAAAAAAAGTCCAACCAAATCAGCAAATAAGCTGACCACCGTTGATCTCCAGGACTTGACCTGTGATGTAGCCGGAGAGTGAAGGGGCCGCCAGGAAGAGATAGGCAGGCGCGCAATCCTCCGCTGTTCCAAGCCGCTGCAGCGGGATAGACTTACGAGTCTGCTCCAGTTTTTCGCGAGATGAATAGCGTGCATGGAAATCGGTATCGATCGTTCCGGGCGAGACGCAATTGACCCTTATACCGTCAGGCGCGAGCTCCCGGGCAAGCGCCTTCGAATAGGTCGCAACGAAAGCCTTCGATGCGGAATAGATCGCCGAACCAGGGCTTCCGCCGGTCAGCGCCGAAATCGAAACCGTGTTGACGATGGCAGCACCTTGCGCCGCCCGCAGCGCCGGAAGCACAGCGCGCGTCAACTCCACCACCGACGTTTGGTTGAGACGCACGATGGTCTCGTACTCGGCATCAGTGAGCTCTCCGGCCAGAAAGCGGCCATGCATGGTACCGGCATTGTTGACCAGCACATGCACCGCATCGAAGAATTCAAGCGCCTCCTCCGCAAACTTTGTCGCCCCGCCCGGATGCAGGAAATCTGCCGGCAGCAGCAGCGCCCGCCGCTCCGATTCGGCTGTCAGCAGAAAATCCGGCAGTTCGCGCTCCCCATCACGCCCGATATGAACGAGTACGCGCGCCCCGCAATCCAGAAACTGTCGGGCAATTTCCAGGCCGATACCGCGGCCGCCCCCCGTGACGACGACATTGCGGTTCTCGAACAGTTTGGGATGAAACACGAAGCTCTCCTCCTTGCGAGCGGCCGGTCCCGCTGCTTGCACTACCAGGGCCTAACATATGCGGCCATCAGCCAAAAGAAAGCCCGAAGGTCTAAGCACCCGGGTCCAGAAGCCGCGCACCGGCGCCTTGCCTGCCGAGAACGTCGAAGGGATTGCGCAATGGACAGGCGTCGATGGAGAGGCAGCCACAGCCAATACAGCTCGTCAGATGGTCGCGCAGCAGGCTCAGCCGCTTGATGCGGGCATCGAGATCATCTTTCCAGAGCGCCGACAGCCTCTGCCAATCCTCGACTGTCGGCGTACGGCTCTGCGGCAGGGTTTCGAACGCAGTCTGGATTTCGGCAAGCGGGATGCCGACGCGTTGCGCCACCTTGATGATGCCGAGACGCCGTAGTACGTCGCGGCCGTAGCGGCGCTGGTTGCCGCGGGTGCGGATGCTGGAGATCAGCCCCTTCGTCTCATAGAAATGAAGGGCAGAAACAGCAAGCCCGCTTCGCTCTGCCACCTCGCCCACCGTCAGGAGCTTGCTCAACGAGAATGTCGAATTCTGCTGCATGGCCTATTGACCTCAATGTTAGTTGAGGTTTTATAGACTGCGCTCCCGAGGCCGTAAAGCCGATACGAGAAGGAGCAATGCATGCAGAAACCCATGAGGCTTGCCGTCATCTATGGCAGCACGCGTGAGGGCCGCATCTGCGACAGGGTGGTGAAATGGCTCGAAAGAGAGCTGGCCCGCTTTCCGCAATTCAAGATCGACATCATCGATCCGCTGGCATTTTCGTTGCCGCGAGAGCATGCGCCGCATCATCCGGAGGCAAGACGGCTCACGGACAGGCTTCACCAGGCCGATGGCTTCATCCTCGTCACCCCGGAATATAACCACAGTTTCACCGCCTCACTGAAGTTCCTCATCGACCTCTTCATCGAGCCCTGGCACGGCAAGCCGATTGCCTTTGTCTGCTATGGCGGTGTCTCCGCCGGATTACGGGCAGTTGAACAGCTCCGCCTCGTCTTCGCCGAACTCCATGCCGTCACGATCTGCGACGCCGTGAGCTTCAACTCCCCCTGGCGTCGTTTCGACAATGAAGGCTGGCTGCAGGATCCGCAGGATGCGTTGCGCCGGCTCTCGCGAATGATGGCCCAGTTGCAATGGTGGACTGAAGCGCTGATCACCGCCCGCAGCGACACTCCTTATGCCGGTGTAGCCGCCTGAGACAACGACATCCGGTTCCGTTTCTGGCAGGTACGGAAGCGGCTGGACACCCGGACAGGGCCTCCGTCCGGGTGTTTCCTTCCCCGACACCTAACAGGTGCTCCCAAACGGTCATCGCCCTCATACCGACCGTGTAGCCGGGTAGGAATTTTGCGGTTGCAGTATCGCAAACCCGGTGTTAGTTTCCGCCACAATTTCACGGGGGAGCTCCGAACTGCCGGGGCTGAGATGTGAGGCGCATGCCTCCGGACCCTTCAAAGCTGATCTGGGTAATGCCAGCGGAGCGAGGTCCAAATGTTTTCCGGCGCGCAAGTGTCCCTGTATCCGATGTCCGGCATTTTCGTCGGCATCATCCTTGACGCTATCAAGGCTCTCGAGCCCTATCGCGATCGTCTTCGCATCGAAACCGACGATATTTCTACGCTGATGGTCGGCCCGCCCGACGTGCTGTTTGCCGCCATGCGCGACCTCTTCGTCTCGGCTGCCGCAAGCGGCGAGCATTGCGTATTGTCCGCCGCCATCTCGCGTGGCTGCCCCGGCGAACCGGATGATGCGATCTGCGGCGCCGGCTTGTCTTCCAGCCGGTCCGAGCCGCTTGCCGAGCGCGTCGAGGCCGCGATTACGGCAGTCAGGGATACGAAACAGACCGGCCGGGCAACGGCAGCCCAGTTTTCTCTCTATGTTATGGGAACGGGCACGCATATGGACGAGATCTATGGCTGCATCGATTTCCTGAAGCGTTCGGGCACATTCGACCGCTCCAAGAATTTCTGCACCAAGCTGCGCGGCGATGCCGGCGCGATCTTTGCGACCATTCACGAAGCCTTCTATCGCTTCGGCGATCCAGAAGGCCATGTGACGCTGGATATCACGGTCTCCGCAAACAGTCCGAGCAAAGCCTGAGACGCTTGACGGCGATGACCTTATCGAACTCGGATTCGACATTTACGGCACTGAGGCGGGCCTTGCCTGCCATTCTTGCCGTGTTTGCCTTCCTGGCTGTCTGGGAGCTCTATGTCGATCTCTCCAGCATCAAACCCTCCATCCTGCCCTCGCCTTCGCGCATCTTCACACAAGGCTGGGTGAAAAGGCAGGCGCTGCTCGACAATACCTGGCCGACGCTCAGCGCAACACTCGGCGGTTTTGCCCTGTCGCTGGTCTTTGCCTTCGTCTCATCGGTGCTGATGGATTTCGTACCCTTCATGCGACGCGCACTGTTGCCGCTGTTCATCGTCAGCCAGACACTGCCATTGGTCGCGATTGCGCCCCTGGTCGTGCTCTGGTTTGGTTTCGGGCTGCTGCCGAAACTTCTGCTCGTCGCACTCGTCACCTTCTTTCCGTTGCTGGTCGCCCTGCTGCAGGGCTATGAATCGACGGACGGGGATATTGCCGAGCTTCTGAGTTCCATGAAGGCGAGCCGCTGGCGCATCTTCTGCCTGGCGAGACTTCCTTCCGCCATGCCCTTCTTCTTTGCAGGTCTGCGCATATCGATCACCTATGCCGTGGTCGGCGCGATCTTTGCCGAATATGCAGGCGCCTCCCGTGGCCTCGGGATTTACATCCTCAACGCCAAGAACAATTTCCGGCCGGATCTCGTGCTCGCCGCCGTCGTTCTCAGTGCCCTTCTGACGCTGTGCCTTTTCGGCCTTACGCTGGCGATCCAGCGTCTCGCCATGCCCTGGCAATCCGCCGCGGAGAAACGCCGATGAGCGGGATGCTGGAGCTTAAGAACATCTCGAAGTCCTTCGATGGCATGGAGGTGCTGAAGGACATCTCTCTCCATATCGCCAGGGGTGAATTCGTTTCGATCGTCGGCCCCTCCGGCTCCGGCAAGTCGACGATCCTCAGGCTGCTGACACAGGCATTGCTGACCGATAAAGGCGACATTCTCTTCGACGGCACTCCGCTCTCACAGGCTGCGCATGCCTTCGCTTTCATGCCCCAGCGCGATGCGTTGATGCCGTGGCGAAGCGTGATCGACAATGCGATCCTCGGCCTCGAAGTACATGGCATGCGTCGCAAGCAAGCGCGCGCCGTCGCGGCCCCTCTCTTCGAACGCTTCGGCCTTTCCGGCTTCGAAAACCACTATCCCGCAGCCCTTTCGGGCGGCATGCGCCAGCGTGCGGCCCTGCTGCGTACTGTGATCCAGCGGCAGGACATGCTGCTGCTCGACGAGCCCTTCGGGGCCCTCGACGCGCTGACCCGCACACAGATGCAGGAATGGCTGCAAGGCATGTGGATCGATCATCGCTGGACGGCGCTGCTGATCACACATGATGTGCGCGAGGCGGTCTTTTTGTCCGACCGTATCTATGTGCTTTCAGCCCGCCCGGCGGCTGTGGTCAGGGAATTCGAGGTACCGCTGGCAAGACCGCGAACGCTTGCCGATCTCGGCTCCCCGGCCGCACAGGCGATCGAAACAGAAATTCTTCAAACACTGCTGCATCCGCAAAGAACCTGAGGAGGTCCTGATGCTTCTCACACGCCGACAAACTCTTTTTGCCGCCATGGCTGCAAGCCTCTCCGGCCGCACCGCCTTCGCCCAGTCCGCCGCCGCAAAGGTCCGCATCGCGCTCGACTGGACGCCGAACACCAATCACATCGGCATCTATGTCGCCAAGGCGAAGGGCTTCTATGAAGCTGCCGGCCTCGATGTCGAAATCCTGCCCTATGCCGATACCAGCGCCGGCACGCTGGTCGCGAACGGCGTTGCCGATTTCGGCATTTGCGGGGAGATCGAAGCCTTCACCCAGCGCGCCGCCGGCGCGGATGTGAAGCTCGTCTACGCCGTGGTGCAGACGGAAACCGGCAGGCTGATCTTCAAGAGCGACCGCGACGACATCAAGAGCCCTAGAGATCTTGATGGTAAGACCTATGGTGGCTTCGGCGGCGCATGGGAGGAGGCACTCGTCTCCGCGATGATCCGCAACGACGGCGGCAAGGGCACCTTCCAGAATGTCACGCTCGGCACTTCGGCCTATGAGGCGCTCGACAACGGCGCCGTCGACTTCACACTGGAAATCTACACCTGGGAGGGCATTGCCGCCCAACTCGAGAACCGGCAGATCAGCCGCTGGCACTACAGCGATTACGGCATTCCCGACGAACAGACGACCGCGATCGCTTCCAGCGACGCATATCTTGCGGCCAATCCGCAAAATGCCCGCGCCTTCATCCAGGCAACACTGAAGGGTTACGCCTATTCGGTCGACAATCCGGACGAGGCCTGCGACCTCTTGATTGCCGGCAGCAATGGCGCACTGCTCAACACCGACCTTGTCAAGGCATCGCAGAAGGCCCTCGTCGAGGGGCATTTCCTCAGGAGCGAAAGCGGCGCGATCGGCACCATCGATCCGGCCAAGGCCGAAGCGATCGGCATTTTCCTGTTCGATCATGGCATCCTCCTCGATGCCAATGGTGCGGCACTGACGGAAAAGCCCGACTTTTCCGCCTACTACACCAACAGTCTCCTTGGCTGAGACGAGCCTGCCCTTGCGGGCAGCAGTTTTTCACTGCAAAGTCCCGCAAGGAGCGAGGGAGTGACATGCAGCAGCAGGACCGGGTGGCTGGAGCGGATTTCTTGCGCGCAGCCGCCTGCTTGCTCGTCCTCATCCATCATCTCATTCTGCGCATCGACCTCACCAAGCTCGGCGAAGGATTGCGGCCGACACTGACTGCCCTGCGCTTCGGCAATTTCGGCGTCGCCATCTTCTTCGTCCTCAGCGGCTTCCTGCTGGCCTTGCCGTTCTGGCGTTCCCTCGACGCCGGCGGCGCCATGCCCGACCTGCACATCTATGCGCTACGCCGCGCGGCCCGCATCGTGCCCGGTTATTGGGTGGCTTTGACGGCGGGCTTCATCCTCAGCGTCACATTGCTCGGATATGCGCTGACGCCGGAACTCGCTATGCGCTATGCCAGCGGCCTTTTCTTCATGAGCCAATGGCACTGGCGCACTTTCTTTCCTGTGGAAGGCAACGGCCCGCTCTGGTCCATCTCTTTCGAAGCGACGAGCTATGTGCTGCTGCCGCTTTGTTTCCTCTGGATTTTCGCGATCCCGGAAAACCGCCGTTCTCCACTTGTCACGCGCCTTGCCTGGCTCGGCATCATTGCCGTGACGCTGATCGCCCATGAAACCTTCCGTACGCTTTCCCCGCCCAATGAGCTGGACCGTGGCTGGCAATATGGCATGCAGGGCGGCGCGAAGGAGTGGATGCCCAACTACAATCCCATCGGCTTTTTCGCCGTTTTTGCGCTCGGCACGCTCGCAGCCGGCATTCAGATCCTGCTGCCGCGAAAGCGTCGGATCTGGTTCGACATCATCGCACTCGCCTGCCTCGTCGCCACCGGCCTCCAGCTACCGCTTTCGACAGGCGGGTCCTGGGAAGCCTACGGATGGCTCGGAGTTCCCTATGCCTTTCCGCTGTTTCCGGTTCTGATCGCTGCCGCTCTTGTGACCCTCTCGCGCTCGGTGCTGCTTGCGGCACTGCTCGACAATACCGTCATGCGCTTTACGGCAACCATCTCATTCGGGATCTATATCTGGCAGGATATCGTGCTGACCTCGATGCAAACGATTTCTCCGGCGATATTCGGGATCGGCAGGGACGATCCGGTACAGGACTGGTTTATCGGCTGCGCCGTTGCGACGCCGATCATTTTTCTTCTCGCAACCTTCAGCTATTTCACGCTGGAACGACCGGCAATACGAAGCGCCGCACGCATAACGCGCAAGAATTCAGCCGTTACCCAATATAGTTAATTCTCAATCCATTGAAAATATCAGAGACATATTTCGAAATACTCCCAAATTTGGCACCGTTATGGTTACGAAAACGTTAAGGAGGCGAGTGACAAATCGATCTCGTCCATGTATTTGTGCCAGCACCACGCAATATGCGAGTATTTCCACGGACGTTGCTTAGTGAACGTGTTTACTTCAAATAAGCTTCAAGATGCGGCTTTCGCTGTGAAAACAGTGAAGATGGAGGCTCTTGACGCAGCGAATTCCAATATTCGCCAGCCCGAGAGCTTTGCCGCATTGGATGGCCGGAACAGACTTCAGCTCGGCTTGAAGAGAGCGTTCGACATTTTCGGTGCAACAAGCGCTCTGGTTATTCTGTTTCCAGTTCTTCTAGCGATCGCGCTTCTCATCGTGATCGATGACGGCGGACCGGTGTTTTTCCGGCAGATTCGCTGGGGCCTGAAGGGCAGCAAGATCACCGTCTATAAGTTTCGCTCCATGCGGGCCGATCTCTGCGATCCAACCGGCGTCCAGCAGACTGTCAAGGGTGATTGGCGCGTGACGCGGATTGGCGCCTTCCTGCGCAAGACCAACATCGACGAGCTTCCGCAGCTTCTCAACGTCATCAAGGGTGATATGTCGCTCGTCGGCCCCCGCTGCCACGCGATCAATATGCGCGCAGCCGGTATGCTCTACGAGGAACTGGTGCCAGAATATCATTGCCGCCATCTGATGCGGCCTGGCATCACCGGCCTTGCCCAGACGCGCGGCTGGCGCGGCCCGACAGATCGACCGACAGAAGCGCGCGCCCGCATTGCCAGCGATATCTATTACATTAGAAATTTCAGCATCTGGCTGGATATGAAGATCCTGTTCCGCACGCTGCTGTCCGAATTGCGCGGCGGCACCGGCTTCTGAGATACTGAATTTTCACGGACGAAATCCATCAGGCCAGCGGTGAGATACCGGCTGTTTTGTTTTTACAGCATTCGCCGGGATAAGGGGCAGCATGTTCTCCCATGAGAAAAGCGGCCTGAAGGCCGCTTTTCTGTTCAATCTATGATGTCTGACTGAGCCGATCAGTCTTGATCGACCATGCCCTGCAGGCGGGTCATCTCCATGATGAAGTGCTCGAGCTTGGACTTGTGCTCGTGATGCACGACATCCTCAAGTTCCTTCTTCGCAGCTTCGATGCGGCGGGTCAGTTCGTCCTTGTTGAGTTCTTCCACCGGAACGGCAGATTCGGCAAGCAGCGTGCATCCGGTCGGCAGGACATCAGCAAAACCGCCGAACACGACATAATCCTGCTTCGAGCCGGAAGAGGTGCGAACGCTCACGATGCCTGGCTTGATTGTCGTCATCGTTGGGGCATGATTGGCCATAACAGTCATTTCGCCTTCGGTGGCAGGAATGACCACCTCGGTCACCATTTCCGACAGCAGCAGACGCTCCGGCGAAACGAGCTCAAAGTTGAAATTGTCAGCCATCAGTGACTTACCTTCTCGGCTATGGCTTCTGTATCTTGCAGTTTGGTCCCGCAGAACGGGCAGTGCATTATCGCTTGGTCGAGATAACCGAGGCCTTTCTCGGTCTGAGCCAGCCCGACAACCATCATCATCACGCCGTTGTCGGCGCGGTAGATGGTCGGCACCGCCGGTTCAGGAAGTTCTGCGACGACCCCCTTCAGGGAGTCGCAGCAGAATATCTCGTCCTGAGTGTCGCTCATCAAGCGGCAGCGAGCTTCTTGGCCTTCTCGATGGCTTCGTCGATCGATCCAACCATGTAGAAGGCAGCTTCCGGCAGGTGGTCGTACTCGCCGTTTACCAGGCCCTTGAAGCCCTTGATCGTGTCCTCGAGAGCAACCAGCTTGCCCGGCGAACCGGTGAAGACTTCGGCGACGAAGAACGGCTGCGACAGGAAACGCTCGATCTTGCGGGCGCGGGCAACCGACAGCTTGTCTTCTTCAGACAGTTCGTCCATGCCCAGGATGGCGATGATGTCCTGCAGGGCCTTGTAGCGCTGCAGCGTCGACTGAACCTTACGAGCAATTTCATAATGCTCTTCGCCGACGACCAGCGGATCGAGCATGCGCGAGGTGGAGTCGAGTGGGTCGACGGCCGGGTAGATACCCTTTTCAGCGATCGAGCGCGACAGAACCGTCGTTGCATCCAGGTGGGCGAACGAGGTTGCCGGTGCCGGGTCGGTCAAGTCGTCGGCCGGAACGTAAATGGCCTGAACCGAGGTGATCGAACCCGTCGTCGTCGTGGTGATGCGTTCCTGCATCTGACCCATGTCGGTTGCGAGCGTCGGCTGATAGCCCACGGCCGAAGGAATACGGCCGAGCAGAGCAGACACTTCCGAGCCAGCCTGCGTGAAACGGAAGATGTTGTCGACGAAGAACAGAACGTCCTGGCCCTGGTCGCGGAAATGTTCTGCAACCGTCAGACCCGTCAGAGCAACGCGAGCGCGGGCGCCCGGCGGTTCGTTCATCTGGCCGTAAACCAGCGCAGCCTTGGAGCCTTCGCCGCCGCCATGCTTATTGACGCCCGATTCGATCATTTCGTGGTAAAGGTCGTTGCCTTCGCGGGTACGTTCACCCACGCCTGCGAAGACCGAGTAACCACCGTGCGCCTTGGCGACGTTGTTGATCAGTTCCATGATGAGAACGGTCTTGCCGACGCCTGCGCCGCCGAACAGACCGATCTTGCCGCCCTTTGCATAGGGAGCGAGAAGGTCGACGACCTTGATGCCGGTGACAAGGATCTGCGCTTCCGTGGACTGCTCGACGTAGGCCGGAGCGTCCTGGTGGATGGCGCGCTTGTGAGAGGTGTTCAGCGGACCTGCTTCATCGACCGGCTCGCCGATGACGTTCATGATACGGCCGAGCGTTTCGTCACCAACCGGAACCGAGATCGGAGCGCCGGTGTCGGTAACCTGCTGGCCGCGAACGAGACCTTCGGACGAGTCCATGGCGATCGTGCGGACTTCGTTTTCGCCCAGATGCTGAGCGACTTCGAGAACCAGACGGTTGCCGTTATTGTCGGTTTCGAGCGCGTTCAAAATCGCCGGCAGTTCGCCTTCGAAAGCAACGTCGACGACGGCGCCGATAACCTGGGTGACTTTGCCGACAGAGCGGGTAGCTGCCTCAGCCATTTTCTTACCCTCTTTCCCTAACTCAGAGCGCTTCCGCGCCCGAAATGATTTCAATCAGTTCCTTGGTGATCTGCGCCTGACGCTGACGGTTGTAGTTCAGTGTCAGCTTGTTGATCATCTCACCAGCATTGCGCGTCGCATTGTCCATTGCGCTCATCTTGGCGCCCATTTCGCCCGCGACGTTCTCGAGGAGGGCGCGGAAGACCTGGACAGAGATGTTGCGCGGGATCAGATCACCGAGGATCGACGCCGGATCCGGCTCGTACTCGTAGACGGCGCCGGCATGGTCTGCATCCTCGGCAACCGCTTCCGGAGCCTTGGCGGGGATGAGCTGCTGTGCCGTCGGAACCTGGCTGATGACCGACTTGAACTCGGAGTAGAACAGCGTGCAGACGTCAAATTCGCCGGCATCGAACATCTCGATGATACGCTTGCCGATCTGGTCGGCATTCTCGAAACCGATCTTCTTGACGTCGCGCAGTTCCTTGCGCTCGACGATCATCGATGCGAATTCGCGACGCAGGATGTCGTAGCCCTTCTTGCCGACGGTGAAGATCTTCACCGTCTTGCCTTCAGCGACAAGTCTGCGGACATGATCGCGCGCGAAGCGGGCGATCTGCGAATTGAAGCCGCCGCACAGGCCGCGTTCGGCCGTGCAGACGACGAGCAGGTGAACCTGGTCCTTGCCCGTGCCGGTCATCAGGACCGGCGCGCCATCCGCATCGGTAACGGCCTTGGCGATGTTCGCCAGGACCGCATTCATACGCTGCGAGTAAGGCCGGGCGGCCTCGGCCGCCTCCTGCGCACGCCGAAGCTTCGCCGCGGCGACCATCTTCATCGCCTTGGTGATCTTCTGCGTCGCCTTGACGGAGGCGATCCGGTTTTTCAGATCCTTAAGTGAAGGCATCCGTTATCCGTCCTAACCTAGTGCCCGATTACTGGAAAGACTTGGCGAAGCTGTCGAGGGCAGCAGTGAGCTTGCCCTTCGTCGCATCGCTGATAGCCTTTTCCGTACGGATCGCATCGAGGATGTCGGAGCCTTCCGAACGCAGGTAGGACAGCAGACCCTGTTCGAACTTGCCGACCTGAGCAACCGGCAGCTTGTCGAGGTAGCCGTTGACACCCGCGAAGATCACGGCGACCTGCTCTTCCGTCTTCAGCGGCGAGAACTGCGGCTGCTTCAGGAGTTCGGTCAGGCGTGCGCCGCGGTTCAGCAGTCGCTGCGTGGCAGCATCGAGGTCCGAACCGAACTGTGCGAAGGCGGCCATCTCACGATACTGGGCGAGTTCACCCTTGATCGAGCCGGCAACCTGCTTCATCGCCTTAATCTGGGCCGAAGAACCGACGCGGGAAACCGACAGACCGACGTTAACGGCCGGGCGGATGCCCTGGTAGAACAGGTCGGTTTCGAGGAAGATCTGACCGTCGGTGATCGAGATCACGTTGGTCGGAATGAAGGCAGAAACGTCGTTACCCTGCGTTTCGATGACCGGCAGAGCGGTGAGCGAACCAGCGCCCTTGTCGTCGTTCATCTTTGCCGCGCGCTCAAGAAGACGCGAGTGCAGGTAGAAAACGTCGCCCGGATAAGCTTCGCGGCCCGGCGGGCGGCGCAGCAGCAGCGACATCTGGCGGTAAGCAACAGCCTGCTTGGACAGGTCATCGTAACCGATCAGCGCGTGCTGAGCGTTGTCGCGGAAGTATTCGCCCATTGCGCAACCCGCGAACGGAGCAAGGTACTGCATCGGAGCCGGATCGGAAGCCGTGGCGGCAACAACGATCGAGTACTTCAGGGCGCCGCGCTCTTCCAGAACCTTGACGAACTGAGCAACGGTGGAGCGCTTCTGGCCGATGGCGACGTAGACGCAGAAGAGCTTGTCCTGATCCGGGCCGTTGTCATGGATCGGCTTCTGGTTCAGGAACGTATCGAGAATGATGGCGGTCTTGCCAGTCTGACGGTCGCCGATGACGAGCTCGCGCTGGCCACGACCGACCGGGATCAGAGCGTCGATAGCCTTGAGGCCGGTCGACATCGGCTCATGAACCGACTTGCGCGGAATGATGCCCGGAGCCTTGACGTCGACGCGCGCACGGCGGGTCGCGTTGATCGGACCCTTGCCGTCGATCGGGTTGCCGAGAGCGTCGACGACACGGCCAAGCAGTTCCGGACCAACCGGAACGTCAACGATCGCGCCGGTACGCTTGACGGTGTCGCCTTCCTTGATGTCGCGGTCGGAGCCGAAAATAACGACACCGACGTTGTCGGATTCAAGGTTGAGCGCCATGCCGCGGATGCCGCCGGGGAACTCGACCATTTCACCAGCCTGAACATTGTCCAGGCCGTAAACGCGAGCGATACCGTCACCAACGGAGAGAACCTGACCGACTTCCGAGACTTCCGCCTCTTTGCCGAAGTTCTTGATCTGGTCTTTAAGAATTGCGGAAATTTCCGCAGCGCGGATATCCATCAGCCGACCTCTTTCAATGCAAGCTTAAGGGTAGAGAGTTTGGTACGAAGAGACGTGTCAATCTGACGGGACCCGACCTTGACGATCAGACCACCAAGAATTGACGGATCAACCGTGACAGCAATCGCCACGTCTTTGCCGGTGACGCCCTTCAGCGCCGCCTTCAATTCAATTTCCTGCTCTGCGGTCAGAGCATGGGCCGAAGTGACTTCGGCAGAAATTTCGCCGCGATGGTTGGCAGCAATGATGCGGAAGGCCTTGATCATGCCCGGCAGGGCAAACAGGCGGCGGTTACGCGCCACGACCTTCAGGAAATTGGCGAAGAAGCCCGAGATACCGGCCTTTTCGGCGATAGCAACGATGCCCTTGAGCTGATCTTCTGCGGAGAAAACCGGGCTGAGAACAAAGCGCTTCAGATCGTCGCTTTCGTCCAGCATGGTCTGGAACCGGTCGAGATCAGCGGTAACGCTGTCAACCGCGCCTTCTTCGAGAGCCAGCTCGAAAAGCGACGAGGCATAGCGCTCTGCAACACCAGAAGTAAGCTGGGACGTGTCTGCCACGGGCACAAATTTCCCTGATTTCAATTCAAAATCGGACTTTCGGCGGGCGCCGAACTTATGATCTTGAATTCGTTTTGATTTCCCCCAGAAATCGCAAGAGAAGCCTCTTGCTTCTTCCGAAATTCGGGGTCCGTCTAACATAGGATATCCGGACTCGCAACACGCGTAATGCCCGAATACGTGTTTCGCTTGATTTTCTGTCTGCAAAATTACGCAAACACCTGAAAGCGGCCCGTGAAACGCCTTCTTTCCGCTTGAGATCACCCTTGCAGAAAGCCGAAAACGTGGAGCAGCGGCAGCGCGGCGATGGCCGCCTGAACAACCAGAAGTAAATAATTGAGGATCGTGCTCCCCTTATCAGACAGAATGGAAATGATGCGGGCGAAAGCCGCCATCGCGAAGGCTGCTCCAAGAGCCAAATAGGTCCAGTCCTGCGCCAGCATGATCGCGGCAAGGCCGAGGCCAAGATAGAGGCCGCCCGTTGATCGGACTTCGCTAAAACCTTCGCGCCGCTCGCCGCGGGACGCCAGACCGACAGCTCGCATAGAAAGGCCAGGCGCGAACATGATGACGAAGCCGGCAAGCGCCGTGAAGGCTGCCGCACCGAAGGCAAGCTGCTCGCCAAATTCCGTCGGAAAGTAGAATTCCATGCCTCGACCCCAAAATCATCAGCTGATTCTGCGTTTATGCCATGATCGACCGCATCCGGAAATGTCGGACAGAAATGATCTACAGGAAGCTCTGCGGATCGATGTCGAGCTGCACCTGAACAGAGCCGCGCTCTTTCGGCGATTGCGACAGCATCGCCCGCAGATAGGCCTGCATGTCGGAATTCCGGCGTCCATGCACCAAAAGACGAAAACGATGGCGGCCGCGCACCAGCGCTAAGGGCGCCTCCGCCGGACCGAGAACGGAAATGCCTGAAACCTGGGGTGCAGCGTTGCGCATGCCGCGCGCATGGTTCTCCGCATCATGCCGCGTATCGGCCGAAACGATGATGGAGGCGAGCCTGCCGAAGGGCGGAAGGATCGCGCGCTCCCGCTCGCTGATTTCGCGCTCGTAAAAGGCCCGCGCATCGCCTGACACGATCGCCTGCATGACCGGATGCTGCGGCTGATAGGTCTGCAGCAGCCCATGACTCTTGAGGCCGGTTCGACCGGCACGACCCGTGACCTGCGAAAGAAGCTGGAAGGTCCGCTCCGCCGCACGCGGATCACCATTCGCGAGCCCAAGATCCGAGTCGACGATGCCGACAAGCGTCATCAGCGGAAAATTGTGCCCCTTGGCCACGAGCTGCGTACCGATGACGATATCCACCTCGCCCTTGGCGATGGCATCGAGCTCCAGCCGCAGCCGCTTCACCCCGCCCATGATGTCGGAAGAGAGCACGATCGTACGCGCATCCGGAAAATGCCGCTCCACCTCTTCGGCGATACGCTCCACGCCCGGCCCGCAGGCGACGAGGTGGTCGAGCGTTCCGCATTCCGGGCAGGCCTCTGGCGTCGGCTCGGTATGACCGCATTGATGGCATTGCAGCTGGCGGCGGAAGCGATGCTCCACCAGCCAGCTCGAACATTGCGGGCATTGGAAACGATGGCCGCAGACACGGCAGAGCGTCAGCGGCGCATAACCGCGACGATTGAGGAAGAGCAGCGCCTGCTCCCCCTTTTCCACCGTCTTACCGATCGCCCGGATCAACACGGGTGACAGGAAACCGCCGCGCTCAGGGGCGTGGCGTCGTAAGTCAACGAGATGCAGATCAGGCAGTGCCGCGTCGCCGAAACGTGTCGGCAGATGGATCGTGCTGTAGCGTCCACTCTGGCCATTGACCTGGCTCTCCACCGAAGGTGTCGCCGAAACGAGTACGACAGGAAAATCGCCAATCCGAGCCCGCACAACAGCCATATCGCGTGCATTGTAATAAACGCGGTCCTCCTGCTTGTAGGCAGGATCATGCTCTTCATCGACGATGATGAGACCGAGATCTTCATACGGCAGGAACAGCGCCGAGCGCGCGCCGGCGACGACCCGCACCTCACCCGTTACCGCCTGCCGCCAGACCTTTTCGCGCATACGCGGCGCAAGATCGGAATGCCACTCGGCAGGTTTCGCGCCGAACCGGTCCTGGAAGCGTTCGAGGAAGCTTGCGGTAAGAGCGATCTCCGGCAGCAGGATCAGTACCTGTTTGCCGCGCCTCAGCGTCTCTGCGATTGCCTCGAAATAGACTTCCGTCTTGCCGGAACCGGTCACGCCGTCGATCAGCGAGACGGCAAATTCGCCCTTGCGCACTTCGTCTAGAATTTCCTCGGCGGCCTCCTTCTGCGGACCCTCGAGGCGGGAGCCGATGAAGTCCGGATCGGGCCTAGCAACGACAGGCGGCGGTGGCAGGAAGATGGTCTCGAAAATGCCCTGTGCGATCAGCCCGTCAACGACGCTGGTGGAGACACCCGCGGCATGGGCAAGACCGATCCGGGTCCACGAGAGCCCGTCCGAGATCGCATCGAGCACGCGCGCGCGCGCCGGCGTCATCCGCTCCGGCTCGCCACCGACGAAACGTAATCCCTCCACCATCGGCTCCGGCTCGAAGGCATTCGGCGCCCTCAGCGCCATCCGCGCCACCAGTCCTGGCGGAGAAAGCGTATAGGTCGCCACCCAGTCGATGAAATCCCGCATCTCCTTGTTGAGCGGCGGGCAATCGAAGACGTGGGTGATGGGCCTGAGCTTCTTAGGGTCGACACCATCCTCACCGCCATCCCAGACGACACCAATCACCTGGCGCGGTCCAAGCGGCACCTGCACGACCGAGCCGGGCTCGACCGCCATGCCTTCCGGCACAGAGTAGGAATAGGGTTTTGGCGCCGGCATCGGCACCAGCACCGGAACCGTACGGTTTACGGGCGGGGCCTCGAAAAGCGCGCCAAAAAGATCGGACGAATCTGTACTCATTGCGGCAGACCATGCCCGCAACGGCCGTAAAATGAAACCCGCCGACAATGAGCGTTATTCGTCATCGTCGTCTTCACCGGCAATCGTTCCCGTCAGCCGCATGCCTTCGATCCAGGTGGCGCCATTCTCGCGGATAACCTTTCGCGGACGAACGCCACATCGTTCGCGCACGGCCTCGGCCAGTTGCGCCGAATGGGTAACGATCCAGATCTGGCTGTTCTTTGACGCTGCCGCGATCATATCGGCAAGCGGCAGCAGCATGTCGGAATGCAGGCTCGCCTCCGGCTCGTTCAAAGCTATGAGCGCCGGCAGCCGGTAAGAGAGCAACGCGGCGGCAAGACCGAGGAAGCGGATCTGTCCGTCAGACAGCTCACGCGGATGAAAGACGCGGTACGGGAAATCCGGAAGCATCAAACCGAACTCCGCCGTCTCACCCGGTTCCGGCACGATGAGCCTTGCGCCCCCGAGCGCCGATGCGAGAATACGATCAAGCTCCACCGTATCCTGCCGCGTGTGCGCAAGCGTCGCAAAGACGGCGGCGAGATTGGCACCATCCTCGTCCAGCATGGGACTGGTGACGGCAAGGCAGGGATGACGAAGCGGCGAGGCCCTGTCCGTGCGAAAACCGTGGAAGAAACGCCAGTTGTTGACGATACGGCGGAAGGTGGCAACTTCCGGAAAATGGCCGGCATCGCCGAGTAGAGCGATTGCTGTTTCCGATGTCAGCGCTTCATCCGGATAGTCTTGCATCCGCCCCGCAGCATCGCGAACAGAGATGCCAGGGCCGACCCGTTTCATCATGACCACCGGACGGCGGCCGGTTTCGACGGAAAGCTCCTCGGTCTTGATCTGCGGTTCCAGTGCAAAGCCCGCAGCCGCCTTTGGCGGGCGCAGCCCGGCCTCGACATGATATCGGAATGTGACGGCCCGCTCTTCGTCGACGATCTCGACTTCCAGGCGAATGCGTGCCGGTCCGTCGGACTTGGGTCGCATGCCGGACCAAAGAGCCGATAGCATGCCGCCTTCAGCGGCAAGCTCATAGGCCAGCCGCCCGCGAACCGCCGCCTGCACAAGTTGCAGGGCACGATAGAGATTGGACTTGCCGGCACCGTTTTCTCCAAGAAACAGCGTCGTATCCGCAAGATCCATGCGGATCGAGCGCAGTGATCGGTAATTCTTGGCAAACATGGAGCGAAGATGCATGCCTCCGCTTTAGCGCAAAGCAACGCTAAAAAGAATGGGCAGCAACCAACTCCGGCAACAGTTGCCGGGACACGGGCACGAAGCGTGAATCCCCATCAGCCGCCATGTCGCAGACCGTGTGCTTTTCCAGCGCTTTCGTCACGTCGTTCAGATCGCCGTCGAGCTGTTCGGCGGGAATGAGATTGCCGATGACGAAATCGAAGCGGTCGCCCTTCTTGTTCAGAAGTTCATAGAATACCGTCATGTCGCGCAATTCCGTCGACCATTTGGCAAACCAGTAGAAAAGCCCGGAATTGCGCGCCGTCATGTGAACGGGCAGGATCGGCAGGCCGTATTTACGGGCAAGGCCGACGGCAGAAGTTTTCCATGGCCGCTCGTTCAGCTGTCCGTTCGCCCAGTAGGCGATACGGCCTGAGGGGAAAAGCACAGTGGCCTTGCCCTCTTTCACCGCATGGTTGGTGAGCTGCAGTGTCTCGCGCGCTTTGAGCTTGCTCTTGAATTCCTCGCGCCATTCGACCGGTATGATCATTTCCGCAAAGCGCGGATTGACGCGTACCGCATCACGGTTGGCGAAAAACATCATATCCGGGCGGCAGGTCTTCAGGAGATCGAACACGGCCACACCGTCGGCAATGCCGGTCGGATGATTGCTGACGAGGATGAAACCGCCTGATGCCGGGATGCGCTCGGCGTTGGTGACGTTGATGTCGAGCTTCAGCAGGTTGCTCATATATTCGAAAGACTGGAAGCCCGGCATGTTGGCAACGTCGTTGGCGAATTCGATCGCCTTGTTGTAGCGCAGCAGCGTGTAGAGAAACGGCCGCATGACAGGCCAAAGCGGATGGCGGACGATCTTCTGGCCGCGCTCGGCGATCAACGTATCGACGATATGGCCGGGCTTTCCGTGTGAAACCAGGGCGATCGCTTCCGCGAGCTGTCCAAAGGCCGTCATGGAATCGCGCCGTGCCATGAAAATTCCTGTTTTACGGGAGCTATAAGCTATCTCAATGAATTATGATCGATACATGACAAGGGCTTGGCAAGCATTAGCAATTCCATAACGCCACTGTTTCAGAATTGGCGTCATCGAAAGCAAATTCAAGAGTTAAAGCCGTGAATGAACTCCTGATCGTTGCCGATCCGCACCTGATGACGGAACGAGGAGCTTGGCTTGAAAACCTCGCCCTGGAGCGCCGCCTCTCCGAGCATACGCTCGATGCCTATGAGCGCGACACACGCCAGTTCCTGATCTTCATGACCGGTCACCTCGGCGGTCCGACGACATTGCGCGATATCGAGGCGCTGCGCCCGGCAGACTTCCGCGCCTTTCTGGCCGCCCGGCGCAAGGAGGGCTCCGGCGCCCGCTCGGTAGCTCGCAATCTCGCCGGCATTCGCTCCTTTCTGCGTCACCTTGAAAAGAAGGGCCTCGTGAATGCGGCGGGCGCCGGCGCCGTGCGCTCCCCGAAACAACCGAAATCGCTTCCGAAGCCGCTCTCCGACCGCCAGGCCATCACCGTTGTCGGCAGCGATGCCCAGCTCCATGACGAGCCCTGGATCGCTGCACGTGATGCTGCCGTCATGACCCTGCTCTATGGTTGCGGCCTGCGCATTTCCGAAGCGCTCGACCTGACACCCACCGATCTCAGGCCCGAAGCCACCACGCTGCGCATCACTGGCAAGGGCAACAAGACCCGCCTGGTGCCGCTGCTGCCCATCGTCTTCGAAGCCGTCGAGAAATACCGGCAGCTCTGCCCCTTTCATTTGGAGGACGGCGAACCGCTCTTTCGCGGCGCCCGCGGCGGCAAACTGCAGCCTGCCATCATCCAGCGCACCATGCAGAAGCTGCGCAGTGCCTTCGGCCTGCCGGAAACGGCAACCCCGCATGCGCTTCGCCATTCCTTCGCCACCCATCTGCTGGCCGGCGGCGGCGACCTGCGCACCATCCAGGAACTGCTCGGTCATGCGAGCCTCTCGACCACGCAGGTCTATACCGGCGTTGATGCATCAAGGCTCCTGGAAGTGTATGATAAGGCGCATCCGCGTGCGTAATCCTTCGTTAACGCTGTCTCTTAAAGGAATATGCGCAAGCCCGGCGTAGAGCATGAGGCTCGAAGCACAAGTGACCGGATTACCAGCATGACGATCTTCATCGGCCACCGGACTTTCCATATCGCGCAGCCCGGCAATATCCTGCTCTGGCTGATCGCAGCCTTCCACATGCTGCTGGCCGCCGCATTGCTCGCCGTTGTCTTTTCCGTCACGCCGGCCGACGCCGCGGAAGACAGCTGCACCGGAAAGAACCTTCTCACCGAACTGCAGCAGAACGACCCTGCCCGTTACGCTGAAGCCGTGAAGGAAGCGGATGCAACGCCAAACGGCAAAGGCATTTTCTGGAAGATCGAAAAACCGGGTCTCAAGGCCTCCTGGCTGCTTGGCACCATGCACGTCACCGACCCGCGCGTCCTGAACCTGCCGCCCCGCACCCAGACTGCTCATGACGGCGCCGATACGATCGTCATCGAGTCCGACGAAATTCTCGATGAGAAGAAGGCGACCGCAGCGTTGCTGATGAAGCCGGATCTGATGATGTTCACGGACGGCACCACAATCGACAAGCTTCTTTCGCCTGGCGACTACAGCCGCCTCGAAACCGGGCTGAAGCAGCGCGGTATCCCCCTCTCCGCCGTTTCCCGCATGCGCCCCTGGATGATCGCGAGCGCCGTTGCACTTCCTGCCTGCGAGATCGCCCGCAAGGCAAAGGGCGTACAGTTCCTCGACCAGAAGATCGCAGCGGATGCGGCCGCCGAAGGCAAACAGGTCAAGGGTCTTGAGACCCTGGCGGAACAGCTGCAGGCCATGGCCGAGTTGCCGGTCGAGTTTCATCTGAAGTCGCTGATCGAGACCCTCGAACTTGGCGGCAAGATGAACGACGTTGTCGAGACCATGACCGACATCTATCTCTCCGGCGATATCGGCATGACCATGCCGATGCTGAAGACCGTTACACCCGAAGGCAGCGATGAGGATAGTGACTACGCCGCCTTCGAGCAGCGCGTCATTCTTGACCGCAACAAGGTGATGGCTGAACGCGCCGCACCCATTCTCGCCAACGGCAATGTCTTCATGGCCGTCGGCGCCCTGCACCTTCCGGGCAAGGAAGGCGTCATCGAACTGTTGCGCCAGCAGGGTTTTACCGTCACAGCCGTTAACTGATCCTTGATCTAGCCGACCGTCATTCGCCGCAAAACATCGGTCTTCCAGTAAAACTGATGAACCAGAGCGCCGAGCACATGCGCGACAACGACGACCCAGAGAATGAGCTTCAGAACGTCGGCATGCAGCGATCCCAATGCCTCCGCACCAAGATAGTAGACCGCGATGCCTGACACCGGCAGGGCGAGCAGCAGCAGATAAAGGCTTGCATGTGCGAGCCGTGCGGCGAGCCGAAAGATTGCCGGCTCGTCTGCGGATTCAGGCGGCACGCCCTGCACGAAGCGCAGACAGAGCCTGACGACCGTCACAAGCAGGATGGCAATGCCGACATAGGCGTGGATATTGGCCGAAGCGATTTGTTCCGGCGAGGGTGTCCCGCCACGGCGGACAAGCCGATACCAGGCATTCATGCCATCGGGCAAAAGAAGATTGTAGAGGACCAGGAGCACGGTCGCCCAGTGAAGGAAACGTTGGGAGAGGCTGTAGCTGACAACGACGCGATCATTCATTTTATTGTCTTTCGTCAAATAGTTAGCAGATCTTGCCTAACAAATAAGAATGCCGCCGGCCCGAAAGCAAGCGGCATCATGAATGATTGCTGATATTTAATCTTACATATGGATCGGCTTGAAGAATGCGGCGAGCGCTGCTTCCTTCACGGCCTCCGACATGGTCGGATGCGCGTGGCAGGTGCGGCCGAGGTCTTCAGCGGAACCACCGAACTCCATCAGCACGGCGATCTCGTGGATCATCTCGCCGGCGCCGAAGCCGACAATGTGGCCGCCGAGCACGCGATCGGTTTCCTTGTCAGACAGGATCTTGACGAAACCGTCCGTCGCCAGCATGGCGCGAGCACGACCGTTGGCCGAGAACGGGAACTTGCCAACCTTGTAGGCGACGCCTGCAGCCTTCAACTCTTCTTCGGTCTTGCCGACGGAAGCGACTTCGGGCTGTGTGTAGACGACGCTCGGAATCACGTCGTAATTCACATGGCCGTGCTGGCCAGCGAGGATTTCGGCAAGCGCGACGCCTTCGTCTTCTGCCTTATGCGCCAGCATCGGACCCTTCACGACGTCGCCGATTGCATAGATGCCTTCGACATTGGTCTTGAAGTGGCCGTCGATTTCGACGCGGCCGCGATTGTCGAGCTTGACGCCTGCTTCTTCGAGACCGAGGCCGGCCGTGTACGGAATACGGCCGGTGGAGATGAGAACGACATCAGCTTCAAGCGTCTGGGCAGCGCCGCCGGCGACCGGCTCAAAGGTCACCTTGGCGCCCTTGCCACCCTTTTCAACCCCCGTCACCTTGGAGCTCAGGTTGATATCGATGCCCTGCTTGCCAAGCATACGCTGGAACTGCTTGGAAACATCGGCATCCATCGGACCGAGGATCTTGTCGAGAAATTCGATGACAGTGACCTTTGCGCCGAGACGCGACCAGACCGAGCCGAGCTCGAGGCCAATGACGCCACCGCCGACGACGATCATCGTTTCCGGTACCTTTTCCAGCGCGATGGCGCCGGTGGAGGATACGACGATCTTCTCATCGATATCGACGTTCACACCCGGGATGCCGGCGACGTCGGAACCCGTGGCGATGACGATGTTCTTGCCTTCGATTTCCTGAACCGTGCCGTCTTCGGCGGTCACTGAGACCTTGCCGGCGGAGACGATCTTGCCGGTGCCGTGGAAGGCGTCAATCTTGTTCTTCTTGAACAGGAAGGCAACGCCGTCGACGTTGGACTTTACCGTCGCATCCTTGTGCGCCAGCATCTTTTCGAGATTGAGCTTCGGAGCGGCGACTTCGATGCCCAACTCTTCCATATGATGCGTCGCATGGAACATCTCGGAAGCATGCAGCAGCGCCTTGGAAGGGATGCAGCCGACATTCAGGCAGGTACCGCCATAGGTGGCGCGCTTCTCGACGACCGCGACCTTGAGGCCAAGCTGCGCAGCCTTGATTGCCGCGACATAGCCGCCAGGGCCGGTTCCGATAACAATCACATCATAGAACATTGCTTTTTCCCTTTACGTTATTGACTAGCGCCCGCCGCTCACATTGAGGATCGCGCCTGTTATGTAGGATGCCGAGGGCGAAAGCAGATAGACGATCGCATCGGCCACCTCTTCCGCTTGTCCGGCTCGCTTCATCGGGATCGATGAAGCCATTTCTTTCGGCCTGTCCGGCTGCCCGCCGGAGGCATGAATATCCGTTTCGATGATGCCGGGACGTATGGCATTGACCCTGACGCCCTCAGCCGCGACTTCCTTGGAAAGCCCGATCGTGAACGTATCGATGGCGGCCTTGGACGCGGCATAATCAACATACTGCGCCGGCCCGCCGATCACTGCGGCCATGGACGAGATATTGACGATCGCGCCACCTCGGCCGCCATGCCTGGTGGACATGCGACGCACCGCCTGACCGGCACAGAGCATCGAACCCGTTACATTGATCCGCATCATGCGTTCGAGACGCTCGGCAGACATTTCATCGACGCGCGCGATGTAGTCGACGATACCGGCATTGTTCACCAGCCCGTCCAGCCGCCCGAAATACTTGTCGACCGCCTCGAACATCGAGACAATATCGGCGGCACTGCCGACATCGCCCTTGACGGCGATCGCCTGACCACCGGCCTTCTCGATCTCAGAAACGACAGCATTCGCCGCCGTCTCGTTCGAGGCATAGTTCACCGCAACACGCCAGCCATGGCGAGCAGCAACCAGACAGGCAGCCGCGCCAATGCCACGGCTGCCGCCGGTAACCAGTAGAACGGGACTGTCGGTCATTGCGCGCACCCCTTGAAATCGAGAACATCCCATGGCGCGATCTTTGCCTTGCCGTCACCCCAGGCCGAAGACTGGCGGATGGCGGGACCGAGACCGGGAAAGACGATCCTGTCTGCTGCCGGGCTATCACCAGACTGCAGATTGTCGAGCCCGCCTTCCTTCGCGCGATATACAAAACCCTGCCAGACCATGCAGGCATCGAGATCGGCGCCGGTAACATCACCGTCAGGGCAGTTGAACATCACCATGCCCATAGTCCGCTGCGGATCGTCGGAGGACATGATATAGCCGTCCATCACGACAGGGGTCTTCAGCGCACTGAGCTTGAACTGATGGGTCGAGGTCATGGCCTCGGAGGTAATCGGCGAAAAGCGCAGCTCATAGGCACCGTCGCGATCTCCATAGATCGCCTTGGCCTGCTTGCATTCGGCAGCGAGGGCGGAAATCGGAGCACAGGACAGTGCGGCGATGACGATCGCTGCCAGACCCTTCCGCTTCGTCGTCATATGCCCCGCTCCATTCATTACAAGCTCGGCTTTCTGCGCCCGTCGGCGTTTTCGATGACTTGGAAATCCGTCAGCAGCACCAGCGGATGCTCGTCCTTGTCCAGACCCCAGAACACCGGATAGAAGCCGTCGCCCCATCCGCTCCAGAAGATCGCCACATTGCCCTTCTTGCCGGCCACCGGCCGGTGCAACGCATAGACACCCTTGTTGGCATCGAGTTCGGAAGCGACCACGTCGTCGTAATAATTCACATCGGAACCCGGCTTTTGCGCCTGAACCAACTGTTCACGTTGCCCGATCAAATCAAGTGTATCTGCGTCCATATAGCTGCCGAGGCCGGCATCGACGGGATAACCGAAGATCTCGTCGTCCTTCAGGGTGCCGACATCCTGGCCCGGAATGGTCGCAAGCTCCCAGTGATCGGGCTTGCCCTCGGCAAAGCGCATGCTTGCCGCCGCAACCCGACCGAAAGCCTCATAGAGCCGCACCGGATATTCGCCGACAGGAACCGTTTTTGCCAATGCCGGCCGATCCGGCTGCGCCAGCGGATCGGCGGCTACGATGCGGCCCGAGGTGAGCTCGACATTGCCCATATCAACGGTCTTGATGGAGCGTGCGGAAAGCTCCGCATCGCCTGATGACACGAGGTCGAAATTACTGCTCGCCTTGTTCGCATCGAAGGCGAGAGCCAAGACCGGCATGAGGGCAACCGTGGCGCAGAACACTGCGCCCGCCACTCGCATGATCCGGTCTCGCATGGCAGATCGCTCCGCTCAGAGGTCCAGAACCAGACGTTCCGGATCTTCCAGGCTTTCCTTGACGCGCACGAGGAAGGTCACGGCTTCCTTGCCGTCGACGATACGGTGGTCGTAGGAGAGTGCCAGATACATCATCGGGCGGATGACAACCTGACCGCCGATGGCGACAGGACGCTCCTGGATCTTGTGCATGCCGAGAATGCCCGACTGCGGTGCGTTGAGGATCGGCGAGGACATCAACGAGCCGTAGACACCACCATTGGTGATGGTGAAGGTGCCGCCCTGCATCTCTGCCATGGAGAGCGAGCCGTCACGGGCTGCCTTGGCGAGGCGGCCGAGTTCCTTCTCGATTTCCGCGATCGACATCTGGTCAGCATCACGGATGACCGGAACGACAAGCCCCTTGTCGGTGCCGACAGCCATGCCGACGTGGCAATAGTTTTTATAGATGATGTCGGTGCCGTCGATTTCAGCGTTGACGGCCGGCAGTTCCTTGAGCGCGTGCGTGACCGCCTTGGTGAAGAAGCCCATGAAGCCGAGCTTCACGCCATGCTTCTTCTCGAAGACATCCTTGTACTTGTTGCGCAGGTCCATGACGGCCTTCATGTCCACCTCGTTATAGGTGGTCAGCATGGCAGCCGTGTTCTGCGCATCCTTGAGACGCTTGGCGATCGTCTGGCGCAGGCGCGTCATCTTCACGCGCTCTTCGCGGCCGGCATCCTCGACCGTCGACGGACCACGCGGAGCTGCAGGGGCTGCCGATGCTGAGGCCGGAGCCGCCGCAGCCTTGGCGACGGCTGCGATGACATCGCCCTTCAGGACCTGGCCGCGTTTGCCAGAACCATCGACCTGATCGGCCGAGAGGTTGTTTTCTGCGAGCATCTTTGCCGCAGCCGGAGCCGGCGGCATGGATGATACGGAGGCGGCCGAAGCGGCAGCGGCAGCAACCGGAGCAACTGGTGTCGGAGCGGGTGCAGCAGGCGCTGCGGCCGGGGCAGCGGCAGCCGGAGCCGCGGCGGCGCCTGCGCCTGCCGCGATCTGGCCGAGAAGCGCGCCGAGGCCAACGGTCTCGCCAGCCTGCGCAACGATTTCCGAAAGCGTGCCGGAAGCCGGAGCCGGAACTTCGATGGTCACCTTGTCGGTTTCAAGCTCGAGAATGGGCTCGTCGGCCTTCACGGCATCGCCGACCTTCTTGAACCAGGTGCCGACGGTTGCCTCGCTGACGGATTCACCGAGTGTTGGAACGCGGATTTCTGTGGCCATTGTTCAAATCCTGATTGTGCTTGTTATCGTGTTAGATAGCGGTCCCAGCCTGCGGCCGGAGAATGATTGAGGGCATTGGCGAGACATCGAAACGAAAACCGAAGCCGGACGTGATGATCGGGTCGGCATCGGCAAGCGCCTTGGCTGCCGCCTGATCCGCAACCTCGACGATGGCGATGCCGAAAGCCCCTCCAGCCTCGAAAACGGGACCGACGGCAATCGCCGATCCTGCAAGGGCTTTCTGGTGCCAATACTCGGCATGGCGCTTCATCGCCGCCATTTCCTCCCCGGTCCCGTCATGCGGGAATGTGAGGCGCGGTGGCACAAGTCTCATGAAGAAATATGCCATCGCGCTTCCCCTTTTTGTTAGCCGCCCAGCGCATCCTCGAGGAATGCGGCTAGCTGCGACAGATGCTTGGACATCAGGCCCGTTGCCGGCGAAGCGGCGGCCGGACGACCCGTGTAACGAACGCGTTGGTACTTCGCATCAATATGGGCAAGCACCCATTCCAGATACGGGTCGATGAACGACCATGCACCCATGTTCTTCGGCTCTTCCTGGCACCAGACCATCTCGGCGTTGCGGAAGCGGGACAGCTCGTTGATGAGCGCCTTGGCCGGGAACGGGTAAAGCTGTTCGATACGCAGCAGATAGATATCGTCGATACCGCGCTTCTCGCGCTCTTCCAGGAGGTCGTAGTAGACCTTGCCGGTGCAGATGACGACGCGACGGATCTTGGCGTCCTTCTGCAGCTTGATCGGGCCGTCCTTGATGACTTCGGCATCGTCCCAAAGGAGACGGTGGAAGGAAGATTCACCGGCCAGTTCGGCAAGCGTCGATACGGCGCGCTTGTGGCGCAGCAGCGACTTCGGCGTCATCAGAATCAGCGGCTTGCGGAAGTCGCGCTTCAGCTGGCGGCGCAAGATGTGGAAGTAGTTCGCCGGCGTCGTGACGTTGGCGACCTGCATATTGTCTTCCGCGCAAAGCTGGAGGAAGCGCTCCAGACGGGCGGACGAGTGTTCCGGACCTTGGCCTTCATAACCGTGCGGCAGCAGGCAGACGAGACCCGACATGCGCAGCCACTTGCGTTCGCCCGACGAGATGAACTGATCGAAGACGACCTGCGCGCCGTTTGCGAAGTCCCCGAACTGGGCTTCCCAGAGCGTCAGAGCATTCGGACGAGCCAGCGAGTAGCCATATTCGAAGCCGAGAACGGCTTCTTCCGAAAGCATCGAGTTGATGACTTCGTAACGGGCCTGCGTCTGCGACAGGTTCGCGAGCGGGATGTAGCGCTCTTCAGTTTCCTGATCGTAGAGAACCGAGTGGCGCTGCGAGAAGGTACCGCGTTCGCAATCCTGACCGGACAAACGAATCTTGTGACCTTCGACGACAAGCGCACCGAAAGCAAGCGCCTCCGCCATGGCCCAGTCGAGGCCTTCGCCACTCTGGATCATGTTGGCGCGGTTTTCCATGAAGCGCTGGATCGTGCGGTGCGCATTGAAGCCTTCAGGAATTTCCGACAGCTTGCGGCCGATATCCTTGAGCGTCTTCATAGGCACGGCGGTCTTGCCGCGGCGCTGTTCGTCGGCATTGTCAGCCGTGCGCAGACCGGACCATTCGCCGTCCAGCCAGTCGGCCTTGTTCGGCTTGTAGTGCTGACCGGCTTCGAACTCCTGCTCGAGATGAGCGCGCCAGTCGGCCTTCATCTTTTCGACTTCGCCGTCGGTGAGCAGGCCTTCGCGAACGAGACGGTCCGCATAGAGCTGCAGGACCGTCTTGTGACCACGGATGACCTTGTACATCTTCGGCTGTGTGAAGGACGGCTCATCGCCTTCATTGTGGCCGTAGCGACGATAGCAGAACATGTCGAGCACGACCGGCTTATGGAACTTCATGCGGAATTCGGTCGCAACCTTGGCCGCATAGACGACGGCTTCCGGATCGTCACCGTTAACGTGCAGGATCGGCGCTTCGATCATCTTGGCGACGTCGGACGGATAAGGCGACGAGCGCGAGAAGGCCGGGTTGGTGGTGAAGCCGATCTGGTTGTTGATGATGACGTGCATCGTGCCGGCGACGCGATGGCCGCGTAGACCCGACAAGCCAAGGATTTCGGCAATGACGCCCTGGCCGGCGAAAGCTGCGTCGCCGTGGATCAGAAGCGGTAGAACCTTGGAACGTTCGGACAGCGGGATGATGTCACCGTCCCAGACGGTCGCGCTCATGTCCTGCTTGGCGCGAGCCTTGCCCATGACCACGGGATCGACGATTTCGAGGTGCGACGGGTTTGCCGTCAGCGAGACATGCACCTTGTTGCCGTCGAATTCGCGGTCGGAGGAAGCACCCAGATGGTACTTCACGTCGCCGGAGCCTTCGACTTCATCAGGCGCGTAAGAACCGCCCTTGAACTCGTGGAAGATGGCGCGGTGCGGCTTGCCCATGACCTGGGAAAGTACGTTCAGGCGGCCGCGATGGGCCATGCCGAAAACGGCTTCCTTGAGGCCGAGATGACCGCCGCGCTTCAGGATCTGCTCGAGCGCCGGGATCAGCGATTCACCGCCGTCGAGGCCGAAGCGCTTGGTGCCCTTGAACTTGACGTCGAGGAACTGTTCGTAACCTTCGGCTTCGACCAGCTTGGCGAGGATCGCCTTTTTGCCTTCGGCGGAGAAGGCAACACCCTTGTCAGGACCTTCAATGCGTTCCTGGATCCATGCCTTTTCTTCCGGATTGGAGATGTGCATGAATTCGACGCCGAGGGTCGAGCAATAGGTACGCTCGAGGATTTCGATCATCTCGCGGAGGGTCGCATATTCGAGACCGAGCACATTATCGATGAAGATCTTGCGATCGTAGTCGGCAGCCGTGAAGCCGTAATTTTCGGGCGAAAGCTCGTGATAGTCATCCACCGGAGCGGCGATGCCGAGCGGATCGAGCTTGGCGTGCAGATGGCCGCGCATGCGATAGGCACGGATCATCATGATGGCGCGAACGGAATCACGCGTCGCTTGCAGCACGTCGGCGGCGCCCGCCGGCTGACCGGCGGCTTCGGCCTTTGCCTTCACCTTGGTCTCGATGACCTTTTCGACGATGCCCCAGTCGCCATCGAGCGCTGAGACGAGATCGCCGCTTGCCTGCAGCGGCCAGTTCTTTTTGCGCCAGGATGCGCCCTTGGCCGCCTTCTTCACATCGGCAGGATCGTCTTCCAGCGCCTTGAAGAAGGACCGCCACTGATCGTCGACCGAGTTGGGATCATCTTCATAACGGGCGTAGAGCTGCTCGATATAGGCAGCATTGGCGCCATCCAGAAACGAGGTGATCTGAAATTGCTCGTTGGCTTCTTGCCGTGCCATGGTGATATGCGGACGCTTCCGTCCGCCTCCTGACTTAGATGAATTTGCCGGCTTCATCGCCGGCTGCCGCATTCCGATTGCCGCCTGTCCGCGGCGCATCCATATTCCACAAATGGAGAGCCGGACGGAAGTTGGGATGCCTTCTTCCGTCCGGGTATATAAGTTGGTTTAGCCCTTGAGGACTTCAACCAGCGTCTTGCCGAGGCGAGCCGGAGACGGCGACACCTTGATGCCTGCCGATTCCATCGCCGCGATCTTCGATTCCGCATCACCCTTGCCGCCGGAAACCACAGCACCGGCATGGCCCATGGTGCGGCCCTTCGGCGCGGTACGGCCGGCGATGAAGCCGGCCATCGGCTTCCTGCGGCCCTTCTTGGCCTCGTCCTTGAGGAACTGGGCCGCGTCTTCTTCAGCCGAGCCGCCGATTTCGCCGATCATGATGATCGAGGTCGTGGCATCGTCAGCGAGGAACATTTCCAGCACGTCGATGAACTCGGTACCCTTGACCGGGTCGCCGCCGATGCCGACAGCCGTCGTCTGGCCGAGGCCTTCGTTGGAGGTCTGGAAGACTGCTTCGTAGGTCAGCGTCCCCGAACGGGAAACGATACCGACCGAACCCTTGCGGAAGATCGAACCCGGCATGATGCCGATTTTGCATTCTTCCGGCGTCAGGATGCCTGGGCAGTTCGGGCCGAGCAGGCGCGACTTGGAGCGGTCGAGGCGAGCCTTGACGCGAACCATGTCCATGACCGGGATGCCTTCGGTGATGCAGGTGATAAACGGGATCTCGGCGTCGATCGCCTCGATGATCGCATCGGCTGCACCTGCCGGCGGAACGTAGATGACGGTCGCGTCAGCGCCGGTCTTTTCCTTGCCTTCGGCAACGGTTGCGAAGATCGGCAGGCTTTCGCCCTTGGAGCCGGTCCAGGTTTCGCCGCCCTTCTTCGGGTGAATACCACCGACCATCTGCGTGCCGTAATAAGCAAGCGCCTGTTCGGTGTGGAATGTACCGGTCTTGCCGGTCAGACCCTGAACAAGGATCTTGGTGTCTTTGTTGACGAGAATAGACATTCTTTCAGATCCTTCAAATTAGCCGTTGATCGCCGCGACGATCTTCTTGGCCGCATCGTCCAGGTCGTCAGCCGCCGTGATGGCCAGACCCGACTCGTTCAGGATCTTCTTGCCGAGATCGACATTGGTGCCTTCGAGGCGAACCACGAGCGGAACCTTGAGACCGACTTCCTTGACCGCGGCAATGACGCCTTCGGCAATGACATCGCACTTCATGATGCCGCCGAAGATGTTGACGAGAATGCCTTCGACCTTGGGGTCTGCGGTGATGATCTTGAAGGCCGCAGCAACCTTCTCCTTGCCGGCGCCACCGCCGACGTCGCAGAAGTTCGCCGGCTCCTTGCCGTAGAGCTTGATGATGTCCATCGTCGCCATGGCAAGGCCTGCGCCGTTGACCATGCAGCCGATGTTGCCGTCGAGCGCCACATAGGCGAGGTCCCACTTGGAGGCTTCGATTTCCTTGGCATCCTCTTCCGTCTCGTCGCGCAGCGCCCTGACGTCGTCATGACGGAACAGCGCATTGCCATCGAAAGACATCTTGGCGTCGAGGACGCGCAGATGACCGTCCTTCATGACGATCAGCGGATTGACCTCGAGCAGGGCCATGTCCTTTTCACCGAACGCCTTGTAGAGCGCCGGGAAGAGCGACTTTGCATCTTCGGCAGCTGCACCGTCGAGCTGAAGCGCCTTGGTGATGGCAGCAACGTCGGCCGCCGTAACGCCGGCTTCCGGATCGATGGCGATCGTGTGGATCTTCTCAGGCGTGTCGTGGGCGACGGCTTCGATGTCCATGCCGCCCTCGGTCGAAACGACGAAAGCCACCTTGCCGACCGAGCGGTCGACCAGGAGCGAGCAATAGAGTTCCCGGGCAATATCGGCACCGTCTTCGATGTAGAGACGGTTGACTTGCTTGCCGGCTTCGCCGGTCTGCGCCGTCACCAGCGTATTGCCGAGCATCTCCTTGGCATGCGCAACGACTTCATCGATCGACTTGGCGAGACGAACGCCGCCCTTGGCATCCGGGCCGAGCTCTTTGAACTTGCCTTTACCGCGGCCGCCCGCATGGATCTGGCTCTTGACCACGTAGAGCGGGCCGGGAAGCGATTTGGCGGCGGCAACGGCTTCCTCGACCTTGAGGATAGCCACGCCTTCCGCGACCGGCGCGCCATAGCCCTTCAGCAGAGCCTTGGCCTGATATTCGTGAATATTCATGGGTTTGTCCCTATTTCGATTGCTTCAGCGCACCAATTACTTGAGGGCGGGCGCGATGTTGATGCAGGCTTCGCAGAGACCGGCAACGGCGCCGACGGACTTGTCGAAGGCTTCCTTCTCGGTCTTGTTGAGATCGATCTCGATGATGCGCTCGACGCCGCCGGCACCGATGACGGTGGGAACGCCGACATACATGTCCTTGACGCCGTACTGGCCGGTAAGGTGAGCAGCGCAGGGCAGGACGCGCTTCTTGTCCTTGAGGTAGGATTCAGCCATTTCAATAGCGGAAGCGGCCGGAGCGTAATAGGCCGAACCGGTCTTCAGCAGACCGACGATTTCGGCGCCGCCGTCACGTGTGCGCTGAATGATCTCTTCGAGGCGCTCCTTGGTGACCCAACCCATGGTGACGAGGTCGGTCAGCGGAATGCCGCCAACCGTGGAGTAACGGGCGAGCGGCACCATCGTGTCGCCGTGACCACCGAGAACGAAAGCCGTGACGTCCTGAACGGAAACGTTGAATTCCTTGGCGAGGAAAAGACGGAAGCGCGAGGAGTCGAGAACGCCGGCCATGCCGACGACCTTGTTGGCCGGAAGGCCGGAGAACTTCTGCAGCGCCCAGACCATGGCGTCGAGCGGGTTGGTGATGCAGATGACGAAAGCGTTCGGGGCATATTTCTTGATGCCGGCGCCGACCTGCTCCATGACCTTGAGGTTGATGCCGAGAAGGTCATCACGGCTCATGCCCGGCTTGCGCGGTACGCCTGCGGTGACGATGCAGACGTCAGCACCTTCGATCGCGGAGTAGTCGCTGGCGCCTGTCAGGTTGGCGTCGAAGCCTTCGACCGGGGAGGACTGTGCGATGTCGAGGCCCTTGCCCTGGGGGATGCCGTCAGCAATGTCGAAGAGGACGATGTCGCCCAGCTCCTTCAGGCCGGCCAGATGCGCCAGCGTGCCACCAATCATGCCAGAACCGATGAGTGCGATCTTGTTACGCGCCATTTCGCTTTTCCTTTGCGATCAAAATCCGTCGGGCGACGCGCGGGCATCGCCCAATGCCGCAATCGCATAGACCTAAAGCCAAAAAATGGCAATGCATTATTTTTGGTGCAGCAATTTCAATCGTTTAGATATTAAAATTCTTACGTAAACGTAAGATAAATTGTCACCAAAGTGTTACTCGGCAGCCCGCCGTTCGTGATGCGCCGCGAGATATTCAGCACTTCTCATCTCAAAAAGACGGGATGCCGTGCGATCGAATTCAAAGCCTTCGGTGCCGCGTCTTTCGACGAGCAGATCTTCGGGCATGGCAGCGGCGGAAACGTAAAGACGGATGCCGTGATCGTAGAGCGTGTCGATCAGAATGATGAAGCGCTTGATCTGGTTTCGCTTTTCCGGACCGAGTAGCGGAACGTGATCCAGAAAGATCGTATCGAAGCGTTCGGAGATGGCCAGAAAATCGGCTGCACTCAACGGCTTATCGCAGAGATCGGCGAAGGAGAAACGCGCCATCCGGTCGGCCGCGAGTGGTACATGGATTGCCCGGCCCTTCATGGGGATCTCCACCGGCTGCGCCTTGCGGCCATGCAGCGCCTGCGTCCACGAGGCATCCATCGCCATGTCGGTGAGCTCGTCGATCGGAACGAGATAGATCGGCTGACTGTTCAGCTTCTCCATCCGATAGTCAGTCGGAGAATCGAGCGTGACGATCTCGACATGCTTTTTGAGCAGCGTGACGAAGGGCAGGAAGAGCCCGCGATTGAGGCCATCCTTGTAGAGATTGTCGGGCTCGACATTCGAGGTTGCCACCAGCACACAACCGCGAGCGAAAAGCTCGGAAAACAGCCGCGACAGGATCATCGCATCGGCGATGTCGGTGACCGTGAATTCGTCGAAGCAGAGCAGTTCCGCCTCCTCGAAAAGCGCGGAGGCAACCGGCGGTATCGGATCGGCCTGTTTCGTCTCGCCGTTCTTCAGCTTCTGCCGGTGGGCGGCGATGCGATTGTGCACATCGGTCATGAATTCGTGGAAATGCGCGCGTCGCTTTTTCCGGCAGGGCGCCATCGCGAAGAACATGTCCATTAGCATCGTCTTGCCGCGTCCGACGCTGCCATGGATATAGAGACCCCTGATACCGGCCTCGGACTTCTTCTTGGATGCGAACAACCAGCCGAGCGCGCTGCTTTTGGCCGCCGGCCGTTTCTGCTTGAGGGAAGCGAGCACCCGATCGAGGCACTTGGCCACGTCCATCTGCGCGGAATCGACCTGCAACGTCCCCGAAGCGGTCAGCGATTTGAGCTGCTCGGTGACGCTGAGCGAATAGTCTGGCATTGGCTGCATGAGGGCTTGTCCGCCTATGCGTAACCGGCGGAACCCCGCCGGATTATCTTACCGGCTGAGGGTGATCGGCTGCCCGGTCGAGGTCTGGCCATTGAAGCTGTTGTCGGCAACCTTGTAGACGGAACCGATCTGGTTGCCGCTGCGGTCCTTGAGCAGAACCTGCTTGCCGGAAACTTCCCAGGAGCCCATGGCCGTCAGCTCGCCAACGCAACCGCGTGTACCGCCGCGCGAACCGCTGCCGAGATTGGTAAGCGTCAGGAACATGTCACAGCTGCCGTTGACACGCCAGCTGCCGACCATCGATTCCTTGGTTACATCCATGGCGGCAGTGGGTGCAGCGCCGCCAGGCTGGACACCCACCGTCGGCGCCGTCGAGGTCGGGGCGGCAGGAAACTGCCCGGTCGGAGGCGGAAGCTGGCCGCCCTGCACGGAGGGTACCGGCTGTGCGGTCAGCGGCGGAGGCGCACTGTTACTGCTGTAATCATATGAGGTGCGCTGGCATCCTGCCAAGGCCAGAGCGGCCGTTAAACCCGTCACCACATATCGCAACTGCATCATCAAGCTCCCGAATGTCCGCCTCAACCGCAGAGATATTTCGATTAGAGGTTCGAATTACCGTATTTCACTTTGGTTAATCAAGTCAGCACAAACCTAAAACGCCTTCGTGACACCTATGGCGAGACCGGCGCAATTCAACCAATCGCTCGCTGGACTTCTTGCTGATAAAATATGTCAGCACGGTGATGTGCCCGACTCTCTGCTTCCTGATCAGGTTCGATACGCTCGGCAAGATCTACATAGCGCTCAATTGATGCCGCAAGAAAGGACCGAATACGCTCCGGCGGCATGCCCTCGCCCATCTCGCGAGTTTGGCTTTTGACCATCACCAGATCATCGATTGCCTTGCGCAGTTCGTGATCGATGCTGACCGCAGCCAGACCTTGCATCATGTTCATTGGCGGCAACTTCCGAAAATCAGTCGTCCGCATCCATTCGAGCGCGATTGCCGGGCGGATCGCATATAGCAGCTTCTTGAGCTTGATCGGCCCATCTCCATGGGCCTGCCAGTGGCGGCGCAGGAGACCGATATAATGAAGCGCAACCTTTTGCGGCACCATGATCTCGTCCAGCACCTCGGAGAGACGATCGCGAAATCCAGGCTCTTCTTCGTAGGCGATGGGCGATTTTATCCATTCGACGAGAACAGCGTTACCCTTGAGGGCAAGGAGCAGGGCTTTGCGTAGGTCCCAACCGCCCGTGTCTATATCACCGACGATCGGAAACTCGATCACATCGCGATGCAAGGCCAGCCCGATGTGGTCCGAGACCGGGCGGACATAGACGAAACGGCAATCATAATCGCTGTCGGGCGACGGAAAGCCCCAAGCACGGCTGCCGCTTTCGATTGCAAAACCGATACGGATGCCCTGCTGTTTGACCGAGGCGAGCCGCGAACGAATTTCAGCGACCGCCTCGGGATCGAAATCATCGATTCCAATGGAAATATCGACGCTCACACGCGACGCTCGACCATCATCTTCTTGATCTCGGCGATCGCCTTGGCCGGGTTCAGACCCTTCGGGCAGGTCTGCGCGCAGTTCATGATCGTGTGGCAACGATAGAGGCGGAACGGATCCTCGAGATTGTCGAGTCGTTCGCCGGTCGCTTCGTCACGGCTATCGATCAGCCAGCGATAGGCCTGCAGCAGGACGGCCGGACCGAGATAACGGTCGCCGTTCCACCAGTAGCTCGGACAGGAGGTCGAGCAGCAGGCGCAGAGAATGCACTCATAGAGACCGTCGAGCTTCTGACGATCTTCATGGCTCTGCTTCCATTCCTTGGCCGGCGTCGGCGAAACCGTCTTCAGCCAAGGCTCGATCGAGCGGTGCTGGGCATAGAAATTGCTGAGATCGGGAACCAGATCCTTGACGACAGGCATATGCGGCAGCGGGTAGATCTTCACCGTGCCCTTGATGTCGTCCATGCCCTTTGTGCAGGCGAGCGTATTCGTGCCGTCGATGTTCATCGCGCAGGAACCGCAGATGCCTTCACGACAGGAACGGCGCAGCGTCAGCGTCGGATCGATCTTGTTCTTGATGTAGAGAAGCGCATCGAGAACCATCGGCCCGCAATCGTCGACATCCACGTAGAAGGTGTCGATCGACGGGTTCTGGCCGTCATCCGGGCTCCAGCGATAGACGCGGAACTCACGCGTGTTCTTGGCACCCGCCGGCTTCGGCCACACCTTGCCTTCGCGCATCTGGGAATTCTTGGGGAGAGCGAGTTCAACCATGTCAGGTTCCTCTGATCAGTATACGCGGGCCTTCGGCTCGATCTTGTGCGGATCGATGCCGTCTGCGATGAGGTCGGTGTGGACAGGCCGGTAGTCCAGCTTCACGTCACCCGCCTCGTTCACCCAGGCCAGCGTGTGCTTGCGCCAGTTGACGTCGTCACGGCCTGCGAAGGCCCCTGACGTGTAGTCTTCGCGGGCATGCGAACCGCGGCTTTCCTTGCGGGCTTCGGCGCCGTAGATCGTGGTGATGGCGTTTGCCATCAGGTTCTGCAGTTCCAGCGTCTCGACAAGGTCGGAGTTCCAGATCATCGAGCGGTCGGTGACCTTGATGTCCTTGAGCTCGCCCCAGATTTCTGAGAGACGGCGGCAACCGGATTCCAGCGATTCCTGAGTGCGGAACACGGCTGCGTCTTCCTGCATGGCGCGCTGCATCTTCTCGCGCAGCACCGCCGTCGGCGTGCCGCCGTCGGCGTAACGCAGACCATCGAAACGGTCCATGATCTTGTCGCAGGCAGCCTTGTTCAGCGCCGGCACCGGCTCGTTGCGGTCGATGATCTCACCGGCACGGATGGCAGCGGCGCGACCGAAGACCACGAGGTCGATCAGCGAGTTGGAGCCAAGGCGGTTTGCACCGTGAACCGAGGCGCAGCCGGCCTCACCGACGGCCATCAGACCGGGGATGATGCGTTCCGGATTGGAGCTGTCGGCATTGAGCACCTCGCCCCAATAATTCGTCGGAATGCCGCCCATATTGTAATGGACGGTCGGCAGGACCGGGATCGGTTCGCGAGTCACATCGACACCGGCAAAGATTTTGGCGCTCTCGGAAATGCCCGGCAGACGCTCGTGCAGAACGGCCGGATCGAGATGGTCGAGATGCAGGAAGATGTGATCCTTGTTCTTGCCCACGCCGCGGCCTTCGCGAATTTCCAGGGTCATGCAGCGCGAAACGACGTCGCGCGAGGCGAGGTCCTTGGCCGATGGGGCGTAGCGCTCCATGAAACGCTCGCCTTCGGAATTGACGAGATAGCCGCCTTCTCCGCGCGCACCTTCGGTAATCAGACAGCCGGAACCGTAGATGCCGGTCGGGTGGAACTGCACGAATTCCATGTCCTGCAGCGGCAGGCCCGCACGCGCGATCATACCGCCGCCGTCACCGGTGCAGGTATGGGCAGAGGTTGCCGAGAAATAGGCGCGGCCGTAACCGCCGGTCGCAAGCACCACCATCTTGGCGGCGAAGCGATGGATCGTACCGTCGTCGAGACACCAGGCGACGACGCCGGTGCAGCGGCTGCCATCATCGGACATGATGAGGTCGAGTGCGAAATACTCGACAAAGAATTCGGCATTGTTGCGCAGCGACTGGCCGTAGAGCGTGTGCAGGATGGCGTGGCCGGTACGGTCGGCAACGGCGCAGGTGCGCTGCACCGGGGGACCTTCGCCGAAGTTCTGCATGTGGCCGCCAAACGGGCGCTGATAAATCTTGCCTTCCTCGTTGCGCGAGAACGGCACGCCGTAATGTTCCAGCTCATAGACCGCTTTCGGCGCTTCCATGGTCAGATACTGCATGGCGTCGACGTCGCCGAGCCAGTCGGAACCCTTGACGGTGTCGTAAAGGTGCCACTGCCAGCTATCCGGCGTCATGTTCTGCAGCGAGGCGGCGATGCCGCCCTGGGCCGCAACCGTATGCGAGCGGGTCGGAAATACCTTGGTGATGCAGGCCGTGCGGAAGCCCTGTTCGGCCATGCCGAGCGTGGCGCGCAGGCCGGCGCCGCCGGCGCCGACGACGATTACGTCATAGGAATGGTCGACATAGGTGTAGGCCTTCCCATTCTGAGCGGGTGAAGACGTTGCCATGATACGGTTATCCTACGAATGCGATTTTCAGAATGGCGAAGAGACTGAGGCCGGCAATCAGAACCGCGAAGAAGGTGTTCAGCATCAGGAGCAGCAGCTTGCCGATCTCCCCGTGAACATAGTCTTCGATGATGACCTGCATGCCGAGCTTCATGTGGATCGCGCCGGAAACGACCATCAGGCCCATAACGACTGCAACGAACGGGTTCGAGAGGGCGCGAACCACGTCGGCATAAGGCGCACCGGCATAGACGATCATGAAGATGACGAAAAAGATGATGAGGGGCACGTTGGCGACGGCCGTCAGGCGCTGACGCCAGAAGTGATCGGTGCCGTCCTTGGCGGAACCGAGGCCGCGAACCTTGCCCAGAGGAGTGCGCATATCCATGAGTGCGACCTTCAGAAGCGAATGATGAAGCCGATCACCCAGACCAGCACGGTCAGACAGAGCGATCCGATGATATTGGCGATGGCGAGCCTGGTCGAGAATTCCTTCTCGAAGCCGTAGCCGAGGTCCCACATGAAGTGGCGGAAGCCGCCGAGCATGTGGTGAAGGAGTGCCCAGGTGTAACCGAGCAGGACGAGTTTGCCGATGATGCTGCCAAGCACCCAGTTGGCCCAGTCATAATAGGCCAGGCCGGTGGCGGCCGCGATCAGCCACCAGGCAATCAGCAGCGTGCCGAAATAGAGAGCGCCACCGGTAATGCGGTGAACGATCGACATGACCATGGTGGGGATCGGCTTGTAAATTTGCAGATGCGGCGACAGGGGCCGGTTTGTTACATTCGCCATCAGAACCTCGCGGCGTCTTCTCTTTGCCCTTGATGTCAGGGGCTTTTCTGAGTCAACCACACGAATGACAAAATTCTGTGTGCGTTGCATCAATCTCGACGTTTAATCACCGAAACCCCTGACGACAAGCATAATTGCTGCCTGCTTTTAATTTAATCGATTCGCGTTACCGGGAAGTTTTCAACACTGCAAAACTCGTCTCTTTCGCTCAATTTTTGAGCTGACCGCATGCCGGCGTGGACAAGATCAGCCTTTTGGCGCAATCTGGCGTTAACGATTTGTTAGCGTTTCGGAGTTTGGTCCATGTTTCGCAGTCTGTCCAAGGCCACCCTGGTCCTTGTCGCGGTGCTTGCAGCGCTTCCCGCCACGGCCGGAGAACGCAACTTCGATCATCGCTTTCCGCGCCATAACGGTTTTAATGAAGGCGTCTTCCTCGGCAGGCGCACCCACTGGGACAGTGGCCTGCACTTCAGACGCGACAACGTCATCCGCTATCGCCCCCTTACCCCGTTTTTGAAGCAGTTCAGCTACCCGGGGACAAGCCGCTACGGCCGCAGTAACATCGTTGTCATTGCAGCCCAGCCCCAGAGCTATGATCCGAATTACGGGAGCAGCGGCCTCTACGCCGGATCATCCTATGCCTATCAGACCGATGGCGGAACCTATGTCGGCGGCGACGGGTACTATCGTCTGGCTGCGCCGGAAAGTAACCTTGCCCCGAAGGCCAAGGTCATCGATGTCGGCATCGCCGATGATCCCTGCTCTTATGAGGCCAATGTCTGCGTCATCCGACCCTAGAGCAGGTCGCGCAAAAGTGTGCAGCGGTTTTGCGACAACGACATGCTAAAACAAGAGCTTAAAGCGTATCAGGCGAATCTGACAGATCGCGATACGCTTTAAGGCCTGAACCGCCAGACAGTCGTCTTCTTGACCTCGCTGTCTTCAAGCGCCCGGGTGACGGGCACTTCGTAGACGGCGCAGAATTCCAGCCTGTCCTTTGGAAGATAGGCCCGTCCGGGATCGCCGACCAGCACATCCTTGCCCTCGGCAGCGAGCGTCACGAACCAAGGCACCAGCGCACCGGCGAAGGATTTGTCATAGAAAACGTCGCCGGCAAGAACCACATCCGCATCGACATTCTGTCCGATGAGATCGGCTCCGGTGAAATCCAGCGAGACGGAATTGACGGCCGCATTCAGCCGCACCACCGTCTGCGACCACGGATCGATATCGGCGGCCATCACTTTGGCAGCGCCAGCCTTGCGTGCGGCAATTCCTACCAGTCCCGAACCGCTCGCGAAATCGAGGACGCACTTTCCTTTGACGGTTTCGGGACGATCGAGAACATAACGCGCCAACCCCTGCCCGCCCGCCCAGGCGAATGCCCAGAACGGCGGCGGCAGGCCGATCGCCTCAAGCTCCTCTTCCGTCTTCAGCCAGAGGTCATGGGCTTCGCTCGCCAGATGCAGCCGTATCTCCGGCACATGCGGCGGCGCAAGCAGGCTGGTATTGGCGCGGACGAAGGTTTCCGGTTCGGTTTTCAAAGCTGCTCAGCTTCTCAAAGCTGCTCAGCGCGGCGGGTTGGCAAAACCGCCCATGCGGCAGACCTCGGCCCATTCGTCATCCGTCACCGGCTGCACGGAAAGCCGCATCGAGGTGACCAGCGACATCTTGGACAGCTTTTCGTTTGCCTTGATATCCTTCAGCGTCACCGGCTTCGGCACATCCATGACGGCGCGGATATCGACGCAATCCCAGCGGTCATCGCCCTTCGCCGTCGAATCCGGATGCGACAGCGCGCAGACCTCGACGATACCGACAATCTCCAACCCGTCATTGGAATGGTAGAAGAAACCCTCGTCGCCGATCTGCATGGCCCGCATGTTGTTGCGCGCAAGGTAGTTGCGCACGCCGGTCCATTCGGTGCCCTTCTCGCCGGCGGCCTTCTGCTGCTCCCAGGACCATGCTGCAGGCTCGGATTTATAAAGCCAGTGCGCCATCCCCTTAAGCCTCCGGCTTGTTGAAGACCCAGTTGAAGGGCTTCACTTCGACGTTTTCGAAGAGACCAGCCAGTGCATAAGGGTCGGCAGCGCCGAGTGCGTTGGCCTCTTCCAGCGTTTCTGCATGAACGATGACTAGACTGCCATTCGGCTTGCCTTCGGCATCGAGGAATGGACCAGCCATGGCAAGCTTGCCTTCGGCATTCAGCTTGTTGAGGTAATCGAGATGGGTTGGGCGCGTTTCCATGCGCACGTCGAGATGGCCGGGCTTGTCCTTGCAGAGGAGGGCGAAAAGCATGTCTGTCTCCTATTCGGTCGTAATTGGACGTGTCATCAATTGTTCGATGGCTTCGGATATGGCAAGTTTGCCTTCGATGATCGCTGAAACCGCATCGGTGATCGGCATCTCCACGCCAAGCTCCCTGGCAAGCCGCGAGGCGACAGCCGCGGCGAAAGCCCCTTCCACCAACTCGCCACGGGACGGATCGACCTTTTCGCCGCGCCCTAGCGCAATGCCGAAACGCAGGTTGCGCGACTGATGGCTGGTTGCCGTCAGCACCAGATCGCCGAGGCCGGAAAGCCCCCGCGCCGTGTCGGCATGGCCGCCCTTCGCGACGATGAAGCGCGACATCTCGGCAAGCCCGCGGGCAATCAGCGCCGCACGCGCCGAATCGCCGATGCCAGCGCCTTCGACGATGCCACAGGCAATCGCCAGCACATTCTTCAATGCGCCGCCAAGCTGCACGCCGATGCGGTCTACCGAGGCATAAAGCCGGAAGGTGCGGCTCGAAATCGCCTGCGCCAGTCGTTCGGCAACCTGCATGTCGGCAGCGGCAATCGCCATGGCCGTCGGTAAACCCTTGGCGATATCGGCGGCAAAGCCCGGACCGGAGAGCACGGCTACCGGATGATCCGGCAGTTCCCGCTCCAGCATATCGGTCAGCAGCGCGCCGGTTGTCCGCTCGATACCCTTCGCACAGGTGACGACGATAGCATCCTTAGCCAGATAAGGACCATAGCTCCGCGCCGCATCTGCCTGCGCCTGCGAGGGCACGGCAAAGAGTACGATATTCGCATTGCCGATCACGTCGGCTTCGGCAGAAAATTCCAGTGTTTCCGGCAGCGCAATGCCAGGCAGAACGGCATCATGCAGCCGCTCCGCCTTGAGATCTTCGATCAGCGACGGATTGCGGCCAACGAGGATAACCGAGTTGCGCCCTGTGAGCGCGATGACGGCCGCGAGCGCCGTGCCGAAAGCTCCCGATCCGACGACCGCGATGCGCTCGCTCATGCCTTGGCTCCCCGCTTTCCGGAGCCAAGCTTGGTCGCTGCGTTGGAATCGAGCGGCCAGCGCGAACGCGGCTGCACGTCGAGATCGTCAGGCGCAACACCCTTCGCCATACGTTCCAGCCCGGCCCAGGCGATCATCACGGCATTGTCGGTGCAAAGCCGAAGCGGCGGCGCGATAAAGCGGAAGCCGTTCTTATCGCAGAGCATCTGCAGCGTGCTGCGGATTTCCAGATTGGCGGCGACGCCACCAGCCACCACCAGCGCCGGCTTTTCGGCGAGGTCGGCAAACTCCGCCTTGAACCGATGCAGACCGCGGCCGACACGATCCTTCATCGTACGGGAAATCGCTTTTTGGAAGGAGGCACAGATATCGGCGACATCCTGATCCGTCAGTGGCGCAATCCCAATTGCCGCCTGCCGCACGGCCGTTTTAAGGCCGGAGAACGAAAAATCGAGCCGCGCCTCGCCCACCAGCGGTCGCGGGAATTTGAACCGATCGGCATTGCCGCACTTCGCCATTCGCTCCACCGCCGGTCCCCCTGGATAGGGAAGGCCGAGCAGCTTTGCCGTCTTGTCGAAGGCTTCGCCCAACGCATCGTCGATTGTCGTGCCCCAGCGCTCGTACTCGCCGATGCCACGCACCAGGATGAGCTGCGTGTGACCGCCGGAGACGAGCAGCATCAGATAAGGGAAGGAAAGTCCGTCCGTCAGCCGCGCCGTCAGCGCGTGGCCTTCCAGATGGTTGACGGCATAAAGCGGCTTGCCGGCCGCCTTGGCGATCGCCTTGCCGGTCATCAGACCGACCAGCAGCCCGCCGATCAGGCCGGGGCCAGACGTTGCGGCAATCGCGTCGACATCCGAGAGCGACAGATTGGCGCGCTTCAAAGCCTCGTCGATCAGCTCATCCAGAGCTTCGACATGGGCGCGCGCTGCAATCTCCGGCACCACGCCACCATAGGCGCTATGCTCGTCCAGCTGGGAAAGAACGACATCCGACAGTACGTTGGAGCGACCTTCCGCATCGCGCTCGACGACGGCAGCAGCGGTCTCGTCACAGCTTGTCTCGATACCGAGGATGCGCAGAAAGGGAGCCATGAAACCTGTTCGTTGATTGCGATAGGGTTTAAACCTGTTTACGAGAACTCCGGTAACAACGGATCAAAGCGGATGCAAACAAAACCTTTCCGGATTGGCACGCGCGGCAGCCCGCTGGCGCTCGCACAGGCGCGCGAAGCCCGCGACCGGCTGATGGCAGCCCATAACCTGCCGGAGGAGATGTTCGAAATCGTCGTGTTGACGACCAAGGGCGATCGTATCACCGACCGTTCGCTGGCCGAGATCGGCGGCAAGGGACTTTTCACCGAAGAGCTGGAGCAGCAGCTCATCGCCGGCGATCTCGATTTCGCCGTGCATTCCAGCAAGGACATGCCGACGATTCTACCGGAAGGTCTCTATCTCTCCGCCTACCTGCCGCGCGAAGATATCCGCGACGCGGTCGTCGGCCGTACCGCGCCGAAGCTGATCGACCTGCCACATGGCGCAAGCGTCGGCTCGTCCTCGCTTCGCCGTCAGGCGCTCATCCGCCGCATGCGGCCGGATATCAACGTCATCACCTTCCGCGGTCTCGTGGAAACGCGCCTGCGCAAGCTGCAGGAAGGCCAGGTCGACGCGACGCTTCTGGCGCTCGCCGGCCTCAAGCGTCTCGGCAAGGTCGACGTCATTACCGATATCCTCGACCCCGACAATTTTCCGCCCGCACCGGCGCAAGGGGCGATCTGTCTTGAAAGCCGCATTGGCGACAACAGGATCGACGATCTGCTGGCGCCGATCAACGATTCGCCGACCTTCGACACGGTCTCCTGCGAGCGTGCCTTCCTTGGCGCCCTCGACGGCTCCTGCCGGACACCGATCGGCGGCTATGCCGTCTGCGAAGGTGATCAGATACGGTTCTCAGGCCTCATCATCACGCCTGACGGCCGCCACCACCATGCGATCACCATCGACGGCCATCGCCGCGATGCAGCGGCACTCGGCACCCGCGCCGGACAGGACGTCCGCGCAAGGGCTGGCAGCAACTTCTTCGAGGACTGGAGCTAGTCCGCATGCGCGTACTCGTCACCCGTCCCGCACATTCGGGTGAGCGAACCGCTCAACGTTTGCGTGAGCTGGGTCATGAGCCGTTGCTGCTGCCGCTCGCCCATCCCCTCCACGACATGGTAGCTGCTCGGCTGGCTCTGGAAACATCAACCGGGTCAATTGCCATAACGAGCGCCGAAGCGGTGCGCACCTTGCAGGCTTTGGGCGAGGCACTTTCACCTCACCTTTCGCGCAGCCTTTTTGCCGTTGGCGAAACGACAGCCGACGAGGCACGGAAGCTGGGTTTCCGTTCTGTCACCGCATCATCAGGCAGCGGCCGTGAGCTTGCCGAACAGATCGCTGCAAGTAACGCCGGAGAGCTTCTCTATCTCGCCGGCAATCCGCGCGCAGGGACCTTCGAGACGCGACTGGCGGAGCTCGGGCACAACGTCTCGATTGCCGAATGTTACCGGATGGAGCCCGCCGCACCCAACCCGGAAGCTGTCACGACGCTCCTGACAGAGAATGCTCCGGATGCGGTTCTTTTTTACTCCCGCCAGACCGCTGGCAATTTCTTTCATATCCCGCAGGTAGAGTCCCTTTTTCTGCAGCTGCCGAAAATCCGTCTCATTTGTCTCAGCAACACTGTTGCGGAAGCTGTTCCATCGGTCTTGAAGAGAGCCCTGGAGATTTCGCCAATGCCGGATGAAAAAAGCCTTTTGTCGCTGCTTTGAAGGCTTTAGCCGCCCAATTTTGATCTAACCTCTTCCCTTAATTGTCATCCCTGTCTAGTTTCGTTGCAATGCAGGATAATGAGGACCTCATGGTATCGGGAAATCCGCCACGCCACTCGAAGAGCTCCGACGAACCGGTCACGATCGACTTGGACGCGCAAGACTTCGCCTCGGCGAACGACCCCGAAAAACCTGCCGAAACGTCAGCGGAAGCAGCCGGTGATGCGCCAGTGATCGAAGCCGTAGCGGCTGCGGAAGCCAGAGGTGAGCCGCTTTCGGAACATGAGAGCGAGCGAGCAGCAGGAGCACAGGAAGAACCGCCGGCCAAAGAGCCTCCCCCGAGCGAAGCTGTGCGGCCAGCACCTCAGAAGGGTGCGGGCACTTCGAGTCTTATCGCCGCTGGCATCTTCGGCGGCCTCGTCGCCCTGCTTGGCGCTGGCGCGATCCAGTATGCTGGCTATTTGCCGAGCTCCTCGACCCATCAGACGAACTCTGGCGAATTGGCGGATCTCTCCGGCGAGATCGAAGGCCTCAAACAATCGGTCGCGAGCCTTGCCGCCAACCCACCACCGGCTGCCGATAGCAGTGCGCTCGAAAAGCGCGTCGCTGCTCTCGAAGCGGCCCCTCCGGCGCCGGCACCCGGCACATCGACCGGCTCGGCCGATGCCGAAGCGCTCAACCAGAAGATTGCAGATTTGACAGCTGAGATCGATCAGCTGAAGACGAGCCTGGCGCAGACTACCGAGCAGCAGGCCTCAAACGGCGCCGACATTTCCAGCCGCCTCGCCGAAGCCGAAAAGAAGCTGAACGAACCGCGCGAGGATGTCGCCGTTGCTCGCGCCATCGCCGCCGCGGCTCTCAAGGCCGCGATCGACCGAGGCGGCCCCTTCATCGCCGAACTCGATACGTTTGCCGGCGTGGCGCCAGATGATCCGGCCGCGACCGATCTGCGCAACTTTGCCGAAACCGGCGTACCCTCGCGCGCCGAACTGATCCGTCAGGTTCCCGATGTCGCCACCGCCATCGTCGAATCCGTTAACCAGCCTGATCCCAACCAGAGCTGGTCGGACCGGCTGATGTCGAGCGCCAAATCGCTGGTGTCGGTCCGTCCCGTCGGCAATGTCGAAGGCGAAAGTGTCGAAGCGATCGCCGCACGCATGGAGGACAAGGTGAAAAACGGCGATCTGCCCGGTGCAGCCACCGAATGGAACAGCCTGCCCGCAACGGCAAAACAGGCTTCCGCCGCCTTCAAACAGTCGCTCGAAGCCCGCATCCGCGTTGAAGATCTCGTTGGCGGAGCTCTCTCCAAAGCCGTTTCCGGCACCGGCAAGGAAGGATGAGTATGGTCCGCCTGGTTATCTTCGCGCTCCTCGTCCTCGTTCTTGCTTATGGTTTCTCCTGGCTTGCCGACCGCCCCGGCGATCTGTCGCTGATCTGGGAGGGTCAGATCTACCAGACCAAGCTGATCGTTGCGGCAAGCGCCATCATCGCATTGATTGCCGCCGTCATGGCGGCGTGGTGGTTCGTCCGCCTGATCTGGACCTCGCCGCATTCGGTGACGCGTTATTTCCGTGCCCGCAAGCGCGATCGCGGCTATCAGGCGCTGTCGACCGGCCTCATCGCTGCCGGCGCGGGAAACTCACTGCTCGCCCGCAAGATGGCGGCCCGCTCACGCGGTCTCATCCGCGCCGATCAGGAACCGCTGATCAATCTTCTGGAAGCACAGGCCGCTCTCATCGAAGGCCGCTATGACGAGGCACGCTCCAAGTTCGAGGCGATGGCCAATGACCCCGAAACACGCGAACTCGGCCTGCGCGGTCTTTACCTGGAGGCCAAGCGCCTCGGCGCCAACGAAGCGGCTCGTCAATACGCGGAAAAAGCCGCCGACAATGCGCCCTACCTGCCTTGGGCCGCACAGGCGACGCTCGAATATCGCAGCCAGTCCGGTCGCTGGGATGACGCCATCCGGCTGCTGGAACAGCAAAAGGCCGCCAAGGTCGTCGAAAAGGCCGAAGCCAACCGCCTGCATGCCGTACTTCTGACCGCCCGCGCCGATGACAAGCTGGAAAGCGACCCCGTCGGCGCGCGCGACGATGCCCAGCAGGCGCTGAAACTGTCGGCCGAATTCGTCCCCGCCGCGCTTATTGCCGCCAAGGCGCTTTTCCGTGACGGTGGTATACGCAAGGCAGCCTCCATTCTCGAACAGACATGGAAGGCCGGGCCGCATCCGGAGATCGGCCGCATCTACGTTCGCGCCCGCAGCGGTGACTCCACGCTCGATCGGCTGAAGCGCGCCGAGCGGCTGGAGAGTATGCGGCCGAATAATGTGGAATCCCTCCTCATCGTCGCTCAGGCGGCGCTCGACGCGCAGGAATTTGCCAAGGCCCGCGCCAAGGCGGAAGCCGCCGCCCGTATCGAACCGCGCGAAGCAGCCTTCCTTCTGCTTGCGGATATCGAGGAAGCCGAAACCGGCGATCAGGGCCGTATGCGCCATTGGCTGGCACAGGCGCTGAAGGCACCGCGCGATCCGGCCTGGGTTGCCGATGGCTTCGTCTCTGACAAATGGCTTCCCGTCTCGCCGGTGACCGGCCGTCTCGACGCCTTCGAATGGAAGGCGCCTTTCGGTCAGCTGGAAGGACCGGTCGAGGAGGGTTCGACCGCCCCCCTTGAAACGGCGCTGAAGACCTTGCCGCCGCTGCGCGAAACCCGGCCGGAAAGCGTGGTCAATGACCACCGCATCATCGAGCTGGAGCGGGCCGCAACGATTGCCGAAGCCGTGCGTCCGGTAACTCCTGCGCCCGCGCAGGCAAGAGCCGCCGAACCGTCTGCCTCCCGACCGTTGCCTCCTGCCCCCGAACCAAAACCCTTCTTTGGCGGCCTGCCGGATGATCCCGGTGTCCGTGACCCCAAAATGGAACCGGAACCGAAGACACGGCTCCGTCTTTTCTGAAATGGAACGAAAAACCGCATGCTCGAACGCTTTCAGGCCTTTTTCCAGCATCTGACCGCCGACCGTCCGAAATCAGGCTTTGCCCCCGATGATCCGCGCATCGCGGTCGCCGCGCTCTGTATGCAGGTCATGGAGGCCGACGGCCAGATCAAGGACAGCGAGAAGAAGCGACTGCGCAAGCTCCTGAAGGAGCAGTACGCGCTTGATGGTAAGCAGCTCGATGCGCTGATGGCCGCGGGGCGTGAAGCCGAAAGCTCGGCGGTTGATTATTTCCGCTTCACGTCCGATCTTAAGAGACATCTCAATACCGAACAGCGGCTGGAGCTGATCGGCATTCTCTGGGATATCGTCTATGCCGATGGCGAGCGCAGCGAGATGGAAGACCATGTGATCTGGCGGATCGCCGATCTCCTGGGTGTTTCTTCCCGTGAGCGTATTCAGAAGCGGCAGGAGGCGGCCGCGCGGGTTACAGACGCACAGGTGGTGCAGGACGATGCCGACTGACAGAATTATGAGACGCGATAAGCGCCCCATTCTCATCATTCTTCATCAGGAGCGTTCCAGCCCTGGTCGTGTCGGCCAGCTTCTCATCGAGAAAGGCTATGATCTCGATATCCGACGCCCGGTACTCGGCGATAAGTTGCCCTCCACGCTTGATGATCATGCCGGTGCAGTGGTTTTCGGCGGCCCGATGAGCGCCAACGATCCCGATGAGTTCGTGAAAGCGGAGATCGACTGGCTGGAGATACCGCTCAAGGAAAACCGCCCCTATCTCGGCATCTGCCTTGGTGCACAGATGCTGGCGCGCCAGCTCGGCAGCAAGGTCACTGCCAATTGTGACGGGTCCACCGAGATCGGCTGGTATCCGCTGCATACGACCGAAAGGGGTCGGCTGCTGATGCACTGGCCGAAAATGGTCTATCACTTCCACCGGGAAGGATTTGAACTGCCGCATGGTGCCGAGCTGTTGGCATCCGGCGATGCTTATCCCAATCAGGCCTTCCGCTACAATGGCAACGCCTGGGGCCTGCAGTTCCACGCGGAGCTGACACGGGTGATGATGCATCGCTGGGTGGTGCACGGCGCCCACCGCTTCATCCTGCCGAATGCACAGCAGGGGCGCGAACATCTTGAAGGTCGCATGCTGTTCGATGCGCCGCTCAGAGCCTGGCTCGACGATTTCCTGGATATCGTCTTCGAAGGCAAGACGGCGGCCGTTACGCCACTTCTCGCATAGGCGCGGCAAGCGTATCGATCTTCCGCAGCTTCGGGAATCCGGTTGCCCATATTGCAGCAACGGCGAGCGTGCCAATCCCACCGATAATGACGGCAGGGACGGCGCCAAAAACCGAAGCCATCGTACCCGCGCGGAATTCCCCGAGCTCGTTGGAAGCGCCGACGAAGACCGTATTGACCGCGTTGACACGGCCACGCAGATGGTCCGGTGTCCAGAGCGCGATCAGACTTTCGCGAACATAGACGGAGATCATGTCCGCAGCGCCCATGATGGCGAGCGCGGCAATGGAGACTTCGGTATTCGTCGACAAGCCGAAGACAATCGTACCGAGACCAAAGATGGCCACGCCGATGAACATGTACATCCCGGCCTTATGCTTAAGAGGATAAGCGGCAAGGAAAATTGCCATGATGATGGCGCCGACGCCAGGCGCCGAGCGAAGCAAGCCGAGGCCCCACGGCCCGAGCGTCAGGATATCGCGGGCAAAGATCGGCATCAGTGCCGTGGCACCGCCGAGGAGAACGGCGAAGAGATCGAGCGAGATGGCGCCGAGCACCACCCTCTCTTCTCGGATATAACGGAAGCCGCCGAGGATCATGTCCCAGCTCTTGGCCTCTCCCGCCGTCTTCTGCGGCGGCTTTGGAATCATGCAGAGCAGGATCGCACCGAGCGCGGAGAAGATAACGGCAACCCAATAGGCCGTCGAAGCGCTGACCCCATAAAGCAGACCGCCGAGCACGGGACCGGTTATGGCCGCGAGCTGCCAGGACGACGAATTCCAGGCGATCGCATTGGAGAGATCCTTCTCCGGTACGAGGTTCGGCGCAAGCGACTGCACCGCCGGCGCCATGAAGGCACGCTCGATGCCGAAGACCAGTAGAACGATGAAGACCGGGATCGGCGAAAATGTGCCCGTAACCGTCATACCGAGCAAAACCAGTGTGCAGAGCGCACCGACGAGTGAACAGATCGAGGCAATGGCGCGGCGATTGTGGCGATCGGCCACCGAACCGGTGACGAGGATGAGCACGAGGGACGGCAGGAACTGCACGAGCCCGATCAGGCCGAGATAAATGGCGCTCCCCGTCTGATCATACATCTGCCAGCCCACCGCGACGCTGACGATCTGCTGCGAAAACGAGAGCAGGAATCGCGCGAAAAAGAAGCGCGTGTAGGACGGATGCCGGAACGCGGCAAAACGGTCTCCGGTGGGCGAAAGCGACATAGAGCTTTTCCGAGGAAACGGCGCCAAAGCCGTGCAAAAGCGGCCGTTAAACATGATTCATCGTGCGGTTTCACACGGCACTTGCTCGTTTAGTCGCCAATGTCTACATGTCTGTCAACAACGAATTGGAGACGACGATGATTGCGCTGTTTCAAACCATTGATTTGGCTTTGCAACTTTACACTTGGATCCTGATTGCCAGCGCTATCTTCTCCTGGCTCTATGCATTCAACGTCATCAATTCCAGCAATCAGTTCGTCAATCAGGTCGGAACGTTCCTCTATAACGTCACTGAACCCCTGCTGCGCCCGATCCGTCGCCTGCTGCCCAATCTCGGCGGCATTGACATCTCGCCGATCATCCTTTTGCTGATCATCTTCTTCCTGCGTTCCTTCCTCTGGACGACGATCTATCCGCTCGTCGCTTGACCTCGCCCTGGAAGAAATTTGACGATCATATCCGCCTAGCCGTCCGGCTGACGCCGAATGGCGGGCGGGATGCCATCGACGGTATCGAACCCGATGGCGAGGGCGGAATGCTGCTAAAAGCGCGCGTGACCGCCGTTCCGGAAAAGGGAAAAGCCAACAAGGTGCTCATCGCCCTCATCGCCAAATCGCTCGGCATCGCCAAATCCTCCGTCGATCTCGTCTCCGGCGACACATCGCGTAAAAAAATCCTCCGGATCGATGGCGACCCGGAGGATTTGATCAGAAAGCTTGAAACGCTTTTCGGCTAAAGCAATTCCAGCAAAAGTGTGCAGCGATTCTGCGTCCGGAATTGCATAAAAGCTAGGATCAGGCCTTTTCCTTCTTGGCGCGCTCGATCGCTTCGAGGATGAGCGCGCCGGCTTCCTTGGAATCGCCCCAGCCGTAGATCTTCACCCATTTGCCGGGTTCCAGATCCTTGTAGTGCTCGAAGAAGTGCTCGATCTGCTTCAGCGTAATTTCCGGAAGGTCGGTGTAGTCCGTGACCTTCTCATAACGCAGCGTCAGCTTGGGCGACGGAACGGCAATGATCTTCTCGTCCTTGCCGGAATTGTCTTCCATCTTCAGAACGCCGATCGGGCGGACGTTGATGACACAGCCCGGGACCAGCGGGCGGGTGCTGGCGATCAGGACGTCGATCGGGTCGCCATCTTCCGAGAGCGTATGCGGTACGAAGCCATAGTTACCCGGATAGGTCATCGGCGTGTAGAGGAAACGGTCGACAACCAGCGTGCCGGCTTCCTTGTCCATTTCGTACTTGATCGGATGACCGCCGACCGGAACCTCGACGATAACGTTGACGTCTTCTGGTGGATTATTACCGATTGAAACGGCATCGATGCGCATAAGAAACTCCCGCGAGGTTGAATTGGTCGCAGCCAGTTAATCGGTTTCATCTCGCAACGCAACATGCCTCGCAAGCAATGCTTAATATGCAAGGACATCCAAAAGTCGAATATTTGCAGTGTGAAATGGGTCGGTTGCGAAGCCGTAATCAGTTCCAGATGAAGCCGATCTTTTTGATCTGCTTATGGTCGAAATTTTCCATGCCTTCGCAGAAATCGATACCGCCATGATCGCGATAAAAGCCGGCAGCCGTCTCGTTCTCTTCCAGGCACCAGACGACCATGCCGTTACAACCAAGGGATTTCAGAAGTCGCCGGGCTTCGCCGAAAAGCAGTTTACCGAGGCCGATGCCCTGGTATTCCGGACGCAGGTAGAGCTCGTAGATTTCGCCTTCCTGCGGCAGCGCGCGGGCGCGATTGAGACCGAGGGTCGCATAGCCCGCGACAGTGCCCGCAACATCGAGAACAAGCAACGTGGCAGGGCCACGTGTCGCCTTGCGCCACCAATTTTCGCCGCGGCGTTCGATCATCTGGGTGAGTGCGCGATGCGGAATGATGCCTGCATAAGTATGCTGCCATGAAAGCCGATGGGCTTCCGAAATGGCTCGGGCATCATGCGGTTCGGCCCGCCGGACATCAATCGACAACGTCTTCATAACGCTTACTCTGGTCCTGCCGGAGGCAATTAACCATATGCGACAGCCGCATCGTGATCGATTGCCCACAGACTTGATATGTGGACGACAGAGAAAATTTAACGCTTTTTTAACGATTGTCACAAGCCGGAATCGACGCGGCGCACAATAAAAAACCCCGGCGCAACGGCCGGGGTTTTAGGGATGGCTCGAGGCTCTTAGAGCGCCGCCTTCGACTTTTCGAACCGCTTGCGGTCGTTTGCGTCGAGATACATCTTGCGAAGACGAATATTCTTCGGCGTCACTTCCATCAACTCGTCGTCCTGGATCCAGGAGAGTGCACGATCAAGCGTCATGCGGATCGGCGGCGTCAGCTTCACTGCTTCGTCCTTGCCGGCGGCGCGGATGTTGGTGAGCTGCTTGCCCTTCAGGACGTTCACTTCAAGATCGTTGTCGCGTGAATGGATGCCGATAATCATGCCAGCATAAACCTTTTCGCCCGGCTCGATGATCATCGGGCCACGATCTTCCAGGTTGAACATCGCATAAGCGACAGCTTCGCCGGATCCGTTGGCGAGCAGCACGCCATTGACGCGGCCACCGATCACACCCTTGTAGGGCTGGTAGTCGTGGAACAGGCGGTTCATGATCGCCGTGCCGCGCGTATCCGTCAGCAGTTCCGACTGGTAGCCGATCAGGCCACGGGTCGGTGCGTAGAAACGCAGGCGAAGACGGTTGCCGCCCGACGGACGCAGCTCAGCCATTTCGGCCTTGCGCTCGGACATCTTCTGGACGACGACACCGGAATGTTCCTCGTCGACGTCGATGACGACTTCTTCGATCGGCTCCAGGAGCTGGCCGCTTTCGTCCTTGTGCATCACGACGCGCGGACGTGACACGGCAAGCTCGAAGCCTTCACGACGCATGGTTTCGATGAGAACGGCGAGCTGAAGTTCGCCGCGGCCGGAAACGTAGAACGAATCCTTGCCTTCGGCTTCTTCAATCTTCAGGGCGACGTTGCCTTCGGCTTCCTTGAAGAGACGGTCGCGGATGACGCGGCTCGTCACCTTGTCGCCTTCGGTGCCCGCCAGCGGGCTGTCGTTGACGATGAACGACATGGTAACCGTTGGCGGGTCGATCGGCTGCGCCTTCATCGCTTCCGAGACGGACGGATCGCAGAACGTATCGGCGACAGTACCCTTGGAAAGGCCAGCGATCGCGACGATGTCGCCCGCATGGGCTTCTTCGATCGCCGTGCGCTCGATGCCGCGGAACGCGAGGATCTTGGAAATTCGGCCGGTTTCGATCAGCTTGCCGTCCTGACCGAGAACCTTGACGGCCTGGTTCGGCTTGATCGAGCCCGATGCAATGCGGCCGGTGATGATACGGCCGAGGAAGGGGTTGGCTTCGAGGATGGTGCCGATCATGCGGAACGGGCCTTCTTCGACAGTCGGCTCCGGAACATGCTTCAGCACCAGGTCGAGAAGCGGCGCAAGCCCCTCATCCTTCGGGCCTTCCGGGTTGACGTTCATCCAGCCGTCGCGGCCCGAACCGTACATGATCGGGAAGTCGAGCTGTTCGTCGGTCGCATCGAGATTTGCGAAGAGGTCGAAGACTTCGTTGATAACTTCTTCATGGCGACCATCGGGACGGTCGATCTTGTTGATCGCGACGATCGGACGAAGGCCGACCTTCAGCGCCTTGGAGACGACGAACTTCGTCTGCGGCATCGGGCCTTCGGAGGAATCGACCAGAACGATCGCGCCATCCACCATCGAGAGAATGCGCTCGACCTCACCGCCGAAGTCTGCGTGGCCGGGGGTGTCGACGATGTTGATACGGACACCTTTCCATTCCACCGAGGTCGCCTTGGCGAGAATGGTGATACCGCGTTCCTTTTCAAGATCGTTCGAGTCCATCACGCGTTCTGCAACGCGCTGGTTCTCACGGAACGAGCCGGACTGTTTCAGGAGCTCGTCGACAAGGGTCGTTTTGCCATGGTCAACGTGCGCGATGATCGCGATGTTGCGAAGTGCCATTTGTCATAATCTCTGAGGCTGGGGCGCTACGCTTAGTGGACGCGCCATTTATGTTTGGCGCGCTCATACCGCTTTTTTCGCGATTGCGAAAGGGGGTGGCACGCGAAAGCTGCGGCATGGTTGTCACCATACCGCTTTGCTCCATGTCATCAAACTGTCTTATGCGTCGCTACCTGTCAATTCCTCGAAGGTCGCAAGCCCCTTCTTGACGAGCATCGCGTCCGGGCTCGGCAGCTTGCCGCGGAAAGCCTTGTAAGCCTCTTCCGGATCGACGGAACCACCGGTGGAGTAGATGTTCTCGCGAAGCTTCCTGGCCATTTCGCCATTAAAGGCATCGCCCGTCTCTTCGAAGGCGGCGAAGGCATCGGCATCGAGCACTTCAGACCACATGTAGGAATAGTAGCCAGCCGAATAGCCGCCGGAGAAAATATGCTGAAAGTGCGGCGTGGCATGACGCATGACAATCGATTTAGGCATGCCGATCTCCGAGAGCACCTCAGCCTGCACGGCCATTGGATCATCCACGCCGTCGCGTGTGTGGAAGGCCATGTCGACCAGCGCGGAAGATGTGAACTCCACGGTGTTGAAGCCGGAATTGAAGGTGCGGGCTGCTAGAACCTTATCGAGCAATGCCTGCGGCATCGGCTCCCCGGTTTCGAAATGCACGGCATATTCCCTAAGGATCGCAGGAACCGTCAGCCAGTGCTCGTAGAGCTGCGAGGGCAATTCCACGAAATCACGCGACACGGCTGTGCCGGCGACCGAGGGATAGGTGACATTGGACAACATACCGTGCAGCGCGTGGCCAAACTCGTGGAACAGGGTGCGCGCATCATCGAGCGAAAGCAGAGCCGGCTTGCCTTCGGCAGGCTTTGCGAAGTTACAGACATTGTAGATGATCGGCAGCTCGCCGTGATGACCGTTCTTCAGCATCAGCTTGTGCTGCGACTGAAAGGAACTCATCCAGGCGCCCGAACGCTTCGAGCCGCGGGCGAAATAGTCGCCGAGAAAGAGGGCGACCAGCTTGTCGTCGCGGTCGCGGATTTCGAAGACGCGCACATCGGGATGGTAGGCAGCAATGCCCTTCTTCTCCACGGCGCGAATGCCGAACAGCCGACCGGCAACATCGAAGCAGGCGTCGATGATTTTTTCGAGCTGCAGGTAGGGCTTCAATTCCGCTTCCGAGAAATTGAACCGCTGCGCCCGAATCTTTTCCGCATAGTGCCGCCAGTCCCAAGGCATAACCTCATGGTTCTTACCCTCGGCAGCGATCAAACCGGCAATATCGGCTTCCTCCTCATGGGCACGCTTCACGGCCCTTGCCCAGACGGCACGCAGCAGATCGTTCACGGCCTCTGGCGTCTTTGCCATCGTGTTGTCGAGCTTCAATTCCGCAAAATTGCCGTATCCAAGGAGTTTCGCCACCTCATCACGAAGCGCAAGCGTCTCGCGAATGATGCTCCTGTTGTCAGTCGCGCCGGCATTTTCACCGCGCGCCACCCAAGCTTTGAAGGCCTGCTCGCGAAGATCGCGCCGCTCCGAAAAAGTCAGAAATGGCTCGATGATCGAGCGCGACAGCGTTACGGCATACTTGCCGTCCTCGCCGCGCTCGCGGGCAGCAACTGCCATCGCATCGCGCAGGAAATCGGGAATGCCGGCGAGTTCGTCTTCACTGGAGAGAATCAGTGACCAGCTCTTCTCGTCGGCTAGGACGTTCTGCCCGAACCCTGTGCTGAGGCCGGCGAGTTTTTCATTGATCGCGGCAAGCTTCTCCTGCTCCGCCTTAGGCAGCTTGGCACCGGATTTGACGAAGCCTTTCCAATGCCGTTCCAGCACCCGCGTCTGTTCCAGCGTCAGGCCAAGGCTCTCACGTTTTTCCCAGAGCGCATCGATGCGCTTGAAGAGGTCGGCATTCATGCCAATCTTCGAATAATGCCGTGACATCTTCGGCGAAATATCGCGTTCCAGTGCCTGAATGACGTCGTTGGTATGGGCACCGGCGCGGTTCCAGAAAAGAGCGGAAACGCGCGACAGCTCATCGCCGGCGATTTCGAGCGCTATGACCGTATTGTCGAAGGTCGGTTCCTGTCTGTTACCGGCGATCTCGTCGATCTCTCTTTCGTGCGAGGCGAGAGCAGCCTCGAAGGCGGCCTCGAAATCGCCATCGGCGACCGCATCGAAACGCGGCAGGCCATGAAGGCCATTCCAGTTGACAAGTGCCTGATTGAATTGAATGGGAGAAGACATATGAAAGTCCTTTATGCCGGCAAGTGGATCGATAATATAGGAAGGCCATCACAGAATTGATATGTGGGTAACTTGGACTTTTGCCCGTCCGGCTAAATCTTGAGGGCAAGAATTGATACATGAAAATTAACCAATCGTTAACGATTGACGCGAATCGGGCCGAGACGCTAGTTTCTCTTAATCTTCATGTAAGAGGACATGCGCATGGAAATTTTTTCCCTGCGGTCTTCTCAGAGTTTGCTATTCAAAAACAATCCCAATAATAACGCAAAAAGTTCGAAGACCGCTGATATTACAATCGAGCCCAAGCCGGCTGTCGCCCAAGGTTCGTTCCAGATCGAAGATTCTGACAAAGGGCAGGCGCTCGATTTTACGGCCGTCAGCCCGGGTGAATTGCGCAGCTATGCGCGCCAGAGCTTCGATAACGGCCTGATCGATCAGAATACGTTTGCCGCGATATCCGAACCACTGCCGATGCACGCGATCGATCCGCTCGGCAATGTCATCGATCTATCCAACGTCACCGACGGCACGAGCTTCAACTTCCTCGACTACTATCGCAGCCAGCTTCAGATCGCCATGTCGATCGGCGATCCGAACGAGGTTCAGACGCTGAATTCGGTCGTTGGTTTCCTGGGCAGTGAGGCCTGATCAGGCCTTCCGCCAGCCGAGCAGACCAGGCGTTGCGTGCCACAGCGCCTGCACGGCAAAACCCATGAAGAGCACGCCCGAGCAACGGACGATCAAACGTTCATGCGCGCGGTAGAAGCGGCGCACAACGCCGGCGCCGATGATGCCGATCAGGATGATATCCGCGGTGATGAAGCCCACGAAGGAAACACTAAGCAACATCGGCAGCGCCTGGAAATCGAGCGCGTTCGCAGAGCCCGCAACTAATGCCGTGAACGTGGCGAGCGCCACTGGATAGCCCTTCGGATTGGTGACGCCGAAGATCAGCCCACGTCGGAAAGGCCGCTCCACCACCATCAATGCCTGCCCCTCCGCTTTCGGCTTGGCATTGATGGCGCTCCAGCCGATCCAGGCCAGATAGAAACCGCAGGCGAGCCCAAGCAGGTCGAACACGAAAGTGCCTATGGTCTTCGCCCCGACGATTGCGACCAGCGCCAGTCCCGACCAGATAAGATCGCCGACGAGATGACCCATCATGAAGAAGGCGCCCGCCCTACGCCCCTGCCCGGCGCCAATGCCGAGAAGCTGCAGGAAGGCCGGGCCGGGAATGAGCACATAGAAAAGCGCCGCCAGAAAGGCGCCGAGAAGCAGGGATTGCGGCATGGGAATGCTCCAGTGATGACGGCTAAGCTTATGCGACAACCTCGCCGCGTCAAGACGTTGCAACCTGCAATCGGCACAACAAAGAAAAGGCCCGCGCGACACAGCCGGCGAGCCTTTTAATATCGCTCTGAGACGACTTACTTCTTCAGGTTACGCTTGCCGAGCGTGCGCAGACGCAGCGCGTTGAGCTTGATGAAGCCTGCGGCATCCTTTTGATCGTAAGCGCCCTGGTCGTCTTCGAAAGTAACAAGCTTGTCGGAGTACAACGACTTTTCGCTCTCGCGGCCGATGACCATGACATTGCCCTTGTAGAGCTTCAGCGTCACTTCACCTTCGACGTGCTCCTGGCTCTTGTCGATCAGAGCCTGCAGCATCTCGCGCTCCGGCGAGAACCAGAAGCCATAATAGATGAGCTCGGCATAACGCGGCATCAGCTCATCCTTGAGATGTGCGGCACCGCGGTCGAGCGTGATCGACTCGATGGCGCGATGCGCTGCGAGCAGGATCGTGCCGCCAGGGGTCTCATAGACACCGCGCGACTTCATGCCAACGTAGCGGTTCTCGACGAGGTCGAGGCGACCGATGCCATTGTCGCGGCCGTAATTGTTGAGGGTCGCGAGCAGCGTGGCCGGAGACATCTCGACACCATTGATCGACACGGCGTCGCCCTTGCGGAAACCAACCTTGATGGTGGTCGCCTTGTCGGGCGCCGCTTCCGGTGAGATGGTGCGCATATGCACATATTCAGGAGCCTCCTGCGCCGGATCTTCCAGAACTTTGCCCTCGGAAGAGGAGTGCAGCAGGTTGGCGTCGACCGAGAAGGGAGCCTCGCCCTTCTTGTCCTTGGCTACCGGGATCTGGTGCTTCTCGGCAAATTCCAGCAGATCGGTGCGGCTCTTGAAGGCCCAGTCGCGCCACGGCGCGATGATCTTGATATCGGGGTTCAGCGCATAGGCCGAAAGCTCGAAACGGACCTGGTCGTTGCCCTTGCCGGTCGCGCCGTGCGCGATCGCATCTGCACCGGTCTTCCGGGCGATATCGATGAGGTGCTTGGAGATCAGCGGACGGGCAATCGACGTGCCGAGCAGGTAGACACCTTCATAGACGGCGTTCGCACGGAACATCGGGAAGACGAAATCGCGCACGAATTCCTCGCGCACGTCCTCGATGTAGATCTCCTTGATGCCCAGCATCTCGGCCTTCTTGCGTGCCGGCTCCAGCTCTTCGCCCTGGCCGAGATCGGCCGTGAAGGTGACGACTTCGGCGCCGAGTTCGGTCTGCAGCCACTTCAGGATGATCGAGGTATCGAGACCGCCGGAATAGGCGAGCACGACTTTCTTCACGTCTTTGTATGATGCCATAATGATGAGGTCCGTTGCATAAAGGCCGCGGCACACCCGCAAAGCCCGGTATCGCGGCACTTTTAGCGAGATTGGCGCGCGACGCAAGGGCAACGAGGACAGCAACCGGCCCGATAGGGTTTGACAGCGTAGAACCGGAGCCCATATTCGGCAACGTCCGAACATTGCTCTGAGGAGAGGCCAGTCCCGTGACGAATATTCAAGACATTTTCAAGCAATCCAATGTTGCCGTTGTCACCGGCGGTGCTTCCGGCATCGGCCTTGCCGCTGCAAAACACTTCGCCAGAGCTGGCATGAGCGTCGTCATCGCCGATCTCGGCGGCGAGAAGCTCGCCGACGCCCGTGCCGAACTCGAGGCGATTGCTGGCCAGGAACATGTGATGGCCACTGAGACCGACGTCTCGCAAAAGGAACAGATCGAAGCCCTCGAGCGCGCCGTCATCCAGCGCTTCGGCCGGGTGCATGTGCTGATGAACAATGCTGGCATCGGCCCCCAAACCTCGATCTTCAGCCCACAGGCCGGCTGGGACAATATCCTCGCGGTCAATCTCCTCGGCGTCATCAATGGCACAAGGACCTTCGGCCCAGGCATGGTCGCCCATGGTGAGCCTGGCCTCATCATCAACACAGGCTCCAAACAGGGCATCACCACTCCGCCGGGCAACCCGGCCTACAACGTCTCGAAAGCCGGCGTGAAAGTCTTCACCGAAGCGCTCGAACACGAGTTGCGCAACACCGAACGCTCGCAGATATCAGCACATCTGCTGATTCCAGGCTTCGTCTTTACCGGACTCACAAAGGGTGACCGCAGCGAGAAACCGACCGGAGCCTGGACGCCGGAACAGACGGTTAATTTCATGGTCGAAAGCCTGGAGCGCGGAGATTTCTATATTCTATGCCCCGACAACGACGTCGCACGCCCGGTCGACGAACGTCGTATGGCCTGGGCGATCGGCGACATCATCGAGAACCGTCCGCCGCTGTCGCGCTGGCACAAGGACTACGCCGACAGGTTCAAGGCCTTCGTCGAACAGAAGTAATCGGCGCCATAACAAGGTTTGATTGGTAATTTTCTGAAAGCCGGGTAAGAGATCCCCAGATCTTTTTCCGTCTTTCAGAGAAGACCATGGATTTCCTGCCGAGCTTTCCGACGCTTATTGCATTTGCCGCCGCCACGCTGTTGCTGGCGGCAACTCCCGGCCCTGACATGACGCTGTCGATCAGCCGTGCACTTGCGCAGGGCAAGAAGGCAGCCCTCTTCGTCGTTCTCGGCACCAGCCTCGGCATCGTCGTGCACACGATGCTGGTCGCCTTCGGCATCTCTGCGCTGATTACCGCCTCGCCGACCGCCTTCCTGATCCTCAAGACCGGGGGTGCGGCCTATCTCTTCTGGCTGGCCGTTCAGGCGATCCGCTTCGGCTCGAAGCTGACGGTCGCCAAGATTGAAGGTCCGAAGGGGACGATCCTTTCGAACGTTTCCTCAGGCTTCTGGGTCAATCTGTTGAACCCGAAGGTCATTATCTTCTTCATGACTTTCCTGCCGCAGTTCGTCAGCGCCAACGATCCCGCTGTCACACACAAGCTGCTTTTTCTCGGCTTCTGCTTCATCGTGATTGGCATGCCGGTCAATGCGACCGTCGTCATGGCAGCCGACTGGCTGGCGAGCTGGCTGCAGAAGAACAGGAAGGTGCTGCGCGGCATGGACTATACCTTCGCCGGCGTCTTCTCGGTCTTCGCCGCCAAGATCCTGCTCACCCAGGCCCGCTGATCAACCGATCAGCACGCTGCCGGCTTAGCCGATCAGCAGGGCATCGTCATCGAGCGTCTGGCCGCGCATCTTGCGGAACATGGCGATCAGGTCTTCCACCTGCAGGTTCTTCCTGTTGTCGCCGGCGACATCTAGAACAATCTCGCCGCCATGTAGCATGATCGTACGGTGACCGTAGTCCAGTGCCTGACGCATGGAGTGCGTCACCATCATCGTTGTCAGCTTGCGCTCGGAGACGATCTTCTGTGTGAGGTTCATGACGAACTCGGCCATGCCAGGGTCAAGTGCTGCCGTATGCTCGTCGAGCAACAGTACTTCCGAACCGGCAAGCGTTGCCATGACCAGCGAAACGGCCTGTCGTTGCCCACCGGACAGCAGGTCCATGCGATCCTTCAGCCGGTTTTCCAGTCCGAGATTGAGCTCGGCGATCCGCTCCTTGAAATAGTCGCGCCTGTTACCGCCGAGCGCCGAGCCAAGTCCGCGCTTTTCACCGCGCCGGGCGGCGAGCGCGAGGTTTTCCTCGATCGACAGCGCGCCGCAGCTTCCGGTCAGCGGATCCTGAAACACACGTGCAACCATGCCGGCACGCTTGGCCGTCGACTTGCGCGTCACATCGGTCTTGCCGATTAGTACCGAGCCTTCGCTCGGCATGACATCCCCGGCGAGCACGCCGAGCAGTGTCGATTTGCCAGCGCCGTTGGAGCCGATGACGGTGACGAAAGAGCCTTCCTCGATAGTCAGGCTGACGCCGTTCAACGCCTGCTTCTGCAGCGGCGTACCGCGCCCGAAAACGACCTTGATGTCCTTGACGCTGATCATGATACGGCACCTCGGCGAAGGCGGGGAAGAATGAGGGCGACGGTCACGAGCACGGCCGTCACGAAATTGAGGTCGGAGGCCTGCAGACCGACGACATCGCTCGAAAGCGCAAGCTGTATGGCGATGCGGTAGATGATCGAGCCGAGTACGCATCCAACAAGCGCAATCAGCAGCCCGCGGCGACCGAGCAGCGTCTCACCGATGATGACGGCAGCAAGGCCGACGACGATGGTGCCGACGCCAGATGTCACGTCGGCGAAACCGTTGGTCTGTGCAAAGAGTGCGCCGCCAAGTGCCACCAGTGCATTAGAAATCGCCATGCCCAGATAGATCTGCCTGCTGGTATCGACACCCTGGGCGCGGGCCATGCGGGCATTGGCGCCGGTTGCACGCATCGCAAGCCCGGCATCGCTTTCCAAAAAGCGCCAGACGACGATGACGGCGACAACAACCAGAACGCCGACGAAAAACGGGCGCACGTAAAAATCCCTCAGACCATGACCGAAGAAGGGGCTGATCATCGTATCGGCATTGATAAGCGCGACATTCGGTTTGCCCATCACTCGCAGGTTAACGGAGAAGAGCGCGATCATCGTCAGGATCGAGGCGAGAAGATTCAGGATCTTGAAGCGCACATTGAGGAGCGCCGTCACCATACCTGCTGCAGCACCTGCACTCATCGCAATCAGAGCCGCAAGCCAGGCATTGACGCCAGCAATGATCAACACTGCAGTCACCGCCGCGCCAAGCGGAAACGAACCGTCCACCGTTAGATCCGGAAAATCGAGGACACGGAACGCAAGATAGACGCCGAGAGCGACGAAGGAATAGACCAGGCCGAGCTCGACGGCCCCCCAGAATGCGATTTGGCTCAAGGCTTTCAGCCCCTTTTTGTTTCCGTTCCGCCCGTCGCGAAACCGGAGCCTTTTAGCGCATAACCCCTTAAATCGGAACCGATTTAAGGAAAGGATTACGCGCAGTTTTTACATTGTTACAGCGTCCTTTGCGCGCCGTCTGGCGCGCGGCGCTGTAATGCAACAGCCGCCCCCGTGCAAACGGGAGCGGCTGATTGTCACTAAGACCCTGGAACGACGGTCGTTTATTCAATGACCTTGTTCGCGCGTGAAATAACGCTTTCCGGCAGAGTCACGCCCATCTTGCTTGCGGCGGCCTTGTTAATGACGAGGTCGCTGCCAGCTGCGGTCTTCACCGCGATATCGCCCGGGTTTTCACCCTTCAGCACCCGCACGACGATCTCTCCCGTCTGTTTGCCGACATCATAATAGTTGAAGCCGAGCGCTGCGATCGAGCCGCGAGAAACGGAGTCCGTATCAGCAGTGAAGAGTGGCAGCTTGCTCTCTTCGGCAACGGCAACCGCACCTTCGAGCGCCGAGATAATCGTGTTATCGGTCGGGATGTAGATCGCATCGGCACGGCCGACCAGCGCGCGGGCGGCGCCCTGCACTTCGGCGGACTTCGTGGCAGCCGATTCTACGATGGTGATGCCGGCCTTGTCGGCTTCGGCCTTCAGCGCTGCCAGCAGCGAGACGGAGTTCGCCTCGCCGGAATTGTAGAGGTAACCGATCGTCTTCACGTTCGGCAGGATTTCCTTGATCAGCGCGATATGCTCGCCGACCGGCGACATGTCGGAAAGACCAGTCACGTTACCGCCGGGCTTGTCCATGTTCTTGACGAGTTGCGCGCCGAGCGGATCGGACACGGCGGTGAAGACGACAGGGATATCGCGCGTCGCGGAAACGACGGCCTGGGCGGATGGCGTGGAGATCGGCACGATGACATTGGGCTCATCACCGGCGAACTGGCGGGCGATCTGGGCTGCGGTTGCCGGATTGCCCTGCGCGGATTCGAAGACGAACTTGAGGTTCTCGCCTTCCTTGTAGCCGGCAGCGGCCAGCGCATCGCGCACGCCGTTGCGCGCTGCATCGAGTGCCGGATGTTCGACGATCGCGGTCACGGCAACCGTGACGTCATCGGCCTTCGCCGGCAGCGTCAGGGCCAAGGTTGCGGCAAAAGCCAGAAGAATTGAACGCATGAGTGTCCTCCAGGATGATTTTGAGGGCATTTTTAGGAAAAGTGCCCTCGATAATCAATCGCGGAGAATTGTAATGAAGATCAAACTTGCTGATCAGTCGTCGGCGCCGTGATTGGCGATCATCATCGCCTCGAAGGCAAGACGTTCCGTCTTTCGCATGCGCTCGGATTCCGACTTGAGCTGACCGCAGGCCGCCAGAATGTCACGGCCGCGCGGTGTGCGGATCGGCGAAGCGTAACCGGCCGAATTGATGAAATCGGCAAACTTCTCGATCTGCGCCCAGTCGGAGCACTGGTAGTTGGTGCCCGGCCACGGATTGAAGGGGATGAGGTTGATCTTCGCCGGCACGCCTTTCAGGAGCTGGATCAGTCCCTTGGCGTCTTCCAGGCTGTCATTGACGTCCTTCAGCATCACATATTCGAAGGTGATCCGCCTCGCGTTTGAAAGCCCCGGATAGTTCCGGCAGGCCTCGATAAGTTCCTTCAACGGATACTTCTTGTTGATCGGCACGAGAATATCGCGCAGGTCGTCGCGAACGGCATGCAGCGAGATCGCCAGCATGACGCCGATTTCGTCACCGGTGCGAAGAATTTCGGGTACGACGCCTGACGTGGATAGCGTCACGCGGCGTTTGGACAACGACAGGCCGTTACCATCCGTGGCGATCAACAACGCTTGCTTGACGGCATCGAAGTTATAGAGCGGCTCGCCCATACCCATCATCACGATATTGCTGACTTTGCGGCCTTCGGAAGGCACGACGGCGCCGACAGGCACGTCGCGATCCGGGAAGTCGCCCAGCCGGTCGCGGGCCAGCAGAAGCTGGGACAGGATTTCCTCGGCAGTCAGGTTACGCACCAGGCGCTGCGTGCCGGTGTGACAGAAGGAACAGGTGAGCGTGCAGCCGACCTGGCTAGAAATGCAAAGCGTACCACGGCCTTCTTCGGGAATATAGACGGCCTCGATCTCGACCGGCCGGCCGGCGCCCCGCGGCGGAAAACGCAGCAGCCACTTGCGTGTACCGTCATTGGAAATCTGTTCCTCGACGATCTCAGGCCGGGCGATAGTGAAATGCTGCTTCAGCATCTCGCGCATGTCCTTGGCGACATTCGTCATGTGGTCGAAATCGGAGACGCCGCGCACATAGATCCAGTTCCAGAGCTGCGAGACACGCATCTTGATCTGCTTGTCCGGCACGCCCTTTTCGCGCAGTGCCGCACCCATTTCCTCGCGCGTCAGACCGATCAGCGACGGCTTTGGCGAAAGCTCAACGCCGAGAGGCGCCCGCGTGGCGGGGTTGGCAACGGTCATCGCATCCATGACGGACATAATCTTCTAATCCCGAACTCAACATGGCAACCATCCCGGAAAGCCGGAAGACTTACGGGGCCGCTGACGCGTGATTGCAGAAAATGAATGGCGGAGCGGCGATAAATCGCGACCCTTCCGCAGCTGCGCGCCGCTTTAGCATCATTTTCGCCCCACGTCACTAGACATGGAAGCGTCACTATAGATGGAAACGACAGAGGCCGGCGCAAGGCCGGCCTTCGAAACATTGGCTCGAAACGCGAGCTTACTTACAGCTTTCGATCTGCTTCAGCGCAGCCGAGATGCCGGACAGAGAATAGCTGTAGGAGGTGCCGGTACCCTTGCGCGAGGTAGCGCTGACGGTCATGGAATGACCGGTCTTCATGGCTGCGACGAGCGCCGGCTCCTGAGCCGCATTCTCGACCCATCCGGCCTTGTCCTTGGTGAACATCACGAACGTTTTATTGTCGATCGTAACGTTGATCTTAGAATTTTCCTTCACCGTGTAGCCCATCATAGCCTGCGGCTCATAGGAAATATTCTGGCCAGGGCGCTGCGACACGATGAAGAAGTTATCACCATGATCGACGCTTGCCGGCTGCTTGGCGGTCGGCACCGAAAGCACGTAGCAAACGGTGGCGTTGCCGGACTTGTAGGAATAAGCGCCCCATGCCTGGAACTGCTGGATGCGGGTCGGAGCCGCCTGCTGCGCTGCCGCCACTCCGGTCATAGCAACTGTGAGGGCGAAAGCGGATACGATACTTTTTACAAACATGGAATTCCTGCCGGTTCTTGCGGTTCAAGGCCCGAAGCGATCATTGCGGGCGGCGCATAATCACGATCTGCTTTATTTTGACTTAATTCAGGTTACCAAATGGTCAACAATGGCTGCGAATTGTATCTAACTGTTTCATTTTCGCCCGACTGTTAGTTTGCGAACCGACAGCTGCGCGTAAGGGTTACCCGCTGCCTTGATGGTTGAGCCCATCGGATCGGCTGAATTTAAGACACAAAGATTCAGGCAAGAGTTTGACCTTTCTAAAATCCGTTGTAGGTCGTTAAGGTGAGGAAATTCAGATCGAAATCTTGGCTGCGGGGAGTTCGTGAGAGGGATGGATGCCGAGGAAAGACAGCGTTTCGCTGCCCTCGCAAAGGCCGTTGCCGATGAGCGCGACGAGTCGGCATTCTCCGTACTCTTCGACCATTTCGCGCCGCGCCTGAAATCGTGGCTAATGCGCCAGAAAATGACGTCAGGCGAGGCTGAGGAACTGGTGCAGGAGATTATGATCGTTGTCTGGCACAAGGCCGATCTCTACGATCCTACTCGCTCCTCGTTCTCTACCTGGCTTTTCCGCATCGCCCGCAATCGGCGCATCGATCTCCACCGCCGCGCGCTGGCGCGCGTTTTCGACGTGGAGGATCCGACGCTTCAGCCCCCGGAAGAAATGCGCGCCGACGAAATCGTCGCCAATGATGATCGTGATGCCCAGGTACGCGATGCCGTCGGCCAACTCCCGCAGGAACAGCGAGCGCTGTTGCAGGCCGCCTTCTTCCTTGGCCAGTCGCATACCGAAATAGCCGAAGCGACCGGCCTACCGCTTGGCACGGTCAAATCGCGCATCAGGCTTGCCTTCGGCAAGCTCCGGAACCTGCTGGAACGGGAAGAGACCTAGATCGTCTTCATGCCGTCTTCGGAATGGTCGGCAAGAACACGATCGGCCGCCTCATAGTGGCTTGGCCGGATATTGCCCCTGACCATGGCAAATGCCGCCGACAGAACGGCAATATCATCCGAAAAGCCGATAACGGCAAAGATATCCGGGATGACGTCGACAGGCATGACGAAATAGGCAAGGGCCGCCAGAAGCACGCCGCGCACTCTGGTGGGCGTCTGCGGATCGAGCGCGCAATAAAAGCCGGCGACTACATCGCGTGAAAACGGAATCTGCCGCACCGCACGACGAAAGGTCGGCCAGAATTTCCGCCGCACCGTCTTCTCGCGCCGGTTCTGCGTGTCCTCGTCGCCCGGCAACAGGATCTCTCCGTATTTGACCTCGTCCATCCCGATATCCCTTTTCCTCGCTCCGATCATATGGTGATGGCCCAAGCTGAATCAATCGGCCGATTCAATTGGGGCGTCTTGCCGCCGCCTTCTCCATGGCCTTTGCCAGCTTGAAGTCCAGCTCCGTCAACCCACCGGCATCATGGGTGTTGAGCTTCACCTCCACACGGGAATAGACGTTGAACCATTCCGGATGATGGTTGAGCTTCTCGGCGGCAAGCGCCGATTCCGCCATGAAACCGAAAGCCTCCACAAAGCTCGCGAATTTGAATGTCTTCGAAATCGAACTTGCAGAATCGTCGAGCACCCAGCCCTTGAGTTCGCCGAGCGATTGGTTGATTGCCGATCTTTCCAGCTTTTCCATTTTCATGCCATGCTCCTTTCATCCTTCCGTCGGATCCTCAGATGAAACGTATCAGTCTCCTCTTTGTTTGCATTGGCAATATCTGCCGCTCTCCACTCGCCGAGGGAATATTTGATCACGTTGTGGGCGAGGCAGGCCTTGGCGATGCACTCCGCATCGATTCCGCCGGCCTCGGCGGCTGGCATCAGGGGGGACTGCCCGACCCTCGCTCGATCGCCACGGCCAGCGCGCATGGCATCGACATTACCGGGCAGCGCGCCCGACAGATCTTGCCCGAGGATTTTGACGATTTCGATTTGATCCTCGCCATGGACCGCTCGAATGTCGTGGAACTGCGCCGCCATTCGCCACACGCAGACAACATTCGTCTCTTCGGCGATTTCGCGCTTGGCACCGGCGAAGATATTCCGGACCCCTATTATGGCGGCCCGGAAGATTTTGAACTCGTCTATGCGAGGCTCTTGGCCGGCTGCAACACGCTGGTCGAAAGGCTCGGCGCCATCAGCGGCTCGTGGAGCGGGAAGACTTCCTCGGTCAGGTAAGGCCCCCCGCCGACCGATTCGCGCGACGACAGAAGCACGAAACGCGGCACGGTGAAGGTCGAGGTCTGGAAGTTGCCGCGACCCGCGAGGTAGTGGACCACGTCATCGACACGGGAATATTTCAGCCGGGCAAGCGTGACATGCGGCGTGAATTTTCGCGGATCCGGCGGCAGGCCGATGCGTTGGCAGATCCGCTCGATCTCGCCTTGAAGGGCGTACATTTCCGGCGAAGGAGAAACGCCAGCCCAGATCGAATGCGGTTTCTTGGAGCCGAAAGAGCCGATGCCATCCAGCCGAAGCTGGAATTCCGGCCGGTCGATCCGGTCAAGGCGCTCGACGATTTCATCTGCGGTGCGGCCATCGACATCGCCGATGAAGCGAAGTGTGATGTGGTAATTCTCCACATCGATCCATCGTGCTCCGGGAAGACCACCACGCAACAATGACAGGCTCATCGCCGCATTGCGCGGAATTTCGAGGGCGGTAAATAGTCTCGGCATAACGAGCACTCCCCGAATCTTTTGCAGGTGCTCACACGGAATCACGCATTACAAACCTGTGCAAGCCCCTATTTCTTCACAGAAGAAATCGTGTTGACGAATTTTGTGACAGCCGGCTCCATCTTCTCCACCATCACGTTCACGCCCTTGGCATTGGGATGCATGCCATCATCGAGCTTCAGGCCCGCATCCAGCACCACACCGTCGAGGAAGAATGGATAGAGCTCAACCCCATGTTTTTCCGCAAGTTTCTGGTAGATCGGGTTGAAGCGTTCGGCATAGTCCGCACCCATGTTCGGCGGCGCCATCATGCCGGCAAGGAGCACGGCAATGCCACGCTCTTTTAACCGGCTTATCATCTGGTCGAGATTTTTTTCACTCTGTTCGGGCGGGATACCGCGAAGCGCATCATTGGCGCCAAGTTCGAGGATCACCCCGTCGGTTCCGTCAGGAACGGACCAGTCGATTCGCGCAAGCCCACCTGTGGTCGTGTCACCCGAGACGCCGGCATTGGTGATCGAAACGTCAATCCCTCTGGCCCTTAGAGCCGTCTGCAGCTTCTCTGGAAAGCCGTCGCCTGGCGGCAACTGGTAACCTGCCATCAGGCTATCGCCGAAACCGACCAGATTGATCGTACGCGCTTCGGCAACTGTCGAGAAAACCAGCGAGAAGATGATGACAGCGAAGTGAAGGGCGGCAACTTTAAATCTCATAATGCTTTCCCTAGATTGGCTAGGTGCCGTTATGCGGCCATTCGGTTAGGGAATTATATAGGGCGATTTCTGTTGGCCAAAACCATCATCGATCTGAAACACGCCGATTTGACGCTCGGCAATGCCGCTGCCTCCGTGCATGTGCTGAAGGGCATCGATCTGGAGATCAGCGCCGGCGAATCCGTCGGCATCGTCGGCCCCTCGGGCTCCGGCAAGTCGACGCTGCTGATGGTGCTTGCGGGACTGGAAAAGCTCGACAGCGGCGAGATCAACATCAATGACACACCGCTTCATGCGCTGAGCGAGGATCAGGTCGCAGATTTCCGCGGCCGCAACATCGGCATCGTCTTCCAGTCCTTTCATCTGATTGCCAACATGACGGCGCTGGAAAACGTCGCGGTGCCGCTCGAGCTCGCCAATATTCCCAACCCCTTCGAGATCGCCCAACGCGAGCTGAATACCGTCGGCCTCGGCGAACGCCTGAGCCACTATCCCGGCCAGCTCTCCGGCGGCGAACAGCAGCGTGTGGCGATCGCCCGCGCGCTGGCACCATCTCCCGCCCTGCTGATAGCCGACGAGCCGACCGGCAATCTCGACACCGATACCGGCCGGCAGATTGCCGACCTCCTGTTTTCCAAGCAGGCCGAACGCGGCACGACCCTGCTGCTGGTGACCCATGATATCGGCCTTGCCAACCGCTGCTCACGTCAGATCCGCGTCCGCTCCGGCCGCATCGAAGGTGATAGTGCCGTCCGCCAATCCGAGGCGGCGATTGCATGACGATCGTTACGCCGCGTATCTCGCTCGCCTTCCGTCTGGCCCTGCGCGAGCTGCGCGGCGGCCTGAAGGGCTTCTACATTTTCCTCGCCTGCATCGCACTCGGCACTGCGGCAATCGCCGCCGTCAATTCGGTGTCGCAGTCGATCACAGATACGATCGCTTCGCAGGGGCAGGAGCTTCTTGCTGGCGACGTTCGTTTCGAGCTCAACAACCGTGAAGCCACACCAGAGGAGATGAATTTCCTGCGCGGCCTCGGAGAAGTCTCCGTCTCCACCGGCCTTCGCTCCATGGCCCGCAAGCCCGACGGATCCGATCAAGCGTTGGTCGAGGTCAAGGCCGTCGACGAGGCCTATCCTCTCTACGGCACCTTCGAAGCGGAACCGAACTATCCGCTCGCCTCCATGCTATCAGGAGAAGGCGGTACCTACGGCGCCATTGTAGCCCCACTACTGCTGGAGCGGCTGGGGTTGCAGATCGGCGATGAATTGCTGCTCGGAAACGTCAAGCTCAGCATCACGGGTACCGTCAAGACGGAACCGGATGCGCTCTCGGAAGGCTTCGGTTTCGCCCCCCGCATGCTGGTCAGCCGGAATGCGCTTCAAGCCTCCGGGCTGATCCAGACAGGCAGCCTTGTGGAGCATGCCTACAAGATCAAGCTCGAAGACCGTGGCGCGATGGCCGGCATCCAGGCCCGCGCTACCAGAGAATTTCCTTCGGCCGGCTGGTCGATCCGCACCAGTGATCGTGCAGCACCGTCGCTGACGGAAAACATCACCCGCTTCTCACAGTTCCTGACGCTGGTCGGCCTGACCGCTCTGATCGTCGGCGGCGTCGGCGTCGCCAACGCGGTACGCGCCTTCCTCGACGCCAAACGAACCACGATCGCGACCTTCAAATGCCTCGGCGCGCCGGCGGCCGTCGTGGTGTGGATCTATCTGTTCCAGATCGCCATCATCGCGGCGGGCGGCGTCGTGATCGGCCTGGTGCTTGGCGCGCTGTCACCAATGCTGGCCGCACAGTTCCTTGCCCAATTCCTGCCAGTTTCTACCGATCCGACGCTCTATCCCGGCGCGCTGTTGCTTGCGGCCCTCTTCGGCATACTGACGACACTTGCCTTCGCCATCCTGCCGCTCGGCCATGCACGCGAGGTTCCGGCAACCGCGCTCTTCCGCGAGCAAGGTTTTGAAGCCCGCCGCCTGCCCTCCTGGCCCTATGTGCTGCTGGCCGTGCTCTTCCTGGCCGCATTGGCCAGCCTTGCCATCTTTACCGCCTATGACCGCTTCATTGCTGTGGTCTTCGTCGGAGCCATTATCTTCGCCTTCGTCATTCTGCGTCTTGTCGCGGCTCTGATCGCCTGGCTGGCGCGCAGGAGCCCGCGCGTAAATTCGCCGGCGCTCCGGCTGGCGATCGGCAATATTCATCGCCCCGGCGCTTTGACACCCTCCGTCGTCCTTTCGCTCGGCCTCGGCCTTGCGCTGCTGGTGACCCTGACGCTGATCGACGGCAACCTGCGCCAGCAATTGACCGGCCGCATGAATGAAGGCGCGCCGAATTTCTTCTTCGTTGATATCCAGGGCGCCGAACTCGATACCTTCCGCAACCTGATCCACACCCGGTCACCAAATGGCAAACTGGTGGAAGTGCCGATGCTGCGCGGCCGCATCATCGCCTTTAACGGCCAGGACGTGACCAAGATGAATGTTCCCGCTGCTGGCCGCTGGGTGCTCAACGGCGACCGCGGCATCACTTACGAGGAAAGCCCGCCGGAAAATTCGACACTTGTCGAAGGTCAGTGGTGGGCAAAGGACTACAGTGGCGAGCCGCTTGTTTCCTTTTCCGCGGAAGAGGCACATGAACTCGGCCTCAAGATCGGCGATACTGTGACTGTCAACGTCCTCGGCCGCAACATCACGGCCAAGATCGCCAATCTGCGGCGGGTCGAGTGGGAATCGCTGTCGATCAACTTCGTGATGGTCTTCTCTCCGAACACGTTCCGGGGTGCCCCACATGCGTGGCTTGCGACACTGACCGACCCTGCCTCGACCGAGGCGGATGACGCTGCAATCCTGAAATCCGTGACCAACACCTATCCGACGATCACCAGCGTGCGTGTCAAGGACGCGATCGATATCGTCAACCAGCTGGTCGGCGAGCTTGCAACCGCGATCCGCGCTGCAGCTTCCGTCGCCCTCATCGCTTCCGTCCTCGTGCTGGCTGGTGCACTTGCCGCCGGCAACCGTGCGCGAACGCATGATGCGGTGGTGTTGAAAACTCTTGGCGCGACGAGAGCCATGCTGATCCGCGCCTTCAGCTACGAATATCTGATCCTCGGCGTTGCCACCGCCATCTTCGCACTCTTTGCCGGCGGCGTGGCCGCCTGGTTCATCGTCAGCCGCATCATGCGCCTGCCCTCCAGCTTCATGCCCGATGTCGCCGGACTCACGCTCATCACCGCTCTCGTATTGACTGTCGGCATCGGCCTCATCGGCACCTGGCGCATTCTCGGGCAGAAGGCAGCACCCGTTTTGCGCGAGCTGTAGCGGTTGGGATGCTCAAATCCCTTCACCTTACGGCGATTTAACCGAGCGGCTGGTTGCAAAGGCCTTGTTTGAAATGAGCGAAAGCCTCATATTGTCTGCAGGCATGCTGGAGCTCCGCAGCGGCGCCCGGGTCGTGAACCCGACACCGTATCTTCATCGGAGCTTGTAAGAGGAAACTATGGCTGATCTTCGAAACTACCAAAGCCGTGCACAAACCGGCGAAGTGATTGATCAAGGCCTCCGCGCTTATATGCTCAAGGTCTACAACCTGATGGCGCTGGGTCTGGCGATCACTGGTTTGGCCGCCTATTTCGCATTCACCTTCGCCGTCCAGGACGGCCAGCTCACCCAGTTCGGCCAGGTCCTGTACCAGTCGCCCCTGCGCTGGGTCGTGATCCTTGCGCCTCTTGCGGCGGTCTTCTTCCTGAGCTTCCGCATTAACCGCATGAGCGTGGCTGCGGCTCAGACAACCTTCTGGATCTATGCTGCGCTGGTCGGTCTCTCGCTGTCGTCGATCTTCCTGATCTACACGCAATCGAGCATCACACAGACCTTCTTCGTGACCGCCGCCTCCTTCGGTGCGTTGTCGCTCTACGGCTACACGACCAAGCGTGACCTGTCGGCGATGGGCTCGTTCCTGATCATGGGTCTCTTCGGCCTGATCATCGCTTCGCTGGTCAACATCTTCCTGGCTTCGTCGGCCCTGCAGTTCGCAATCTCCGTGATCGGCGTGCTGATCTTCGCAGGCCTCACCGCCTACGATACCCAGCGGATCAAGGAAATGTATTATGAAGCAGACGGTTATGACGTCGCTGGCCGCAAGGCCATCATGGGCGCCCTGACGCTCTACCTCGACTTCATCAACCTCTTCATGTTCCTGCTGCAGTTCATGGGCAACCGGAAATAACCAGGCTGGACTGAAACACGAAAGGCGGCTTCGGCCGCCTTTTTTGTTGCGAGCAGTTGACCGGAGTGCTTCAACAAGAGCCTTCTCTCAACCATGCCGATCGACTCGAAATGCCCCCTATTCTACGCGACGCCCTTCCTTCCGATCTTCCCGCCATTACCGAAATCTACCGCGAGTCCGTGCTGAACGGTACGTCCAGCTACGAGATCGTACCGCCGACGCAGGCAGAAATCGCAGCCCGCTTCTCCGCCATCCGCGAGCAGAGCTATCCGTACATTGCCGCCACCGGCGAAGACGGAACCCTGCTTGGCTACGCCTATGCCTCCGCCTTCCGCACGCGGCCAGCCTATCGCTGGCTGGTCGAGGATTCGATTTATCTCAGCACGGAGGCGCGCGGAAAGGGCATCGGCAAGCTGCTGCTCGGAGAGCTGATCTTCCGCTGCACTGTGTCTGGCTTCCGACAGATGACCGCAGTCATCGGCGGCGCGAGCCCGGCTTCGATCGCGCTTCACCGCTCGCTCGGTTTCGAAGTGATCGGCCTGATGAAGGGTACTGGCTATAAGCACGGCCGCTGGCTGGACACGATGCTGATGCAGCGCGAACTCGGCGAAGGGACGGAAACCCACCCCGATCCTGATGCCTATCCCGGTACGCTGTTCAAGGGATGAGCTTGTCTACTTGTCGACGAGCTTCAACGACTTGTCGAAGACCTTCAGCACCGGTCCGAGCTCGTGCCCGCGCTTCAGGATCATGCCGTTAAAATTCACCACGGAAAATGCGCCCTGCTTTGCGGCAAGCTTCGGGTTCTTCTCGATTCGGAAGAGAGGCATTTCGCCTGAGCGCTTGAAGACAGAGAAGACTGCCTTCTCCTTGGTGTGGTCGATGGCATAGTCTTTCCACTCGCCCTCGCCCACCATACGACCGTAGATCCACAGGATCTGGTCGAGCTCCCGCCGGTGAAATGTCACCGGCATCGGCTCCTTGTTTTGTCTGTATTCCCTGAGATCAACGACGGTTGAAGAACTATTGTCGACGGAGCGGCTTTCGCCGTGTCGCAAATCCGGCGTATCTGTCATCAGACTCCCAAGACCTCCACGTGTGACAGGAGAGTGACAGTTTGCCCGAGCCACGTCAAATTGCAAGGGTACGGACTGTCACACTGTGGACGAAACCGGCTTTCTCCGGAGCGCCGCATTTCAGTCAAAACAGCGCCTCATTTCCAAGAGAACTATAGGTTCCAGTTTGGCGCCAGCGCGCCAAAGGGCCCGGCGGAGCGTATCGACCTTAACCCCAGCCCCGAATACGCTTGGCCGGGCCGCCTGATATTCATCCGCAAGCGGATGAAATTCTTAGATATTTTTTCCAGCCATGACGACGGCCGCGCCGAGGATTGCTCCCGGATCGCCGTTAGGCGTCGCAGACTGCAAGAGAATCGCCGACCCCTCCAGATCAGGTTTTTCCATCACACTCGCCGGCAGGGTGAGCGTCGTGGCCTTGCCGTCCCACATGCCGACGGTCTCCACATCGGTCACACTGTGGAGGTAAGAAATCTTCTTGCCGCTGTTTTCGCCCTTCTCGACATCGATCGTTTTTTCCTTCTCGAAATAGACGATCACGACATTGGCCTTGCCCTGTCCGGCGCCGAGCTTGATCTCCAACTCATCGCCGCTCATACGCGCACTCACAGGTATTGTCAGGCCTTTACCCTCGTTGGCATAGCCGTTTATCTTGCCGTTGATGCCGGCGAGATCCGCACCTGCAAGATGGTCACGGCCATTGACGATTGCCTGTGGGGTATAGACATTGCTGCGACCCATCATGCGGGCATAGCCGTACTGCCGCTCGGTATTTTCCTTTGAGCTCAGCGTGTCGGCCCAGCCGAGATAATTCCAGTAGTCGACATGATAGGCGAGTGCGATGACATTGCCCTGGCTGACAAGCTTGCGGAATGCGGCATCGGCCGGCGGACAGGAGGCGCAGCCCTGCGCCGTGAACAGTTCAACGACGCCTTTCGGCGTGCCGTCTTCGGCCAAGAGCGGACCTGCAAAGGCAAGCCCGGCGACCAGCGGGATCAAAAAACGCGGGGACATTCACCAGCACCTCTTTTTCAGCGCCGGCAACAGTCCTGAACCGCCGGCTCTGAGATATGAACGTACGAATAATCCTTCCAGGTCCAAACGCAAAGTCACGAACGGGTGAGACGGAGCCCCAGGCGGAGTGCAGCCGAAACACATCACCGTGAGCTGTGAAACACCCTCGTTTTCCGCAAAGAAAAACCGCCGGAAATTGCTCTCCGGCGGTCATTATCAGGCAAGTATCTTAACAATCAGGCTGCAAGGTCGCGCAGAACCGTCTGCAGGATGCCGCCATTGTTGAGGTATACGACCTCGTCCAGCGTATCGACACGCGACAGCAACGGAACGTCCTTTACCGTTCCATCGGCGTAGGTGATCTTGGCGATCTTCTTTTCGCGCGGCTTGATGTTTTCGAGGCCCTCGATGGTGACGAGTTCGTCGCCCTTCAGGTTGAGGCTCTGCCAGGTCGTGCCCTCTTCGAAGACGAAGGGGATGACACCCATGCCGACCAGATTCGAACGATGGATACGCTCGAAGCTCTGAGCGATCACGGCCTTGACGCCGAGCAGGTTGGTACCCTTTGCAGCCCAGTCACGCGAGGAGCCGTTGCCATATTCCACGCCCGCGAAGATGACGAGCGGAACGCCTTCGGCCTTGTACTGCATGGCCGCGTCGTAGATCGAGGTCTCTTCTTTGGACGGATAGTGGATGGTGTAACCACCCTCCTTGCCGTTGGCGCCGAGCATGAAGTTGCGGATGCGGATATTGGCGAAGGTGCCGCGCATCATGACTTCATGGTTGCCGCGACGCGTACCGTACTGGTTGAAGTCGGCGACTGCGACGTCATGGCCAATCAGGTAGGCCCCGGCCGGCGAAGCGGCCTTGATCGAACCGGCCGGAGAAATGTGGTCGGTCGTAATCTTGTCGCCGAAGAGGCCAAGAACGCGTGCGTCCTTGATGTCCGACGTCCCGGTACCCTTCTTGCCCATGCCGACAAAGTATGGCGGGTTCTGGACGTAGGTCGAGTCGTCGTCCCAGGCATAGGTCTGGCCTGGAGGAACCTGAACGGCCCGCCAGTTTTCGTCGCCCTTGAAGACGTCGGCATACTTGGTTTCGTAGAGCTCGCGGGTCACGTATTTCTGGATGAAGTCCTGAACCTCGTGCGAGGTCGGCCAGATGTCCTTGAGATAGACCGGGTTGCCGTTCTGGTCTTCGCCGATCGGCTCCTTGGTCAGGTCTTTCTGCACCGTGCCGGCAAGTGCGTAGGCGACGACGAGCGGCGGCGAAGCGAGATAGTTCGCCTGGACGTCCGGAGAAATACGGCCTTCGAAGTTACGGTTGCCCGAGAGCACGCCGGAAACGATCAGGCCCTTGTCGTTGATCGTCTTGGAGATCGGCGCCGGCAGCGGGCCGGAATTGCCGATGCAAGTCGTGCAGCCGAAACCGACGAGGTTGAAGCCGAGCTTGTCGAGATCGGCCTGCAGGCCGGACTTGGCAAGATATTCGCCGACCACCTGCGATCCCGGAGCAAGCGAGGTCTTAACCCACGGCTTGGTCTTTAGACCCTTGGCAACGGCGTTGCGGGCAAGAAGGCCTGCAGCGATCAGAACCGACGGGTTGGAGGTGTTGGTGCAGGACGTGATGGCGGCAATCGCGACGTCACCATGGCCGAGATCGAAATCCGTGCCTTCGACCGCATAGCGGTTGGAAAGTTGGCCGGGCTTCTTGTAGTCGGCATCCATCGAGCCGGCGAAACCGGAAGCGATGTTTTCGAGCGCGATGCGGCCTTCCGGACGCTTCGGACCGGCCATCGACGGAACGACGTCGCCGAGATCGAGTTCCAGTGTGTCGGTGAAGACGAGATCGGAACCGTCGCCTTCACGCCACATGCCCTGAGCCTTGGAATAGGCTTCGACGAGTGCGATCCGGTCATGCGTACGGCCGGACATGGTGAGGTAGTTGATGGTTTCGCCGTCGACCGGGAAGAAGCCGCAGGTGGCGCCGTATTCCGGACCCATGTTGCCGATCGTCGCGCGGTCGGCGAGCGGCATGTTGTCCATGCCCGGGCCGAAGAACTCGACGAACTTGGAAACGACACCCTTCTTGCGCAGCATCTGCACGACGGTCAGAACGAGATCGGTCGCAGTGACGCCTTCCTTCAGCTTGCCAGTCAGCTTGAAGCCGATGACTTCGGGCAGGAGCATCGAAACCGGCTGACCGAGCATGGCGGCTTCAGCTTCGATACCACCCACACCCCAGCCGAGAACGCCGAGACCGTTGATCATCGTCGTGTGCGAATCGGTGCCGACGCAGGTATCAGGATAGGCGATCGTTTCGCCATCCTCTTCCTTCGTCCAGACGGTCTGGCCGAGATATTCGAGGTTGACCTGGTGACAGATGCCGGTGCCCGGAGGAACGACGCGGAAATTCTTGAACGCCTGCTGACCCCACTTCAGAAAGCGGTAGCGCTCGCCGTTGCGCTGATATTCCAGCTCGACGTTTCTGGCGAAAGCCTGCGGCGTGCCGAATTCGTCGACGATGACGGAGTGGTCGATGACGAGGTCAACGGGAACGAGCGGATTGATCTTTTCCGGATCGCCACCGAGAGAAACCATCGCGTCGCGCATTGCGGCCAGGTCGACGACGGCGGGAACGCCGGTGAAGTCCTGCATCAGCACGCGGGCCGGACGGTAGGCGATCTCGTTCTCGACGGCACCCTTGTTATCAAGCCATTCGGCGACGGCAAGGATGTGCTCCTTGGTGACCGATTGACCATCCTCGAAGCGCAGCAGATTTTCCAGCAGCACCTTCATCGAATAGGGGAGCTTCGATACGCCCGGCAGGCCGTTTGCCTCAGCCTTCGGCAGGCTGTAGTAGACATAATCCTTTCCACCAACGGAAAGCGTGGACCGACAATTGAAACTGTCAAGAGATTTAGACACGAGAGACCCCGTTTCTGATAGCCAACACAGTCGTGCGAACGCCTATGCACTTAATGCACATCAGGATGCGGGTACGGCCATTTCCGCTGTCCGCACGTGAGGAGAAGACCTCAAGTTCGGCGCAAGGATGAAATTCACGCCGACCGCTGGCGTGGTTGCAGGTCTTATAGATAATTTCGTAAAGACTTGCCATACCGACAAAGGTCAAAATTGGACATTTTTTGAGCCTGCCCGAGGGCGCAATGAAGAAAGAGCCGATGCATGCATCTTATCGCTGAAAATCTGGCTGCCCGGCGCGGGGAAGATCTGATTTTCGTTAACGTTTCCTTTCACTTGCAGGCCGGCGAGGCGCTGATTCTAACGGGTAAAAACGGATCAGGAAAGTCCACTTTACTGCGGGTGGTGGCAGGCCTTTTAAGGCCTGAAAAAGGCTCAGTCACAACAGCCGATTTGCACGTTGGCGAAAGGCGCCCGGCAGCAGAAGCAAGCCACTACCTCGGTCATCGTAACGCAATGAAGAATGAACTTACGGTTGCAGAAAATCTGGATTTCTGGCGATCTTTTCTCGGGCCGGCTGAAGTCGTAGGCCTCAGCACTGAAGATGCCGCAGAAGCTGTCGGCCTGCCCGGCATAACCCACCTGCCCTTTGGTTACCTTTCCGCCGGCCAGCAGCGCCGCTTTGCCTTCGCCAAACTTCTGGTAGCGTATCGCCCTGTCTGGATCCTGGACGAGCCGACGGCAGCACTGGACGCGAGCGCAGACAAATTGTTCGCGGGGCTGATCGAAACGCACCGCCGGGAAGGTGGCATCGTAATCGCCGCGACCCATCAGCCGCTCGGGCTTGAGAATGCCGCGGAGTTGCGAATGACCGGTTTTGCCGGCGCCGAGGAGGGAGTCTGGGGATGATCGCCCTCTTCCTTCGCGACCTCAAGCTTTCCATACGCGCTGGCGGCGGCGCATTGATCGGCATCCTGTTTTTCCTGACGATCGTCGCCGTCATTCCTTTCGGCGTCGGACCTGATCTTGCGTTGCTCTCGCGCATCGGCCCGGCTATCGTCTGGATAGGCGCTCTGCTTGCGGCCCTTCTCGGGCTCGATCGCCTGTTCCAGGCGGAGCGCGACGATGGCTCACTCGATCTGATGCTCATGCAGGAAACGCCGCTGGTGCTGACTGTGCTCGTCAAATGCGCTGCACACTGGACGGCAACCAGCCTGCCGCTCGTCATCGCTTCCCCATTGCTCGGCCTCTTCATGAACATGAACGAGACAGCGATCGGCGCGACCATGCTTACCCTTCTCGTCGGCTCGCCGGCGATCAGCTTCATCGGCGCCGTCGGTGCAGCCGTTGCCGTTGCGCTGCCGCGCGGTGGCCTGCTGGTCTCGGTACTCATCCTGCCGTTGACGATCCCGGTGCTGATCTTCGGCGTCAGCGCCACCTATGCAGCGGTCGTGGGACCATCGCCCTTCCTGCCGCCGTTTCTGATCCTCATTGCCCTGACGCTCTTCTTCGCCGTCATCGGTCCGGCTGCGGCCGCGCTGGCACTCAGAAACACGGCGGATTGATCGCCACTTCGATTGCGGCTCCGGGCGGATCAAGGTAAGGAAGCGGATATGAGCGAAACGAGCCTTGCCATCAGCAAATTCAGCGACCTCGCCAACCCGACGCGGTTTCTGGCGCTGGTATCGCGCGTCATTCCATGGCTGGCCGGCATCACCGCCCTCTGTTTTATCATCGGCCTCTATCTGAGCTTCTCGACGGAAGGGGATTACCAGCAGGGCGAGACCGTGCGCATCATGTATGTGCATGTGCCCGCGGCCTGGCTCTCCATGATGTGCTATACGATCATGAGCATTTCGGCGATCGGCACACTCGTCTGGCGCCATCCGCTGGCTGATGTGTCGGCCAAGGCCGCCGCCCCGCTCGGAGCCGCCTTCACCCTGCTTGCACTCGTCACCGGCTCGCTCTGGGGCAAGCCCATGTGGGGCACATGGTGGGTCTGGGATGCGCGACTGACCTCGGTCTTCATTCTCTTCCTGATGTATCTCGGCCTGATCGCGCTGAACCGCGCCATGGATGAACCCTCCAAGGCTGCGCGCGTCACCGCCGTCCTCATCCTCGTCGGTTTCGTGAATATACCGATCATCAAGTTCTCGGTCGACTGGTGGAACACACTGCATCAGTCGGCAAGCGTCATGCGCCTTGAAGGCCCGGCAATCGATCCGGAATTCCTGCGCCCGCTGCTGATCATGGCGATCGCCTTCACGCTGCTGTTCTTCACCCTGCATCTGATGGCGATGAGAAACGAGATCTGGCGCCGCCGTATCGCCTCCCAGCGCCGCATGGCCGCCCGTATGGCAGGCCGGGAGGAATAGCGATGGGCGGTTCCTACGCTTTTTATGTCTATGGCTCCTATGGCTTTGCTGCCCTCGTGACGATTGCAGTGACGCTCTGGACCTGGTCTGACGGGCGGGCGCGCCAGAAGGAACTGGCAGCGCTGGAAGCCGCCGGCATTCGCCGCCGCTCCGCCAGACCGAAGGACGGCGAATGACCGAGGCTCCACAAGAGGATAGACCGAAGAGCCGCGGCCCCAGCCGCTATGCACTTGCTCTGATCCCGCTGGTCGTTTTCGGCGGCATTGCCGCGACTGCAGCAAAAATGCTCTACGATCAGGATTTCCACGGCAAGAACATCGCCGAGATTCCGTCCGCCTTGATCGGAACGGAAGCGCCGCCGCTGAATCTGCCGCCGCTCGAAGGCTCTGGACTGCCGGCGCTGACGGATGAGGCGGTCAAGGGCAAGCTCACTCTCGTCAACGTCTTCGCCTCCTGGTGCATTCCCTGCCGCGACGAACATCCTCTCCTGAAGCAGCTCGCCGAGGATGGGCGGCTGAACATCGTTGCGATCAATTATAAGGACAAGAACGAGAACGCCCTGCGCTTCCTCGGCGAACTCGGCAACCCCTACCAAGCCATTGGCATAGACCCGAACGGCAAGGCAGCGATCGACTGGGGTGTCTACGGCATTCCGGAAAGCTATCTCGTAGCACCCGACGGCACGATCATTTACAAGCGTGTCGGCCCTTTCGACGATATCAGCCTGAAGGAAGGCCTTTTTCCGGCAATGGAAAAGGCGCTGGGCAAGCCGGTTTCTTAAGCCCCGCTCTGCCAGACCTTGATCGCTTCGACAGGCCAGATCAACATCAGAACATTCAGCGTCAGATTGTCCCGGATCACGTAACCGGTGAATATCTCGAAGAAGATCGCAATGGCAACCGTCAGCGCCACGGGCGCTCTCGAGGCGAAGAAGAAGCCGACGGCCATGAAGATCGTATCCATGACCGAATTGATGATGCTGTCACCGTAATAATCGAGCGAGATCGTCGCCGTGCGGTAGCGATCGATGATCAGAGGCGAATTTTCCAGAAGCTCCCAGCCGGATTCGACGAGCATTGCCAGAAGCAGCTTCGCCGCAAGCGGCTTGCCGCGAAGCAGGAGGTGCGCAAGCCCGTAGAACAGGAAGCCGTGGATGATGTGCGACGGCGTGTACCAGTCGGACAGGTGCTGGGAATTGCCGCTGGAATTGACCGTGCCTTCCCAGAGTTTGACGTAACCACAGGTACAGATCGGCACCCGGCCCATCAGATATTCGGCGATGATCTGGACGATCAACACCGCAAGGCAGGCAGAAAACCAGAAGACCTGATGCCGCGCTCGGTCGGCGCCGTCGATGACAGTCACTTTTCGCCTTCCGCCTCGGTCTGAATGCTGTGCTTCAGAATCAACGGCATCTGGGCCATCGTGAAGATGATGGTGATCGGCATCGTGCCCCAGACCTTGAAGGCAACCCAGAAATTATCCGAGAAATTGCGCCAGACGACCTCGTTCAGCACCGCGAGGAAGAGGAAGAAGATGCTCCAGCGGATCGTCAGCTTGCGCCAACCTTCGGCATCGAGCTGGAAGGCAGCGTTGAAGACATAGCCGAGCAGCGACTTTCCAAACAGCAAACCACCGAGCAGAATGCCGCCGAAGAGCGCGTTGATGATCGTGGTCTTCATTTTGATGAAGATCTCGTTTTGCAGATAAATGCCGAGGGCTCCGAACGCCAGGACCACGATGCCGGAAATAAAGGGCATGATCGGCAGATGACCGAGCACCACCTTGGAAACCACCAGCGAGATCACCGTCGCAGTCATGAACAGCCCGGTCGCGACGAAAAGTGGACCACCGAGTTCGGCCAACGCCGGAAAACGCGCGACGAGCCATTCACCACGCAGATTGGCAAAGAAAAAGACCATAAGCGGCCCGAGTTCCAGCGCCAGTTTCAGAAGCGGATGATGCCGGTCTGCGGCGCTGGGAGTAATATCGCTTTCAGTCGTCATGCTTCTTCAAACCTGCTTTTTTGCAATGCATGCAAGCCATCGACGGCTAATCTGTGGCATCATTGGCCGATACCGGCAATGGCTTGCGCAAAATCCTCTGCCTCGAACGGTTCGAGATCGTCGACCCCTTCCCCTACGCCGATGAAATAGACCGGCAGCTTATGCTTGGCGGAGATCGCCACCAGGATGCCGCCGCGCGCCGTGCCGTCAAGCTTGGTCATGATCAGCCCGCTGACACCGGCGACATTCCGGAAGATCTCAACCTGATTGAGCGCATTCTGTCCGGTTGTCGCATCGAGTGTCTGGAGCACGGTATGCGGCGCATCGGGATCGAGCTTGCCGAGCACGCGCACGATCTTTTCCAGCTCGGCCATCAGCTCTGCCTTGTTCTGCAGACGGCCCGCCGTATCGATGATCAGCACATCGCATTTCCTGGCTTTTGCCTGTTCGAAGGCGTCATAGGCAAGGCCCGCAGCATCCGCGCCAAGCTTGGTGCCGATGAATTCGGATTTGGTGCGATCGGCCCAGATCTTCAACTGCTCGATGGCGGCAGCGCGGAACGTATCGCCGGCCGCCACCATCACCTTGAGGCCGGCGCCGGAAAGCTTGGCTGCCAGCTTGCCGATCGTTGTCGTCTTGCCGGTGCCATTGACACCGACGACGAGGATGACATGCGGCTTGTGGGAGAGATCGAGCTGCAGCGGCTTGGCAACCGGCTTCAATACCTTGGCGATTTCACTCGCCATGATGCGGCTGACATCCTCGCCGGTCACATCCTTGCCGTAACGCTCCGAAGCCAGCGTATCGGTCACCCGCATCGCCGTCTCGACGCCGAGGTCGGCCTGGATCAGCAGGTCCTCGAGATCCTGCAGCGTATCATCGTCGAGCTTGCGCTTGGTGAAAAGCGCAGCGATCTGGCCGGTAAGCTGAGAAGAGGTGCGCGCGAGACCATTGCGCAGGCGCTGGAACCAGGAAAGCCTCGGCTGCGGCGCGGCCATAGGTTCGGGTTCGGCTTCCGGTCCGGTGGCAAAGCCTCTGGGAAGGATGGGATTCGGCGCCGATTCGGCGGGGGTGACGCCCCCCTCTGTCCTGCCGGACGTCTCCCCCGCAAAGGGCGAGATTGGCAAGGATTGAGAATCCTGCACTACCTCAGCTGGAATTTCCTGGGCGTCGTGAGTCGGAATCTCTTCTGGAAATGTCTCGGTTGGCTCGACTCTGCCTTCCTCTCTCACGGCAGCGTCATCCTCCAAACGATCTCCCTCCTCGTGGGGGAGATGTTCCAAAGGGACAGAGGGGGGTGCTGCCGCAGCGTCGTCTGCGTTCGCTTCCGCCTCGGCTTCCAGCAGCGACAGAGGGACAACGCCCATGTCGCCCAGATCATCGGCAGTAGGGAGGAATTCGGACCGGGCTTCAACCGGTTCCTGCTCCGCGAGAGCTTCCTCGATATCCGCCGCCGGACCGCCGGCCGTTTCCATTTCTTCGGCAAGAACCGGATCAGCAGCAACCGGCAGATCTTCGTCGCGCGAGCGCGGCTCCAGTTCCTTCTCCACGGCTTCCGGCACGAGCTCTTCAGCCGGCTTGTCCTTGCCGAAAGTGAAGACCTTTTTGATGAAACTGAGCGCCATGAAGCTGTCCGTGAAGTCAGGCCGCCGCGGCAGCCGTCAATTGCATGTCGAGATGCTTGCCATTGTGGCCAGTGATCGTCGCTTCGACGATATCGCGCGGACGAAGACCGGGCACTGCGACAAGCGTGAAGTTTTCCGTGTGGGCAAGACCGTTATTTTCCACCAGCAGCCATTGCCGCGTTCCGACCATCTTGTCCAGATGGCGCCGGTGCAGCATCTGTCCAGTGGCGCGCAGGCGGGCGGCGCGGTCCTTGATGAGAGAACGGTCGAGCTGTGGCATGCGCGCGGCGGGCGTGCCGGGACGCGGGCTATAGGGGAAGACGTGCAGATACGCGATGTCAGCCTCTTCCGCCAGCCGCACCGCATTTTCGAACATCTCTTCGGTCTCTGTCGGGAAACCGGCGATCATGTCCGCACCAAAACTCATCTCCGGCCGCAGCCGACGCACGTCTTCGATGAAGCGCAGGGCGTCAGCCCGCAGATGGCGGCGTTTCATGCGCTTCAGGATCATGTCGTCGCCATGTTGCAGCGATAGGTGCAGATGCGGCATGAAGCGCTGCTCGTCGGCGATCAGATCCATGAGATGGCGATCGGCCTCGATGCTGTCGATGGAAGACAGCCGCAGGCGACAGATCTCCGGCACCTGCTTCAGCAGCGTTTTTGCCAGCAGCCCGAGCGTCGGATGACCGGGAAGATCGTCGCCATAACTCGTGGCGTCGACACCGGTCAGCACGATTTCGCGATAGCCGCTTTCGACGAGGTTGCGCGCCTGATCGACCACCGCCCCCATCGGCACGGAACGCGAATTGCCGCGGCCATAGGGAATGATGCAGAAAGTGCAGCGATGGTCACAGCCGTTCTGCACCTGGATGAAGGCGCGCACATGGCCGTCGATATGCCTGACCATCTGCGGCGCGGTGTGGCGCACACTCATGATGTCGTTGACACGCAGCTTCTCTTCCGCCGAAACGCCGAAATCCGGAAGCCCGCGATAAGACGCAGCCCTCAGCTTCTCTTCATTGCCGAGCACCGCATCGACCTCGGCCATTTCGGCAAAGGCCTGCTTTTCCGTCTGCGCCGCACAGCCGGTGACGATGATGCGGGCATGCGGATTGTCGCGACGCGCACGGCGGATCGCCTGGCGGGCCTGACGCACGGCCTCGCCGGTCACGGCACAGGTATTGACCAGGATGGCATTGTTGAGCCCGGCTGCTTCCGCCTGCGATCTCATCACTTCGGATTCATAAGTATTGAGACGACAGCCGAAGGTGATGACCTCGACGCCGCTCACCGCGCTTCCGCTCCGCGTTCGGCATCACGCGACCATGTGCCGGTCGATGGATCGAGCGTGCCGGACCATTCCCATTCGGCAGGACCGGTCATGACCACGTGATCGTCCCCTCGCCAGTCGATCGTCAGCGGCTGGCGGATCGGGCTGGAGGCGACATCGATCGTCACCTTGCGGCCGGTACGGCATGTGCGAGCAGCACTGACGGCGGAGGCGCAGGCGGCCGAACCGCAGGCGAGCGTCAGGCCTGCTCCGCGCTCCCAGGTGCGCGTCCGCAGCGCCGAGTCCGAAATGACCTGCGCCAGCGTGATATTGGCCTTCTCCGGGAAGATCGGATGGTTTTCGAGCAGCGGCCCGAAGCGTTCGAGATCGAAGCTCATCGGATCGCGGTCGACCCAGAAGATCGCATGCGGATTGCCCATGGACATGGCCGAGGGCGAATGCAGGACGGGATGGTCGATCGGCCCTATCTGCAGTTCGATACGGCTCGTATCGTGGAATTCTTCCGCGAGTGGGATCCGGTTCCAGTCGAAGACCGGCAGCCCCATGTCAACGGATATCGTGCCGTCATCGTGTTCGAAGGCATTCAAGATGCCGGCAACGGTCTGGAAGGTGAAAGCCTTCTTGCCGGTTTCGGCGGCTAACGCCTGCACGACACAGCGAGTTCCGTTGCCGCAGGCCTGCGCCTTGGATCCGTCGGAATTCAGGATGTCGATATAGGCATCAGTGCCTTGCGCCTTTGGATCATGAATCGCCATGATCTGGTCGAACTGCGTCTCGGCATCGGCATTGAGCGCGATGGCAGCCTGTGGCGTCACCTTGTCGCTCCGCCCGCGCATGTCAACGACCAGGATCTTGTTGCCAAGCCCGTTCATCTTCGCGAATTCGACCGTGTTGCTCATCTGATTATGTCCGCTGCGTTTCGGCTGTATATGGCGGAAATGCTCAGGGATTACCAGTGGGTGAGCGCCAAGCGAGGTTCGTCCTTTTTCTTACGCGCAAAGGCAAAGCCCCTTCGGAATCAGAATGGATACGGCACAGTCAACCTATGAAAACCAGACAAAATCTGGATCTAACGCGCCACGCCATCGGAATTGAGGGACGCCGTGTGGGCTTCAACGATAGCAGCGGTGATAACCTTTCTGAGCTCATAGACCAACAAGCGAGACCGTTTGCGATCCAGGTCCTGTGCCGCCTTCGCCAGATTCAGGCCTTCTTTCAGAACTATATTATGGGCGCGAGCCAACGCCCAGCTTTCTATATCCGGGTTTATCATTTGATATCTCCGCCGATTCATTCGGCATCAAGGATATTCACGAATCATTTTACAGAATTTACTTAAGTAGAAAGTAGAATCAGAAGCGGAATATTTTGCAACTGGCTTTTAGGGCGAATTCGGCTCACCGATCGAAATATTCTACCAGACATCAGCGAATTCTAAGGCGAATATGTTAGTATATATAGATATATACTTCCGTCGTCGCGACCGGCTGCATGATGGATTATCCCTCGCCACTCCTGCCGTTCGGCTTCAGAAAAGTCCGCAACGACGTCGCTAGACGCATTCGCCTTGACTTTCCCGCAACTTTCCTGTTTATCGCGCCAAATCCGCGACGAGTAACAGACTCCGAGCCGCCGACCGGGACTGGATTCCGGAGGTCAACACCCGACAGCGCGTCGCGCCCTCGGGTGCTTTTTGGCTTTGCGTCTTGTTTTCGTCAAGGAAAAGCACGACGTTCGGGAACATTCAAAAACTCCCCGAAACGTAGCAAGGAAGAGCCGATGTTTGAGAACCTCCAGGACCGTCTTGGTTCCATCCTGAATGGACTGACAGGCCGTGGCGCGCTTTCGGAAAGTGATGTTTCCGCAGCGCTGCGGGAGGTTCGCCGTGCGCTTCTGGAAGCCGACGTCTCGCTGGAAGTCGTCCGCTCGTTCACCGACCGCGTCCGCGACAAGGCTGTCGGCGCCGAGATCCTGAAATCGATCAAGCCCGGCCAGATGGTCGTCAAGATCGTCCATGACGAGCTGATCGAAATGCTCGGCGGCGAAGGTGTCGGCGTCGACCTTCATGCCGCCGCCCCTGTCGTCATCATGATGGTCGGCCTGCAGGGCTCGGGCAAGACGACGACCACGGCGAAGATCGCAAACCGGCTGACGACGCGCGAGAAGAAGAAGGTGCTGATGGCATCGCTCGACACGCGCCGTCCGGCCGCCCAGGAGCAGCTTCGCCAGCTTGGCGCTCAGGCCAATATCGATACGCTGCCTGTTATCGCCGGCCAATCGCCGACCGATATCGCTGCCCGCGCTGTCCAGGCAGCCAAGCTCGGCGGTCATGACGTCGTCATCCTCGACACCGCCGGCCGCACTCATATCGACGAACCCTTGATGGCCGAAATGGCCGACATCAAGAAGAAGTCGAATCCGCACGAAATCCTGCTGGTCGCCGACAGCCTGACCGGTCAGGACGCCGTGAATCTTGCCCGCAGCTTCGATGAGCGCGTCGGCATCACCGGCCTCGTCCTGACCCGTATGGACGGCGACGGCCGCGGCGGCGCGGCCCTTTCCATGCGCGCCGTCACCGGCAAGCCGATCAAGCTGATCGGCGTCGGCGAACGAATGGGCGAGCTGGAAGAATTCCATCCCCGCCGTATCGCCGACCGCATTCTCGGCATGGGCGATATCATCTCGCTCGTCGAAAAGGCGGCCGAAAACATCGACGCCGAAAAGGCGGCCGCCATGGCCGCCAAGATGGCCAAGGGTAAGTTCGACCTGAATGACCTCGCCGACCAGCTGAAGCAGATGCAGAAGATGGGCGGCATGGGCGGCATCATGGGCCTGATGCCCGGCATGAGCGGCATGAAGGACAAGATGGCCGCCGCCGGCCTCGATGACCGCCTCTTCAAGCGCCAGCTCGCCATTATCTCCTCGATGACCAAGGCCGAGCGCGCCAATCCCGACATGCTCAAGCATTCGCGCAAGAAGCGCATTGCCGCCGGCTCCGGTACCGATGCTGCTGACATCAACAAGCTTCTGAAGATGCACCGCCAGATGGCGGACATGATGAAGATGATGGGCGGCAAGGGCAAAGGCGGCATGATGAAGCAGATGATGGGCGGCCTCGCCGGCAAGATGGGGCTGGGGGGCCTCGGCGGCATGGGCGGCATGCCCGATCTCTCGAATATCGACCCGAAACAGCTGGAAGCACTGCAAAAACAGGCTGAGGCTGCGGGTCTCGGAAAGCCGGGTGGGGGTATGCCCGGTCTAGGCGGAGGTTTGCCGGGCGGATTGCCGGGTCTTGGCAGCGCAAAGCTGCCAGGCCTCGGTGGTGGTTTCCCGGGTCTGCCCGGATTGCCCAAGAAGAAGTGAAAGGATCGCCTGCCCCATGATTGATCCAGACGTCAAAGCCCAGCTTTCGAGCTACCGCCAGTCGATCGACAATATCGATGCGGCGCTCGTCCACATTCTGGCCGAACGCTTCCGCTGCACCAAAGAAGTCGGCGTGCTGAAGGCCAGGTACAAGTTGCCGCCGGCCGATCCGGCGCGCGAGGAATACCAGATCGCCCGTCTTCGTCAGCTTGCCGAAGATGCGCATCTGGACCCGGATTTCGCCGAGAAGTTCCTGAACTTCGTCATCAAGGAAGTCATCCGGCATCATGAGCAGATCGCTGCGGACCACGCTGAACAGAGCGCCGCAGCCCGATAACCATGCCGCTCAACGAAGCGGTTCAAGAAAAGCCTAAGGAGTTAAGAACATGGCACTGAAAATTCGTCTCGCACGCGGTGGTTCCAAGAAGCGCCCATATTACCACGTCGTTCTCGCCGATGCCCGCAGCCCGCGTGACGGCCGCTTCCTTGAGAATCTCGGTTCCTGGAACCCGATGCTCGCCAAGGACGACGAGAAGCGCGTTCAGCTGAACGGCGAGCGCATCAAGCACTGGCTCGACCAGGGCGCCCTGCCGACCGACCGCGTCCTGCGCTTCCTCGACGAAGCCGGCATCTCCAAGCGCGAAACCCGCAACAACCCGGTAAAGGCAAAGCCGGGCAAAAAGGCTCAGGAGCGCGCTGCCGAGAAGGCTCAGAAGGCTGCTGACGCCGCTGAAGCTGCTGCTTCCGCCGAATAATCGGTTTCGAACTCATCTGAGCGGGCGGCATGACAACATGCCGCCCGTTTTCGTTTCCATTCCCGCCCACTTCGTTTATGAGAGGCGTGATCTCAGCTTCTTGCCTGCGTTCGAATGAAGGAACCCATGACCAAGCTTGAAAACCCGGTGCTGATGGCAACCATCGGCGGCGCGCAGGGCATTCGCGGCGAGGTGCGTGTAAAGGCCTATACGGCCGATCCGACCGCGCTCGGCGATTATGGCCACCTGCACAGCATGGATGGACGCGTTTTCGAAATTCTCGAATTGCGCGAGATGAAGAACATGGTCGTGGTCCGCTTCCGCGGCATCAACGACCGCAATGCTGCCGAGGCGCTGAACGGCCTGGAGCTCTATATGGAACGCGACAGCCTGCCGGATGAGGAGCTGGAGGACGACGAGTTCTTCTACGCCGATCTGGAAGGGCTGGAAGCCTATGACGACAAGGGCATCAACTACGGCACCGTGACCGGCGTCTTCGATTTCGGCGCCGGCGATCTGCTGGAGCTCAAAGGCCCCGGCAAACGTCCCGTCCTTATCCCTTTCTCGGAAGCCTCCGTACTGGAAATCGATCTCGAAGCCGGCAAGCTGCTCATCGACCCGCTTGCAGCAGGCCTCATCGACGATCCTGACGATCTCAAGGGACTTGCTCCCGACAAGCCGAAGAAAAAGAAGTAAGCGCCATGGCGTTCCGGGCGACCGTGCTGACACTCTATCCGGAAATGTTTCCGGGCCACCTTGGCTTGTCTCTCGCCGGCAAGGCGGCCGAACGCGGGCAATGGTCGCTCGATGCCGTGCAGATCCGTGATTTTGCCACCGACAAGCACCACACCGTCGATGACACACCTGCCGGCGGCGGTGCCGGCATGGTGCTGAAGCCCGACGTGCTCGCCCGGGCAATCGACAGCGCCTCCGAAAATGACACCCGCCCACGTCTGCTGATGAGCCCGCGCGGCAAACCGCTGACACAGGAGCGCGTGCGCCGGCTGGCGACCGGTGATGGCGTCATCATCGTCTGCGGCCGTTTCGAAGGCGTCGACCAGCGGGTGGTCGAGGCGCGCGAACTCGAAGAAGTTTCGATCGGCGATTACGTACTGTCAGGCGGGGAGCCGGCCGCGCTGATCGTGCTCGACGCGATCGTGCGCATTCTGCCGGGCGTGATGGGCAATGATCTCTCGGGCCTGCACGAGAGTTTCGAAGGCGGGCTTCTGGAACATCCGCACTACACCCGCCCGCAGGAATGGGAAGGCCGCGAGATTCCGGCAATCCTGACATCGGGCAATCACGGTGCCATCGAGAAATGGCGACACGAACAAGCGGTTGCGCTGACAAAGGAACGGCGGCCGGACCTGATTGCGGCGCAAAAGGCCGGAAAAACCGGCTGATTTCACAAATTTGTCGTCCAAGGGATGACAAGCGGATGTCTTTCGTGTAATGGCCCACGCGGAAATGGGGCTAGCCCCGTCTGCCAGCAAACAAAGAATGGCGAATCCGTTCCCGCCTGGAAAGGCAAACTCCGGAGGCATCGACCGAAGGACAATGTGAGCGCTCTGGCTGTTTCAGAAGAACCAAAGGTTAAGACGATGAACATCATTCAGCAGCTTGAGGCCGAACAGGCCGCCAAGATCGAAGCCAAGCGCACCCTTCCTGAATTCTCTCCGGGCGACACCGTCCGCGTCAACGTGAAGGTCACGGAAGGCAACCGTACCCGCGTTCAGGCCTATGAAGGCGTTTGCATTGCTCGCTCCGGCGGTGGTCTGCAGGAAAACTTCACAGTCCGCAAGATCTCCTACGGCGAAGGCGTCGAGCGCGTATTCCCGGTTTACTCCCCGATGATCGAAAGCGTCGAAGTCGTTCGCCGCGGTAAGGTCCGTCGCGCCAAGCTCTACTATCTGCGCGATCGTCGCGGTAAGTCGGCTCGTATCGTCGAGAACACCGGCACCCGCGCCCGCAAGCTCAACGATGCCGAGCGTCAGGCCCTTGCCGAGGAAAAGGCACGTATCGAAGCTGAAAAGGTTGCAGCCGCACAGGCTCTCGCCGCCGAAAAGGCAGCAGCAGAAGCCGCTGAAGCAAAGGCCGCCGCAGAAGCTGCAGCCGCTGCTGAAGGTTCGGCTGAATAAGCATCTCGCGAAAGCGAAATCATTGCATGGGAAAGGCGGTCTTTGGGCCGCCTTTTCTTTTTTTGCGCCGGTGCGTAGCGCTTGCAGCCTTGCCATATCAGTATCTTCCATGACAATTCTGCCGTTCAAATATTGGGGAGCCACACCATGTTCTTTCGCCGTACTGTTCTCGCCGGTCTAACGGCCGCTATGCTTTCGCCGCTCGCAGCCTTTGCCGCCGGCCTGCCGGATCTCGGTGGCAAGACCGTCATCGTGGTGACCGAAAATGCCTATCCGCCGCTGCAGTTCGTCGACCCAAAGTCTGGCAAGGCGATCGGCTGGGAATATGACGCGATGAACGAGATCGCCAAGCGGCTGAACTTCAAGGTCGAGTACCAGAACACGAGCTGGGACGCGATGATCCAGGCCGTGTCCGACGGACAATACAATATCGGCATGACCGGCATCACCATCAAGGACGATCGCAAGCAGAAGATCGACTTCTCCGATCCCTACATGCGTTCGCAGCAGTTCATGCTGGTGCGAGGTGATGAGAAGCGCTTCACCGACGCCAAAAGCTTCGGAGCCTTCAACGACGGCCTGATCGGCGCCCAGCCCGGCACTTCGCCCTTCTATACAGCCGTCTATGAAATTCTCGACGGTAACGAGCAGAACCCGCGCATCAAGCTCTTCGAAACCTTCGGTGCAACCGCGCAAGCTCTGAAGACCGGCGACGTCGACCTCGTTCTGACAGACAGCGTCGCCGCAAAGGGTTATGTCGATTCCTCGAATGGCGGGTTGAAGGTCGTCGGCGAACCGCTCGGCACCGAGGACTTCGGCTTCATCTTCCCGAAAGGTTCCGACCTTGTCGCTCCCGTTAACGCGGCCATTGCCGACCTAAAGGCGGACGGCACCTTTGATGCGCTGAACAAGAAGTGGTTCCTCGACTACAAGATGGGCCAATAATCCTCTGAGCGATCCCAGATGGCACTACCACCATCCCCGCGACACGAGAAGGACGACCGTCCCTGGTGGCTGGTCGTCCTTGTTCTGATCGGCATCATTCTCGCCGTCGTCATCATCGCCAACGACATTTACACTCAGGTCTTCCGCACTGTCGCGAACGGCATCGGTGTTACTGTGTTCGTGACACTCGTCGCCTTCCTCCTGGCAACGGTGCTCGGTCTCGGCATCGCTCTGCTCGGCCTTTCAGACAGTCTGGTGCTGCGCCAGATCGCCCGCTTCTACATCGAGATTATCAGAGGCATTCCGATCCTCGTCCTGCTGTTCTACATAGCCTTTGTCGGCGCACCTGGCGTTGTCGCCGCTTACAATTTTTTGATCACGCCCTTCGTGAAGGCCGGTCTTGCAGAGACGATCCTGGTGCGCGACCTGTCGCTGATGTGGCGCGCCATCTTCGCGCTCATGATCGGCTATTCGTCCTTCATCGCCGAAATTTTCCGCGCCGGTTTTCAGTCGGTCGATATCGGTCAGATCGAGGCGGCCAAGTCGCTTGGCCTCTCACGCTACCGTCGCTTCCGCCTCGTCGTTTTTCCGCAGGCAATCCGAGTGATCTTTCCGCCGCTCTCCAACGACTTTGTCTCGATGGTGAAGGATTCCTCGCTCGTCTCCGTTCTCGGCGTCGCCGACATCACGCAGATGGGTAAGGTCTATGCCTCCGGCTCCTTCCGCTTCTTCGAGACCTATTCGATCGTCACCTATATCTACCTGATCCTGACGATCGGCCTGTCGCTCTTCCTGCGGCGGATCGAGAAGAAGATGAAGCAGATGCCGCGGCGCTAGGCCCTCAACGATTCGAATTGCCGTTTCGATCAAAAATCGCTATATCCGGCCCCATGGAATCCAAGTTCAGATGCATCGGTGCGCATATTTTCGTGCTGCAGGACCATTATCGCCTGCCGGCACGCTTCTTTGCGTCCGTTTCCGGTGCGCTTAACAGCCGACTTCGTTGATCGAATGACGGCCGGCGGAGCCTGTCCGCCACACCCCCAATTCCATGCTCCAGCCAAAACGGACATTAGCCATGAGCGCACCGCGTACCCTTTACGACAAGATCTGGGCCGATCACCTGGTCGACGAACAGGAAGACGGCACCTGTCTTCTCTATATCGACCGTCACCTGGTCCATGAAGTCACCTCGCCGCAGGCTTTCGAAGGCCTGCGCATGTCCGGCCGCAAGGTCCGCGCGCCCGAAAAGACGCTTGCCGTCGTCGACCATAACGTTCCAACGTCGGCTGACCGTCATCTCGGCATCAAGAACGAGGAAAGCCGCATCCAGGTCGAGCAGCTCGCCAAGAACGCCGCCGAGTTCAACGTCGAATATTATTCCGAGAACGACAAGCGCCAGGGCATCGTCCACATCATCGGACCGGAACAGGGCTTCACCCTGCCGGGCATGACGATCGTTTGCGGCGATAGCCACACCTCCACGCACGGCGCCTTCGGTTCGCTCGCCCACGGTATCGGCACGTCGGAAGTCGAGCACGTTCTCGCGACCCAGACGCTGATCCAGAAGAAGGCGAAGAACATGCTGGTGCAGGTCGACGGCCAGTTGCCGCCGGGTGTCACTGCGAAGGACATCGTTCTTGCCATCATCGGCGAGATCGGCACGGCGGGCGGCACCGGCTACGTCATCGAATATGCCGGCGAAGCCATTCGCTCGCTGTCGATGGAAGGTCGCATGACGATCTGCAACATGTCGATCGAAGGTGGCGCCCGCGCCGGCCTGATCGCCCCTGATGACATCACCTTCGAATATATCAAGGGCAAGCCGCGCGCGCCGAAGGGCGAAGCCCTGGAACAGGCGATTGCCTACTGGAAGACGCTGAAGTCCGACGAAGGTGCCCATTTCGACCGTATCGTCAACCTGAACGCGGCCGAACTGCCGCCGATCGTCTCCTGGGGTTCCTCGCCGGAAGACGTCGTCTCCGTTCAGGGCATCGTACCAAACCCGGATGAGATCCAGGACGAGACGAAGCGTGCCTCCAAGTGGCGCGCGCTCGACTATATGGGCCTGAAGCCGGGCACGAAGATGACCGACATTGCTGTCGATCGCGTCTTCATCGGCTCCTGCACCAATGGCCGCATCGAGGATCTGCGGGCCGCCGCAAAGGTCGTTGAGGGCAAGACCGTTGCCTCCTCCGTCAACGCCATGATCGTTCCGGGCTCCGGCCTCGTGAAGGAACAGGCGGAAGCCGAGGGCCTCGACAAGATCTTCAAGGCCGCGGGCTTCGACTGGCGCGAGCCGGGTTGCTCCATGTGCCTCGCCATGAACGACGACCGCCTGAAGCCGGGCGAGCGTTGCGCCTCGACCTCGAACCGCAACTTCGAAGGCCGCCAGGGCTTCAAGGGCCGCACGCATCTCGTCTCGCCCGCCATGGCCGCCGCAGCCGCGATTGCCGGCCACTTCGTCGATATCCGCGAGTGGAACTGATCTCTCTCGGACATCCGAGATGATAAAAGCCCGGCTTCGTGCCGGGCTTTTTAGTTGAGCAGCTGCAGAGGTGACAGCGCTTAGAACGTCGCCGTGTACGGATCCGGACCCATGCGGGCGCCGGCGCTGTCGAGCTTGGCGATCGCAGCCATGTCTTCACCGTCAAGCTTGAAATCGAAGACGTTGAAGTTCTCCTCGATACGCGAAGGCGTCACCGACTTCGGAATGACGACGAGGCCGGTATCGATGTGCCAGCGGATAATGATCTGCGCCGGCGTCTTCCTATGTTTGGCGGCAATCTGGCCGATGACCGGATTGGAGATGAAGCGGCCCTGACCGAGCGGGCTCCAGGATTCCGTGACGATATTCAGCTTCTTATGCGCTTCTTGCGCCGCCTTCTGCTGAAAGTCCGGATGCAACTCGATCTGGTTGATGACCGGAACCACGCCTGTATCGCCGATGATATGATCGAGATGATCGGGATAGAAGTTCGACACGCCGATGGAGCGTACGCGGCCTTCTTCCCTTAAGCGCACGAAAGCCTTCCAGGTTTCGCGATAAAGCCCGCGATGCGGCGACGGCCAGTGAATGAGATAGAGATCGATATAATCGCTGCCGAGCTTCTTCAGGCTGACCTCGAAGGCACGCAGCGCATTGTCGTAACCCTGGTCGGTATTGCGCAGCTTCGTGGTGACGAAGATGTCCTTGCGGTCGACGCCGGAGGAACGGATGCCTTCGCCGACACCCTCTTCATTGTCATAGCCGGAGGCCGTATCGATATGGCGATAGCCGGCGGCAATGGCGGTGCGCACGGTCGGAGCCGCGATATCTTGCGGCGTCTGCCAAACGCCGAGACCCAGCTGGGGAATGGAATGTCCGTCGTGGAAAGTCATAATGGGCTGAGTAGTCACAATATATCTCCGGAAGTTTGAAGGAATGGCCAAAGACACGAATTGAATGGGGCATGAATTGAAGCCGCGAAGCGGTTTTCCCTGGACGCATCGCAGCCCGCGCGTCCGGTCGAAAGTCCATATAGGTCAGAGAGCCTGCAATACAATCAGAGAACGCGGACGATTGTTCCCTTTCTGAGGTGAGGAAGAATACGGCACATGTCGCGGGCGCTGATCGCAACGCAGCCGGCGGTCGGCTCGTATCCCGGCCGGATGAGATGGAAAAAGATCGCCGAGCCGTGGTTGCGTGCCCGAGAGGTCACGTTCCAGTCGAGCACCAGGCAGATATCGTAAAGCCCGTCCTTCCGCTTCATCTCTTCATGGCTCGCTTTGAACGGCGCCCTGACCAGCCTATTGTAATTCGCATCGGCGGGCTGATCGCACCACAGCATGTCGGAGCGGATGTGCTTGATGGGCAGCGTAGTGGGGAGACGGCCGTTTCGTTCGCCGCGCCGGAAACCGTAGAGCACCCGCATGGCGGCAATCGGCGTCGCCCCGTCGCCTTCCCGCTTGATCACCGTACGACCGCTGCGACCGATCGCGGCGGGCAAGATGAGCGGGCCGAAACGGACGATGGCCCTGCTCGGTTTGCCCGGCGCGGCACGCACAACGAGCGTTGAGGGCCTCCTGTTTCGCTCTCGCCTTGCTTTTTCCATTTTTCTCGCATGTTCTTGAATTGCCTTGGGCTTCGATTGAAACCATATCAAACCCCAGGCGGCAACGTCAGACCGCCGATCCTTGCCAAATGTGGAATTTGGCGTAGGAGTATCTGACCAACGCAAGGACGCACCCGCATGACCGCACGCACCATTCTTCTGGTGGATGACGACGACGACCTTCGCCAGACACTGACGGAGCAATTGTCGTTGTATGAGGAATTCACGGTTCTCCAGGAAGCGACCGCGGGCAAGGGCGTCCAGGCTGCCCGCTCCAATCCAGTCGATCTGCTCATCATGGACGTCGGCCTGCCCGATATGGACGGCCGCGAGGCGGTGAAGCTGCTGCGCAAGGGCGGCTTCAAGGCTCCGATCATCATGCTGACCGGCCACGACACGGATTCCGACACGATCCTCGGCCTTGAGGCCGGCGCCAACGACTATGTCACCAAGCCCTTCCGTTTCGCCGTGCTCCTGGCTCGCATCCGCGTGCAGCTTCGCCAGCACGAACAGAGCGAAGACGCTACCTTCACGGTCGGCCCCTATCTCTTCAAACCGAGCCAGAAGCTGCTGACGACCGACAACGGCCAGAAGATCCGCCTGACGGAAAAGGAAGCGGCGATCATCCGCTATCTCTACCGCGCCGAACAGAAGGTCGTCACCCGCGACGTGCTGCTGGAAGAAGTCTGGGGCTACAATTCCGGCGTGACCACCCACACGCTGGAAACCCACGTTTACCGCCTGCGCCAGAAGATCGAGCGGGACCCATCCAATGCCGAGATCCTCGTGACGGAAAACGGCGGCTACAAGATCATCCCTTAGCATGTCTCTTTCTGACGATATCCATCTGCTGTCGCAGCTTCCGCTCTTCAAGGACATGAACGAAGACCAGCTGCGTCTAATTGCCTTCGGTGCCGACCGTCGCGTGATTGCCGCCGGGCAGATCCTGTTCCGTCAGGGCTCGCCCGCCGAAAGCGCCTATGTGATCACCAGCGGCAGCCTCGAGCTTAGCGTGACGGGATCCGATGGCATGGGACGGACCGAAGCGATCGCGGGCCCCGGTGCACTGATTTCGGAATTGGCACTCATAACGCTGGTGGAACGCAAGTTCACGGCGATCGCACGCGAGGATACCGGCATTATCCGCATCACACGGGCGCTGTTCCATCGCCTGATCGAGGAATATCCCTCGGCCGCGCGCATCATGGAAAACCGTATCCGCGACAGTATTGCCGATCTTGCGGCGCAAGCCGCAAGCCAGTTTCACCGTTTCAGCTGACTCATGTCAGAGATTGAGATGCACGGTCACCGGCACATGGTCGGACGGCCGGTCCCAGCCGCGCGCTTCCTTGAGCACCTCGATGCGTTGCAGGTGCGGACCAAGGTCGGGCGAGGACCAGATATGGTCGAGGCGCCGGCCCTTGTCGGCAGCTTCCCAATCCTTCGCGCGGTAGCTCCACCACGTGTAGAGCTTCTCATTAGCAGGCACATGCTGGCGCATCAGATCGTGCCAGCCGCCGCGCTTCATCACCTCGATAAGCCCATCGGTTTCGACAGGCGTATGGCTGACGATCTTCAGAAGCTGCTTATGCGACCAGACATCGTGCTCCAGCGGAGCGATATTGAGATCGCCGACAAGAATCGCTGACGTATTCGGCTCGGCACTGGCCTTCAAGTTCTTCATCTCCTCGATGAAATCAAGCTTGTGGCCGAATTTTGGATTGATCGTGCGGTCCGGCTCGTCGCCGCCGGCGGGCACATAGAAATTGTGCAGGCGGATGCGCCGGTTGCCGCGCTCGAAGACCGCCGAGATGTGGCGCGCGTCGCCGACATTGCAGTAGTCCTGCCGGTGATCCTCGGTCAGCGGCACGCGGGAGGCGATGGCAACCCCGTGGTAGCCCTTCTGGCCGTGGATGATGATGTGCTCGTAGCCCATGGCGCGTAGCGGTGCCAACGGGAAGAGGTCGTTCGGAACCTTGGTTTCCTGCAGGCAGATGATATCGGGCCGTTGCTTCAGCACAAGCTGCTCGACGATCGGCATGCGCAGCCGCACCGAATTGATGTTCCAGGTGGTGATGGAAAAACTCATGCCATGCCCTTTCAGATCCCTCTGAAAAGGCTTTAGAGCAAAGGCGTCGGCGAGAAAACCGGCCGCAGGCAAAAGCGGCCGGCGATCAACCGAAAAGCATCAGTCGCGGTTTGCCGAGGTGCCCTTGATATCCTCGTAAGGCACGCGGAAGACGCGCTGGTCGAAGGCAACGCCGGTCTTGACGTTGAAAATCATCACCGACGTGTCCTTGCCCTGGTTGTCAGTGATCGTCCACTGGCGGAGATCATAAGTCTTCGGGTCGAACATCATCGTGATGGTCGAGCTGCCGAACACCGTATTGTTGCCGAGCGAGATCGTCGTCAGATCGGACTCTTGTTTCACGCCCTTCACCATGCCGGCGGAAAGGTCGATACGTGGCGCAAGCAGCAGGCTGAGCGGCGTCTTGGAGAGCGGATAGAGATCCCAGGTCTTCAGTTTCACGTTGCCGATCGCGACATTCCTGCCGTCGGCAATGACGCGCATCGGCGACGGATCGTCATAGTTGAAGCGCAGCTTGCCGGGACGCTCGATGAAGAACTTGCCGCCGGTCTGTTCGCCACGAGGACCAAACTGCACGAACTCGCCCTGCATGGTGGCGACGCCGGAGAAATGATCGGCAATCGCCTGTGCCGTGGCGCTGTTGGCAGCGGGTGCTGCCGCCTGGGCGACCTGGGCTAGAGCGGGAAACGGAACGGCGGTTGCAACGGCAGCAACGGCGAGGACGCCAAAAACGTCACGGCGGGTTACCGGCAGGCCGGAAAAGATGGGCACGGAGTTGGTCATGTGAACCTCCTGTATGCGATCTGCATGCCGCCGAAAGGCGGCGTCTTCAAGGCGCCGCGATCGCCCGGTGAAAGGTAACGGATTACATGCCCCGAGGTTTCCACCGGATGGGCGGCGCAGCAAAATTATCCTGTATCAGCGGTCGAGAATATCCCCGTCCGTCGGCACGAGAATCTCGCGTTTGCCGGCATGGTTGGCAGGGCCGATGATGCCCTCCTGCTCCATGCGCTCGATCAGCGAGGCAGCACGATTATAACCGATACCGAGTCTACGCTGAACATAGGACGTGGATGCCTTACCGTCACGCAGCACGATGGCGACGGCCTGATCGTAGGGGTCTTCGGAATCGGCGAGATTTGCCGTGCCGGCCGGACCGCCGCCATAATCACCATCCTCGTCGTCATCGGCAGTGATGGCATCGAGATATTGCGGCGAGCCCTGCGTCTTCAGATAGGAGACGATCTCCTCGACCTCGACGTCGGACACGAAAGGACCATGGACACGCTGGATACGGCCGCCGCCGGCCATATAGAGCATGTCGCCCATGCCGAGCAGTTGTTCTGCCCCCTGCTCGCCAAGGATCGTGCGGCTGTCGATCTTCGAGGTCACCTGGAAGGAGATGCGGGTCGGGAAGTTCGCCTTGATTGTACCGGTGATGACGTCGACCGACGGACGCTGCGTTGCCATGATGACATGGATACCGGCCGCACGCGCCATCTGCGCAAGGCGCTGCACGGCCCCTTCGATATCCTTGCCGGCGACCATCATCAGGTCGGCCATTTCGTCGATGATGACGACGATATAGGGCATCGGCTGCAGATCGAATTCCTCGGTCTCGTAGACCGCTTCGCCGGTCTGCCGGTCAAAACCGGTCTGCACCGTGCGCGAAATCGTGTCCCCCTTGGCCAGCGCCTGCTCGACGCGCGTGTTGAAGCCATCGATATTGCGCACACCGATCTTCGACATCTTCTTGTAGCGCTCTTCCATCTCACGGACGGTCCACTTGAGCGCAACGACGGCCTTCTTGGGATCGGTGACGACGGGCGAGAGCAGATGCGGGATGCCGTCATAGACGGAGAGTTCGAGCATCTTCGGGTCAATCATAATGAGACGGCACTGTTCCGGCGTCATGCGGTAGAGCAGTGACAGGATCATCGTGTTGATGGCGACGGACTTACCCGAGCCGGTCGTACCGGCAACGAGCAGATGCGGCATCTTCGCAAGATCGGCGATGACGGCTTCACCGCCGATCGTCTTACCGAGCGCCATTGCGAGCTTCGCTTTGGAGCCTTCGAAGTCGCGCGACCCGATCAGCTCGCGCAGATAAACGGTTTCGCGCGTCTGGTTCGGCAGTTCGATACCAATTGCGTTGCGGCCCGGGACGACTGCGACACGAGCGGCGATCGCGCTCATCGAGCGGGCAATATCGTCGGCGAGGCCGATAACGCGGGACGACTTGATGCCGGGCGCCGGCTCCAGTTCGTAGAGCGTGACGACGGGGCCGGGGCGGACATGGATGATCTCGCCCTTGACGCCAAAATCCTCAAGCACGCCTTCCAGCATGCGGGCATTCTGCTCCAGCGCATCGGCCGAAAGCGTGGAATCGCGCACGACGTTCTTGGGCTCGGCGAGCAGATGCATGGAGGGAAGCTGGAAACCTTCCGGCCGGATGAACGAACCCTGCGCCTCGCGTTCGACGCGCGCGCCAGGCTTCGGGCGAGCCGAGGCGGGAATGACGCGCGGCTCGGGCTTGGCGGACGATTTCGCCGGTGCGCGGATCATCCAGTCATCGTCATCATCGTCGGGCAGGATATCGGCCGGACGCGGCGGCATGTCGGCATAGAACGGCGAATCGTCGTCTTCGTCCTCATCGTCGTCGAGTGAAATGGAGGGCGCTGAGACGATACGGCGGCTCGATGCGGCACGCGCCTCCATGGAGGGATCCATGCGCTCGCCCCGCGCGGCGGGCTTGGCGCGCACCGGCTCGTTCAGCGTACCGAATTCATCGTCGTTGAAATCATAAGGCGATTCGAAATCGCTCTGGCGGCGCTTGCGCGGACCCATGCCGAAAAGCCGGCGGAAACGGGCCTGGTTCATGTACCAGGCATGTGTCATGGCACCGCTAAAGGCCATCCAGCGGGACCCATCGTCGTCTTCATCCTCTTCGCCGACAACGCGCGCCTTGCTGCGCGTATCGACATAATCCTCTTCTTCGTCTTCCTCCTCGTCGCGCTCGCTGCGGCCGACGATACCGGCAGCAAAAAGCATCATCCAGGCAGTTGGGATAGCAAAGACGCAGCCGACAGCCGTGGCGAAAACGCCGGTCGGATAAGCGCCGACAAAGAGCGCCGGAAAGCGCAGGATCATGTCACCGATGACCCCGCCGATACCGTTCGGGATCGGCCAGGTGAGCGGCGGCGGGAAGCAGCCGATGACGGCGGACGACAGCACGGTTCCGGCAAGCCAGGCACCGGCACGTGCCGGAATGCGGCTGATTCGGCGGCCGGAAATCAGCGCCAGCGCCCAGGCAACGATCGGCAGCATCGAGACGACGCTTGCGAGCCCCAGGAACTGCATGGCGACGTCGGCAAAGGCAGCACCGCTATAACCGAGTACATTGGTCGGCAGGTTGCCGGTAGCGTAGGAATAGCTGGGATCGGTGACGTTCCATGTCGCAAGCGCCGCTACCGCGAGCGCCAAGAGCAGGAAGACCGCAAAGCCCATGAGGGCCTGGATCTGCCGCAGCATGAATGCCGAGAAGGAGAACCGGTCAGGACGGCCGTCCATTGCCGGAGACGTGCTTCTTGCCATGTGTCTAACCCGTCCAATGCCTGTAGGCACGCGAATCGCAAATGTTTCGCCGCGCCAAATGCGTCCGCTCCACCTAATCAAAGTAGAGTTAAAGCGATGTTAACCATGCATATGCCGGATCGCTAAAAAGAAAAAGGCCCGAACCTTGGAAGGTCCGGGCCAAGAGCGGCTTATGTTTATATAGGCCGCGACGGGCCGTTCAGCGGCGCCCTTGTACCGGACGCCGCAAACCCTTTGATTAAGCGTGATAGGCAGCTTCGCCGTGCGTTGCGAGGTCGAGACCTTCGCGCTCGGCTTCGACCGAAACGCGCAGGCCGATGATGACATCGACGATCTTGTAGAGGATCGCCGAGCCGATGCCCGACCACAGAAGCGTCGTGAGCACGCCCTTGGCCTGGGCCAAAACCTGCGTTGCCGTGCCGGCATAGGAGGCAGCGAAATCGGCCGTCGAGTAGTCGACGATACCGGCGCCACCGAGGGCCGGGTTGACGAGGATGCCGGTGCCGAGAGCGCCGACGATGCCGCCGATGCAATGGACACCGAAGACGTCGAGGCTGTCGTCATAGTTGAACTTGTTCTTCACGACGTCGACGAAGAAGTAGCAGACCGGCGAGACGATGAGACCGAGAACGATCGAACCCATCGGGCCGGCAAAACCTGCCGCCGGGGTAACGGCGACGAGGCCGGCAACTGCGCCGGAAGCGCCGCCGAGCATGGAAGCCTTGCCGCGAGCGAAGCTTTCGACGATGCACCAGGACACGGCGGCAGCGGCCGTCGCGACGAAGGTGTTGATCATGGCAAGCGATGCATAGGCATTGGCTTCGAGGTTGGAGCCTGCGTTGAAGCCGAACCAGCCGACCCAGAGCAGCGATGCGCCGACCATGGTGAGCGTCATCGAGTGCGGAGCCATGATCTCCTTCTTATAGCCGGTGCGCTTGCCGAGCATGATGGCGCCGACGAGGCCGGCGATACCGGCATTGATGTGAACGACCGTGCCGCCGGCAAAATCGATTGCGCCATAGGAGAAGATCAGGCCGGCCGGCGAGGTGTAAGAGCTCGGACCGCCCCAGAACCAGACCATGTGCGCCATCGGGAAGTAGATGAAGGTAACCCAGAGCACGACGAACAGCATGACGGCCGAGAACTTGATGCGTTCGGCGAATGCGCCGACGATCAGGCCGGGCGTGATGCAGGCGAAGGTCATCTGGAATACGATGAAGGTATATTCAGGGATGGCGACGCCCTTCGAGAAGGTTTCGGCCAGCGACGAGGTGTTGACCCCGGCGAGAAACGCCTTGGAGAAGCCGCCGACGAAGCTGTTCAGCGAGCCGCCATCGGTGAAGGCGAGCGAATAGCCGTAGGTCACCCAGATCAGCGCCACGACGGCGGTGATCATGAAGACCTGCATCAGAACGGAGAGCATGTTCTTGGCACGCACCAGGCCGCCGTAGAAAAGCGCAAGGCCGGGGATCGTCATCAGGAGGACGAGCGCCGAGGAGACGAGCATCCAGGTATTGTCACCCTTGTCCATGGTGAAGGCCGGAGCAGCAGCGGCTGCAGCATCGGCGGCTGCCGGGGCTGCTTCCTGCGCGAAAGCGACGACCGGCGCCAGGAGAGCGGCTGAAAGGGCGCCTACCCGTGCGATGTTGGAGGAAAACTTCGAAATTGACATTGGAAATAGCTCCTTGATCTGCCGTTCTTTTTACAGCGCTTCTGAATCGGTCTCGCCCGTACGGATGCGCACGGCATGGTCGATCGAGTAAACGAAGATTTTGCCGTCGCCGATCTGGCCGGTCTTGGCAGATGCTGCGATGGCCTCTACCGCCTTGTCGACGATTTCGGATGCAACCGCGATTTCGATCTTGAGCTTCGGCAGGAAGCTGACCGCATATTCAGTGCCGCGATAGATTTCGGTATGTCCCTTCTGGCGACCGTAGCCCTTCACTTCGGTCACGGTCAGGCCCTGGATGCCGATCGCCGTGAGGGCTTCGCGGACCTCATCGAGCTTGAAAGGCTTGATAATGGCCATCACAATTTTCATCTGGTTTCCCATCCTTCGTTATCCTCGGCGCGGAGCCGACTCTCCTTGCCGCTGACGGTTTCTTCAACAGCGACCGGCGATAGACATTCAAAGGGCGTGCCAGATTCGTGACAGTCTTTAAGTTATTGAAATATAAAGGATACAGGGGATGACGCTAATAAACAGGCAAATGATTGGCCAATAAGCGCACAAATAATGCGCAAATTTATAAATATGCACATTATTTATTCATTTGCCTTTTTCCGAATCAAGCCCTCCTGCGCGACCGACGCGATCAGGACACCTGACCGTGTAAACAGGCTACCACGGGTCAATCCCCGGGCACCTGAGGCCGACGGACTGTCCTGCGTATAGAGCAGCCAGTCGTCGAGTTTGTCCGGCCGGTGGAACCACATGGCATGGTCGAGACTTGCGACCTGCAAATTCTGATCGAAGATGGACGTTCCATGGGCATGCAGCGATGCATCAAGCAGCGTCATGTCCGAGAGATAGGCAAGTACCGCAGCCTGATAGAGCCGGTTGTCCGGCATGGGACCGGTGGCGCGCACCCAGACCTCCTGCCGTGGCTCGAGCTTCTCACGCGTGAAGTAATGTTTGAGCGAGACCGGTCGAATTTCGATCGGCCTCTCGCGCTCCCAGTATTTGCGCACAGCCGTCGACGCATGGGCGAGATACTGTTCCTTGATCTGCTGCTCGCCGAGCAGCGTTTCCGGCATCGGTACAGCCGGCATGGGGACCTGGTGGTCGAAGCCCGGTTCCTCGACCTGGAAGGAGGCCGACAGTGCAAAGATCGCCTTGCCGTGCTGGATCGCGACGGCGCGGCGCGTATTAAAGCTCGATCCGTCACGGATGCGCTCGACCTGATAGATGATCGGCACGGAGGGATCGCCGGGGCGCATGAAATAGGCGTGCAGAGAATGAATGAAGCGTTCGCCCTCGACCGTGCGGTGCGCCGCCATCAGTGCCTGTGCGATCACTTGCCCACCGAACACCCGCTGCCAGCCGACCTGAGGGCTGCGGCCGCGAAAGATATCGACCTCGATCGGCTCGATATCCAGCGTCGAAATCAACGTTTCCATGGCGGTGGGCTTGCCCGTCTGCTCCGTCATTTTGTTCGGCTCCCGGCGGTAGGAAGTGGTAACCTGATGATCTATATAGATCGCATCTGATCGTAGGAAGTAACAGGAGCTGATGATGCTGGACATGCTGGTTGTGGGCGGAGGTTACGTCGGCCTGTCCGTGGCCGTGGCGGTCAAGCAGGCAGCACCTCATCTCAATATCGCCGTCGTCGAGGCGGCACCCGAGCACGCCTGGAAGACGGATATGCGCGCTTCCGCCATCATTGCGGCGGCGACGAAGATGCTTGAGGTCTTCGGCATCTGGGACGAGATCGAACCGGAGGCCCAGCCGATCAGCAAAATGATCGTCACCGACTCCAAGATGTCCGATCCGGTCCGCCCGATCTTCCTGACCTTCGACGGCGAAGTGGCCGAAGGCCGGCCATTTGCCCACATGATCCCGAATGTCGTCATGGTCGGCGCGCTGCGCGGCGCATGCGAACGGCTCGGCATCGAGATCCGCCACGGCCTCAGCGCCACGGGGCTCAAGACGGGCGACGCCAATATCGAGGTCAGCCTATCCAACGGCAGTACGCTGCAATCGCGCTTGCTGGTCGCCTGCGACGGCGTGCGATCCAGACTGCGCGACCTTGCCGGCATCAAGACCGTGACCTGGGATTATGGCCAGTCCGGCATCGTCACGACGGTAGAGCATGAGCGCCCGCACCATGGCTGCGCGGAAGAGCACTTCCTGCCGTCCGGCCCCTTTGCCATCCTGCCGCTGCGCAACAACCGCTCATCGCTGGTCTGGACCGAGCGAACGAATGATGCCGCCAGACTCGTCGCCGCGGACGATCTGGTTTTCGAAGAGGAACTGGAACGCCGCTTCGGCCACAAGCTCGGCGCCCTCAAGGTCGTCGGCGATAAGCGGGCATTCCCGCTCGGCCTCACGCTCGCCCGTTCCTTCATCGCTCCACGCTTCGCGCTTGCCGGCGATGCCGCACATGGCATCCATCCGATTTCCGGCCAGGGCCTCAATCTCGGCTTCAAGGATGTGGCAGCGCTTGCCGAAACCATCGTGGATGCCGATCGACTCGGTCTCGATATCGGCGCCATCAACATTCTGGAGCGTTATCAGAGCTGGCGCCGTTTCGACACCTTCCGCATGGGCGTCACGACGGATGTGCTGAACCGGCTCTTTTCCAACGACATGGCACCAATCCGAATCGCCCGCGACTTCGGTCTCGGCATCGTCGATCGCCTGCCCGGTTTGAAGTCCTTCTTCATCAGCCAGGCGGCGGGAACGACAGCCAAGGACAATCCACGGCTGCTCTCAGGCGAAACGATCTGACATTACTCGTCAGTCTTCGAGTGTGCGCGCTTCCGAAACCAGCATGATCGGAATGCCGTCCCTGATCGGATAGGCAAGCCGCGCCTTTTCCGAGACCAGTTCATTGAGCTCGCGATCGTAGGAAAGCCGCCCCTTGGTCAGCGGGCAGACGAGAAGTTCGAGAAGTTTCGGATCAACCCGGCTCAGCTTTTCGTCCATGGCATCCTCTACTGCAGCACGGTGTCGGAATCGCCAAAAACGCGGGCGAGAACGATTTCAGTGATGGCGATCAGGGTTTCCGCCCTGGTTTTTAGGTCGGGTGCCTCAAGCAGCGCCTGCTTCTCAGCCGGGCCGAAGGGCGACATCATGGCGAGCGAATTGACGAGGGTAAGATTGCTGGCGCGCTCCACGCTCTCCCAGTCCGCCTCCAGCTTGTTGGCGTCGAGATAGGCCTTGAAGGCCGTCAGCAGGGCGCTGCGGTCGACGGCATCCTCCTCGTTTTCGGCAGAAAGATCGGAAATGAATGGCGCTATGCGGAAAGTACGGAACGGCTGACCATGTGATCGCTCCTCCAGCAGCCGGAAGCGGCACACGCCTGTCAGCGAGACGATATAACGCCCATCGCCGGTTTCGGCATAGGACGTGATCCGGCCAAGGCAGCCAACGGCCGCAAGCTCCGGCGCATGTGCCTTGTCCTCATGCTCGCCGTGCGCCGGCTGCACCATGCCGATCAGACGGTTTCCGGTGAGCGCCGCATCGAACATCGCAAGATAACGCGGCTCGAAGATATTGAGAGGTAACTGTCCGGCAGGCAGGAGAAGCGCACCTGTCAGGGGAAAAACAACAATTTCGTCCGGTAAATCACCGGGCTTCAGATATCTGGCATTGCCCACTTGCATGAAGACTGGTCCCGCACTCTTGCGGTGGGCGTGTCCAACACGCCCACCCTGACGAGAAATGTGGTGCCCTTGTCTGAAAACGCAAGGGTGAAGGCGGCAAACTCAGGAAAACAGGATCGAGGAAAGCTTGCGGCGGGCCGAAACAGTCGCCGGATCCTTGAATCCCCAGACCTCGAAGAACTGCAGGAGCTGGCGCCGCGCACCATCATCGTCAAAGGTGCGATCCTTGCGCATGATGAAGAGCAGATGTTCAGCCGCTTCCTCGCGCTTGCCCTCGACATTCAGGATCTTGGCGAGTTTCAGGCGGGCTTCGTGATGATCCGGGTTCAATGCCAGCTCGCGCTCCAGGGCAATGGGATCGCCGAGCTTGCGGGCTTCTTCTATCTGGTCAAGCTTCTTCAGCACCGCCTGGATGCCGGCATCCTTGGAAGCCTCTTCCGGCAGCTCGCTCAGCATCTGGCGGGCCTCGCCATGCTGGTCGGCTGCGATCAGGCACTCGGCCATGCCGGCAAGCGCCTTCGCATTTTCCGGATCAGCCTGAAGGATGGCACCATAAAGCTGACCCGCTTCATTGATATCTCCAGCGGCCAGCGCGTCGGAGGCCTGCGCTAGATAAGCTTCGATTTCTGCGGTCTCATCGGCACCCGCAGGACCCGCGAGGCGATCGATAAACTGGCGAACCTGGCTTTCCGGCACCGCCCCCATGAAACCATCGGCCGGGCGGCCATTGACGAAGGCGATGACGGCTGGAATGGACTGGATGCCAAGCTGACCGGCGATCGAAGGATGATCGTCAATGTTCATCTTGACCAGTCTGACGCGGCCCTGACCTTCATTGACGACCTTTTCCAGAACCGGCGTAAGCTGCTTGCACGGACCACACCAGGGCGCCCAGAAGTCGACCAGCACCGGCTGATTGCGCGATTCCTCTAGAACATCCTTCGCGAAATTCGCCGTTGTGGTGTCCTTGATATAGCCACCGGCCGCTGTCGCAGGCTGGGGTGCTGTACCGTAGCTCGCCGTTGCCGACATCTGGTTGCCGAAAGAACCGTTGTAGGGATTGTCGCTGCCGCTCATGGATATCTCCCGCCGCGCCGATCTGCCGGCGTCTCTTGTAGCGCTAAAATCGTATGTCAGCACGTCACTTTCAAGACAAGCGGCTTATGCCCCGTCGCTTCCATAAATCGTATCAGGTCGGCGCTGCCGATCGAAGTGGTCGCGTCGTTGGAGAGCGGGTGGCAGTTTATGATGTCGTCATGCATCAGATCCGCATCGAGCACGAAGGTGACATTGTTACCGGTATCGTTGATCGCACCGAGCGCAGTAACCGCGCCCGGAATGACGCCCAGATATTCCATCAACTTTTCAGGCTTGCCGAAGGACACGCGGCCGGAGGCACCGATGATGGTGTGGACCTGCTTAAGGTCGACAGCGGCATTTTCCTCGACCGTCAGCAGGAAATAACGATCTTTCTTGTCCCTCACGAAGAGGTTCTTGGTGTGGCCACCGGGAATCTCGTCCCGCAGCGCCACCGATTCGGCAACAGTGAAGACGGGAGCATGATCTTTGGTGCTGTGGGCGATGCCGATTCCGTCGAGAAAGACGAAAAGATCCTGGCGAGTCTTGGGCTTGTTTTCGTTCATCGTCATTCCATCAGACAGGAAAAGATAGATTGGATTGTCTGCTTACGTCCGCCTCATCAACTTGGCAATCTTCAGGACCGACGCATTGCCCTGCATTCGCGGCGTTTCCGAAGCCGGTTTTCCACCGCCAGAACTTTTCTTCGTTTTTCCGTCATTTCCCTGTTGCATTTGAAAATCGTTTGGGCGATATAGCGCCCGTCGCCGCAAGGTGGCGCCCACGGTCCGCTACTTACTACCCCGGACCGGCGTGGATTTGAGCGGGTGTAGCTCAGGGGTAGAGCACAACCTTGCCAAGGTTGGGGTCGAGGGTTCGAATCCCTTCGCCCGCTCCAGTTTTCCCAATATGATTTATGCATACCAAAGCTTAAAACGTCTTTATGACGTGCGCTTGGTGTTGCCATCGGCCGTGCAGCGAACGCCATGACTGGCTTCGTCAGGACAAAAGCAGGCCAAGTATCAATCGATACCCGATGCCGGAAGGCATGCGTTGTTCCTTCGGTCGCCTTTCCACAGACAAATTTGCGGCGTTCGATTGATCCAACTCAATGCAAAATGAGGTAGTATCCGATTAGGCTTCTTGCGCTTTGTTGGGAGGATTCTTCGCGCAAGCGGTTACCTATACCTACCTCTGGCATAGGCAGAGGAAGATTCCCATCGTTCAGACCTGCGGTGGATCGACATGCTCGTCAAAGATGTAATGACGACAACGGTTGTCACAGTATCACCCGACAACAGCGTTCGGCGGAGGGTGTCTGTGGTGTCCGCGGCGTGGTGGAGCATTTCTCGGAATCTCCTCCTTAATAATACCCCAGCATCGACATGAGACTGCATCGGCCTTCGTGAAATAGGCCAACGAGATTCAGCAATGTTATTTTGATTGGGAGACTCAGATGGCCTCACCTGAAACGGCAGTGATGAACAAACCAGCCTCAATCGCGTCGTCTGGAAAGACCCCGCTTTCCACTGAGGAACTCCGCCTGATGGACGCCTATTGGCGGGCATCGAACTATCTGTCGGTCGGGCAGATCTATCTGCTCGACAATCCCTTGCTCAAAAAGCCGCTCGCACGCGAACACATCAAGCCGCGGTTGCTCGGCCATTGGGGAACCTCGCCAGGCCTGAACATGCTCTATGTGCACCTTAACAGGGTGATCAAGCGAGACGACCTCAACATGATCTATGTGATCGGCCCTGGCCATGGCGGACCGTCGCTTGTCGCACATGCCTATCTGGAGGGGACGTACACCGAATTCTACCCGAATATTGGTCAGGACGAGGAAGGCATGAAGCGGCTGTTCAAGCAGTTCAGCTTTCCCGGCGGCATCCCGAGCCACGTCGCTCCCGAAACACCAGGGAGCATACATGAAGGTGGCGAGCTCGGTTATGCGCTCAGCCACGCCTATGGAGCAGCCTTCGACAATCCCGATCTGATCGTCGCCTGTGTTGTCGGTGACGGAGAAGCCGAAACCGGGCCGCTTGCGACGGGATGGCATGGCAACAAGTTCCTCAATCCAGCCCGTGACGGCTGCGTTCTGCCGATCCTGCACCTCAACGGCTACAAGATCGCCAATCCCTGCTTCCTTGCCCGTATTCCCAAGGAGGAATTGCTGAAGTTCTTTGAGGGCATGGGATATGCGCCCCTCTTCGTGGAAGGCCATGAGCCCGACAAGGTGCAGCAACAGCTTGCCGCGGCCATGGACACCGCCGTCGCCAGGATCAAGGCGATCTGGTCGGAAGCGCGGGACAAGGGAAATGTCAGCCGGCCGGCGTGGCCGATGATCATCTTCCGCACGCCGAAGGGCTGGACCTGCCCGGAGGAAATCGACGGCAAGAAATGCGAAGACTATTGGCGCTCGCACCAGGTTCCGATGGGCGACATGGACAAACCGGAACATATCAAGGTGCTTCGTCACTGGATGAAGACCTACAGGCCTGAAGAACTTTTCGACGACGATGGCAGACTGCATGCTGAACTGGCCGCGCTGGCACCGACCGGACATCGCCGGATGAGCGACAATCCGCACGCAAACGGTGGTCTGTTGTTGCGCGATTTGAAGATGCCGGATTTCCGCGATTATGCTGTCTCTATCCCCAAGCCCGGTACAGTCACAGCAGAATCCGCTCGCGTCATGGGCAAGTTCCTGCGCGATGTGATGAAATTGAATCTTGGCAGCAAGAACTTTCGGCTGTTCAGCCCCGATGAGAACAATTCCAACCGCTGGCAGGACGTGCTGGAGGTGACGGATCGCTGCTATATGGCCGAGATCTATCCCGAGGACGATCACCTGTCGCCGGACGGCCGCGTCATGGAGGTCCTGAGCGAGCATCAATGCCAGGGCTGGCTCGAAGGCTATCTGCTGACTGGCCGTCACGGCTTTTTCTCCTGCTACGAGGCGTTCATTCACATCATCGACTCGATGTTCAATCAGCACGCCAAATGGCTGAAGGTGTGCAACCACATTCCATGGCGGCGGCCGATCGCCTCGCTCAACTACTTCCTGAGTTCGCATGTGTGGAGACAGGATCACAACGGCTTTTCTCATCAGGATCCTGGCTTCATCGACCATGTGATCAACAAGAAGGCAGAGGTCATCCGGGTCTATCTTCCGCCGGATGCCAATACGCTCCTGTCCGTCACCGATCATTGCCTGCGCAGCCGCAACTATGTGAACGTGGTGGTGGCGGGCAAGCAACCTGCTCCGCAATGGCTCACGATGGATGAGGCCATCAAGCACTGCGCCGAAGGTCTCGGTATTTGGCAATGGGCCAGCAATGACCGGGATTCGGAGCCGGATGTGGTCATGGCTTGCTGCGGCGATGTGCCGACCTTGGAGACGCTCGCCGCCGTCCAGCTGATCCGCGAGCACCTTCCCCAGGTGAAGGTGCGGGTCATCAATGTCGTCAATCTGATGAAGCTTCAGCCCTCGAGCGAACATCCCCACGGGCTTTCGGATCGTGACTTCGATGCGTTCTTCACGAAGGACAAGCCGATCATCTTCGCATTCCACGGATATCCCTGGTTGATCCACCGGCTGACTTATCGGCGAACCAACCATAAAAACCTGCACGTTCGGGGCTATAAGGAAGAGGGAACGACCACGACGCCGTTCGACATGGTCGTCCTGAACGAGCTCGATCGCTTTCATCTCGTCGAAGACGTCATCGATCGGCTGCCGCAACTTGGCGCGCGCGCGGCCTATTTCAAGCAGGCAATCCGCGGGAAACTGATCGAGCACCGCCAATATATCGAGGCGCATGGTGATGACATGCCCGAGATCAGCGGCTGGACGTGGGGGGTCAAGAGCACGGAAAAAATGAAGGCGGGGACTTCCACAGAGGGAGACAATGCCTAGCCGACGCGTTGCGCCTAAACGATCATGCCGGCAGGCGTCCGACCAAGGCCGCCTCCGGTTGTCCGACGAAACCATCTGATCTCCTCGGTTACCCTATCATGTCGGAATTACTGTCAACCGATCCCGAACTGAACCGAATGCCAACGGATGAGGACCTCGGTCGTCTTCAGTTCACGACATTGCTCTACTATCTGCAATGCACGAATCCGGACAATGGATTGGTTCGCGACAAGACACAGGCGGGCGCACCGGCGAGTATCGCCGCCATCGGCATGGCTCTTGCGACCATTCCTGTCATCGTAGAACGCGGCGTCGTCATTCGTGAGTTTGCCGCCAAGATCGCGCGACGTCGGCTGGAATTCCTGATGTCCTGCCACCAGGGGCCGGAACCTGACGCATCCGGCTACAAGGGTTTCTTCTACCATTTCCTCGACATTGAGACGGGGCGACGGGTCTGGCAGTGCGAATTGTCAACGATCGACTCGGCTTTCCTGTTCGCCGGTGCCTTGACCGTGGCAGCCTATTTCGATGCAGACACCGAGGACGAAGCGAAGGTTCGCGCACTTGCCAAATCGCTGTATGAGCGCGTGGACTGGAATTGGGCTCGCGACCACGGGGCTACGCTCACCCATGGCTGGCGACCGGAAAGCGGATTCATTCCGTATCGGTGGCGCGGCTATGACGAAGGCCTGCTTCTTTACATTCTCGGACTCGGCTCACCGAGCCACCCTCTGCCGCCTGAAAGCTTCACCGCCTATACGGAGAGTTACGAATGGCGGAATATCTTCGGACGTGAATTGCTCTATTCCGGTCCGCTCTTCACGCATCAGCTTTCACATATGTGGATCGATTTTCGTGAAATTCGCGATAAATTCATGCGCGAGCACGACAGCGACTATTTCCAGAACAGCCGGCACGCCACTTTCGTTCAGCAGGAATACGCCATTCGCAACCCGCTGGACTTAAAAGGCTACGGCGAACATTGCTGGGGGTTCACGGCAAGCGATGGGCCTGGCTGGATCAAGCGAAACATAGACGGCGTCGATAGGGAATTCTTCGACTACGTCGCCCGGGGCGCACCCTATGGGCCGGATGATGGAACGGTATCCCCCTGGGTTGTGGTTGCCTCGCTGCCGTTTGCGCCGGAAATCGTCATCCCGACCGTGCGAAACTTTGCCCGCATGAAACTGGGCATGACGCGACTTTACGGGTTTAGGCCGTCGTTCAACCAGACATATACGACTGGCGACAACAACGACGGATGGTGGGTCAGCCCCTACCATTTCGGGATCGACCAAGGTCCCGTCGTCCTGATGATCGAAAACTACCGGACCGGCTTACTGTGGAACATCATGCGTCGATGCGAGCCGGTTGTAGTCGGACTAAGACGAGCAGGGTTTTCAGGCGGCTGGTTATGATGGTCTTGCCGAATCCGCCCGAATTTCCTGAACCGGCTTGTGAACGAACGACGGACAGTGAACGCCGCAGACGACTTGGGTTTTCAAAGAACCAAGCTGCATAACAGTCAGGCTTTCTGTTTTTGATCGATCCACCTCCAGGAACCGTCCGAAGCATATTCCAGAACGGCATCATAGGATGAGCGCGGGGCACCCGGCTCGGCGAAGTTGACGCACGCGATCCTTCTTTCGGCTAAGAGCCCGAGGATCGCGGTCAGAAGTTCGTGACCGAAGATGGCGTCGGCTTTTTCCAGAATAATGTATGACGGAGTGGCTAAGATCGCGCTTGCAAGTGTGACGAGCTGTTGTTCGCGCGGCGACAGCAACGTAGACCAGTCTTGCTCGCTGTCCAGATCGTTGGGTGTCAAATCGCGTGCGAGGCCGAGATTCCTCAACAAAGCGAGAATTTGGTCATCCGTTTCCCCGATCGAGCGCTCCGGCGGCGCCAGAATCTGGCGCAGAGTTCCCGGACCCGAATAGGCCCGCTGACCGAGAAATCGCACATATTGGCGGGGTGGGATGACGATGCGCCCAGTGCCTGACGTATTAAGTTCTGCCGTGGCCCGGAACAAAGCGGTGGCCACGGCCTCACTTTCTCCGGCAACGATCACTCGCGTATCTGTCGGTATGAGAACCGACAAATCCTTCACCAACGCCTCTCCTGTCGGCGACGTCAGCGTCAGATGTTCATAGCCAAGACTCCCCTCAGCCTCGACGTGTTCGAGATTGATGTCTGCTGGGCTGCTGGGCTCCTCGATCGCTTCCAAAAGGGAACTGAGACGCGCCACGACGGTCGCGAAGTTCGAGATCGAGTTGAATTGTGCGACGATGAATGAGAACGCACCGACAAGCATGGCAAAGGCCGCCGCCGACTGCGTGATGACACCAAATTCCATGTCACCGCGCATGAACGCGGGCGCGATGATGACGACCGGAATGATCTGTATCATCCAATTGTAACCGGTGGTGAAGAAACCAACGTTGCGATTGATGCCAATTATCCGCCTGAAGTTTGCGGCGAGGCTATCAAACTGCTTGAGGAGCCGATCTGTGTGGCGTTGCTCGGAGCCCCCGATGATGATCGATTCTGTATTGTCGCGAACACGGATCAGTTCGGACCGGAAGGCCGCTTCGCGGTCGAGCTGGTTATAGTTCAGATTGATCAAAGGTCGTCCCAACATGATCGTCATAAACGACCCGAAGGCCGCGTAGATAACCGCAGTAAAGAAGAGAAGCGGACTGATCAGCCACAACACGCTCGAAAAGGTGAAGACCGTCAATACGCTGCTGAGCAGCATAAGCAGAAAGGAGAGTGTCGTCGTCGTGAACGCTTTGACATCCTCGGCGATCCGCTGATCAGGATAGGAAACTTTACCCTGAATGCCGAGCCGGTAGAACGTACCGTCGGTCATATAAACGCCGATTGCACGACGGGTGAGGTATTCTCGCCAAAGCAAAGCCAGTCGTTCTTCGGCGAAGCGGGCAATCACCGATACGACCGTCGAAGCAGCAAAAGCGCCAGCGTAGAGGATCGCCTGGCGAACAAATTCGGCAGTCTGCCTTTCAGCGATCGCAGTCATGAAGTGCCGGCCGACGAAGCTGTTGACGACATTCAGAGCGCTGATGCCGGCAAAAAGAGCGATCAGCGACACGAGAAGGAACCCGGCTCGTCCACCGACATCGGATGTCATGAACAATTTGATCGCGTGGATGAACCGCGTTGCCGTCAACTTGAGCGGAATTTGCTGCTGGCCCATAGTCGTCCCCCCAACTTGTGTTTGGACGAACTATAGCGCGAAAAACGTGCGACAGAGAATGGCGCGCGAGCGGATGAGCGAGCCTTCTCCTGGGGCTCCCAAACGGGATATGGCTCGTGGACAATCGATCCCGCGCAACACACGACGCGTTGCATCTATCTGCTATTTTCGTGGATCGAGCAGATCGCGCAGGCCGTCGCCGAGAACGTTGAAGCCGAGTACGGTGACCATGATCGCGAGGCCGGGAAAGAGTGACATGTAGATGTTGAGGCCGAGATAGTTGCGGCCGTCGCTCATCATCGCACCCCATTCGGGAAGCGGTGGCTGTGCGCCAAGGCCGAGGAAGGAGAGGCTTGCAGCCGACAGTATGACGGTGCCTGCCGTCAGCGTCGACTGTACGATGATCGGGCCAATCGCGTTGCGCAGGATGTAATGCGTCATGATTCGGTGGCGCGACACGCCGAGCGAAATGGCCGCCTCCACATAATCCATTGCCTTGAGGCCGAGCGTCAGATTGCGGCTCAACCGCGCATAGACGGGCACCGAGAAGATCGCGATGGCGATGAGCAAGTTGACGAGGCTGGTGCCGAGCACGCTGACGATGAGAATGGCCAGAACGATCCCCGGGAAAGCGAAGAGGATATCCATACACCACATGATCGCCTGGTCGACATAACGCCCGGTCATGCCCGACAGAATGCCCAGCGGAACGCCGACGACGACAGCGAGCCCGACGCTGAGCACGACTTCAAGAAGCGAGATTCGTGCGCCATAGAGCACGCGGGCGAAAATATCCCGGCCGTTGTCGTCGGTGCCGAAAGGGTGCTCCCAGGAAGGCTCGAGCATGGTCGAGAGCAGGTCCTGCGAGTAGGGATCGGCCGAGGTGAAGAGCGGAGCAAAGACCGCCATCAGCACGATGATGCCGATCAGCCCACCACCTATGGTGATGCCCTTGTGCGTCGCAAGCCAGCGCAAAGTGCGGCGCAGGCCGCCGCTGCCGGTCGCAACCTTTTCCGCTTTGCTCATCGCCATCAGTCGAACCTTATCTTCGGATTGAGCGCCGCAATCGCCATTTCCGCCAGGAAGTTCATGACGACGACGCCGGTGACGGCAACAAGCGTCACGCCCTGGATGACCGGATAGTCACGGTAGCGAACCGAATCGACCAGCAGGCGGCCGATGCCTGGCCAGTTGAAGACCGATTCGGTGACGACGGCACCGCCGATCAGGCTGCCGAAATTCAGCCCGACGATAGTGACGATCGGGATCAGCGCATTGCGCAGCGCATGGCTCCAATAAATCGAGCCAGGCGCGACACCCTTAGCCCGCGCCGTGCGGATATAATCCTGTGCCAATACCTCGATCATGCTGGAACGCGTCATCCGGGCGATCACAGCCATCGGCAGCAGCGCAAGCGTGATCGACGGCAGAATGAAGCTTTTCCATGAGGTGGCGCCGAGAAGCGGCAGCCAGCCGAGACTGACGGAGAATGTGTTCATCGCCATCAGCGCCAACCAGAAATTGGCAATTGACGCGCCGGCGATCGCCAGCAGCATGACGGCCTGGTCCGGCCAGCCGTACCGGTAGATCGCCCCGATCATACCGGCCGGCACGCCGATCGCGATCGCCAGTAGATAGGCCGTGATCGCAAGACCGAGCGTAAACGGCATTCGCTCCGCAATCTCGTCGACGACGGGCAGCTTCGATTTGATGGACATGCCGAGATCGCCCCTGATCGCGCCATAGGCGAACTGCCCATATTGTTCGGCGATGCTACGGTCGAGCCCCAGACGGGTGCGCATATTGTCAACCGCTTCCTGCGTGGCTTCAGGGCCGGCCATCATGCGAGCCGGATCACCCGGAAGCGCGCGGATGGCGACAAAGATCAGCATCGATACGCCGATCAGGATCAGCGGCAAGGCGATAAGCTTCTTGAGAATATAGGCTTTCATCGGAGCGTCATCGTCAGTGAACCGGGCGAACGGCGCAATGCGCGGTCCGCCCGTTACGCATCAGTCCTTCGTGGCTTCCTTGACCACGACGAGGCCGCCGGGCACGATCCAGGTGCCCTTCACACTGTTACGGGCGGCATAGAGGTCCTGCGTCGTATAGAGGAGGACGTGCGGCGCCTGCTCGTTGACCTCCTTCTGGGCGTCGACATAGATCGCGTTGCGTGCCGTCTCGTCCAACGTCGAAGCTGCCTTGTCAATCAACTCGTCCAGCTTCGGATCGTTGAAGAAGCCGAGATTGGCGCTCGCCGGCGAAGCGCTGGCCGAATGGTAGAGCGGACGGAATTGCAGGTCGGCGCCATTGACGCCAGAGGACCAGGAGGCAATCACCGAACCCGTATTGGCAGTCGCCTTACCAGCCGGATCGGCAAAGGCCGCCTTCGACCAGACGCCACTTTCCATGCGCTGCACGTCGAGCTTCACGCCGGCCTTCGCCCACATGGCCTGCAGCAGTTCGCCGATACGCGCCTCCGGCTCCTGCACGATCGTCGTCATCGAGAACCCGTCGGGATAACCGGCATCGGCGAGCAGCTTCTTCGCCTTATCGATATCATAAGTGTAGGGCGCAAGCGTCTTGTCATAGCCGGGTGTCACGGGCGCAAGCGGCGAATTCGCCGGCGTGGCATTGCCCTGCATGATCGCCTTGACGAGGCCATCGCGGTCGGTGGCATAGTTCAGTGCCTGGCGCACGCGCAAATCGTCGAGCGGTTTCAGCTTGGTGTTGAGCGACACCCAGAACACGGCCGAGCCGTCTGATTTGTAGACCTTCATGTCCTGGTTGGCTTCGAGTTGCTTGGCAAAGGCGGCCGGCAACGGATTGACGATATCGGCATCCCCCGTCTGCAGCGCCATGTTCATGACCGAGGGTTCTGCCGTCCAGGTCCACTTGATCTCATCGGCCCCCTTCGCGGCACCGCCCCACCAGTCCGCGTTCTTCGTTTCCAGCACATATTCGCCGGACTTGTATTCCTGCAGCTTGTAGGGTCCGGTGCCGACAGCCTTGCTGCCGATCGTACCGGCGGCATCCGCAACAGGGCTGACCATCAGGCAAGGGCCGGTCGTCAGAAGCGCGAGAAAGGCCGGATAGGGTTTTTTGAGCTTGAACTGCACGGTGGAAGGATCGACGGCGCTGACGCTTTCGATAAAGGTGCGAAGACGGCCACTGGCGGCAAGGCCGCGCTTTGTATCGAGATGGCGAGTAAAGTTCTTCACCACGGCATCAGCGTCGAACGCCGTGCCGTCATGGAATTTTACGCCCTGACGCAGCTTGAAGGTCCAGACGATACCGGCATCGTCGCTCGACCATTGCGTAGCAAGCGCCGGCTGGAGAGTAAGGTCCTTTGCGCGGGCGAGAAGCCCCTCATACATCGGATCCAGAACGGCGGCCGTAAACGTCGCGGTCTGATCGCCCGGATCCATCGAGCGCGGCGCTTCGGTCTGCATGACCGTCAGCGTAGAAGCGAAGGCCGAAAGCGGCGCAAACAGCGCTCCGGTAACGGTACAACCGAGTGCGAATTGGCGAGCGCTAATAAATTTCTTGCGAATGATATCCATTGGTTCACCTTCTTGTTGATTCTTGAACCGCCCTTTCGGTCGGCCTTGATCAATTTTTGTAATTTATTTTGATTGATTGGTTCATTTTGTGAACTTATTGTCAAGGCGAAATCACAAGCAGCAGGATCAGGGATTTTAATGTTCAACTCATCGCAGCGCGAGCTTCTGCGGGTCATAAGCGAGTCCGGCCCCCTCAGCCGGACCGATCTTGCGGCCGCTATCGGGCTGAGCAAAGCAGCGATGAGCGGCATTGCCCGCGAGTTGATCGATCGCGGCGTTCTACATGAAACGGAAATGGTCTACGGCCAGGGCCGCCCCTCCGTCCTGCTCGACCTGAAGCCGGAATGCGCCTTCTTCATCGGCATCTCTCTTCTGGAAGATCCCGCGCCAATGATCCTCAGCGATCTCAACGGCAATATCGTCGCTCGTCAGCAGCTGCCCTATTCCCGCGATCCCAAGGTCATCGCCAATGCCATCGCCTATGGCCTGCCGGAAATCCTGAAGGGCCACCCGCAGGCAAGCTCGAAGCTTGCCGGCATCGGCGTGGCGCTGTCGGGCTTCGTCGATGAAAAGCAGGCGACCTGCGTACAATCCACCCTCCTTGGCTGGCAGGACGTGCCGCTCGCCGAAATCATCCGCCAGGCAAGCGGCGTCGATACTTTCATCGAAAACGATGCCAAGGCCGTGGCCGTCAGCGAGAAGCTCTTCGGCATTGCCCGCGACACGCCGAATTTCTCGGTCGTTTCACTGGGAGACGGTATCGGCTGCGCCCATTTCATCGACGGCAAACTCTATCGCGGCAATCACGGCGGCGCCGGTGAAATCGCCCATGCGACGATCGAGCCCGGCGGCGCGCCCTGCCGCTGCGGCAAGCGCGGCTGTCTCGATACGATCGCCTCCATGAAAGCGATCAAGGAGATGACGCGGGCCGCCGGGCTAAAATGCACCTCGCTGTCGGAACTGGAAGAAGAAGCCTCGCACGGCACCGCCGAAGCGATCGCCATCATCCACAAGGCGGGCGCCGCTCTCGGGCTGGCGATCTCGCATCTGATCCAGATGAACGATCCCGGCATGATCCTCATCACCCACATCGAGGGCTCCTTCGACGGCCTGTTCGGCACGGTCGTGCAACAGGCGATCGAAGCCAATGTTCTTCCACGTTACGCTGGCGCAACACCGATCCGCACCCGCCGCGTCGACAGCGACGTCTGGGCACGGGGCGCTGCCAGCATCGCTGCCCATAATTTTCTGATTGGTCCCAATATAAGCTGAGGTTTCCCATGCGTATCGCCGTTGGTGGCATTCACATCGAATGCAGCACGTACAATCCCGTCCTGAACGAGGAGAAGGATTTCCGGGTGGTACGCGGCGAAGGGCTGCTGACCGCTCCCTATTTTTCGTTTTTGAAGGACTACGACGCCGAATTCCTGCCGACGATCCATGCCCGCGCCATAGCCGGCGGCCCTGTCGCGCGCCACACCTACGAGGCCTTCAAGGCCGAGTTCCTGGAGCGCCTGAAGCCGCTTCTGCCGCTCGACGGCCTCTATCTCGCCATGCACGGCGCCATGTATGTCGAAGGCATGGAAGATGCGGAAGGCGACTGGATCACCGCTGCCCGCGCGCTCGTCGGCGACGATTGTACAGTTTCGGCAAGTTACGACCTGCACGGCAACGTCACCCAGCGCATTCTCGATGCGCTCGACATGTACTCCACCTACCGCACCGCGCCGCATATCGATGTCGAGGAAACGATGCGTCGTTCGGTTTCGATGCTGGTGAAGAGCCTGAAGAGTGGTGTGAAACCCACCTTGCTCTGGGCACCGATCCCTGTCGTCCTGCCGGGTGAACGCACCAGCACCGTGGATGAACCGGCAAAGAGCCTCTATGCCGAACTGCCCGGCATCGATGCACTCGATGGCGTCTGGGATGCCTCGCTGATGGTCGGTTATGTCTGGGCCGACGAGCCCCGCGCCACCGCCGCCGCCATCATGACCGGCACGGACCGTGCCGTGCTGGAGCGTGAGGCAAAGCGTATAGCAAAGGCGTATTGGGACGTACGCGAGGAATTCGTCTTCGGCTGCGAGACCGGCTCGATCAAGGAATGCGTCGCCCAGGCGATCGTTAGCCCGACCGGCCCCGTCGTGCTTGCCGAATCCGGCGACAACCCGACCGGCGGCGGTGTGGGCGATCGTGCCGACGTCCTTGCCGAACTGATCGCTAAGGGCGCCACCGGCGTTGTCTTCGCCGGCATTGCTGACAAGGCGGCAACGGAAGCCTGCTATGCGGCCAACGTCGGCGCTACGCTGGAACTGACCGTCGGCGCCTCGCTCGATACCAAGGGCAGCAAGCCGGTGACGGGACGCTTCGTGGTGAAGTTCCTGCACGAAACCGACGACGCAGCCGACCGGCAGGCCGTTGTTTCCATCGGCGGCATCGATCTGGTGCTCTCCGCCAAGCGCCGCCCCTATCACAACATCGTCGATTTTACTCGCCTCGGTCTTGATCCGCGCACGGCAAAGATCGTCGTCGTCAAGTCGGGTTATCTCTCGCCGGAACTCGCACCCATCGCCAATCCCAATCTCATGGCGCTCTCAGTCGGTGTCGTCGACCAGTTCGTCGAGCGCCTGCCGCGCCTGCGAAAACAGCACCCGACCTATCCTTTCGACAAGGATTTCGGCTTCGAGCCGCAAGCTTTCCTATCGGCACGCTCCGCGAACCGCTGAGGTTTGATAGGCGAACCAATTGACTTTTGGTACCGCACGATTGTCTAGCGTGCAGTTCTCATCAAAACGTGTGCGTACTTTTGGATCTGTCGCAAATCTAGGCCATACGATCAATAAACAGGCAGATATTTATTTGCACAAAAAAGTGCTTGACGATCCGTTGGATTTGGTTTGCATTGAACCAATATTAAATTGGTTCAGCCAATCATGGACGAAACGCAAGGCAATTCGAACTATGCGCTGGAGAAGCTGAGGGCTCTCCTGCAGTCGGATAGTCTCGATGCCGATGGCAAGCTGCCAACCGAACGTACGCTCTCCGAAATGCTCGGCGTCAGCCGCCGCTCGATCCGTCGCGCGCTGGAAGTGCTGGAGGCCGAAGGCCGCATCTGGCGCCGGCAGGGCTCCGGCACCTTTGCCGGCAAGCGCCCGGACGGCTGGAGCAACCATGTCGATTCCATCGTCGCCGATACCGATCTCATGGAGATCATGGAAGTGCGCCTGCGCATCGAACCGCAGCTTGCACAGCTTGCGGCCATGCGTGCCAAGGCGGGCGATGTCGAGCGCATGTATGATCTGGTGAAAAAGATCTACGAAAGCACGGATGCCGACGGTCGCGAACTCTGGGATGGCGCGCTGCATCGCCAGATCGCCCAATGCGCCGGCAACTCATTCTTTCTCACGATCTTCGACGTCATCAACCGCGTCCGCCAGGACGAAGCCTGGCAGGCGATCCGCGAGCGCGCCCGCAGCGTCAGCCGCACGCGCGAAGTCACCCATGGCCAGCACACAGCCATCGTCGATGCTATCGCCGCCCGCGATCCGGGAAAAGCCGGCGAAGCCATGCGCCAGCACCTGCTGACGCTGCAGGAAAGCCTCATCCGCATTACCTCTCTCGACCACAGCGAAACGGAGGTCGAGAAGGAGCCCACTTGAGCGGGGAAACGGCACGGCGGAGATAACCGACGGCTCGACACGACAAACGTGAAACAAAAACATAACAGAGGAGAATGATATGAAATTCGCCGGATTGCTGACCACCGCCGCAGCGGCAGCGCTTTTTGCGCTTCCCGCCGTCGCGACCGAACTGAAGATCGGCCTGCAGGACGATGCCGACGTGCTCGATCCCGCACAGTCGCGCACCTTCGTCGGCCGCATCGTCTATACCGCGATGTGCGACAAGCTCGTCGACGTCTCGCCGGACCTGAAGATCGTGCCGCAGCTTGCGACGGAATGGAACTGGTCGGCCGACGGCAAGGAGCTCACCATGAAGCTTCGCCAGGGTGTGAAGTTCCAGGACGAGACGCCCTTCAACGCGGAAGCTGTCGTCGCCACCATCGAGCGCAACATGACCCTGCCGGAATCGCGTCGCAAGAGCGAGCTGAGCTCCGTCCAGAAGGTCGAGGCGTCAGGCGAATATGAAGTCAAGTTCACGCTAAAGAGCCCAGATGTCACCCTGCTTGCCCAGCTTTCCGACCGCGCTGGCATGATCGTCTCACCGAAAGCCGCAAAGGAACTCGGCGCGAAGTTCGGCGACCATCCGGTCTGCGCCGGCCCCTTCAAGTTCGTCGAACGCGTCCAGCAGGACCGTATCGTGCTGGAGAAGTTCCAGGACTACTGGAACAAGGATAATGTCTTCATCGACAAGATCACCTACCTTCCGATCCCGGATTCGACCGTACGCCTGGCCAATCTGCGCTCCGGCGACCTCGACATGATCGAACGCTTGGCTGCCACCGACGCCGAGACGGTCAAGAGCGACCCGAACCTCGTTTACAAGGATGTCGTCAACACCGGTTGGCTCGGCATCTATGCCAATGTTGGCAATGGCGCGCGCGCCGACAACCCGATGGGCAAGGACAAGCGCCTGCGCCAGGCCTTCTCGTTGGCAATCGATCGCGATGCCGCCATGCAGATCGTCTTCGAAGGCACCGGCGTTGCTGGCAACCAGCCCTTCCCGCCGAGCAGCCCGTGGTTCGACAAGAATGTTCCGGTTCCGGCCCGCGACGTCGAAAAGGCCAAGGCCCTCGTCAAGGCGGCAGGCTTCGACCACATTCCGGTTGAAATGCAGGTTTCGAACAGCCCGGTGGTCATGCAGATGATGCAGATCATCCAGTCCATGGTCGCAGAAGCTGGCTTCGACCTGACCCTGAAGACAACGGAATTTGCCACCCTGCTCAACGAGCAGACCGCCGGCAACTATCAGCTCAGCCGCTCCGACTGGTCCGGCCGAGTCGACCCTGACGGCAATATCCAGCAGTTCGTCACCTGCGGTGCCGGCCTGAACGACAGCAAATATTGCAATGCCGATGTCGACAAGTTGCTGAACGAGGCTCGCCAGTCCCCTGACGATTCCGTGCGCAAGCAGAAATACGATGCAGCAACCGCAATCCTCAATGACGATTTGCCGATCATCTTCCTTGGCCACCAGTCCTGGATCTGGGCTCTGCACAAAAACATCACCGGCTTCGTTGCTTCACCCGATGGCATGATCCGCCTCGTCGGTGTGAAGAAGGAAGGCTGATAGCCACACGCTTCAGGAACGCGGCGACCCTCGCCGCGTTCCGCTGATGGTATCGGAGCGCCCATGTACAGGTTTATCGCCAAGCGGCTGCTGGTCGCCATTCCAACTCTGCTGATCATTTCGGTCTTCGTCTTCTCGCTGCAGAAACTTCTGCCGGGAGATCCAGTTCTGGCCATGGCCGGCGAAGAGCGCGATCCGCAGGTGCTGGAATTCCTGCGGGAGAAATATCACCTCAAGGACCCCGTTCCTTACCAGTATTTCTACTGGCTGGGCTCCGCACTGAAGGGTGATCTCGGCATTTCGCTGCGCACCAACCAGCCGGTTCTTGAACTGGTGGCCGAGAAACTGCCGGTTACCATCCAGCTCGCCATCATGTCGATGATCTTCGCCTTCGCCATCGGCGTGCCGATCGGCATCCTGGCGGCTGTCAAGAAGAATACGATCATCGATTATCTCGCCAACATCATCGCGTTATCCGGCCTGTCGATCCCGAATTTCTGGCTCGGCATCATGCTGATCCTGCTGATCTCGGTGAACCTCGGCTGGTTGCCAGCTTCAGGCTACGAGCCCTTCTTCTCCAATCCGCTACGCTCGATCCAAACCATGCTGATGCCCTCCTTCGTGCTCGGCAACGCGCTCGCCGCCACGTTGATGCGCCACACGCGTTCGGCAATGCTGAGCGTCTTGAGCGCCGACTACATCCGTACCGCCCGCGCCAAGGGGCTTTCGGAAAGTTCCGTCGTGCTCGAACACAGCTTCCGCAACGCGGTCCTGCCGATCGTCACACTGACCGCTCTGCTTTTTGGCGAACTTCTCGCCGGCGCGGTTCTCACGGAGCAGATTTTCACAATCCCAGGCTTTGGAAAGCTCATCGTCGATGCCGTCTTCAATCGCGATTACGCCGTCGTCCAGGGCGTCGTCATCTGCACGGCGATCGGCTTTATCCTGATGAACCTCGTGGCCGACGTTCTCTACGTTCTCCTCAATCCGCGCATGAGGGCTTCGCTATGACCGCAATCGATCAAGTTGTTGCCACACCCATCACCTCGACCGAGCAGCGTGCGCCGAGCCGCGCCTGGCGCAAGCTGAAAGCCAACAAGGGTGCGCTTGTCGGTCTCACCATCATTGCCTTCTTCGCAATCCTTGCCATCATCGCGCCGCTCCTGCCGCTCCCCGATCCGAACGCCACAAGCTGGTCGACGATCCGCAAGGCGCCGTCAGCGGCCCATTGGCTCGGCACCGACGACATCGGCCGCGATATTCTCTCCCGCATGATGTGGGGCGCGCAGGCCTCGCTGATGGCCGGCGTCTTTTCCGTGGCGATCGCCGTTCTCATCGGCGTGCCCTTCGGCCTGATCTCAGGCTATTTCGGCGGCTGGATCGACATGATCATCTCCCGCATCACCGAAGCCTTCCTGGCGATGCCTTTCCTGATCACCGCGATCGCACTTGCCGCCTTCCTTGGTCCTAGCCTCAGCAACGCGATGATCGCGATCGGTCTTTCGGCAATGCCTATCTTCGTGCGGCTGACGCGTGGCCAGGTACTGGCGGTCAAGACAGAGGAATATATCGAAGGCGCGCGATCCATCGGTCTTCGCCATTTCAGCATCATCACCCGCTACATCCTGCCGAATGTGTTCGCACCGATCCTCGTGCAGGCGACGCTGACGATCGCGACCGCCATCATCGCCGAAGCCAGCCTCTCCTTCCTCGGTCTCGGCCAACAACCGCCAGCGCCGAGCTGGGGCTCGATGCTGAACGTGGCCAAGAATTTTCTCAGCCAGGCGCCCTGGATGGCGATGTGGCCGGGCATTGCCATCTTCCTCGTCGTTATCGGTTTCAATCTCTTGGGCGACGGCCTGCGCGATGCGCTCGATCCGCGCGAAGCATGACTCTTCGAAAGGACATATGAAATGACCGCATTTACGACCCGCCCCGAAATTCTGGGTACGTTCGGCGTCGTCACCTCAACGCACTGGATCGCCTCGGCTGTCGGCATGAGCATTCTGGAAAAAGGCGGCAATGCCTTCGATGCAGCGGTTGCTGCCGGCTTCACCCTGCAGATCTTGGAGCCGCACCTCGTCGGCCCTGGCGGCGATATGCCCGCAATCATCTATTCGAAGAAGAAGGGCAAGGTCGAGGTCATCTGCGCGCAGGGTCCTGCTCCCGCAGCAGCCACCATCGAGCACTATACGTCTGAGGGCCTGAAACTGATCCCGGGCGACGGCCTGCTCGCAACCGTCATTCCCGGTTCCTTCGATGGCTGGATGCTGATGCTGCGCGACTACGGCAGGATGTGTGTGCGCGACGTGCTCGAGCCGGCGATCTACTACGCCGAAAACGGCCATCCGCTGCTGCCCCGCGTTTCGGCCACCATCAAGGGGCTTGCTGAATTCTTCGAAAAGGAATGGCCGACCTCCTACGAGACCTGGGTGCCGGGAGGCTCTGTTCCGGAGCCGAATTCCAGCTTCAAGAACCCGGTTCTGGCCGAGACCTGGAAGCGCATCATCTCCGAGGCGGAAGCAAAGCAAAACCGCGAGGCGCAGATCGAAGCCGCCCGTGACGCCTTCTATCGCGGCTTCGTCGCCGAGAAGATCGCAGACTATCTAAAAAACGCGGAAGTGATGGATGCAAGCGGCAGCCGTCACAAAGCGGTGCTGACGGCTGACGACATGGCGAACTGGTCGGCAACAATCGAGGAGCCGCAGACCTATGACTATCACGGCTGGACGGTCGCCAAGATCGGCCCCTGGGGCCAAGGTCCGGTCTTCCTGCAGACCCTGTCGATCCTCAAGGGCATGGATATCGCTGCAATGGCGCCTGACGGAGCCGACTTCGTCCATACCGTGACCGAAGCCATGAAACTCGCCTTCGCCGATCGCGAGATCTACTACGGTGATCCCAAATTCGCCGACGTTCCGCTCGACCAGCTCCTGTCAGATACCTACGCCGCCGCCCGCCGCAAACTCATTACGGACGAAGCCTCCTTCGACCTGCGTCCCGGAAAGCTGGCCGGCTTCGAGCATCAATATGACGTGACAATGGAGATGCTCGGCGCCGATTCCAAGACAGGCGCAGTCTACGAGCCGACCATGGCGCATCTGACGGAAAAGCGCGGCGACACCGTCCATATCGACGTCATCGACCGCGAAGGCAATATGGTCTCCGTCACGCCCTCAGGCGGCTGGCTGCAGTCCTCGCCGATCATTCCGGGCCTCGGCTTCTGCCTGAATTCACGTGCCCAGATGTTCTGGCTGAGGCCCGGCCTGCCGACGTCGCTCGCTCCCGGCAAGCGCCCGCGCACGACGCTGACACCTTCGCTCGCCCTTTACGAAGGCCGCCCGGCACTCGCCTTCGGCACGCCCGGCGGCGATCAGCAGGAACAGTGGCAGCTCTCTTTCTTCCTGCGTTATGTCCATCACAAGATGAACCTGCAGGCGGCGATCGACCAGCCGCTCTTCCACACCTCGCATTTCCCCGGCTCCTTCTATCCGCGCACGCGTGAGCCGGGCGGCCTGATGGTAGAAGGCAATTTCAGTGCCGATGTGCTCGACAATCTGCGCGCCCGCGGCCACGCGCTCACCGTTTCCGAGCCCTGGACCATTGGTCGCCTGACGGCAGCCCGCCGCGATGCCGATGGGCTGTTGCGTGCCGCTGCCACGCCGCGCCTCATGCAGGCCTATGCGATCGGGAGATAGTCATGACTTGGTCCATCGTCGCCCGCGATCCCAAGACTGGTTATCTCGGCAGCGCCGTCGCTACTCGCTTCTTTGCGGTCGGCGGTCTGGTCCCGCATGTCCGCGGGGGCATTGGCGCGGTCGCCACGCAGGCCTTCGTCAACCCGCTCTACGGCACGGACGGCGTTGCCCTGATTGCAGAAGGCAAGGCGCCGGATGAGATCATCGCGGAACTGACCGCCCGCGATGCCGGCCGTGACCAGCGCCAGCTTCACCTGATCGATGCCGCCGGCCGCAACGCTGCTTTCACCGGCACCAAATGCATCGACTGGGCCGGTCATCTGGTGGACGACAACGTCTCCGTCGCCGGCAACATGCTGGCTGGTCCCGAGGTCGTCGCTCAGACGCTTGCAGCCTACAAGAAGACGATGGACAAGCCCTTCATCGAGCGCCTGCTCGAAGCCATGCAGGCCGGCGAGGATGCCGGCGGCGACAAGCGTGGCAAGCAGTCTGCCGCTCTCCTCGTCCATCGCGATCAGGATTATCCCTGGCTCAGCATCCGCGCGGACGATCATCCCGATCCCCTCGCCGAACTGCGCCGGCTCTATGCGGTGGCGCAGGAGCGCTACATGCATGTCGCCGAAACGATGGCGACCAAAGCAAACCCGAACGGAATGATTGACAGGCGCGAGATCGATGAAAAGATCGCAGCGCTGGAAGCCGCGCGCATTGCGGAAGGGCGGCCGTCGGCCTCTTTCGCTACGCCTTTGAAGACCTGAAAGCCCGACCATCCGGCACAAAAGAGAATAAGGGAACGAAATGAGTGATCAGCCTGCAGCATCCGTCTCTCCGGTTCTTTCCGTCCGGAACCTGACGACATCCTTCCTCGCCGATGGTGAATGGAAATCCGTCGTCCGCAATGTCTCCTTCGATGTCATGCCGGGGGAAACGGTCGCCATCGTCGGCGAGAGCGGTTCGGGCAAGAGTGTTACCTCGCTCTCCATAATGCGCCTGCTCGCCAAAGGCTCAAGCCGTGTCGAAGGCAGCATCACGCTCAACGGCCGTGACATGCTTTCGCTCTCCGACAGGGATATGCGCGCCGTCCGCGGCAAGGATGCAGCCATGATCTTCCAGGAGCCGATGACCAGCCTGAACCCGATCTTCACCATCGGCAGGCAGATTTCCGAAGCGCTCACTTGCCACGGTGATATCACCAAGGCTGACGCGCGGGCTGAAACCATCCGCCTTCTGGAGAAGGTGCGCATTCCCAATGCCGCCTCCCGCTTCGACGAATATCCGCACCAGTTTTCCGGCGGCATGCGCCAGCGCGTGATGATCGCCATGGCGCTCGCATCGCGGCCGAAGCTTTTGATCGCCGACGAGCCGACCACCGCGCTCGACGTGACCATCCAGGGTCAGATCCTCGATCTCATCAAGGTGCTGCAGGAAGAGGATGGCATGTCCGTTCTCTTCATCACCCATGACATGGGCGTGGTCGCCGAGATCGCCGATCGCACCATCGTCATGTATCGCGGCGAGGCGGTCGAAACCGGCATGACGGATGATATCTTCAACCGCGGTATGCACCCCTATACGCGTGCTCTGCTTTCCGCCGTGCCGCGTCTCGGCTCGATGGACGGGCAAAAATGGCCTTTGCGCTTTCCCGTTATAGATACGGCGACCGGCGAGCGCAGTGAACCAGTGGAGGTGGCCGACACCGTCGACCGTCGCAAAACGCCGATCCTTGAGGTGAAGAACCTCGTCACCCGCTTCGATATTCGCGGTGGCCTCCTGGGCCGCAGGACCGGCGCCATTCATGCCGTCGAGGATGTCTCCTTCAACCTCTTCCAAGGCGAGACACTGGCGCTCGTTGGCGAATCCGGCTGCGGCAAGTCCACGACCGGCCGTTCGATCACCCGCCTGGTGCATCCGAATGGCGGCTCCGTCAACCTTGACGGCTATGACGTGCTGAACCTCGATGCGACCAGACTGCGCAACATGCGCCGCAGCATCCAGATGATCTTCCAGGATCCTTTCGCGAGCCTCAATCCGCGGATGACGGTGGGAGCAGCCGTTGCCGAGCCTTTCATCGAACACGGGCTTGGCACCCGCGCCCAGGCCCGCGACAAGGCTGCGGACCTGCTCGAACGCGTCGGCTTGAAGTCGGATATGATGAAGCGTTACCCGCATGAGTTTTCCGGCGGCCAGCGTCAGCGCATCTGCATCGCCCGCGCTCTTGCGCTCGACCCGAAAGTAATCGTTGCGGATGAAAGCGTCTCGGCTCTCGATGTCTCGATCAAGGCGCAGGTCTGCAATCTCCTTATGGACCTGCAGCAGAGCCTCAACCTCGCCTTCCTCTTCATCTCCCACGATATGGCCGTCGTCGAACGCGTCAGTCACCGCGTCGCGGTTATGTATCTGGGTGAAATCGTCGAAATCGGCCCGCGGGAAGAGCTCTTCCGCAACCCGCAGCATCCCTACACCAAGAAACTCATGGCGGCGGTTCCGGTACCGGATCCCGCCCGCCGCGGCATCCGCCGCAACCTCGGCACCGACGAACTGAAAAGCCCTGTCCGTCCCGTGGGTTACGTGCCTCCGAAGCGTCAGTTCCGCGAGGTGGTGACGGGCCATATGGTGCGGATGGAGGAAGCCGCCTGAGCCAGTCCAGCAGGTTCAACCGACAGCTTGAGAATGGTAGGTATTGCGCGAGACGGACCGCATCCGGGGAGGTGCGGTTTAATCCCTTTTGCTGCATCGCTTATATCATTTATTCCAGATATTATTTCACTGGGAATTATTAACGCCAATTGCCGGCGTTTGTGTTCTCTTATCCTTGCGAATCAAAAAGGTTTGATTTGCCTGGGGGCAGCCACCATGTTGAAGCATGGGGCGATATAACAGTTGGGCAGGAGCACATGCTGCAACGGATTGAAGACATTGATGCCGCGCTAGTCGACAGGCTGCAGCACTCAGCGTTCAAATATTTCCTGAAATATTCCAATCCAGAAAACGGGCTTGTGCCGGATACGTCGATCCCTGGCGTGCCGGCAAGCATTGCCGCGGTCGGCTTCGGACTTTCCTCCTATCCTGTTGGCGTCGAGCGCGGCTGGATCAGCCGCGCGGAAGCTGCCGAGCGCGTCTTCAACACGCTGCACTTTTTCGCCAACGCCAAACAGGGTACGGAACGCCACGCAACCGGACATCGCGGCTTCTTCTACCACTTCCTGCACGTCAATACCGGCAACCGCGCCTGGAACAGCGAGCTTTCGACCATAGATACCGCTCTGCTCGTCGCCGGCATTCTGACCGCCGCGCAATATTTCGACGGCGAGGATGAAACCGAGACCGAGATCCGCGCGCTCGCAAAATTCATCTACGAGCGCGTCGACTGGCGCTGGGCGCTGAACAAGGGCGACACTATCTCGATGGGCTGGAAACCTTCTTCCGGTTTCCTGCGCTGGCGCTACCATGGCTTCGATGAAGCGATCCTCCTCTACACGCTGGCGCTTGCGTCACCGACCTACCCGATCCCGCAATCGAGCTATGACGCCTTCACGGCAAGCTATTCGTGGATGATCTTCAACGAGCAGCCTTATCTCTATGCCGGCCCGCTCTTCATCCATCTCTTCTCCCATGCCTGGATCGATTTCCGCGGCATCAAGGACAAGCCGATGGCTGAGCGGAACTGGGATTATTTCCGTAACACACAGGTCGTCATCGACGTCCAGCGCGATTATGCGGAACGCAATCCCGGCCAGTTCGTTGGCTATAGCAAGGATATCTGGGGATTTACCGCTTGCGATGGCCCGCCGCCGACGCGGCGCATGCGCGGCGGCCGTAACCCGAAAGTGCTGGGTTATGCTGCCCGTGGCGCCCCGCTCGGTCCCGATGACGGCACGATCGCGCCCTGGGCAGCGCTCGCCTGCCTACCTTATGACCGGCAGGCCGCCATCGACGGCACCAAGGCACTGCTGACCACCTATCCGAACCTACTTCTGGAAGGTGGCTTCCCTGGCGGCTTCAACCCGACCGTCCAGACCAAGCGGCCGGAAGGTTGGGTCGATGACCGCACCGTAGCCATCGACCAGGGTCTCGTCGTCATGACGGTCGAGAACGAACGCTCCGACTTCATCTGGAAACTGATGCGCGAGAACCCGGTGATCCGCCTCGGCCTCGAGCGCGCCGGCTTCACCGGCGGCTGGCTGGATGGCGAGGAAACGGAAGAGCTCGCTTTGAAAGCAGGCTAACTTAGCGCACGAAAACATGGGCCTTGCCGGCGATATCGAGGCGAACGAGATCGCCCCGCGCCGGCAATGCTACACTTGAGGTCTTGATCAGGATCGGCGGCAGGGCGACAGCAGCAAGCGACACCGCCACCGTGCAGGTCGCACCGCCGAATTCCACATCCACGACACGCCCGCCATATTTCGCATTCGCCTCATCGACGACGACGCGAATCTGCTCCGGCCGCAGCATGATTTCCGCTTTACCCTGGTGGGCTCCCTCAACCGGCACATTGCCGAGCGCACAATCGGCAAAACCATTCTTGATGATCGCCGGCAGCATCACCGCATCACCAAGGAATAGCGCCGTCTCTCGGTCACGCGGCTTGAGATAGAGCGTCTGCGGCGTGCCGGCCTGTACAAGCCTCCCCTCGCGCAAGACCGCAACCTGATCGGCAAATGAAAGGGCCTCGCCCTGATCGTGCGTCACGAGGATCGCGGTAATGCCTGCCGTCTGCAGCACGCGGGCGACAGCCTTGCGCATATTTTCCCTGAGGCCCGTATCGAGCGCCGAAAACGGTTCGTCGAGCAGCATGAGGCGCGGCCGGCGGCCAAGCGCACGAGCAAGCGCCACGCGCTGCTGCTGACCACCCGAAAGCTGGTGCGGACGACGCTCCAGCATGCCGCGGTCGAGCTCCACCATTTCGAGAAGGTCGAAGATGCGCTTTTCGCGATCCGGTGCACCGCGCTCGAATCCGAAACCGATATTCTCCGCCACGCTGAGATGAGGAAAGAGCGCGCCATCCTGCGAGACGATACCGATACCGCGCTTGTGGGCAGGCACGCAGGCCGGCCCGTCAGCCAGAACCTCGCCATCGAGTATCACCCGGCCGATTTCCGGCTGTTCGAAGCCGGCGATGATCCGCAGCAACGTCGTCTTGCCGGAGCCGGAGGGACCGACGACCGCCGTGCGGCTGCCCGCCTGCACTTCAAGCGAGATATCCTTCAAGGCCTGAACCGGTCCGTACCGCTTGCTGATAGTGTCGATCGTAAGCAGCGTCATTGGCCGGCAGTCCGTTTCGATTGGGCATAGAGCATGAGGGTAAGCGGCAGCGACAGCACGACCATCATGAAGGCATAGGGCGCCGCCGAGACATAATCGATCTCGCTGGTCAGCGACCAGAATTTCGTCGCCAGCGTGTCAACGCCGTTCGGCGAGAGCATCAGCGTCGCCGTCAGCTCGTTGGTGATGCCGAGCGCTGCAAGCGCCACACTGGCGGCGGCCCCTGGCGCAGCAAGACGCATGGTGATCTGCCGCGCTGCTTGTCCCGGCGTGCGGCCAAGGCCCATCGCCGCACGCTCCAGCTCGACAGGCGCCTGCGCGATGCTGGCGCGCAGGCCGACCATGGCACGCGGCAGGAAGAGCAGCACATAGGCGACAAGCAGCGTCGCAAACGTCTGGTAGAGCGGCAGTACGAGACGGACGGTAATGGAAATAAGCGCCAAGGCCACGACGACGCCCGGCAGCGAGCCGACATAATAGTGGCAGGCTTCGAGAATACGCTGGAAGCGGCCCGGCGCGCGCACCGAGAGCCAGGCCATGGGCGCTGCGGCGACCGTCGCCAGCACACCGCCTGCGATGGCGAGAACGATCGTCTGCGCAAAGGCGCTCACCACCTCGATACGCCAGATGCCGAGCCCACCGAGATAGAGCCAACGGCCGAGCGTGATCAGCGGCACGCCGAGCGCCAGCACTGCAAGGATGATCGGCAGAGTCACGGCCGGTACCACGAACCAGCCGAGCCGGCGTCGATCAGCCGGTCGCGCGGAGCCGGAGCCGACGCGCGCATAGCGCTCGTTGCCGCGCAGCAGAATCTCGAGACCGAGCAGGAACAGGCAGCAGCCGACGAGCACGCCGCCGAGCATGTTGGAAGCCGGGCTGTTATAGGAAGACTGGAACTGATCGACGATCGCAGTCGCGAACGTGTCGAAGCGGATCATCACGAACAGCCCGTATTCCGAAAGCAGATGCAGCGCGATCAGCAGCGAGCCGCCGCAGATCGCAAGGCGGAGCTGCGGCAGGATCGTCCGGAAGAAGACGCGCCACGGATCGAGGCCGAGAGAGGCAGCAGCATCCTCAATCGCCGGATCGAGCCGACGCAGTGCCGCCGCGACCGGCAGATACAGAAACGGATAATAGGCAAGCACCGAAACGAAGGCGCCGCTTTGCAACCCGCGCATGCCCGGAAGCAGGCTCACCCAGGCATAGGAATGCACGAAGGCCGGCACAGCGAGCGGGGCAATGGCGAGCCACGCCCAGAGCCGCGCAAGCGGGATATCCGTCCGCTCTGTCAGCCAGGCGAGCGTGACGGCAAGGACGATCGACAGCGGAATGGTGATCGATTCCAGCAGAACCGTATTGACGAGAAGCTCGCCGACGCGCGGGCGGAAGACCAGCGTCTTCACCGTTTCCCAGCCGACGTCATAGGTCACCCAGGCGATGAAGCCGAGCGGCACGAGGCTGAAGATCGCCACGATGGATGCAAGGAGGACTACGGAAGCGTGCGGCATGCGTCCGCGCGGCAAAACCATTGGCCCGGCCCCCGACGCCACCGGCGTCTTATTGCCGGATGCGAGCAATCTGTTGTCCTGCAGCAAGGCCTATGCCTTCACACGCTGAAAAAGGAAGGCAACCGCCTTTGAAGAGCGGTTGCCGGATTTTGTCATGCCCTAAGGTTTTCTTGAGCCAAAAGCAATAGTTTTGACCGGAAGTAGACTGCGGCAGAAAGGCTTAGATCAGCCCTGCGGCCGTCATCAGCTCCACGACCTTCTTGCTGTCGAGGGTCGAAGCTTCGACCTTTGGTGCGTTGAGGTCGGCAAGCGGCACCAGCTTGTCGTTGGAAGCTGCATCCTTGCCGACGGCATATTCAAAGGAATCGCCATCCTTGAGCACCGCTTGACCGGCCTTGCTGGTGAGGTACTTGATGAAAGCCTGGGCTTCCTTCATGTGCTGCGTGGACTTCAGGATACCGCCGCCCGAAACGCTGATGAAAGCGCCTGGATCCTGGTTCTTGAAATAGTGCAGGCCGACATTCTTGCTGTTCTCGCCGGTCTTCGCCTGATCGCCGAACCAGTAATAGTGATAGATGATCGCGCCTTCGACTTCACCGGCATTGACGGCCTTCATGGCGACGCTGTTGCCCTTGTAGGGGGTGGCGTTGTCCTTGAGACCCTTCAGCCAAGCCTTGGTGGCGTCTTCGCCCTTCAGCTGCAGGAAGGCCGCAACGATCGCCTGGAAGTCTGCGCCGGCAGGAGCTGCACCCCAACGTCCCTTCCAGGCCGGATCCTGGAGATCGAGCATCGACTTCGGCAGCTTGTCTTCCGTCAGCTTCGTCTTGTCATAGGCAAAAACGGTGGTGCGGGCGGCAATGCCGGTCCACATGCCATCAGCCGGGCGGTACTGTTCCGGAACCTGATCCAGCGTATCCTTCTCGATCGGCGCGAACAGGCCGGCGCCGTCGACAAGCGACATCGCCGGCGAGTTTTCGGTCAGGAATACGTCGGCAGGCGATGCATCGCCTTCCTGGATGATCTGGTTGGCGAACTGCATGTCGCTGCCCTGGCGCATGGTGACCTTGATGCCGGTTTCCTTGGTGAAGGCATCGATCCACTCACGGCCGAGGCTTTCGTGCTGGGCGTTGTAAACGACGATACCTTCGGACTCCTGCGCATTGGCGCTGCCGGCGAGTGCAGTGGCGGCTAGAAGCGAAGCGGTAAGCGCGAGCGCGCCGGAAAGACGGTTAAGAGCAGTTTTCATGATGGCCTCCGTGGCGATGTCACCCGAGCTCCCCAAGGGCGATGGCAGGCGTATATTTTTGTTGACTGATGATTTCAAGTTTCGGGGTCAAAAATAACATCACGATATCTTGACTCAATCTTTCATCTTCGCGGGAATAAACTCGGATTCTGTCAAAAAAAACGACGCCGGTGAGGCGTCGCCTGTTGTATTCCAATGCGTTAGCCTATTCGACGTCGAATTTGACGCCCTGTGCCAGCGGTAGGGTCTTCCCGTAGTTGACGGTATTTGTAGAGCGCCGCATGTAAGCCTTCCAGGCGTCGGAACCCGATTCACGGCCGCCGCCCGTTTCCTTCTCGCCACCGAAGGCGCCGCCGATTTCCGCACCTGACGGTCCGATATTGACGTTGGCGATGCCGCAATCCGAGCCACGCGAAGACAAGAACGTCTCGGCTTCACGCATATTGTTGGTGAAGATCGAGGATGACAGACCCTGCGGCACGGCATTGTGCAAGTCCAGCACCGCGTCGAAGTCGCTATATTTGATGACATAGAGGATCGGGGCGAAGGTTTCGTGCTCGACAGGGCCGGTCTGTTCCGGCATTTCCACGAGCGCAGGGCGAACATAAAAGGCTTCAGCCGAACCGTTCTCAACGCGCTCACCACCGACGACAGCGCCGCCGGCAGCCTTTGCCTGGCCGAGGGCCGACTGCATCTTTTCGAAGGCCTGACCATCAATAAGCGGGCCAACGAGCGTACCGGTTTCCAGCGGGTTGCCGATCGTTACCGAACCGTAGGCCTTTTTCAGACGCGGCACGAGTTGGTCGTAGACGCTCTCATGCACGAAGAGGCGGCGCAGGCTGGTGCAGCGCTGGCCGGCTGTACCCATGGCGGCGAAGGCGACGCCGCGGAGCGTCAGGTCGAGATCGGCCGTCGGGCAAACGATCGCAGCGTTGTTGCCGCCGAGTTCGAGGATCGCGCGGGCAAAACGCTGCGACAGGCGCGGACCGACCGCACGGCCCATGGCCGTTGAGCCGGTTGCCGAAACCAGCGGAATTTTCGGATGGTCGACCAGCACTTCGCCGATTTCGCGGCCGCCGATCAGCAGCGTGGAGAGATTTGCGGGAGCCTTGCCGCCTTCAGCGACGAAACGCTTCAGCGCCTTCTCGAACAGGGCCTGCACCGCAAGTCCCGTCAGCGGCGTCTTTTCCGAGGGCTTCCAGACGGTAGCATTGCCGCAGACGATGGCAAGCGCCGCATTCCACGACCAGACTGCAACCGGGAAGTTGAAAGCCGAGATGATGCCGATGGCGCCGAGCGGATGCCAGCTTTCCATCATGCGGTGCTCGGCACGTTCGGTGGCGATCGTCAGGCCATAGAGTTGGCGGGAAAGACCGACCGCGAAATCGCAGATATCGATCATCTCCTGCACTTCGCCGAGGCCTTCGGAAGTGATCTTGCCCACTTCGATCGAAACGAGCCGGCCGAGTGCTGCCTTGGAAGAGCGCAATTCTTCGCCGAGCAGACGGATCAGCTCACCGCGCTTCGGCGCCGGAACGGCCCGCCATTCGAGGAAGGCCTTGTGGGCCGCGTCGATCGCCGCCTTGGCATCCGCGACGGAATGCTCCTTCAGCTTGCCGATTTCCTTGCCTGTTATCGGCGAGGAAACGGAAAGTGTCCCGCCCGTATAGCTTTTGGCATCGACGCCGAGATCGGCGAGCAGCTTGGCGGTTTCGGTGGCGAGATCGAGGACGGCGATGTTCATTGTCTTGGTTCCAGTCTTGTTGTTCTCAGAAGCGGGCATCCGCGAAATGGGCGACCTGAGCGCCGGCTTCGTACCATAGTTCCCTGAGCGCGCGGAAGCTCGGCTCACGCGGATCGGTCAGCGGCAGCGGCAGGTCCGCCTCGCCGACCCGGCCAAGGATATGTTCCGCCAACGTGCGGCCGAATACCGTGCCGGGCGCGATCCCACGGCCATTGTAGCCCGAAAAACCAATAACGTTGGGGGCGAATTTGTGGAAGCGCGGCAGCGCATTGTCGGTCATGCCGATCTGACCATACCACTCGCATTCGAACTCGACATCGCCGATTTCAGGGAAGAGCCGCTTCAACGAGCGTTTGGCCCAGCCCTTGTGAACGGAAAGGCCGGTATTGCGCAGCGCCCCGACACTGCCGAAGACCAGTCGCCCTGCCTGATCCATCCGGAAGGACGAGAGGATCTCCTTCGTATCCCAAACGCCTTCGCGATTGGGCAGGATCGACTGGCGCAAATTATGGCCGAGCGGCACGGTGGCGAAATTGAAATAGGGCAGAAACACTTGCTCGTTACGAACCTGCTCCCAGGGGCCGGTGCTATAGGCGTCGGTCGCGACGATGATCCAGTCGGCAGTGACCTGCCCCTGCGCCGTCTTCACCACCCAGCGGCTGCCCCGACGCTCCGTTGCGATGACCGGGCTCGCCGTGTGCAGCACGCCCCCCACCTTCTGCGCGGCATGGGCAAGCCCGCGCGCATAGGCAAGCGGCTGCAGTGTGCCGGCGCGCATGTCCAGAAGCGATCCGGCATAAGCATTCGTGCCGATACGTTTTGCCGTCTCGTCCGCGTCAAGCAGCATAACCGGCGCCCCGCGCGCCGACCATTGTCTGTAGCGGTCTTCGATTTCCTTCAAGCCGTCGGCACCGACGGCGCAATGCAGCGTGCCCTGCTTTTCGAGCTCGCAGGCGATCCCGTGCTTTTCGATCAACTCCATTACCAGTCGCGGCGCATTGCCGAGCAGATCGAGCAGCCGTTCGCCGTAGACAGGGCCGAGCACGCCGGGAAGATCATCCGGCATGACCCACATTCCCGCATTGATCAGGCCGACATTGCGTCCTGCCCCACCGAAGCCGATCTCCTTCGCTTCGAGCAGCACGACCCGCAACCCCGCCTCGGCCAGATGCAGACCGGAGGAAAGGCCGGTATAACCGCCGCCGACAATGACGACATCAGCCTCCACAGCACCCGACAGTGCAGACGTGACAGGTGGCTGAGGAGCAGTCTTTTCCCATAGGCCGTGGGAGCGCGGATCATTGAGCATCGGACAGTCCAATCAGGATCGAAATCAGCACTCTAGCGCCGCCTCAGCTCTCGCGGAAGCGGCCAAATATCAGACGACCGTCTTCAGCTTCAGACCGGAAAGGCCGAGCTTTTCCATAGCCATGTCCAGCGAAGCAGTCTGCCGCTCGGCATAAAGCGCGAGCTCATCCTGCACATCAGCGCCGAGCGCTTCCTCGAAGGCTGCCCGGTTCGAGCGCATCGCATAATTCTGCTGCTGATCGGTACCGAGATTCGACTGGAATATACCGGCCGCACTCACGGGCAGGAAATCCTCGTAGATGATAGGATCAAAGCGAAGATAGCCCTTGGCGATGAGAATTTCCGGATCGGAGGGGAGTTTCCCCCTCGCCGCAATGCCTTCAGGGGACGCCGAATAGTGGAAGAAGGCTAGCCCTTCGCGCCGCAGTTCGTCCCAGCTGTCCGGCAGCGCTTCGAAGCGCTCGGTGAGCTCGGTATCGTAGTCCCCGGCCTTGGCGCCGGATGCCCCGACCTGCACTTCACTGCGCACCGAAGCAAGCAGCCGATCATAGAGCGCCCGGCCCTTGGCCGTCAGCGCCACGCCGCGCTGTTCGATCTCGCCGAAGCGAGCCGTATGCGTGCCTGATGTCGTCCCGGCCGCTCCGGTAAAGGCGATCGGTTCTTCCAGCGCCTTGAAGCTCGTCTGCCGCAGCAGGATATCGCAATTGCGCCGCGGCGGCCCCTCGATGACGGCCTTGGGCGTGATGCCACGTTCCGGCATGCGCCGCTGCACTTCGTCAATATCGAGCGTGCGCGGCGTCAGATGGTTGATATGCGGCCCTTTGAAGCTGACGACATCGGCAATCAGACGGTGCGCGTCATGCAGACGCTTGTAGGTCTCAGCGCCGACCGTCGCCTCGCCATGCCAGCGGAAGGTCTCCAGCGCCTCGGCGACGAATTCCGTCGCTTCCGCTTCCGTCAGCCCGCCAGCCCTCTCGTGCTGCTCGATAAGCGCGATGGCGCGTGGGGTATAAATTCGCCGTTTTGCGAGAATGGCCTCGGCTTCGACACGTAACTGCTCGTCCTCGATGAGCTCAAGTCGCAGAAGCGAGGTGAAAACACGGAACGGATTGACGTTCAGCGCTGCTTCTTCGACCGGCCTGAAACAGGTGGAATGCACGGGAACGCCGGCGACCGAAAGATCGTAGTAGCCAACCGACCGCATGCCCATGACCGCAAAGAGCCGGCGGATCGTGAAGAGCTCCCCGGCAGTTCCGAGACGGATCGCACCGTGGCGCTCGACATCGATGCGCTCAAGTTCGCCTGCACGCCGAAGCCGCGCGCTCAATTCCCCGTCTTTTGCGAGAACTTCGGCGTTGACCTCCCCCACAAGCTCGATCAGCGTGCCGTATTGCGGAACCTCCGTCCGGTACATCTGCGACATGGCTTCGGTAAAAAGCGAACGGATACGGTCCGTGGAGACGAAAGCGCCGGGCATGAAGAACTCCGCGTTCATTCCGATTTTGCAGGATGAAGTTCTTTACAAGCCGGTCGGAGCAATGAATATCGACGTTTCGGAAACAGTTCATTCTGAAATGGAATGATTATGCTCACACCTAGGCGCTTTTTGCCGTCAACGTCCCACCTCGCCGCCTTCGAAGCGGTCGCCCGTACCGGCAGTGTGACGGCAGCGGCCCGCGAGCTCGACTTGACGCAGAGCGCCGTCAGCCGTCAGATCAAGGCGCTGGAGGAACAGCTTGGCGTCGAACTCTTCCTGCGCGAGCGCCAGACGGTGCGCCTTACCCTTGCCGGCGATGCCTATGCGCGGGAAATCCGCGAGGCACTGCGGCGTATCTCCAGCGCTTCGCTGAATCTGCGCGCCAATCCGCACGGCGGCACGCTGAACCTCGCCATCCTGCCAACCTTCGGCACACGCTGGCTGGCGCCACGCCTTGGTCGATTCCTTTCTGCCAATCCGGGTGTCACGATCAACCTGGTCACCCGGCTTTCCTCTTTCGATTTCCGTCTCGATTCCATCGATGCCGCCATCCACTTCGGCCATCCGCACTGGCCGGGTGCGGAACTCGCCTTCCTCATGTCGGAACGCACGCTGCCCGCCTGTAGCCCGGACTTCCTCAAACGCAACGCAATTTCCCATCCGGAAGATCTGCTGACAGTACCCCTCCTGCATCTGACGACGCGACCCGATGCGTGGGAGCGTTGGTTCGCGGACAACGGTGTCGCCTTTGAAAGCGTGCACGGCATGCTGTTCGACCAGTTTGCGACGGCTGCACAAGCCGCAATCGCCGGCCTCGGCGTCGCTCTTCTGCCGACGTTCCTCATCCAGGAAGACCTGAAGCGCGGCGATCTCATCGCCGCCGTCAACCGCGAAATGGAAAGCCGCGAGCGCTATTATCTCGCTTCCCCCCCGGAGCGCGCCGACTACGCGCCGCTTGCTGCCTTTCGCGACTGGATTGTCTCTGAGGCCCGTTCGGATCAACAGGCATAAGGAACGGCTTGCATCGCGGCGGCGGTTTCGACCATTATGCGCGCCATCAGAATTCGATGCAGGAAATTCCCATGAAGCCGATCTTCGTCCAGCTCCAGTGCGCGCCCGGCAAGACCTATGAGGTCGCCGATGCCATCTACAAGACCGAACTGGTCTCGGAGCTCTACTCGACATCAGGCAATTACGATCTGTTGCTCAAGATCTATATCGAGGAAGGCCAGGATATCGGCAAGTTCATCAACGACAACATCGCCAATATCCCCGGCATCATTCGTTCGTTGACGACATTGACCTTCAAGGCGTTCTGAAGCGATTAACCCTTTTGCTAATAAAGGCTGCAGCGGCGCGCCTTCATAAACCACCCCTTAAGCACGGACATGGCTGATAATACCCACAAAAAACAGGTGGGAAATGTCCGTCTCCATGAAAGAGACTTTTGAGAACAGGGCGCAGCCGCAGGCCGCACCCCTTGTCGTACACGTCGTTCGACAATTCCTGCCCAACCGTGGCGGGATGGAGGATGTGGTCGCCAATCTGGCTCGCCAGACGTTGAAACGCGGATATCGCGTTCGCGTCGTCACACTCGATTCGCTCTTCACCGCGCCCCAAGACAAGCTTCCGATATACGAAACCATCGACGGCATCGAGGTCGTCCGGATCCCCTGGTCCGGCACCAGCCGCTATCCGGTCGCGCCACAAGTCTTTCGCCATATCGGCGATGCCGACCTCATCCATGTCCATGCCATAGACTTCTTCTATGACGCGCTCGCATGGGGCAGGTTCTTGCACCGCAAACCCATGGTCGTAACGACCCATGGCGGCTTCTTCCACACAAAGAAATACCTGATCATCAAGAAGATCTGGTTCGGTACGCTGACACGGCTTTCTGCAATGGCCTATCGACAGGTCGTTTGCTGCAGCGCGTCCGACCTCAGCCAGTTCATCCGCATCGTTCCTGACGGCATCACCATCGAAAACGGCGCCGATATCGGCAAATTTGCCGATATCGCCTCGCGCGCACCTGAACGGCGCATCGTCACGATCGGCCGTTTTTCTGTAAACAAACGGCTCGATCACCTGCTGGATGCCGTGGCCGCGCTCACCAGCCGCAATCCGGAGTGGCATCTCGATATTGTCGGTGCCGTATCTGATCTCAATGCCGCCGATCTCCGACGGGAGATCGCCGCAAGGTCGCTGGAGAAGTCCGTCACGCTCGCTATCTCGCCTGACAACCAGGAGATCCGCGGCATCATCGCCAAGGCTTCGCTCTTCGCTTCCGCTTCGGAATACGAAGGCTTCGGCCTCGTCGCACTGGAAGCGATGAGTGCCGGCCTGCTGCCGGTTCTGAACGCCAATGAGGCTTATCGTGCGCTTGCAGGGAGGCATGAGGCAATCGTGCTCGCTGACTTCACGAGACCGGAAGCGGCCGCAGATGCGATCGAAAATGCTTACCTGAAAGTCGCTGCCGGAGGTACGATCCTGCGGAGGAACCTCATCGATGCCGCCCACGCCTATTCGTGGGACGCCGTGGCGGAGCGCTACATCGACCTTTACCGGTCGATCGGCATTATCGCTTAGAGAAATTCGAGCAAAAGCGCGCAGCGGCTTGTGTCCGCAACTGTGGGAACACAGGGCGACAACGCATTTCCGCCATTCGAGGGAAACCGGAAATGCTCCAGAAAACCAGGAAATTCTCAGACCTTCGCCAGCCGGACAATCTCGTCCAGCACCAGCTTGCGTGATTCCGGCGGTGTCAGGTTGTGGTCGGCATCCTGCAGCATCACCAGACGCACATTCGGGTGCCGGGCGAACTTGTGCCCGCGCGGACCGAAGTGGAAATACATATGGTCGAGGCCGACATCGCCTTCGCTGTAGATCAGCGTCAGCGGCACCTTGCGTTTGCCGAGCGTAGCAAAGGAGTGACGCACCTGCCGAGCGACATGGCGTCGTCCCGGGATAAGTTCGACAAGCGGCGCAACGCGCGGCGAAAGCCTGCGGCCGACCGCAATGAAGATATTCTGCAGGGCCGCGAAGACATCGACCTCGCCGCGGAACAGTCGCTTGAGCGTGTCGAGCCGCATCATCCGCTGGCCATAATCATCGACACTGCGCGGAACCGAGACGACATGCTCACGCCGCACCGGCATCTCGGGATCCCAGTAGTAGACGAAGGGATTGATGGAAACGATCGCCTTCAGCCGCTCATCCTCAATACCTGCCCGCAGCGCCACATAACCGCCGCTGCAGCGCCCGGCAACCATGATCGGACCGGAGACGAAGCTTTCCAGCAGATCGAGCGAGGCGAGCGCATCGTCCGTCTGCGTCGCCGAATAGAGAACCTGCTCCGGCGCATCCGGACGCGGAACGCTGTCGCCGACATTGGCAGAATCGAAGCGCAGCGAAACCACGCCCTGACGCGCCAGCGCGCGCGCCATATCGACCGTCGTACGGCCCCAACCGGCATGCCGGTCATAGGCCGTCGACATGAAAAGAACAGCATTGCCCTTGATCTCGCCCTGCGGCCGGCTGACGACACCGATGAGATGCTGGAAGGCGCCGAAACGTACCGGAACTTCCTCAAAGCCGTCGCCCACGAGCGCCTGATTTTCGATCACTTGCAATGAGTGCTCGGCTGATCTTGAGGGCGTAGTCGTTTCGCCGAGCCATTCGGAAAGCAGCTCGATGACCGCCATCGGCGTCTTGGCAAAGAGCGGGTTCGTGACCAGTTCGTCATAACCCTCGAAACCGCGTTGCTCGACATTGCCGCCGAGCGCCTTCAACGCGTCAGCGAAGGCCGTATCGTCGACGCGAACCGGGCGTTCTAGTATGAGATAATTTGGCGCCGCCAGGCCCTGTGGTGAACTGATGTTGAGCTTGCCGATTTCCGCGGCAATCGCGTCCGGTAGGGTCAATCCGGCGATCTGGACCTGGGTGCTCGGCGCATGTTCCTTTCCGAGACCGAGGTCGGCATGGATGATCCGCGACCACATATTGATCTCGCGCAAATGCCCCCTGCCGCTCAGAACAGGTGCAAGCAGCACGACGTTGTCGACGCCCTCGATCGTATGGCCGGTCAGATGGACAAGCGTGCCGCCGAGACCCTGACCGACAAGAACGATCTGCGAGCAACCACTGAGTGCCTTCAGCTTCGCAGCAGCCGCGCGGATGGAATTCTTCCAGATTTCGAGGCTCGGTGTGTGATCACCGAAATCCAGCGCGTCGCCCGTGCCTGTATAGTCGAAACGCAAGCTCGGAACGCCGATATCGGAGAAGTGCTCTGCAGCCACGCGGTAGAATTTCCGTGTGCACATTTCCTCGAAACCCCAGGGACTGACGAAGAGAACGGCAGCCGAGCGTTTTACGACATCGGGCTTTTCCGGCATGAAGAGACCGATCGTCCCATCGAAGACAACAGGAAGGGCGGCGGCGCGGCCGGCGCCTTCTGCCGGCTCACGCGAAAATTCCTCGTTGACCGGCCTTTTCTCTTTCCCTTCGGGGGTGGGCGCGGTGATGAAATTGACCGCGCGCCTTGCCGTTCCCTGTAGCAGCGCCGGCATCTTATCGAGGATCGAACGCAGGACATGAATATCCTCGGCCGGAACGGCGCGGAAGACCTTTAGCGCAGCAAAATAGGTAAACGTGCCGGCGATGATCGCAACGATAAGACCAATCGGCCCCTGGAAGATCTCAAGCGCGGTAATGGCGCCGCAAGCGCAAAATACCGCCGCAAGAGTAATCTTCGCAAGGCTTAGATAAAGGCTCGAAAGCTGAGTTCCGAATCCCGTTTGTCTGACCATCATTACCGACATCGCAACAAATACGGTGATGCGCACAAGCGCGGCACCCTCAGCGGCCAGCGTAGGTACGATGAGTAAACAACCCACTACCATCAGGAGGCCACCTATCACACTGATTTTCAACCGTACGTTAGCTTTATCGATGGAAAGCAGGTATAGGCTGAGAACCTGCATGAAAGTGTAGGCCGGCGCGACAAGCGCAAGCAGGGCGACAACCCCACCGCTTCGATCGAAGGCTTCGCCGAAGACGACATGCACGAGTTCGCTGGAGATCGCGGCAAGCCCGAGGCTCATGGGCAGCACGATATAGGCCATGCTGCGGATGACAGCGGCAAAGGCCTCAACCGGGAATTTCGAATCGGCACTGGTATGCCGCCGTTCCGAATAATAGGGCAGAAGACTGCCGCTCATCTGGATGGGAAGCTGCAGCGCGATATTGGCGATCGATAGGCCGGCAGCATAGAAGCCGACCATTTCCACTGACCAGAACTGCTGCAGGAAAAGCAGCTCGATACGATTAAGAAAAATCGAATCGATAATGAACTGCATCGACAGGATGACCGAAGACGAAGCCAGATATTTCAGGGAGATGCCGCAGCGGTCACGGCGGGTAAAGAGGATCGGTAAGGTAGCGACGAAAAGCACGAACTGGCCGAGCGCATAACCGACGAGCACACCTTCCACCCCATAAAAGACGGCGCCGATCGCGACGCCTGCGAGTTGGAAGACCGAGACGATCAGCGTCAGCTGGAAGAAGGTGTCGAGCCGCTTTTCGCCGATGAGGTAGAATTTGACGAAGGAACCGATTGCCTGGATGAAGAAAAGGATACCGGTGACCAACGCCACCGACGGCGCGGTATCGGCCCAGTGCATCTCCTCCGACGTCAGGAAGAACATGGCGTAGAGCCCCAGCAGCACGAGCGTGGAGCAGACCATGAAAGTGACGAGGATCGAAGCAAATCCCTTGCGTTGCTCAAGGCCGTAGCCCTGCGCCGAGAGTTGCGGCAGCGTCTTCAGAAGCGTAATGCTGGAGCCGAGTTCGGCAATCGAGGCACCGGTGACGACGAGCCAGAGCGAGAAGGCGACGATGCCGTTGGCCTCGGGCCCGAGCAGGCGCGCGGTTATGATCGAGGACACGAACCCCGTCACCAGAAGCAGCATGCCCGCCGCCGCATTCATCATCGAATTTGCGATAATGCCCTTCGACATCTGTCCATCCGTTGCGCGCCGCATCGCGGCCGAAAAACAAGCCATCTCTAAATTGGAAATGTTAAAATAAAGAGGAGTACGCCCTCAGCTCAGCTTGCCTGCATTGCCGAAAGCCTTGAAAGCGCCTTGTCGTAGCTGTGCTCGGCAAGGTGGCGCATCAGATAGTCTCGAGCCCCCTCCGACTTCCGCCTCGCACCATCAGGATCGTAATAGATGCTCTTCAGATGCGCTGCCGCCGCCAGCGGCGACGGATCGGCCCAGACGGCATCCTTGAGATCGGCAAATTCCGGATGATCATCGATGACGGGAATGAGTGAGGGCGCGACCAGCCAGGTATTATCAGGGTCGCAAAAGTCTGCAGTACCCGACCATCCTGTCGAGACAACGGGCGTGCGGTGCATGATCGCTTCAGCCACCGTCAGACCGAACCCTTCCGAACGATGCAGCGAAAGATAGGCGTTGGAATCACGGATAATGCCGTTGATCTCTGAACTCGCCAGATTGTCGGTAACGATCCTGATGTTAGGGTCGCCCTCGACGGACTGCATGAGCATTCGAAGCGCTTCGTCCCTGCCCGGATTGCCGCTCGCCTTCATCAGCAGGAAGGCATTGGGGCACTCGGTGCTGAACAGCCTGAAGGCCTCGATGGCAGCCTGCGGATTCTTGCGGTTGATCGAGGAACCGGCACTGAAAATGAAGGATACGAGGAAGGCATCCTCGGCAATCCCGAATTTCCGCCTGATACCGTCAGCCGCTGGCCGCTCGGTCACCGGATGCGGCACGACGATGACAGGTGCGGTCGTATGCGGCGCGATCGCCCGCCTGGTGAATTCAGAGGGAACGAGGACAGCGTTCATGTAATGCATGGCATTGCGCCATTCCGCCGGCACCACTTCGAGCTCCCAGGCCCAGTAGCCGATGTTGAAGGCGCGGGTGAAATTGCCAAGCCCTTTCTTCAGGATCGCGCGCGGCAGCATGGGCGGATTGAGATGCCATATACGGCTTCCTGGCTGACCCTGGGAAACCTGGGTAGATGCCCACTCCACCAGCTTGCCTTCATCCGGATGCGTGCTGACATCAGCAAGCATGATCTCACGGCCCGCCTGTGAGAGCGCGGCGGCGCAAAGCCGTGCGGATTCGCCGACACCTGCCGCCATCGACAGATAACCGACGACTTCCACTGGCCGGCGCGAGTTGAAAGCAAACCGCGATTTGACGATTAACCGCTGCAGAACATGTCCGCGCACGCTCCGATAGACGCCCCGCAAACCCTCTTCCGCCTGCACTCTGATCGTCATTGCCACTCCCAGCCCTTAAAGCGCGAAACGGCGCGAGGCGCCGACGCTCCTGATTTCGCCCGCCGGCAATGCATCGCCATCTGTACCCGCAGCGGCGATGAGCTTGACCCGCTTGGCAGGACCCGGCGCCAGATGGAACCAGTCTTCTTCCGCTCGATAACCTTCGACATCGATATGGACCGATTGGGCAAGCCTGTCGGTCGCAAGCGTGACGAACCAATCATCGCCCTCACGCATGAAGGATGCCTCGATCGTTGCGTCGTGGAACGCTTTGGTTCGCCCGCGCGGAAAATGGAACGCCTGCGCCAGCAACGCACCGTCCATGGTCGATCGCAACCATGCGACGCTCACATCATGCGACGGCGCACCGAAACGGAAGGCATAGGCAGCATCGAAGAAGCCGCCGAAGAGATCGGTGCAGGCGATGCGCTCCACGCTTCTGGGATCGAGATTGAAAGCCTTGCTGCCACTCGCTACCTGCTGGCGCCCATCGCGCAGGCAGGCGACATCGAGTTCGACAGCGACCACCTTGTCCGTTTCATTGATAACATGAGCGTAGAGGCCGTTCGTCCCCTCATCGGTGAAGACGAGTTGGACAGGACGGAAGGCGCGGCGCATTGCGTGCCAGACGGGCTTCGGCTCGCCGGTGGAATCGATCACGCCCCAGCCAGCTCCCGGCAACAGATCCTGCAGGGTCCAGACGAGCGCGCCATTGCAAGAAGATCCCTTACGCCTCCATTCGGCAAAGGTCTCCTCCAGCACCTCGCCCGTCACGGCGCGCGAAAGATCGAGATAGCGCTCGGGGTCTTCACGGCGGAGCTTAGCCGGGTCGAGATCGTAGAGAAGCCCGAGATAGAAATCCCTGATATCCTCGAAATCCCAGGAAGCGCCACGGTCGCGCGGCACCCGCTCTTTCCAGAGCGGACTGTGAACCGAGGGCACGTCGAGATGCCGCTGCAAGGTCTTTTGCTGCGGCACATGGGCGAAGGCCAGGCTTTCGGCCGCAAAACGGACCTCGGCACGGCGCGCATCCTCGAGCGGCCGCATATAGGCACCGACGCCGTAATAATGCGTGACGCCGGCATTGGACGAAAAGGGCATGGTCCCGCTATAGGGCGAATTTGGCACATAAGGCACATCCGGCCGCATGCGCTGGCAGATCGCCGGGATGATCTCGTCGGCGATCGGCCCGCTCCAGAAATCCGCTGGCAGACCGAACATCGCCGCCTGCTGGTGGATTTCGCTGCCGCCACAGAGCACGGCAAGCGAGGGCGAGAGCTGCACGCCATGCAGGAACTCCTCCACCTCGGCATGCACATGACCGATAAAAGCCTTGTCGTTCTTCGGATAGTCGAAATTGGCGAACATGAAGTCCTGCCAGACCATCAGCCCGAGCGCATCGCAGAGCGCGAAAAAGTCGGGCGTTTCATAGGCCATGGTACCGCCGATGCGGATCATGTTCATGCCGGCCTCGGCCGCAAGTCGCAGGAAGGGCTCGTAATCGGCTCGCTCGCCAGGCAGCCGTACGATATCGGCCGTTGTCCAGACCGCGCCGCGACAGAAGACCCGCTCGCCGTTGACGACAAGCGCGAAATCATTGCCATCAGCACCGCGGTCTGCCTCGATACGGCGAAAACCGGCTTTGCCCAGCGAATGTTCTTCGCCATCGATAACCAGCGTCACGTCATAGAGATGCGGTAAACCATGCGTATGCGGCCACCAGGCCTCGATGTCGGAGAGCTTGAGAATTGCCGAATAATGCCGATCGCCGATCTTCTCAAAACCTTGTTCGGCACCAGCGCAACGCAACAGCATCACCGGCTCCTCGCCAGCGGTATAAAGCGAAACGCTAAGCCGCCCCGCGCCATTTTCCTCCAACACCGCGCGCACCGAAACATTATCGACCGAGGCCGCACCCCGGCGCACAAGCGAGATCGGCCGCCACGGCCCGACCGCATGGATTTCCGGGCACCAGCCGGGCATATGCCCGAGCAGCGTCGTGCGGATGTTCTTCAGCCCTTGCGGTGTGATCATCTGCGGGCGCCAGCGGGCTCGCGGTCCGGGTTCGCCAAGGCGGGGGGCGAGCGCCCGGAAGCATAGGGCCAGTTCATCGCCACCTGCGAGCGTCACCGGTATCTCATGGGCGGTGAACATACTCTCGGAGAAAAGGATCTCCACGCCGTTCAGAAAAACATGGCAGACCGTCGCCAGCCCCAGAAAACGCAGGAGCGCCTCTCCCGGCTCCACATCGAAGAGGCGAGTCAGATACCAGGCATCCCTGGTGTTGAGCGCTTGGGCATTTTCCCGGTCGAAAAGCCCGGCTCTTTCCAGCGCAGCCGCGACAGTGCCCGGAACGGGTGCCGGAATGAACTGCGCCGACAGATGGATATCGTGCGGCGTCGCACAAGCGTCAGGCTCGGTCAGAACCAGATTCCATCCTTCGGAAAGCAAGCTTTCCTCAGCCCCGATGCTTGCTAACCGCCCCCGCATGGTCAGATCTCCGGCTTCAGAATCGCTCCGCGAGCGATGCCATCATCGAATCCCATGCATCGGCGGCCGGATCAAGTGCCGCCTTCAACGGCTCGAACTTGCGACGGGTAACAGCACGGGCAAGCTGGAACTGAACCGACTTCGCTACTTCCGAGATCCGGCGCGCCTCTTCGGCCGCAACACCAAACTCGCCGGCCGAAAGCCAGGTCAGATGATCGGCAGCAAGCTCGAAATTCGCACCAACCTGCCGCAGCGTGTTGAAGGCATATTTATGAAAGAAGCCGAAGGGCCGGTCGGCCACGGCTTCGACCTGCAGCGGGAAAACCTCTGCAAAGGCGCGTATCGGATTGGCGCTCGGACGACGTTTGAAATGGAAGCCGAGAAGCCCCCGCGACGCCTCGCGCAGATGTACCTCGCCGACCGGGCGTTCGGGGAACTTGACGAACTCCGTATACGGGAGGAACGGCGCATCCTCATCCGTCAGATGGGACTGGAAAAGCCCGTCGAAATCCTCTCCCTCGATACGGAAAAAGCCGGCATTGTGGAAGTAATCGACGCGCTTGCCGGCAAAATCCAGGCGGTTGATCGCGACCGTAGTCTTGCCGTGCTCCTGCCGGTAGGCGGTGCCGCGCGTGTCCGGCATGTAGAAGGAATCCATCTCGATGTAGCAAAGGCGCCCGCGGGCGATCTGCACCTCGACATGTCGCTCGACGCGGTCATAGATCGCAAGCTCGGTGGCGCGGATACCATAGAGCGCTTCGAGATCTTCCAGCGGCACCTTGAAGAAGGTGAACTGGTCGCCCTCGAAATCCTGCGTCAGCGTGAAGCCGAGCATGGCCTCCGGCGCAACGCCGAACGTCGATAGAACCTCGATCCAGAGATCGATGTAACAATTGGTCTCCGGCCACATGCGCTCGCCGGAATGCAGCGCATGTGGCTTGTAGGTATCGGGATCGATACCCGCAAAGACCGATATCATTGAGCCGCTCAGCCCCACAGGACTTTCCGTACGCTGGCCGGCCATTCCTTGACGTCAAGGCCGTGGTGATGGAAGAGCGCCAGCGCAATGCGTTCCAAGCCGAAGCCGACGCAGGCGGTGTGGGCGACACTGCCGTCTTCGAGGTTCAGGCCCCACTTCAGGCCGAACGAATCCTGGTGGTAGTTGAAGCTCATGCAGGCGGTTGGGTTCGCCGCCGAGGTGATCGGGATCAGCAGCTCGAACTTCAGGTTCTGGTCGCGCTGGTTGTTGACCATCATCTTGCCGGCGCGGCCGAAGAACGGGTCGTTGGCAACGTCGATGGTCACGTCGAGACCGACCTGCTTCATCATTTCGACGCCGCGGTCCATCCAGCTCTGGCGGAAATCAGTCACATGCTGCTCGGTGCCCATGCAGACATATTCGCGCATGCGGAACAGCTGCTGGCGAGCCGGGTCCTTCGAGGGCTCATGGCGGAAGCAATAGGACTGCAGATCGAAAAGGCCGCCCTTGGCAGGCAGATTGCCGCGCTTGGCGACCGTCGGATAGAGCGGATAGCAGGCGGCGGGCGTCAGCACGATATCAGTTGCTTTCTGGTCCTTGGTCCAGTCTTCGCCGACTTCCATGCATTGCAGCAGGCTCATGTGATCGAGCTCGCTGCCGCAGAAGCTGTGCACCGTGCCGGCAAGCTGCGGGAAGCTCTTCATATAGCCGCTTTTTTCGAAGAGCGCGCGGTTCATGCCGGGCGGAAAACGCATCGCCTCGGCGCCGTCGGCACCGCCGAACGTGTCGATCAACCGTTCGAAGGCGGCAATGACGTCTTCAAACTGGCCGCTGCGGCCATAAAGGCCGTCAACGCCGGTATCGATCAGCAGGCCGGACTCGAAGAGCCGGTCCAGAAACGATGTCTGCATATCCATGGCTTTACCCCAGTAGGCTAGTGTCCTGCTTGTGGACGAGGAGCATGCTCGACGTATTGCCGAGGATGCGGTCGTTCGAGATCATGAGCTGTGCGGAATGGGCATCGCGCAGATGACGCCCGAGGCTGAAGGGCGTACCGTTCTTGTAGCCCATGATGCCGCAGATGAGCATGGTATGATTGACGATTTCCAGGATCGTTTCCGAGGAAGCGATCTTGACGTTGTTCATCGCTACCGCAAAGCCCATCGATGAGAGCTTGTCGCCGTCAGCCTTGGCATCTTCATAGGCCTTGAGGCCGGCAACGACGTTCGACTTCACCATCTGCAGGAGGTTGGAGACCTCCGCGAGGCGAAGTGCGCCGGGCGGCGTCGCATCTGGAGACTTGCGGGCAGCGGCACGTACGAAGGCCTGCGCGCGGGAAACGGCATCGACGGCAATGCCGTACCAGACACCGCTCCAGAGCAGGTGCGAGGAAGCGAGCATCGACTGCGCAGCGATTTCAGCAAAAGGCTTCGGCAGGATCTGTACAGCCGGCGCCTCGCCCTTGAACAGGAAGCCGTCGGAGCAGGTGCCACGCATGCCGAGCGTATTCCAAACATGCGTCTTTTCGATCGTGTACTGATCTTTCAAGAAAGCTGTCAGCACCTGATCGGAAGAGGCGGCCTGCGGATGGCTACGCGAGGTGATGAGAATGGCATCGGCATGCGAGCCGTAGGAAATGACGGTCGCATCTTTTTCCAGCCGGCAGATATCGCCATCGATTTCGATGGCGCAGATGCTGTTGCGCAGATTGCCGCCGATTCCGCCCTCGGTGGTCGCGGAGGCGATCAGAAGCTGTTCAGCGACGATGCGGCGCATGAAGGCGCAATGCCATTCGCTGTCGGCGCCATGTTCGACGAGGCTGGAAAGCTTGATCTGGTGCATGGCAAAGACCATAGCGCTTGCCGCGCAGGCCTGGCCGAGCATCGAGCACAATTCGGCAATATCGGTGGTGGAAGCAGCCTCGCCACCAAGATGGCGGGGAATCTGGATACCGAGCAGTCGCTCGGCTTTCATCGCATTGACGGCTTCCTGCGGAAACCGGCCTTCGATATCGACGGCATCCGCGTGTCTTGCCGCAATTTCGGCGACGCGGGCAGCCCTTGCGACCAGGCTGTCTTCCGTGATCTTGACCGGGAAGTTCATCAGGCGACCTTTCGGCTATCCCGGATGAGATCGACCGTTTTGGCGATCGCCGAGATGCTCGCGAAGGACTTGCGGTTCAGGAGATTATCGGGGAATTCGATGTCGAATGCCTCTTCGATGCCGAGCATGAGCTGCACCGAGGCGAAGGACGTCAGACCTGCAGAGTAAAGATCCGCATCGTCGGCAACCTGATCAACCGGAACAGGAAGCTTGCCGAACTTGGCTACGAGGTCGCGTATTGTCTTGTTCATCCCATCCACTCCAGATTTTCATGATCCTGAGCCGGCATTCATCGCCTTTTCATGGGAGTGCTTTTAGTACGGAAAACAGAACATTCCGCTAATATAATTAGTTAAATATGACTGTCACTCATACTTTGCATTTTACAAATCATGCCCGCCTCAGGCCTAATACTTAACTTCTATCAATAACTTGATGTAGTCCAAGCAGAGCGACGGCAAATGACACCGGCTATGTGGAGTGCAGAAATGGCACGCCGGGTGCGCGTTTTTGCGTTAACCGGCGGGCGGATAGCAATGCTCGTCGCCGCGATAATCCGAAACCGAATAGCAACCCTCACCGGTCGTCTGCACGGCGCCTTCTCCGATCACAGCCTTGCCGTAACCGCCGGGAATATCGAGAATATAGGTGGGCTGGCAGAGGCCGGAGATACGGCCGCGAAGCGAGGCGACGATCTTCTGCCCCTCCTCTATCGACAGCCGGAAATGACTGGTGCCGGGCGCAAGATCCGGATGGTGGAGATAATAGGGCTTCACGCGCGTCTCGACGAAGGCCCGCATCAGCTCCGCCAGGATATCGGGATTATCGTTGACGCCCCTCAAGAGCACGGACTGGCTGACCATGACGATGCCAGCATCGACGAGACGAGCGCAGGCAGAGCGTGCTTCCGCCGTCAGCTCACGCGGATGGTTGGCGTGAAGCGCGACATAGGTGGTCTTGCCGCTCGCTTTCAGCGCCGCGATCAGCGCCGCATCGATCTTCTGCGGTTCGACGACAGGTACGCGCGTATGGAAGCGCACGATTTTCACATGCTCGATCTCAGCAAGCTCGCTCAGAATCTCACCAAGCCGCCGCGGTGAAAGCACCAGCGGATCCCCACCGGTCAGGATGACCTCCCAGATTTCGCCATGCCCGCGGATATAGTCGAAGGCGGCCGCCAGCGCCGCCGGATCGAGCGTGCCAAGCCCCTGCGGCCCGACCATCTCGCGCCGGAAACAGAAGCGGCAATAGACGGGGCAAACATGTACCGCCTTCAGCAACACGCGGTCCGGATAGCGATGCACGATGCCTTCGACCGGACTGTGCGCCTGATCGCCGATGGGATCGGCCCGCTCTTCGGGCGTGGTGACGAGTTCGGCGGCATCAGGCACGAATTGCCGGGCAATCGGATCGACCGGATCGCCATGATCGATCAGCCTCGCCATGGCGGGCGTCAGCGCGATGGCGTAACGCATGGCGACCTCATCGAGCGCCGGCCGTTCGGCTGCCTCAAGCAGTCCAGCGCCGACGAGATCGTCGACGCTCTTGATCGGACGCATGACGTTCATCGGCCATACTCCGCCACCGGTGCCCAGAGGACCTGATCGATCCGCGACGCACCCGTCGCCAGCATGACCAGCCGGTCGAAGCCGAGCGCGATGCCGCTTGCTTCCGGCATGATGGCAAGCGCCGCCAGAAAATCCTCGTCGATCGGATAGGTCTCGCCATAGACCCGCATCTTCTCCGCCATTTCGATCTCGAAACGGCGCCTCTGCTCGGCAACATTGGTCAGTTCGCCAAAACCATTGGCAAGCTCGACACCGCAGGCATAGAGCTCGAACCGCTCTGCCACGCGCGGATCGCGTGCCGACGGCCGCGCAAGAGCGGCTTCAGAAACAGGATATTCATCGAGAATGGTGACGTGGCCGAAACCGAGATGCGGCTCAATCTTTTCCACCAGCACGCGGCTGAAAAGATCAGCCCAGTGATCGTCGTCGGCAACGCGCAAGCCGACCCGCTGCATTTCGGTGGCGAGATGCTCGCGATCCGTCGAGCCGTCGGCGGAAACAGACGCCAGAAGATCGATACCGGCATGGCGGCTGAACGCTTCTGCGACGCTCACCCGCTCCGGTCCTGCGAAAGGATCGCACTCGGTGCCGCGATAGGTGAGCTTTGCCGCCTTGACCGTTTCGGCGGCAAGCGCCAGCAGACGCACGCAGTCCATCATCAGGCTCTCATAGCTTTCGCCCACCCGATACCATTCCAGCATGGTGAATTCCGGATGATGCAGCGGCCCGCGCTCGCGATTGCGATAGACATGGGCAAAACAGGCGATGCGCTGCTCCCCGGCGGCAAGCAGCTTCTTGCAGGCAAATTCCGGCGACGTGTGCAGATAGAAGGGCGCCGCTTGACCGTCCGTCGTCAGCGCCTGTGTGGCAAAGGCATGCAGATGCGCCTCGTTGCCCGGTGACACCTGCAGCGTGGCGGTATCGACCTCTATGAAGTCCTCACGGGCGAAATAACCGCGCAGGGCTGCCTGAACCGCATTGCGCCTGACAAGAAACGGGCGGCGATCGGCATGCACTGATGGTGTCCACCAGGGAGACGCTTTGGCGCTCGTGGGGTTCATTCAACGTTTTCCTCGCCGGATTCGGCCGGGATGGGGTGGCTATTTCCGCGATTTTAGGTTAGTGCGCCCCCGAAGAAAAACATTTTGCGTCTTCGGGGCCACTCCGACAGTCCTCTACGACGCCGAAAGCCGACTTACAAGGAAGTCTTATGGTCAAGGTCATCGCCTCCTCGGTCCGCAAGGGCAACGTTCTCGATGTCGACGGCAAGCTCTACGTCGTTCTCACGGCTCAGAATTTCCATCCGGGCAAGGGCACGCCGGTCACTCAGGTCGACATGCGCCGCATCGTCGACGGCGTGAAGGTTTCCGAGCGCTGGCGCACCACCGAACAGGTCGAGCGCGCTTTTGTGGAAGACGTCAACTTCCAGTACCTGTACGAAGATGGCGAAGGCTTCCACTTCATGAACCCGGCGACGTACGACCAGGTCGTCGTCAGCGCGGAAACCATGGGTGACCAGAAGGCCTACCTGCAAGAAGGCATGACCTGCATCCTGTCGATCCACGAAGGTATCCCGCTGGCACTGGAGCTGCCGCGCCACGTCACGCTTGAGATCGTCGAGACCGAACCGGTCGTCAAGGGTCAGACGGCATCTTCTTCCTACAAGCCGGCCATGCTCTCCAACGGCATCCGCACCTCGGTTCCGCCGCATATCGATGCCGGTACCCGCGTCGTCATCGCGACGGAAGACAATTCCTACGTCGAGCGCGCCAAGGACTGATCGCGCCCCGGTTTCCAGACATTCGAACGGCCTGAAGCACCCACTTCGGGCCGTTTTCGTTTGGCACGTTGATTTTGAGACGACGCGGTTGGATGGAGAAGGCCAGCAAAATCGGACCTCTCTTCCCCTAAAGATGCGGATTGCGCGGCCGGTACTTTTTCACCAGTTTCTGGTTGATCTCGGCAGCACCCGGCATGTTGGCACTGAGATAGACCGGTGCATCCCCGGATTTGGAAAGCTCGGAAGCGACCTCTGCGAAAATAGCGTTGATGACAGTCACGCCGACCGCCGTCGAAACCGGCCCGACCCGAAGGCCCGTGCCGTCGAGATCGAGAACGGCGTCACCCGGCGGCAGCCCGTTGTCAAGCACGACATCGGCGACATCGGCAAGCCGTCGCCGGCCATTGGCGATTGCCGCCGAATAGGCGATCGAGGTGATGGCGATCACCTTGACGCCGATCTCGCGCGCATAATCGGCTGCTTCGATCGGCGCGGCATTCACGCCGGAATTGGAAGCGATGATGATGACGTCACCCGGCTGCATGCCGTAGCGTTCCAGCATCGGTCGCACCAGGCCCTGCGTCCGCTCATAGACGGAGCTGATGACCGCGCCCTCATGCAGCATGGCCGAGCCGACGAGAACTGGCACCGTGAAGGCAAGCCCGCCGGCGCGGTAATGCACCTCTTCCGCCAACATATGCGAATGGCCGGTGCCGAAGACATAGACGCGCTTGTCGTCACGGGCGGCCTCGATGATCGCGGCCGCTGCCTGCGCCATCGGCTCGGCAAGCGCCTGCTTCAGTTCTTGCAGCCGGCCGATCAGATCGGAGAAATAGGCATCGGTGATGTCAGTCATCGGCCATTCTCCTTACGCTGCTTCGCCGCTGAGCCAGGTCGCCTTCACTTCGATCGTATCGGTGAAATGCACGAGATCGGCGAGTGCGCCCGGCGAAAGGTGGCCTCGATCGGCAAGCCGCAGGAAGCGCGCCGGATAGAGCGTCGCCATCCTGAGTGCCTCGGCAAGCGTCAGGTCCAGATAGGTGACGCCGTAGCGGATCGTTGAAGCCATATCGACATCCGAGCCTGCCAGCGTGCCGTCCGAAAGCACGAGTTTGGAACAGAAGCCGCCCCTTTCGCGCCGCACGGTGCGGCCATTCAGCGTGAAGGTGTCCATCTGCGAGCCGACGAGCGACATGGCGTCAGTCACGAAGAACAGCTTGCCCTCGCCGCGCTTGGCGCGCAGCGCCGTGCGCAGCGCCTTCGGATCGACGTGGTGGCCATCGGCGATGATGCCGCACCAGACAGCCGGATGGTCGATCGCCGCGCCGACGAGCCCCGGCGCGCGGTGCGCCAGTTGGCTCATGGCATTGAAGAGATGCGTGACACCCCGCGCGCCAGCGTCGAAACGGGCTTCCGCCGCCTCGCTGGTGCTATCGGAATGGCCGATACTGACGATGACGCCAGCTTCGCTGAGTTCGCGCACCTGCGCAACCGTCACCTGCTCCGCCGCTATCGTGACGAGCAGCGTGCCGATTGCCTCGCGCGCAGCGATGAAGGCCTTGATGTCCTTGTCCTCGACGGGGCGCATCAATTCGGCGAGATGCGCGCCTTTGCGCGCCGGCGCCAGATGCGGGCCTTCCAGGTGCAGGCCGGCAACACCGCGATTGGTTTTCACCGCGACTTTCGCCGCTTCGATCGCAGCGGCCGTTGCTTCGGCCGTATCAGTGATCAGCGTCGGCAAAAGCGCCGTCGTGCCATAGGGGCGATGCCCATCGGCGATCATGTACATGGAGTCAGACGACGGCTCATCGTTCAGCATGCGGCCGCCACCGCCGTTGACCTGCGCATCGATGAAGCCGGCAGACAGCACGCCGCCATCAAGCGTCACGACTTCGCCTTCGGGCAGATCATTGCGGCCGACGATCGCCTCGACGCGTCCGTCCTTGACGATCAGCGCCCGCTCATCGTGGAAGCGTTCGCCGTCGAAGATACGGGCACCGGTGAAGATCTTGCGGGTCATCAGACAGTCTCCGTCACCTTGAGCAGGTTTGCCGGCTTGTCCGGATCGAAACCCTTGCGGCGGGTGACGGACTCGATCAGGCGATAATAGACGAGCAGCGAAACCAGGGGATCGATGAGGCCGTTGCCGGTCGTCGGAACCTGCAGATTGACGCCGGCGAGCGGTTTTGTCGAGAAGGGCACGGTGGTGGCGCCGAGCGTCTGCAGCCGCTCCAGTGCCTTCACATTGTTGTCGAAGGCGGCATCTTCCGGCACGAAACCGACAATCGGGAAGCCCGGCTGCACGAGGCGCATCGGCCCATGCATCAATTCGGCGAGCGAGAACGCCTCGGCGTGAAGGCCGGCCGTCTCCTTGGCCTTGAGCGCCGCTTCGAGAGCGATCGCGAAGGCAGTACCGCGGCCGCCTGTATAAAGCGATGCGGCGTCGAACAGAACACTCTCGGCAGCAGCCGTATCGATGCCCGATGTCGCAGACAAAGCGGCCGGCAGCTTCTCGATCGCGGCTTGCAGATCGGCCTTGCCGCCGATCGCAGCGGTGACGCCGGCAAGGGCGGCAACGGCTGCAATGAAGGACTTGGTCGCGGCAACGCTCTTTTCCGCACCGGCATTGAGGCCGAGAACGATATCGGCCTGCTTGGCGAGCGGGCTGTCGGTGACGTTGACGACGGCGATCGTCGTCGCTCCACCCTTCTTGGCCGCTTCCTGCAGCGCCACGATATCGGGGCTGGCGCCAGACTGGGAAACGGTGAAATGGATGCCACCCTTCAGATGCAGGAGCGCATTATAGACGGAAGCGATGGACGGACCGATCGAAGCGACTGGCACACCGCAGGTGATTTCGAAGAGATATTTGAAGAAGGTCGCGGCATGGTCGGAAGAGCCGCGCGCCGCTGTCGTCACGACACTTGGGCGGGTGGACGAGAATAGCCGGGCGATTTCGGCGAAGACCGGCTTTTCCTTTTCGAGCAGGGTAGCAACCACTTCGGGCGACTGGCCCGCCTCCTGCAGCATCAGCGACTGGTTCTCACTCATAGGTCATCTCCAATTCTCAGTTCGGCGACGAAATCATAGGCATCGCCACGATAATGCGAGCGGGTGTATTCGACGACGCGCTGGTCTTCCAGGCGTGAAACGCGTTCGATCAGAAGGGCCGGCGCGCCGGCCTTGACATCGAGAATAGCCGCCGATGACGGATCAAGCGTGACGGCCGTCAATCGCTGTATGGCGCGTACCGGCTTGTGGCCACTCTGGGCGAGCGCATCGTAGAGCGAGCCTTCACCGCCGGCGTCCTCGCCAAGAAACTTGACGGGTACGACGGCGCGCTCGATTGCGAGCGGCAGCCCGTCGGCCAGACGAAGGCGGTCGAGCCGCAGCACCGGTTCGTCGACGCCGAGGCCGAGCAGAAAGGATTCTTCCGGGGATGGATTGTTGACGGTGCGCGACAGGATCTTCGCCGCTGGCGAGCGCCCGCGCGAACGCATGTCCGCAGAGAAGGAGGAAAGCCGCCAGAGCGACTGTTCCATGCGCTCTACCTTGCTGGAAACGAAAGTGCCGCTGCCGTGACGCGATTCCAGCGCACCCGATGTCATGAGATCGCGATAGGCCGTCCGCACTGTGACACGGCCGAGCTTCAGCGCTTCCGCCAGATCGCGCTCGCCGGGCAATGCCGTGCCGGGTTTCAAGAGGCCTTCCTGGATAAGGCCGGTCAACGCCTGCGCCAGCCGCTTGTAAAGCGGGCCTGTCGCCGCCTCGTCGCGCAGCGCGCGGCCCCTCAGTTCTGCGATCAGACTGGTTCTATCCATGGGCACACAATAGAACCTATTTAGAACCAATCGGCAAGCGGATTCGTTCCGTCACAGAAAAACCCTCGCAGGGCGCCGCGAGGGTTCATTGATCCAGATGAGACGACGAACTCAGTTCTTCGCGAAGATGTAATCCGTTTCCTGACGCAGCACTTCGCCTGGGCGCAGCACCGCATTGGGGAAGCCCTGGTGATTGATCGCGTCAGGCCAGATCTGTGTTTCCAGGCAGAAGCCGGCGAAGGGACCATATTTACGGCCGCCGAGACCCGGCACGGGCACGTTGAGCTTGAAACCGGCATAGAACTGCACGCCCGGCTCTGTCGTGCGCACTTCCAGCGAAACACCGGAATGCAGGCTGCGGGCAAGCACGACGGAGCGCTTGGCCGTGCGCTCGCTCGATAAGCAGAAATTATGGTCGTAGAGGGCCTGCTCCTGCCTGACGAAGCGCTTCATTGGCGCCATCTCGAGGAAATCGAACTCGCTCCCCGCAACAGGGCGGATCTCGCCGGTCGGTATCTGCTTCTCATTGGTCGGCAGATAGTGGTCGGCGGCGATCATGATGTCATGCGCCAAGGCATCTTCGCGGCCATCGAGATTGAAATAGGAATGCTGGCAGACGTTGGCGATCGTCGGCTGGTCCGTCGTCGTCTCGTAATTGACAGAAAGCTCGCCATTGCCGTGCACGCGATAGGTCGCCTGGATCGTGCAGTTGCCGGGATAACCGGCACGGCCATCGCGGTCGACGATCTTCAGCACCACGCGGTCGGCCTCATGTTCAACGATCGTCCAGACGAGCGTACCAATATTGTTGCTGCCGCCATGAAGATGCGTGACACCCTTCTCGTTGAGTTCGAGTTGGTAAGCCTTGCCGTCGAGCGTGAACTTGCCATCGCCGACGCGGTTGGCGCAGCGGCCCGGCGTTGCCCCGAAGAAGGGCGAATGGGCGAGGTAGCTGCTGAAATCCTCGAAGCCGAGCACCAGCGGCGCATCATGGCCCTCCAGCCGCGCGTCCTGGATAACCGCGCCCCAGCTCAACACCTTGACCGTCAGTCCGCCACCGCGGATGACGACGCGATGGACGGTCTCCCCCTCCTTGGTCTGTCCGAAAACTTCCCGTTCCAATTTGTCCAGCATGATCGACGCTCACTCCATCCCTACGATTCAGGAACCGGAACCTGCCCCCATTCGCTGCAAATCGCAACCGGGCGGACCCGGAAAACAAAACGCCGTCTCAGAAGTGCGACGGCGCCATTTCTAAACCCACCCTGTAACGCTCAGATGTCCGAGCTAATCTCTTCGATATCGTAGGGCGTCGTCTGGTAGATCTCATTGATCCAGTTGCCGAAAAGCAGATGCGCATGGCTGCGCCAGCGGTTCTGCGGCGCAAGTGCCGGATCGTTATGCGGGAAGTAATTGTGCGGCATCTTGATCGGCACGCCGGCATTCACGTCGCGGAAGTATTCGTCCGAGAGAGACGTGGAATCATATTCGACGTGATTGAAGATATAGAGCCGCCGACCCTTCGGCTCGTGGACGAGACAGACGCCCATCTCGCTCGATTCCATCAGGATCTCGAGGCCGTCGACCTTCTCGATGTCGGCCCGGCGCACCTCGGTCCAGCGCGACACCGGAACCTCGAAATTGTCGGAGAAACCGGTGAGATAGACGGAGGAGGGCTTGAGGTTGCTGTGGCGGTAGACGCCGAAGGCCTTTTCCTTCAGCTCATACTTCGGCACGCCGTGGAAATGGTAGATCCCTGCCATCGCGCCCCAGCAGACATTCATGGTCGAATGGACGTTTGTCTGGGTCCAGTCGAAAATCTGCTGCATTTCCTTCCAATAGGTAACATCCTCGTAGGGCAGCGTCTCGATCGGCGCGCCCGTGATGATGAAGCCGTCGAACTTGCGGTGCTTCACTTCCTCCCAGGTCTGGTAGAAGGCAAGCAGATGTTCTTCAGAGGTATTCTTGGCCTTGTGATTGCCGACGCGGATCAGCGAGAATTCCACCTGAAGCGGCGAAGCGCCCACAAGGCGCGCCATCTGCACCTCGGTCTTGATCTTGTTCGGCATGAGGTTCAGCAGCCCGATCTGCAGCGGGCGGATATCCTGACGGATGGCCACCGTTTCGGTCATCACCCGCACGCCCTCATTCACGAGGGTTTCGAAGGCGGGCAGCGTATCGGGGATCTTGATGGGCATTGCGGTCAACTCGATCAAAATAAAAAACCGGCGGCGAAAGAATCGCTACCGGCCCGCACGCGGCCCTTTAGCGACTTATTTAACGTGGCTGCAAGCCGGCCGGCCAAATCACCACAGGGCATTCTAGATAGCGCCAGTCCGGCTTCGAATCAACTGTCAATGCAGATAGCTGCAAAAGCCATCACGCTTTCTTTATGGGTGGCGGAATCTGTTGATGGACCAGTGACGCCCCCATGTTATTAATATAAGGATGGCGGATTTGGAAACTTGTAATGGCAAATAACATCGAAAGGGGGAGGGGCATCCAGAGTCAGGACCGGGTAGGGTATGATCTCAGCCTGACATATCGGCTTGGAGTGATGTTCTCCGCATTCTGGAATTCGCAGGTCCGCGGCAAGGTGGTGGGGCTTGCGGTCCTGCTTGTCGTCATCATCCTGGCGACAGCCTACGGACAGGTGATCCTCAACGAATGGAACGCCCCCTTCTACGATTCACTCGAACGCCGTGATCTTGGAGAGTTCTTCCACCAGCTCGAAATCTTCGCGATGATCGCCGGCGCGCTACTGCTGCTCAACGTGCTGCAGGCCTGGCTGAACCAGATGACTGCGCTCTATATGCGCGAAGGGCTTTCGCGCGATCTCGTCGATCAATGGCTGAAGCGCAAGCGCGCCCTCAAACTCTCCACCATCGGCATTCTCGGCGTCAATCCGGACCAGCGGCTGCATGAGGACTCCCGTAACCTGGCCGAAAGCACCACCGGTCTCGTGCTCGGCCTCCTGCAGTCGACCATCCTGCTCGTCAGCTTCATCGGCGTGTTGTGGGAGCTTTCGAGCGGCTTCATCTTCCATATCAGCGGCTACAGTTTTTCCATTCCCGGCTACATGGTCTGGGCGGCAATCTTCTATGCTGCATCGGCCTCAGTACTGAGCCAGGTCGTCGGCCGCAAGCTTGTCAAGCTCAATGCAGACCGCTTCTCCAAGGAAGCCGAATTGCGCTTCGCGCTGATGCACGCCAACGAGAACATGCCGGCGATTACAGTGGCGCACGGCGAGGAAAACGAGCGCAAGCGCATCAATATCGACATCAGCAACGTTCTCGCGGTTATCAAGCGTCTCGCCATGGCCAATACCAACCTCACCTGGGTTTCGGCAGGTTATGGCTGGCTGGTCATCGTCATTCCGATCATCGTTGCAGCACCTGCCTATTTCTCCGGTGGCCTCACCTTCGGCCAGCTGATGATGTCGGTCGGGGCCTTCAACCAGGTCAACACGGCACTGCGCTGGTATGTCGCCAACTTCGGCCCGATCGCCGAATGGCGCGCCACGCTGATGCGCGTCACCGATTTCCGCCAGGCACTGCAGGAGATGGACGACGACTTCGATCTGAAGGATGCCATCGTATATGAGGAAACCGCAGCGGATACGCTGACGCTGAAGGATGTCGTCATCGTCGCCAAGCTTGGCGAGGACATCGAGGATTGCGGCGGTTTCCGGATACGCGAAACGGATGTTACGATCAAGGCCGGCGAGAAGGTCATGATCAACGGCGATCACAGTGTGAATCGCCGCCTGCTCTTCCAAGCCATGGCCGGCCTCTGGCCGTGCGGCAAAGGTACGATTGGTCTGCCGCCGATTGCCGACATCCTGTTCATCCCGCAGGTCGCCTACGTCCCCGGCGGAACGCTGCGTGAGGCAATCTCCTTCCCCGAAAAACCCGAGGCCTATGACACCGCGACCATCGAAGCCGCGCTTGAGGCTGCCGGTCTGCATGCGCTGGTTGCCCGACTCGACAGCCGTGCGCGCTGGGACAAGCTTCTCGACGCCGACGAGCAAAAGGCAATCGGCTTTGCCCGCCTGCTTCTCGTCAAGCCTCGTTGGGTCGTTTTCGACGAAGTGCTCGAGGGCATGGAACCGGAATGGCAGCATACGATGACGAAGCTGCTCGCCACTATGCCGGACACCGGCATGATCTATATCGGCCGCTCGGAGACCTATCTGGAAGCGCTGCAGCCGCGCACATTGCATCTGCTGGCGCTGCCCTCGAAATCCGAGGAAGAACCGGTAGTTTCGGTTCTCGGGTCGAGCGCCGCGGCGGCTCGCGCCCCGGCGCTTTAAGGCAATTCCCGTAAAATTGTGTAGCGGTTTTGCGTCCGGAACTGTGTGTCTTACATTGGCGGCATCACGCCGTGGACGCCAACGGTGACCTGCGCGGCCGAGATGCTGCCGTCGGCGGCCTTTTCCGCCATGACGATTACGCCTGCACCCGGCTTCAGGTCGTCCTTCGTCGCCGGCGCAAAGGTGACGATCGGCGTGCCATCGGCAATCGAGATGATCTTTTCCTTGCCTTGATAGGTGAGCGTGATCATGTGGCCGTCGACGGCCTTGACCGCATTGCTGACGGTCGCATTCGTCATCGAGCTGTTCGGCTGCACGTCCCACGGACGGTTGCCTTCGCCGGTACCCTTCATCGCTGCCGGGAAAATCAGCACCTCGATGGCACCATCGGGACCTGAGCCTTTCGGCAGGGAGGCGACGCCGACGAAATCGCCGACCTTGATGTCGTCAACCGACGCATTCCTGATGCCGGCGACCTTCCAGCCCGATTTGAGTGCCACCGTCGTCTCATTGCCCTGGCGGGTCTTGACGGTCAGTGTATCGCCGCTCAGGCTCTCGATCGTGCCACGCACGCGCATGTGCTGCGTTTCCTGCGCGCTCGCCGCCTGCGAAAGGCCGAGCACGACACAACTGCTGGCAGCAAGCGCCATGAATAGTCCGGTATAGGATTTGCGAGACATGTGACTCTTCCTTCTTGCCTCTGATCGGCACGGTCCCGGCTGCCGGGGCGGCACTCTATACCGCATGACGCAACACTGACGAATCAAGGAAAAGTGAGAGAAAATGGACTCCGGCAACTCGATCCCGGATACCGGAAGTCCACACCAGATCTTTGGAAATACCGGCTCAGCCGGCAGCAGACATATCCATATACATGATTTCCCAGACATGACCGTCGGGATCCTGGAAGCTGCATCCGTACATCGGACCCATGTCGAGGATCGGCTTCCAGGGCTTGCCGCCGGATGCCAGTGCCTTCTTCAGGTAGTCATCTACCTCGGCGCGGCTGCCGGCCGAAAGGCAGGTCAGTACTTCCTTGCCCTTGGACGTATCGGCGATATCGCCTTCGATGAACTGTTGGAAGTGACCATGGGTCAGCAGCATCACGTAGATATTTTCCTCGACGATCATGCAGGCAGCGTCGTCGGTGGTAAAATTCGGATTGTAGGAAAAGCCGAGTGCCGAGAAGAACTCCTTCGACTTGACGAGGTCCTTAACCGGCAGGTTCACGAAAATCATGCGCATGAAAATCTCCCTTATGACGTGGCGGCACCATGCCGTCGATCACGCTCGGCCCAAGGACGGCGAATAACCACCCGATCCGACATTCAGGAAATTTTTATTCCGATCAACCTTCCAGCTCTTCCCGCAACATTTCGAGCTCCAGCCATTCCTCTTCCATCTTGGTCAGGTTTTCGCGTAGCTTCTCCATCTCCGATGCCAGTCGGTTGAACGTCGCCGGGTCCTTGGTGAAGAGGTTCGGATCAGCCATTTTCTCCTCGCGCTTGGCGATCTCGGCCTCCGCCTTCGCCATTTCCTTCGGCAGGTTTTCGAGCGCGAATTTCTGCTTGTACGAGAGCTTGCCCTTCGAGATGGAAGGAGCGGCAGCCGCAGCCTCCTGCGACTTCGGCTTCTCCGCCGCTTTCTCGGCCTTGCGGCGCTCTTCGGCGGCACCCTTGCGCTGGGCCAGCATATCGGAATAGCCGCCGGCATATTCGATCCAGCGTCCGTCCGGCGCTTCCGGATTGGCAGGCGCGATCGTCGAGGTCACCGTCCGGTCGAGAAAGTCACGATCATGGCTGACGAGGATGACGGTGCCGGGAAAACCTGTGACAATTTCCTGCAGCAGATCCAGAGTCTCGATGTCGAGGTCGTTGGTCGGTTCGTCCAGGATCAGCAGGTTGGTCGGCCGCGATAGTATGCGTGCTAACATCAACCGGGCACGCTCGCCGCCGGAGAGGTTCTTGATCGGTGTGCGCGCCTGCTCCGGCTGGAACAGGAATTCCTTCATGTAGCCGGTCACATGCCGCTGCTCGCCATTGACCAGTAGGTTTTCGCCACGCCCATCCGTCAAATAGTTGGCAAGCGTATCCTCGGGGTTCAGGTCTTCGCGCTTCTGGTCGAGAGTGGCAATTTCGAGATTGGTGCCAAGCTTCACCGTGCCGCTGTCAGGCGCAAGCTGGCCGGTCAGCATCTTCAGAAGCGTCGTCTTGCCGGCACCGTTGGGACCGACCAGACCGATGCAATCGCCTCGATGCACGCGGATCGAGAACGGCGTGACGATCGGCCTGTCGTCATAGCTCTTGGTGATCTTGTCGGCCTCGATCACCAGCTTGCCGGATTCCTGTGCGTCGGATGTGGTCGCCTGCACGGTTCCCTGCGGCCCCTTATGGCCACGATATTGTGAGCGCATGGTCTGCAACTCGCCGAGCCGTCGCATGTTGCGCTTGCGCCGTGCCGTCACGCCATAACGCAGCCAGTGCTCTTCGCGCTCGATCGCCTTGCCGAGCTTGTGCTGTTCCAGCTCTTCCGCCTCCAGCACCTGGTCGCGCCAGGCCTCGAAAAACGCAAAGCCCCTGTCGAGCCGACGCGACGTGCCGCGATCGAGCCAGACGGTCGCTGTCGAGACCTTCTCGAGGAAGCGGCGGTCGTGCGAGATCAGCACCAGAGCGCTGCGCGTCTTCTGCAATTCGCCTTCCAGCCATTCGATGGTCGGCAGGTCGAGATGGTTGGTCGGCTCGTCGAGCAGCAGGATATCGGGCTCCGGCGCCAGCACACGGGCAAGTGCTGCGCGGCGCGCCTCGCCGCCGGAAAGGTTCTTCGGGTCCTCTTCGCCGGTCAGCCCTAAGTGCGACAGCAGGTATGTGACCCGGTAAGGATCGTCGCCCGGCCCGAGCCCCGCCTCGGCATAGGCCTGCACGGTCTTGAAGTCGGCAAAATCCGGTGCCTGTTCCAGATAACGCACCGTTGATGCCGGATGCCGGAAGACCTCACCAGACTGCGCATCGACGAGACCGGCAGCAATCTTCAGAAGCGTCGATTTACCCGAGCCGTTGCGGCCGACGAGGCAGATCTTGTCGCCGGCTTCCACCTGCAGGGCAGCCCCGGCCAAGAGCGGCGTGCCGCCGAAGCTCAGGAAAATATCGTCGAGTTTCAGAATGGGAGGCGCCAAGAATCAGACTCCGGAAAGATCATAGGGCCGCGCGAGCACGACGGCCCTGCCGCTGGCAAGCGAGAAGCGCACGGGGCCTTCCGCCACATTGGAAATGGTGCGCGACGACCCGAATGGCAAATGGAAGTCGGCAAGCGGATAGCGGGCATTTTCGATGAAGAGCCCGGTCAGTTCGCTGAACCCCGGCACGGAAAACAGGCTACCCGGCGGCAGATCGATCTCCAACGAGCCGGGAAGCAAAGGCACTGCCTCCTCGCTGCCCGAGGTCAAGAGCACGTCGAAGCCTTTTTGCGCCAATTCGACGCCATAGAGCAGATGTTGAAGCGCATGGTCGGAGCGTTCGCCACCCAATGCGCCGGCAAGGATCAGGCGTTTCGCGCCACGCTCGATTGCCTCGGAAACGGCGATCTCGCCGTCGGTCGCTGCCTTCGCGGCCGGATAGGGCTGGCGCGGCACATTGGGAAAGGCGCCGTCGAGATCGGGCGGCGTCGAATCGAAATCGCCAACCCACAATTCCGGCACCACGCCCAGCGCCGCTGCGTGGCGCATGCCGCCGTCGGCCGCGATGAACCGGCTGTCCCGCACGGCATCGCGCAGACGATCCGTCAGGCTGAGTACCCCGCCGAGCAGGATGGTGAAGGTGGATTGGCTCATGGGCATTGCCCATAGCGCAAACCGGGGGTGAAGGGGAAGAGGCGCCGAAGATCCGGCGCCTTTCTCTTAGAAGCGGTAGGTCACACCGGCGCCGATCAGCCAGGGATCGAGTTTTGCCTTGCCGCTGACATCGGCACCGCCGACGGTGGCATCGAAATCCGGGCGCAGGAAGATCTTCTTCACATCCAGGTTCGCACCCCAATGCTCATCGAACATGTAATCGAAACCCGCCTGCAGCGCGACGCCGAATGTATTCTTCACATCGAGGCTGTCGGCGCTCTTACCCGACTGATTGTAGAAGACCGTGTAATTCACGCCTGCACCGAGATACGGCTGGAAGGCACCAAAATCGGTGAAGTGATATTGCAATGTCAGCGTTGGCGGCAGCAGCCACGTCTTGCCTAAATCGCCGAGGCCGGCAATCGAGCCTTCGCCATGCACATTGGCATAGGTCGTGCCGAGGATGAGCTCCGCGGAAATATTGTCGGTGAAGAAATAGGAAATATCCGCTTCCGGAACCACTGTGTCCGAATAGGAAAGACCGGATCCGGGAATGCCATCAACCGAGCCGTTATCGCGCGTCACTACGCCTAGCGCGCGCAGACGCACCTGCCACGGACTTTGCGTGGCGACGGGTGAGCCCGCCGAAGGCGCCAGGTCGGCGGAAAGCGCCGCATGCCCGAAGGATGCGAAAACGATTGCGGCAAAAATACCCCTCAACCGAAGCGGATGAAGTTTCATGTGAATCTCTCCTGATGTCGTCGAACGGGGAGAGACTTAGGCCTGCCTTAGGCGGGTCGGCTTGAGCGAGATCAAACGCTCAGACTATTTTCTTCAGCCTGGCGTATCCTTGTCGCGGGACAGGAAGATCGCCTCGTAACCGCCGATGAATTTCTCGAACAAGACGGAGAAAGTGTCGATCTCTTCCTGCGGCCAGTCCCGCACGACTTCGGTAACGAAGGCGAGCTTCTGGGCCTGGATTTCCGCCAGCAGGTTCTGTCCGACCGGAGTCATGACGACGACGATACGCCGCGCATCCGCCTGCGATGCCTCGCGGCGCAGAACATTACGGCTGACCATATCGGAAACGACGCGGCTGGCCCGCGACGGATCGATTCGCAGCATCTCGGCAATGGCCCCGACGGTCACCTCGCCGTTTGCCTGCGCCCGCCTTACGGCATCCAGCACATCGAGATGCGAGAGTTCCAGATCCGGAGCCACGCTCTGGATCGCCAGCCGGCCAATCAGCCGGCGGCCCGTCATCATTCTCATGCGCGTCATGGAGCGGCCGATGCGCGGCACGCTGTCCATGGGAGGCTCATCAATCTCTGGCGTTCTTGTCTTGGTCAGCGTCTCGTTCATGACGGAACCATAACAGACCGGAATCAAAAATAAAATATGCCGATGTCAATAATGTGATATTGACAAATATATGCCATTAGCACATAAAGCATCGACATAACGAAATCGGCCCTCCCATGGATATGCAGCTTGCCCCCGCGCCGCTCGTGACGGATCCCCGTCGGCGGCTCATCCTCTTTTTCTTCCTGATGACCGCCATGTTCATGGCGACGCTGGATAATCAGATCGTCTCCACCGCCTTGCCGACCATCGTCGGCGAGTTCGGTCATCTGGACCGCTTCGGCTGGATCGGCTCGGCCTATCTGCTGGCGCTGAGTGCGGTCATGCCGCTTTATGGAAAGCTCGGCGATCTCTTCGGCCGCAAATATGTGATGATGACAGCGATCGCGATCTTCACGGTAGGCTCCGCCGTCTGCGGTCTCGCCGTCTCCATGAACACGCTGATCGCCGCCCGTGTGCTGCAGGGTTTCGGCGGCGGCGGTATCATGGTTTCGATCTTCGCCGTCAACGCCGACCTCTTCGAGCCGCGCGAACGCGCCCGCTACCAGAGCTATTCCAGCCTCGTGCTGATGGCCTCCGGCGCCATCGGCCCGGTCCTCGGCGGCACGATGAGCGATCTCTTCGGCTGGCGCTCGATCTTCCTCGTCAACGTGCCGATCGGCATCATCGTGCTTGCCGGCCTCGCCTTCATGCTGCCCTACCGCAAACCGCATCGTCGACCGAAGATCGATTATGCCGGCGCACTTCTGCTGGCGTTGACGACGACCAGCATCGTGCTTGCGACCGACAGCAGCGAACTTTTCGGTGCGTTGATCTCCCCGCAGAGCATCAGCATCGTCGCCTTCGGCGTGGTTTGCGCCATCGCCTGGGTTTTCGTCGAACGCCGGGCGCCGGAGCCGATCGTCCCGCTGCCACTTTTCCGCAATTCCACCTTCAGCCTGCTGCTAGTGGTCTCGATAATGAGCGGCGCGATCGCCATCGGCATGGTCAATTACCTCGCTCTGTTCCTGCAGACGACCACAGGCCTTTCGCCATCTGGCGCAGGCCTGCTCTTCATCCTGCTGACAGGCGGCCTCGTCTGCGGCTCCCTGAACGCCGGCCGCATCATTTCGAAGACCGGTCGCTACAAGCCCTTCGCCATCGCCAGCCTCACCTGCAGCGCCATTGCTTTCGCACTGATGTCGCGGGTCCATGCTGGCACGCCGATCGCCGTCATCGGCACGATCATGCTACTGCATGGTATCGGCATCGGCCTTGCCCAGCAGGTTCCGGTGATCGGCGTGCAGAATGCCGCGCCTGCCCGCGATGTGGGTGCGGCGACCGGCTCGGTCACGCTGTCGCGCATGGGCGGCGCTTCGATTGCCATCTCCATCTACGGTGCGATCATCGCATCGCAGCTCGGCAAGCTCGGTTCCTCGATCCCGGGCGTGGCCAATATCGAGGAGCTGACGCCGAAAGTGATGGCCGCCCTTCCCGAAACCAGCCGTCAGGCCGTCGCGGATGCTTATGCCGCCGCCTTCTCACCGCTGTTCATGACCTCTTGCGGCATTGCTTTGATCGGTCTGATAGCCGCCATCATGCTGAAGCCGGTGCAGCTGCCCCGTGCCGGCGAACCAAAAACCGGCCCGACTAGCACTGCCCCCGAAGCTGCGGAATAAGCATAGGCGCGCGGCCCGCGCGCCTCTTCATTTCGATCATGCAGCAAACACTACCATTAATTGCATTCTTCGCGCGGATGTTATAGTTGCCCGCATCGGTCGCCGTGTTGACCTATTTTTTCCGCAGTGCAGCCGGAATCTGCACTTGTGATGGAACTTTCGCCATAATTTCATCGGAGCGAGAAAGTGCCTCGACAGGCGAGGCATTGCCGAAATGCAACGGCACCACATTTAGATAGAGTCTCGCTATGCAACCCACGCGGAAATCAGCTACAGCAAAGACTTGGATCGGCCGATTGTGCAGTGCGAGAACAGGGGCGGAAGCCTATTGAATTTTCCTGGCAGCGGCCGGCCCGAAGATGCGGCAGACCGGCGACTTAAGATGATGCGGAGAGACAGACTGGACAGCATGACGACGTGGAGATCGCCCGCGCTTTCCAGTGATGCCTTTCTTGCGCCGTGCCGTTGGGCGCGCAGTCTCCTGCTGCTTTCAGTCTGCGCCGTCGCGCTGAACGGCTGCGAGACGCTGATCGAACAATCCTATCAGCCGACCGTCGGCCCATCGTCCAAGCCACAGATCGTCGACGAAGTACAAAAAAATGACCCGCGCGCTGCCATGGGCGCTCGCGAGCATCCCCGCATCGTCGCGAGCTATGGCGGCGAATATAAGGACGCCAAGACCGAGCGCCTCGTCGCACGCATCACCGGCGCGCTGACGGCCGTGTCGGAAAATCCGAGCCAGTCCTATCGCATCACCATCCTGAATTCGCCCGCCATCAATGCCTTTGCGCTGCCGGGCGGTTATCTCTATGTCACCCGCGGCCTGTTGGCGCTCGCCAACGACGCCTCGGAAGTGGCGGCTGTACTGTCGCACGAGATGGGCCACGTCACCGCAAACCACGGCATCGAACGCCAGAAGCGCGAGGAAGCCGAAGTCATTGCCAGCCGCGTCGTGGCTGAGGTTCTGTCGAGCGACATAGCCGGCAAGCAGGCGCTTGCCCGCGGCAAGCTGCGCCTTGCCGCCTTCTCCCGCCAGCAGGAACTGCAGGCCGACGTCATCGGCGTGCGCATGCTCGGCGAAGCCGGCTACGATCCCTATGCCGCGGCTCGTTTTCTCGATTCCATGGCCGCCTACAGCCGCTTCATGTCGGTCGATCCCGAAGCCGACCAGAGCCTGGACTTCTTGTCGAGCCATCCGAATTCCGCCCAGCGCATCGAGCTTGCCCGCAGCCATGCCCGCGCCTTCGGCCAGGAAGGCTCGGTCGGAGACAAGGGCCGCGATTACTATCTCGATGGCATCGACGGTCTTCTCTATGGCGACAGCCCGGAAGAAGGCTATGTGCGCGGCCAGACCTTCCTGCATGGCGGCCTCGGCATACGCTTCGACGTACCGCCGGACTTCAGCATCGACAACAAGGTCGAAGCGGTCATGGCGACCGGCCCGAACGATACCGCCATCCGCTTCGATGGCGTCGCCGACAACCAGAACCAGAGCCTGACGAATTATATCTCCAGCGGCTGGGTTACCGGACTTGATCCCGCAAGCATCCGGCCGATCAACGTCAACGGTATGGAAGCTGCGACCGCCCGCGCAACGGCCGACCGCTGGGATTTCGATGTTACGGTCGTCAGAAACAACAACCAGATATTCCGCTTCCTGACGGCCGTGCCGAAAGGCAGCCCTTCGCTGGAGCCGACGGCAGACGTCCTGCGCGCCAGCTTCCGCCGTATGACACCGGACGAAGCCGCATCGCTGAAGCCGCTGCGCGTCCGCGTCGTCACCGTTCGCTCTGGCGACAACATCACCACGCTCGCCTCCCGCATGATGGGTACCGATCGCAAGCTTGATCTCTTCAAGCTCATCAACGCCTTGCCGACGGGCGCTGCTGTTTCTCCCGGTGACCGCGTGAAGATCATCTCCGAATAAAAGAAAGCCCGGCTTATGCCGGGCCAGTCTGTGCTGCTGGGGAGTAATTCCTGGTCAGGCATAGGCTGCCATATGCGGATCGGCGCTGACGAGCGCCGTGCGAAGCTTTTCCATCGCCCGGCTTTCGATCTGACGCACACGCTCCTTGGAAATGCCGAGGTCGGCGCCGAGCTCTTCGAGTGTCGCTCCGTCTTCTGCGAGCCGGCGCGCGCTGATGATCTTCATTTCGCGCTCGTTAAGATGCTTGAGGGCAGACGCAAGCCAGATGCGGCGACGTTCGCCGTCGATCATGTTGGAGACCTGCTCATCCGGCAACGGCTCGTCGCTGACGAGAAAATCCATCTTCTCTGCACTATCGGCGTCGCCGGAGACGGAAGGCGCCTGCAGCGACGCATCATTGCCGGAAAGGCGCGCATCCATGGTCTGCACGTCGGCAAGGCTGACACCGAGGGCGGCGGCGATTTCCTGATGAATGGATTGCAGCGTCAGCTGCGTGTCGCCCTTGGCGAGCTTGGCGCGCAGGCGCCGCAGATTGAAGAACAGTGCCTTCTGGGCCGAACTCGTGCCGCCGCGCACGATCGACCAGTTGCGCAGGATATAGTCCTGGATCGAAGCACGGATCCACCAGCTTGCATAAGTGGAAAAGCGTACATCGCGCGCCGGTTCAAAGCGAGCGGCCGCCTCCAGAAGCCCGACATAGCCTTCCTGCACGAGATCACTCATCGGCAGGCCGAAGTTGCGGAACTTTCCTGCCATGGAAATGACGAGGCGCATGTGCGCCATGGCGATCTGGTTGCGGGCGCCGCGGTCCTCGTGATCCTTCCAGCGGATAGCGAGATTATGTTCCTCTTCACGGGCGAGATAGGGAGCCGCCATTGCTATTTTGATCATGCGCCGATCTGCAGACATGTTCTTCATATCGCTCTCCTGAACAGGCCACGTGCCTAAAAATAAACAAGCAAACATCGTTTCCGGAACATCGCTGCGCCGGAGCAAACTAGGCTCTTGAATGCATAAAGGCCTCGCTCCTGGACTTTTCAGGAGGAGGCCCTATCTCTCTTCATATGCCGCTGACGCGGCTGGACTGGATCAGTTTCTTGAGATTGCCGGATAGGCAAATTCTGGAAATCATGATCCGCTCCTCATCGAACATTGACAGCTTTAGCGGAAGTCAAACCGAGCTTATGGGTTCGGGTGAACTCCGCATGACTGTATATGAACGTCGCAGCGGCGAAAAAGTTCCAATAAAAAACCCGGCACCAAGCCGGGTTTTTTCATCAGCAAAAACAATGCGCTATTAGGCTGCCTCGTCCTGCGAATCGTCTTCCTCGATTGCCTTGCCGCGCTTCGGACCCTTGTTGAGGTTGGTCTCGACGAGGCGAACGGCTTCCGTTTCAGACATCTTGTTAACGGCAGCGATTTCGCGAGCCATCCGGTCGAGGGCAGCTTCATAAAGCTGACGTTCTGAATAGGACTGCTCCGGCTGGTTTTCAGCGCGATAGAGATCGCGAACGACTTCTGCGATCGAAATCAGGTCGCCGGAATTGATCTTGGCATCATATTCCTGGGCACGACGAGACCACATGGTACGCTTGACGCGAGCCTTGCCCTGCACGACCTTGAGGGCGCGCTCGACAAAGTCGGTTTCGGAAAGCTTACGCATGCCGATGCTCATGGCCTTTGCGACCGGAACCTTCAGACGCATCTTGTCCTTTTCGAAATCGATGACGAAAAGTTCAAGCTTCATGCCGGCGACTTCTTGCTCTTCGATAACCGTGATGGTACCGACGCCATGTGCGGGGTACACGATCGATTCACCAGTCTTGAAGCCGTGACGTGCGGTAGAAGGTTTTTTCTGCTGGATGGTCATTCTAATCAAAAACTCCCTGTTACGCTTCCGGCGGCAGCCGGAGCCGGGTCAGTCAGGCCCGGATGAGACGGTTATATCCGTCGGGTGACTTCACTCTGGTTCCGCCAGACAGAAGCAAATGAGATCCTTGCGCGCGATCTTGGGATCCGACAGCTCAAGTTATTGATATGTCACGGAAACCGCGTGCGGATTTGCTTTTACTTTCGTGATGGTTTTGGGCATGCGTCATGCCACAAATGGAACAGTGGGGTGAACGTATCACAAAAATATGAGGAAATCAATAATTTGCTTAACGTGGGTCATGTGGGCAACACATAGCCCCCATGTGACTCACGCGTAATTTGAAACGTTTAACCTGAAGCTGAACCCGGTTTCAACAACGCTGCACGTCGAAAATTTCAGTCGCCACTACCGGGCTTTTCCGAGAAGTATTTCTCGAATTTCCCGGTCTCGCCGTCCATCTCCTTGGCCTCCGGCATCGGCTCCTTCTTGACAGTGATATTCGGCCAGATGCTCGCATATTCTGCATTGATCTTCAGCCACTTGTCGAGGCCCGGTTCGGTATCGGGCTTGATCGCCTCGGCCGGACATTCCGGCTCGCAGACACCGCAGTCGATGCATTCATCCGGATGGATGACGAGGAAATTCTCGCCTTCGTAGAAACAGTCGACGGGGCAGACTTCAACACAATCGGTGTATTTGCAGCGAATGCAATTGTCGGTCACGACATAGGTCATGAAGAACTCCAGGATTTTCCATGCGGGCGGGGCCGGGCAACCTGGAACGTCGCGCCTGTCCCCTGAGCCGGACAAAAAGCGTGAACAGGCTTGGGAGGCAAGCACACTACCCGGCAGGTTGTGTGTGACGTATCGACTTTACGGCAGGATTTCAAGGACAAACGATCTTCGAAAGGCTCATGGCAGGAAGAGTTTTCTAATCGTCGTCCGACATCAGCCTGTCGATTGCACGTCGTTCCTTTTTCGTCGGCCTGCCGGAACCAGTCGCCCGGATTGCCTGTTCGTATGGGGTGAGGCGTTTTGTCTCATCCGGAGGCGGCGACAGGTCCTCATAGAGCAGCCGCGCCTCCTCGTAGGGACCACGTCTGTCGCCGGGCAGCCGAACGACGAGAATGACGTCTCGCCGTTCCAGCTTCAGTTCGATCCGATCACCGACTTTGATCATTTGGCTAGGCTGCACACAGCGTGAGCCGTTGATGCTGACATGGCCTGACTGGATATGGCTTTGCGCCAGCGAGCGTGATTTCACCATGCGCGTGAAAAACAGCCATTTGTCGATGCGCTGGCGCGAACCGCTTCCTGGCTGTGTTTCTCCGCCCATGATTACTTCTTCATCTGCTCCTTGAGCGCTGCAAGCTTGGCAAAGGGCGAATCCGGATCGATCGGCTTCTCCTTGCGCGGCGGCTTGGCCTCGAAACGCAGCGGCTGCGAATTGCCGCGGTTGTTGTTACGGTCGTTGCGGTCGCCACGATCCTTGCGATCACCGCGGTCCTGACGGTCGCCGCGCTGCTCGTTGCGCGCCTGCTGCGGCCTGCCGCCATCACGATTCCCGCCTTCGCGGTTGCCGCCATCCCGGTTGCGGTTGTTGTGGCGGTTGCCATCACGGGCCTCACCGCCTTCACCGCCGCTAGGACGGCGATTGCGGTCACCACGTTCCTGGCCTTGGCCATGACGTTCGCTCTGACCTTGCCCGCCGCGGCGGTCGCCATGGCCGCGCGCCTGGCGCTGGTTCTCGTTGCGGCCGCCGAGACGCCACAGAAGAACCGGCTTCGGCTCTGCGGCCTCAGCTTCAGCCTCACCGACTTCAACCGAACCTTCGGCTACCACAGGCGTCTCCGCAGCCGCAGGAGCGGCTTCGACAGCGGGCGTTTCTTCCGAAGCGCCATCTGCGTCGTCATGATCGGCCTTTTCAGCCGTTTCCTCTGCCACGGTCTCAATCGCCGCCACGGGAGCCGATGGCGCATCCTGCGTCGCAAGGAATGCTGCAGCCTCCTCGGCCTTTACGGCGTCTGCGCGATAACCGAGACCCTTGAGGATCTCTTCCATGTCTTCCAGCGTCGCGCCGAGAATGGACAGCATCGCTGTCGTCGTTGTGAAGCGGCGGCCGTCATAAGCGCCTTCCGGACGGCCGGCTTGACCCGGCTTCCACTGCAAGAGCGGACGGATGAGGTCGGCCAGACGCTCGAGGATATCGATCCGCACCGCGCGCTTGCCGAGGAAACGGAAGCCAGCGAGCTTATAGAACATGCGCTCGAAACTCGGATCGGTGACGACGGAGGTACGGCCGGCGGCCAGCACCGGAATGAGGTCGCCATAACCTGGCTTGTCGAGCCCGTCATTCTTCAGTGCCCAGAGCAATGTGATGAGCTCTGCTGGCGCCGGCTTCAAAAGCGCCGGAACGAAAATGTGGTAGGCACCGAAGCGGATGCCGTAACGGCGCATGGAGGCGCGCGCATCCTGATCCAGAGACTTCACCTCTTCCGTCACGTCGCGACGAAAGAGCACGCCGAGATTCTCGACGAGCTGGAAGGCGAGCCCCTTGGCAAGGCCCTGCAGGTCCTCAGCGCGCGACAGATCGTCGAGCGGCTTCAGCACCGTGCTGATATGATGATTGACGAAACGTTCGATACGGGCGGCGACATGATCGCGCGCATTGCCCGTAAGCTGCTCGTCGGCAAGCAGGATGACTCGCGGACGCATCACGTGATCGCTACCGGATAGACGTCCGACCGGGTCGCCGAGCCAACGCACAAGACCGTCCGAGCCGATCGCCAGATCGGCGTTGCCTGCCGCATGCAGGCGCGCGGCACGGGCTTCGAATTCAAGCGCGAGCGCCTTCTGCGACGCAGACTGAACCGCCTTGGCGTCCGGCCCATCCGTTCCACCCACAGGCGTAAAACGGAACCCGGTCAACTGCCCCACATGATGTCCTTCAACAAAGACATCGCCATTCACACTGATTTCAGCTTCCAGCATCGCATTCTCTCTCAGGCGCTTCATGAGCACAGATGTCCTGCGATCAACAAAGCGTTTCGTCAACCTTTCATGCAACGCGTCGGACAATCGATCTTCGATTTCCCGCGTCTTTTCCTGCCAGTGTGTCGGATCGGCAAGCCAGCCGGGCCGATTCGAAACATAAGTCCAGGTTCTTATCTGCGCGATTCGCGCCGAAAGCGTGTCAATTTCTCCATCTGTCCGATCCGAGCGATGAACCTGTTCCGCGAGAAACTGCTCGTTTACCGTGCCATAGCGCACCAGATCGGAAAAGAGGGTAGAAATAAGATCGGCATGTTGCGCAGGCGTTATGCGCCGATAGTCCGGTAGAGCGCAAGCCTCCCAGAGCTTTTCGACGCGCGCCGGCGTGTTAGCGAGGTCGGTGATTTCCGGATAGCGCGATAAATGTTCGAGCGCCTGCTGGTCGACCGCCGGCAGCGCCCGCGTCAGACCCGGCACGCGGGGTCCGGTCTCAAGGCTTGCCCGCAGGGATTGTATCGAGGAGAAATCAAGATCCTTGGTCCGCCACTGCAGAACCTTGATATTATCAAATTCGTGGCCCTCGATGCGCTGCACCAGCTCCTCGTCGAACGGCGAGACCTGGCCGGTTACACCAAATGTCCCGTCGCGCACATGACGTCCCGCGCGCCCGGCAATCTGGCCGAGCTCACCAGGATTGAGATTGCGGAACTGATAGCCGTCGAACTTCCGATCCTGCGCGAAGGCCACATGATCGACATCGAGATTGAGACCCATGCCGATCGCATCGGTCGCAACCAGATATTCGACATCGCCCGCCTGATAGAGCGCCACTTGCGCATTGCGGGTGCGCGGGCTCAGCGCCCCGAGCACCACGGCAGCTCCACCACGCTGACGACGGATCAGTTCGGCGATCGCGTAAACCTCGTCCGCCGAGAAGGCGACGATAGCCGAACGCTGCGGCAGCCGGGTGATCTTCTTCTGTCCCGCATAGAGAAGGTGAGAAAGCCGCGGCCGCTCCGTGACGGTTATCCCCGGCAGAAGCTGCTGCAGGATCGGCCGCATGGTACCGGCGCCAAGCAGCAGCGTCTCGTCACGGCCGCGCAGATGCAGGATACGGTCTGTGAAGATATGGCCGCGCTCGAGGTCTCCCGCGAGTTGCACCTCATCGATAGCAACAAAGGCGGCTTTGGTTTCCCGCGGCATCGCCTCGACCGTGCAGACGGAGAAGCGCGCATTCGGCGGCGAGATCTTTTCTTCCCCGGTTACCAGCGCAACATTCTGGGCGCCGACTTTTTCCACCACCCGCGTATAGACTTCGCGCGCGAGCAAGCGGAGCGGCAGGCCGATAACACCTGTGCCATGCGCCACCATGCGTTCGATCGCATAATGGGTCTTGCCGGTATTGGTCGGCCCAAGCACCGCGGTCACGCCGCGCCCGCTCAGTATCATCGGCTGCGAAGTCAGGGTCATGGTCCATGCAAGTGAGGCGGGGACGCCCCGGGTCAAGTCGGCTCCTGCGGGTAAGGCAGAGAACACATGGACAGCCGAAGCTCCAAACGCAAGGGCAGATTTGAAATAGACTCTGGATTGAGCATGGAAGTCACAGTCCGCTAAGTCCTTGATTTAAGATTCGGAACAGCTTGAGAACGAATCGGAGACGAATCGCTGACTCCGGCTGATTCAGCTTTTGTTCACGGCTAAGTATTGATTTTGAATCGGTTTTTTACACTAGATGCTGAATCTGTAGACTCGCCTGAGAACAAATGCTGGCAACCGCGATTAACGCTTCTTGCCGCATCGTAAAGGCGCAAAGGTCAAGGCCGAAATTAACGCTTCGATCAAAGCCGGAACGAATCGGAGACGAATCGCCGATCTCGAGGTTTTCCCTTTTCGTTCACTGCGAGATCTTGTGGCGTTTTCGCCACCGATCCCCAGATACGGGTTCCGGGTTTGCCGCAGCCATCCCGAGCCGTTGGATCGCATTAATCATTTGCATGCCGAATTTACGGAGCCTTAAACAGGCCGGCGCCGGTAGGCCGATGAAAGTCATGGCTGATCAAAGCCGGAACGAATCGCCGACGAATCGGAGACATCTTCATTTTCCCGCTTTGTTCACCGCAACATATTGTATTTAAAGAGAATTTTAACCATACCCGGAAAATACCCGATAACATTTCGCCGACTTGCTTTCGAAAGAACCGGCTAAATTTGGCTTCTGTCGCAATGAGGGATAACGCCGCCGTGATATTCTGAGAGTTTAGCCGGGAACAAAAATCGCGGATGCGGGTTTCTAGTCCAGTCGAAATGAGAACGAGGCAGGACAAACACCATGCTTGGCACGATACTTCTTATTATCCTTATTCTATTATTGGTCGGCGCCTTGCCGAATTGGGGTTATAGCCGCGGCTGGGGCTATGGACCTTCGGGTGGTTTGGGGTTAGTTCTCGTCATCATTATCATTCTTGTACTGATGGGCCGAATTTAAAGGCCGGTAACCTGGGGAGTTAGACATGAAAAAGATTGTTCTTAGCTGCGCTCTCATTGGCGCTCTCGCCTCCTGCACCCCAACGGAGCAGGGCACGGCGATTGGTGCGGGCACGGGCGCCATCATCGGCGGCGCCGTCAGCAACAGCTGGGGTGGCGCGGCAGTTGGCGCAGTCGCCGGCGGTCTGACAGGCGCACTGATCGGCCAGTCGGTTGAACGCCGCGGCTACTGCATCTATCGCGACCGCTACGGTCGCCGCTACGAAGCTCGCTGCCGCTAATCAGCATCGCCCCATCGGAAATTTTGAACGGGCGCTTCGGCGTCCGTTTTTCTTGCGCGCGTTTATCGTCAACATGGCGTTGACATTGGTCGCTGAAGTCAAATCTACCGCGCCGCCGAAGCCAGGCGCATATTCCTTTCAAGATCGCAAGGGCAGAGCACCTGCCGCCTGCGAGTGGAAAGGAACGCCATCATGGCCCACATCCTGCTCAATTCCGCCGTCGCCGTCCTGATCGCCACGGCCTTTCTTACGACAGCAATTGCCGCTCTCCGCAGCCAAGACCGCGCTTTCCAGAAGGTGCCCGTCAAGGCCAACAGACGGTATCATCCAAACGCTGACACCATCAAAGAAACCGAAAACCGCGTGACGGTAAATATTTGAGCGCCGTCCGCGGGAGACACGGCCATCAACAGGATCATCGTGATCCCCGCCCTCATCACCATTGCCTTCGCGGGCTATGGCACATCCGCCGGCCCCCTATGACGGCACCGGCAGCTTCCCGAGCAACTATGCCCACAATCAGAAAAAATAGGCTCAGACGAAGAACTGACCGCCATTGGCCGTCAGCGTCGAGCCGGTGATGAAACCGGCGTCGTCCGAAACGAGAAAAGTCACGCAACGCGCGATCTCCTCGGGTTCACCGAGGCGCCCGACCGGGATTTGCGGAATGATCTTCTCATTCAGCACCTTTTCCGGCACGGCCAGCACCATCTCCGTACCGATGTAACCGGGGCAGATGGCGTTGACGGTAATGTTCTTGACAGCGCCCTCCTGAGCGAGCGCCTTGGTGAAGCCGAGGTCACCGGCCTTGGCGGCGGAATAATTCGCTTGTCCCATCTGGCCCTTCTGGCCGTTGATGGAGGAGATATTGACGATGCGCCCGAAGCTGCGGTCGCGCATGCCGCTCCAGACATGATGCGTCATGTTGAAGAGGCCGGTGAGGTTGGTATTGATCACCTCGTGCCACTGCTGCGGCGTCATCTTGTGGAACATCGCATCACGCGTGATGCCGGCATTGTTGACGAGGATTTCGACCGGGCCGAGCTCGGCCTGAACCCTCGTGATACCCTCGCCGCAGGCGACATAGTCGGACACGTCCCACTTGAAGGCCGGAATGCCGGTAACATCGTGAAATGCCCTGGCCTTTTCATCATTGCCGGCATAGTTGGCGGCAACCTTATAGCCGGCATTCTTCAGCGACATCGAAATTGCCGCGCCAATACCGCGCGTACCACCAGTGACCAGAGCCACCCTGCTCATGTTCCGCTCCCCTGTTGTTGTCAGCCTGCTCTCAGGCAGGCCTCAAGAAACATGCATCGTACGCTATTTATATTGCCTCAAAACACATCGCGACACCCATGCCGCCACCGATGCACAATGTAGCCAGTCCTTTTTTGGCGCCCCGACGCTTCATCTCGAAGAGCAGCGTATTGAGGACACGCGCACCTGAAGCGCCGATCGGATGACCGATCGCAATCGCGCCGCCATTGACGTTGACGATAGCAGGATCCCAGCCGAGATCCTTGTTGACGGCGCAGGCCTGGGCCGCGAAGGCCTCATTGGCCTCGACGAGGTCGAGATCGCCGACGGACCAGCCGGCCTTTTCCAGCGCCTTGCGGGAGGCGGGGATCGGGCCTGTGCCCATGACCTGCGGATCGACACCGGCCGTTGCCCAGGAAACGATGCGGGCAAGCGGCTGGATACCGCGTCGCGACGCTTCCGCTTCGCTCATCAGCACGGTCGCGGCAGCGCCGTCATTGAGACCGGAAGCATTTGCCGCCGTCACCGTGCCGTCCTTGTCGAAGGCGGGCCGCAGCTTGGCCATCGCCTCCATCGTGGCACCATGACGGATATATTCGTCGGCATCGACGGTCACATCGCCCTTGCGACCTTGAATGACGAAAGGAACGATTTCGTCCTTGAACCGGCCGCCCTTCTGCGCGGCCTCGGCCTTGTTCTGCGAACTGACGGCGAACTGGTCCTGGTCGTCGCGCGAAAGCTGCCACTGGCGCGCGATATTTTCCGCGGTAATGCCCATGTGGTAGCCATAGAAGGCGTCGGTCAGGCCATCCTTGATCATGGTGTCGATCATCTTCATGTCGCCCATCTTCACGCCCCCGCGCAAATGCGCTGCATGCGGCGCCATCGACATGGATTCCTGCCCGCCGGCGACGATGATCTTCGCATCGCCAAGCGCGATCTGCTGCATCCCGAGTGCAACGGCACGCAGGCCGGAACCACAGAGCTGGTTGACGCTCCAGGCTGTCGCTTCCTTGGGAACGCCGGCCTTCATTGCGGCCTGACGGGCCGGGTTCTGGCCTTCGCCAGCCTGCAGGACCTGGCCAAGGATGACCTCGTCCACGTCTTCAGGAGAAACACCTGCCCGCTCCAGCGCGCCCTTGACGGCCGCCGCACCGAGTTCGTGAGCGGGAATTGTGCCGAAAGCACCGTTGAAGGAACCGACAGCGGTGCGCGCTGCGCTGGCGATGACGACGGATGAACTGCTCATGGGATGTTTCCTCATTTCTCGTCACACATATAAGTGGAAACTGACAAAGCTGCAGGCGCAAGTCAAATGCCAAGACTGCCCCGGCATCTGCTGCAGCGCCCTCGAATGGATTTATCCGTACGGGGAAAGGGCTTGCCGCATCGCACAAAGAGATTGTCACCGCCCTTCTTTTGCGTCTACAGTCTCTGGTGGAGGAGTATACATACAATCAGATGGGGTTCGGAGACTGATATGGCAAAGACCGAGGGTCAGATCGTAATCAAGAAATATGCCAATCGCCGCTTATACAATACGGGCACCAGCACCTATGTGACGCTGGAAGACCTGGCGGAGATGGTGAAGAAGGGGGAGGACTTTGTCGTCCAGGACGCCAAAAGCGGTGACGACATCACGCATTCGGTATTGACCCAGATTATTTTCGAGCAGGAATCGAAGACCGGCAACACACTGCTTCCGATCTCCTTCCTGCGTCAGCTCATCACCTACTATGGTGACCAGATGCAGATGGTCGTTCCGAGCTTCCTGGAGCATTCCATGCGCGCTTTCACGGAACAGCAGTCGCAGATCCGCGAGCAGGTGAACCGCGCTTTCGGCGAAACGCCGCTCGGCAAAAACCTTCAGCTTCCCATGCAGATGGTCGAGGATCAGGTCCGCCGGAACACCGAGATGTTCCAGCAGGCCATGCAGATGTTCTCGCCCTTCATGACGCCGCCGCCCAAGGAAACCCGCAAGGCGGAGGCCAAGGACATCGACGAGCTGAAGGAACAGCTTCGCGCGCTGCAGAACAAGCTCGACAGCCTATAGACCGATCGAGACGTCCCGGCCGGCGCTGCGGATCGACACTGCAAAGCCGCCGATAACGTCGATCAGCGCAATGGTCATCAGAATGAAGAAGACCTGGGTCGCCGCGTCCTGGACGAGAAGAAACTCGACCAGGAAGGCGATGAAGACCAGCATCGACAGCATATGATTGATCAGGTTGCCGGAACCGTTCCGGGTCGCCTTCAGGATCTCCAAGAAGAGCACGACGAGCGCCACGACGATGAAGAGATCGCCGAGCGCCATGCTCCACATCGCGCCTGAGAGCATCGACAGCACGATCACGTCGTGCTGGAGCGAGGGAATTCCGCCACCACCCATCAGGCCCAGCATCGCCAGATTGTAAAGAATAAATGGAATAACCATCAGCGGCATTGCGGTAATCATGCAGAAAAATCTCCCTGACCTCTAGGGAATACTGCCTGACATCACCGTCTCACTTCAAGGCATCGAAGATTATAATATCTTGAAAAGAAAAAGGCCGGCGTCGAGCCGGCCTTCAAAACTTTCATCGGACATGCCGCGTAGAAATTATGCGTTTTCCTTCGGCGTCAGAACCTGACGGCCACGGTACATACCGGTCTTCAGATCGATATGGTGCGGGCGGCGCAGTTCGCCGGAGTTCTTGTCTTCAACGTAGGTCGGAGCCTTCAGCGCATCAGCCGAACGGCGCATGCCGCGCTTGGACGGGCTCGTTTTTCTCTTCGGTACAGCCATTTCTCATACTCCACTTGCGGGCAAAACACTCCCACGGCCAGACTGGCGGCCGAAACGGACATGTCGCGATTTCGGAAATTTTGCGCGCTTATACATGCAAGGGGCGGCCTTGACCAGTCCCCATATGGATTTTTTGCGATGCGGCTGATTCTCTCATTAGACCTCGTCTTCCGCCACGATCCACGGCTCGACGCGGGCCGCCTCTTCCCACCGCCGCCAGGCCGGGTGCGCCTTCATCGCACCCATGTAGGCCAGTGTATCCTTGTCGCTGACGAGATCATAGATCTCGAAGCGATTAACGACGGGCGCAAACATCGCGTCTACCCCGCTGAATTCACCGAAGAGGAACGGGCCACCGGATTTTTGCAGAAGATCGCGCCAGATCGTCTCGATACGGCTGATATCGGCGGAAACCCCGTCGGGAAGTGCGATCTTGCCTTTCGGCCGGCGGATATTCATCGGGCAGGCGCTGCGCAATGCCCGGAAACTCGAAAGCATCTCCATGGAAACCGAACGGGCAAGCGCCCGCTCGGCACGATCCCCAGGCAGCAATCCTGATTCGGGAAAAAGCTCGGCCACATATTCGATAATCGCGAAGGATTCCCAGATCTTCAGCGCACCATGCTGCAGCAGGGGCACATGGCCGCTCGGCGAGACCGCCTTGATGTTGGGGTTACCACCCGGATAGTCGAAGGGGATCAACACCTCCTCGAAATCGATGCCGACGCCCATCAGCGCCATCCACGGCCGGAACGACCAGGAAGAATAGTTCTTATTGGCGATGTAAAGCCTCAGCTTGTCCATGGTGTTCTCCTGTCAGGGTTCGAAATCGAAAATCAGCACTTCGTGGAAGTGGTTCATATCCTCGAACACGCAGAAGGCCGGCGGATTGAGTTCCAGCACAGGCGCCTTGGTGCGGATATACTCTGTCACCTCGTCAAGCATTGCCTGCCAGCGCGGCAGCGCCTCGTCTTCTAACCGCTCAATCGGGTAGGCAAAGGTCATGTGGAACTTGTAGTTCTCATGGTTGGGCTGACGATAACCCAGGAGATCTGCGAATGCATCGCGCCAGGCGCGCATCACCCTGCGGTCACCGTCTGTCGCGCCCTCGAGAAGCAGGCCGGACGGACGGGCTTCGACGATTGCCACGTTGAAGGGATCGAACATCGTGAAACCTTCGAGCCGTGCCGCCATGAGCTCCGTCATATCGTCGATCGGCGTCTCGAGCGGAATATTATCAGGCCAATGGTTCTCCTTGCGGCCGGTCTCGATCACACCTTCAAAGAGCGTCATATGGAGGCTGGTGATTGGCGTGAAGATGAATTGTGGTGCCTCGGGCATCGCCAGATATCTCTCACGCGCTTCGATCAGCACCTGCTGCGTTTTTGAGCCCCTCGGGGGATGGCAGACGATCGTGTTACCCTGCTCAGGCAAGAAGCCGTCGAGCTTGTGATAGCGGGAGCCCAGATGCCGCGGCGGAGCCGGATTATGGGTCTTCGAATACTGAAGCAGCTCGGGCGAAAGTGTCGTGGTGGTCATGGGCGGACTCGGGGCTTTGATTGCTGATGCATTCGCCCATATGGCAAGATCAAGAATGTCAGATGACACTTGCCGCTACCAACGACAAGTTCTGATATCAATCATAGATACACTTGATGTAATCGCCCGAGCCCTGCGCCCGCCGTTCGATGAGCGCTGCAAGCCTGCGCAGGCCTCGCCCGGGTTTTCCGGCATTGCGGTCGATCGGGTTCGGCAGGGAAACCGCAAGCAACGATGCCTGCCGGCGTGTAAGCTTCGAGGCAGGCACCTTGAAGTGATATTGCGCAGCCGCCTCGATACCGTAAATGCCTGGCCCCCATTCGGCGATATTGAGATAGATCTCCATCAGCCGCCGCTTCGACCAGACGAAGTCGGAACCAACCGCCAGTGGCAGTTCCAATCCCTTGCGGATGAAGGAGCGGCTGTTCCAGAGGAAGAGGTTCTTCGCTGTCTGCATGGGGATCGTGCTGCCGCCGCGCGTCTCCTGGCCCTTCAGCGTGTCTTCGACCAGCATGCGCATCTCGGCCCAGTCGACGCCCCCGTGGAAGCAATACTGTCCGTCTTCCGACATCATCACCGACTGCACGAGCACAGGCGCAACCTCGTCGATCGACACCCACTGCCGGTGGTAACCGCGCAGGAGCATGAGATCGCGCAGCATCAGCGTCGAAACCGGATGGATGAAGGGCAGCAGATAGAGAAGGATCAGCAAATAGGGAAAAAGCAGCACCGCCAGAACGGCAAGAACAATGCGTTTCAGCACCTGGCGGTCTCCAAGCCAACGCCGGTGAACCGGCGCCTCGACGCTTTCCTCTGTCTGCGGCGCTATATCCAATGTCCCAGTCCGATTTCGCCCTCGTCGCTGTCATACCGCCTGAAAACCCGCATTGCCAGAGTGCAGCGGAAATCTTGACGCGGTGATCGACAATTCCGTTGCCAGCAGCCATTCTGCCGTGCCAAAGAGCGCGCATGGACGCAAAGCGGGAAACATTCGAGACACGGTTGAAAAGCAGTGCCGCCGAGATCGAGGCGCTGCTTGATCTCCTGCTCTCTCCTACCGTGCTGTCCGACGAGATCGCCCGCCCCGACCTCTTGCGTAGCGCCATGCACTACGCCGTCCTGAATGGCGGCAAACGCCTGCGCCCCTTCCTTGTCGTGGAAAGCGCAGCACTTCTCGGCGGCAACAGACAGGCCGCGCTTCGCGTCGGCGCGGCACTCGAATGCATCCATTGCTATTCACTCGTTCACGACGATCTGCCGGCTATGGACGACGACGACCTACGCCGCGGCAAGCCGACCGTACACATCAAATTCGACGAAGCGACCGCCATTCTGGCCGGCGACAGCCTGCTGACCTACGCGTTCGACATCATCGCCGCGCCGGAAACCGACCTGCCGGACCGCAGCAAGACGGAACTTGTTCTGGCGATCGCCCGCGCCGCTGGCCTCGGCGGCATGGCCGGCGGACAGGCCCTTGATCTTGCGGCGGAAACTCAGGCGCCCGATGAAGCTGGCATCATTCGCCTGCAGGCGATGAAGACGGGCGCGCTGATTCGCTTCGCCTGCGAGGCCGGCGCCATCATTGCCGGCGCGTCTACCGAAGACCGGCGGCGCCTGCGCCGCTTCGGCGAAAAGATCGGCCTCGCCTTCCAGCTTGCCGATGATATTCTCGATCTGACTTCCGATATCAAGACGATGGGCAAAGCGACCGGCAAGGATGCTGCCCGCGGCAAGGGAACACTCGTGGGGCTTCATGGCATGGGATGGGCAGACAAACAGCTGCGCCGGCATGTCGAGGATGCAGAAGAACTGCTCGCCCCCTATGGTGAACGCGCCGCATTATTGATCACTGCGGCCCACTTCGTGGCCGAACGCAAGAACTGAGACAGAGCAGGGGCACCATCCAGCCCTGCTGCAGCAGGCCACCGAAAGCGGAGCAGCTACTCCGCCGCCGTCTTCTGGCCGAATCGCTTCTCAATATAGTCGATGACGAGCGCCTCGAAATCCGAGGCGATACTCGGGCCGCGTAACGTTAGGGCCTTCTTGCCGTCGATGAAGACGGGGGCAGCCGGCGTCTCGCCGGTGCCGGGGAGCGAAATGCCGATATCGGCATGCTTGCTTTCACCCGGTCCGTTGACGATACAGCCCATGACCGCGACATTGAGCGCTTCCACGCCCGGATACTTCTCGCGCCAGATCGGCATATTCTTGCGGATGTCACTCTGGATGTTCTGGGCGAGTTCCTGGAACACCGTCGAGGTCGTGCGCCCGCAGCCCGGACAGGCCGCAACGACAGGCACGAACTGGCGGAAACCCATGACCTGGAGCAATTCCTGCGCCACCTGCACCTCGCGGGTGCGGTCACCGTTCGGCTCCGGCGTCAGCGAAATGCGGATCGTATCGCCGATGCCGTTCTGCAGCACATAGCCCATGGCAGCCGAAGAGGCGACGATGCCTTTCGTGCCCATGCCGGCTTCGGTCAGGCCGAGATGCAGCGCGTGGTTGGAACGTTCGGCAAGCATCGAATTGACGGCAATCAGATCCTGAACCTGGCTGACCTTGGCCGAAAGGATGATGCGGTTGCGCGGCAAGCCGATCTCTTCGGCAAGTTGGGCAGACAGCAGCGCCGACTGCACGATCGCCTCATGCGTCACCTGCCGGGCAGAAAGCGGCGATCCCTCGGCCTGGTTCTTGTCCATCAGCTGCGTCAGCAGTTCCTGGTCCAGCGAACCCCAGTTGACGCCGATGCGCACCGGTTTGCTATAGCGAATTGCCATCTCGATGATTTCGGCGAACTGCTTGTCCTTCTTGTCCTTGAAACCGACGTTGCCCGGATTGATGCGGTATTTCGCCAAAGCCTCGGCGCAGGCCGGATGATCGGCAAGCAGCTTATGGCCGATATAATGGAAGTCGCCGATCAGCGGCACATCCATGCCGAGGCGCAGCAGGCGCTCGCGGATCTTCGGCACGGCGGCAGCACTTTCGTCGCGGTCGACGGTGATGCGGACAAGCTCGGAACCGGCGCGATGGAGCGCGGCCACCTGGGCGACGGTGGAATCCACATCCGCCGTATCGGTGTTGGTCATGGATTGCACGACGACCGGCGCACCGCCGCCGACGATGACGCCGCCGACATCAACGGCAACGGAGGCGCGGCGCGGTTTCGGATCGAAATCGAAAGCAGACATGAAGAGCTCTTACACCCGGAAAACAGAGCCTTTCAGGTGGATCAAGCCCGCAGGCTTGTCAACCGCCCCGTATATCACTTTTGTTTGGCGGCGGCTCAGTGGCCGCCACCGGAGACCCCGTCAGCATAACGCGCCAGCTTGGAGAATGCGAGAACCACGAGTAGCAGCATCGGCAGCGCCATGAAGACAGCCGCAAAGCCGACATGTTCAGCCACGAAGCCGATCACCGAAGGCGCAACCAGCATGCCGGAATAGCCGATGGTTGTCACGACGGAGATACCGATGCCGGGCTTCAGGCCGGGGATGTTGCCCGCAGCCGAAAAGGCGATCGGCACCATGTTCGAAATGCCGATACCGCAAAGCGCGAAGCCGAGGATGGCAATTTCCGCATTTGGCGCAAGGCTCGCAAGCAGCATACCGGCAATCGCAAACAGCGTGCAGATACGCAGCGTCTTGACGCCACCGAGACGGTCGCGAACCAGGTCGCCGGCAAAGCGCAGGGTCGCCATGGTCGCCGAGAAGGCCGCAAAACCGAGGCCGGAGAGGGCGACCGACGCACCCATTTCCTGCCTGAGATAGAGCGCACCCCAGTCCAGGATCGCACCTTCCGGCACCATGCAGAGTAGCGCCATTATACCGAGCAGCCACGGCAGCGGCACCATCGGCAGCTTCGTCTTCTCCTTCTTGGTATCAGGATGCGGCGGGTCGGCCAGGATCATCGGCCAGGCGATGGCAAGGAAGATCGCGGCAAGCACGGTCGCCAGTTCCGCGTGGCCAAGAATACCGAGTTTGGAGATCACCAGGCCACCGAGACCGGAACCGATCAAACCGCCGAGACTCCAGAAGGCATGGCAGGACGACATAATGGCACGGCGCATGGATTTTTCCACCGCCACGGCATTGGCATTCATTGCGACGTCCATCGCGCCGATGAAACCGCCGAACAGAAAGAGCGAGATCCCCCCTGTGATGACGTTGGGAGCCACCGTCAGCGCCAGAAGCATCGGCAACAGGCATACGGCCAGTACCTGCACGACAACCCGCGAGCCATGCTTGGCGATCTGCGCGCCGGCGATCGGCATCATGACGAGCGAACCGAGACCGAAGACCAGGATCATCAGCCCGAGTTCGAACTTGGTGAGATCAAGCCGTTCGGCAAAGTCAGGAATCTTTGGCGCCCAGCCGCCGATGACGAAACCGTTCATGAGAAAGAGCAGCGAGACCGCCGCCCTGCTCCTGGTGATAAAGCTGCTCCGCACCCTCGGAGCCGTGCTCACGTTATTATCCATTTCCTTGTCTTTCCTCTCATCGGGCTTGCCTGCCCGATCCCCATAAAGGCCGGACGGCCTCACGCCGTCTTCTCCGCAACGATCGTCCGGCACCCGCGTGCACGGTATTCCTCGAGCATGAGAGCATCGGCGTCATGCTCTACGACAAGGCATTCACAATGCGCGACCGGCAAAACGCTGTGCGGCGCTGCTGTGCCGAATTTTTCCGATGTGGCCGCAACCATGATCCGCTTGCTCCTGGACGAGGCGAACCGCTTGAACTCCGCGTCCTCGAAGCCGAACGTCGTCAATCCTGCCTCGATATCGACGCCACAGGCGCCCACAATACAGAGGTCGGGCGAAAGCTGCTCCATGTCGCGCAAGGCCTTGGCGCCGAGCGAGCCACCGGTCTGACGGTCGACCAGGCCGCCGATCAGGATGACGTTGACTTCAGGTTTTTCGATCAGCGCCACAGCGATCGCCGGCGCATTCGTCGCTGCGGTCAGCGGCAAATCAGCCGGCAACGCATTGGCGATTGCCAGATTGGTGCTGCCGGCATCGAAGAAAACCGTCATGCCGGTGGTGATTTCGCCTGCAGCGGCGCGCGCCAGAGCCTGCTTCCGGTCGGCCCCAAAACTCATGCGCTGGGTCAGGCTCCCGCGCGCTGGCGAGACCGGCAATGCTCCGCCATAGACCCGTTCGCAGAGGCCTGCTGCAGCCATCTCGCGCAGGTCACGCCGCACCGTGTCTTCAGAGACCCCGAATTCGAGCGCAAGTTCCGCAGCCAGCACGCGGCCATGCGTCTTGAGCCGCTCGGAAATCACACTCTGACGTTCTCGCAACAGGAAATCCTGCATGTTCCTACCAGATTAATCTATCAAAACCTACAATCATGCATAAACACTGACGATCGTGCATGCAACATGCACGGTCACACGTTTTCTGACGTTGTGAAACGAAGCTCCACCAGCAGGGCGAAATCTGGCCTATTGACCGGCTCCAAGGGTACGAATATCGATCAGGCATTCCCGATTCCTGCCGGCATGCCCGCCTCTGGTGTATTCCCGTGAAAAACTCCGTCAGCTTGGGCATCGTGCTCACGACAGCAGCCTATATGGCGTTCACCTTCCATGACGCGATCGTCAAGGTTTTGACATCAGCGATCCCCGTCTGGCAGATCCTGTTTTTCCGCAGCCTCACGATCCTTGTCGGCTGCCTCATCTATGGCCGCGGCAAACTTGTCCATCAGGCTGTCACCTCTCCGATCATCAAACCGATGATCGCCCGCAGCATCCTGCTGCTTTGCGCCTGGCTTTCTTACTATACCGCCGCAAGCCACCTGCAACTCGCCGAAGTCACCACCCTTTACTACGCCGCTCCCGTCGTCGGCACCGTGCTTGCTTGGTTCATCCTGAGAGAGGAAGTGACACCCGCACGTTGGCTTGCGGTCGGCGTCGGCTTCGTGGGCGTGCTCGTCGCCTGCAATCCGGCCGGCCTGACTATCTCCTGGTCAGTCTACCTGGCGCTGCAGGCAGCCGTGCTCTGGGCATCGGCCATGGTGCTACTCCGTAAGACCTCGTTGCATGAAAAGACCATAATTCAGCTAGCCGTCTCCAATGTCTTCTTCCTCATCATGACCGGAATCGCCGTCATCTATACTTGGCAGACGCCGACCCTCACACAACTCGGTCTGCTTATCGGCACCGGCGTTGTTGCCGGCTGCGCCCAGTTCGCCCTTTTCGAAGGCATGCGCCAGGCGCCGGTTTCGGTGCTCGCACCCTTCGAATATACCTCACTCGTCTGGGCCTTCATCCTTGGCTACCTGATCTGGGCCGACATTCCGACGCACAATGTCGTTGTCGGCGCGGTCATGATCCTTGGAGCGGGTTTTATCATTATCGTCAGCGAGAGGCTGCGCCATCGAGCCGCGGCGTGATACCGGTTTCAGCCGGATTCGTAACCAGAATGGCGGCTTGAGAAAAATATTCGCAGTTGCCGCTTTTATTTGCAGTTTTCTACGCTTCCGATGCCGCAATTTTCTGCGATGTATCAGCCATCCGAACACACTTTTCCCAAGGATGGAAGAACAATGAACTGGTTGAAAACCGTCGCCGCTGCTGCCCTCATTCAGGCTGCGGCCCTTCTGCCTGCCCATGCCGGCGAAAACCTCAGCGCCATCAAGTCTGCCGGCGTGTTCAAGATCGGCACGGAAGGCACCTATGCCCCGTTCACCTATCATGACGAAAGCGGCAAGCTTGTCGGCTTCGACGTTGAGATCGGCGAAGCAGTCGCCACCAAGCTCGGCGTCAAGGCAGAGTTCATTGAAGGCAAGTGGGACGGCCTGATCGCTGGCCTCGACGCCAAGCGCTATGACACGGTCATCAACCAGGTCGGCATCACCGATGCGCGCAAGCAGAAGTACGACTTCTCCGAACCCTATATCGCGTCGAAAGCCGTACTGATCGTTCGCGACGGCGACGACAGCATCAAGTCCTTTGCCGATCTCAAGGGCAAGAAGTCCGCTCAGTCGCTGACCAGCAACTTCGGCAAGCTCGCCACGGAGGCGGGTGCCGAACTCGTCGGCACCGACGGCTTCGATCAGTCGATCCAGCTCGTCCTGACGAAACGTGCCGATGCGACGATCAATGACAGCCTTTCCTTCCTGGACTTCAAGAAGCACAAGCCGGACGCTCCGGTGAAGATAGTCGCCCAGCAGGAAAATGCTGACTATTCCGGCATCATCATCCGCAAGGGCGAACCGGGACTGCTCGAAGCGATCAACAAGGCGCTCGCCGACATCAAGGCTGACGGCACCTACAAGAAGATCGCCGACAAGTATTTCGGCCAGGACGTTTCCAAGTAAGTCCTGACCGGCGGTTTCGCGCTGCCCCCATATCATTTATAGCTGCATGAGAAAGCGTCCGGCGAACACTCGCCGGACGCGTCTTTTCTTGAGGACACGCCCTTGCCGCACTGGCTCCAACTGATGGCGGAATCGCTTCCCTCGCTCCTCTGGGCGGGGCTGATCTTCACCATCCCCTTGACCCTGCTTTCCTTCGCCTTCGGATTAATCCTGGGCCTGATCACCGCGATCGCCCGTCTTTTCGGACCGGAGCCTGTTGCAGCCATTGCCCGTTTTTATGTCTGGGTCATCCGCGGCACGCCTCTGCTCGTCCAGCTCTTCGTCATCTTCTACGGCCTGCCGAGCATCGGTATCTTGCTTGATGCCTTTCCGGCGGCCCTGATCGGCTTCACGCTGAATATCGGCGCCTACAGCTCCGAGATCATCCGCGCCGTCATCTCCTCCGTGCCCAAGGGTCAATGGGAAGCAGCCTATTCGATCGGCATGAACTGGCGCCAAGCCATGAGCCGCACCATTCTCCCGCAGGCCGCCCGCGTTGCGGTGCCGCCGCTGTCGAACACTTTCATCTCGCTGGTCAAGGATACCTCGCTCGCGGCCGCCATCACCGTGCCGGAGCTCTTCCAGGCCGCACAGCGCATCGTCGCCACCACCTATGAGCCGCTGATCCTCTATATTGAAGCGGCGCTGATCTATCTTGCCCTGAGCTCCGTGCTCTCAACGCTGCAGCAAAGGCTGGAACGCCGCTTCGCGCGTTATGGCGGCATGCTGGAGGCAAATGCATGATCGAGCTTTCCAATATCGAAAAGCGCTTCGGTGACGCCGTCATCCTGAAGGACATCAGCATCCGCATTCCGGAAGGCAGTGTCACGGCTCTCGTCGGCCCGTCCGGCGGCGGCAAGAGCACGCTGCTTCGCTGCATCAATCTCCTGGAAATCCCGACCGCAGGCGTAATCCACCTCGGCGAAGAAACGCTTTCCTTCGCACCCGGCAAGCGTGTCGGCTGGCAGGCGATCCAGAAGATCCGTCGCCAGACGGGTATGGTCTTTCAGAACTTCCAGCTCTTCCCGCATCAGACAGCGATCGAAAATGTCATGGAAGGCCTGGTCACAGTCCTGAAATGGCCGAAGGAAAAGGCCCGCGAACGCGCGATGGAACTGCTGACCAAGGTCGGCATGGCGCACAAGACCGATGCCTGGCCCTCGACGCTTTCGGGCGGCCAGCAGCAGCGTGTGGCGATTGCCCGCGCTCTTGCGCCTTCGCCGCGCGTCCTGCTCTGTGACGAACCGACATCGGCACTCGACCCCGAACTTTCGGCAGAAGTGGTCGATGTGCTGGGCCAGCTCGCCCGCGAAGGCACGACGATGGTCATGGCGACCCATGATCTCCGCCTCGCCTCCAAGATCGCCAATGACGTGGTATTTCTGGAGGCCGGCAGCGTGGTCGAAACGGGCAGCGCCAGGGCGATCTTCAATACGCCGGAGAAGGAGCGCACTAAGCGCTTTATCTCCACCATCAATGCGGCGCACACTTACGATATCTGAGGCAATGCCGGGATGCGAACATCCCGGCACACGGAAATTCCAATTAAGCGGCCGTAACGACGGCGCGTGCCGCCTTCAGCGCATTGCCCCACCAGGTCAGCTGATCGAGCAGGTTCTTGGCGGCTTCGTTCAGATGCGCGTAGTCGCCGAGGTTTTTGCCTTCCTTGAGAACTGAGAGATATTCCCCGAACGAGATGTGAACGGCCGTCTTGACGGAAACCGCGCTCATTTCGACGAAGACCAGGCGAAGATGTTCCACCGCACGTGCGCCCCCGACGCCGCCGTAACCGACGAAGCCGACCGGCTTCTGGATGAATTCGCCGAGATCGATCGCGTTCTTCAGAACGGCAGTCGGGGCGTGATTATATTCGGCGGCCGTAAAGATGAAGCCATCGAATTCGCGTAGCTTCTTCTTCCAACGCTCGGCGGTTTCGTTTTCCGCCGCGGTGGCGCGCGCTTCACCGAAGAAATGCATGGGGTAGTCGAGAAGATCGAGAATTTCGACTTCGAGTTCGGAACGCTGACCGACGAGTTCGGCGATCCACTTGGCCGGATGCTCGGCGAAACGGCCAATGCGCGTGCTGCCGACGATGACGGCAATCTTCAACTTGCTCATAGAGATGCTTTCCTGATTGGTCTTGGGGGCTGGTGGTGAGAGCGAAATTCTATGAGAAAGCCTCCTCGCCCGGCAAGACGAGAAGGCTACTAACTCTCAGAAAAATCAGCTTTTTAGCAAGCCAATCGGACACAATCGGGTGATATCGGAGATAACGTCGCCTTCTGCTCAACCGGCATAGACGACGAGCAGATCCTTGGCATCGATCTGGTCTCCGGCCTTGACCAGCACTTCCGAGATCGTTCCGTCCTTCTCCGCATGTAGCGCCGTTTCCATCTTCATCGCCTCGATGGAGACGAGTACGTCGCCGGCACTGACCGCCTGTCCCGATGCGACGAAGACGCGCGAGATGACGCCCGGCATCGGCGCACCGACATGGACCGCATTGCCGGCTTCCGCCTTGCGGCGGACGGCGGCACCCGACGCACCATGCGCCCGGTCCGGCACCTTGATGCGGCGCGGCTGGCCGTTGAACTCGAAGAAGACGGTGACCATGCCCTGGCTGTCGGTCTGGCTTATCGCCTGATTGACGATGACGAGTGTCTTGCCCTTTTCGATATCGGCAAAGAGTTCCTCGCCATCCTTTAGGCCGTAGAAATAAGCGGGTGTCGGCAGCACCGAGACCGGGCCATAGGTATCCGAAGCCAGCGCAAAATCGGTGAAGACCTTTGGATACATGAGGTAGGAGGCGAACTCGAAATCGCTCACCTCACGCTCGAGCTTGGTTTCGATCGCCTTGCGCTCCGCATCCAGATCAGCATCGTCAAGCAGAGAACCGGGACGCACGGTATAGGGCTGCTCGCCCTTCAGCGCCTTCTTCTGCAGCGCTTCCGGCCATCCCGACGGAGGCTGGCCGAGATCGCCCTTCAGCATCGAAACTACCGATTCCGGGAAGGAAACCTCCCTGTCCGGGCTGACGACATCGGCAACCGTCAGATCTTGAGAGACCATCATCAGCGCCATGTCGCCGACAACCTTGGAGGATGGCGTCACCTTGACGATATCGCCGAACATCTGGTTGGCGTCGGCATAGGCCTGCGCCACCTGGTGCCAGCGGGTTTCGAGACCGAGCGACCGCGCCTGTTCCTTGAGATTGGTGAACTGGCCGCCCGGCATTTCGTGCAGGTAGACTTCCGAAGCCGGACCCTTCAGATCGCTCTCGAAGGCCGCATACTGATTGCGAACCGCTTCCCAATAGAAGGAGATGCGGCGGATCCATTCCGGATCGAGGCCCGGATCGCGCTTGGAGCCACGCAGCGCCTCGACGATCGAGCCGAGGCAGGGCTGCGAGGTGTTGCCCGAGAGCGCATCCATCGCCGCATCGACGGCATCGACGCCAGCATCCACGGCAGCAAGAACCGTGGCAGCAGCGATGCCCGACGTATCATGCGTATGGAAATGGATCGGCAGGCTGGTCGCTTCGCGCAGCGCCTTGAAGAGGACCTTGGCCGCGGCCGGCTTCAACAGGCCCGCCATGTCCTTCAGTGCGATGATATGCGCGCCGGCCTTTTCGAGCTGGACGGCAAGGTCCGTATAATATTTGAGGTCGTATTTCGGCCGGGCGGAATTGAGGATATCGCCCGTGTAGCAGATCGCCGCTTCGCAGAGCTTGTTTTCCTCGGCAACGGCGTCCATCGACACGCGCATGTTCTCCACCCAGTTCAGGCAGTCGAAGACGCGGAAGAGATCGATACCGCCTTTCGCAGCCTGGCGGACGAAATATTTCACGACATTGTCAGGGTAGTTCTTGTAGCCGACGCCATTCGCTCCGCGCAGCAGCATTTGCAACAGCAAGTTGGGAGCAGCCTCGCGGATCAGCCCCAGACGCTCCCACGGATCTTCCGTCAGGAAGCGCATGGAAACGTCGAAGGTAGCCCCGCCCCAGCACTCCAGTGACAAGAGGTTCGGCAGCGCATGCGCATAAGTGCCGGCGATCCCGGCAATGTCATAGGTGCGCATGCGGGTGGCGAGCAGCGACTGGTGTCCGTCGCGCATCGTCGTATCGGTCAGCAGCACCTGTTTCTGCTCGCGCATCCACTCGCCGAATTTCTTCGGGCCAAGCTGGTCGAGACGTTGCTTCGTACCATCGGGGATCTTGCCGCCATTGATATAGGGTACGACAGGCTTGGCGGCATCCTCTGATGGTCGCGGGCGATCCTTCGCTTCCGGGTGGCCGTTGACGGTGACGTCGGCGAGATAGGTGAGTAGCTTGGTGGCACGGTCCTGGCGCTTGACCTGCTGGAAGAGTTCCGGCGTCGTGTCGATGAAGCGCGTTGTGTAGGAATTATCCTTGAACTTCGGATGCGTAATGATCGCTTCGAGGAAGGTCAGGTTGGTGGCGACGCCGCGGATGCGGAATTCGCGCAGCGCGCGGTCCATACGGGAAATGGCTTCCAGCGGATTGGGTGCCCAAGCGGTCACCTTGACAAGCAAAGGGTCGTAGTAGCGGGTGATGATCGCGCCGGTATAAGACGTGCCGCCGTCGAGGCGAATACCGAAACCCGATGCCGAACGGTAGGCGGTGATGCGGCCGTAATCCGGAATGAAATTGTGCTCGGGGTCTTCTGTCGTGATGCGGCACTGCAGTGCATGGCCGTTGAGGCGGATTTCCGCCTGCTTTGGTACGCCGGATTCCTCAGTGCCGATCGCAAATCCGTCGAGAATGTGGATCTGCGCCTTGACGATATCGATGCCGGTGACGACTTCGGTGACCGTATGCTCCACCTGGATGCGTGGATTGACTTCGATGAAGTAGAATTTGCCGGTGTCGGCATCCATCAGGTACTCGACGGTGCCGGCACCGACATAGCTCGTTGCCTCCGCAATCTTCAGCGAATAGGCGGCGAGTTCCTGTCGCTGCGCTTCCGAAAGATACGGCGCGGGCGCGCGCTCGACGACTTTCTGGTTACGGCGCTGGATGGAGCAGTCGCGCTCGAAGAGATGCACGACATTGCCGTGCGTATCACCCAGGATCTGGCTTTCGACATGGCGAGCACGTTCCACCAGCTTTTCGAGATAGACCTCGTCCTTGCCGAAGGCAGCCATCGCTTCACGCTTGGCTTCCGTCACTTCGCGGGCGAGATCGGCTTCGGAGCGGATGACACGCATGCCACGACCGCCGCCGCCCCAGGAGGCCTTCAGCATGACGGGATAGCCGATCGTGGCCGCCATGCGGGCGACCTCCGCCATATCGTCCGGCAGCGGCTCGGTCGCCGGAACGACCGGAACGCCAACGGAAATGGCAAGGTTTCGCGCCGCAACCTTGTTGCCGAGTTGACGCATCGTATCGGCCCTCGGGCCGATGAAAGTGATGCCTGCGGCATTGCAGGCATCGACGAATTCAGGGCTTTCCGAAAGCAGGCCGTAGCCGGGATGAATGGCGTCGGCACCAGAAAGCTTGGCGACGCGGATCACTTCGTCGATCGAAAGATAGCTTTCGATCGGCCCAAGATCGCGGGCGAGATGCGGGCCGCGGCCGACTTGATAGCTCTCGTCGGCCTTGAAGCGATGCAGCGCCAGCTTGTCTTCCTCAGCCCATATCGCGACCGTTTTTATCCCGAGCTCGTTGGCCGCGCGGAAGACACGGATGGCGATTTCGGAACGGTTGGCGACAAGAATCTTCGATATGGGCAATGTACTCTCCTCAAAGCACGGAAACGGGCCATGCTGCACCCGCGAAGAGAATTCTTAACGTGCTGTTACAGAAAGTTCAATTTCCCTTGCCGTGACGAAATAGAATTTCTCTACATCTCAGGTGATCAGCCCGTGCCGGAAAGCCAGAGCCACCGCCTGCTGCCGATTCTTGGCCTTCAGCTTGTCCTGCAGGCCGTTCATGTACCAGTCGACGGTATGATTGGAGATCTTCAGATGCTTGCTGATCTCCATCGAGGTCATGCCCTCGGCAAGATAATGCAGGATTTCCATTTCGCGCCGGGTCAACTGTGTATCGCTGATCGCCACCGTTTCCAGCGTCGCAGCCTCGCCCTGCATATCGAGCAGCCGCCAGAAGGCCTTGCGGGCGATCGCCTCGAAAAGCGAGATCTCCGGCGGTGAAAGCTCAATCGGCTTGCCGCCGACGCTGAGGCTGCCGAGGATGCCGTTTCGCCCATAGATCGGGAAGATATAACCGTCTTCCAGCCCATGGCCGTAGGCATCGACCATCATCTGCTCCATGCGGCGTTGATGCGGGTCATCCCGGAAAGCCGCCATGCTGTCGCGCCAGCGGAAAGGCCGTTGCGCATGCGCAAGATACCGTACGGTCGGATCGACGAGCACGTATTTTTTCACCGCATAGATGTGCGACCATCTCTCCGGCCATCGGCTGGCCATAGTCACACCCCACGGGTTGTCTCCCTGCTTGGGATGACGAAGCAGACCATAGAAATCGAATCCGCTCGCGCGGATCGCCTTTTCGAGTTCGTCGAGCACACTTTGGCTATCGGAACTTTCCTCTAAAATGACAAGCAATTGAATTAAAGAATGAATTTGCACAAAATGCCCCTTGCCCGGACCAACGAGGCCGCCGGAGCAGGCCTGTTAACCCGCCGCTGAACGGTCTTTCCCAAAAATTGCAGTTCGCAAGCTGGATGGTGCGCTAGACGCTCCAGCGAATGCAAGCGCAAATTGTCGTGATGTATAGCTAAGCAACAATTTCAAAACCATGGTCACTTATCGCACTCTACGATCACAAATTTCGAAGCCGGATTCCAAACCCGAAGATCCCGTTAATCGTCGGTTCAGGTAGGTTTTTGTAGCATCGCACCATCCCGTTTTTCGCAGATGCAAAAAGAGGTTCCGACGTGTCGTTATTTAAGGTCTATGCAAGGGCTCTGCGCTATCTCGGCGCCTACAAGCTCCGCGTATCCCTCGTCGTTATCGCGAACATCGTATTGGCGGCCATCACCATCGCCGAGCCGATCCTGTTCGGCCGTATCATCGATGCGATTTCCGGCAAGGGTGAAGTCAAGCCAATCCTTATGATGTGGGCCGCGTTTGCGGTTTTCAATACCATCGCCTTTGTCCTTGTGGCACGCGAGGCAGACAGGCTGGCCCACGGCCGCCGCGCGACGCTTCTCACGGAGGCCTTCGGCCGCATCATCTCCATGCCGCTCGCCTGGCACCATCAGCGGGGTACGTCCAACGCGCTGCACACGCTGTTGCGCGCCTGCGAAACCTTGTTCGGCCTGTGGCTGGAGTTCATGCGCAACCATCTTTCGACAGTCATTGCGCTTGGCCTGCTCATCCCGACCGCGATATCCATGGACCTGCGTCTCTCCGCAGTCCTGATCGTACTCGGCATCGCCTACTGGATCATCGGCCGCGTGGTCATGAGCCGCACGAAGGATGGCCAGGCTTCGGTCGAGAACCACTATCATACCGTCTTCGGTCACGTCAGCGATTCCATCAGCAACGTCTCGGTGCTGCATAGCTATAACCGTATCGATGCCGAAACGCGTGCGCTGAAGTCCTTCGCCGATCGGCTGCTGCAGGCGCAGTATCCAGTGCTCGACTGGTGGGCGCTTGCGAGCGCGCTGAACCGCATGGCCTCCACGATCGCCATGATGATCGTGCTCGTCATCGGCACCGTGCTGGTCCAGAACGGCGAACTGCGTGTCGGCGACGTCATCGCCTTCATCGGCTTCGCTAACCTGCTGATCGCCCGCCTGGACCTGATGCGCCAGTTCGCCACGCAGATCTTCGAGGCCCGTTCGAAACTGGAAGACTTCTATAATCTCGAAGATTCCGTCCGCGAACGCGAGGAGCCGGCCGGCAACCGCGAGATCAAGGACGTCAAGGGCGACGTCGAATTCAACGACGTCTCCTTCGGCTTCGCCAACAGCTCGCAGGGCCTGCACAACGTCTCCTTCAAGGTGAAGGCCGGCCAGACGGTTGCGATCGTCGGTCCGACCGGCGCCGGCAAGACGACGCTCGTCAACCTGCTTCAGCGTGTCTACGATCCGCAGGGAGGCCAGATCCTCGTCGACGGCACCGATATCAGCAAGGTCACGCGCAAATCGCTGCGCCGCTATATCGCCACCGTCTTCCAGGATGCCGGCCTGCTCAATCGCTCGATCAGCGACAATATCCGCCTCGGCCGCGAGAACGCGTCGGAAGAGGATATGCGTCGCGCCGCTGAAGCCGCTGCCGCGTCCGACTTCATCGAGAACCGCGACGAGCAGTACGACACCCATGTCGGCGAACGTGGCAACAAGCTCTCCGGCGGTGAACGCCAGCGTATCGCGATCGCCCGTGCCATCCTCAAGGATGCGCCGATCCTGGTGCTGGACGAGGCGACTTCCGCGCTCGACGTCGAGACGGAAGCGCGCGTCAAGGCTGCGATCGACAACCTGCGCCAGAACCGCACCACCTTCATCATCGCTCACCGTCTCTCGACGGTCCGCGAAGCGGATATGGTGCTGTTCCTCGACAATGGCCGGATCGTCGAGCACGGCAGCTTCGATGAGCTCAGCCACTCCAACGGCCGCTTCGCTGCTCTGCTGCGCGCCAGCGGCATTCTGACGGACGATGAAGTCCGCAAGGCCCATACGACAGAAGCTGCCTGATCGGCTTCGGAAGGACACGACAAAAGGCCGGAAGGGCATCGCTCTTCCGGCCTTTTGTTGCGTGGGATTCCCTGTGAATCGTTGTGGGCAGACCCGCTTGTCATCATCCTCGGGAAGGATTGATCCGTAGAACCTCTAAGCCGCTTCTGCATAGACCAGGTCAGGTGCAAGGATCCATTCGCCCTGTTTGAGCGACATGACATCGAGCCTGCCGCAGCCAGCCGACGAACCGATAGCGGCCGCCGTTCCGGTCGATGACCACGGCAGAAATCGGTTTGCCGCGAAGATGACCGACAACAGGGCCATCTGCCTTCTCGGCATCAAGCAGGAAATATTCGTGAGGAACATTGCGACTCACCATCACGCGCGACCCTCGCTCCGGACGGCCAGGCCGACAGCCATCTTTGTCCCTGCCTTCATTGCGGCATCCGGGCGATTGGCCTCGGCCGGAACCGGCTTGCGGCAAAGCTGTTTCGTCTTCTCGATCTCGACAACGAATGGCTTTCGCTGCGGCCTCATAACTTGTCCTTTCGGTTTGAAATGCGCGTCACGCAAAGATGCATTCGACCTGTCCAAGCGGTCCGAAATCGGCAGCCAGATGCTGGCCGGGCCAGACCTGAAGGATGGTCGTGCATGATGCCGTCGCAACGATATCGTTGGCCTCAAGCTGCCTGCCGCTTACAGCGAGCTGATCTGCCAGCCAGACGACGGCATTGAGCGGATTGCCCATAACCGAAGCCGCCGTCCCGGCAAAGACCGTCTGCTTGAACAGGAAGGTCGTAATGTCAATGCCGGCAAGATCGCCTGATGTCAGCGCCCCGGTATGATCACCGCAGAGGGTTGCGACATGTAGGCCGAAGTCGGCGATCGCTGCATAATCTCCCGCAAAGACCCGCCGCGTGCGCCGCCCGAGAATACCGACGGCCGGGCGGCAATCGAGTACGGCTTCGGCAGCACTGTCGAGGTTGATCGGCTCTCCGATATCCGGATAGGACCGCAGCATCGTGAAAACCAGCTCGCATTGGACACCGATGGTGCCTGGCGGCAGCCGGAATTCCTTCGTGCCGGCAAGCAGTGCGGAAGCAGGAATTTCGGAATAGATCGGCTTTGCAAGACCGAGAGTGTGGCGTGATCCCTCGCTCGAGCCGACAAGCGCGTAGCCCTTGCGCTCGAAACCCAGCGCATCCTGCGCAATCGCCTGAATGTCCTAGGCCTCACGTTCGGAGGAAATCAGGTCGAGCGGGAGATCGCAGAGTTCGTTATGCCGACGACCCCTGGCCAGGATGTCGGCTGTGGCGTCCTTGAGTTCGAAGTACATCTTCGTGCTCCCTTCATTGGCATTGCCTCAGGAAGCCGAAATGGAGCGAGGCGCGTAGCCGTTCCATTCGTGATGAACGGCTAAAAAATCAAAATCTTATAGTGATTCCCAAGGTCCCGCTTGCGGCTGTGCATTCCACCCGGAACAACTGCATCAAGGCCTAACCATCCACGCTCGGCGAAAAGAAAAAGCCGGTGGCCTCTTCGACCGCCGGCTCAGTATTTCCTCAAGGAGGCTGCCTATTTACGCTTGCCTTGACTATAGGCGTCCGCTCCACGGTTGACACGGACCGGCACCGGAATGGCAGCGTCGGCAAGAGGCCGGGCCTTTTCCTGTTCGCGCTTGTATTCGAGATAATAGGCATAGGCGAACTGGGCGGCGATACCGGCAAGCACGAAGATCGGGCCGATGATCTGGTCTCGGTTGGTGATGTAGAGCAGCACTTGCCCGGCCATCGCAAGGATGGTGCCGGCGACGAAGATATTGAGCGAGTGTCGGCCAAGGATCGTCAGCGGATGATCGGCCGGACGGCGGAAAGCCTGCGATATTGCCGGAATATTGACCACCAGATAGGCGAGAGCCAGCACGTGCAGAAGGCGCGGCAGCGACAGGAAAGTCTTGTCAAAGCCGGTCAGCACCGCCGGCAGACCGAGCGCCGCAAGATAGTTTCCAAGATCCCAGAGATGGGCTGTCACCCAGATGAAGGAGAGCACGACATAGCCCAATGCAAGCGCGAAAAGCAGCGGATGACGGGGAAGCGTGCCGCCGCGCCTGACATGCATCATCGAGACGATCCCGATCGTAAAGAGGAACTGCCAGGAGAAGGGATTGAGGAACCAGTCTCCTTCGAACAGCATATTCTGCGGCGCAATCTGATAGATACCCGCAAGCAGCCAGACGGTGCCGGAAACGGCTAGCGCCAGCAGCGTGCTCTTCTCGTTCAAAAGCAGGATCAACGGCACCATCAACATCAGCGCGCCGTACATCGGCAGAATGTTGTTGTAGCCGATCTGGTGGCCGAGCAGCAGCAACGCCGGAATGCCCTCCTTCAGGTTCATCAGCACCGCAAGGATATTGATCTCGACCAGTAGCCCCGGCCGGTGGAACAACCAGGCGCCGCAGATGAAGAGCGCCAGCGTCACGAATGTAGTGATCATATGAGCGAGATAAAGCGTGAAGGCGCGCTTTGCCGCCTTGATCGCCATCTCCAGCCGCGTGCCCGCCTTGAAGCGCGAACCATAAGCAAGACCGACCGCAATGCCCGAAATCAGCACGAAGGCTTCGGCGGCATCGGAAAAGCCGAAATTCTTCGTCGTGATATATTCGAAGATTTGCCCCGGAACGTGATTGATGAAGATCGTCATGAGCGCAAGACCACGAATCACATCGAGCCTCGTATCACGCTTGGACGCCGCTACTGATATGGAACTTCGTTGGGCGCCAATGGCTTTGGTCGGCATACCTGCCATGGTGTCTCTCCTGTTATCCGTTTTGCAAACGCTACGCCGGCCAAAAGGGTTCCCCTTTGGCCGCGCGAATCGCCGGAAAATCAGCTTGGAGATTGCTGGGATCCGACCGGATATCCCTCGTGGGGATTGGCGACTTCGCTGCCGTTTATGGACAGAGTGTAGCCTTCAGCATTGGACGCTTTTGAGACCGAAATGCGGTATTTGCTTCCGCCGCTCTTGATCTCTGCCGTAAACCCGTCCCAATTGGAAGGCAACGACGGGTTCACAAAAAGTTGTCCACCCTTTAGCCGGATACCGAGGATGCCTTCTACCGCCGCGCGGTAGAGCCAGCCGGCCGAACCCGTGTACCAGGTCCAGCCGCCACGCCCGATATAGGGATCGTCCCCGTAGACATCAGCCGCTACGACGTAGGGCTCGACGCGGTACCGTTCGGCCGCCGCCTTATCAAGCGAATGGGTAATCGGATTGAGGATCTGGAAGCAACGCAGCGCGTCGTCCCCCCGTTTCAACTTTGCCAGTGCCATGACCACCCAAGTCGAGGCATGTGTGTATTGGCCACCGTTCTCGCGAACGCCGGGCGGATAGGCCTTGATATAGCCCGGATCCTTTGACGACTTCTCAAAAGGCGGCGTGAATAGGCGGATGACCCGCGCCTCCTCATCCACCAACTGGGCGAGCACCGCATCCATCGCTTTGGCGGCCCGCTCTGAATCGCCTTCGCCCGAAAGCACACTCCAGGACTGGGCGATTGAATCGATCTGGCATTCCAGGTTTTCCTTCGATCCGAGCGGCGTGCCGTCGTCGAATGTGCCGCGACGATAATAACCGCCATCCCACCCAGCGCTTTCGAGCGCCCTCTTGAGTTCGGTGAGGCGGGTCCTCCAGCGTTCGGCACGGACCCTGTCGCCTCGTTCTTCGGCATATGGGACGAAAGAGCGCAGTGTGCCGGCAAGGAACCAGCCGAGCCAGACACTCGTGCCCTGGCCGGCGATGCCGACTCGGTTCATGCCGTCATTCCAGTCGCCGCCGAGGAAGAGCGGCAGGCCGTTCGTGCCCTTGCGGGCAACGGCGAGATCGAGCGCTAGGGCCGCATGTTCGTAGACGCTCGCGGTATCCTCGGACTTCTCCGGCGTGGAGAAGGAGTCGTGCTGACCTTCCAGCAGCGCCGGGCCTTCAAGGAAGGGAAGCTGCTCGTCAAGCACGCTCCTGTCGCCACTGACGCTGCAATAGTGATCGATCGCATAAGCGAGCCATACAACGTCGTCGGAAATCATGGTGCGCACGCCGGCGCCCGTCCCCGGCAGCCACCAGTGCTGCACGTCGCCTTCGCGGAACTGACGCGAGGCGGCGTTGACGATCTGGCGCCGCGCAAGCACAGGTTCCTGCAGCACAAAGGCGAGCGTATCCTGCAATTGGTCGCGGAAGCCGAAGGCACCACTCGCCTGATAGAAGGCGGTGCGGGCCATGATGCGGCAGCCGAGGCTTTGATAGGGCAGCCAGGCATTGACGAGATTGTTCATGCCCTGATCCGGCGTCGAGATCTGCAGCTTGCCGGTGAATTCCTGCCAGAAGCCCTCGTTCGCCTGCACCGCCTCATCGAACGAGCGCTTTCGAACATCGGCAAGCAGCGCGCGCGCGGCCTCTTCCGTGGGCGCATCCCCCAGGAAGAAGGTGACGTCGCGCTCTTCGTCGGCGCCGAGCTCGATATCGATTGCAAGGATCGCTGCGGGATCGCCGTCCAGGTCCGTGGAGCCGGAAAGAGCCGCCGCTGCAGTCACGGCGAAAGGCGCCTCAATCGTCCCGGTTTTGCCAAGAAACTCACGACGACTTGCTGAGAAACTCGAAACCTTCTCGCTCGCGGCGAAGAAGGCGGTACGGCCTGAATAATCGATGCTGTAGGGGTTCGTAGCAAACAGCGCCCCTGTCTCCTCGTCGCGTTTCGACAGGATGAAGGAGGCGGTCTTCTGCGCATTATTCCCAAGGACCCATTCGACATAAGCGTAGAGCCGAAGCTTGCGGCTTTCCGAGCCTGTGTTGCGCAGCCGCAGGCGCTGCAGCTTCACCGGCTTCTCGCGACACACCGTCTGCGTCACTTCCAGCGCAATTTCATGCTGCATGCTGGAGAAAGTGGAATAGCCGAGACCATGCCGCGCCTCGAAGCGAATGTCGTTGCGACGGGAAAGCGCTGCAAAGGGCGTCATGACCACCGCGCTTTCAAGATCCACTATGTAGAGTGCTTCGCCGGAACGGTTGATGACTGCATCGTTCGACCAGGAGGTGAGCTGATAATCGCGCGAATTGACGCTCCAGGTGAAACCGGCACCTTCCGCCGACACATGGAAGCCGAACTGGTCGTTCGAGATGACGTTGATCCATGGCTGCGGCGTCGCCCGCCCACCTGGCAGGCGTATGACATATTCACGGCCGTCGCGGGCAAAGCCACCGATTCCGTTCCAGAAGTCGAGATCCCCTTCCTCCGCAATGGAGACGGTCTTGATAGCCGGGGCCGGCTGGGGCGGTATGCGCTTGACCGGCATCCCCGCGCGCTCGGTCTTTTTTGTCTCCTCAAGCTCTTCCTTGCCGAGCGCAAACAGCATGAGGGCTCGGTTGATCTGATCGACCACCTTGCCGTTCCTGGCATGCAGCGTCACGCGCGAGGCAGCAATCAGTGCCTGATAGGTGCTCTCTTCCATCAGGTCCCTGCGGACCGCGAAGATGTGCTGGCGCAGACCGTCGGCCTGGCCCATGCGGCGCACGTTTTCGCACATCGCGTCGAGCGCATGCTGCATATCCTGCACATAGGAAGAGGCGCGTTCGTTCATGATGACGAGATCGGCGGTCACGCCGCGCGAGCGCAGATATTCCTGCGCCAGCAACGCCTCGCGGGCAATCTCGAGATCCATGTCGTCATCGATGCGTAGCATGAAGATCGGGAAATCGCCCGAAATTGCCAACGGCCAGAGCGCCGACTGCGACTGCATGCCGGTCCGGACGACCGTGTGATCGCCGCGAAGCTGCATGTCCGGATAGACAAGATAACGACCGAGATGCTGGAAGGCCGCCGCCTGCTGCGAGCTGACGCCGACATGGCGCATCTGCGCCTGTGTGCGCGTCCAGGCTTGAACGAGTTCGTGGTTGAAAGCATCCGGATGGCGATAGCGATCGACGGCCTTGTCCACCTCGACACGATCGGGCGCCGCGATTGTCCAGAAGATCACGCTGACCTTCTTTCCGGCCGGAACGCGGACCGTACGACGCAGCGACAGGACGGGATCCAGCGTGAAACCGTCAGTGCCTGAAAGCGCCGCACCCGGATCGAACGCGGCAGCGTTCGCCAGGCTGCGCCCGCGGCCGAGGAACTTGCGCCGCTCGGTTTCGAATTCGGTGTGGCGCGCATCGCCGGCGTTGTCGACGATCAGATGTGCGATGCTCATATTCGCTTCGTTCGGGTCGCGCTTGTTGCGCCAGGCGCGGATAACGTCGCCGCGCTTGTCGATCTCCGTCCTCACGAACATTCGGGCGAAAGCCGGATGTGTATTGTCCATGTCGTCCGATGCGATCACCGGTTCGAGATAGGAAGTCACTTCGATGAGGCGGTCTTCCGCGCCCATATTGAACAGCGTCAGGCGGCGGGCTTCCGCATCATGTTCGGTGGCGACGATGCATTCGACCTCGCTCGTGATCTCGCCAAGCACCTTGCTGAAGACGGCCTTCTCATCAGCAAATTCCACCCTGACCGTTTCGCCTTCAACGCTCTTCGGTTCCGCCGTCGCCGACCACCACTCATTGGTCGCCATGTCGCGCAGGAAGATGAAATTGCCCCAGCGATCCTCGGTCGGATCGGGTTTCCAGCGGGAGACGGAAAGACCGTTCCAGCGGGCATGACCCGCGCCCGTCGCCGTCAGCATTAGGGAATAATGGCCGTTCGACAGGAAGACTAGCTCGCGGTCGCGCGATGCTGGATCGGCAAGCTTGCGGATGACCGGACGCATGAGTTCGTCCTGGATGGCGGCGGGGGTAACGGATTCGTCCTTGCCGCTTATGATCGGGATGTCGCGCGGCGCCTTTTCCTGCAGCAGCAGTTCGGCCGCTTCGATGACCGGATCCGAGTGGAAGAGCTCTCGCAGATGGCCGTCGAAGGCGACGTTGGCGACAGCCGCAATCGACATGCCGTGATGGTGCGCATAGTAGTTATAGACCACCACACATTTCTTGCCCTCAGGCACTCGTGTCGGCGTGAAATCGACGGCATCATGAAAACCGAACTTGCCGAGAGCGCCGAGCTTGCGAAGCCTCTGCAGGTTTTCGAGCGCCGCCGCCGGATAATACTGGCTGGCGAGCAGCGAGGCATAGGGCGCGATGACGGCATTGTGGCCGAGACCGCGCTTCAGGCCGAGCGTCGGCACACCGAAGTTCGTGTATTGATAGTTGAGGTTATGGTCGCGGGCATTGAAGGCCGATTCCGAGATGCCCCATGGCGTACCGAGCTTGCGGGCATGGTTCATCTGCTCGACGATGACGAGATTGTTGGTCTGGTTGAGAATTCCTCCGCCGCGCTCCTGCATGACGAGCGGGGCCATCAGATATTCGAACATCGAACCGGACCAGGAAACCAGCGCGCCACGCGAACCGACCGGCACGACCTGGCGGCCAAGCTTGTACCAATGCTCTGTCGGCAGGTCACCCTTGGCGATGCCGAAGAGTGAGGTCAGGCGGCATTCGGACGCGAGAAGGTCGTAGCAGGCAGCATCCAGTTCGCCGCTTTCAACACGGTAGCCGATCGACAGCAGGCGACGCTCCGAACGGAACAGGAAGCTGAAATCCATCGAAAAGGCGAGATCGCGCGCCTTGTCGCGAAGTGCGACGAGGCGCGGACGCAAGGCATCGATATTGGAAAGGTCGAAGGTACTATCGGAGATATGTGCCTCGCAGACCTTGACGAGCGACGCCGCCCACAACGTGACCTCTTCCGTCTGCTTCGACTTCACCTCATGATGCAGGTTTCCGGCGAGATTCTGAATGTCGCGCGCCAGGACCGCGAGGTTGATGACACGGATCGAGGCAAACTCGTGCTCGCGCTTGACCGCGGCAAGCGCGTTCTGGAAGCCGGCGATGCGCTCTTCCAGACGGCGGCGCAGCGGCCGCACGGTCTTGCGGTCGTCAGGCAGGTCGTCCAACACTTCACCGAGAATGCCGGCCGTATCACCGACGCCGTCGAGATTGCCTTGGACATGTGCCGAGGGCGCCTCCGCCCAGTCGCGGCAGGCTGAGGAAATAGCAATCAGGTGACCGGCGAGATTACCGCTGTCGACCGCCGAAACATAGCGAGGTCCCAGCGTCTTCAGCGTATCGGTGTGATACCAGTTGAAGAGATGGCCACGGAACTTTTCCATGCGGTCGACCGTGGCGATCGTCTGCTCCAGGCGCTCGATCGTCTCCTCGAAGGAGAACCAGCCGAAATGGCGACCGGAAATCACGGACAGGAGATAGACGCCGATATTTGTGGGCGAAGTGCGCGTCGCCACGATGACATGCGGCGTTTCCTGCACGTTGTCGGGCGGCAGATAGTTCTGCTCCTCCGTCGTGAAGGTTTCGAAGTATCGCCAGGTGCGACGCGCGACCTTTCGTAACTCGTCGGAGACGTCATCCGGCACATGGAGACGATCTTCCGTCTCGGCCGACTGGCTTACATACCAGGCGACGGCTGGTGACAGGATCCAGAGGAGCGCGAAGGGAATACCGACGAGGAAGGCGTCGTCGCCTGACAGCGCCGCGAAACCTATCGCCAGGACCGCGAGGACCGGCGCATGCCACATCGCTTCGTAATAGGAAAGAATGGTGCCCTGCTTGCCGGCCTGGACGCTGGCCGCGGTACGCCACTGGAGCATCAGCCTGTGGCTGACGAACAGGCGGTATAGCGAACGGCTGATTGCATCCGCCATCATGCAGACAGAGTCGGCGATGAAAATGATGCGCAGCGCCACCTGAGCATTGGCAGCCGTGATATCCGACCAGACGGTATGGAGATGAGCGCTGGCGACGATATCGCTGCTGCGCGGAATGATGCCGCTGATGAGCGACAGGGTGGGCGCCACGAACAGACAGGAGATCAGCAGGATCTGCCAGATCAGCGCGCCGAACGGCTCCATCAGATACCAGCCGAGCACGGAGGCGAAGAACCACGCGATCGGTGTCAGGGATCGGCGCAAATTATCGAACATCTTCCAGCGGCCGAGCGCGGTGACGCCGTATTTCGGGTTGAACATGTAGGGCAGGAGTTGCCAGTCGCCGCGAGCCCAGCGATGCTGCCGCGAGGCCTCGACCTCATAGCGGACCGGAAAATCTTCGACGAGTTCGAGATCGGTGACGAGCGCGCAGCGCGCCATCGACCCCTCGAGAAGGTCGTGGCTGAGCACTGAATTCTCGGCGATGCGGCCTTTCAGCGAAGCCTCGAAAGCATCGACATGATAGAGGCCCTTGCCGGTGAACGTGCCCTCGCCGGCAAGATCCTGATAGACATCCGAAACCGTGAAGACATAGGGGTCGAGACCGCGGTTGATCGAAAAGACGCGCTGGAAGACCGACGCATCCTTGCCGGTCGTCAGCGACGGCGTCACGCGCGGCTGCAGAATGCCATAACCGACTTCGACCCGACCAGTTTCCGAGTTGATGACCGGCCGGTTGATCGGGTGATGAAGCTTGCCGACGAGCTTGGTGACGGTATCACGCATAAGGCGGGTATCGGCATCGAGCGTCATGACGTACTTGATATCGGCAGGCACGGTATTGGCGCCTGGCAGGTAGGTCGTGTCGCGGTCGCCGCGCAGCAGCAGGTTCAGCTCGTGCAACTTGCCGCGCTTGCGCTCCCACCCCATCCATACACCCTCGGACGGATTGTAAAGGCGGCGGCGATGTAGGAGATGGAAGCGCGTCCTGCCGTCATAGGCATAACGAGCTGAGAGGTTGGCAATCTCACGGCGTGCATATTCCAGCACTTCCAGATCGTCGGAGCTTTCCTCCACATCGCTGTCTGGCCAGTCGCTGAGCAATGCAAAATGGATTTCGCCGCGCGGATTGGCGAGATAATGAACCTCGAGATTGCGCACCATCTCGTCAACGCTGTCACGATTGGAAATCAGACAAGGCACGACGACGAGCGTGCGTGCATCCTCCGGGATGCCCCGCTTGAACTCGTAACCGACGAGCCGCGCCGGCCTGACGAAGAAGGACAGCACGGTATTGAAGAAGCCACTTGCACCTTCCGACGCCGGCAGCGAAAATAGGACGAGCAGCAGGGCGATTTCGATCGACGCCATGCCGGCATTGGCCATGAACCCGCCGACAACGGCCATGGCGATGATCGTGATCAGCACGACCGGAATGGCGATCGCCATCCAATTGAATTTGCGTACGGCGCGGAAGACGTGCTGCGCCAGCGTTGGACGGTAATCCGCGCGCGCTTCGAACTTCAGGCGTTGAGCGCCTGTAATGAAGCCGCCGATATCAGGCTCGTGCGGCTGCGCCTCGTCGGAATGCCTGACCTCAGCCACCATGTCGACGGCGAGCTGGGCGATTTGCACCTCGCTCAGCGGTGAGCGCCTGGCAAGCTTTTCGATCTGCCTGCGATAGCTGTTGCGCGAACCGGGATCGAGATCACCGTAGTCGGACTGGTCCCAGAGCAACCTGTCGACATGGCTGACCTGCTCGATCCAGACCGACCACTCCGTATCGTTGATCTCGCGCAGGCTGCGGATGATATTGCCCGTTGTGACATTGCCGGCAGAGAGGCGGCTATGCTCCGCCATCGTCACTTCTTCGCTGTCACGCCCGAGCCGCTCCAGCCGCTGGTCCAACCAGGAGATCGCCAGGCTCGAAGTCTGCGAACCATCACGCATGCGGTAGAGGAACTGCGTCGAGAAAGTGTTGTCCTCGGCAAGTTCCTCCAGCGTCCTCAGATAGGCGGCAGCCTTTGCGGTGTCGGCCAAGCGAACCAGTACGTCGGCGGCCTCATTGGCGCGGCGGCGCATGCCGCGGCTGCGCTCGACTCGGCTCGAAATACGGCGGAGGTTTTCGACCAGCACGTACCGCACCAGGGACGGCAGCGCCCAGAGCTCGCCAATTCTCAGTGTCTCATGCTGCTGGAAGCCATCGACGAGCGCCCTCAGGCTTTCCTGCGAGATGGTGCTGTGGGTATGGGCGACATAGAGCCAGGCCAGTACGAGCGTGCGCGGGATTTCGACGCCGCCGACTTTCATGAGCGGCAGCTGTTGATAGAACCGGCGCGGGAAGTCGCGGCGGACTTCCTGAATTGCCTCCTCGACGAGGTAGTGATTGTCCAGCAACCATTCGGCGGCCGGCGTGATCGCCTCCCCGGCCTCGGCATCGCTCGCAGTCGTTTGGTAAACGCGCAGGATTTCCTTCTCGTTTTCCTTGTGGCGCGCAAAAAAATCGAACGCCGCGAAGGCTGGCAACTCGCTCACCGTGCCGCAAGCGACACTTTCGCCCATGGCCCTGATGTCCTCGTTGGACAGATAGGTCGAGCGGATCGAATCGCTGTGGTCGATCTGCCTGTTCTCAGGCTCGTGCGGCGGGTCCGGAGATGGACTTGAAATAGCCATGGGTTCGGCCCTGGATCCAAACGGCGTTATGGTTTCGGCTTGGTTCTGCATTGCTCACGATGACTCTCGCATGAACGGGCCGGTCATCTTCGAAGTCGGGAAAAGCAGGAAAAACGGACGCTCGGCGCGCTTTGCAACAACGGACAGACCGGCTTCGGACGTAACTTTGCCAATGGTCATGGCCGACTTATGCCCTCCCTGCGCAGCCACCCGGAAAAGTTGGACATTCTTGCGATAATTCAAGTCAAAGGACCTTTTTCTCGCTGCCCTTCCGCCGACGTGAAAAAAGCGCATGGACAACATCCATGCGCCTGCACGACGTTCCCGGCACTGTCAGCGCCTCACGCCTACTTTCCGGAATGGGCTAAATTGGGTGGGATAGGTAAAACAGGATGAGGATGGGATCGGGGTGCCGATCAGCCACAGCTGGATGCCTTTCACAACTATTCTCCCTAAACAACACCGAAGTGCCAGGAGAATGCCAGCGCATCCCAATTGTTCCGGATAGGCAAATATTCGATCAGACCGGCGCGGTCAGCCAGCGCCTTGGACGCGCCGGTATCAGCCGACGACGCCGAAAACCATTGCGACGACGAAAAGGAATGCCGCCGTGAAAATCGTTGCATGGATCGCGGTCTGAATCTTGTGCCGCGTGGTGACCGGCTTCTTGGCCGATACGGATCCGTACTGGTTCACATGAGTATGCGAAATACCCAGATTTGCCATGTGTCGCCTCCGTGTGTTTGTTTTTGCGGCCGGACTACCAGCTCACATTTATTTTCTTACATTCTCTATAAGGTAGGTAGAGATAAATTTCCGTCCAGAGCAGACGAAAGAGAAAATCCACCCAGGCTTCAGCTCAGCAGAGCGTGCGCCATGCCCAAATCCAGGAACGCTCTGCAGCGTTGTCGCCCTGGGGTGCGTTGGGGGGTGTTTCGATCAACCGGCGATCCTTTTCCGCCGGGATAGTAACGGAGGCGGTTTCCCTCCGCTCGGCCTTAACAGGTGGATCGAGGTAACCCATGGTCATCCCACCGAGAAAGAACATGCCTCAACCTCCATCGATCACGAAAGCTAACGGTCGTTAACGCGATCATGACAGAACTAAGGCAGCTGTCAATAGTCTAGTCGAATGGTCGTGTTTTAGGAAACCATTATCCTTAACGCCGACGCGGTGCGAGATTTTTCAAAGGTTTGAAAACATTGGCTTTCAAGCCTTCACGAAACCCTTGCTCGCGATCATCAAATTTCGCGTGTACTCTTCGTGAACGCTGCCGGCGGCAAGTTCAGCCGATGTCAGCCGTTCAACGACGGCACCGCCACGCATCACGGCAAGCCTCCCGCACATATGGGTGATGACGCCGAGATCATGGCTGACCATGACGAAGGTCAGGTTCCTGTCGCGGCGGATCTGTTCGAGAAGGTTGAGAACTTCGGCCTGCACGGAGGCATCAAGCGCCGATGTCGGCTCGTCGAGCAGCAGGATCGACGGTTCGACGATCAGTGCGCGGGCAATCGCCACACGCTGCCGCTGGCCGCCGGAAAGCTGATGCGGATAGCGGAAGCGGAAGCCATTGCCGAGCCCGACCTCGTCGAGCGCGCGGGCAATGCGCTTCTCGCTGTCACCTATGCCATGGATCGCCAGCGGTTCGAGAAGCAGCCGGTCGACGGTTTGGCGAGGATGCAGCGAGCCGTAGGGGTCTTGAAACACCATCTGGACGCTTCGGTAAAAGTTCCTGCTGCGCTTTGCACCCTTCAGAACCTCGCCGTGAACGTGGACGATACCCTCGCTGACGGGTGCAAGCCCGGCAACGGCACGCAGCAACGTCGACTTGCCCGAGCCGGACTCGCCGACGAGCCCGAAAGATTCGCCGCTTTCGATGGAGACACTCACATCCTTCAGCGCATAAAAATGCTCGTAGACGACACCGAGATGGTCTGCAGATAGCGCTGTACTCATGCAGCCCACTCCGGTTTGCGGTCAAGGACGGGCAGCGGATGCCTGTTTTCACCGATCTGCGGCATGCAGTTGAGCAGCCCCTGCGTATAGGGATGCTTCGCGTTGCGAAGCTCGGATGCGGCGATCTCTTCGACGATCCGGCCGGCATACATGACGATGACGCGGTCGCAGAAGGAGGAGACCAGCCTCAGATCGTGGGAGACGAAGATCAACCCCATGCCGCGTTCAGACACCAGCCGGTCCATGATCCTGAGCACATCGAGCTGGACCGTAACGTCGAGAGCCGAGGTAGGCTCGTCGGCAATCAGCAATTCCGGCCCGGCGATCAGCATCATAGCGATCATCGCGCGCTGGCCCATGCCGCCCGAAACCTCATGCGGATAGAGATCGAAGACGCGATGGGGGTCACGGATCTGCACTGCTTCCAGCATGGAAAGCGCACGGTCGCGCGCCTCGCCTTTGCCAACCTTCTCATGTGTGCGCAGCGTTTCGCAGATCTGCTTGCCGATGGTCATGACCGGATCGAGCGAATATTTCGGATCCTGGAGGATCATGGCGATGCGCTTGCCGCGCAGCCTGCGCCGTTCGGCAGCCGATGCCTTCAGAAGATCGATGCCACTGAAATTCAAGGTGTCGGCGGTAACGATGCCATGCTTTGGCGTCAGGCCCATGATGGCGCGGCCGGTCTGCGATTTGCCGGAGCCGGATTCGCCGACGATACCGAGCCGCTCCTTGCCGAGCGTGAACGAAACGCCGCGTACGGCTTCGATCAAACCGGTGCGGGTCGGATAGCTGACGCGCAGGTTTTTCACAGTCAGAAGCGAACTCATTGGCCGGCCTCCTTCGGATCGAGCGCATCGCGCAGGCCATCACCCAGAAGGTTGAAGCCGAGGCTGACGACGAGGATGGCGATGCCAGGCATGGCCGCGACCCACCATTGATCGAGGATGAAACGGCGGCCGGAAGCGATCATCGCCCCCCATTCCGGCAGTGGCGGCTGAGCACCGAGACCGAGGAAACCAAGGCCGGCAGCGGTCAGGATGATGCCCGCCATGTCGAGCGTCACACGAACGATCAGCGAGGACATGCAGAGCGGCATGACGTGCCGCACGATGATCCGCAACGGCGAGGCGCCCATCAGTTTAACCGCCGATATGTAATCGGAACGGCGAACCGTCAGCGTCTCGGCGCGGGCGATGCGCGCATAGGGCGGCCAGGACGTGATGGCAATGGCGATGATGGCGTTCTGGATGCCAGGTCCAAGCGCTGCGACGAAGGCGAGCGCCAGAACCAGCTTCGGAAAGGCCAGGAAGATATCGGTGATGCGCATCAGCGTCGCATCCACCCATCCGCCGGCATAACCCGACACCGTACCGACAATGAGGCCGACCGGTGCCGAGATGATGGCGACCAGCACGACAACGAGTAGCGTCAGCCGCGAACCGTAGACAAGGCGCGAGAAGATATCGCGGCCCTGATCATCGGTGCCGAGCAGATAGCCGGCGCTGCCGGGCGGCAGTAAGCGCGCATTCTTGAGATCGCCGACAACGGGATTGTGCGTGGCGATGACATTGGCAAAGGCCGCAATCAGCAGCAGCGCCACGATGATGATGAGGCCGACGACTGCGAGCCTGTTCGCGGTAAACTGCCGCCACGTGACATAGGCGCGGCCGAGCCGGGCCTGCATGCGCGACTGAGGCCGGTCGGACAGCAGCCACTCGCGGCGGCTGATCGGCGTGGAAGGAACCGTCATCGGTTGCGCGTCCTCGGGTCGAGTATCCGATACAGAAGATCGGAAATGAGATTGATGCCGACAAAGACCGTGCCGATGATGATCGTGCCGCCGAGCACGGCGTTCATATCGGCACTCTGCAGCGAATTGGTGATATAGAGGCCGATGCCGGGCCAGGAAAAGACCGTCTCCGTCAGCACCGAGCCTTCGAGCAGGCCGGCATAGGAGAGCGCGATGACGGTCACCAGCGGCACCGCCGCATTTCTGAGCGCATGGCCCCAGATCACCCGCGTTTCCGACAGGCCCTTGGCGCGGGCTGCCACGACATATTCCTGTGACAGCTCGTTCAGCATGAAGCTGCGGGTCATGCGGCTGATATAGGCGAGCGAAAAATAACCGAGCAGCGAGGCCGGCAGGATGATGTGGCGGAAGACATCATAAAAGACATCCCACTGCCCCTGCCACGCACTGTCGAGAAGATAGAAACCGGTGACCGGCGTGAAGCTGTATTCGTAGACGATATCGATGCGACCGGGGAAAGCCACCCAGCGCAGTTGCGCATAGAAAATGACGAGCGAGATCAATGCCAACCAGAAGATCGGCACCGAATAACCGACAAGGCCGATGATGCGGACGACCTGGTCGGCAATGCTGCCACGCCGCACAGCGGCCAGCACGCCGAGCGGCACGCCGATGACGGAACCGATGATTGTGCCGACGGTCGCAAGCTCCAGCGTCGCCGGAAAGACGCGGCGAATATCGACCATGACCGGATTGGTCGTCAGGACCGAAGTGCCGAAATCGCCGGAAAGGATGCCCTTCAGGTAAATATAGAACTGTTCGTAGAGCGGCAGGTCGAAGCCCATCTCGCGGCGCACGCGCTCCACGACATGGGTCGGTGCGCGGTCGCCGAGAATGGCGAGCACGGGATCGATCGGCACGACGCGGCCAATGAAGAAGGTGACGGCCAGAAGACCGAGATAGGTGGTGGCGGCAGCGAAGAGGAAACGCCCCAACGCCTTAGCAAAGGAGAGTGCACGGCCCTTACGGGGCCGCACCTCCTGTCTTGTTTCGACGATGCTCACTGGATCAGCCTAGCCGGCTCATCACTTCGCGATCGGGCCTACATAGTTCGTGTCGAAGCTCGGCCCCAGTTTGAAGTCCTTGAGGTTCTTGCGATAGCCGGCCACTTCGATCTGCTGGAAAATGATGACGAACGGGCTGTTGGCGAGGAACTTCTTCTGGACATCCTCGTACATGGCGGCGCGCTTGGCAGCGTCACGTTCGAGCAAAGCAGCCTTCGTCTCCTTGTCGAGTTCGGGCGCTTCCCAGGTATTGCGCCACGCGAGCGTCTTCACCGTACCGGCGTCGGAATTATCAGGGTTGGAGGTGAAGGTATCGGCGTTGGAGTTCGGGTCGAAATAGTCCGAGCCCCATTGGCCGATATACATGTCGTGCGTGCGGGCGCGGTACTTGGTCAGGGTCTGCTTGCCGTCGCCGGGAATGATTTCCATCTTCACGCCGGCCTGGGCGAGCGTCTGCTGCATGGATTCGGCAATGCCGGTGACGGGCTGCGTGTTACGCACATCCATGGTGACCGAGAAGCCATCCGGCAGGCCTGCCTTGGCGAGCAGTTCCTTCGCCTTGGCGACGTCGAGCTTGTAGGGGTTCTCGTTCAGCGCACCGAGCTGACCGGTCGGCAGGAAGGTCTGGTGGATCTCGCCGATGCCCTTAATGAGGGTCGCGCCGATCGCGTCGTAATCGACCAGATACTTGAAGGCTTCCTGGACTTCAGGCTTCTTCAAATTCTCGTTCTTGCTGTTGAGGCTGACGTAATAGACCGTGCTCTTCGGCGCATTGGTGGTCGTCAGATCCGCATTCTTGGAAACGGCATCGAGATCACCCGGCTCCAGGTTGCGGGCGATATCGATATCGCCGGCCTCGAGCGCCAGGCGCTGAGCCGAGCTTTCCTTCATGTAGCGGTAGATGACGCGATTAAGCTTTGCCTTCTCGCCGTAATAGTTGTCGTTGCGTTCCATGACGACGACTTCGTTGGCGCGCCATTCGCGCAGCTTATAGGCACCGGAACCGGCATAATTCGTCTTCAGCCACTCATTGCCGAAATCGTTGTCATACTTGTGGTCGGCATCGACGGTGACGGACTTCACATGATCCATGACCAGCTTCTTGTCGACGACGGAAGCGACGGTTGCCGTCAGGCAGTTCAGCACGAAGCTCGGCGCATAAGGCTTATCGACGGTGAAGGTGAAAGTGGTCGGATCGACAGCCTTTGCCTTTTCGGTGACGTTGTCGCCGGTCAGGCCGAACTGGGTGAGAATGAAGGCCGGGCTCTTGTCGAGCTTGACGGCGCGCTCGAAGGACCAGGCCACGTCCTCGGCAGTGATCGGATTGCCGGAGGCGAACTTCAGATCCGGCTTCAGCTTGAATGTATAGGTCAGGCCGTCATCGGAAACGGTCCAGCTGTCGGCGAGATCGCCCTTGATCTTTGACGTGTCGTTCATGTCGAGGCGAACGAGCAGGCTGTAGGTATTGCTGGTGACTTCTGCCGTCGAAAGCTCGAAAGCCTCGCCCGGATCCATTGTGATGATGTCGTCGATGGCAAAACCTTCAACGAGCGTATCCTTCGGCGTCTCTGCGAAAGCAGCAGGCGCAGCTACCATCAGGAGCGAAAGGGCCGCTCCCGCGGAAAGAAGGCGGAAGCTGCGGTTGAGTTTGGTAATCATCGTGGTTTGTTCCCCTGTTTTGATTGATTACTAAGTATTATTTGGTTTCAGACGTCCTCTTCCCTCCACGCTGAAGCCAGAATGCGAAGCCAGTTTTCGCTGGCCATTTTTGTCAATTCTTCCGCACCATAGCCAGCTTGCCGGAGAGCGGCAATCAGCCTCTGGTTGCCGGCGGCATCGCCGATTTCTTCCGGAATGGTAGCACCATCGAAGTCCGAACCGAGTGCCACGCAATCGATTCCGACGCGGTTCACGAGGTAATCGATATGGCGGATCATGTCGGAGAGCGGCGTGTCTGCCTCAGAGCGGCCATCCGGCCGCAGCATGGCCGTGGCATAGTTCACGCCAACGAGGCCGCGCCGCTCACGGATCGCGTCGAGCTGCCTGTCGGTGAGGTTGCGGGCGACCGGCGTCAGCGCATGGACGTTGGAATGGCTGGCGACGAGCGGCTGGTCGCTCGTTTCCGCCACATCCCAGAAACCCTTTTCGGTGATATGGGCGAGATCGATCATGATGCCGAGACGGTTGCACTCGCGCACCAGCGCGAAGCCGGCTTCCGTCAGGCCCGGCGCCGTATCCGGCGAACTGGGGAAAGCGAAGGGCACGCCATGGCCGAAAATGTTGTGGCGGCTCCAGACCGGCCCCAGCGAACGCAGGCCAGCGGCATGGAAGACTTCGAGCGCGGCGAGATCGGCGGCGATCGCCTCGCAGCCTTCGATATGCATGACGGCGGCGAAAATGCCTGATGCCATCGCCTTGCGGATATCCTTGACCGAGCGGCAGAGCCGCCAGGCGCCGGCACGGTCGAGCCTGAGCGCGATCGCCGCCATTTCCGAGGCGATCGCGAGCGACGGCAGCGGATCGAGAGGGGCGGCAAGCGGCGTCGCGTAGTGACCGTTCGCATCGGGATCGGCAAAGACCAGATCGCCCGACGGAATATAGATGGCGCAGAGGCCGCCAGCCAGGCCGCCAGCCCTCGCCCGGGGAGCATCTATATGCCCCGCGGTCGTGCCATCAGCGAATTCCGCAACCGGATCGCTACCGTCTTTCGCATGGGTCCAGAGTCGAAGGAGAACGTCGTTATGGCCGTCGAATACGAGTTGCATCTGCTTTCCTGCGCTGCCCGAACGGGCGGATCGAAGCGGCAAGAATAGAAAAGCTGACAGAAAGCGCCACCTCTTTTTTACAAATGAGCAATGGGGAAACCGTACAATTTAGCGATGCAAAAAGGCGGCGTCGGAAATACCTTGGATGCGGTCCGCAGGCTCAATCACCGCGGAATGCGAAGAGAAACGGCATGCATACCGGCTGGTCTTTGCCGGGCGGAACGGTCGAAGAAGGCGAGGATTTCTCCGCCGCATTTCGCCGGGAGATAATAGAAGAGATCGGCGTGTCTTTGGATCTGGTAGATCTGATCGAAGTCCAACGAAAGAAGTTTATTTCACCACAAGGCGAAAGCTTCGATTTTCTGCTCGCCGTCTTCGAGGCACGGATGCGTGAGGAAGAGCTGCCGGGACCAACAGATGACGCCATCGCAGAGGGACTGGAAATCGCTCTCTTCTACCTCGCCGATATTCCTTCCGAGATGATTTTGGGTGATCGTCAGAAACTCACGCACCATCTGAAGGCATCATAAGCCTGGATCCTCGTCGTGGATGCAGCCATTCCCCATAAAACAATGAAGGGGCCGAACGCCCTTTTTCCGGTTTAGTACTTGGTTCGCTTCTTCTGCCTATAGACGTCGATGACGACGGCCGCGATGATGATGACGCCCTTGACGATTTCCTGGTAATAGGCGTCGGCGGCGCGAGGCCCGCTGCTGCGCTGAATGGTGGGTGATCAGCCTGTTGCAATCCGGCCATGATCGGCAAAGAACCGTCACAGGCACTTATTGTGAATGCCGTAGAGGTCCCCATTTAGTCGAGGCCCCAACAGCTTGCGCAGACCGGCTGTTTTTTTAAAATTTTGGAGACAGGACAGATGTCCATTTCGATGTATCGCCTTACCGTACCCATGTTCCAGCGCGGCATTGCCAGCCTGAAAACTTATCTCGACAAGGCGGAAGCCTATGCCGAGGAAAAGAAGATCGATCCGACCATTCTCGTAAACGCGCGTCTGGCACCGGACATGCTGCCATTTTCCGGTCAGTACCAGCGCGCCAGCGACAGCGCGAAATTTACGCTCGCCCGCCTGACGGCAACCGATGCGCCGAAATTCGAGGATAGTGAAACGACGATCGCCGAACTGCGCGAGCGTATGGCGAAGACCGAAGCCTATCTCGCCACCTTCTCTTCGGAGGCTCTGGAAGGGAGCGACGTCAAGGATATCACGGTACCAGGCCGCAACGGTCTGATCGTGCCGGGCCTCGAATATGTCGCCCTCTTCGCGCTACCGAATTTCTATTTCCACGTGACGACGGCACACGCAATCCTGCGCAACCAGGGTGCACCAGTCGGGAAGCGGGATTTCCTCGGAAACTTCTGATGCCGAGAGCATCGGCCCGAAAATCGGAACCGATTTTCGGAAAGTCTGATGGGTAGCTTTAAAGAGTTAGAGCGTCCTTTGTGCGTCCGAATGGACGCTCGGCGCTCTAATCAGGGCCGGCGCGACACCGGCCCTTTTTCCGTCAGTTCGGTATAGGCAAGTGTCTGATCGAGGTGCCGTGCCCTGAGCGACAGCAGCCGTTCGGCATAACCGAGCCGTACCGACGCATAGGCCGGATCGTCGGCAAGGTTGCGCAATTCCATCGGATCTTCCGAGAGATCGAAGAGCAGCGCCGGCAATGCGGTGAAATGCACATATTTGAACCTGTTGTCGCGGATGACGGCAAGGTTCAGTTCATTCGACCGAAGGCCGAAATGCCGTTCCGCCTCGCCATGGGCGATATCGCGGAAATCGAATTCCCAGAAAGCCGCATCCCGCCAGCCCGACGCCTCGATACCGTCGAGGAACGGCGCAAGCGAGCGCCCATCGATGCCATTGGCAGCCGCAATGCCGAGCCGTTCACAAAGCGTCGGAAACACATCGGCAGCACTGGTGAAATGATCAACGATACCACCGGCTGCGGCCGCGCCGGGATCGCGAATGACGAGCGGAATATGGTAGCTGCCGTCGAAATAGCCGCCTTTGCCGAGCATCCAGTGATCCCCCGCCATCTCTGCATGATCGGAGGTGAAGACGATGATCGTGTTGTTCCACTCACCGGCATCCTTCAGCGCCTGCCAGATACGCCCGAGCTGGTCGTCCACGTCGGCGATCATCCCGTAGTAGATCGACCGAATGGCATCGAAATCAGCAACGTTCCAGTCGCTGAGCGGCCCTTCCGCCCCGTGGATGAAACTGCCCTTGCCGGCACGCGGCATCGCATAGGCAAGATAGGGATGGCCCTGCTGTTCCGTCTCGCGGTCGGTTGCACGCGCAAAAGCCGGGCCTTCGCCCGGATTGAACATGCGATTGAACGGCTCCGGCACGGAGAAAGGCGGATGCGGCCGCAAAAAGGAAATATGCGCGAACCACGGTGCATCCTGCTCCCCCATCCAACGGATGAATTCGCCGGTCAGGAAGGCGGTCTGCGTTTCTTCACGCGAATAGGCAGGCGCCGCGTCGGAGATTTCCCCTGCTGCAGCGCCGACCGGAATGTGGATATCACGGCTGACGGCATCCTTGCGACCGCGTGAACGCAACCAGGAAAGCCACTGTCTTTCATGTTCCGGCAGGAGCTGGCGAGCCGTGAAACCTGGCAGCAAGCCTTCATAGGTGGTCAGATGCGGATCATTGACATCCATATCTCTGGGATCAGGCGCCGTGTCCGTGTAGCCGAACAGCGTCGGATCATAACCCGCCCGCCTTGCCGCCAGCGCCAGATTATCGAACCGCCGGTCGAGCGGCGATCCGTTCCGGCAGACGCGATGGTTCATCTGGTAGAGGCCGGTATAAAGCGTGGCGCGCGCCGGCGAACAGGGAGCTGCACCAGCATAGTGCCGCCGGAAAAGCGTCCCTTCTTTCGCCAGAGCGTCTACATTTGGCGTCCTGACACAGGCGTGCCCCACAGCCGAGAGGCAGTCGCCGCGCCATTGATCCGCAGTGATAACGAGAACGTTGGGCTTTGAGCCGCGTTCAGTGCTGATTTGATCTCGCATGCCAGTTCCAGGCCGACTGAATGATCTGCGAGAGATCATACTGCGGCACCCAGCCCAGCACGTCCCGCGCCTTGTCGTTATTGGCGACCAGCGTATGTGAATCGCCCTCGCGACGGCCGATATATTCGACCGGGAACGGCTTCTTGGAGACATCTTCGATGGCGCCGAGCAGTTCCTTCACCGTCGTCCCGGTGCCGGTGCCGAGGTTGAGTGCGACGGACTCGCCACCTCTCAACAGATATTCGACGGCGCGCACATGCGCATCGGCGAGATCGAGAACGTGGATATAGTCGCGCACACAGGTGCCGTCGCGCGTCTCATAGTCGCTGCCGAAGACCTTGAAGCCCTGGCGGCGACCCAGGGCCGCGTCGATCGCCAGCGGGATCGCATGCGTTTCCGGCTGGTGCCATTCGCCGATCCGGCCTTCGAAATCGGCGCCGGCGGCATTGAAATAGCGCAGCACGACGGAGCGAAGACTCTTGTACTGGTCGTAATCGGCAAGCGCCTGTTCGACGATATATTTGGTGCGACCATAGGGATTGATCGGCACTTGGCGGTGCGTCTCATCGAGCGGCACGCTCTGCGGCAGACCGTAGGTCGCGCAGGTAGAGGAGAAGACGAAGGCATTGACACCCGCCGCCTGTGCCGCTGACAGCAGCGTCAGCGTGCCGATGACGTTGTTCTCGTAGAAGGAGACCGGATCCTTGACCGATTCGCCGACCTCGATCAGCGCCGCAAAATGCAGGATTGCCGACGGTTTGTGCTTTGCCAGCACCTCATCGAGACGGGCGCGATCGCGAATGTCACCCTCTTCCGCTGGTCCCCATTTGACGAATTCACGATGACCGTTGGAAAAATTGTCGAACACCACGGGCTTGTAGCCCTTGTTCGCCAGATCGAGACACGTATGCGAGCCAATATAACCAGCGCCGCCGACGACCAGTACCGTTTCACCTGCCATGCATCTATCCCTTTACAAGTCACAGATGTGTGAACCTTAGCCAAGTTACACGTCAGTAAAAAGTTATCTCAGTTACATATTTGCAAAAAAAAGAAGATTAGAGATGCCTTGCACACGGAATGCGCAGGGCAGCGCGATCGGCCTGCCGGCCACACCGACGCCTTTTGCATTGAAGACATTCGTTATATCGCTAAGGCCGTCGGAATGGGCGCCGACATCTCGGCTCTTCCGTGGTCGAAGAGATCGGTCGACATCTGGTCGGTCAGCCTTAGCGCCATAATGTTTATCGTCGATAAGCCTGCTGCATGAATTTAAGGAAGAAAACATGAAAAAGGCGATCATCGTCTGGGGCGGCTGGCAGGGCCACGAGCCGGAGCCCTGCGCAAATATCGTTGGCGAATTGTTGCGCGAGGACGGATTTGCAGTCGAAATCACCAATGACCTCGGCATCTTCGGCTCGCCGCTTCTCGCAAAAGCCGATCTTCTGGTGCCGGTCATTACCGGCGAGAAGCTGGAAAAGCCGCACGCAGATGCCCTGGTCCAAGCTGTTCGCGGCGGCCTCGGCCTCGGGGGCCATCACGGCTGCCTTGCGACTTCCTTCAAGGAAAGCGCACCCTTCCGCTATGTCTCCGGCGTCACCTGGGTTGCCCATCCCGGCAATATCATTGATTTCCAGGTTGCCATTACGCGGCAGGATGATCCGTTAATGGAAGGCATTCCGGACTTCGACTACCGCTCGGAGCAGTATTATCTGCACTACGATCCCTCGGTGGAAATCCTGGCCACCACGACCTTCACCGGTCAGTACGATCCTGCCGCGCGCAATATCGCGATGCCCGTCGTCTTCAAGCGACATTTCGGTGAGGGCCGCGTCTTCTACTCCGCACTGGGCCACGTCGCCGCCGAATTCAGCCACCCCTACATGCCCCTCATTCTCCGGCGCGGCCTCAGCTGGGCCGCTCGCCAGTAGTGAGGGGTAGGACCGGAATGAGCTGCGATTCTTGGCCGGGCGGCTTCGATAGATATACAGAGCCGAGGAATGTTCACATCACGCTTGCGAACAAGCCGGCCCGACAACGAAAAAGCCGACGGCTGGCGGCTTTTAACACTCAGTATATAAAAGCGCCTCTGCGACGCCGATCTCAGCCTAGTCTAGCGAGCGGCTGTCATGAGATGGCTGTGCCGATTCTCCTGCACCTCAGCTTCGTCATGGGCACGCATCAAGCGCCCGGCTGCCTTAAGCTTTTCGATGAGATCGCTTCCGTCGGCAGAAGCCTTGGTGGCTTCGAGTTGCTCAAATTCCCTCAGCGCCTGCGCCCAATGGCTTTCGCCCCGATCATGCGGTCGGCCTTCCTCTTCCCAGATGGCATAAGCCCGCTGGCTGACCCAATCATCCCGATTACGACTCATTAGAAAACCCCAGCGAGCAAATACGCGAAAACAATATCAATAGGAATAAAGTGCCAAACCGGACTTTAGGAGTCGTTACTGCGGGATGTAATTTTGCAGGATAAATTGCGTCACGGAGAGTAGTTTTCGGCAGTTATAGTTAAAAGGGCGGAAACGTCGATCCGCCCCAATATATCAGGCAGCGATAGACTCTTCCGCCATCTCGTCGGCCCCGCCGGTGCCTCGCCCCATGAATGTGAAAATGACGGTTGCCGTCAGGATCGTGATGCCGGTCAGTAGCCACAGAAGCAGGCTGAAGGGATTGTTATAGGCATGAATAAGCTCCAGTTCTCCCATGCCGGAAAGGGCCTGGGCCGCACGCCTGGGAGCGATGCTCAAAACGCCTAAGACAACTCGCACCTGAATCGTCAGCGTCCCTTATCTCACGATGCCTGATGGCCAGAGGTCGACCACCCGCTTTACTGTCATCCCTGGGAAACGTCTTACAACGCAGAGCGAAAATCAGCGCGATCAAAGATACACGTACCCGGATTATTTCAGGAAATAAATTTCAACCAAAAACTGAGAATACGCCTTGAAAGCACAAAAGCAGTGCTTTATATTTTTATCATGGCCCAAACAGTTCACACATCGATTTTGCGCTACGATCTTTCGCCTGATCCTGAAGCAAAACAGGCCCTGGACGAGACCTTTGCCGCCTATGGGGCAATGTTCACTATGCTTGACGAGATGTTGACGGAAGAAAACGGGGCTAATCTCGTTACGCTCCACGAACTTGCTTATGAGACGATCCGGGAGAAAACCGGTCTGCCGGCCAGGCTGGTCACCCTCGGTCTGCGCGACTTCGCATCCAATCGCGGCCATCCGATATCACCGGCAAGACTGCCTCTGGATGAAAAACTATTCTCAATAAAGGGACCCGCATCACTGTCACTTGCGACCGTTCGTGGCCGGATCATCGTTCCTTACGACGTGGCGGGCTATTCGAACGGTTCGATCAACATCTTTGCGGCTCAGCTCGTTGCCAGCAACGGCGCCTATCAGATCGATATCGGCGTCACTCCGCATGCAAACCGAAGGGAGATCAATATCATGACAAGTGAAGGGATATTGTCGCGCGTAGGCCGCCTTATCGCCGGACTTGCGAATGCTGCCGTCGACAAGGCCGAAGGAGCAAACAAGATCGCCGTCATCGAACAGGCGCTTCGTGACATCGATTCTGCTGCCGACGAGGCCCGCGTGGACCTCGGCAAATCACGGGCGGAAGAATATCGCATCCAGACCCGACGCAGCGAGATCGAAGCCGATCGTCGCGCCCTAGATGACAAGATCCGCACAGCCATGTCGGCCAATCGAGATGATCTTGCGAAGGCAGGCGTCGCAAGACAGATCGATCTGGAGGCCCAGCTTGCCGCACTCGACAATGCCCTATCGGCCGCCAGAACACAGCTGCAGGAGGGCCAGCAGGCGCTTCAGGCAATCCTGGCGACACGCCGTGAGGCAGAAGAAAAGCTGACCGCTTTGAAGCGTAGTCTTCAACATCTGCACGAGGCTTCCGACACTGCAGCCGTCCGAAACCGGCCGACTGACGGGGCAGCCCGCGCGGCCGCTGCCGTCTCACGCCTCACAGGAGTTCCGTCCGAGGATAAGGGTGCAAGCGCAGAACTGGACGAACTTGACCGTCTGCATCGTGAACAGGCTATCGAAGTCCGGCTCGCCCAGCTCAAGGCCGGTCAGAATTAAACGCCGATGGATCTTTTCCTCGACCCTCACTCCACCCCCTTTGCGATTGCGGCAATCATACTGGCGGCACTAACCCTTCTGGAAATGTGCTGCCTTTTGATTGGGTTTTCGCTCAGCGAACTGATCGGAAAGGCGTTGCCCGACGATCACGGCAGTGGCATGTCGGGGCTTCTGTCATGGCTCAACCATGGTGGAGTTCCGGTTCTGGTGCTGCTGATGCTGTTTCTCGGCATGTTTGCCATAAACGGCTTTGTTTTCCAGGCGATTGCCCGAACCCTTTGGTTGCCTTTGCCGACACTCGTGGCCGCGGTGCCTGCCTTTCTTGTCGCTATCCCTGAAGTCCGTTCCCTGACCAGGATCGTCGGGCGGCTCGTGCCACGTGATGAGACCTATGCAGTCGACCTCGCCGAATTCATTGGTAGGACTGGCGAAGTGACAGTCGGGCCATTGGATCAAGGGCTGCCCGGCCGTGTTCGGATCAAGGACCGGCACAGCAATTGGCATACGTTCAGGGCGAAAGCCGCGCCGAACGAACCACCCATGGCAATCGGCGCCCAGGTCCTCATTGTCGACCATAAATCCAATGTTTTCATAGCCATCACTGCGCCGTCAGACATGCTGAAGGCGCCAGATACATATACTGGGGAGTCACCATGATATTCGATCTGCTATTGCCGGCCATTATCGGCCTTGTACTGATCCTGGGCATCGGCCTGGTTTTCGCAACGCTCTACACCAGATCCAGCCGGGACGAGGCCTATGTTCGCACCGGTCTTGGCGGACAGAAGGTCGTCCTTGATGGCGGCTCGGTCGTCCTCCCGATCTTTCAATCGATAGCACGCGTCAATCTCAAGACGCTGCGGCTTGAGGTTCGGCGTGGCGAAGGTGACGCGCTCATCACCAAGGATCGCATGCGGGTCGATATCGGCGCGGAATTCTATGTGCGCGTCAAACCGGACGCCTCATCGATCGCGCTTGCAGCGCAAACCCTCGGCGATCGCACCAATGATGCGGAACAGCTGCGGATTTTGATCGAGGCGAAATTCGTGGACGGTCTTCGCTCCGTCGCAGCCACCATGAACCTCGATGCCCTGCAGGAGCAGCGCATGGACTTCGTCAAGGCGGTGCAGGAAGCCGTGGGCGCCGACTTGCAATCAAACGGCCTTGAGCTGGAATCCGTCTCTCTGACCCGCCTCGACCAGACGGATATCAAGCATTTCAATGCGAATAACTTCTTCGACGCACAGGGCCTTGCAACACTGACCCGCATTACCGAGAGCCGGAAGAAGGAGCGTAACGAGATAGTACGCGACACGGAGGTCGCCATCGCCCAGAAAGATCTCGAAGCGCGCCAGCAGTCACTCGCTATCGAACGCACAAAACGAGAGGCGGAACTGAACCAGGAACGCGATATCGCCAACAAGTCGGCCGCAACGCGCGCAGAAACCGCCCAGCAGGAGCAAGCTGCCAAGCGTGCGGAAGAAGAAGCCCGCATCACCACCGAACAGGCGATTGCCGAACGTGAGGCCCTCGCCAAGCAGGTCCGCGAAAGCGCAAATATCGACGCATCCCGCGCCGTCCAGCAACGCGACACCGAAGCTCGCCGCGACTTGCAGATCGTTTCCCAGGAAAGCGCCATTGCCGTCGCGACAAAGAGCCGCGAGGAGTCCGAGGCAAAGGCAAAGGCCGAACAGGCAAGAGCTTTGGCTATCGCGGCTGAGGAAAAAGTCTCAACGGCAAAGGCCGTCGAGATCGCCGAACGCGAGCGCCAGATCGCTGTCATCGACGCCCGCAAGAAGGCGGAAACCGAGGCGACAGCCGTGACCGTCGGCGCCGAAGCCGAGAAGCAGGCCGCCGTCGACCAAGCGGACGCCATCAAGACGCTTGCAGTGGCTGAGGCAGACGCCGCAATCATCAAGGCGAAGGGCATCCTGGAGACCGGCAAGGCCGAGGCCGAGAGCGAAGCCCTGCTGAATGAAGCGCGCAATCGGCTGAGTGCGGCGATTATCGACTACGAAATCCTGCGCGAGCGCATCCGCATCATCCCGCAGGCGCTGGCAGAGGCGGTGAAGCCAATCGAGAAAATTTCCGATATCCGCATCTTCGACACCGGCGGCATGTTGGGACGCAACGGCAGCGATGCCAGGGGCGGAAATATCGGGCTCGGCGACGGGCTCGCCGGCCAGTTGCTGAACTATCAGGCAAACAAGCCCGTCCTCGACCAATTGTTGAAAGAGGCGGGCTTCGTCGGAGACAATGCAATCTCCTCCTTGCTTGGAAACCTCCAACCTGCTTCGGTGGCGCAATCGGATGCCACGGACCTCGACGTGGATCTCAAGATCGAGGATCTTTGAATTTGCCCCAATGATCTCCAGACGAGAAACACAAAAAGGGCGGGTTACCTCGCCCTTTCTTACGATCGCAGCATCTCAGCCAGTCAATTGTTGTCTTGCGCTGAGAGCAGCGGTTGGCGACTTTAGTCGCAGCTCTCATGGGCGGGTGATTCTGTAGACCAGCAAATCATCCGAATCCACAAGCTTGGTTGCGGTCTTGTTCAGATAGTCGATGACCCCATCATGATGCTCGACGAACTGCCGGTTCTCCTTGTCGGTGGCGTTTTTGGCCACGCCAAACAGATCCGCGCCCTGCGCGCGCAGTTCTTCGAGTTGCGCGATCGCGGTGGCGTCATCCGCGACGAATTTCGACCACTCGACATTGCCTCCACCAGGCGGGAACACCCAGCCGCGCGCCCTGCTGTAGTAGACTGCGACGGGATCGCCGACCTCGGATGCGATGGCGACGACAAGGTCGCCTGGTTGCGCCAACCGCGCCAGTTCCTCGCCAAGCAGCATACCCTTCATGGCGACTGGCTTCTTCATCGCCCTGACGAGGGGAAAGGTCGACCAGACAAGCGCGACCGCCACGATGCAGATCGAGCGAAGCACGGCCGCCGGTGTCAGGATGGTTCTCGATGAAAACGTTGCCAGAAGAAGCGCGCCGTGGCCGCAGAACATCGCGACCGGCACATGGAAGATGTGGAAGTTCCACACGTTGCTGGTGATCTCTCCCGCCGCTGCCAGATAGAGGATCATGGCCGCAGCCAGCCACACATAGGGAATGGCCGAAAGCGTGCGCTGCTTCAGGTCTTCCGCGGGTCGGGGCGGCATCCACAAGCCGACCACGAACAGCATCATGAACGGATACCCGTAGAACCATAAGACCGAGGTGCTCCAGGCGGATTTTAAGTAGAACCTGTCTTTGACATATGTCCAAAAGCCGTCATCCCAGATATAGCCACCACTGCCGGCGACATGAAACGGCGGATAGCTGCGGCCGAGATAAATCGCCCAGCTGAAATAAGCGCCAATAATGGCCAGGCTCAAAAGCCCCGACAGGAAGACCCAGGTCGCCTGCTTTCGTTTCTTCTCCAGAATCCAGCCGATCATCAGATAGAAGACGACGGCGCCGGCGACGATGCCTGGCGGTTTCGACAGCGCGCCGAGCGAGAAGCTGACCGTGGCGAGCGGCAAGAGCCAGCCGCTGCCGCCGATCCAGTATTTGGCAAACAGCCAGATGCCAAGAGTGACCAAGGCCAGCATCGCGGGATCGGGAAGAAACGAGCTGTCGATCATGATAGCCGCCGGCATCAGGGTGTAGGCAAGTGCCGCGGCGTGGGCGTGCATCTCACCCCAGCCGAGCGCCGTAAGCCTGTGCAGCGAAAACACCGTCACCAGACCGAAGAATGCCGCAACCACACGGCCGAACCAGTCGTGCCAGCCGAAGAGCTGGTAGAGCAGGGACGTCAGGTAACTGACGATCTGGAATTCGCGGCCCTGATAGCTTGGCCCGGGGCCAGTCCAGCTGACCTCCGGAAAGAGGATGTTCCAGCTGCGCTGCCGGAAATTGTCGGCCATCATCGCAGTACTTGTCTCGCGCCAGCTGAAGCCGTCGACCAGAGGCAAGGTGATCTTGTGGAACCTGAAGACGATCGCAATAAACAGGATCCCCAGCAAAATCGCCGTATTTAGGCTCAGGTAGCTGCGAGCGGCCATCTCCCGACCTGCCGTCTGCCGCCGATATTGCCGGCCTTCAGCCTGATTCAATTCCGGGTCGGCGGTCATCAGAAACCGTGCCCTCCCTGACGCCCGACACGGCACGATACGCGCCGGCATGGATCGACAGGCAGATTAGGCTGACCGGGATCTCGCCGCCGGCGCGGTCGGCTGCGGAGCGGCTTGGAAGGCTTGCGGGGCGGCTTTGTCATGACGGCAGTTCACCAGCATTGCCTTGAAAAGCAATTCGCCCAGATTGATTACCGACTCCATCTCTCGTGCGAACATGATAAGAACATCGGCGAGGTGGCTACCAAATATTCGCCAAACGCCAGCTGAGACTCACTTCAACAAATTGATTTTATTGATAAGGTTTCGGCGTTGTGGCTTCACGAAGTATTCGGGAACAGCGACGCAGAAAGCCCATTGCCCGTCATCTCGTCGGACGAGCTGCTGCGCGATCATAAGCTCCGCCTGGCAGCGAACTACAACAGATTACTCGAAACATTCGATATCTCAGTAGCTTGCTGGAAAATCAAGTGCTTGGAGCGTTATGGCGGAGAGGGTGGGATTTGAACCCACGATACCCTTGCAGGTATGCCGCATTTCGAGTGCGGTGCATTCGACCACTCTGCCACCTCTCCGCAGTCTTGGTCGGCGCTTGTTCGGCGCGGGCGTTCTCATAACGATAGAAGGGTGGGATGGCAAAACCGGTGGAGGCGCACCGTCATTGTGGCCGAGCTGTGCCTACAGCTTGCATGCTTCCACGATACCAGTCCACTCTTCGTCGTGGCTCCCCTCATGGTTCTCCATGCCTGATTTCGTTAACCATCCGCGAGGCTCCGCAAAGCTGTATATTTGGCGGATCGGTTTCTCGTGCCATTGAATATTGAAGGCCCAATAAGTCGGGAAAAACTCAAGGTAGGAGTAGGGTAGGTGATCATGGATCCACCATGCAAGCTTTCGCCAGTCGCCCGGTGCTTGGAAGTGATCCCAGAACGCCGGCACAACAATACACGCAGTTGCGCCTATGCCACCGTTTCTGTCGGGTTGATCCCATATGTGCCCAGCAAAGTTGCGGTCATTAGACGCGCAGGTATAGCCAGATTTCCCGGCTCGTTGCATCTCGTTGCAAAATCCGTTGACCTCGATCGAGCGAAATGCTGATCGGATGGCGAGCCGGCCAAAGCGATCCTGCAGTGGTTCAAGCAACAGCTCACATAATTTGCTTCCCGCAGCGATCGCGATATCGGGATTGTCCGGCACGTTGGCGATCCCGTGAATCGCGGCAACGTCTGAAAAGAGGAAGTCGCGCATGAAGAACGATTTCGAGAGGCGGGTGCGTCCAAATTCGGTCAAGGCGGTGACAGATGAGGGTTTTTTCATGATGCATCCATAGGCGAACGGCTGTGGCGGGAAGCCGAGGTTGTCTTACTCTTATCGAATTGCAGAAATTGATAATTTACCTATGCACTCCGCCAACCGACATCAACGTCCGTATTGTGTCACCTGCGCCGGCCGATGAAGCTCAAATAGGTCGATAATCTGTTTTCTTCCGGAGATGAACTCCAGCAGACGAACGTTTGAATACTTCCGAACAACGAATGATGGCGCCGCCTTTAGATCATCAGGAGTGATATATTGTCGATTTAACTCAGTTTTACTGATATCTCCAGAGAAGGACCGGTCACCACGCATCGTCTTGAAGCGCATTTCGACGGCTTGACCGCGGTCTGACAGAGAGATTAGCTTATACAGATCAAGATGTTCCCCATGCCTATTTCGGAATGTGGTATAAATACTTGACGCAATTGTTTTTACAGGCTTGGTCTGAGACTCTCGGTTGTCTGTGCATAAATGCTTAGGCCACGGCCACCCCAAGTCGTCAAAGAATACGCGTCCGCCATAGGGACTTTGATAATAATACACTCTTACATGGCAAACGGGGCATTCTGCGTTTGGATTAACGTAAGAAGCGGTCGTTTCGAACGCGGTGGGCATCGGTAACGACTGGTTCCCTTGGTAACCGGAGCACCAACCACCGTCAGTGTGAATGGGAACCGGGCTACCTCCTTGGTATCGAAACACGATCCTCCCGCCACAATTGTAGCAAGTAGTCACGCTGCACCCCCCTCATCAACATTTGCAACAACTAATAGATCAGATCCTTGAACTCGCTACCGAGCTTTTTTGAGCTCGTTAGGATGGGCGGGCCTGATATCAGCGACCCGCGGAATTGTTTTCTGTTGCCTCCAAGGCAAAACAAAGAGAAATTGGCACGATGGTGCTACCACAACCGTCAGTTTCCGGCTAGAATCTCGTCACTGTGACCAAACTTTCATGGGCGCTTTACCTGATTAAACGCGTAAGTCGAGTATTTACCAAGTCACAAGTCGAATCCGTCGGTTGTTCAATTTTCTTCATAAGCTGTAGATGACTAAGTTCGAAGAAATAAAGCCTGGATCGCGTATTAAAGGTCTGGCGTCAGAAGGTATCGCGGAGATCGTTTCTGTCTCGCGCTTCGGTCAGGACGCGATGAACTTAGTTTTCAGGGTCGGCGGCAGGGTGGGCGAGCGACTCCTCTATAGAGGCGAAGAAACTGCGTTCGAGTTAATCAGTGCTGGCCGGTCATATGCCTTTGATGCTGACGGCGCTCTTCTCCGCTTGGCGTCGGAGGCGTATCGAATACGCCTAGCCCACCTTTTCGATCCCTATCTTGCCGTGAGCGCTTCACAAATCGAGGCGCTCCCACATCAGATCACAGCGGTCTACGGCGAGATGTTGCCACGTCAGCCACTACGCTTTCTGCTGGCTGATGATCCGGGCGCTGGCAAAACCGTTATGGCTGGATTGCTGATCAAGGAGCTTCTGATCCGCGGCGACCTCGAGCGCTGTCTCATCGTTGCGCCTGGCAGCTTGGTCGAGCAGTGGCAGGAAGAAATGTCCGAGAAGTTCGGCCTTCATTTCGATCTGCTTACGCGAGATCAGATCGAGGCCTCGGTCACAGGTAACCCATTTACCGAGAAGAACCGACTCATCCTGCGGTTGGACATGGCCGCGCGTTCGGATGAACTAAAGTCCAAACTCGAAGCGGCAGCGGATTGGGATCTCATCATCTGTGATGAAGCCCATCGCATGGCTGCTTCGTATTTTGGCGGCGAGGTGAAAGAGACGCGGCGACATAAGCTCGGCAAGCTCCTCGGTTCGCACACCCGGAACTTCTTGTTGATGTCGGCCACTCCGCACAATGGCAAGGAAGCGGATTTTCAGCTGTTCATGGGCTTGCTCGATGTCGACCGGTTCGAGGGCCGCTTTCGAGAGGGCGTGCACAAGGCCGACGTCTCGGACATGATGCGCCGCCTCACGAAGGAGGAGCTCTATCGCTTCGATGGAACTCCGCTATTCCCCGAGCGCCGAGCTTATACAGCAAGCTATGCACTCTCGTTGGAAGAAGCGGATCTCTACCAGGCTGTTACGACCTACGTCCGCGAGGAGATGAACCGCGCCGACAATACAGGTGACGATAAACGGCGATCGAGCGTAGGCTTCGCTTTGCAGATCCTGCAGCGGCGACTGGCCTCCTCGCCAGCTGCTATTCATCGCTCGCTCGAGCGGCGACGCAAACGCCTGGAAGAACGGCTGCGCGAAGAGAAGCTGATGCGCCAGGGTGGATCGTCTGCGCTCGCGAGGTCACCCGACCTTCCGCGCTATGATCCCGAAGACTTCGAAGAGGTGCCAGGCGTAGAGGCGGAGGCGGCAGAGGAGCAGATCGTTGACCAGGCGACCGCGGCCTTGACACTGGCCGAGCTGGAGGCCGAGATCGTCATCCTCCAGGACCTCGAGGAGCGCGCGCTCAGGCTCAAGCTATCCGGCCAGGATGCAAAATGGCGAGAGCTTCAGTCGATCCTCGACGAGCCATTGATGCTCGACAAATCGACAGGACTTCGCCGCAAAGTGCTGATCTTCACCGAACCGAAGGACACGCTCGAATATCTGCAGCAGAAGATCGGCGCGCTGGTCGGCGATCCTTCTGCCGTTGTCGTCATTCATGGCGGCATCGCGCGGGAGGCCCGGCGGGCGGCCATCGCCGCCTTCAATTCCGATCCGCGGGTCAGGGTTATGATCGCCAACGACGCCGCTGGTGAAGGTGTGAACCTGCAGCGCGGCGCGCACTTGATGGTCAACTACGATCTGCCCTGGAACCCCAACCGGCTCGAACAACGATTCGGCCGCATCCATCGCATCGGCCAGACAGAAGTCTGCCATCTCTGGAACCTTTGCGCGGCCAACACGCGCGAGGGCGAGGTCTACCGTCGGCTGCTCGAGAAACTCGAAGAGGCGCGAACGGCACTCGGCGGAAAGGTCTACGACGTTCTCGGCGAGCTGTTCGAGGGCCAGGCGCTGCGCGACCTGCTTGTCGAGGCCATCCGCTATGGCGACCGTCCTGAAAAGAAGGCCGAGCTGTTCAAAAAGGTCGATGGCGCCGTCGACGTTGATGCGATCGAGACACTGGTCGCCGAGCGCAAGCTCACGTCGGAGGGAATGAACCCGAATTCTGTCGCCGAGATCCGCGAGCAGATGGAGCGCGCCGCTGCCCGCCGCCTGCAGCCGCATTTCATCGGCGCCTTCTTCCGAGAGGCCTTCGTGATGCTCGGCGGACGGATTGCGGAGCGCGAAAAGGGTCGCTTCGAAATCCTGCGCGTGCCATCGATCCTCAAGGAACGTGACCGGCTGATCGGCCGATCAGACCCGGTTCTAGATCGCTACGCGCGCATCACTTTCGAAAAAGCGCTGATCGTCGGGCAGCCTCAAGCGGAACTCGTGGCGCCTGGCCACCCGTTGCTCGAAGCCCTAGTGGACCTGGTGCTCGAACGGTTCCAGCCGCTTCTCGGCCAGGGCTCGGTCCTGGTCGATGACTCCGATGACAGCCAGGATACTCGTCTGCTCGTCTACCTGGAGCACGCGGTCCGCGATGCGGGCGTCAGCCACTCCGGCGAACCGCGCGTCATCTCCCAGCGCCTGCAGTTCCTGTTCCTGAAGGAAAACGGATCCGCGCTCGATGGCGGACCGGCACCTTATCTCGATTTCCGCCCGATCACCGAGGAGGAGCGTTCAAGAATAGCCGACGCGTCTAATGCAACCTGGTTGGCGGGCAATGTCGAGAAGCGGGCCCTCGGCTACGCGATCGCTTCTCTCGTGCCGCATCACCTCGAAGAGGTGCGGAGGCGCAGGATCGCCGAGATCGACAAGGTCGAGCGCGAGGTGCGAGCGCGACTCACCCGTGAAATCAATTATTGGGATGCGCGGGCTGCTCGGCTTCGCGAGGAAGAGCGCGCCGGTAAGGAGCAACGCGTCAACGCCCAGAACGCCGAGACGACGGCCGCACGCTTGGTCGAAAGATTGCACAAGCGCCAGACGGAACTCGATCATGAGCGGCAGATCTCCGCACTGCCGCCGGTGCTGAAGGGTGCTGCGCTGGTGATCCCCCGCGGATTGCTTGAGGCCAGAATACCGGCACACGTTGCGCCCATCGCAGGCGGCTTTGCCGAGGATCCGGTCTTGCGGGCTGAATCTGAGAGGAAGGCGATGGAGACGGTGATGGCGACCGAAATTGCGCTCGGGCACGCTCCTCGCGACGTCGCGTCCGAAAAGAAGGGCTGGGATATAGAGAGCCGCGACGGTAAGACCGGCCACCTTCGCTTCATCGAGGTCAAGGGCCGGCATACCGACGGTCGGGACATCATCCTGACCAAGAACGAGCTGTTGTCGTCCTTGAACGCGGCCGAGGCCTTCATCCTGGCGATAGTGCAGATCGAGGAGGGCTTTGCGCGCGAACCGGTCTATGTCCGCCGCTTCTTCCACAGGGAATTGGGTTTCGGCGAGACAGCGGTGGTTTTCAACGTTGCTGATCTGCTATCGATGGGAACAACACCGTCTTGAAAAGACGATTCCCTGATGAGTGCTGAAAAAACATTGGATGCGCGACGCTCGCGACGCGCCCGAATTATAGGTAGAACATGACGGCTTCGGCTCCACGCAAAAAACTCATCGAGGTCTCGATCCCGCTCGAAGCAATCAACGCGGCCTCCGCCCACGAGAAGATGCCCGGGATTGGTGCGCACCCTCGGGGTATACACATTTACTGGGCCCGCAGGCCACTGGCTACTTGCCGCGCAGTGCTATTCTCGCAGCTGGTGGACGATCCTTCATCCTGGCCGGATCGCTTTCCGACAGAAGAGGCGCAAGATAACGAGCGGCGCAGGCTCCATCGCATCATCGAACGCATGGTGCCCTGGGAAGCGTCACGCGATGAGAGCGTCCTCAACGAGGCACGATGGGAGATCGCGCGTTCGGTAGCCTGGGGTCTCGGCGAGGAACCTCCGTCGAAGAGCGAGCGAGAGGCGATCCTCGCTTACCTGCAGGCAAAAGCTCCGCCGATCTACGACCCCTTCTCGGGTGGAGCCTCGATCCCACTCGAGGCACAACGACTCGGTTTGCGCGCCTATGGCTCCGATCTCAACCCAGTGGCGGTGCTGATCGGCAAGGCGCTGGTGGAGATCCCCCCGAAATTCGCCGGCCGGCCCCCGGTAAACCCAAAAGCGCGGATGGAACTTGAGCGCGGCCGCTGGAACGGCAAGGGCGCACAGGGCCTCGCCGAGGACGTGCGCTATTATGGCCAGTGGATCCGCGAGGAGGCCCAGAGGCGGATCGGCCATCTCTATCCTAAGGCGAGGCTGCCAGACGGCTCCGAGGCCACGGTCATCGCCTGGCTCTGGGCGCGCACCGTGCGCTCGCCCGATCCGGCGGCGAGGAGCGCCATGGTGCCACTGGTCTCGTCTTTCATGCTCTCCACCAAGGAAAGCAGAAAGGTCTGGGTAGAACCCGTGATCGATTCAAACAAGCCTGACGGCTGGCACTTCGAAGTAAAAACGGGAAAGTTGAGCAAGGCGGAAGAAGGCAGGCTGAAGAATGGCACGAAGACTGCGCGAGGCTCGAATTTTATATGTGCCCTGACAGGTTCCGCGATTACAAGCGACTATGTGAAAACTGAGGGTGCCGCTGGGCGTATGGGGGCAACTCTCATGGCGATCGTTGCTGAGGGGAACCGACAAAGGGTCTATCTGGACCCAACGCCAGAGCAAGAGCGACTTTCCTTAACGGCTAAACCCGATTGGGAGCCGGAGGGCGAGCTACCAAACGACCCTCGAAATTTCTGGACCGTCCAATACGGATTGAACACATTTGCCTCGCTCTTCACCCCTCGTCAGCTCGTCGGGCTGACGACCTTGTCCGATTTAGTGAGCGAGGGGCGCGAGCGCGTCCTGGCTGATGCCCTCGCGGCTGGCCGGTCCGATGATCCGACCCGCTTGCACAACAGTGGGACGGGAGCGGAGGCCTATGCGGATGCGATAGCAACCTATCTAGCAATGGCCCTCGATCGCTGCGCTGACTTTGGAAACTCGGTGACACGGTGGAGCGCAAGCAACGAAAAGGTCATGAACCTTTTTGCGCGCCAAGCGATCGCAATGGCTTGGGATTTCCCTGAAGCCAATACACTTGCAGACGTTGTAGGCGGCCTTTCTCCTGCTGTCACTTTCCTCGCGGATTGCCTTGACACTGTTCCGGGAACAGGTGCGGGAGGCGTTTCGATGATCAACGCTTCCACCAATGGCTTTCAGCCTAGCCCGATCGTAGTGAGCACGGACCCTCCGTATTACGACAATATTGGCTATGCCGATCTATCGGATTTTTTCTACGCCTGGATGCGCAGGTCTCTATCAAACATCTGGCCAGATCTCTTCCGACGACTAACGACACCGAAATCTGACGAATTAGTTGCTACTCCCTATCGTCACGGCGGAAAGGACAACGCAGAAACGTTCTTTATGCACGGAATGGCGCAGGCGCTGACCGCTATGCGGAATGCGGCTACGGACGGTGAACCGCTTGCAATCTACTACGCATTTAAGCAATCTGAGGTAGCCCAAGATGGCATCACATCTGCCGGCTGGGCAAGCTTCCTGCAGGCAACCGTCGATGCTGGTCTCGTAATTGACGGCACTTGGCCAGTCCGCAGCGAACAATCGGAACGAATGATCGGGAAGGGCGCGAACGCCCTTGCTTCGTCTATCGTTCTTGTTTGTCGCAAGCGTGCGGCGGACGCGTCAACGATAACCCGTGCGGAGTTTGTCCGCCTTCTCCGTCGTGAACTGCCCGAGGCCATCGACGATATCCGCAAAGCCGGCGTGGGCCCGGTGGACATGCAGCAGTCGGTCATCGGCCCCGGTATGGGAGTGTTCTCGCGGCACGCCAAGGTGCTGGAGGATGACGATAGCGCGATGACCGTGAAGACCGCGCTCACTTATATTAACCGTGTATGGGAAGAGATCGATCAGGAGCTTGATGCCGCTTTCGATGCGGAGACGCAGGTGGCATTGGCCTGGTTCTCGACTTACGGCTTTGATGAGAAATCCTCCGGCCAGCTCATCACGCTTGCCAACGCCAAGAACGTCGCCAGCGACGCCCTATTTGGCTGCGGTGTCTTCGAGGATCTAAAGGGCAAGACCGCGCTTACGCCGCGCGACAAACTGCCGAAGGACTGGTCGCCTGTGAAGGACAGAACGCTGACCATTTGGGAGTGCGTGCAGCACGTCGCGCGCCTCCTCGCAGCTGAGGACGGCGGCGCTGAGGCGGCAGGTCGGCTGGTGGCGCAGATGGGACCGGCGAGCGACCAAGCGCGCAAGCTGGCATATCGGCTCTTCGAGATCGCCACCCAGAAGGGTTGGTCGCAGGAGGCTCTGGTCTACAACGAGCTGGCGCAGGAATGGCCACATCTCGAGGACGCCGGCACAAGGGTCGCGCCGTCCACCACAAAGCCGGCGCAGGCCGCGTTCGATCTCTGAGGAGCTGACCATGGCGGGAGAAGATATCGAAGGAACGAAGCGGGTCCGAGACACACTGGATTTCGTCCTGAAACCGGTGCTTGAGGGCTTCGTCGAAGCCAACATGAAGAAGAAGCACGGACCGCGCTGGCTGCACTATGCCAGCCGTGCCGTTGGATCTGGTTCCAACGATCCACTCGACGCCTATGGTCTGCTAAAAACCATCATCGACAACTGGAACGAGGTGTTCTACGCCTGCTTCGACCGCAAGGTCATGCACAAGGCGCGTAACCACATATCCGTCGCTTTCGACGCGCGCAATGCTACATCGCACCTGAACTTGCCGCTCAGCGACGCCGAAGCGTTGAATTACCTGTTCGCGATGCTGCAGCTCGCCGAGATCCTCAAGGCCCCTACAGCGACTCTCGAGAAGGTAAAGTCCGCCTACGCCGCGCAGCGCAACACCGGCATCGAGTCCGGCCAGGTCGATCCGGCAACGCCGGCCGTCAATAAGGTGGTGGAGACAGCGGCCCAGCCGCAGCTCGGTTTGACTGCCCCGGAGCCCTCCGTCGGTGCGCTTAAGCCCTGGATCGAAGTGGCGCTGCCGCATCCCGACGTGATCGCCAACCGTTTCAAGGAAGCCGAGTTCGCCGCCGACCTCTTTGCTGTCGACGCCGGCCTCGCCGGTGAGGGCTATGCAACGCCTTCGGCCTTCTACGGCATCACCTTCCTCACCGAGGGCCTGAAGCGCGTCCTGGCGACTGCGGTGCAACGCCTGGGCGGTTCGGGTGGCGATCCCGTGATCGGCCTGCAGACAGCGTTCGGCGGCGGCAAGACGCACACCATGCTCGCGCTCTTTCATCTCGTGAAGCACCTACAGGACGGCGGCGACCCTCGCGCACTCCCCGGCGTTGCCGAGATCCTCGATCGCCTCGGTATTGCAGCACTGCCGAAGCCGAAGATCTCGGTTTTTGTCGGTTCCTCGAAGGGCGTCGATGTGTCGCTCAATATCAAGGACGGCCCTCGGCTACACACACTCTGGGGCTATATCGCCTGGCGCATCGCCGGCGAGGAGGGATTGAATCTCGTCGCCGAGGCCGAAGCCGCGCGCACCAGCCCCGCATCCGAGCTGATGGTCGAGGTGTTCAAGCTCGCCGGACCGAGTGTGATCCTGCTCGACGAGTTGACTATGTTCGCCCGGCAACTCGATGAGGACCGCTTCGAGGCACTACTCTCCTTCATCCAGTCACTGACCGAGGCGGCAAAGATGGTGCCCGGTATATTGATCGTGGGCTCGCTGCCCGAGAGCAATGCCGAAGCGGGCGGCGAGCGTGGCGTGAGGGCGCTTTTGAGGCTCGAGAAGATCTTCGGGCGCGTGCAATCCGCCTGGCTCCCAGCCTCGGGCGACGAGACCTACGAGATTATCCGCCGCCGTCTGTTCCAGCCGCTCGACGCCGAAGGGGAGAAGGCGCGTGACGAGACCGTCAAGGCCTTCCACAATCTCTACAAGTCCAACGCCGCCGAGTTTCCGCCGGCGACGAAGGAGGCGCGCTATCTCGAACTCTTGCGGCTGTCGTATCCCATTCACCCCGAGCTCTTCGACCGTCTGTCGAAAGATTGGGCAAGTCTCGAGAAATTCCAGCGGACGCGTGGAGTGCTGCGCTTCATGGCGAACGTTGTCGGCGTGCTCTGGCATGGACAATCCCGCGACCCGATGATCACGCCGGCCCGCGTTCCGGTCAGCAATGAACGTGTGCGTGCAAGCGTGCTCTATCCGCTCGATCCTGCCTTCGGCGCCGTCGTTGACAGGGAGGTCGATGGTGATAGCTCGCTGCCAAGCCTCATGGAGGCCAACCCGTCCCGCCGGATATCGCAGGCGCGCGCTGCCACCCGCGCCGCACGCGCGGTGTTCGTCTGTTCGGCGCCGCTGGTCGGTCAGCCTAACGCCGGTGTGACTGGTCAGGGGTTGCGACTTGCCTGTGCCGAGCCTGGTGACCAGCTTGCGATCTTCGGCGAGGCGTTGCGTGAGCTAACAGAGCGAGCGACCTACCTTTACGAAGAGGCAGGTCGATATTGGTTCTCTACGCAGCCGACACTTAACCGCCTTGCCGACGATCGCGCTAGGGCGCTTCCCGATCACGAGGTCGATGCTGCAATCGCCGACGTGCTACGCGACGATGCGAGGGCCGCAAGTGGCTTCCATCGCGTCTTCGCCGCTCCCGACGACCCGGTCACGATCGACGAGGCCCAGGCCCTGTCACTCGTCATTTTTGGCCCCGCCCACCCACATGCCGGTCGCGGCGCTGAGAAGTCCCCTGCGACCGAGGCGGTCAGTGATGCACTCACTCGTTGCCGTTCTTCACAGAGGCGGTTCAGGAACACGTTGGTCTTCGTCGCACCCGATGTGGCGCAGCTCGGCACTGCGCGAGAGGTGATGCGCAAGGCCATTGCCTGGGCGTCTATCGCATCGGACGACCGGCTGCAGCAGCAGATGACCCAGGCGCAGTCTGCGGACGCTAAGGACAAGGCCAAGACGAACCGGGACTCGGCCCAGAAAGCTGTGAGAGCTGCCTGGAGCCACATTCTCTATCCCGTCAAGAGCGAAACGCCCGGCAAGCCCTTCGAGCTCGAGCACAACCAGATCTCATCGCGCGACCGGCCGGCGATACCAGCCATGGTCTACGACAAAGCGAAGGCTGATGGGATAGCACTGGAGAAGCTTGGCACCGAGCGACTCTGGCTCGCGCTGAAACCGATCTGGCCAGAGGACAGGCCGCACCTGCCAATCTCCGAAATTACCAACTGGTTCGCGTCCTATGTCTACCTGCCGAAGCTGCGCGACCGGGTGGTGCTCGAGGGCGCGATCCGCGACGCGTTGGCGAAGCTCGATCCTCAGTTCGGATTTGCCGAGAGCTTCGACGAGGCCACGGACAAATATCACAAGCTCATCTGGGCCAAGGATCCGCCGAATATAGATCTCTCTACGGGATTGATAGTGCGCGAAGCCGAAGCCCGTCGGCAGATTGACGAAGAAGCGACCGCTGTATCGCGTCCGGCTTCCGGAGGGACAGCGGGCTCGACATCCCCCGGTCAGCCAGCCGTTCCCGCCCAGGGCTCAACCCCCGTCGTGTCTGGACCTGTCAGTCCTGGTAAGCCGAGGCGCTTCTACGGCTCGGTTGAGATCGATATGGTCCGCCCCGTTAAGTCGTTCGACGCTATCCTCAATGCTGTCGTAATGGAACTGCAACGCACGCAAGGTGCGAAGATAACGCTGACGCTCGAGATTGAGGCCGCAGCAGCCGAGGGATTCGACGAGGGGGACGTGGGCGTCATCAGGGACAACGCAAAGCAGTTAAAGTTCAAAGCCGAGTCGACGGGGTTCGACGAGTAGCTGCGTGCTCACCGAAGCTTAATGGCCTCGCCTCATGCGATTCAACGTAGCGTCCGACAAGCCAAACGCGCCAAGCGAGTCTCTCTGGTCAATTTGGGCGACGATGCTTGACCTAGTATCGATAGATGCAAAAGTCTGATCGAGACAATCAGTAGTCGCGCGGGGGAGCTCAAACAATGGCAAATGGACAGCGCTCTCCACGCCTGGCCGTTCTGATCGACGCCGACAACGCATCGGCAAAGATCGTCGATGGACTGTTCGAGGAGATCGCCAAGATCGGAGAGGCGAGCGTCCGGCGGATCTATGGCGACTTCGCAAGCGCACGCTCGAAGGCCTGGATCGAGGTGCTCGCAAAGCATGCGATCATTCCTCAGCAGCAGTTCGCCTACACGACCGGAAAGAACGCGTCCGACATTACCCTTGTGATAGATGCGATGGACCTGCTGCACAGCGGACGCTTCGATGGTTTCTGCCTGGTCTCATCAGATAGCGACTTTACTCGCCTCGCGTCGCGTATCCGTGAGGAGGGCGTCGACGTCTTCGGCTTTGGCGAGCAGAAGACGCCGGAGAGTTTTCGGCAGGCGTGTCGTCGATTTATCTACACCGAGAACCTGCTTCCGGCCGCAACCTCCAACGACAGCGACGTGAGCAGCACATCGAAGTCGCTTCAGCCGCCGAGCGCCGCGACACCGATCATCAAGAAGGTCATTGGCCAGATGGAAACCGAGGATGGCTGGGTGCTGCTCGGCGCCGTGGGGACTCAGCTTGCCAACCTCGCTTCGGACTTCGACCCGAGGACCTATGGGTTCCGCAAGCTCAGCGACCTTGTCCGAAAGACCGACGCCTTCGACGTCGACCAGCTCGAGGGCAAGCCACTACGGATCCGAGTCAAGCAGCCAAGACCAAAGAAGAAGTCTTGATCGCTGGACGGGATGTTTCTGGTTGAGTCACAGGCGCTCATCGGCTCGCTTCGTTTGTTCTGACGTTGCTACACAGCATAAGACGCGCCAAAAGCGCCAGCGAGTCTCCTAGTCAATTGACGAAAGCTCACCAACCTGGGAGCCGGACCGAAGCTCAGGAGCATACTCTGCTCGGCCGATACAATCATTCTGCTGTGATCGTAATCGTCCGCGTCTCACCAGGAAAAAGCTCGATCTCGAACTTGATCTTTACGGGTGGGACAAGATCGAAATCATCGCCGTCATCCGATGCCTCGCCACAGCGATACTTGCGTGCACCTTTCTCGACGAGCTTCTGGAGTGCAGGACTGAGGGCCATTCGAGCGACCTTCCTTTGTGGAGTTGAGATACCTGCCGAATAGACGCGAAATCGCGGTATTTCGAAGAAAGTGCATGCCGGTGCGCCTTTTTCTTTGCGAGACGCCAATATGTGACAAAAATGCAACAAATGGCTGTTCGAATTAAATTCTTTGCCCGCTCGGTCTAAACGCGACCCAAAACGATCTATTCTAAGTCGTGGGGCGTCACCCCACAAACATACTGGACCAAAATATCAATGGCGGCACCGGGAACCTGACCGGGCACCAAGCTTTCCAGAAGCGATCGGAAGATCTTTGCATTCGCTCCCCTACGGAGAACGTAGGACGCCTTGCCTAGGTTGTCGCCGCACGCCTCGAGCGTGGAAAGGATGCCGAAAGACAATGCTCTGTGAATGCTGCTTGCAGTAACCACAACATTGGTTGCGCGACGATAGTGGTAGTGTCGTGCGCAATGCGCGCCCTCGGGCGTAACCGCTTTGATCGCAAGATCAGGATTCGGAGTGAATACCAGGTAAATGGAAGCCACCTGGTGCGACCTGACACGTCTAAACTCTTCCCCAACTGCTGACGCAGGATCCCCTCTGGAGATATGATAGATCTGCTATCGTCTCCAGGGGGAAAGACTATTTCCGCAGGGATTAAGGAAGACAAGCTGCTTGCTTATTGTTGTGTTGGCTGAGTATGCGCGACAAGGTCTTTGGATGGACATGGAAACGAGACGCGACGACGTGGACAGGCTCGCTAAGTGCGTGAACTGCCTCGTAGGCCTGTTCAATTTGAACTTTGTCTAAAGCCGGACGTCGGCCTATTTGGGCTCCTCGTGCCCTGGCAGCTTCCATGCCGGCTTTCGTCCGTTCACTGATGATCGACCGCTCGAATTCAGCCATTGCGGCCATGACGTGGAATAGAAGGCGGCCGCCCGATGAAGCCGTATCAATATTCTCTGTAAGCGATCGGAATTCGCAGCCACGCCTAGAAAGCCGATTAACTGTCTCTATGAGATCAACCAAAGAACGACCAAGGCGGTCGAGCCTCCACACGATCAGCATGTCGCCGGCCTGAATGTAGCGAAGCGTCTTCCGCAGACCCGGACGCTGAAAGTCTGCGCCGGACATCCCTTGGTCGGTAAAAATCTCTGCGCACCCGACTGCCGTCAACGCGGCGATCTGAAGATCGAGGTTTTGCTCGACGGTCGAGACTCGCGCGTATCCAACCAATTTCATGACGACCCGAACCTCTTTAATCGATGCCTAAGCCATTGACATAAAGGAACCTTTTCGCTCTGTCGGTCTTTAAATGGCGCCGAGCCCGAAATCCTTGAAATGCCAGGATGTGCCCGGCTTGGCAATCACAGCTTTGGTGTATCGGATAAAGGTTCCCTTTCGTTCCTTCGGGTCATCATCGGTGCGCTAGGGAGAAATGAAATTGTTGCTGATCATCGGAGTCGCCGGCGTCGTTTTCGGAGGCGCATGTGCTATGGTCGCATCGAATAAAAATCGAGACGTCTTGGGCTGGTTCGTTCTTGGTTTCATATTCAACCTGATCGCCTTGATCGTCATCGCGGCGCTGACCCCATTGGACAAGGCGGAAGAAGCGGCAGAGGACGCTGGCGACGAGCGTGGACACGACGCCGAGATGCCAGGACGCGAGGAGCTCCGGCGAAAGTCAGCCGACCTGTCTGCTTCACTTGCAGAGTCGCGGGCGAAGCTGAACCGCTAAAGAGTGCTCCGACCCGAACGTGTCGAGTGGCCCGACAGCGACCGACGGATCAAAGACCTTCGACCAACTGGGCAACCCTTTCGAGCTCGCTCTCGCGCTCTGCCGGCGACATATCCTTGATTCGAAGGAGAGCGTCACCAATCATGTCCATAGCCTGACGCGCTGATCGATACGGCGGCCACTCAGTCGTTCGACATTGCTCCCATTCGCCGTCGTCGCCGATCCGGTAGTAGACAAAACTCTTGGCGGCTGTGTTCATTGAGCTGCTCCTGCCTTCTCTGCAGCGAGCTTCGCACCCCTATCAGCAGCTCGTCGACGTTGTTTTGACTCCGCGTCCTGTTGACGTTTGCGGATCCTCTTCTCCTCCTCGGTCATCCCAGAGAGATCGACATAGCTGCGAATAGTGTGCTCGTCCTTGCCTGTGCGGCGACGACTGCGTTCCCGATGAAGACGCCGCTCTCGATCGGATGAGCTTTCTCCAGGCAGGCACTCGTGTTTTTGATAGGGGCGGACATATCGTCCCTCAGCGGCTCGCTCATTAGCGTAGTCCTGCCGAGCTTGTTTACGTTTGGCTTCAAGATATGATTGCCGATTGTCTTTTCGGTATTGCTCGATCTCGTTTAGCTTCGCGGCGATCAGCTCTCGACGCTTCTCGGACATTGGAGGGCGTTTGGGTTCTATCGGCTCCAAGGGCCTCCCATCGATCGACGCAAGGAGTTCATCAAGTTCTGAAACATTCGTCGTCGAACGAATTTCATCACCGGTGCCTGGTTCGTCGCTGTGGTAGGCAATCAGGTTGCGCTGCGTCTTTCGATCGCGCTCGTCATCTGCTTCAGTCGAGTTCAAGAGGTTCAAGGTAAGACATCCTTCTAGCTGTTCTGAAGTGCGAATAGTCAGCTTGAGGTCCGGATGCGCGATTTTTTTGATTGGGGAGCATTCGTCCGAAAACTTGCTCTTTTCCCATATGTGGTATGACTACATATTATCTTTCAGATACTTCTTATATGAAGAAACTACGTCAGAAATTCGGACAACAAAATGAAAGCCACGCTCGCTGCGCTCGCCTGCGCGCCCTTCGGGCTTTCCGGCCGCCTTCGGCGTCCGACGAATTTGAACTCTCTCCGGCATGCCATCGTTTCTCTTCCTGACTATAACCCGTCCGGTTCGGTGTTAAAGTCTTATCCGGCGACAAGAAGATCCCTGCGTGCTTAGGTTGACTCGAGGATCGTCACCGGCGCGCTTCATGGGCCTGTCGCGAGTTGCACTATGGGACGACGATGGTTGCAGCCAGTGAGCGGCCATGCAGCCTGCCGGTCACAGGACTCGGATGCGCGCAAGTCCTTCTCGTTCCGCAGCTCGTCACCCGGTCCCTACGGTAGTCTGCCTTTTGTTTCGACACCGGAACACAGACGCGGCGCCTTTCGTGCGAAGTGGGCCGGTTATGATCACAATCCCAGACGATCCGCCGTCTTGCCTCGGCAAGCACGCTAGTAGACGCGCAGTCCATCAAACGTCACTCGCTTTTCCTGGTCGGTCTTTGCAAGCCGCGTCGTATTGGGCGCTCAGCCGGACGATCACTCGACTAAGCTTTTTCCGTTGGTTTGCCAACGATCCGTGCGAAAGGAGCGTGTCGGCGAAAGCCACAGTTTATTGCAACGAAGGCGTAACCGACCAAGAAACTCGTAGGGGCCGCAAGTCGCGCGCCCTACCTTCCAACGAGCTTGTTCTCACGCGAGCACGGCTTACCCGCCGATGTTGACAGAATGGAAAAAATTCAAAATCGGGGTTTTCGTGTCAACGTAGTGTTAACTTACGTCAACATCAAATCCTTGTTGAGATGGTCATTAGACAAAATGCGCGGAAAAGCTGTCAACATACGTCAACATGGAGAGGTGTGTTTTCGGGATGTCTTGTTGACAGCGAACATGGCCTGTAAACATCAGGACCGTGGTTGAGGTTGAATAATTGAGGGGACAATGCGGAAGATTGTAGGGGCGACTTGCCTAGCGCTGGTCATGGCGCAGAGTGCTCACGCAGAGATCAAGCCCGGAACTATCGGTTTCACGCTTAAAGGATATCCGGAAGACCCGACCAGTCGCTCCTTGATGATTTCGGCGTTCCGGACTCTGCTAGCAGCGAACAATTATTTGACTTGGCAAGGTCAGCGCCCAATCTCGTGTCAGCCCTTCGGCAGTAGCACAGACGAGAGCTATACAAGTCTAATGGTTTACTTACAGACTAAGCCCGAATTGGCGGAGCGGAGCAGCAACGACCTCTGGGATATCTACGTCAGGGCGATGGCCGCGTCCTTTCCATGCAAGGACTGATCCGATGCGACGAATTGGAGTCGCGCTACTGGCGCTCTTTTGTCTCACCGGTATGGCGAACGCGGCCAACAATGGCACGACGGCGAACCTGCTGTATTTCGCAAAGAGAGGTGATCAGAATTTCAGGTCTCTCTTCACCGGGGCTGGGCGTGGTTTGGAGGCTGCGAACTTGGCCCTTGAGCGACAGGGCGAGAAGAAGCTCTACTGTCAGCCGGACATCGCCATCACTGAGGATCAGTATATTCGGATCGTTGAAAGCTATATTGAGGAGAAACCGAAAGACGGAGAAATTCCGGCAGCCATGTTTGGGGTGACCATGCTCCTCTCACTGGTCAAGGCCTTCCCCTGCAACTGAGCCACGCCCCAGAGCCGAGTCAGCGGATGGCAGGTCCATGGCGAGTAGAACTAACTGAATGTGTAGACGGCGCTTCTCGTGCTCGTAGAACGGCACAGCTTCCACGCTGGTCTGCTCCATACGCTCAATAACCTTAAGACCGGTTTGAACGTATGTGAGCTGCTACTTAAGGCTCGGCTGTTTGATGGTCGACATGGTTATATGACGTCCTTGAGAATATTCAGGGCAACCTGTGTCGCTTCCTCTTCGGTAATTAGTTCCCACTTGTCCGTCCCATTTAGCTTGCGCTCGAGGTGCAAACCGCCCTTATCGACAATGTAGCTGAAGTTGACCATGAAGTTTGGTAGGTGGAATGGATATCGGCGCTTCTGGACGAACAGCAGTCGCCCGCTATTGTCGAGGAAGGGTATCTGGTAGAGAGCCTCCCACTTGTTATTGAGCAGCTCAACCGTGGCAATGTTAGCCTCGATCTGACGGAGCACCTCGATGCCTGCCTTCACCTCGTCTGTGCATTGTGGATAGCGCTCTTCGAAGCGATTGCGCCAGTGGTCGACAGCAATCAGTTCATTGAAATGGGCGTTCCAGTCGGTCATCAGTGCCTGCTGTGGCTTGCCTGCTCGATAGCAAGCGTTGTGAGCCGGCTTTCTTCCTCTGCCGCCAGATATGCGTAGGCGAGTTCCTGGAGCGCCCGGGCGCCCTCTGTGCGGTCCCAGCCGTATTGCTCGGCGAGGCGGATGACCTGCTGGAAGGTGCTATCTAGGGCGGCCTGGCAGTCGCGGGGTGCGAGTTGACCGCCGAGGTGCCGATGGCTAACCTATTTTTGTTGGCAAGCGTTGCTGCCGGCAGGATGGGTAGTTAGATGTCGAATTTGCTCAGCCAGCAGGCAGCATCATGAAGGACGACCAGTGTGTCTTCTAGGACTTCGATCGATGCTGGTCGACGCTTCAGGAGAGCCGGACGACCAGATCATCGGCGCTCAAGTGGGTATAGCGCTTTAACATTCGAAGTTCTTTGTGACCCGAAATACTGCTGACCTCAATCACGTTCAACCCACGTTCGAACAGCCGGCTGACTCCCTCGTGACGTAAATCGTGGAAACGAAGTGCCTTGACGCTCGATCGCGTCAAGAGACGACGCCAGGCTTGTTCGAGTGCCCCGGCTGTTATCGGGAAGACGGTAGCTTGATCTACGGCCGCTCTTTCCTTCCACTCGTTAAGAGCCTGGAATGCTCGTTGTGACAGCGGCACCTCGCGACCGGAGCCGTTCTTCGTCATCGCCAATGTGATCACCCGGCGATTGTGCGAGATGTCGCGCCACTTCAGCCCCAAGATCTCCCCGCGGCGCATCCCTGTTTCTATCGCGAGAATGATGATCGTCTTGAAGAAGGGGATCTTGCCTGCGTCGCAGCCGTCGAGCAAACGGTGCTCCTCATCGCCGTTTAGACGCCGGCTCCGCTCATTCCTGATGACAGGACGCCGCACTAGCTTCACAACGTTGCGACCGAGTGGGAGACCCCAGTCACGGATCGAGACCTCGATGACGTGGCTGAGGATGGCGAGCTCGCGGACGGCCGTTGATGGAGCTACCGTCTTGAGCCGCTCGTCTCGGAACGACGCTATATCCTGCTGGCTCAGTCCGATCATGGTCCGGTAAGCCAGCTCGTGACGCCGCAGAACGTCAATCCGCTGGCTCTCCTGGACAGAACCTCGTTTGGTCGGTGAGACCTCACGCTGGTAGCGCTCCAGTAGTTCGCCGAGCGTCGTGCTCTCGAGGACCCTGGTATCGGGCGCAGCACCGAAACGATCGACCTGGGCTTCGAGTTCGCGCGCCCACTTCTCGGCCTCGAGCTTGCTGTCGAACGACTTGCAGCGAGGCTTCATACCGCGCCGACGAACCTGTGCTTGCCAGCGTCCTCTGAGTTTCCTGATCGTCGCCATGTGATCTCCAATCGATGTTGAGATCACGCGTAGGATACCCCTGGAGAGGTGCCAAGGACTATCCCGGCACAAGTATCGTCCATTAACCGCAATCCAGAATATGCAGCGTCGCGCCTGGGACAACCTTGTCAGCTTCAGGCGTATGTAGTTTGATAATCTCGGGCTGGGGGCTTGTTCATGCGTAAATTGCTTCGATCTGCCGCGGTGAGCGCTGTGCTACATGGAACAGTAATTATTGGCCCTGCCGCCGCGTCTGAGAAAGTCTTTGGTCCGTTCATCGTGGATGACGCCAAGCCAGATGTCATAGCGATGAACGGCGATATCGACGTCGGCTCCGCACTCAACTTCCGGCGGGCTCTTCACGCCGCGCCAGGCGCTAAACTTGTTACCTTGAACAGCTCTGGCGGGGCCGTGCAGATGGGTCTGCTGATGGCAGACGATATTCATGAGCGAAAGCTCGCGACCTACATCCCGAAAGACAGCGCATGCCTATCCGCATGTGCTTATATGTTTCTTGCCGGCATCGAGCGGAAAGTTGACGGCAAGCTAGGCGTGCATCAGATTTCCTCTGATACCTCGGATCTTGTGGGAGCGCAGCTTACGATTTCCGACATCATCGACGTCCTCAACCGCTTCGATACTCCTGTTGAGATGTTGAGCGTCATGTTCAAGACGCCGCCGAATGACATGCACCTTTTCACGCCAGAAGAGATTGACCGTTATAAGCTCAACCGAACTGGCGAAGGGTCAAAGCCCTCTGCCGCCGGCGCGTCGGCAGCACCAGATACATCTCCACCCGCCCCAAACATGGCGAGCACAACGGAATCATCTTCGCAATCGGCGACACCGGAGCAGCCGCACTCGACGGAAACAACGGTAAGCGCAACGCCGACGCCGCAGACACAAGCGAAACTCTCACCGATTGAAGAGTTCACGAAGCGCCCAAATCGGATCGCCGTCTATACCGGCCTGGATCTCTTCGGCGACGACATTTCTTCTATCCGCGCAAGCGACGCAGCCGAATGCGCCCAGAGCTGTCTGGTCATGAACGGTCAATGTAAGGCATTCACCTTTAACGCCAATTCAAAGATTACAAAAGGACCGAACTGCTTCCTCAAATCCAGTGCGGGCCGGGCAGATGGAAACAGTGTCGCCTTCTCGGGCCGATTCCTCAGCGGTGCCGACGCCGACCCGCCCACATTTGCTCTTGGAACGATCGACCCGCAGAGCGCACTCTTTCACGACGTTGACTTTCGAGGCGGCGATCTCTCCCCACGCCCTCACAGCACCGCCAAGACGCCGCTCGACTGTCGCCTCGCCTGCATTGACGACAACAGCTGCATGGCTTTCACCTATAATTACGCGAAGAAGCAGTGCTGGCTGAAAGGGTCGATTGGCACACCCATGCCAGGCAAGAGAATGGTCAGCGGGTTTAAGAAGTTTCAGAGCTTTTCGCCCGTGAAGATCATCAGCTTGAACTAAGGGGCGGCCGTGCGATTTTCTGAAGAAGTATGCGAGCGGCTTGGCAACTACGTCTATCGCCTCATCGATCCGCGAAACGGCGAGACGTTTTACGTCGGTAAAGGTCGTAACAATCGCGTATTCGATCATGCGGCTGGTGTCGCAGACTTAACAGATGACGACAGCCAAACACTTGGATCAAAGCTTGATCGCATCCGTGCGATAAAGAACGCCGGGCTTGAAGTGCTGCATGTCATCCATCGTCATGAGATACCTGAGGCAGCGATCTTTGAAGTCGAGGCTGCATTGATCGATGCCTATCCAGGGCTCACTAACACCCAGGGCGGCCACGCCAGCAGTGACCGCGGTCCCATGAACCATGTCGAGATCGCAGATAAATACAGTCTACCGGCATTTCCTTCGAACCCTGAGCATCGCCTTGTTCTGATCAATATCAACAAGCTCGATAATAGGTTCGATCGTCGAGCAATCTACAATTTCGTCCGCTATTGCTGGAGAATTTCAAGGTCACGTGCTGAGAATGCTCAGTATGTGCTCGCTGTTGTCCGCGGTGTGGTTGTAGGTGCGTTTGAGGCCGAGAGGTGGATGGCCGCAACCACCGAGAACTTCCCTGAAATCGTCTATGCCGACGGATCTGAGGCAAATAGGTTCGGCTTCGTCGGGAGGGAGGCACCGAAAGAGATATGGGATCTCTACGTTGGCGCGAGAGGGAAGCGGATAACGACACCCGAGCTCAAGCACGTTCAAAATCCCGTCCGGTTTTGGAGTTGCTGAGCGACATGGCTGATCGACCAACTCTAAGCCAAGTCCAGATCATCCAGTCACTGGCAGAAGCGTTGTCCTGGTTCGAGAAGGAGATCAGCTGGGGCGTCAGTCCCGGCGAGCTCAATCATCTTACGGGCCGCATCGGCGAGCTTTACGCGGCAATGATCACACGTGGGCAAATGGCACTGGATATCAACCAGCGCGGCTATGACGTCGTATCGGCATCAAACGAGCGCATATCGGTAAAGACCATCACGACATCGAATCACGTTAGCTTCAATCAGAATACATTTCATCACGTCGATCGGGTGATGGTGCTTCGCGTCAACGTCGACGACGAGAAAGGTGTCTCGGTCGAGGAACTGCTTGACACCACGAGCCAAGAGGCACACCAACTGATGCGACTTCAAGGCGGAAAGCTCACCTATCCGATCACTCGCGGCATCCGGGAGGAGCGGCCTGTCGAGGATTTGGAGGTTATGGCTCGCGCGGCCTATTCTGATGTCGAGATCGTCCAATATGAAAGCGGCGCAATCCGAATTCGCCGCAATGCCAAGGTGCTGCCCGTCGTCGTGAAAGAGGTATTGAGGCCGATTGCGACAGAGATTGGCGTGGACCTGTTTAATTCGAAAGGTGGGCTGAAAAACACCCAACAGCTCGGTGCTGACGTCATCCGGGCTATAAACGTCCGACAACTCTAGTTAACACGGTGGCGCTTGCCAGCGCCCCTTGCGGATAGCCGCCGCATGTCGCCTAGTCACGCGTAGGATGTCTTTAGAGGGGCGCGAAGGGCTAATCCCGGCCAAGATTCGCCCGCTTCTCGACGATCGATTCTCAGCGAGTCAACCCCTCAGCCCTAGCAAACGCACAAGAATCAACCTATATTAGGCGAGAATATCAGCGCGGAGACCATGGTTTCGGCGCTGTCTTTGTGAATCGCAGAAAGGAGGCCTCGCATGGTAGACATTACAGCGGAAGGCGCTCGGACCACTGCGGCAGCCGTGGCGAATGCCTTTCTCGACATACAAGCTGGCGACAACTCACAGTATCCGCGTATAGACCAGATGAAGCTTCAAAAGCTCGTCTTTTACGCACATGCCTGGTGGCTTGCTCACACAGGAACGCCCCTTTTTGGGGACGATGTGGAGGCTTGGCCCTGGGGCCCGGTCGTTGGAGACGTCTACGGAAACTTCAAAGAGTTCGGCAGAAACCCGATCCAAGGAAAGAAGGCTCGCGTCCTCGTTCGCAGAGATAACGGGCCGTTTATGAAATTCGAAATTCCTGAGCCTCCAGATGAACAAGTGCTTTCTTTTCTAAGGAACGTGTGGGAGGCGCATAAAGGTATGACCGGCGTCCAATTGTCTAACGCGACACACGCCCCAGGTGAACCTTGGGCCATCGTGAAAGAGAATTATGGAGTGCTAGATTCAAAGCCTCGAATCTCTAACACGCTGATACGTGATGTCTTTAGGTCCAAGCTCGCAAACGTCAACTGACGAAGCCAAGTCGCCGGCTGAATGGGAGGTTCCCTCCCCGCCGGCGCAAATTCCCGATCAGCCAGACCCTGATACGAGTAAAGACCCCTGCTTCACCGACGGGCATGCGCCAAACCAGGTCTTCCATTTTGCCCGCTGGGGGTTTGCCTATGGCACCGACGACAAGGGCCATGCCGCCGCCCTCACACTTTCGTTCGCTATTTTAGCTCTTATTCTGCTTATCGTTGTGGTGGGTGCCTTCTTGTCTGAACGGGAATGGCTGGCGGACATTTTGAAGGTCTTAGGAAGCGCCTTTTTGATCGTCGCCGGTATTGCGGTCGGAAAGTCCGGAGGACGCTCCGAAGATTGATTCCGGTCATGCGACGTGCCGGGAGTGTGGCTCTGGTTGAGAATTGAGGAACCGCTCAGCGACATATACGGATTTTTGGCTGCGGGACATACTGGAGACCCAGCAAATTTTGGCGGAGAGGGTGGGATTTGAACCCACGATACCCTTGCAGGTATGCCGCATTTCGAGTGCGGTGCATTCGACCACTCTGCCACCTCTCCGCAGTCTTGGTCGGCGCTTGTTCGGCGCGGGCGTTCTCATAACGAGCAAATGACAGACTGGCAAGCCGAAATCTCAAGCTTTTCCATCCTTTTGCCTTGACACTTTTTTGTCACTCGCGTATCCCGCATCGGCAATAGGAGCGGAGTAGTCCGCCCCTGCCCGCCTCGCGCTCGCGTGGGGTTTCACCGGCAGACCAGAGTTCCGGGCCCGTTCCCTGAAATCCCTGCTTAACTTCGACTGATAAGAAGACAGCCACCTGCCTGTAGCGGGGAGAGCTGGATCGAACATGAAAGGATAAAATAATGTTCGCAGTCATCAAGACCGGCGGTAAGCAGTACCGTGTGGCAGCCAACGACGTGCTGACCATCGAGAAGCTTGAAGCCTCCGCTGGCGACTCCATTGAATTCACCGAAGTCCTCGTGATCGGCGAAGGTGCCGACGCGGCGATCGGTGCGCCCTTCGTAGCCGGCGCCTCCGTCAAGGCGGAAGTCGTCGACCAGACCCGCGGCAAGAAGGTCATCGCCTTCAAGAAGCGTCGTCGTCAGAATTCGAAGCGTTCGCGCGGCCATCGCCAGCATCACACGGTTGTCCGTATCACGGACATCGTGGCCGCCAAGTAAGATCAACGGGTTTCAGGTTTAAAGGAGAACTCCAATGGCACATAAAAAAGCTGGCGGTTCCTCGCGCAACGGTCGCGATTCCGAATCCAAGCGCCTCGGCGTGAAGAAGTTCGGCGGCGAGAACGTCGTAGCCGGCAACATCATCGTTCGCCAGCGCGGTACGCAGTGGCATCCGGGCGCCAATGTTGGCCTCGGCAAGGATCATACTATTTTTGCACTTACGGCTGGCAATGTGGACTACCGAACGAAGGCCAATGGTCGCGTGTACGTGTCTGTAATGCCGAAAGCGGAAGCAGCGGAATAAGCCGGTAGCGCTCTAAAACAGCCGGCGTCTCATCGACCCGGCTGGCCATACCAGGTTCAGTCCAGAAAACAGGGGAGATGGGGCGCCATCTCCCCTTTTTCTTTGTCCAAACAGGAGGACTGAACATGCAAGGCGAATTGATGAGGGTGGACCAATCACGGTCACCCAGGGAAGACCAGCGGTCTCCCAAGGAACGGCTGAGGCCGGAGCGGTTAAGGACCGATTGCCCTGTCTTGTTATCGGAAAGGCTCGTCATGCGCGCGCCCCACGAGGAAGACATTGACGCCCTTGCCCATCTCGCCAACAACGCCAAAGTCGCCACCATGGTATCGCGTATGCCGCACCCCTATACCGCCAATGATGCCGCCGACTTTGTTTGGCGTACGCGAAATGGCGAGATTGGCAAGTGCGTCTATGCCATCACCAAGGCCGAGAACGGCGCCTTCATGGGCTGCTGCGGAGTGGAGCCGCATACCGATGAAAGGACCGTCGAGATCGGTTACTGGCTGGGTGAACCCTATTGGAACCAGGGTTATATGACCGAGGCCTGCCATGCGCTCGTTGACATGGTGTTCAGGACGCGGCAGCAGGTCGAGCAGATCGATGCCCGCTGCCGGGTCATGAACGTTGCCTCGCGCCGCGTCATCCAGAAGTGCGGTTTCCAGTTCCAGGGATCCGGCCTTGCCGCCTCGCTGGCGCTCGGCAGCAACGTGCCGGTCGAATGGTACCGGCTCGACCGCAAGACCTGGATGTCGCTGAGAAGCTGGGGGGCAATCTCATGAGCGCCGTTGCCCTGCAGAGGCCCAAGACCAAGCCCATGATGCCCGGCCCTGCGCCGGTCATCACGACCGCAAGGCTGACGCTCCGCCCCCACAGGCTGAGCGACGCGCCTGATATTGCGGAATCGCTTTCCGATTTCGCGGTCACCAGAATGCTGGCCCGCGTCCCTGCCCCCTATGACCGGCAGGATGCGCTGGACTGGCTGGTTCCGGTCACATCAGGCGTCCTGCCGGACTGGGTTCTGGCGATAACAGGCAGTGATGACGTCCATATCGGCAATGTGTCGATCGAACTTCGTCATGGCCGCTGGCACCTCGGCTACTGGCTGAACCGCTACTACTGGCGGCGCGGCTATATGAGCGAGGCGGCGGAAGCAGCGCTGGAGCGTTTCTCGCAGCGCATGCCTGACATTCCCGTTCATTCGGGCGTCTTTGCCGACAACCCTGCTTCGCTTCGGCTTCAGGAAAAGCTCGGCTTCCGGATGACCGGCTGCAGCGAAATCTATTCTTTCGCCCGCAACACCATGGTCGCCCATATCGAAACCGTGCTTCAGCCTGGCGCACTTCAACAGAGACAGGTTGCCTGACATCGAAAGGACGCCGCACTGATGCATGTCGCGCAAAAGTGCGCAGCGGTTTTGCGATAAAGACATGCACGAAACAAAGACCTTAAAGCGAGGTGAGTGATCTGAAAGATCGCGGTACGCTTTAAGGGCGGCGTCCTCTCAATCGCCGATCTCGACATGCAGGGGAAAATGATCGGAACCCAGGGAATCCGCATTAATGACAGCGGATTTCAACCGGTCCTTGAGGCCGCAACTGACGAAACAGTAATCGATATGCATGCGCTTGCCGTGATCTTTCGGATCCATCCAGCTGTAGCTTCCCGGCATATGGGCTCCGAGCGCCGCAAAGGCGTCGATGGGCGTGCCAATCCGCGCCGTGCGGCCGTAAAACCGGTCGACGGATCCGGCAAAGGCGCAATATTCCGGCGAATCCGGCTCCATGTTGAAGTCGCCCATAACGACATAATCGTCCGGCAGCGGCGGCTCAGAAAGCCCGAATTCGTGGGCACCACTCAGGGACCCGCCCTCCTGAATGAAGGCATTGATGCGGTCGGTGAGATGGTGAAGCTGCGCAATGCGCTCGTCGGCGGAAACATGGTCGAGATGAACGGAATAGACCCGGATCGCGCCGCCTGGTGCGGCAATAACGGCTTCGGTGGCACCGCGCTGGAGATTGATCTTCTCTACCGTGCGACTGCGCGGCAGAAGCAGCGTTCGCGTCGACAGGATGGGCCAGCGCGACAGCACCATGTTGCCGAACTGGAAACGGGTGCCGCGCGGCGGAGAAACCTGCCCCTCCGACGCCACGGCGTGCATGTCGCAGGCCGGTCCATACACCCAGAAATGGTCGGGAAACAGGGCCGCGAGATCAGCCGGCATGTCGGCATAGTCGTTCCGGACGAAGCCCCTCGTCACCTCCTGCAAAGCTATGACGTCGGCGCCTTCGAGACTTTTGGCGATACGTTCCAGATCGTATCTGCCATCGAGACCAAACCCGTACTGTATGTTATAGCTCGCAAAAATCACGATATTCTTTGACCTCCGCCTGAACCGCCTATATCGAATGGGCCAAGAGGGGTCGCCCAAACGCACTGAGTACTGGAAGTAAAATGAAATTTCTCGATGAAGCAAAGGTCTATATCCGGTCGGGTGATGGTGGCGCGGGCAGCGTTTCCTTCCGCCGTGAGAAATTCATCGAGTTCGGTGGGCCTGACGGAGGCGACGGCGGGCGCGGCGGCGACGTCTGGGTGGAGGCCGTCAACGGCCTCAATACGCTGATCGATTTCCGCTACCAGCAGCACTTCAAGGCCAAGGTCGGCATGCATGGCATGGGCAAGAACCGCACCGGCGCCAATGGCGGCGACGTGACACTCAAGGTTCCCGTCGGCACGCAGATCTTCGAGGAGGATCAGGAAACTCTGATCTGTGACCTAACGGCAGAAGGCCAGCGCTTCTGCCTCGCAAAAGGCGGCAACGGCGGCTTCGGCAACGCCCACTTCAAGTCTTCGATCAACCAGGCGCCGGACTGGGCCAATCCCGGCCTGGAGGGCGAAGAAAAGACCATCTGGCTGCACCTGAAACTGATTGCCGATGCCGGCCTCGTCGGCCTGCCGAATGCCGGCAAATCCACGTTCCTTGCTTCGGTGACGCGCGCGCGTCCGAAGATCGCCAACTATCCTTTCACGACGCTGCATCCGAACCTTGGTGTTGCCACCATCGACGGCCAGGAATTCATCCTTGCCGACATCCCCGGTCTCATCGAAGGCGCCCATGAAGGTGTCGGCATCGGTGACCGCTTCCTCGGCCATGTCGAGCGCACCCGCGTGCTGCTGCATCTCGTGTCTGCCCAGGAGGAAAAGGTCGGCAAGGCCTACAAGACCGTGAAGCACGAGCTCGAAGCCTATGGCAACGAGCTGGGCGACAAGCCGGAGATCGTCGCTTTGTCACAGATCGACGTAGTCGACGATGCGACACTGAAGAAGAAGGCCAAGGAACTCGCCAAGGCCTGCGGCAAGACACCCTTTTTGATTTCGGCCATCACCGGCAATGGTATGACCGAGGTGCTGCGTGCGCTGCGCGACATCATCGTCGAAGCCAATACCGAAGAAAAACCGGCCAAGATACCGAAGCTGCGCCATCGCGACACGATCCTGAGCGACGAGGACAAGGCGGATGAGTAGCCGTAAGCCGCTGGACCGCTATCGCCGCGTTGTCATTAAGATCGGCTCGGCCTTACTGGTGGACCGCAAGACCGGCCTGAAGAAAGCCTGGCTCGATGCCATGTGCGCCGATATCGCCGCGCTGAAGTCCAAAGGCGTCGATGTCCTAGTGGTATCGTCAGGTGCCATTGCGCTCGGGCGCTCGGTGCTCGATCTTCCCTCCGGCGCGCTGAAGCTGGAAGAAAGCCAGGCGGCAGCGGCAGTCGGCCAGATCGTGCTGGCACGAGCCTGGTCGGAAAGCCTTTCGCACGACGAGATCGTCGCCGGTCAGATCCTGCTGACACTCGGCGATACCGAAGAGCGTCGCCGCTACCTCAACGCTCGTGCTACCATCAACCAGCTTCTGAAGATCGGCGCCGTGCCGATCATCAATGAAAACGACACGGTCGCAACCAGCGAAATCCGCTATGGCGACAACGACCGCCTTGCTGCCCGTGTCGCTACGATGACCGGCGCCGACCTGCTGATTCTTCTTTCCGATATCGACGGTCTCTATACTGCGCCGCCGCATCTCGATCCGGATGCGCAATTCCTGGAAACCATTGCCGAAATCACCCCCGAAATCGAGGCCATGGCGGGTGGCGCCGCCTCCGAACTCTCGCGCGGCGGCATGCGCACTAAGATCGATGCCGGCAAGATCGCGACGACCTCCGGCTGCGCCATGATCATCGCGTCAGGCAAGCCTGATAGTCCGCTTTCAGCAATCGAAAGGGGCGCGCGTTCCTCCTGGTTTGCACCATCAGGCACGCCCGTTACCGCCCGCAAGACCTGGATTGCCGGACAGCTTCAGCCGGCTGGCGCATTGCATCTCGATGAAGGTGCCGTCACAGCTCTCGGCGCCGGCAAGAGCCTGCTTCCGGCTGGCGTGCGCAGCATCTCCGGCAATTTTTCTCGCGGCGACACGGTCGCGATCATTGCTCCCTCCGGTCGCGAGATCGCTCGTGGGCTCGTCGGTTACGACGCGGAGGAAGCCCGCCAGATCACCGGCCGTAAATCGGCTGAGATCGAGGCGATCCTCGGTTATCCCGGCCGCGCCGCCATGGTCCATCGTGACGATATGGTGATGACCGTGCAGATCGGTTCGAAATCGGAAAGGCAGAAGAAGGACGCAAGCTATGCTTGATACAGTTGCGCAGAGCCCGGACATTGACGCGCTGATGAACGACATCGGCCGCAAGGCAAAGGCCGCCGCGCGACCATTGGGCTTTGCTCCAACCGACGCCAAGAATAGGGCTTTGAACGCCATGGCAGATGCCATCCTGGCGAACAAGGCCCATATCCTTTCGGAGAATGCCAGGGATTTGAAGGATGTAGAAGGCACGGACATGCTCGCCTCCTTCATCGATCGCCTGACGCTGAACGACAAGCGTGTCACGGAAATGGCCGAAGGCATCCGCGCCATTGCCGCCCTTGCCGATCCCGTCGGCGAAGTGATCGCCGCCTGGGATCGCCCGAACGGCCTGAAGATCGAGCGCGTCCGCACGCCGCTCGGCGTCATTGGCGTCATCTTCGAGAGCCGGCCGAACGTGACGGCCGACGCCGGCGCGCTGTGCCTGAAGGCCGGCAATGCCGTGATCCTGCGCTGTGGCTCGGATTCGCGCCGTTCGTCCGCCGCGATCCATGCTTGCATGGTCGAGGGCCTCAAGGCAGCCGACCTGCCGGAACACGCGATCCAGCTCGTACCGGTTGCCGACCGCGCCGCTGTCGGCGCCATGCTGCGCGGGCTTCATGGCGCAATCGACGTCATCGTGCCGCGCGGCGGCAAGAGCCTCGTTGCCCGTGTGCAGAGCGAGGCGCGCGTGCCGGTTTTCGCTCATCTCGAAGGCCTTTGCCATATCTATGTCGATGCCTCCGCCGATCTCGAAATGGCGAAGAATATCATCGTCAATGCCAAGATGCGCCGCACCGGTGTCTGTGGCGCAGCCGAGACCCTGCTCGTTGACGGGGCCGCCATCAGCACGCATCTGAAGCCATTGATCGAGGTTTTGACTGAAGCCGGTTGCGAGGTTCGCGGTTCGGCTGCAGTTCTCAAGGTCGTGCCCGGCCTGAAACCCGCAACCGAAGAAGACTGGTCGACCGAATATCTGGACGCGATCATTTCCGTTGCCGTCGTCGACGGCATTTCCGGCGCGATCAGCCATATCCAGAAATATTCGTCCAATCACACCGAAGCCGTGCTTGCCGAAAACCCCGAAGTCGTCGAGCGCTTCTTCACCGAGATCGACTCGGCCATCTTGCTGCACAACGCCTCCACCCAGTTTGCCGATGGCGGCGAATTCGGCATGGGCGCAGAAATCGGCATTGCCACCGGCAAGATGCATGCGCGTGGCCCCGTCGGCGTCGAGCAGCTGACCTCCTTCAAATACCGCGTTCGCGGCACTGGACAAACGCGGCCCTGACGTGACTACAGAGCAGATAGACCGGCGCTATCTTCGCATGCCGCATAGCGAACGCGGGATGATCGTCGGTCTGTTCGGCGGCTCCTTCAATCCGCCGCATGAGGGCCATGCCCTTGTCGCCGAGATCGCCATCCGCCGCCTGGGGCTCGATCAGCTCTGGTGGATGGTGACACCGGGCAATCCGCTGAAGAGCCGCAACCATCTCGCACCGCTTTCGGAGCGCATCGCACGCAGTGAGGCGATCGCTACCGATCCGCATATCAAGGTCACAGCCTTCGAGCAGTCATTTGGCGTAAGTTATACGGCCAACACGCTCGCCCGCGTGAAGGCACGCAATCCGCATGTGCATTTTATCTGGATCATGGGCGCCGACAGCCTGGAGAATTTCCATCGCTGGCAGAAATGGCAGAATATCGCGCGCACCTTCCCGATCGCCGTTATCGACCGGCCGGGCTCGACGCTCTCCTACCTTTCGTCGAAAATGGCAAAAACCTTCGCCTTTGCCCGCATTGACGAAGACGATGCCCGCATTCTCTGGAAGAAGCCGGCGCCCGCCTGGACCTTCATTCATGGCCCGCGCTCAACCTTGAGCTCGACCGCCATCCGCGACAGCGATCTGCACAAAGCCGCGGAATAAATCGGATTGTCCGGAAGTTGCCGAAAATGAAAAGCCCGACGCGGGAGGAGGTGCGTCGGGCTTAAAACTTGATCGACAACTGGGAGGAGGAGTGTTGTCGATCCTATCGGACGGCTATGGGAGGAGGAGAAGCCGTCGGATGATTGTGTTTTAGCACATTTGTTCAGAAGGTGAATATATACTGGTGCATTGCAGCAATGCGTAGAATGCAGGCCTCGCGACGTTATGGCGACATCAGTTGCCATTTTAATCAGCAAAAACAGATCGATTCAATTCCGTCACCCTTTCGACCTGCCATTTGCCAACTGAATCGCCACAATTTCACCTCAGTAATTTTCGGTCCGCTGTGAGCCATGCGCTTCACGAATGCGTGAGGACGCAGTGCAGGAAGACCGCCTTCCGCTGCCGTTATATTTTATGAAAGGCAACCCTAGCCAAATCTCCCTCGCCGTTATATCCGTCTAGATATTTCGAACTCGGAGAGAAGATCATGCACAATCGCCGCCACTGGATGAAACTGGCAACCGCAGTGATGTCGGCCATCTGGCTTGGCGCAGCAGCGCTTTCCGCACCTGCCGCAGCCGCCGAAAAGATCACCGTTTTCGCAGCCGCAAGCTTGAAGAATGCGCTCGACGCCGCCAACGTCGCCTGGGCGAAGGAAAGCGGTAAGGAAGCCGTCGCTTCCTACGCGGCAAGCGGCGCACTGGCAAAGCAGATCGAAAATGCTGCCCCGGCCGATGTCTTCATCTCCGCCGATTTGAATTGGATGGATTATGTCGCCGACAAAAAGCTGATCAAGCCGGACACGCGTTCCAACCTTCTTGGCAATCGCCTCGTACTCGTCGCCGAAAGCGACAAACAGAAGCCGGTTGAAATCAAGCAGGGCTTCGATCTCGCCGGCTTGCTCGGCGACGGCAAGCTTGCCATGGGCGAACCCAAGTCAGTTCCGGCCGGCAAGTATGGGCAGGCGGCGCTCGACAAACTCGGCGTCTGGAAGTCCGTAGAAACCAAGGTCGCCTATGCGGAAAGTGTGCGCGCCGCACTCGCCTTCGTTTCCCGGGGTGAGGCACCCTACGGCATCGTCTACCAGACGGATGCCGCCGCCGATAAGGGCGTCACGATCGTCGGTGCTTTCCCAGCCGATTCTCACCCGCCGATCATCTATCCGATCGCACTGCTCGCCGAGAGCAAGAACCCGGATGCCGCCGCCTATCTTGATTTCCTGAAGTCGGATAAGGCTGCTCTTTTCTTCACTGCCCAGGGCTTCACGATCCTGAAATAAATGCGAAATTAGCGCTCAGAGCTTAGCGTGAAGGCTCGCTTCGCAGACCTTCTATGTTTCGGAGAAGATGACGCTTGGATATGTTCGGCTTGAGCGATGAGGAATGGACGGCGATCCTGCTGAGCCTGCGCGTTTCCTTCGTCGCCATGGCAGCAAGCCTGCCGCTCGGTATCCTCGTTGCCCTGCTGCTTGCTCGCGGCCGCTTCTGGGGCAAGTCGTTGCTCAACGGCATCATTCACTTGCCGCTGATCCTACCCCCGGTCGTCACCGGCTTCATTCTTCTTATCCTCTTCGGTCGCCGTGGCTCGATCGGCAGCCTGCTCGATCAATATCTCGGCATCGTGCTCTCCTTCCGTTGGACGGGCGCTGCACTTGCCTGCGGCGTCATGGGCTTTCCGCTGATGGTGCGCAGCATTCGCCTGTCCATCGAAGCCGTCGACCGCAAGCTGGAGGAAGCGGCGGGGACGCTTGGCGCGAGCCCGTTATGGGTCTTTCTGACAGTCACGCTGCCGCTCATCATTCCCGGCGTCATTGCCGGCATGATCCTCTGCTTTGCCAAAGCGATGGGCGAGTTCGGCGCCACTATCACATTCGTCTCTAACATTCCCGGCGAAACGCAGACGCTGTCGGCCGCCATCTACACCTTTACCCAGGTGCCGGGTGGCGATTCCGGCGCCATGCGGCTCACCCTTGTTTCCATCGTGATTTCCATGCTCGCCCTGCTCGCTTCGGAATTCCTCACCTATCTCGCCGGCCGGAGGATCGATCCGGAATGACACTTATTGTCGAAGCAAGACATCGCCTCGGCGCCCTCGGACTCGATGCCGCTTTCACCTCCGAGCGCGGTGTGACGGCGCTTTTCGGTCGTTCCGGCTCCGGCAAGACCTCAATGATCCGCATCATCGCCGGCCTCACCCGACCGGCCGAAGGTCGCGTTCTGCTCGAAGGCGAGGTGCTGACGGATACGGCAAAGAGCATCTTCATTCCCCGTCACCGGCGCCGTTTCGGCTATGTCTTCCAGGAGGCGCGGCTCTTTCCGCACCTGAGCGTCCGGGCGAACCTCTCCTATGGCCGCTGGTTCGCGCCGAAATCCACACGCACTGAAAGTTTCGATTACGTCGTCGACCTGCTTGGCATCGGCCAGTTACTTGCCCGCAGCCCCTCCAAATTATCGGGCGGCGAGAAGCAACGCGTCGCGATCGGCCGTGCGCTGCTTTCCTCGCCCCGCCTGCTGCTGATGGACGAACCGCTGGCGGCACTGGACGAGGCCCGCAAAGCCGAAATCCTGCCCTATCTCGAGCGCCTGCGCGACGAGATGGATATTCCAATCGTTTATGTCAGTCATTCGATTTCCGAAGTCTCTCGCCTGGCCAACCAGGTCGTCGTCATGCGCGACGGCAAGGTCGAAGCGGCCGGCCCGGCAGTGGAAGTCCTCAGCCGTTCGTCGCTTCTCCCAGAAGACAGGAAGGAAGCCGGTGCCGTGCTGGAAGGCATGGTCGAAAGCGTCGATCCGACCAATCGGATTGCAACGATCCTGCTGAAATCAGGCAGGCTTTATGTTCCGGGTGTCGCGCCGGCTGCCGGAAAGCCTGTGCGCATCCGCATCCCTGCGCGCGACGTGATGCTGGCAACGCGGAAGCCGAAGGGCTTGAGCGCACTCAACATTTTGGCAGGAACCATAACACAGGTTTCGCCGGCGGAGGATGGAACCGTCGAGATCCGCCTCGATTGCGCCGGCGACGCCGTACTGTCGCGCATTACCGCATTGTCCTGCGAGCGCCTGAACCTGCGGCTTGGTATGCCGGCCTTCGCCGTCATCAAGACGGTTGCGCTGGAAGCCTGATCAGCCTCGGCTTTCGTGTTGGAGATTACAGTTGGCCTGCAGCCAGGCGAGATCGTCGGCTAGGCTGGCGCGCACGGTCCTTTCCATTCCGCGAAAGCGCGCCAGCAGTTCCTCCCCGAACGGCGTCAGCGCAGCGCCGCCGCCCTTCTGGCCACCGCGCTGCGATTCCACCACCGGGGCCTTGAACATGCGGTTCATCTCGGCAACCAGCATCCATGCACGACGATAGGACATGTCCATGGCGCGGCCGGCCGCCGAGATCGAACCTGTCTCGCGAATATGCTCGAGCAGTTCCATCTTGCCGTGGCCGAGGCGATCGTCGTCGGGAAAGGTGATTCGCAGGACGGGTGTGAGCGGATTTTTGGTGGCTTCGGTCATATCGGTCGAAATTTGCAGAGGTCGCCGGCACTTTACGCTCGACCGCAGACGCTGTACACCGCCCCTCCATCTCGACCGAGGGTCGAAATCTCGATTTCGTGACGCCAAATGCGGTTTTCGGCCGTCCGCATGCTGCGCCGCGTCTTGAAACGTTAATGGTTTGATGCCTATCTTAACCATGATCTGGTTGCACCGGATCTGTGTTGTGCATAGTTTGTCATTCCAGGAAAGGGAAAGCACTGACAACAGTACACGCCAAGGGAAAAACGCTCGCCGTTGTCCCGAAGGGTGCGGAACGTGGCGCCGATGCCGCTGCCCGTGCTCTGGAAGCCGTCCTCGTCAGCCTCGAGGACTCGAAAGCTGAAGATATCGTCACCATCAACATTGCCGGAAAATCGGCCCTGGGAGATTACATGGTTGTCGTCTCCGGCCGCTCGAACAGGCACGTCATGGCGATCGCCGATCATCTTCTGACTGATCTCAAGGACGAGGGCTTCGGTACTGCCCGCGTCGAAGGTCAGGAAGGTGGTGACTGGATCCTGATCGATACCGGTGACATCATCGTGCATGTGTTCCGTCCCGAAATCCGCGAATTCTACAACATCGAAAAGATGTGGGCGGCTCCGGATATGGACGAGGAAACGCGGCACTGAACAGGCAGCCCGGCATTCGTCCGGCGCCTGACACGTGATAACTGGCCGGGCCTGCCTTGGATGGCGGGCCGGAAAGTTCACATTGCGCTTCGAAAGGGCGGCACAGCAGGAGCGGATGAATGCGAATTGGTCTTTTTGCGGTGGGACGGCTGAAGTCGGGCCCCGAAAAGGATCTTGCTGCCCGTTATTTCGACCGTTTTGCAAAGGCCGGTCCCGCAGTCGGACTGGAATTCTCTCGTATCGCCGAAGTGGCCGAAAGCCGCGCCTCCAATGCGGAAACCCGCAAGCGCGAGGAGGCGGCTATGCTGCTGAAATCGCTAGCGGAAGGCAGCATCCTCATTCTCCTCGACGAGCGCGGCAAGGCGCTGGACAGCGAAGCTTTCGCCAATCTCCTTGGCAACTATCGCGATCAGGGCAAACGCGACCTGACGATCGCAATCGGTGGCGCGGATGGTCTCGATCCCTCCCTCTATGACCGAGCCGACATGACCCTTTGCCTTGGCAAGATGACGTGGCCGCATCAGATCGTCCGCACGCTGATTGCCGAGCAGCTTTACCGCGCCGTGACCATCCTCTCCGGCCATCCCTATCATCGTGTCTGATGCAGCCTAAAATGGTCACGCAGCCGTGTTTTGCCTCCCGGCCCCTTCTCCTTCAAACTTTCTGGTCAACAGCCCCAAATCAGCTTAGGTTCCGGGCGATTTGAACGAGTAAACCCCGACACGCATGACGAGAGCTGCCCCCAAGCGATCCCGCCTGTTCCTGCCGGCCGTTGCCGCAGGGCTCGGCGCGGCTGTCATTGCCATTTCGGGAAACCCCTTTGCCGTGCAGGCGCAGGATGCTCCGCCACCACCAACTGTTGCCGAACCGGCCGCTCCAGCAACAACAGCCGAACAGCCGCCGCCTGATCCTGCTGCCGAACTTGCAAAGAAACGCGACGAGACGAGAACCGAGTTGGAAAAGCTGTCGAAGACGATCGGCCTTTCCTCTGACAAGGTGACAGAGCTTCAGAGCAGCATCGACAATCTGGAAAAGAGTACGGCGAGCATCCGCCAGGCGCTGATCGATTCCGCCACTCGCCGCAAATCTCTCGAAGGCAAGATCCTCGACAGCGAAAAGAAGCTCGCTGAGCTGGGCGTCAAGGAAGACGGCATTCGCCGCTCGCTGCACGAGCGCCGCGGCCTGCTTGCCGAGGTTCTTGCCGCCCTCCAGCGCATGGGCCGCAACCCGCCCCCTGCCCTTCTCGTGACACCTGACGATGCGCTTGCTTCCGTCCGCAGCGCCATTCTGCTCGGCGCCGTGGTTCCCGGCATCCGCAAGGAGACCGAAAAGCTCGCGGCTGATCTTGCCGACCTCTCGGCACTGCAGACGGCAAGCGCCAAAGAGAAGGAAGGCCTGACCACCACCATGGCAAACAGCCTGGAGGAGGAGCGCCGCATGGACCTGCTGCTTGCCGAAAACGACAAGTTGAGCCGCTCCAACGCCGTCGAACTGGAAGCCGAGAAGCAGCGTTCGCAGGAGCTTGCGAGCAAGGCGACAACGCTGGAAAGCCTCGCCGCCTCGATGGAGACGGAGATTGCCTCGGTGCGCGACGCCGCGGCTGCCGCCCGGCAGGCGGAGGAGAACCGCAAGCTCCTGACCGACGAACAGCGCGCCCAGGCAAAGGCCCTGGCCGACAGCGGGGTGCCTGATAAAAACCGCATTGCGCCCGCATATCCCTTCGGAGAACTGAAGGCGAAACTGGAGCTGCCTGTGGCAGGCGATATTCTGCGCCAGTTCGGCGATGCCGACGGCACCGGACACGAGGCCATGGGAATAACGATCGCGACCAATCCGGAAACGGTGGTGACCGCCCCTGCTGACGGGCTGGTGGTTTTTGCCGGCGCTTTCCGCAGTTATGGCCAGATGATCATTCTCGACGCTGGCGACGGATATCACTTGGTTCTCTCAGGCATGGATACGATCAGCACCCGTCAAGGGAAATTCGTTTTTTCAGGCGAGCCGCTCGCCGTAATGGGTGCGAAAAGAGTGGCAAGCGCGACAGCATTGGCGCTGGAAACAGATCGGCCAACGCTTTACATTGAGTTTCGAAAGGACGGTAAACCGGTCGATTCCCGACCGTGGTGGACCGCCAAAGACACTGGAAAGGCACGCAATGATTCGTAGGGCTTCTCTTGTTCTGGTCGGCGCATTGATGGGCGCGACCGCGATGAGCGTCATTTACTCCGCAGGCGTGCCTGCAGAGGCGGCGGGAGCATCGACCTATAAGGAGCTTTCGGTATTCGGTGACGTCTTCGAACGCGTGCGTGCGCAATACGTAACACCGCCGGCCGAGGACAAGCTGATCGAAAGTGCCATCAATGGCATGCTCTCCTCCCTCGATCCGCATTCCAGCTACATGAATGCGAAGGACGCCGAAGACATGCGCACCCAGACCAAGGGTGAGTTCGGCGGTCTCGGCATCGAAGTCACTATGGAGGACGAACTCGTCAAGGTCATCACTCCGATCGACGACACTCCGGCTGCCAAGGCCGGCGTTCTGGCCGGCGACTATATCTCGGAAATTGACGGCCAGTCTGTTCGCGGCCTGAAGCTCGAAGACGCCGTCGAAAAGATGCGTGGCGCCGTCAACACGCCGATCAAGCTGACGCTCATCCGCAAGGGCGCCGACAAACCGATCGAACTGACGATCGTACGTGACGTTGTTGCCGTTCAGGCGGTCAAGTCGCGTGTTGAAGATGATGTCGGCTACCTGCGCGTCATCTCCTTCACCGAAAAGACCTATCCGGATCTCGAAAAGGCGATCCAGAAGATCAAGGCGACCGTTCCGGCCGACAAGCTCAAGGGCTTTGTCCTTGACCTGCGTCTCAACCCCGGCGGTTTGCTCGATCAGGCGATCAATGTTTCCGACGCCTTCCTGCAGCGCGGCGAAGTAGTGTCCACCCGTGGCCGCAATCCGGACGAAACCCGCCGCTTCAATGCTGGCCCGGGCGACCTGACCGATGGCAAGCCGCTGATCGTCCTCATCAACGGCGGCTCGGCTTCAGCATCGGAAATCGTTGCCGGCGCTCTCCAGGATCTCCGCCGTGCCACCGTTCTCGGCACGCGTTCATTCGGCAAGGGTTCGGTTCAGACGATCATTCCGCTTGGCGAAAACGGCGCGCTGCGCTTGACGACCGCGCTTTACTACACACCGTCGGGCCGCTCGATCCAGGGCACCGGCATCACACCTGACATCAAGGTGGAAGAGCCTCTTCCGGCCGATCTCCAAGGCAAGATGGTGACCGAGGGCGAATCCGCCCTGCGCGGCCACATCAAGGGCCAGAGCGAGACTGAGGAAGGTTCGGGCTCTGTCGCCTACGTCCCGCCGGATCCGAAGGACGACGTGCAGCTCAACTATGCACTCGACCTGCTGCGCGGCAAGAAGACCGATCCGTCATTCCCGCCTGACCCGGAAAAGGCCGTTGTCGCGAAGTAATTCATCGTTCTCAAGGCCGGGCACCCGCCCGGCCTTGAGGCTTTCTGCTGTTTCCCGGTTTTGGAGCGGGCAAGGAATTGGGAACGGATCTGCATGCACCTTTAGGTCGCAACCGCAAGGCCGCGCGCAAGCGCCCCGGCGTGCTGCGGATCGGACAGATCGCCGCGAGCCTCTGCCTTGTCGCGATCGGCGGCTTTTCACTTTACACGGCATTTCGTAGTGATGGCCTCGAACAGTCGAAGCCTCCGGCATCGCAGGACAGAACGGCCACGCCGCCGACCGACACAATTCAGCGACCGTCAACGTCGAGCAATCAGGCAGTAAATGGCATGCCGCGCTCAGAGCCGAACTCGGGTGCCAACGTGGAGCGCATGGTGACCGGGGACGGCTCGGTCATCACCAAGTACAGCCCCCGCCCGCGCGACGGCAGCGGCCCGCTTCTGGTCGATGCCATGCAGAAGGGCCAGGATCCCCGCATGGCGGACATCCCCAACGACAGTCTGCTCGAAGAAACGCCCTTCGGCCGGCTGCCGATCACGGGTCCCGATGGCCGACGGCCGATGGATCAATATGCGCGGCCATGGTCCGGCACGCGCGGCACCCGCATCGCGATCGTCCTCAGCGGACTCGGTCTGAGCCAGACCGGCACGCAGCGCGCCATCAAGCAATTGCCGGAAGAAATTACCTTCGCTTTTGCCGCCAGCGGCAACAGCCTGCAGCGCTGGATGCAGGATGCCCGCCGCGGTGGTCACGAAATTTTGCTGCAAGTGCCACTGGAGCCATTCGATTATCCAGCGAATGATCCAGGACCGGATACGCTGCTGACCTCGAAGCCCGTGGCGCACAACATCGAAAGCCTGCATCGGGCGATGGGCGAGATCACCAATTATACCGGCATCATGAACTATCTGGGCGGACGTTTCCTCTCCGATCCCAAGGCCATGGAACCGATCATGCGGGATATCGGCAAGCGCGGCCTGCTCTTCCTCGATGACGGCACTTCGGCGCAATCCAAGACCGCTGTGATCGCCAAGGGCACGGAGCTTCCTTACGCTTTCGCCGACCTGCAACTGGACAGCCAGGTCGATGTGAACACCATCCTGCAAAAACTCGATGAATTGGAGCGCATAGCCCGTCGCAACGGCCAGGCGATCGGTGTTGCCTCGGCTTTCGACGAGAGCATTGACGCGATCTCTAAATGGAGCGAGGAAGCGACCATGCGCGGTATCGAAATCGTCGGCGTTGCAGCGCTCGTCAATGACCCCAACAATCCCTGAGCGGAGAGAACCATGAGCCAGGCGCCCGTAAGAGCCGAGGACCTGCCCTATCGCCCCTGCGTCGGCGTGATGATCCTGAACCGCGAAGGCCTCGTCTGGGCCGGACGGCGTATTCCCGACGGCAATTCGGAATATGACGGCTCGCCCCAGCTCTGGCAGATGCCGCAAGGCGGCATCGACAAGGGCGAGGACCCACTGGAAGCGGCCTATCGCGAGCTTTACGAGGAAACCGGCATCAAGACCGTGACGCTGCTCGCCGAGGCCACGGACTGGATCAATTACGACTTGCCCCCGCAACTGATCGGCATCGGCCTGAGGGGTAAATATCGCGGCCAGACCCAGCGCTGGTTCGCCTTCCGCTTCGAGGGCGACGAAAGCGAGATCGCCATCAATCCCCCGCCCAGCGGCCATGAGCCGGAATTCGACGCCTGGGAATGGAAGCCGATGGAAGACCTGCCCGGCCTGATCGTTCCCTTCAAGCGCGCCGTCTATGAACGGGTCGTGGCGGAATTCAGCCATCTCCCCGGCCTGATCCCGGAAGATTGAGCATCGGCCGAAGCTTTCATCAATGCGTCCGAAACGAAACCGGCCGCCCGAGAGGCGGCCGGCTGAGATAATATTGCGGATGGCGAATTATTCGGCTTCGTTGGCCGAGTCGGCGTTGAGTTGGCCGTACTTCGCTTCGCCGATCTTCTCGAGCAGGTCGAGCTGCGTTTCGAGGAAGTCGATATGGCCTTCTTCGTCTGCCAGCAGTTCTTCGAAAAGCTTCATGGAAACGTAGTCGCCTGCGTCATGACAGATGTCGCGCGACTTCTTGTAAGCGGTGCGGGCGTCGTATTCGCCGGCAAGATCGGCCTCCAGAACTTCCTTGACGTTCTGACCGATGCGCAGCGGCGCGAGCGTCTGCAGATTGGGATGGCCTTCGAGGAAGATGATACGCGCGACCAGACGGTCGGCATGGTGCATTTCTTCGATCGATTCGGCACGCTCCTTCTTGGCGAGCTTGGTATAACCCCAATCCTCAAGAAGGCGATAATGAACCCAATACTGGTTGACTGCACCGAGCTCTAGGAAAAGGGCCTCGTTAAGCCGCTCGATGACTTTTTTGTCGCCTTTCAATGTCCGCTCTCCTGTTTTCTTCATGGAATTCTCTCAGGCGGGACATGAAATCAAATATTTCCGATTCCGTCGAGTGGTGACGGGCGTGATAATCTTCGGTTGTCTGGATGATGATATCGACAACGTTCGGGAAGCAACCGCAGCAGCGACCGCGTTTGGCCATGGCGTGATAGACCTTTGCAGGCACGATCAACTGCCAGCAATCTTCATCAAGAAGATTGTTGATGACGTCCCGGATTTCCTTGTCGGTTATGTAATTGCAACTGCAGACGAGCACGTCTTCATTCCAAACATGACACTCACTATCGTGTTTTCTGCAAAAGAAGATAGGAACTGTCAAGAAAATTCGCGACCCTCATCCGATCACGTTTCCGCGGCGGGACATCACACGCCGGCGAGCTTGTCCTTAAGTCCTTAAGAAGCATGAATTTCCAGGCTGCGAAGACTCATCAGTGGAAATTACGCCCGCGCGGCATTACGCTTGCAGTCTCTGCGATATCGCCATCTCTCACTCTCTCTGATGGCCTTCTCTCGCCGATCTTTCTGAGCAGGTTGTCCCGCGCCAGAATATCTGCCTTTTTCCGCTGCCGGTGATCCTGTGTCGCGCGCAACACCTCGTCCGAGCGCTCGCTGACGCCGAAGCGTTTCGTCTCTCGCTGAAGGAGACCGAGCAACGGCGTCATATCCTCAATGTGTTCGACGACGGTATGGATGACGCCACTCTGGCTTTGTAATTTGCCGTAGATTTTTACAAGTCGAGCGCCCATGACCACTGCGCGGTATCTTTCGAAGATTTTCTTCCAGACGATGGCATTGGCAACACCGGTCTCGTCCTCCAGCGTGATGAAAATCACACCTTTCGCGGAACCCGGCTGCTGACGCACCAGCACCAACCCCGCGATGACCACGCGCCTCCCATTCGCAACGCGAAGCAGATCGACATTGCGCGTCACACCTGCCCTGCCCAGCTCTTCACGCAGGAAGGAAACGGGGTGCCCTTTCAAAGATAGCGACAGGTAGCGGTAATCCTCGATGACCTGTTCACCCGACAGCATGTCAGGGAGCTTGGCAGCTGGCTCAGGCTGAAGATCGATGTGGCGGACCGTCTCGAAGAGCGGTAGTTCCTCAGCCGCGCTTTTCATATCCAGCGCTCGCACCGCCCACAACGCCTGACGTCGTGATAGCCCGATGGACTGAAAAGCATCTGCATCTGCCAGCCGTTCGATAACAGATTTCTGCAGGCCGGAGCGCAGCCAGAGGTCACGCACAGAATGGTAACCCTCACCGCGGTTTTCGACGAGCTGTCCCATATCCTTAGAGGAAACGCCCTTGATCTGCAGAAGACCAAGCCGAACAGCGTGGCGAGTCTTGATGATATCCCGCATCTCGTCGTGGCGAAAATCGACACTTGCTCGGTCAAAAACCGCTTCCTCAAGGGTACATTCCCAATCCGAGTAATTGATATCGGTCGGCAGGACTTTAACGCCATGCTCGCGCGCATCCCGCACCAGCTGTGCCGGCGCATAAAAGCCCATCGGCTGTGAGTTCAGCATCGCGGCACAGAAGACATCAGGATAATAGGCTTTCAGCCAAGAGGAGGCGTAAACGAGCAGCGCGAAGGAAGCGGCGTGGCTTTCCGGAAAGCCGTATTCACCGAAGCCTTTGATTTGGTTGAAGCATTGCTCCGCGAATTCTTTTGAATAACGATCATCTGCGGTCATTCCATCGATGAAACGCTCATGGAAATTGCCGATCGTGCCGGTTCTTTTAAAAGTCGCCATTGCTCTTCGAAGTCGGTCGGCCTCTGCTGGCTTGAAACCAGCTGCGGTAATGGCAATCTGCATGGCCTGCTCCTGAAACAAAGGAACTCCGAGGGTTCTTTCAAGAACAGTCCTGAGTTCATCGCTAGGATATTCGATTGGAAGATTCTTCTTTTGCAGCTCCCTGCGCTTTAGGTATGGATGCACCATGTCGCCCTGAATCGGTCCTGGCCGGACGATGGCCACTTCGATGACAAGGTCATAAAATACTCTCGGTTTCAGGCGCGGCAGCATGCTCATCTGCGCCCGGCTTTCGATCTGGAAAACACCAAGCGTATCGGCCCGACCCATCATGTCATAGACTGGTTCGCCCTCCTCTCCGTGCTCTTTATTGCCAAGGTCGCAGAGGGTCTTTTTCACATCATAATGCAGTTCGAGCAGCGTGAATGCTCTGCGCAAGCAGGTCAGCATGCCAAGCGCCAGGACATCCACCTTGAGAATTTTGACATTGTCGAGATCGTCCTTGTCCCACTCGATCATGTAGCGATCCGGCATTGCCGTCTTCATAATCGGCACGACTTCATCGAGCCGGTCTCGTGTGATAACGAAACCACCGACATGCTGAGTGAGATGGCGTGGAAAGCTGAGAAGCTCGGAGGCATATTTCAGCACGTTCCGAGTCACCGGATCTTTGACATCGAGACCTGCTGCCCTGGCATCCCGTTCAGAGAGATTGTCTTCGGACCATCCCCAGACGAGACTGCTGATCGCCGACTGAACATCCTCCGAGAGACCGAAAGCCTTGGCGACTTCGCGGCCGGCTGAACGGGTGCGATAGCTGGTGACAGCAGCTGTCAGTCCCGCATGATCCAAGCCGTATCTTTTATAAATGAATTGAATGACCTCTTCTCGTCGCTCATGCTCGAAATCGACATCGATATCCGGTGGCTCGTCCCGATCCATCGAAATGAACCGGTCGAAAAGAAGCGTGCTCTTTTGAGGATCAACCTCCGTAATTTCCAGACAATAACAAATAACCGAATTGGCGGCTGAACCACGTCCCTGACAGAGAACTTTGAGCTCATAACGGGCATGATGAATAATCCTGTGCACCGTAAGAAAGTAGGAGGCGTAGTTTTTGTCACCTATGAGATTCAGCTCGTAGTCGATCTGCTTCGCCACATTGTCAGGAACGCCGTCAGGGTAGCGTTTTGCAGCACCTGCCTTCGTCAACCTTTCAAGCGTCTCCTGCGGTGTTTCGCCGGGATCGTTTTCAGGGGGATAATTGTGTTTGAGCTCGTTCAGCGAAAAGTTCAGCTTGCCAAAGAATACCTGTGTGTTCTCGACCGCATCTGGATAGTCTCGAAATAGTCTGGACATTTCACGTGAATCTTTGAGATACCGCTCTCCATTCGGCGCCAACATGAATCCGGCTTCCGATATCTGCACATGCTCCCGGATTGCGATCACGACGTCCGAAAGCGGCCTCCGCTCGGGGTGATGATAAAGCGGTTGGTTGCTTGCAATCAGCGGCACACGATTGCGAGTGGCAAGCATGGCAAGCACTGCAAGGGCTTGTCGGTCGCGGCCGTCATAGGCCGGCGACAGCGTCATAAAAAATGTCTTCTCGAAGCGTTTTAGAAACCGTTCCAGATAGTTTTCGAGTTCCAGCTGCTTGGTTGGGTCTTTTACGACAATTCGGTCGGGGACGAGAGCAAGCATCATTTCGTCGCCCCATTCCATAAGCTCCGCTTCCGTCAGGATGCATGTTCCCTTGATAGCCTCCTTCTTTAGATTGCCGGCGCTGAGCAGGCGACAGAGGTTTGCCCATCCTTTCCGGGTACGCGGATAGGCAAGGATATCAGGCGTTCCATCGGAGAAGACAAGGCGGGCGCCAGGCTGAATCCGGATGGGATCAAGAATGATCTCCGTTTTTCCCTTCTTATTCGCCTCGGCTAAAATCGCTTCCCGGTTCTTGTATCTCTCAACTAGCTGTTCTGCCTGCGCATGAGCCCGCACCACGCCGGCAACCGAATTGCGGTCCGCGATACCGAGGCCGCCAAGCTTCAGGAAAGCGGCTTGTACGACCATCTCTTCCGGCTTGGAAGCGCCTTCGAGAAACGAGAAATTCGTCTTCGCACCGATCTCAAAGAAGGCAGGTTCAGGGCTCATGCAAAGACCCCATGCATGAACCAGCAAGGATTGGGATTCTTACCATAGAGGCCTCGGCGATAAATCCAGAAGCGATGTCCAGCATCATCCTCGATCCGGAAATAGTCGCGCGCCTCGGCATCATCGCCATCGGCCCACCATTCCATGGCGATCCGTTCCGGCCCTTCGCTCTTTGCCACCAGATGCCGCATGCGCCGCCATCGGAAAGCCTGCGGCGCACCGTCAGGCACTTCGGCAAATGCGACCTCGACAGGCTCGGGCGTTGCAAAGAGCCGCAGGGGCCTCTCCTCGCGGAAGGGAAGGGCATTGTTCTGCTCCACCTTGCGCCGTGCCGGAAGGCTTTCCATTGCCGGCACCGTGATCACGGCACGCTCCGGCACATGGCTCTCGCGAAGCTGGAAGCTTTGCAGGCAATCCGCGCCAAGCCGCGCCGCAACACGATCGACAAAAGTCGAAAGCGAGATTTCCCCTTGCCGATCGCCTTCGAAATCGCCCTGCGCATCATGGAACGGATCATGCCGCAGCACGTTCAGGCGCAGGATCTCGAAACCATAGCCGGCATCGATATCGTCGTAGATAACCTGCAGCCGCTCCGAAAACAGCCCTGCGACGAGCTTCGGTTCGCGAATTGGCCGTGAAGCGCCGACGGAAATGCGGAAAACCCTGCCATCGACACGAAACAGCACCAGCTCGAACACCCTTCCACCAGCGCCTCGCGCCTCCAGTGACGGTTTCAGTGACACGGCAACCTGTCCGGTGACAGCAAGGATCTGTTCTTCCGTTCCGATCGGCTCGACCAGGCGGCGTTCGGACGAGAGGCTGGCGACGGGACGCCGGGGCGAGATCGGCTCTTCCTCGCGCCCCAGTGCTTGATCGAGGCGCAGAAGCAGTGTCGGCCCGAAGCGGCGGGTCAGCGGCGCCCGCGGCGCATGGATGACGTCGCCGACATATTTGAGGCCAAGCTTCCTCAAGGCATCGACAGTCTGGCCTTCCAGCCGCAAGGCCGCGACGGGCAGCGGTATCAGCATACGCTCCGTCTCCTCATCCTCCACGACGCCGCCTTGTCCGAAGCGGGAGACGGCCCAGGAAAGACCCGGCGATGAGGAGATCGCGCCGCGCACATCGAGCCCCATATGAAAGAGCCGCGACAGGATATCCTTGAGAAGCGCGCTTTCACCGCCGAAGAGATGGGCACAGCCGGTAATATCGAGAAACAGCCCGTCCTTACCGTCGAGCGCTACCATCGGCGTATAGCGGTCGCACCAGTCGGCGATCGCTTCCAGCAGCCGGCAGTCGGCTGCAGGATCCTCTTCCACGACATCGAGCGCCGGATACATGGCGCGCGCTTCGGCAACGCCCTGTTCCTTCCTCAATCCCAACTTCTCGGCGAACTCGTCCAGCGCCGTCAGCCGCATGGCATTGTTGAGCTTGCCGGAACAGACGATCGGTGACGCTTCAGGACGCCCTTTCGAACGCCAGGACAGACCCCATCGCTTGCGCGCGATGCGGTCCGTCGCCAGATGCGGAAAGCTGAGCGCCAGAATGCGCTGACTGTTCGCCTGGAGGACGAGCGAAACCTGGTTCGTCGATGGGGAGAAATTCGCGTTCATGGGGGTTCCACTCCAGAAGAAAGGAGAGCGGGGCCGGATTGCGGCTCTTCTCCAGCGTGAGACGGAAAATCGGATTGCCGATGCTGCCGGAAAGCTTCGATCCGTCCGGCAGCGGCCGCAAGTCAGACGGCGCCGGTTCGACATGCAGGCGGAAAGCAGCGCTACTCGCCTCCTCCTCCCCGGCCTGGCGGACGAGAAAGAGCGGACGGCGGACAGCGCGCGCCCTGAGACTGAGCCGGCGGCTTTCGGTCAGGCCGAAATGCAGGGGATTGCCGCGCACTTCGAAGACGACGACCGAGAAGGCAGCACTTTCGATGGCCGCTTCCGCCAGCCAGAGCGCGTCCTCCAGCTTGCGCGGCGCGGCATGGAAAAACCTTTCCGGCTTCAGCCCGAAATCCTTCAGCCCCGGAGCATAGGGGCGACCCGCCTCCAGTGTGCCGACGGCATCACCGATCCAGAGCAACGGCAGCAGCCTGCTGGTGTCCTCCTCCTGCTTCTGCAGTCGCGCCGCAATGGCCATCGCCAGTCCACTCGCCGCCCCTGCATCGCCGGAACTCGCCGCGCGGAACTCGGTAATCGCATCGAGCTGCAGACCGCCTTCCAGGGCCTTATCGAACGGTTCAATGCCAAAAGATAGCCGAGGCAGAATGTGCTCCTGCCGCCTCTCGCGTCCTTCCGCCAGGGCTTCCCTTTCCGCCGCAGCAAGCGTCGGCGCGGGTTTTCCCTCCAGTCGGGCAATGGTTTCGCGGAGCGCAAAAAGCCGCTCGCGCGCCAGGGCGGTCTGCGCCATGGCGTTCACTCCATTCATCGTGTTCCTGTTATGTTCTTATAGATTCCAGAGCTCTAATAGAGAGTCAACCGGCATTTTATAAGAATTTATTCCTGCCTTTGATTCCGCACTCGAAAATCGGCAATAAAGGTTCTATATGGGCCGGCAAAGGAAGGAATATTCATGGCCCAGATAGACCAGAGCGATGATTGGCGGGACCGCCACGCGCCGACGATCAGCGCCTTCGAGTCGCTGGCAATGGAGGCCTACAGCCATCTGCCGGACGAATTTCGCAAGCTGACGACCAATCTGACCATCGAGATCGAGGATTTCCCCGATGACGAAGTCTTTGAGGATATGGCGCTGGAAACGCCCTTCGACCTGCTCGGCCTTTTCGAAGGCCGCGGCATCTCGGAACGCTTTACCCTGGAAACCGGGGAGATGCCGAACCGCATCCGCCTCTATCGCCGTCCGATCCTCGATTACTGGGCAGAAAATGACGAGACGCTGGGTGACATCATCACCCATGTGCTGATCCATGAGATCGGCCACCACTTCGGTCTCAGCGACGATGACATGGAACGCATCGAGGCGAGCGCCGAAGAGGCTGCTGAACGCTGATATTATTGCTCGGACAGCTTCATGTCCGGGTCATAATCCTTGCCCTCGACCTCCTTGACGACCGACTGGCCGCACTGCATCTGGCCAGTCGCAGCGTTGAAGGCATAGGTGGGCGAACCGGATAGTGACCAGCCCTTGTTCAGCGCCGCCGTCACCTTGTGGCAGAAGGAAGCGTCGTCAGGACCTGTCAGGAAGCGGTAGAGTTTCATCAGGCGGGCTTTCTTGCAGAAATCAGGTGCGCTTTATGAACCAGAGCTTCGGCCTGGACAAGATGCAGCCGCTCGATCATCCGTCCGTTCGCATTGATGACATTGAGCCCTCCGGTAACCGGATCGGCGAAGGCAGCAATGATGGCCTCCGCCTCCGCGATGTCCTCCGCGCTTGGCCCGAAATGCCGGTTGGCGGCTACAATCTGTGCCGGATGGATCAGCATCTTGCCAACAAAGCCCATGGCGCGGCCCTGCCCGCATTCGGTATCGAAGCCATCGCCATCCTGGAAATCGTTGAAGACGCTGTCGAGCGCATCGAGACCGTAGGCCTTTACCGCCAAAACGACCTGCATCAGCCAAGGCACGAGATAGGTTCGCCCCGGCTGCGGCAAGACGCCCGTTTCCTTGCGCAAATCGTTGAGCCCGACGACTAGGCAATCAAGCCGCGATCCCGGCGTGCGGCCGGATTCAGTGATCGCTGCGGCATTCAGCACGCCGCGCGGCGTCTCGATCATCGCCCAGATCCGCAATTCTTCCGGCGCATAGGCCTCGGCAAGCAGGTCGTTGATATCAGTCACATCCTGTGGCTCATCCACCTTCGGAAGGAGAACGGCATCGGGCGAAAGCGCCTTGACGAGTTCCAGATCCGCCAGCCCGAATCCGGATGACAAAGAATTGATACGAATGATCCTTTCCTTGCTTTCGAGCGGCGGCCCGGCAAAAAAGGCCTTCAGATTATCGCGCGCTTCCGCCTTCTTCTCGGGTGCGACGGAATCCTCCAGATCGAAAATAAACGCATCGCAATCAAGGGAATGGGTCTTTTCAAGTGCACGCGCATTGATGGCGGGCACGCTCAGCACCGAGCGGCGCAAACGCAGGGAACGAAGAGGTGGTGTTCGGCTCATGGACCATTAGTGCCAAGCTTCGCAAAGCCCTGCAAGACAACAAAAAGCCATGCTTGGCTTGCAGAGAGGAAAAAGAAGGACCACATTCCTTTCCGTAGAAAGGTCTTTAACCGATGCAGAACATTCGCTCCATCTTCTTCATGCTCGCTGGCGCCACCGTTTTCGTGGCCATGCTGCTTCTTACCTTTTCGGTCACGCTCGCCGTCGGCGGCATCCTGACCGTGCTTATGGTTGGCCGCGCCCTTTCGATGAAGATGAAGCCCGCTCCCGTCCGCGCTCGCGCTGACGGCAAGCGCGAGATGCGCGTCTGGAACGACGGCCGCGGCACGATCATCGATCTCTGATCGCTTTTCGCTGAAAATGTGACCAACATTGTCGGCTCACGCTTCCATGCTACGTCCTTGAAGCAGCCAGGCATTCGGCCGGCACTTTAAAAACGAATGGAGGACGAGCATGGATGCGACGAAGAGCAACCAGACCAAAATGCCGCCGGTCAAGAATGGCCTGCTTCCCTATCTGACGGTCGACGGCGCGGTAAAGGCTGCGGAATTCTACAAGGAGGCTTTCGGCGCCGAACAGGCCTATATCGTGCCGCCCGACGAGAGTGGCCGCACGATGCATGTGCACCTTTATATCAACGGCAACTCGCTGATGCTGTCGGATGCCTATCCGGCATATGGCCATCCCTTCAAAGGCCATGAAGGTTTCGCCATCCAGCTGGTTATCGACGATATCGATTTCTGGTGGGATCGCGCCGTTGCTGCTGGCGCCGAAGTCGTCATGCCGGTCGAACTGATGTTCTGGGGTGACCGCTACGGCCAGCTTCGCGATCCGTTCGGCGTGCTCTGGGGCCTGAACGCACCGTCCAAGTAAAGGGACACGTATATAATCAGCGGCCGCGCGAAACGTCGCGTGGCCTCCATTAACGAAAGATTCTTCTTCATTTCGACGAAAAACTGGAATAGATGCAAAATCAGAAGTACGTTTTGCTGAAATGGAGCATGGGTCATGGATAAATTCGTGAAGCTCACGGGCGTTGCAGCCCCTTTGCCGGTCGTCAATATCGACACCGACATGATCATTCCGAAGGACTATCTGAAGACCATTAAGCGCACCGGCCTTGGCAAAGGCCTTTTCGCCGAAGCCCGCTTCAACGAAGACGGCTCCGAAAACCCTGATTTCGTGTTGAACAAGCCCGCCTACCGCGAGGCAAAGATCCTGGTTGCCGGCGACAATTTCGGCTGCGGCTCCTCGCGTGAGCATGCTCCCTGGGCACTGCTCGATTTCGGCATCCGCTGCGTGATCTCCACCAGCTTCGCCGACATTTTCTACAACAACTGCTTCAAGAACGGCATCCTGCCGATCAAGGTCAGCCAGGGAGAGCTCGACAAGCTGATGGACGATGCCGAGCGTGGCTCCAACGCTGTTCTGACCGTCGACCTCGAAAACCTCGAAATCACCGGTCCGGACGGCGGCTCGATCACGTTCGCTCTCGATGAATTCAAGCGTCACTGCCTGCTGAACGGTCTCGACGATATCGGCCTGACGATGGAAAAGGGCAAGGCGATCGACGACTTCGAAAAGAAGAACGCCGCCTCGCATCCCTGGGCCGCCTGAGCCCCGACGAATTGCCTATCAATCAAGCCGGGCTTCTCGCCCGGCTTTTTCTTTTCTTTGGTCGCAGCTCAGAGAAACTTCTCTTTCCAGGCATCAAGCTTTTCGAGCGACACGCCGATGCCGCCGCAAACTTCGATCAGCGGATTGTCGAAGCGGGAGAGTAGACCGGCATGCACGTCCGCAACAGCGAGCGCCGCACCGCAGGCCGGCTCCACCAGAATGCGCTGCGCGTCGGCAAATTTCAGGCAGGCGGCCACGGCATCGGCATCGCTGACGAGAACGCTTTCGATCGGATGATGCTTCGGCAGGTCGAAAACATATCGCGCCACCTGCCGCGCGCCAAGCGACGTGGCAATCGAGGTGATGGCCGGAAGCGAGATGCGCTCATTGGCCTTCAGGCTGGCATTGAAGGAGGCCGCGCCTTCCGTCTCGACGGCAATAACAGGCACGTCTGAAAGTCCATTCCGCTTCAACCCTTCGACAATGCCGGCAAGCAGTCCGCCACCGCCAACACTGGTAACGACGCAATCGAATTTGGCGTCCTTTGCCACGACTTCGTCGATCAGCGTGGCATGGCCATCCCACAGAAGTGGGTGATCGAAGGGATGCACATAGGTCGCCTTGCGGCTCTCAGCGAGTTCGATCGCATGCGCATTGGCCTCGTCAAAGACAGATCCATGGACCAGCACATTGGCGCCCGTTGCGGCAATCGTCTTGCGCACATCAGGCGCCGTCGTCTCTGGCACCACGATGGTGACCGGCACGCCGAGCGCCCGCCCGGCATAGGCTGCGGCAATGCCGGCATTGCCGCCGGAGGCGCAAAAGATCTCGCGCGCACCGTTTTCGACCTCGTGCTGACAAAGCCGGCCGACCCCGCGCAGCTTGAAGCTGCCGGAAGGCTGCAGTGCATCGAGCTTCAGCCAGAGCGGCTTGCCGCTGGCGCTGTAATCGGGTGCCGTCTGAAGGAGGGGCGTGTCGAGATGGAGAGGCGCGAAAGACATGGAGAATATCCGGAAAAGAACAGGTGGGGCTGTCGTTCTAGCCCGTTTGCGGCCACGGGAGCAACCTTGCCGGACATCACATGAGGCGGAGGCAAGCGTACCGATTCACCCTTTCTCTCGCTTGAAATGCCCATTTCCGGGGTCTAAGAAACCGCAACCTGTTTTTCCGCGGAGGCTTTCATGACAGTGCGCAATCTTTTCCTGCTGCCGGGCGACGGCATCGGCCCCGAAGCCATGGGCGAGGTCCGCAAGATCATCGCCTATATGAACGAAGCAATGAATGCCGGCTTCGTCACCGACGAAGGCCTCGTTGGCGGCTGCGCCTACGATGCGCATGGTGCGGCAATCTCCGAAGACGACATGAAGAAGGCGCTTGCCGCCGATGCCGTACTCTTCGGCGCCGTCGGCGGCCCGAAATGGGATAGTGTTCCCTACGAAGCGCGCCCGGAAGCCGGCCTGTTGCGCCTGCGCAAGGATCTGGAACTCTTCGCCAATCTGCGTCCGGCGATCTGCTATCCCGCGCTCGCTTCCGCTTCCTCACTGAAGCCGGAACTGGTCGAGGGTCTCGACATCCTCATCATCCGCGAACTGACGGGCGGTGTTTACTTCGGCGAGCCGAAGGAAATCATCGATCTCGGCAATGGCCAGAAGCGCGGCATCGATACCCAGGTTTACGACACTTACGAGATCGAGCGTATCGCCGGTGTCGCCTTTGAAATGGCCCGCACCCGCAACAATCGCGTCTGCTCGATGGAAAAGCGCAATGTCATGAAATCGGGCGTCCTCTGGAACCAGGTCGTGACCGAAACGCACAAGGCGAAATATTCCGACGTGCGGCTCGAACATATGCTGGCCGATGCCGGCGGCATGCAACTCGTGCGCCAGCCGAAGCAATTCGACGTCATCGTCACGGACAATCTCTTCGGCGACATGCTGTCGGACGTTGCCGCCATGCTGACTGGTTCGCTCGGGATGCTGCCTTCCGCCTCACTCGGCGCGCCTGACGGAAAGACCGGCAAGCGCAAGGCGCTCTATGAGCCGGTGCACGGCTCGGCGCCCGACATCGCCGGCAAGGGCATCGCCAATCCGATTGCCATGATTGCCTCCTTCGCTATGTGCCTTCGCTATTCCTTCAATCTGGTCAAGGAAGCAGATAATCTTGAAAAAGCGATAGCCAACGTGCTCGACAAGGGCATCCGCACTGGCGACATCATGGCACCGGGCAGCCGCCAGGTCGGCACCGTCGAGATGGGCGACGCCATCCTCAACGAGTTCAAGATCCTTTCCGCCTGATATTTCACGTGAAACGCTTTTCGGCCCTTCGCACCCGTGCGGAGGGCTTTTTGCTTGGCACGGTCTTATCCATCGGCGTCCAGAGCGGTCATTACCAAAATTGATTAGAAATTATCTGAGCAAACCCGTTCTCTGTCGTAATCCTGTGCATTTTTGCCGCCTATCTCATACCCATGGGTTATACGGATAGTAGGAATGCGGGAACTTCTGGTCTCCTTGGACAGGCGCTGGCGCAGAAATGGATGCGTCATGCCACCATTGCGGTGGCGCGCATGCCTTTTCATTACTTTGAATGCCGTCATCCTTTCCATGCTGATCTTCGATGCACCGATTGGTGCCGGCCACCTGCCGGAACCCATTCAGCGCTTCGGGGAGATGTTGACCGATTTTGGCGATTCCGCCTGGCTGATCCTCACCAGCGTCCTGCTCTTCTTCCACGGCAGAGCTGGCTACAGGCTCTTGAAGAGCGCAAGGGCCAAGGCCCAGGCGCTCTATGTGAGCTGGATCGGCGCCTATCTGTTCACGACCGTTGTCTTTTCCGGCCTGCTCGCAAACCTTCTGAAACGCACGATCGGTCGAGCGCGTCCCGAACATTTCCACGATCTCGGCGTGCTTTCCTTCACGCCCTTCTCCGGCCATGCAGCACTGGAGAGCTTCCCGTCAGGTCATTCGACCACGGTGGGCGCTTTCTTTGCCGCCCTTGCCCTGCTCTTCCCGCGCTACCGGGTTCCCTTCATCGCTTGCGCCATCTGGTTCGGCATGACGCGTGTCATGGTCGGCGCGCACTATCCGAGCGATGTCATTGCCGGCCTCGCCTTCGGCGCCTGGTTCTCGCTGCTGACGGCAATCGTCTATGCCCGCTACGGCCTGCTTTTCAAACTTGCGCCAGATGGCTGGCCGATGTCCAAGCGATACTTCCCAGACGCATAAGAAATGGCGCATGAAAAACCCGGCGCCTTTCGAGCGCCGGGTCTTTGATTTCAATATGTTCGCCACGCCTTAATCCAGCGCATGAATATCCCGGTTCTTGGTTTCCGGCAGGAACAGCATGCCGATGACCAGCGTGATCGCTGCGAAGACGATCGGATACCAGAGACCGTAATAAATGTTGCCGGCGGCGGCACTCATCGCGAAGGCCGTAGCAGGCAGCAGGCCGCCGAACCAGCCATTGCCGATATGATAGGGCAGCGACATGCCGGTATAGCGAATGCGGGTCGGGAAGAGTTCGACCAGTAGGGCCGCGATCGGGCCGTAGACCATCGTCACGTAGAACACGAGCACGAACAGGATGGCGATCGTACCAACCCAGTTGACGCGGGCAGGGTCGGCTGCCATCGCAAACGAACCACCGCCAGGGATCGTGTAGACGGCCATGTCCGTCACGCTTTTTGCTTCATCCGCCGTCAGCAGCTTGCCGGCAACGAGTTTGTCGACCGGTAGCGTTTCCTTCTGGCCGGCACGTATCGCATCGGCATTGAGGGTGAGTTCTGGATTCGCGGCAATGAAAGCATCGAGCTTGGCATCGGCAACCTTGGCAGCACCGCGCTTCAGCGGATAGCCAGCATCATGAAGGGCAAGATTGACACCCTTTTCGAAGGCTGCATTGGTCTTGGCGGCATCGGCACCGGCAGCAACGGCGTCGTAACCGGTGATCGTTTCGTCACCGACCTTTACGATTGCCGGCTGGCCGGCTGGACCCGCCACCACGTCATAAGGCACCGAGTTCTTGGTCAGGAACGCCGTTGCGATATCGCAGGAACTGGTGAACTTGGAAGTACCAGTCGGATTGAACTGGAACTTGCAATCCGCCGGATCGGCCGTCACCGTTGCCCGAATCGTCGCCTGCGCCTCATAGAGAGCCGGATTTGCCGTATAAGTCATCGCCTTGAACAGCGGGAAATAGGTGACCGCTGCAATCAGCAGACCCGCCATGATGATCGGCTTGCGGCCGATCCTGTCCGACAGTCCGCCGAAGATGACGAAGAACGGCGTGCCGAGGAAGAGGGCGATGGCGACCATGATGTTGGCCGACAGCAGATCGACCTTCAGCACGTTCTGCAGGAAGAACAGAGCGTAGAACTGACCGCCGTACCAGATGACCGCCTGGCCCATGGTGGCGCCCAGAAGCGCGATCAGCGCGATCTTGGCATTCTTCCACTGACCGAATGCTTCCGTCAGCGGCGCCTTCGATCCCTTGCCTTCCGCCTTCATGCGCTGGAAGGCAGGCGACTCGTTCATCTTCAACCGGATCCAGACGGAAATACCGAGCAGGACGACCGAAACGAGGAACGGAATGCGCCAGCCCCAGGCGGCAAAGGCGGTCGAGCCCATGATCGACTGGACCGTGACGATGACGATCAGCGACAGGAAGAGACCGAGTGTTGCCGTCGTCTGGATCCAGGACGTAAAGTAGCCGCGGCGACCGTTTGGAGCATGTTCGGCAACGTAAGTGGCCGCACCGCCATATTCGCCGCCGAGAGCCAGGCCCTGCAGCAGGCGCAGGCCGATCAGGATGATCGGAGCAGCAATGCCGATGGAAGCAGCCCCCGGCAGGATGCCGACCAGGAAGGTCGACATGCCCATGATGAGAATGGTCACCAGGAAGGTGTATTTGCGACCGACGAGATCGCCGAGGCGGCCGAAGACCAGTGCGCCGAACGGACGCACCAGGAAGCCCGCAGCGAAGGCGAGCAGCGTGAAGATGTTACGCGTCGCTTCCGGATACTGGGTGAAATAGGTCGCACCGATATAGGTGGCGAGCGAACCGTAAAGATAGAAGTCATACCATTCGAAAACCGTGCCGAGCGACGAGGCGAAGATGACTTTCTTCTCCTCGCCTGTCATCGGGCCGGCTTTCACACCGTCGACGCTTGCGACATCTGCCATTGTCTGTCCTCCACAGAGTGATGAGCTACGGTCGCGGCCTACTCTCCTCAAAGCATACTTCTGCCACGACACGCCTGACAGAAGTTTGACAGAAAAGACGAGTCAGAAAGAGGGATGCTTTGGGATTATGACTTTAGTCTAATTTTTGTGCGTGGATCACCGCAGGCACGGCACGCCCCACGAAACGGCGAGAAGCATACGCATGGACCCCCTCCGTTTTTCGTTGCAGTCATTGCAACAGGATCGATTCCTCCCGGCAATGGTGCCCTCTGCCTGCTCCAAATGCATGCGCAAAAACCTTGACTCCTGTGGAAAACCCTTTAGGAGCAACGGTGGAAAAGGAATATCCATGGTTCGCTACGAGCACGCCATCGCTGAGCACAATCACCTGGCAGACGATGCCGGGCTGGATCTTGCCGTTCCGGTTTCTTCCAAAACCAAGGCCAAAACGACGACGAAAACCGTCTGACGTCTCTGGCCTGCCGCTCTCTCCCCGGCTCGGCTGGGGACAGGAAGCCGCGATGATATCGCGCCTTTCCCCCTCACCGGACAAGAGGAGAGAAGAAAAAGAGAGCTTGAGAAATGGGTTTCAAAGTTGCAGTTGCCGGAGCCACCGGAAATGTCGGGCGGGAAATGCTCAACATTCTCTCCGAGCGCGGTTTCCCGGCCGATGAAGTCGTAGCACTCGCCTCCTCCCGCTCCCAGGGCCTCGAGGTTTCCTACGGCGATCGGACACTGAAGGTCTCCAATCTGGAGAACTACGACTTCTCCGACACCGATATCTGCCTGATGTCGGCCGGCGGCGAGGTTTCCAAGCGCGTCTCCCCGAAGATCGGCCAGCAGGGCTGCGTCGTCATCGACAATTCCTCGGCATGGCGCTACGACGCCGACGTGCCGCTGATCGTTCCGGAAGTAAATCCGGACGCGATTTCGCTCTTCACAAAGCGTAACATCATTGCCAACCCGAATTGCTCGACCGCCCAGCTCGTCGTCGCGCTGAAGCCGCTGCATGACTTCGCCAAGATCAAGCGCGTCGTCGTCTCGACTTACCAGTCGGTTTCCGGCGCCGGCAAGGACGGCATGGACGAGCTCTTCAACCAGACACGCGCCGTCTTCGTCGCCGATCCGATCGAGAACAAGAAGTTCACCAAGCGCATCGCCTTCAACGTCATCCCGCACATCGACACCTTCATGGAAGATGGCTACACGAAGGAAGAGTGGAAGGTTCTGGCTGAAACGAAGAAGATGCTGGACCCGAAGATCAAGGTGACCTGCACTGCGGTGCGCGTTCCCGTCTTCATCGGCCATTCGGAATCGGTCAACATCGAATTCGAAAACGAGATCACGGCCGACCAGGCCCGCGATATCCTGCGCGATGCGCCGGGTTGCCTTGTCATCGACAAGCACGAGGATGGCGGCTACATCACGCCTTACGAATCTGCCGGCGAGGACGCGACCTTCATTTCGCGCATCCGTGAAGATGCCACCGTCGAAAACGGCCTCAACATCTGGGTGGTCTCCGACAACCTGCGCAAGGGTGCAGCTCTCAACGCCATCCAGATCGCCGAACTGCTCGTCAATCGGGGTCTCGTCAAGCCGCGCAAGCAAGCAGCCTGATACCATTTGTAAACCATAATATGCTAAAGCCCTGCTCGACGAGTGGGGCTTTTCGGGCAAATACCGCCGTATAAGCGTTCGCTAAAGGGCGACCGTGACAAAATCGCCGGTGACTGGCATTCTCTTGCCCGGCCTGAAAACTATGCAGATCGAGAGCGGGGTTTCTCAATGCGCATGACAAAATTGATTCTGGCGGCCGCCGCGGCAATGGGCGTCCTCCATGCCATACCGGCGTTCGCGCAAGGCGCCCAGTGCGGTAACACCAGTGCCGGTTTCGAAGCCTGGGTTGCCGATTTCAAACAGACGGCGGCAGCCAATGGTGTGAGCCAGTCCGTCCTCAGCCGCGCCTTCGCCAATGTCAGCTACAACAAGCCGACGATTTCGGCCGACCGCGGCCAGAAGAGCTTCAAACTATCCTTCGATGCTTTCATGAAGAAGCGCGGCGGCGCCGCCATCATCTCTCGCGGACGGTCGATGAAAGCCGCCAACCAGGCTCTTTTCGCCTCGATCGAGCGCCGCTTCGGCGTTCCGGCCGGTCCGCTGATCGCCATCTGGGGCATGGAAACCGGCTTCGGCAGCTATATGGGCAACCAGCATACGATGTCCGCAGTCTCTACCCTCGCCTATGATTGCCGCCGCTCGGAATATTTCACAGACCAGCTTTATGCGGCCTTGCAGCTCGTTTCGGAAGGCTATCTCAGCCCGCAAGCCCGAGGTGCTGCCCATGGCGAAATCGGCCAGACGCAATTCCTGCCACGCAACGTGGTGCGTTACGGCGCTGACGGTGACGGTGACGGCCGCATCGACATGGTCGGTTCCCGCGCCGATGCGCTGGCCTCGACCGCCAATTTTCTCAAGGGCCATGGCTGGCGTGCCGGCGCCGGCTACCAGCCGGGCGAACCGAACTTCGTCGCCATCCAGGGCTGGAACGCCGCAACGGTCTATCAGCAGGCGATCGCCTATATCGGCCAGCAGATCGACGGCAATTGAAGAGACGTCCGGTAGGAAAATGATACGACGCCGCATGCGAATGCGGCGTTTTCATATGCGGAAATCGTGGGTTCCCCCGGCAGCCTTGCGCCGCTCTTCCTGCGGTGCCGCGGAAGGAACAATAGTGCCGGCAACGACGCAATTGCGCCCCGAGGCCTTGGCCGCATAGAGCGCGTGCTTCAGCACGATGTCGCCGGCATCGTGGCCAACGGCTGGAAGGCTGGTGTTGAAACGCGCGCGTTTGCTGTCGACAAACTGCGCCTTTCCATCATGGGCGCCTTGGTCATCTCGCCAGGATTGTTGAGATAGGTTCGGATCGCAAAGAACTCTGCCAGGATCTCGTTGGCCGCATCGATCCTGCACGGGCAAGAACATCGGCAAAGAGATTGTTATTTTCGAGCGCGTGGTACTGCATGAGCGAGGAGCGGATCAACACCACTCGTTCAATACGAACGGCAGCAGGATAGCGACCGGCACTCACCTACTTGTATTCTTGAATTTCACCACTTCGAAATTCGTGACCAATCCGCGCGCGTAGCACTCCACAAGCGAGCTTACTGGACTATCTTAAAAACCGATAAAGCGGTCTATCCCCCGATTTCGGGACGGATGAAGTCGAGTGACTCAGAATCCATCACCCAGAGCTCGCCGGTCGAAATATCGAACCAGGCGCCATGAAGCTCCAGCTTGCCTTCTTCCTCGAGCGCCTTGATCTCGGGAAAAGTCCTGAGATTACTGATCGAGTTGCGGATGGAGACCCGCTCCAGCGCGGTCTGCCGCTCGGCCGGCGTCATGACGTCGTTGCTGCCGATCTGTTCGGCGGCCGGGCGGACGAGCGACATCCAGCGACCGATGAAATCGCCCGGCGACAAAGGCTCGGCATCAGGATCGAGTGCTGCACGAATGCCGCCGCAGCGGCCATGACCCATGACGACGATATTCTTGACCTTCAGGGCCTGCACAGCGAATTCGAGTGCTGCCGACGTAGAATGAAAATGGCCGTCCGGTTCAAAAGGCGGAACCATGTTGGCAACGTTGCGGATAACGAAGAGTTCACCGGGCCCTGCATCGAAGATCAGTTCGGGGGCCGCGCGCGAGTCGCTACAGGCAATGACGAGCGTCGTCGGGTTTTGCCCGTTTTCCGCAAGCTGCCGATACCGATCGCGGGCATCGGCATATCGTCCGCTCATGAAGTTGCGATAACCAGCCAGAAGGGAGTTGGGAAAGCTCATCATGCCCCTGGATTAACGCGCGCGTGAGCCAAGATCAATGCTGCGCTGCAAAGCGTGGCCTATTTTTTCCGCCGTTGGGCAGGATGGACGAGGTGACGCATCTGCACCATTGCCATAGGCGTCAAAAGGCTGGAGGCATCGCTTGCCAGCATCAGCTCATTGCTGCCGCGCTTGACGGCGCGCGCCAGCACTTCGAATACGCTGGCGGTCGCCAGTTGCAGCGCCTTTTCGTCCTCCATTCCCGAGAGCAGGCGGGACAGGAAGAGAGCCGCGAGCAAATCCCCGAGACCGTTCGGCGGATTCTCGACGACACGATGTTCGGCAAGCAGGGCATGTTTCCCGGAGAGATAGAGGTTACCGGTGCCACCCGCCATCATCGGCACCGCCGACGTGACCAGCATGCGCGACGGACCGAGCGCAAGTGCAGCTTCCATGACCGCACTATTATCATCAAGCGCAGCGCCCGAAAGCCAGGCAAGCTCGTAGCGGTTCGGCGTTGCGAGCGAGGCAAGCGGTATCAAGTGGTCACGGATCGCTTCGGCCGTTGCTTCCGGTACGTAGAGGCCGCCGAGATCACCGATGACCGGATCGCAGACATAGAGCAGCTCCGGGTTCTTCTCACGCAAGGATGCAACGAGTTTCGCAACAGAGCGGGCCTGAGCCGCATTGCCGAAATAGCCGGATAGGACGGCCTTGACCTCGCCGATCCACGGCGCGCGAATGAGATCGTCGATCGCTGCCTCGAAATCGGCTTCGGCGAAAGTGAGCCGTGTCGAGCGGCCGTGACCGGGGTGCCAGGGTAGCACGATCGTCGGCAGCGCCCAGACCTGATGGCCGAGCGTTTCCAGCGCGAAGACCGCAGCGCGGTTTCCGACCGACCCGCGCACGACATGGCTGGAAATGACGATGACTGCGCCTGCTGCGTTTTCCGACATGGCATCCGAATCCGAATTTGACCGCCGTTGATGATCTTTTTGACAAGGCGCTGTCAACCATTCTTCACGCGAGCGTGGAAATGTGGGGACGGGTAGGAAAAGCCGGATAAGGACACTTTGCCGCCTATCGACACAAAACGACCTAAAAACTTTCGAAATCTCTCGCCAGCTTAGTCAAAAAAGCACGAAAACTACTTTTCGAAGCCGTTTTTTAAAGATTCTTTCGAAGAGCCTTCTGCTAACTTGCCCATATCAAAACAAATCGGGGGGATGATCCATGGCTGCCAGAAACAATCCGAAACGGGAAAAGCAGATCGAAAGCGCGCGCAAAATCGCGGCTGCGACTGGCGAACCTCATCTCGATCCCGAAATCCTCTTCGGCAGGGCCAGCGGCGACGATCTCGAACTCTATACGCCGGAAATGCTGGCGCTATCAGCCGTGCACTCGGCGGCCGAACTGGCCGCCTGGAACGGCAAGATGCCGCGTGTCAGCATCGATACGATCGCCGACGTCACCCCCGATGGCGTCGCGGTCTCCATTCTCTCGGTGACGGATCACAACAAGCCTTTCCTCTACGAATCCGTGATGGGCGAGGTGACCAGCACCCATCGCGACATCTACATGGCGGTTCACCCGATCCTGATCATGGAAGACGGCAAGGCTCCGAAACTTTACTCCGCTGATGTGCCGAGCGATCCGGCAAAGCGGGTCAGCCATATCCAGCTTCATATCTCGCCGCTCGCCGCCTCTCAGGCCGCCGATCTCATCAAGCGCATCAAGGCAGTGCTCGAGCAGGTGGAGCTTGCCGTTTCCGACTGGAAGCCGATGCTGTCGCGCGTCGACGAGGTGATCACGGAGCTTTCGAACTACAATGCCAGCCGCAAGAAAGCCGATCGTGATGAGGCAGTCGCCTTTCTGACCTGGCTGCACGACGAGAATTTCACCTTCCTCGGCATGCGCGATTACGTCTATTCCGGAAAGGGAACGGATGCGAAGGTTGAACGCGACAAGGGAACGGGCCTCGGCATTCTCTCCAACCCCGAAGTTCTGGTTCTGCGCACTGGCAAGGACGCGGTGACGACGACACCCGAGATCCTCGCCTTCCTCGATGGCCCGGACTTCCTGATCGTCACCAAAGCCAATGTGAAGTCCACGGTCCATCGCCGCGCTTACATGGACTATGTCGGCGTCAAACGTTTCGACGCACAGGGCAACGTGACAGGAGAGCTGCGTATCGTCGGCCTCTTCACCTCGACCGCCTATACCTCGTCCGCTACCGAAATCCCGCTGTTGCGCTCCAAGATCGAAAAAGTGAAGGAGCATTTCGGCTTCGACCCGATGAGCCATTCGGGCCGTATGCTCGACAACACGCTTGAATCCTACCCGCGCGACGATCTTTTCCAGATCGATACCACGCTGCTTGCGAGCTTCGCCGAGCAGATCAACGATCTAGTCGATCGCCCGCGCGTTCGCGCCCTACCGCGCGTCGACCATTTCGACCGCTTCGTTTCTGTCATCGTCTTCGTACCGCGCGAAGAATATGATTCGATCGTGCGCGAACGCATCGGTACCTATTTGAAGACCGTCTATGACGGCCGCGTTTCCGCTTATTACCCCGCCTTCCCGGAAGGTGGCGTGGCGCGCGTGCACTTCATCATCGGTCGTTCCGGCGGTAAGACGCCACGCATCCCTCAAGCCAAGCTCGAGGAGACGATCCGCCAGATCACCGCGCGCTGGGACAGCCGCTTCGAGATGCTCGCCGGCCCCAAGGCGCCGAAGCTCGGCGTCAGCAACGCCTTCCAGGAAGCCTTCACGCCGGATGAAGCGGTCGGCGATCTGCCCGACATCGCCGCATGCGCCGCCGGCGAGCCGATCCGCATCGAATTCTACTATCGCCAGGACGATGAACGCGGCCGCATCCTGTCGCTGAAGATCTTCCATAGTGGCGAGCAACTGCCGCTGTCGCGCCGCGTGCCTCTACTCGAAAACCTCGGCTTCAACGTCCTGAGCGAACGGACCTTTGATATCGAAGTTCCGGCCGCCGACGGCGCCATCAACATCGTCGTGCTGCACGACATGGAACTCGAGGCCCGCAGCGGTGCGGACATCGACCTCGCACGTTTTGGCGCACCGCTCGAAGAGGCTTTCGTCGCAGCCTTCAGCGACACGATTGACAATGACAGCTTCAACCGGCTGATCCTGTCGGCCGGCCTCTCGGCCCGCGAGGTGAACGTACTGCGCGCCTATGCGCGCTATCTGCGCCAGGCTGGCATCGCCTATTCGCAGGACTATATCGCAACCACCCTCGACAAATATCCTGCCATCACCGCCTCGATCTTCCGGCTGTTCCACGACACGCTCGATACGAAGCTGTCGGAAAAGGCTCGTATCAAGAAGCTCGCCGAACTGCATCGGGCAATCGAAGCCGAGCTTGCCAACGTGCCGAGCCTGGATGACGACCGTATCCTACGCCGCTATATCAATATCGTCGATGCGACGCTGCGCACCAATTATTTCCAGCGCAATGCCGATGGAACACCGAAGGCGATGCTCGCCTTCAAGCTCGACCCGCATCTGGTCGATGGCCTGCCGGAACCGAAGCCTTTCCGTGAAATCTTCGTTTATGGCGTCGAGGTAGAAGGCGTGCATCTGCGCTTTGGCCGCGTTGCCCGCGGCGGCCTGCGCTGGTCGGACCGCGCCGAAGATTACCGTACCGAAGTGCTGGGTCTCGTGAAGGCGCAGCAGGTCAAAAATGCCGTGATCGTGCCTGTCGGCGCCAAGGGCGGTTTCTATCCCAAGAAACTGCCGGTCGGCGGCAGCCGCGAGGAAATCTTCAATGCGGGTCGTGAAGCTTACAAGACCTATATCCGCACGCTGCTTTCCATCACCGACAACATCTCCGGTGCCGATATCATCCCGCCTGATAATACGGTGCGGCTCGATGGCGACGACCCCTACTTCGTCGTCGCGGCCGACAAGGGCACGGCAACCTTCTCAGACACCGCCAATGCGCTTGCTCAGGAGGCCGGTTTCTGGCTGGACGATGCCTTCGCCTCAGGTGGCTCGGCAGGCTACGACCACAAAAAGATGGGCATCACCGCGCGTGGTGCCTGGGAAACGGTGAAGCGCCACTTCCGCGAGATGGACATCGATATCCAGACGACGCCCTTTACGGTAGCTGGCGTCGGCGACATGTCCGGTGACGTCTTCGGCAACGGCATGCTGCTCTCGCCGAAGATCAGGCTAGTCGCCGCTTTCGATCACCGCGATATCGTCATCGACCCCGATCCCGATATGGAAAAGACGCTTCGCGAGCGCCAGCGCCTCTTCAATCTTCCGCGCTCGAGCTGGCAGGACTTCGACAAGTCCATGCTCTCGAAAGGCGCCATGATCATCTCGCGCTCGGCAAAGTCGGTTACGCTGACGCCGGAGGCTGTGGCGGCAATCGGCATCGACAAGGCGGTCGCCACGCCCTTCGAGATCATGACGGCGATCCTGAAGAGCCCGGTCGACCTGCTCTGGTTTGGCGGCATCGGCACTTACGTGAAGGCAGCGTCGGAAACTGATGCGGAAGTGGGCGATCGCGCCAACGACCCGATCCGCATTACGGCCGACGAAGTACGCGCCAAGGTAATCGGCGAGGGCGCCAATCTTGGCGTTACGCAGAAGGGCCGCATTGCCTATGGCCTGAAGGGTGGACGCAGCAATTCGGATGCTATCGACAACTCTGCAGGCGTCAACACGTCGGACGTCGAGGTCAATATCAAGATCGCGCTGGCAAACGCCATGCATGAACAGCGCCTCAGTCGGGCGAAACGCGACCAGCTTCTCGGCAGTATGACCGATGAAGTGGCCGGCCTCGTGCTGCGCAACAACTACCTGCAGTCCCTCGCAATCTCGCTGACATCTCGCAAGGGAACGGCAAACGGCCTGGAACTCGGCCGTTTCATGAGCGTGCTGGAAGCAGCCGGCCAGCTGAACCGCAAGGTCGAGACGCTTCCCGACGACGCCTCGCTGTCCGAACGCTACACGGCCGGACGGCCGCTGACGCGCCCCGAGATCGGCGTGCTGCTCTCCTATGCCAAGATCGTGCTCTTCGACGCGCTGATCGCCAGTGAATTACCTGATGACCCTTATTTCGTCAGCACGCTCTTCAACTACTTCCCGGCCAAGATGCAGAAGTCGAACGCATCCGACATCGACACTCACCGGCTGAAGCGGGAAATCGTCGCGACTGTCCTCGCAAATGAGGCGATCAACCGCGGCGGGCCGAGCTTTGCCGTGAGCATGATGGATGCCACAGCGGCCTCTGCCTCTGAGGTGGTGCGCGCTGCGATCGTCGCCCGTGATGGCTTTGATCTCAACCGGCTATGGGCCGAAACAGATGCCCTGGACAACAAGGTTTCCGGCGAGGTCCAGAACCGGATTTACGAGGAAATCACCAATAGCTTCACCGTGCTGACACGTCTGCTGCTGAAGACCGGCATGACTCGAGGCGGTATGGCTGAAATCATTAGCCGGCTGCAGGCTGCCCTGAAAAAACTCAAACCTGCCTTTGCCGAGCAGGCGGCAACCGAAGTCTCAGCGCGCCAGCAGGAGTACCAGCAGTCCGGCCTGCCGGAAAAACTGGCCGCCGAAATTGCAGCCCTGCCGACCCTCGCCCTCGTGCCGGAAATAATGCAGATCGCTGAACGGACCGACGAGGCGCTGCCGCGTGCAGCCGAAAACTACTTTGCCGTCACCCGAACCTTCCGTGTCGGGCGGCTGCTTGCCGCGGGTAACCGCATCATCACCTCCGACCATTACGAAAACCTCGCCCTTGCCCGCAGCATCGACCAGATCGCCAGCGCCCGTCGCGATATTGTGATCTCCGCACTTTCCGATCACGGCAAGGAAAAGCAGCCGGTCCAGGCCTGGCATGCGCAGGACAGGATCCGCATCAACCGTATCGTCGAGGAACTTGCGAGCCTCAGTGATGGCGCAGATCCGAACCTCGCCCGCATCACTGTTGCCGCGGGCATCCTGACCGACCTTGCGCGCGACCGGGCGAGATGAGACAGTCCGCCCCAAAAAGGAGCGGACGCTTGAATCGCATTGACTGGACAGGAACGCAGCCGCCGAAAGCCACGGAGAAGGGCATATGGGGCTGGATGCTCTTCGATTGGGCAGCCCAGCCTTTCTTCACCGTGGTCACCACCTTCATTTTCGGCCCCTACTTCGTCTCGCGACTGACGGCTGATCCCGTCTCCGCGCAGACGATGTGGAGCAATATGGCAACGATTTCCTCTATTATCATCGCCATCCTGTCTCCCATACTGGGCTCCATTGCCGATCAGTCAGGCGCGCGCAAACCCTGGATCGCCTTCTTCGCCGTCATCAAGATCGTCAGCCTCTGCTGCCTATGGTTCGCGGCACCCGGCTCGCCGATCATCTATCCCGTCATCTTCATGATCCTCGCCTCGATTTCGGCAGAGTTTTCTATCGTCTTCAACGATTCCATGATGCCGCGCCTCGTCGGCAAGGATGAAGTGGGCAAGCTTTCCAACACTGCCTGGGGCCTCGGCTATCTCGGCGGCATGATCGTGCTGATCGGCGTCGTGGCACTGCTGGCCGGCAGCCCGGAAAGTGGCAAGACCATTCTGGGCCTCGACCCGCTTTTCGGTCTCGATCCTCATACGGGTGAGGATGCGCGTGTCACTGGTCCGATTTCGGCCGTCTGGTATCTGATCTTCATCCTGCCAATGTTCTTCTTCACGCCGGATGCCCGCAAAGGCCTGCCTTTTGCCTTTGCCGTGCGTTTCGGTCTTAAGGAATTGCGCAGCACGCTCAGCGAGTTGAAGACGCGCCGCAGTATCCTGTCCTTTCTCATCGCCCGGATGATCTATCAGGATGGCGTCAACGGCCTGCTGATCCTCGGCGGCGCCTTCGCTGCCGGCATGTTTGGCTGGGCAACGATCGAGATCGGCATCTACGGCATCATCCTAAACGTCGTCGCGATCCTCGGCTGCCTGATTGCCGGACGTATCGACAGGGGCATCGGCTCGAAGGTGACTGTCATCATCAGCCTCACCATGCTGTTGCTGGCCACGATCGGCATTATTTCCACCGGGCCGGGCTACACGTTCTTCGGACTGATGCCGCTTTCGACTGCCGACGGCGGTGGGCTTTTCGGCACGATGGCAGAAAAAGCCTATATTCTCTATGGCCTGTTGATCGGTCTTGCCTTCGGCCCGGTGCAGGCCTCGTCACGCTCCTATCTGGCGCGCAGCGTCAGTCTCGAAGAAGCCGGCCGCTATTTTGGCATCTATGCGCTCTCCGGCCGCGCCACGAGCTTCATGGCGACGCTGTTGTTTTCGATCGTCACCTATTTGACCGGATCGGCACATCTGGGCATGGCGACGCTGATCCTGTTTCTGGCCGGGGGCCTGGTGCTGCTGATCCGGACGCCCTATCCGGCGGATCGCGCGTAACGGGTCCCCCGGGCCGCAAGACCGGGGGACAAATCGGCTGTCCCGCTCAGTGGCGGAAATGGCGCAGGCCGGTAAAGACCATCGCGACATTGTGTTCGTTTGCTGCGTCGATCACTTCCTGGTCGCGCATCGAACCGCCCGGCTGGATCACAGCGGTGGCGCCGGCGGCAATCATAGACAGCAGGCCGTCCGCGAAGGGCAGGAACGCCTCGGAGGCGACCGCCGAACCATGCGTCATCGGGACGGCAAGCCCGAGAGCCTTGGCCGCTTCTTCGGCCTTCAGCGCCGCGATGCGGGCGGAATCGACGCGGCTCATCTGACCGGCGCCAATACCCGCCGTCTGGCCATCCTTGGCGTAGACAACGGCATTGGACTTCACATGCTTGCCGACCTTGAACGCAAACTTCATGTCTTCGAGCTCCTGGGCCGTCGGTGCACGCTTGGTCACGACCTTCAGTTCAAGATCCTCGACCATGCCATTGTCGCGGCTCTGGACGAGCAGGCCACCGGAAACGGTCTTCGCGGTGATGCCGGCCGCACGCGCATCCGGCAGGCCGCCGGCTGAGAGCAGGCGCAGGTTCGGCTTGCGGGCGACGATTGCCTTCGCTTCGTCTGTGACGTCAGGCGCGATGATGACCTCGGTGAAGAGCTTGATGATCTCTTCGGCCGTTTCCGCATCGAGTGTCCGGTTCAGTGCGATGATGCCGCCGAAAGCCGAAACGGAATCACAGGCAAGCGCACGCTTGTAGGCTTCGAGAAGCGTCGAACCGGTCGCAACGCCACAGGGATTGGCATGCTTGATGATAGCGCAGGCTGGCGACTTCTCCGGCAGGAACTCGGCGACCAACTCATAGGCCGCGTCGGTATCGTTGATATTGTTGTAGGAGAGCTGCTTTCCCTGCAGCAGGACGGCTGTCGAAACACCCGGGCGCTTTTCGCCTGTCACGTAGAAAGCGGCCTTCTGATGCGGGTTTTCGCCATAGCGCATCTCTTCCTTCAGGACACCGCCAATGGTGCGGTGGCGCGGCGTATCGATCGACAACGCCTCGGCAAACCAGTTGGAGATGGCAGCGTCGTAAGCGGCGGTGCGAGCATAGGCCTTAGCGGCCATGCGTTGGCGGAACGTGTAAACCGTCTTGCCGGCATCGGCCGAAAGCTGCTCGATCAACTCTGCATAATCGGTCGGGTCGGTGATGACGGTGACATAGGCATGGTTCTTGGCCGAAGCGCGAATCATTGCTGGACCGCCGATATCGATATTCTCGACCGTCGTCGGATAATCGCCGCCGGCCGCGCGAACATCCTCGAAGGGATAGAGATTGACGACCAGAAGATCGATACCGTCGATACCATGAGCCTTCATGGCTTTCTGATGCTCGACATCGTCGCGGATTGCCAGCAGGCCGCCATGCACCTTTGGATGCAGGGTCTTCACGCGGCCGTCCATGATTTCCGGAAACTGCGTCACTTCGGAAACGTCGGTCACGGCAAGTCCTTCGGCCGCGATCGCCTTGTAGGTACCGCCAGTCGACAGCAGGCGCACGCCACGCGCAGAAAGGGCGCGGGCAAGTTCGATGATGCCGGTCTTGTCGAAGACAGAGAGCAGCGCGGTCTTGATCTCGACCTTGTCAGGGGCGGGGATTTTCTTGGAAATGACGGCCATGAACCTTCTCCGTTCGGGCTTCGGGAGACATCCGGGCAAGGGACGCTTGATGGGGCCGCGTTAGCACAGCTTGGAGCCGGCGCAAACAGCCGCTAGCTCTTGCGTGATAAAAACCAGCGAATTTCAGGTTTCTCTGCCAAATCGAAGTCGATCTCGATCTGGTCCGAGCTGCTGATGCCGGCGCTGTCGGCAAAGAAAATATCTTCAGAGATCAGCACCTCGTTGCCCGGTGAGGAAAATAACCAGCTTTCACCATCCGGCGCCGTCAGCAGCACGGATTCCGTGTCGTTCTGCCGCGGCACGATGGATGGATGGATGTGGAAGCGGGCAACTGCCCGCAGTGGACCTTCGCTGTGATATCGGTCATCGGCGACGAAACGGTCCATACCGGTCACGATGGAGCCGGCGGCATTGAGCGTCAGCTCCCGCTCATGGATGACACCGAAGGCATCGAGATAGCCATCATGGCTTGCCTTGATGCCTTCACGGCCGTCCTCGGTCTCCACGCGCTCGGCGATGACCGTTTCCACCGGCTCCGTCATCATATGGGCCAGAAAAGCCGAAGGAGAGAACCGGCTGGATGACGTATCGTTCAGGACCACAGTGGAATGGGCAGCCGTAGTGCGCGCCATCTGGGTATAGCGCTGGCCAGCGAATTTCGGTGATCCTGAATTGACGATAAAACGGTAACGGCCAGAAGACATTTCGAAGGAGAGACTGCCTGCATGAGCTGTTCTGAAGCAGCTGGGCGAGGGCGGTCCGGTATCGGCAATGATCACCGTCTTACCGGCCGCAAGTCGCTGATAGCGCGAATGCGGCAGCGCCTTGAAGGGCTGGCCCGCCGTCTCGTCATAGCGCAGCACGGACATCAGCTCATCCGCCAGCGTGGATGTCGCACCGTTGAAAAGCGCCAGATCGCCGTCCTGATGACGGAAGAAGCGCAGGGCAGGATACATGCGGTCAATACCCGAAATCAGCTTCTGCGGCAGGTCGTGACCGAGATTGACGTAAGTTTGTCTCAGCGGAAGCAGGTCGAGCAGCAACTCCAGTCCGACGCGCGGGTTGCGGGAGATATGACCTCCATCAGGCAGAATCTGACTATCGAATTCGCGGTCGAGCGCCTGGGCTGCCCGCCGCACTGTCGAGGCACGCACCGGCATGGCAACAGAGGCTGTGGCGAGCGCGATACGGAGGCGGAAGCGGACTTCGCCTGACGAATAGGGCGCCATACGGCGCAGATAGCCGATATGGAAGGAAAGCGACTTCATGAAGCGGCGATAGAAACCCCGATCGGCATTCTGCAGGACGACCGGAGAATGCGACAACCAGGCAATGACGCGCTGCGAGACGACATCGGTCTCCCAGGCGATGCCTTCGATCCTGCCTCCGTGAATCGAGAGCCAACTATCAACGATCATACGAGCGACGGCCGAACCGCGCTCGCTCTTATTGGCCCTCATATGCCGCAGCCAACCGAAGCTGTGGAGCCTGACTGCGAAAGCACGCGACGGGAGGGTCAACGTGAAAGGGGATTTTCCGCCTGTTTCCAGCATACGTCCGGCAAGCGGAAAACGGCCGTCTATGATTTCTTCCGCGACGTGTGAATCGATGCCTCTCAGATCCGTCGGCGCTACGATCAGGCGTTCCGGCACCGATATGGTATGGCGGGAAAAGCGCAAACGCAGAAGTGCGGCACGGCGCGTACCGCGCCGCCAAGCTTCCCGAACATACATGCTCGCAAGACGCCGACCGGACTGCATATCAACTGTCTATTGACCCTCGTGGTTAAGAATAGATGAATCGGAACCGATTTCATCAGCCACGATGTATTATTTTGTGATGAAGTTAGAATATAATAATCGTCAGTTGCGTCTGAGCACCGCTGCATAGAAGCCATCGAGACCGGATGCAAAACCGTCAGGCATATCCAGCATTGTGGGAAGCGTGCGGAATTCGCCCAGCGGTGTGATCGCCTGGCTCATATCGGGCCATTTTTCTGCATCGATCGGCACACGTTCAACACCCTTCACATCTTCGAGAACGCGCTTCACGACCTCTTCGCCTTCCTGCGGATCGAGCGAACAATTGGAGAAGACAAGCAACCCGCCGGGATTGAGAAGCGTAACGGCATGGCGCAGAAGACGTTCCTGAAGTGCTGCCAGCTTGGCGATATCCTCGGCACCCTTCGTCCAGAGCACGTCGGGATGCCGGCGGGTCGTGCCCGTCGACGAGCACGGGGCGTCGAGAAGGATCGCATCAAAGCGCTCGGGCGGCTCGAATTTTGTAAGATCCGCCGCGACCGTTTCGGCTTCAAGGTCAAGCCGCTCAAGGTTTGAGCGCAAGCGCTTCAGCCGGTTTTCGGATTGGTCTATCGCCGTCACCTTGCCGCCGGCAAGAATGAGCTGCGCGGTCTTGCCGCCCGGCGCGGCACAGAGATCGGCGACGCGCTTGCCGGTGAGATCGCCGAAGAGCTTCGCGGGGATGCTTGCAGCCGCATCCTGAACCCACCATTCACCCTCTTCAAATCCTTCAAGCGAAGGAATACCCCCTTCGAAAGCGGAAAGCCGCACGCCGCCGGTTGGAAGTACCGTACCGTTCAGGCGTTCCGCCCAGCCTGCAGCATCGGATTTCACGGTGAGATCGATGGCGGCCGGCTCAAGCTGGGATTCGGAAATGGCAATTGCCAGCTCTTTCCCATAGGCTTTTTCAAGCCGCTCGATAAACCACATCGGCATTGGCGGAATGTCGGCGATGTCTGCGAGAATGTGCTCCTTCTCGCGGCCAAGACGGCGCAGGATGGCGTTGACGAGCTTGGCGAAACGGCGGTTGCGCGGATCCTGATTGGCCTGCTCGACTGCAAGGTCGACGGCGGAATGATCGGGAACGTCAAGGTAGAGAATCTGCGCGGCACCAACGGCAAGCACGTGATGCAAAGCTCGAGCGCCTTCCGGCAACGACGTTTCGAGCAGCGAGGCGATGGCGGCATCGATGCGGGGCAGATGCCTGAGCGTGGTGTTGAGGATGGCGCGTACCAGCGCACGATCACTTTCCCCAAGCACCTTATAGGCTGGATTTCCATGCTCGTGATCCAGCGCGCCATCGAGTGGCAGTTTCTTGTCGATGACGGCCGCAAGGATCTTCGCAGCCGCCGCGCGCGCAGGCAGGCCGGGTTTTACCGGCGCTGGCGCTGAGCGTTCTGCGGAAGGCTTATATTTATGAACTGGCTTCTTCTTGCCGTCTGAATTCAAGACCACGGACCTTTTGGCGGTTGCGAGTCACCGCGGCCAGAACCGGCATTCGGGACCGATCGCGATTTGCGTGTCGGATTAGCAGCGCGAACCGGCTGCGTCGAGACGTCGAAGCCTCCGCGCGCCATTTCCTGCAGGGCAGCGATGCGGTTTTCGGTGTCCGGATGGGTCGAAAACAGGTTGTCCATGCGCTCGCCGGAGAGCGGATTGATGATGAACATGTGCGCAGTGGCCGGGTTGCGCTCCGCATCATAGTTCGGCACATGTGCTGCACCGCGAGCGATTTTCCCAAGCGCAGAGGCGAGCCACAGCGGGTTGCCGCAGATTTCAGCACCACGCCTGTCGGCCGAATATTCGCGCGTACGGCTGATCGCCATCTGCACCAGCATCGCAGCAAGTGGGGCAACGATCATCGCGACGAGCACGCCGATGAAGCCAAGAGGATTATTGTTGTTTTCGCGGTTGCCGCCGAAGAAGAAGGCAAAATTGCCGAGCATGGAGATCGCACCGGCAAGCGTGGCCGTGATCGTCATGGTCAGTGTATCTCGGTTCTGAACGTGAGCAAGTTCATGCGCCATCACGCCCGCAACCTCTTCCGGCGAGAGAGCTGCCAGCAGGCCGGTCGATGCGGCAACAGCAGCATTTTGCGGATTGCGGCCGGTCGCAAAGGCATTCGGCTGAGGGCTGTCATAGAGATAGACCTTCGGCATCGGCAGAGCGGCATTACGGGCTAGATCGCGCACGATTCGGAAAAATTCCGGCGCGTTGCGCTCATCGACCTCCTGTGCCCGATAGGCCGACAGCACCATCCGGTCGGCATTCCAGTAGGAGAAGAAATTCATGCCGGCAGCGATGAGAAAGGCGATCATCATGCCGCCCCGGCCGCCGATCAAAAAGCCGACAAACATGAAAAGCGCCGTCATGAAGGCAAGCAACATGGCAGTACGCACGAGGTTCATCAGAGGTCTCCATCTCCTTGACTGCGACGCGATGCTTTAAATCCCGGCGCCGACGCACTATGATTTGGTTATTCGCCAGCCATTTTCAATATTTTTAGGCGGGAGTGCAGCATGCAGACGGCCGATAACGACAATGTGGAAACCCCGGTGCCCGAAGGCTCCGAGCCGCCACGCAAGATGCTTTCTCCTGCTGCCAGGCGTGCGCTTGCCGAAGCCGAGGAACGTCGTAAGAACGTCATGCCCGCCGAACTGCCACCAGAGATCGGCGGACGGGGCGGGGCGGAACCCTCCCGCTTCGGCGACTATGAAATCAACGGCCGCGCGATCGATTTCTAAGTAAATATTCCTATTGACTTCCCAGCACGAAAGGAATTTATTCCTCTAATGCTAAAGTTGACCCCTATTTTGTTCCTTCTCGCCATGCCGGCTCTGCGGCACGGAATGAGATCGACGGACCGGTTTCGGCCGAGATCATCAGGGTCATTGATCGAGATACGCTGCTGGTCGCCGCGACACCGTGGCTGCAGCAGACGATGGAAGTCTATGTCCGAATTCGCGGCATCGACGCACCCGAAATGCATTCGAAATGTCCTGAAGTCAGGAGAGCCGGTATCGAGGCGCAACACGCGCTGGAGCAGATGACCTCAGGCGTTACGGGCATCAAATTGACCGATATCAGTGGTGACAAATATTTCGGACGAATTCTCGCCAATGTCACCTTACCGGACGGGCGCAATCCTGCACGGGATCTGCTCACCTACGGGCTGGTCCACTCCTATGTTGGCGGCCGAAAACCACGGATTTCCTGCACGGAAGAATGAGGCCGCTCCTCATGGTGGAGCGGCCCTTCAACTCAAGCCGTAGCCTTGTTCTGCCGGTTGGCGATCAGATCGTCGACGACAGCCGGATCTGCCAGCGTAGAAGTATCGCCAAGCGAGCCGAAATCGTCCTCGGCAATCTTGCGAAGGATGCGGCGCATGATCTTGCCGGAGCGGGTCTTCGGTAGCCCCGGTGAGAACTGGATCTTGTCCGGGGCCGCGATCGGGCCGATTTCGGCGCGGACATGTTTGACAAGCTGCTGGCGCAGTTCATCCGTGCCCTCATTGCCCGCCATCAGTGTAACGTAGCAATAGATACCCTGACCCTTGATTGCGTGTGGATAGCCGACGACGGCCGCCTCCGAGACGAGATTGTGCGAGACGAGGGCGGATTCAACTTCCGCCGTACCGAGCCGGTGGCCGGAAACGTTCAGAACGTCGTCGACGCGGCCAGTAATCCAGTAGTAGCCGTCCTCGTCGCGGCGGCAGCCATCGCCAGTGAAATATTTGCCCTTGTAGGAGGAGAAATAGGTCTGGATGAAGCGCTCATGGTCGCCGTAGACCGTGCGCATCTGGCCCGGCCAGCTATCGGTGATGCAGAGATTGCCGTCGGCAGCACCTTCCAGCACCTTGCCCTCATTGTCGACCAGCTGCGGCTTCACGCCGAAGAAGGGTTTGGTGGCCGAGCCTGGCTTGAGGTCGGTTGCGCCCGGCAGCGGCGTGATCATGTGGCCGCCCGTTTCCGTCTGCCACCATGTATCGATCACGGGGCAACGCTGATCACCAACGACATTGTAATACCATTCCCAGGCTTCCGGATTGATAGGCTCTCCGACCGTGCCGAGCAAGCGGAGGCTCTCGCGCGAAGAGCGCGTCACGAAATCGTCGCCGGCGCCCATGAGCGAGCGGATGGCCGTCGGTGCCGTGTAGAAAATATTGACCTTGTGCTTGTCGATGATTTCCCAGAAGCGGCCCTGATCCGGGAAGTTTGGCACACCCTCGAACATTAGCGTGGTGGCGCAGTTCGCGAGCGGCCCGTAGACGATATAGGAATGGCCAGTGACCCAGCCGACGTCGGCCGTGCACCAGTAGACGTCGCCGGGGTGGTAATCGAAGACATATTCATGAGTCATCGCCGCATAGACGAGGTAACCACCTGTCGTGTGCAGGACACCCTTCGGCTTGCCTGTGGAACCCGAAGTGTAGAGGATAAAAAGTGGATCTTCCGCCTTCATCTTCACCGGCGGGCACTCAGGCTTCACCTCGGCGACTTCCTGATGATACCAGAGGTCGCGCCCCGGCGCCCAGCCTGTCTTGCCGCCGGTACGGCGCACGACGAGCACCTTATTGACCGCCACATACTGACGGGCGGCGATGTGGATAGCCGTATCCGTATTGTCCTTCAGCGGCACCGGCTTACCGCCGCGGATACCTTCGTCGCAGGTGATGACGAAGGTGGATTCACAGTCGACGATACGGCCGGCCAGCGCTTCGGGGGAAAAGCCGCCGAAAACGACGGAGTGAACCGCGCCGATGCGGGCACAGGCGAGCATCGCATAGGCCGCCTCCGGAATCATCGGCATATAGATGGTGACCCGATCGCCCTTCTTGACACCATGCTTCTTCAGCACATTCGCCATGCGGCAGACATGCTCGTAGAGTTCGTTATAGGTGATCTTCTTGTCGATATAGGGGTTGTCGCCTTCGAAGATGATGGCGGTCTGGTTGCCGTTCGTCTTCAAGTGACGGTCGATACAGTTATAGGAAACATTGGTCTGGCCGTCTTCGAACCACTTGATCGAGACTTTGCCGGTAAAGGACGTGTTCTTGACCTTGGTATAGGGCTTGAACCAGTCGATGCGCTTGCCGTGTTTACCCCAGAACTTGTCGGGGTTTTCAATGCTTTCTTCGTACCATTGCTCGTACTTGGCCTGATCGATCAGCGCACGGGTCTTCACCGGTTTGGAAACCGGATAGATCTTCTCCGACATGGGAACTCCTCCTCACAAGGCTATGCAACGGCCGATGGTTCCAACGCAGCGACCGGGACTCGAATTGCGCAATTCATATCAGGTAGTCTGATGACGGCAATTAGACAAAGGTCATTTCATTTCTGAAGAATTGCAATTCTGCGACAGTGCGGTTATATAGCGCCATATTTCCCGGACATTGTGGTGACAATCCACGGACCGCGACCGGCGCGGACGATAGAAGGACTATATCCATGGCTCAACAGCTGCTCATGCCGAAGGCGACTGCCATCTGGCTCGTCGACAATACAGCCCTGTCTTTCGACCAGATCGCTCAGTTCTGCAAACTGCATCCACTCGAAGTCAAGGCAATTGCCGATGGCGAAGCCGCACAGGGCATCAAGGGCCTCGACCCGATCGCCACCGGACAGCTTTCCCGCGATGAGATCGCTCGCGCCGAAGGCAACCCGAACTACAGGCTGAAGCTCTCCGAACCGAAGGTCCGCGTGCCGGAATCCAAGCGCCGCGGCCCGCGCTATACGCCGGTTTCCAAGCGCCAGGACCGCCCGAACGCCATTCTCTGGCTGGTTCGCAACCATCCGGAATTGAAGGATGCGCAGATTTCGCGTCTCGTCGGCACCACCAAATCGACGATCGAGCAGATCCGTGAACGCACTCACTGGAATTCGGCAAACCTGGCTCCGATGGATCCGGTCACGCTCGGCCTCTGCAGCCAGATCGATCTCGACATGGAAGTGGAAAAGGCGTCCAAGGGTCGCCCGCTGCCGACCGCTGCCGAACTCGGCGCAACGCTGCAGTCCGCTCAGGAAACAGAGCGTCTGACACCGAGCTACGAGCGCGAGGAAGAAAAGGAAATCGACGCCGATGCCGTCTTCCGCAAGCTGAGCTCGCTGCGTTCGACGCCTAAGGACGAGGATGAAGACGATCAGTTCTGAGATCGTCATGTCCTGAAATGAACCCCGCCAATGGCGGGGTTTTTTGTTGCCGTTCTCCTGCGCGCTATTAGCTGCGGAAGAGCGAGAGAATGTTCTGTGCCGAGGAATTGGCGATCGATAGCGACTGGATCGCAAGCTGCTGCTGCGTCTGCAGGGCAGAGAGCTTGGAAGACTCTTCTTCCATGTCAGCGTCGACGAGGCGGCCGACGCCTGAGTCGATCGAGTCACCCAGGGCGCTGACGAAGGTTTCCTGCAGCTGAATTCGGGTCGAAATCGAGCCGAGCTGCGAGCCTGCATTCGTCAGGGCCTGGAGCACGAGTTCGACGCCGGAAAGCGCTCCGTCAAGCTGGCCTTGCGTGAAATTGGTGATGTCGAGCGCGTAGATCGACGGCATGACGATAACCGTGTTGCCGTAGGTGCCGTTGAATGCCGTGCCAATGATGCCGCTCGTCGTCTGGATCGTGCCGTTGCTGTTCATGCCGAACAACACATTGCCGAGCGTACCGGCATCAAGAACATAGTCCGTCATCTTGACCGAAACGGCATTGGAACCGTCACGGACGAAGGACGAGACGACGCTCTTCGTGCCCGAAGCGCCGGCAACCCAGTTTTCACCGGAGAAGGAAGCCGACTGGGCAATACTCACCAGCTGGTCCTGCAGCTGGTCGAGCTCTTCCTGGATCTTGGTCTTGTCGACGCCCTTTTCTGTGGCGGCGACGATCTTCGCCTTGATTTCCATAACAACGTCAATGGCGTTGTCCATTGCAGTATAGGCGGTGTCGACCTTGGCAGCGCCGAGACCGAGGGCGTCGGAAACGGCCGAAAGGGCCTTGTTGTCCGAACGCATGGTCGTTGCAATCGACCAGTAGGCAGCGTTGTCAGCAGCTTTGTCGATGCGATAGCCGGAGGAGACGCGGCCCTGGGTATCCTTGAGGCTGTCGTTTACGCCGCGCAGGGTCTGCAGCGCTGCCATGGCAGCGTTGTTGGTGAGGATGCTTGTCATGTTCCGTTTCCGCAATCAAAGTGAAAGGGGTCATCCGGACAAGTCCGGTAACGGCGACGCTTCATGCAAAACCCGAGAGAGCCGGGTCATTGCCGTTAACGAATGGTTGCGCCTAACATAGTTAATAATTCCTCAATTAGCCTTGCTGAAGATTTAATTTAAGCTCTCATTAGGGCTTGAGGCAGCAATCGATCGGCTTTGGGAAAGTTTCGGAAATCGGCAGGAATTCCCCAATGATTTAAGAAGCTTAGAAAGTTGTCACGGGTGCTGCTCAATGTAAGCTCAACCAGAGAAATCGCCCGCTTAAACTTTTTTTCGTATTAATGAATATTATCGCTTTCCGAACAACGGCCGCTGGATACCCACTCAAATCATGAGTAATCCTCTGATTCGAAGAGCGCTCTTGCGCTATTCGTTAACGTGCGCCGAAAATCGCCGAGCCGACGCGCACGCTGGTGGCGCCGAACGCTATGGCAGTCTCATAGTCGCCGGACATGCCCATTGAGAGCTTTTTCAGGCTGCATTTTTCGGCGAGCTTTGCGAGCAGGGCAAAGTGCGGGCCGGGATTGTCTTCTGCCGGCGGAATACACATCAGCCCTTCGATGGTAAGGCCGAGCTCATCGCGACAAGAGTTTATGAAAGCCGCTGCGTCATCTGGTGCTATGCCGGCCTTCTGTGGCTCCAGACCAGTATTGACCTGCACATAAAGGCGCAGCTCCTTGCCCTGCCGCTTCATTTCCTCGGCTATGGCGCGGGCAATCTTCTCGCGGTCAATGGACTCGATGACGTCGAAGAGCGCAACCGCTTCGGCAGCCTTGTTGGATTGCAGCGGACCGATGAGGTGCAACTCGATGCCGGGCATTTCCTTTTTCAGCTCCGGCCATTTTCCCTGGCTTTCCTGGACGCGGTTTTCTCCGAAGACGCGCTGGCCCGCTTTAATTGCCAGGCGGATGGTATCGGCCTCGAAAGTCTTCGAGACAGCCACGAGTTCAACAGAGCGCGCAGAACGACCCGCATCCCGCTCCGCCGTGGCGATCTTGGATCGTACTTCGTTCAACCGCTCTTGAAGTTCCATCGCTCGGCCTCGACATCACACATAATTCACTGGCAATGCACTAATCACCTGCAGTGGCCTTGCCAAGACTTCTCGCCACGAAATCACGCCAAAGCCGAGATCGAACGTCTGAAGCGGCCGCAAAACTTGACGCTTGGTTGGTTTCATGGTGAAGGTCTCGACCAACCTCCCCTGATTTTCCGGAAATTCTGATACCATGGCTACCGAACGTTACAATCCGCGCGATGCTGAGCCCCGCTGGCAGCAAAAATGGAACGAGGAAAAGGTCTTCGAGACCGACAACTCCGATCCGCGCGAGAAATATTACGTCCTGGAAATGTTCCCCTATCCGTCGGGCCGTATCCACATGGGCCATGTCCGCAACTATGCCATGGGTGACGTGGTGGCACGTTACAAACGCGCCCGGGGCTACAACGTCCTTCATCCGATGGGCTGGGACGCTTTCGGTATGCCAGCAGAAAATGCGGCAATGGAGCGCGGCGTACACCCAGCCTCCTGGACCTATCAGAATATCGGCTCGATGAAGGCACAGCTTAAGGCGATGGGCTTGTCGCTGGATTGGTCGCGCGAATTTGCGACCTGCGACGTCGAATACTACCAGCAGCAGCAACACCTTTTCCTGGACTTCCTGGAAAAGGGTCTCGTTTACCGCAAGCAGTCCAAGGTAAATTGGGATCCGGTCGACAACACCGTTCTCGCCAATGAACAGGTCATCGACGGCCGTGGCTGGCGCTCCGGCGCGCTGGTGGAACAGCGCGAATTGACGCAATGGTTCTTCAAGATCACCGATTTCAGCCAGGACCTGCTGGACGCGCTCGATACGCTCGACCAGTGGCCGGAAAAAGTGCGCCTGATGCAGAAGAACTGGATCGGCCGCTCCGAAGGTCTCACGATCCGCTGGGAAATCGTTCCGGAAACCGCACCCGCGGGCGAAACTGAAGTAACGGTCTATACAACGCGCCCGGATACGCTGTTCGGCGCTTCCTTCCTGGCGATCGCCGCCGATCATCCCCTCGCCAAGGAGATGGCGGGCAAGAATGCCGATATCGAAGCCTTCTGCGAGGAATGCCGCCGCGCTGGTACTTCTCTTGCCGCACTCGAGACGGCCGAGAAAAAAGGCATGGATACGGGCATCCGCGTGAAACATCCGCTCGATCCTTCCTGGGAGCTGCCGGTCTACGTCGCCAACTTCGTTCTGATGGATTATGGCACGGGCGCCATCTTCGGCTGCCCCTCCGGCGACCAGCGTGACCTGGATTTCGCTCATAAATATGGTCTGCCGGTCGTGCCGGTCGTCATGCCGAAGGACGGCGATGCCGCAAGCTTCACCGTTGGCGATGTCGCCTATGACGGCGAAGGCGTAATGATCAACTCGCGCTTCCTCGATGGCAAGTCGACGGACGAAGCCTTCCAGGTCGTTGCCGACAAGCTGTCTTCCACCCTGCTCGGCAATACGCCGCAGGGCGAACGCAAGGTCAATTTCCGCCTGCGCGACTGGGGTATCTCCCGCCAGCGCTACTGGGGCTGCCCGATCCCGGTCATCCATTGCGATGACTGCGGCATCATCCCGGTTCCGAAGAAGGATCTACCAGTAGAGCTGCCGCAGGATGTGACGTTCGATCAGCCCGGCAATCCGCTGGATCGCCACCCGACCTGGCGTCATGTCTCCTGCCCGCAATGTGGCAAGGACGCGCGTCGCGAGACGGATACGATGGACACCTTTGTCGATTCGAGCTGGTACTTCACCCGCTTCACGGCACCTTGGGAGAAGCAGCCGACGGACCCGACCGCAGCCAATCGGTGGCTGCCGGTCGACCAGTATATCGGCGGTATCGAACACGCGATCCTGCACCTGCTTTATTCGCGCTTCTTCACGCGTGCGATGCGCGAGACCGGCCATGTAGACGTCAAGGAGCCCTTCAAGGGCCTCTTCACTCAGGGCATGGTGGTCCATGAAACCTATAGCCGCGGCACCGGCATGCACCGCGAATGGATTTCGCCCGCCGATATCCGCATCGAGGAGATCGATGGCAAGCGCAGCGCCTATCTGCTTGATGGAGGCGAGGAAATCGCCATCGGCTCCATCGAGAAGATGTCGAAGTCGAAGAAGAACGTTGTAGACCCCGACGATATCATCGCGTCCTACGGCGCCGATACTGCGCGTTTCTTCGTTCTGTCCGACTCTCCGCCCGATCGTGACGTCATCTGGTCCGAAGCCGGGGTCGAAGGCGCTCATCGCTTCACGCAGCGCCTCTGGCGCCTGATTTCTGAAGCGGCAGAGGCACTGTCCGCCGTCGAACCCAAGCCGGCAAAGGAAGGCGAAGCACTGGCAATCTCGCAGCTTGCGCACAAGACGCTGAAGGCCGTCCAAAACGATTACGACAGGCTCTGGTTCAACAAGGCAGTCGCCCGCATCTACGAACTCGTCAACGCGCTGGCAGGCCCGCTGACGAAAGTGGCGAGCGGCGAGGGCGATCTAGCTTATCGGGCTGCTATCCGAAACGCGGCCGAGATCCTGGTCCAGCTCGTTGCACCTATGACGCCACACTTGGCCGAGGAATGCTGGATGACCCTCGGCAACAAGAACCTCATCGCCCATGCGGCCTGGCCGGATTATGACGAATCGCTCGTCATCGAAAACGACGTGATCCTTCCGGTGCAGATCAACGGCAAGAAGCGCGCCGAATTGACAATTTCGCGCGACGCAGATCAGAATGCTGTCACCGAAGCCGTGCTGGAATTGGACGCGGTGAAGAATGTCTTGAACGGTCAGGCACCGAAGAAAATCATCGTAGTTCCACAAAGGATTGTAAACATTGTCGTCTGATTTCGCCCGCAAGCTTGCGCGCCGCGCCGGCATCGTAACGATCCTTGCCTCCGCGGCGTTCCTTTCCGCCTGCCAGGTCCGGCCACTTTATTCCGAAAATACCGGCGTTACCGAAAAGCTCGGTTCCGTCGGCTTTTCCGAAGCAAGTACGCGTGTCGGACAGGTAGTTCGCAATCGTCTGATTTTCCTGGCTTCCCGCGGTGCCGGTGAAGTTGAGAAGCCGGATTACATGGTTGATATGCAGGTTTCGTCATACGTTGCCGATACTTTGCTTGTTCAATCCTCCGATACGTCTCGTGCAGGACGCGCGAACGTGACGGTCAGCTATACGTTGCGGACGACGAAAGACAATCAGATCATCAAGGCAGGTAGCCGCTCGGCAACGTCTCTCGTTGACTTCCCGAGCCAGGAATTTGCCAAGCAGCGAGCAATTCTCGATGCGGAAAATCGCGCGGCCAACCAGGCGGCCGAATTCGTGGGAGCGGATCTCGCCGCCGCACTCAGCCGCTAAGGGAGCGGTGGCGTGGCGGAAATCAAATCCCATGAGTTCGAAGGGTTTCTGCAGAAATCCGCACGTTTGTACCGCATCTATCTGATCTATGGTCCGGACCGCGGGCTTGTTTCTGAGCGTGCCAGTATGATCGCTGGAAAGACTGGCATCGACCAGAACGATCCCTTCTCTGTCACCAAGCTCGATGTCGGCGATCTTCAGAAAGAGCCTGGCCGGCTGGTCGACGAAGCCCAGTCGATTGGTCTTTTCGGCGGTGAAAAGCTGATATGGGTGAGGGGTGCTGCAAACGAGAAATATCTCGTCGATGCTGTCTCATTTCTATCAGGTGCTTCCCTCGAGGCAGCCAGTATCATCGTCGAAGCAGGTGACCTGAAGAAGGGATCGGCCTTACGCAAGACGGTCGAGGCTGCCCGCAGCACAGCAGTCGCCATCCCCTGCTACGCCGATGATGGCCGCGCACTTAACGCACTGATCGACGGCGAACTCTCCGCAGAAGGACTGGGCATAACCCCGGCTGCCCGGCAGGCTCTCATCACCCTGATCGGTGGCGACAGAATTGCGTCCAGAAATGAGATTCGCAAACTGGCACTCTATTGTCGGGGCATGGGAACGATCGATGATCATCACGTCACCGAAATAATTGGTGACGCCAGTGCCATTTCAGTCGACGATGCTGTTGATGCGATATTGAGTGGCGACAGCAATACCTTCTTGCATGCAATGCAGAAGATCACGAGTTCCAAGACCTCGGTTTTTCTAGTTCTCCAGGCCTGCCTTCGACAATTTCAGCTTCTCGATACGATGCGCGCGGAGATGGATGAGAAGAGACTGCCGCTCGCGCAAGTAATGCAGACGCTAGGCAGGCATCTTCATTTCCGGCGCAAGCCGATTATAGAACAAGCGTTGAAAAGCTGGAGCGCAGACGCTATTTCCCGTGAAACAAAACGTCTGCAGGCCGCTGTCCTACAGACGAGACAGCGGCAAATATTGGAAGACAGCATCGCCATGCAGACGCTGCTCTCCACTACACTGCAATCGGGAAGGCGCCCCCAAGCCTGATTAGCGTCGCTCCAGAAGCCGGCAGACTTCCTCCAGCTGCTCCAGAGACTTGTAGGAAATACGGATCTGGCCGCCACTCGCCTTATGATTGATGGACACATCGAGCCCAAGCGTATCTGACAGCGTACGCTCCAGAGCCAACGTATCGGAATCCTTCTGGTTCTTTTGAACGGGCGTCTGGGGCTCCGACTGCGCCTTGATGTCGTTCTGCGCGAGCTTCTCCGCATCGCGTACCGACATGCCCTTAGAGACGATTGTACGCGCGAGTGCGGAGGGATCCGACGTCGAAACCAGCGCACGCGCATGACCTGCGGACAGACTTCCGGCGGCCAGCATGTCACGGACAGGATCAGGCAGCTTCAACAGCCGCAAGGAATTGGCGACATGGCTGCGGCTCTTACCGATAATCTCACCGAGATCATTCTGGGTATATCCATATTCGGCAATAAGCTGCTCATAGCCAAGCGCCTCTTCGAGAGCGTTGAGATCGGAGCGTTGGACGTTCTCAACGATCGCAATTTCCAGCGCCGTTTTGTCGTCCACGTCCCTGATGATAACAGGGATTTCGATCAAACCCGCCAGCTGGGCAGCACGCCAACGTCTTTCGCCGGCTATGATTTCATAACGATCCCGCGCCAGTGTTCTGACGACGATCGGCTGCACAATACCATGCTGGCGGATCGAACTTGCAAGGTCGTGAAGCTCGGCATCATCGAAGAAACGACGAGGGTTGCGAGGGTTGCGAGTGACGAACTCAATGGGGATCATTCGGTCGGCGCTGACCGCTGACCGCTCCGCCTCAGCCGGAACAGGTTGATCCATTTCGCCTATAAGAGCTGCCAGACCGCGGCCAAGCCGTCTTTTCGATGTATCGTCATTCATGTCCAAAACTCGCTTACGCTGTCATCCACTCTTTCAGGCTGCCAGTCTCTGCCGCTCCCGCTGGATGACCTCCGATGCGAGCTGCAGATAGGCTTGGCTGCCGGCGCACTTCAGATCGTAGAGAATCGCCGGCTTGCCATATGAAGGCGCCTCTGAAACACGGACATTCCGCGGGATAAGCGTGTGATATACTTTCTCGCCGAGATGGGTCCGCACGTCGTTGACGACCTGCTGCGCCAGATTGTTGCGGGCGTCGAACATCGTCAGCACGATACCTTGGATGTCAAGCTGGGGGTTGACCGTCCGCCGCACCTGGTTGACCGTCTCCAGCAGTTGGCTCAAACCTTCAAGCGCAAAGAACTCGCACTGCAGCGGCACCAGTACCGAATGGGCAGCCGCCATGGCATTCATCGTCAGGAGGTTGAAAGAGGGCGGGCAGTCGAGGAGGATATAAGAAAAAGACATCGCCTCTAAAGAGGACAATGCCTTCCTGAGCTTGAAGACGCGATCGCTCTGCTGGGAGATTTCCATCTCGACCCCGAGAAGATCCATCGTCGACGGGACAATAAAGAGATTAGGAACAGCCGTTTCCAGCGCGGTCTCAGCGACGCCAGCGTCCCCAATCATCAGATCGTAAGAGGAAAGCTTACGATTGCGACGATCGATACCCAAACCGGTGCTTGCATTACCCTGTGGATCCAGATCGATAATCAGCACCCGCTCACCGATGGCGGCGAGGGCGGTTGCCAAATTGATTGCGGTGGTCGTCTTACCAACACCACCCTTCTGATTTGCGATGGTGATAATCCGATTACGTTCGCCAGCCATTGCCGCAATATCCGCTTTGTTAAACCAAGCGCCGGAGATTTGATATTTCGAGAATTACAGAATCTTGCTCAACAGCGCTATTGTGTTCTAGCAGATCGAAGGTCCAGCGACCATGCGCTTTCTGGATTTCCCTCTGGTAATCCCGGCCTTTATGAAAAAACGCGCGGCTATTTTCCTTGCCAACCATCCAGGGCGACGCAAATTCGATCAGCTTTTCGAGATCAGCGAGAGCTCGAGCGGAAATAGCATCGCAGGCAGGTACAGTAGCTGGTGCATCCTCGATTCGGATAGCATGCACCTCGCCTCTCGCGCCGGTTTCTCGCAGGGCGGTGCGCAGAAATGCTGCCTTCTTGTTGTTGCTCTCCAACAGATGGACCCAGCCGGCTCGCTGTTCCGCCAGGAAGATCGCGGTGATCACTCCGGGGAAACCGCCGCCACTCCCGAGATCGACCCAAATTTGAGGGCGAGGGGAGATCTGGAAGATTTGTGCGCTATCCGCGATATGCCGGCTCCACATATCGTCCATTGTGGAAGGAGCAACAAGGTTGATCGCCTTGGCCCATTTTGTGAAAAGCTCCGCGAAATACTGCAGACGCTGCTGTGTTTCACGTGAAACACGTAAACCGTTTAATTCCATTCCTGAAGACTCTCAAACCTTGCAGTCGCTATGCGACTTGCTTACCGGTACCCTCGCCACGACGCAGATATACCAGCAAGAGCGAAATTGCCGCTGGTGTCATGCCCTCCACCTTAATAGCCTGAGCGATATTAGCGGGCTTTTGTACACTGAGCTTATTCTTCAATTCGTTCGAGAGCCCCGACAAAAGGCTGTAATCAAAATCACCAGGGATCAAACGCGCCTCATCTCGTCGCTGTACTTCAATAGCCGCAGCCTGACGGTCCATGTAGACCGAATAGCTTGCTTCAATCTCCAGCGCCTCCACCACCTTCTTGGAGAAAGAGCCCAAACCCTCCCATATCTTGCCCAGATCCTCAAAACCATATTCGGGATAGGAAAGAAGTTCATAGGCTGTCCGGCGCTGACCATCCAGATTAAGGTTGAGGCCTGCACGACGAGCCTCGCTAGGCGTTACCGACAGCGATTGGAGCAGTGATCTGATACTCCGGAGTTCGCTCTGATATGCCGCAAACCGGTCGCGTCGATCTACGGAAATACATCCGAGATCGATTGCCATCGGCGTAAGTCGGGCGTCAGCATTATCAGCGCGAAGAGTCAATCGATATTCCGCTCGCGACGTGAACATTCGATATGGTTCCGTAACGCCGCGTGAAGTCAGATCATCGATCATCACACCGATATAGGAGTCCGCGCGGCTGAAGATAAAGGGCGCAGAACTGCTGCTCGAAAGCGCAGCATTGAGACCTGCGGCAAGCCCCTGCGCGCCAGCCTCCTCGTAGCCTGTCGTTCCATTGATTTGGCCAGCAAGGAAGAGCCCCGGAAGTCTCTTGACCTCCAATGTCGCCGACAGCTCCCGCGGGTCTACATGGTCATATTCGATCGCATAGCCGGGATGTAAGATTTCCACATGTTCAAGGCCTGGGATTGTTCTGATAAAAGCGGCTTGCACGTCGGCAGGAAGCGAGGTCGAGATGCCATTCGGATAGACGGTGTCGTCATCCAGCCCTTCAGGCTCCAGGAAGATCTGGTGACCATCCCTCTCGCCGAACTTGACGAGCTTGTCCTCGATTGAAGGGCAATAGCGAGGGCCAATGCCTTCGATCTGACCCGAGTACATTGCCGATTTCTGCAGATTCTCCACGATGATGCGATGCGTTGCCTCGGTCGTCCGCGTAACTCCGCACTCGACCTGCCGATTCACAATGCGATCCGTCATGAAAGAAAAGGGAATCAGTTCATCGTCCGCTGCCTGGCGCCCAACCGATTCCCAATCGATCGTCTTTCCACTCAGGCGCGCGGGTGTCCCCGTCTTTAGCCGACCCAGCTTCAGGCCCAAGCGCCCGAACGTCACCGAAAGCCCCAGGGAAGGCGGCTCCCCCGTGCGACCAGCGGGGATCTTCTCGTTTCCTATATGGATAAGACCCCGTAGGAATGTGCCTGTGGTGATAACGACGGAAGGGCTCGCAAAAAGCCTTCCATCCTTCATTATTACGCCGGCGACTCGATTATCCCTTATATTTAGGTCAAATGCGTCACCTTCGATTACCTCAAGGTTTTCGATGGCCTCAATGGCATCCAGCATCGCAAGACGATAAAGCTTGCGATCGGCTTGCGTGCGCGGACCGCGGACCGCTGCACCTTTCTTCTTATTCAACATACGAAACTGGATGCCCGCCGCATCAGCAACGCGGCCCATGAGACCGTCCATCGCATCGATCTCACGCACGAGATGTCCTTTGCCAAGCCCACCAATGGCCGGATTGCAGGACATGACACCAATCGTGTCGCGGCGATGTGTGATTAGAGCGGTTTTCGCACCCATTCTCGCAGCCGCTGCAGCTGCCTCCGATCCGGCATGGCCACCACCGATCACGATAACATCATAACTACTGGCGCTCATGCGCAACTCCAAAAGGTTTCACGTGAAACTATCCGCGTTCGGTCACATCGAATGTTCCACGTGAATCATTTTCCGATACAGAACTCCGAAAAGATAACGCCAAGAAGATCTTCGACGTCAACGCGTCCGGTAATGCGCCCCAAATGATCACCTGCGAGCCTCAAAGATTCTGCTCTGATCTCCAAGCTCTGCTCCGTCTGATCGATTGCGGCCGATAGGGCAGTCAAACATTTCGAGAGTGACTCTTTATGCCGCTCTCGTGTCGGGACGGATAAGGATAATCCCCCAAACTTCTGTTCGATGACGGAATAAACGTAGTCCCGAAGCTCCGGAAGACCCTCACCCGTCATTGTGGAAATCTGAAGCTTATAGGATTCGGCCGAAGGATACAGATCGCGCTTGGTACCGACAATAACATGCGATGAGGCCCGCTCCAAGTCGGCAGGATCCACTGGTATCGCCGAACCCATATCAGTGAGGAAAAGGACGAGGTCGGCGTTGGTCAGTGCCGCCTGTGCCCTCTTGATACCTTCCTGCTCCACGACATCGACTGTGTCTCGCAGGCCCGCTGTGTCGTAGAGCTTGACCAGATAGCCATTCAGATTGATGTCCACATGGAGCACATCACGCGTCGTCCCGGCGATATCGGTAACAATTGCCACATCCCTTTGTGCAAACCAATTCATCAAGCTGGATTTGCCAGAATTGGGCGCCCCGGCAATAACGACCTTAAAGCCGTCGCGCACAATCTCTCCCATTTCCGCCAGGGAAAGATGATCCTCCATTTCTCTTCGGAGCTCCGTCAGCGACGTCCAGACCTGATCCGAAACAGACCCCGGAACGTCATCTTCGTCTGGAAAATCAAGTTCCGCCTCGATCAACGCTCGAGAATGCGTAATTCGTTCCGCCCACGAATCATATATGCGCGACAAACCACCCGAACTCTGCTCAAGGGCTAGACGACGCTGCATTTCAGTCTCGGCCGCAATGAGGTCCGCTAGTCCCTCAACCTCAACGAGATCAAGCTTGCCATTCTCAAAGGCACGGCGGCTGAATTCTCCCTCCATCGCAAGCCGCGTTTGCTGAAATGACGCTAATTCTCTCAAGAGAGCTGATATAACCGCTTTCGAACCGTGGACCTGGAACTCTGCGGAATCCTCTCCGGTGAAGGAGGACGGACCCGGAAAGAAGAGAACCAGTCCAGCATCGATCGTCAAACCGTTCCGAGTCCGAATCGTTCGGTAGACGGCAGATCTTGGTGAGGGAACCTTGCCAATCAGATCTTCGAGGATAAGACGTGTCTGTGAACCACTGACACGAACAACAGACACGCCTGACGGCGGAGCGCCGCTTGAAAGAGCGAATATGGTATCGTTCCACATTTCCATACGGTCTTCAGCCTATCGGTTCATTTCCGGATCAATTTAAAACAGAAAAAGGCTGGCGGTCGCGTAACGACTCACCAGCCTCAATCTGAGGAATCCGGCTAATGATCAGGTATTCATCGAGTCGAAGAAATCACCATTATTCTTCGTCTGCTTCAGCTTGTCGATGAGGAATTCGATTGCATCAGTTGTGCCCATGGGAGCAAGGATACGGCGTAGAACAAAGATCTTCTGCAGATCCTGCCGCGGAACGAGCAGATCTTCCTTGCGGGTGCCCGACTTGAGAATATCCATCGCGGGGAAGATACGCTTGTCGGCAACCTTGCGGTCGAGAACGATTTCCGAGTTACCGGTACCCTTGAACTCTTCGAAGATGACCTCGTCCATACGGCTGCCGGTGTCGATGAGCGCCGTAGCAATAATGGTCAGCGAACCACCTTCCTCGATATTGCGTGCTGCGCCGAAGAACCGCTTCGGGCGCTGCAGGGCATTCGCGTCAACACCACCGGTCAGAACCTTACCCGAGGAAGGAACGACGGTGTTGTAGGCTCGACCAAGGCGAGTGATGGAATCGAGCAGGATGACGACATCGCGGCCGTGTTCCACAAGGCGCTTGGCCTTTTCGATCACCATTTCGGCGACCTGAACGTGCCGGACCGCCGGCTCATCGAATGTCGACGAAATGACTTCTCCGCGGACCGACCGCTGCATGTCCGTGACTTCTTCCGGACGTTCGTCGATCAGCAGAACGATCAGATAGCATTCGGGATGATTCGCGGTGATCGAGTGAGCGATGTTCTGCAGGAGAACCGTTTTACCCGTACGCGGCGGAGCAACGATCAGACCGCGCTGGCCTTTACCGAGAGGCGCCACGAGATCGATGACGCGCGGCGAAAGATCCTTGGAGGTTGGAACATCAAGTTCCATCTTGAAACGCTCGTTCGGATAGAGCGGCGTCAGGTTGTCGAAGTGAACCTTGTGACGGATCTTTTCCGGATCGTCAAAATTGATCGTGTTGACCTTTAGAAGCGCGAAATAGCGTTCGCCCTCCTTCGGACCACGGATCGGACCCTCCACCGTATCGCCGGTCTTCAGCGAGAAGCGACGGATCTGGGAAGGAGAGATGTAGATATCGTCCGGGCCGGGCAGATAGTTGGCATTTGCGGAACGAAGAAACCCGAAACCATCCTGCAGGACTTCTACAACGCCTTCGCCGATGATTTCGATATCCTGACTGGCAAGAACCTTGAGGATTGCAAACATGAGCTCCTGCTTGCGCATCGTGCTCGCATTCTCGACCTCGAGCGATTCGGCAAAAGCCAGAAGATCCGTCGGGGATTTACTCTTAAGTTCCTGAAGCTTCATTTCAGCCATGAAGTGACCAATACTCTTTTTTTAGAAGGGGAAAGGCGATGTTGGGTCGTATTCGGTACTGCGAAAGGGCTCGCAGGCGACTGAACTCTACACACATGCCACGAAGATGAGATGGCCGGAAAATAGCGAGTCGAAACCCGGCCCGCAAGAGGGCTGCTTAAAATGTCTGAAATTTAACCCGCACCGCCCCTGGCATCAAAAAGGCTTCACTACGACAAGGATCACGATGAGGATCATCAGCACCGTCGGTGCCTCATTCATGAAGCGCCAGTAACGAGCCGAGCGACGGTTCTCGTCCCGTTCGAACGCCCGCACAGCCCTGCTGAAAAAGATATGGACAATGGTCAGAAGGACGACCAAGCCGATCTTTGCATGCAGCCAGCCCCCCTGAAAATCATAAACCGACCAGGCGAGATAAAGACCGAGAATCCAGGTCAGCATCATGGCCGGGTTCATGATGATCCTGAGCAGGCGGCGCTCCATCACCTTGAAGGTCTCGGATTGAACCGAACCGGGTTCCGCATCCGTGTGATAGATGAAAAGCCGCGGCATGTAGAAAAGCCCGGCCATCCACGAGATCACCGCGATGATGTGGAGAGCCTTGATCCAGAGATAGAGATTGTCGGGGTTCCAGGCGAAGAGCCCGACGGCAAGAAGTGCAAAGAAGATCAGCGCAAAATGCGCCCGGCGGCGGGCATAGGCACCCGGCTTTTGATCCGTCTGCTTTTCCATCACGCAGCCCCCGCGCCACGCACGCGCTCGACGAGCAGGCGTACATTCTCCGGATCCGCCTGCGGCGTGATGCCGTGACCGAGATTGAAGATCAGCGGTCCATTTCCAAGCACCTGAAGAATGTCGTCGATACCTTCCTCCAACGAACGACCGCCAGCCACGACCCTCATCGGATCGAGATTGCCCTGCACTGGTCCATCCTTCTGCAGCTCGGCCGCAAAGGCGAGCGGGACGGACCAGTCGAGCCCGATCGCATCAGCGCCCGTCTTCTGCCGATAGGTCTTCAGCATGTAACCCGCCCCCTTGGCAAAGGCGATGATCCGCGCCTGCGGCCGCCGCGCCTTGATGGAAGCAATCATGCGAGCAACCGGCCGAATAGCAAAAGCCTCGAATTCTCTCTCGCCGAGAACACCGGCCCAAGAATCGAAGATCTGCACCGCATCAGCGCCCGCATCGATCTGCGCCACGAGATAGTCGGCCGAAACATCAGCAAGCAGCATCAGCAAATGCTCGAACGCGCGCGGATGCCTATAGGCAAAGAGACGGGCAGGCGCCTGGTCCGGCGTGCCGTGACCGGCAATCATATAGGTAGCCACCGTCCACGGCGCTCCGCAGAAACCGAGAAGCGTCGTCTCCATAGGAAGCTCTTTCCTCAGACGCCGCACCGTCTCCAGCACCGGCTGCAGGTAGCCGACGACATTCTCTCCATCCAGACCGGCAATACCCGCCTCATCGATCGGATCCATTTCCGGACCATGTCCCTCGGTGAAACGCACATTGCGCTTCATCGCATCAGGAATAACCAGGATGTCCGAAAACAGGATGGCAGCATCAAAGCCGTAGCGCCGTATCGGCTGGAGCGTAACCTCTACGGCATAGTCCGGCGAATAACAGAGATCGAGGAAACTTCCCGCCTTGGCGCGTGTTTCTCTGTATTCCGGCAGATACCGGCCTGCCTGTCTCATCAGCCAGAGAGGAGGTGGGGTCAGAGTTTCACCGTCGAGAACCCGCATGATTTTCCGGCGCATTTTGCTCAAGCGCTTCTTCCCTATAAAAATCCAAAGATATTTTAAAAGGTTTCTATTTCTTAGAGTCGGTGTCTATCAAGGATTAAAATCCATCCACCACTGACGCCAATTGTCACGCAGCTCGGAACAATTCGAATAAAAAATTGCCTCTCGTTTCGAAAAGCATGGAAAATCCGAATCCCGAAACGATTCCAGAGGCTTCGCTAATACCGGTTCGAAACGGTCTCTGTGGATAGTCTGTGGACCAATGAAGGACATATCCACATCGTCCCCTTGATCCACAAGCATCGAAGATATGGCAACGCAAAAACCGGAATGTGGATAAAGAGGCAGGTTTTCCCTTGCCTCGGTCCACCCCGGCCCATTAGCTCTTCGCCATCCAGTCTTTTCAACAGGCGACGGAAAATAGCGTGGAGAACAGAACCAACTTCTTCCATCTGCATCTGATTTCTGACTCCACCGGGGAGACTCTCATCTCGGCCGGCCGGGCCGCATCAGCGCAATTCAAGTCCGCCCAGCCAATCGAACATGTCTATCCGCTGATCCGGAATCGCAAGCAATTGATGCCGGTTCTCCAGGCAATCGACAATGAACCCGGCATCGTGCTCTACACGATCGTCGACCGCGAACTCGCAAGCCTCATCGATGAGCGTTGTGCGGAAATGGGTGTGGCATCCGTCAATGTCCTGGAGCCGGTCATCGGTGCGTTCCAGATCTATCTCGGTGCGCCGTCAAGGCGCCGCGTTGGCGCCCAGCATGTCATGAACGCTGGATACTTTGCGCGCATCGAGGCCCTGAACTTCACCATGGATCACGATGACGGTCAGATGCATGAAGACTATAACGAAGCCGATGTCGTCATCGTCGGGATCAGCCGCACGTCAAAAACGCCAACCAGCATCTATCTTGCAAACCGCGGCATCAAGACGGCGAACATACCGATCGTCTATGGCGTGCCTTTGCCCGAGGGTCTGCTGACTGCAACCAGACCCCTGATCGTCTGCCTCATCGCCACCACCGACCGGATTTCCCAAGTTCGGGAAAATCGCCTGCTCGGAACGACACCCGGTTTCGACCGCGAGCATTATACCGACCGGGCGGCAATCTCGGAGGAGCTGAAATATGCACGCTCCCTCTGTGCCCGACATAATTGGCCGATGATCGATGTGACGCGGCGCTCGATCGAGGAAACGGCGGCGGCCATCGTTGCCCTGCGGCCGAAGCTGCGTTAAGCGCTGAACAACTGAATTGTTGTCGAGGACCTGGATGACACCGAAGCTCGTTCTTGCATCGTCGAGCCCGTTCCGCCGCATGCTGATGGAAAATGCCGGCCTCGCTTTCGAAGCGCATGCTGCTCAGATCGATGAGCGGGCAATAGAAGCGCCGTTGGAAAAATCGGGGGCTACGCCGGATGAAGTAGCGCTCGTTCTGGCGGAGGCAAAAGCGGAATATGTCAGCCGGCGCTTCAGCGCCGCGCTGATCATCGGCTCGGACCAGACGATGTCACTTGGCTCTCAGGTTTTTCACAAACCGGAAGATATGGCCGATGCCGCCAATCATCTGCGTGTGCTTGCAGGTAAGACACATCGCCTGAACAGCGCGATCGCAATCGTCAGAGACGGTGAAGTCTTGTGGCGACACGTCGCGCACGCCGAACTGACGATGCGACCGCTGACGGACGATTTCATTGCGCGTCATCTGGAACGCGTCGGTGTAAAGGCACTGGCGAGCGTCGGGGCCTATCAACTGGAGGGGGAGGGGATCCAGCTTTTCGAGAAAATCGACGGCGACTATTTCACAATCCTTGGCCTGCCGATGTTACCGCTCCTTGCAAAACTCCGGGAACTGGAAGCGATCGATGGATGATTCACGTGAAACACTAGGGCCGAAAGCGTTTGTCACGGGCTTTCCAGTCAGACACTCGCGTTCACCATTGATCCACGGTCATTGGCTGAAGACGCTCAATCTGCCCGGCAGTTACTGCGTCCATGAGGTCGCCCCGGAAGCCTTTGCGAATTTTATCGCCTCCCTGCGAGACGGAAGGGCCGGTTTCATCGGCGGCAATGTCACAATCCCTCACAAGGAATTGGCCTTCAAACTGGCCGATCGGCCCGATGAACTCTCGCAAGAACTCGGCGCCTCGAATACGCTGTGGCTGGAGGACGGAAAACTTGTCGCCACCAACACGGATGGCCGAGGCTTCACTGCTAATCTCGATGAACGCCGTCCCGGGTGGGACCGGCACGATAGGGTCGTGATCTTTGGCGCCGGCGGTGCGAGCCGAGCGGTCATCCAGGCTGTCCGTGACCGAGGCTTCAGCGAAATCCACGTCGTCAATCGCACGGTCGAAAGGGCGCGGGAACTGGCCGACCGCTTCGGCCCGAAGGTCCATGCCCATTCGATGGCGGCTCTCGGCGAAGTGATGAAAGGGGCCGGACTATTCATCAACACCACGTCTCTTGGAATGGATGGGGACGCGGCACCGATGATCGACTTCTCGCCGCTGGCCTCGGATGCTGTCGTTACCGACATTGTCTATGTGCCGCTGAAAACGCCGATCCTCGCTCAGGCGGAGGAGCAAGGTTTTGTCATTGTCGATGGCCTTGGCATGCTGTTGCATCAGGCCGTGCCGGGATTTGAAAAATGGTTCGGCAAACGGCCCGTCGTCGATGAAACGCTGCGGGCTCTGATAATAGCGGATATGGAAAAACACTGATGCTGAAGATCGGCCTCACCGGCTCCATCGGAATGGGTAAGTCGACGACGGCGAAGCTCTTTGCGGAAGCTGGTGTTCCGGTTAACGATTCCGATGCGGTCGTCCATGATCTCTATGCTGGCGAGGCAGCCCCTTTGGTCGATGCCGCATTTCCCGGCACGATGAAAAACGGTGCTGTCGACCGTCAGGAGCTTGGCCGGCAGCTCGCGCAGAGTCCCGATGGCTTCAAAAGGCTGGAGCAGATCGTCCATCCTCTGGTGCGTAAACGGGAAAGCGAATTTCTGGAGCGACAGAAAGAAGTGGGGGCTGAGATGGTGGTCCTCGATATCCCCCTGCTTTTCGAAACCGGTGCCGAGCAAAGGGTTGATACAATCGTCGTCGTCAGCGCCGATCCACAGGTTCAGCGTGAAAGAGTGCTTGCGCGTCCGAACATGACGGAGGAGAAATTCAATATGATTCTCTCCCGCCAGATACCCGATGCGGAAAAGCGCCGCCGGGCTGATTACATCGTGGATAGTGGCCACGGCATCGAGGCAGCAAAAGAGCGGGTGGCTGAAATCATCGCCGACCTGAAAAGACGGATAGCGAAGGACCAAGCCCCGCATGCGTGAAATCATTTTCGATACGGAAACCACCGGCCTCGACAATCGCTCGGACCGCATCATTGAAATCGGTGGCATCGAACTCCTCAACCATTTTCCGACAGGAAGGACGATCCATCTTTTCGTCAATCCGGGTGACCAGAAGGTTCATCCGGATGCGCTCGCGGTGCATGGCATCACTGACGAATTTCTGAAGGACAAACCGCCCTTTGCTGATGTCGTCGACCAGATCCTGGAATTTTTCGGCGACGGCAAATGGATCGCTCACAACGCCACCTTCGATATGGGTTTCGTCAACTCCGAACTAGCCCGGATCGGCTTGCCACCCATCCTGCCGGATCGGGTCGTCGATACGCTCTCGCTTGCCCGCCGTAAGCACCCTATGGGTCCAAACTCGCTCGATGCGTTGTGCCGCCGTTATGGCATCGACAATTCGCACCGCACGAAACACGGCGCTCTGCTCGACTCCGAGCTTCTGGCCGAAGTCTATATCGAGATGATCGGCGGTCGGCAGGCAGCACTCGGTCTTGCGGGTCCCGCAAGCCAGCGCACGGGTGAAGTCGTGGTGGAAGATGTTATCGTCGCCACCATCATCGAACGGCCGCGGCCGCTGGCGCCGCGATTGAGCGAAGAGGAAGCCGAAGCCCACAACGCCTTGATCGCCAAACTTGGACAGAAGGCGGTCTGGTCGAAATACGATCAATTCGACTGAAACAAAAATGCCCGGGTTTTTGCCCGGGCATTTGAATATCCAGCCTGTGAGAGCCGCTCAGTTCGGAACGGCCTGAACCTTGGAGCGGGCCTGCTCTTCGGCAACGCGCTGCGCGAACATCTGCGCGAAATCGATCGGATCGATCATCAGCGGCGGGAAGCCGCCGTTGCGGGTGACGTCGGCAATAATCTGGCGGGCGAACGGGAAGAGCATGCGCGGGCATTCGATGAAGAGAACCGGCAGCATGTGCTCCTGCGGGAAGCCGGCAACGCGGAAGACACCTCCATAGACGAGCTCGGTATGGAATACCGTCTTATCGCCTTCCTTGGCTTCAGCGACCAGCGACAGCACGACATCGAAATCCGTTTCGGACAGCGGGTTAGCGTTGACGTTCACATTGATGTTGATCGCCGGTGCCTTGTCGCGGGCCTGAAGCGAGCGCGGTGCGCCCGGGTTTTCGAAGGAAAGATCCTTGACGTATTGGGCAAGGATCGAAAGGGTCGGGCTCGCTGCGCCGTTGCTGCTGTTATCGTCTGCCATGGGCTTTTCCTCGAGGGGCATTGAATGGTGCCGCCATCTAACATTTCGGGGATAGGCTTACAACCCTGGGCCTCCGGCGCAGTTAATACGCCGCCGCATTAGTCGCCGAGCTGTTTGCCGGACCAGGGCGACTTGCCGTTCGGCTCGCGATGATAGTCCTCTTCATCGAGATCGACCACCTTTGAATCGCCCGACTTGCCTGGTCGACCTCGAAAATCCGGACGCGAGGAAGCCGAAAAACCGCCGCCGGCCGTACCAACGACAACGAAACGCTTTGCGATCGACTGCCAAAGCAGATTGCGAACCTGCGGGATAAGAAGCAGGATCGCCAGTATATCCGAGAGAAAGCCCGGGATGATGAAGAGCAGCGCGGCGATTACAGTCATCGCCGGATTGAGCAATTCCCGTCCGGGCATGGTACCGCTGCGCCCTTCGGCGGACATGCGACGCAGGATGCTGATACCTTGCCGGCGCAAGAGGAATGAACCGACGACAAAGCCCAGCACGACAAGCGCCAGCGTCGCGGCAAGTCCAACTGCGCGGCCGACAATCACGAAGCCGGCGATCTCGGCAAGCGGCAGAAGCAGCCCGAAAACCGGCAGCATGGAAAAACGCATCTCTTTACCCCGAGTGGCTCGGGCTCCTCTTGGCACTGGCGAAGATACCAGCCATGATTTGAATCATTCGTATAGCCGGACTATATGGGGTTAGATATTAGGGATGTTAACAGCGAACGGCGGGATATGAGTTCAAACGACTTCATCACTTTATTTTTCTTGGTGGCGGCGGTGCTGATTTTCTTTCAGCTTCGGTCCGTTCTTGGACGTCGCACCGGAAATGAGAAGCCGCCGCGTGATCTCTATACGCCACGGGACGCCGCGCAGACCGATAGCGCCGATGCCGGCAAGGTCGTAACTCTGCCGCGGCGCGATGTGAATGGCGAAGAGGAAGACCGCTTTTCCGCCATCGACGCTTTCGCGCCGGCCGGCACGCCGCTGAACGAATCGTTGCGCGCGCTCAACCGAGCCGATGCCTCCTTCGACCCGAAGGAATTCTTGAATGGCGCCCGCATGGCCTACGAGATGATCGTCATGGCCTTTGCCGATGGCGACCGCAAAACGCTGAAGAATCTTCTCTCCCGGGAAGTCTATGACGGCTTCGACGCGGCGATCAGCGATCGCGAAAACAAAGGCGAGAAGATGAAGTCCACCTTCGTGGGCATCGACAAGGCCGAGATTACCCATGCCGAGACCAAGGGCAGCGAGGCGCAGATTACTGTGCGCATCATCAGCCAGCTGATCTCAGCGACTTACGACAAGAGCGACCTACTGATCGAAGGCGATGCCGAAAATGTCGCCGAGGTCAACGACCTCTGGACCTTCGCTCGCGATACGCGATCGCGCGACCCCAACTGGAAACTCGTCGCGACCGAATCGGAACATGAGTGACGCAGCCGGCTTTGCCCTTCAGGCGGTCAGTTTCGACGCAATGGAAGGCTGGAGGGATGACGATCCCTCCAGCCTTTTTGAAGTCATGGCTAGCTGTCGCCGTCATATTTCCGAAACGAACCCATATCGTACCGGTTCGCTGGGGCTGAGTTCAGCCGATCTTCTTCCATTACTGGAGAAAGCAGAGGCGTTTCGTCCGTCCTCGGCAGAGGAAGCCCGCGCCTTTTTTGAAAAGCACTGTCAGCCGTTCCGGATTGTCCGGGCCGACGGCGTCAGTGGTTTCGTCACCGCCTTCTACGAACCGGAAATCGACGTTTCCGACAGACAGGATGCGACCTACCGTTTTCCCATCTACCGGCGCCCGGACGACCTCATCGACCTCGACGATCAAAATCGTCCGGGCAAGCTCGATGGTTCTTACGTTTTCGGGCGGTTGCGTGACGAGCTGATCGATGCCTATCCAGATCGTCGCGACATCGATCAAGGCTATCTCGAAGGCTGCGGACTTGAGATCGCCTGGGCGAAATCGAAGGTCGATCTTTTTTTCGTCCATGTCCAAGGCGCCGCTCGTCTGCATTATCCCGATGGCAGCATCGGACGTATCACCTATGCCGCCAAAGCCGGCCACCCGTTCTCGGCTATCGGCAAGCTGCTGATCGACCGTGGCGAAATTGACCGCGCCAACATATCCATGCAGTCGATCCGCGCTTGGCTTGCTGCCCATCCGGACCAGGTCGACGAAATCCTTTGGCATAACCGTTCCTATATCTTCTTTCGGGAAGCGCCGGTGGACGATCCGAATGCGGGGCCGATCGCCGCAGCGAAGGTGCCATTGCTTGCGGGTCGCTCGCTCGCTGTTGACCGCCTGATCCATACTTTCGGCTTTCCATTCTTCATCCGTTCCGAAAGCCTGACGCATCTTGATGGCGGCAAGCCGTTTCAGCGGCTGATGCTGGCCCTGGACACCGGTTCGGCAATCCTCGGCCCCGCACGCGGCGACATTTTCACCGGTTCGGGTTATGCTGCGGGAGAACTGGCAGGGACGGTGCGCAACGATGCCGATTTTATAATTCTCATTCCGAATACCGCTGCAGCGAGGTTCCTCTGATGGCGAAGGACCGCAAGCTCAGCTCGGACGAAAGAATCCTCTGGGGCAGGGTAGCCCGCAGCACCCGGCCTATGCCTGGCAAGACGGATGAGCTGACCGCGCTCGACGCATTCCTGCTGGAAGCCGAAGCAGCGGCCGAACAGGAAAAGGCCGAAAAGCAGAAGACGGCTTCACCTCAGCTGCAGCAGCCAGCACCGCAGATGCCCGCAAAACAGCCATCGGGCGTCCACCATCCGCTGGAGCGGCCGGTCAAGCGCAAGATCGCAAAGGGCAAACTGGCACTGGAAGCGCGCATCGACCTTCACGGCATGGTCCAGAGCGAAGCACATTCCTTCCTGCTCGATTTCCTCATTCGGGCGCATGAACGCGGCATGCGGCACGTCCTCGTTATTACTGGCAAGGGCAGCTCCATGGGTAGCGAAGGCGCCTTGAAACGTGCCGTGCCGCTCTGGTTCTCCAAGCCGGAATTCCGCTTTCTGATTTCGTCCTATGAGTCGGCGGCCCAGCATCATGGTGGCGAGGGTGCGCTCTATATCCGCCTCTCCCGGCGCTCCGGAGAAACGTCGTGACGCCGTTTGCTGAAGCAGTCCGCAAGCTACGCGCCCGCAAGGGCGTGACGCAGAAACAGATGGCGGCCGCCCTGAATGTTTCGCCTGCCTATCTCTCGGCGCTCGAGCATGGAAGGCGCGGCGTGCCGAGCTTCGATCTCCTGCAGCGCATCGCCGGCTACTTCAACATCATCTGGGATGAGGCCGAGGAACTCTTCCTCGTTGCAGGCTCTTCCGATCCGCGTGTGATCGTGGATACTTCGGGCCTGCCGTCCGAATATACCGAATTCGCCAATCGCCTTGCCAAGCGAATTCGCAACCTTGACAGCGCCGATATCGCCCGGCTATCGGCGTTTCTTGAAAATGGCGGCAAAGGGGACGGAAAAGCGTCATAATCCCCTGATTTATGCCTTGTTTTAGGGCCTTGCCATTGGGAACTCGCTGCAAAAAACCTATATTCAACATTGAAAAAGCCGGTGATTCGCAAGGCGCGCCGTTGCTGACGACAACAGGGAAAATCTCGACAGAATGACCGATGCACCCGCGACGGAAAACGGCGTAAACACCGAATATGGCGCAGATTCCATCAAGGTTCTGAAAGGCCTTGATGCCGTGCGCAAGCGCCCCGGCATGTATATCGGCGATACCGACGACGGCTCCGGCCTTCACCATATGGTCTACGAAGTCGTCGATAACGCGATCGACGAAGCGCTCGCCGGCCATGCCGATATCGTTACCGTTTCGCTTAATCCTGATGGTTCGGTGACTGTGACGGATAATGGCCGCGGCATTCCGACGGATATCCATAGCGGTGAAGGTGTATCGGCTGCCGAAGTCATCATGACCCAGCTGCATGCTGGCGGTAAGTTCGACCAGAATTCCTACAAGGTTTCGGGTGGTCTGCATGGCGTCGGCGTTTCGGTCGTCAATGCGCTATCGGTGTGGCTGAAGCTGAAGATTCGCCGCCAGGGCAAGATCCATGAGATGAGCTTCACCCACGGCGTTGCCGATGCGCCGCTGAAGGTGACCGGCGAAGCCGGTAACGAGACCGGCACGGAAGTTAGCTTCATGCCGAGCTCCGGAACCTTCACCATGACGGAGTTCGATTACGGCACGCTTGAGCACCGCCTGCGCGAACTGGCCTTCCTCAATTCCGGCGTCCGCATTCTGCTCACCGACAAGCGTCATTCCGACATCAAGCAGGAAGAGATGATGTATGACGGCGGCCTCGAGGCCTTCGTCTCCTATCTCGATCGCGCCAAGAAGCCGCTCGTCGAAAAGCCGGTCGCGATCCGCGGCGAGAAGGACGGCATTACCGTCGAAGTCGCCATGTGGTGGAACGACAGCTACCACGAGAACGTGCTCTGCTTTACCAATAATATTCCCCAGCGCGATGGCGGCACGCATATGGCCGGTTTCCGCGCCGCATTGACACGCCAGATCACCTCCTACGCCGATACCTCTGGCATCACGAAGAAGGAAAAGGTGACGCTGACCGGCGATGACTGCCGCGAAGGCCTGACCGCCGTCCTGTCGGTAAAGGTGCCGGATCCAAAATTCTCGTCGCAGACCAAGGACAAACTTGTTTCCTCGGAAGTGCGTCCGGTTGTCGAAAGCCTGGTCAACGAGGCGCTCAGCACCTGGCTCGAAGAACATCCCGGTGAAGCCAAGGTTCTCGTCGGCAAGGTCGTCGAAGCCGCTGCTGCTCGCGAAGCCGCTCGCAAGGCGCGCGAATTGACGCGCCGCAAGGGTGCGCTCGATATTGCTTCGCTTCCCGGGAAGCTTGCCGATTGCTCCGAGCGTGATCCGGCCAAGTCCGAAGTTTTCCTCGTCGAGGGCGACTCGGCAGGCGGCTCGGCCAAGCAGGGGCGCTCGCGCGAAAATCAGGCGATCCTGCCGTTGCGCGGCAAGATCCTGAATGTCGAACGCGCCCGCTTCGACAAGATGCTGTCGAGCCAGGAAATCGGCACGCTGATCACTGCACTCGGCACCGGCATCGGCAAGGACGAATTCAACGCCGAAAAGCTGCGTTACCACAAGATCATCATCATGACGGACGCTGACGTCGATGGCGCCCACATCCGCACGCTGCTGCTTACCTTCTTCTTCCGCCAGATGCCGGAGCTGATCGAACGCGGCCACCTCTATATCGCCCAGCCGCCGCTCTATAAGGTCTCGCGCGGCAAGTCGGTGCAGTATGTCAAGAATGAAAAGGCACTGGAAGACTATTTGATCGGCCAGGGTCTCGATGATGCGGCGCTGAAGCTCGCCAGCGGTGAGGTCCGCGTCGGGCAGGACCTGAACGAGGTCATTCACGATGCCCTGCGTCTGCGCGCGCTGCTCGACAATCTGCATTCGCGTTACAATCGCGCGGTCGTCGAGCAGGCAGCCATTGCCGGCGCGCTCAATGCCGAACTGGTCAGTAATGCCGAGCGCGCTCAGGAACTGGCGATAGAAGTGGCCAAGCGCCTCGATATTATCGCCGAGGAAACTGAACGTGGTTGGGAAGGCAGCCTCACCAGCGAGGGCGGCATTCGTCTGGAGCGCATGGTCCGCGGCGTCAAGGAAGTCATTGTGCTCGATATGGCGCTGATCGGCTCCCAGGATGCCCGTCTTATCGATCAACTGACACCACGCATGAAGGAAATCTATCAGACGCCGCCGGCACTGAGCCGGCGCGATGGCGATGTCGAAATTTCCGGCCCGCGTGCTCTTCTCGATGCGATTTTCGCCAGCGGCCGCAAGGGGCTGACGATGCAGCGCTATAAAGGCCTCGGCGAGATGAATGCGGAGCAGCTCTGGGAAACGACACTTGATCCGAACGTTCGCTCGCTGCTGCAGGTCAAGGTCAGCGATGCGACCGATGCCGACGGTCTCTTTGCTCGTTTGATGGGCGATGAGGTCGAGCCACGCCGCGAATTCATCCAGGAAAATGCGCTGAGCGTCGCAAACCTCGATATCTGACCGAAACCGGTCGCGAAAGAGCCCCGCAGCCATCAGGCTTGCGGGACTTTTTATTTGTAATCAATCGTTGCCGATGAAATGACCGTTGAAGGCGACTTCCGAAAGCGGCTTGCGCTGGCTCGGAAATTCGCGCTCGCGGTTGCGCTCGGAAAGGGTGTTCTTGTCGGCAATGCGACCGACGGCAATGCCGGCTTCGACGCGATAGCCATCGGGAACACCGAGTTTTTCCTTGATCTCGTCATACTTGATGCCGCCCATGCCATGGGCATAGAAGCCGGAAATACGGGCCTGCATGGCAAGATGGCCCCAGGCTGTGCCGGCATCGAAAGAATGCGTATAGCTTGAGCGTCCCTCGCTGCGAGCGCCGTTGAAGCTGCGCGAGACCACAAAGATCAGCGCCGAAGCGTTCTTTGCCCATTCCTGGTTGGATTCGACGAGCAGGCTCACGAATTCTTCCCAATGCTCGGAGCCCTTCAATGCATAGAGGAACCGCCACGGCTGCATGTTTGCGGAGGACGGTGCCCAGTGTGCGGCATCGAGCAGTGTCAGCAGCTGAGCCTCTTCGATGACCTCGCCGGTAAAGGCGCGGGGCGACCAACGGTCGAGAAACATCGGATCGATTGCATATTCGGATTCGCGGCTATTGGTTTTCGTCATACTGGCTTCCGGAAGTTGGCGATGGACGGGGATTCCACCGCAGAGATCGCTTAAGTGATATTTCCGCGCTCGCTTGCTTGGCAAGCAGAGTTTGGTCGCAGCCAGTGCACAATCTGTTTCCAGAAACTGGCCTTACGCGCGCGCGGAACTCCCGGTAAAGCAGCGTCAAATCCGGTCGATCAGGAGATACGGCATGCTGGTGAATGGGAAATGGACCGAAGACTGGCAGCCGGTCCAGGCGAAGGACGAGAAGGGTGGTTTCGTCCGTCAGATATCGAGATTCCGCAATTGGGTCACGCCTGACGGCAGCGCGGGTCCGACGGGCGAGGGTGGTTTTTCCGCCGAGGCAGGGCGCTACCATCTCTATGTTGCCTATATCTGCCCCTGGGCTTCGCGCACGCTGATCGGCCGCACGCTCAAGGGGCTTGAAGACGCCATTTCGGTTTCGATCGTCGAACCGGCGCTCAGCAAGCAGGGCTGGCGTTTTGGCGATTATCCTGGCGCGACTGCGGATAAGTTGAACGGTGCCACCTATATGCATGAGATCTACACCAAGTCGGATCCGGATTTCACCGGGCGAGCGACGGTTCCAGTTCTCTGGGACAAGAAGCGCGCAACGATCGTCAACAACGAATCCTCCGATATCCTGCGCATGTTGAACAGCGGCTTTGGTGATCTCGCGCATGGCGACATTGATCTCTATCCGGCCGCTCGGCGCAGCGAGATAGATGCCTTCAACGAGCGCATTTATCCGTCACTGAACAATGGCGTCTATCGCACCGGCTTTGCGACGACGCAGATCGCGTATGAGGAGGCTTTTGCGGAGGTCTTCGCATGCCTCGACTGGATCGAACCGCAGCTCGAGAGACGCGGCTTCCTTTTTGCTGAGCATCCGACGGAAGCCGATATTCGCCTGTTCGTCACGCTCGTGCGTTTCGATATCGCCTATCATGGCCTCTTCAAATGCAATCTGCGGCGCCTCTCCGATTATGCCAAGCTCAGGGCTTTCTGCCGCCGAATGCTGGATTGGCCCGGCATCGCCGAGACCGTGAATTTCGATCACATCAAGCGCGGCTATTATTCGATCGAAAGCCTCAATCCTACCCGCATCGTTCCTGTCGGACCGCAACTCACCGAAATTTTCTAGCCGGGCGTACCGCTTCCGCGGAAAGGCATAATGACACCGATGAATAATTCGTTCATAGGTGGCGCACCCGCTTTCCATGAGGAGGATATTTATGAAGCTGATGCGCGTTGGAGAAGCGGGCCGCGAAAAGCCGGCCCTGCTCGATGCCGATGGCAAGATCCGCGATCTTTCTGCCCATGTCGCCGATATCGGCGGCGAAGCGATCACGCCCACAGGCCTTGCGAAGATTGCAGCCCTTGATCCGAAGAGCCTGCCGGAACTGGCCCCTGGCCGTATCGGAGCCTGCGTTGCCGGCACCGGAAAATTCATCTGCATCGGGCTGAATTACTCAGACCATGCAGCCGAAACGGGCGCGACCGTGCCCCCCGAACCCGTCATTTTCATGAAAGCAACGTCGGCGATCGTCGGCCCGAACGATAATGTCCAGATTCCGCGCGGTTCCGAAAAGACCGACTGGGAAGTCGAGCTTGGCGTCGTTATCGGCAAGACCGCCAAATATGTGAGCGAAGCCGAGGCCCTGGATTATGTTGCCGGCTACTGCGTCTCCAATGACGTTTCCGAGCGCGCCTTCCAGACCGAGCGTTCCGGCCAGTGGACCAAGGGCAAGTCCTGCGACACCTTCGGGCCGATCGGCCCCTGGCTCGTCACCAAGGATGAGGTCGAGAATCCGCAGAACCTCGGCATGTGGCTCAAGGTCAACGGGCAGACGATGCAAGACGGCTCCACCAAGACCATGGTCTATGGCATCGCCTTCGTGGTGTCCTATCTCAGCCAGTTCATGTCCCTGCAGCCTGGCGACGTCATTTCTACCGGCACGCCTCCGGGTGTCGGCATGGGCATGAAGCCACCACGTTTCCTGAAGGACGGCGACGTCGTCGAACTCGGTATCGAAGGTCTCGGCACTCAGAAGCAACTCTTTGTTGCGGATCGTTAACTGTTTTTCCTGCGGAAAAGCTTAAGCTTTATGCGCCAAGGTAATGCCGGGAGATCAATTTTCCGGCATTTTTCTTTCAAACTGTAATGTTATGTTGCTGTGCAACAAAAAACTGTTAGCCTACGTTGTTGTGCCAGCATTAACGGAAAGAGTCCGACGCCCTTCAATTGGTGTCGTCTTGCCGGATAGAGAAAGGTGGCGCCCTCCATGTTCTACCAGCTTTATGAATTGAACCATGCAGCGTTAGCACCGTTCCGCGCTGCAGCCGATATCATGCGTTTTGCCTACTCCAATCCGCTGAATCCCTTTTCGCAGACCCCGATGGGCCGCACCATTTCCGCCAGTCTCGAAATGTTCGAGCGAACGACCCGCCGTTACGGCAAGCCGGAATTCGGGCTCAACGAAACTTTGATCGACGGCAAGAAGGTTGCGGTGCGCGAGGAAGTCGTCTGGGTGCGCTCCTTCTGTAACCTCCTGCATTTTTCCCGCGATGTCCCGGCCGGTCACAGCGACGATCCACGCATTCTCATTGTCGCGCCGATGTCCGGCCACTATGCGACCCTGCTGCGGGGCACCGTCGAGGCATTGCTGCCGAGCGCCGATATCTACATCACCGATTGGATCGATGCCCGCATGGTGCCGATGACGGAAGGCACCTTCGATCTTTCGGATTACATAGACTACGTTATCGAGATGCTGCATTTCCTTGGTCATGACACCCATGTCATCGCCGTCTGTCAGCCCTCGGTGCCGGTGCTGGCGGCGGCGGCCATCATGGAAGAAGTCAAGGATCCGCTGTCGCCGTCGTCCATGACGCTGATGGGCGGGCCGATCGACACTCGCATCAATCCGACGGCCGTCAACAAGCTTGCCAAGGAGCGCCCGCTCGAATGGTTTGCCGATAACGTCGTCATGAACGTGCCCTGGCCGCAACCGGGTTTTATGCGACCTGTCTATCCCGGCTTCCTGCAGCTTTCAGGCTTCATGTCGATGAACCTCGATCGGCATCTGATTGCCCACAAGGAATTCTTCATGCATCTCGTGAAGAACGACGGCGAGCCGGAAAAGCATCGAGATTTCTATGACGAATATCTCGCCGTCATGGACCTGACTGCGGAGTTCTATCTGCAGACTGTCGAACAGGTCTTCATGAAGCACGCGCTGCCGAGGGGCGAACTGATGCATCGCGGCAAACGCGTAGACCCTTCCGCGATCCGCAACGTCGCCTTGTTGACGGTCGAGGGCGAGAATGACGATATCTCGGGTGTCGGCCAGACGCAGGCTGCGCAGACCATCTGCGTGAACATTCCTCAGAAGATGCGCATGCATTACCTGCAGCCGGATGTCGGTCACTACGGCGTCTTCAACGGTTCCCGCTTCCGCCGCGAGATCGCGCCCCGTATCGTCTCCTTCACGCGCCAGCATTCCCGTGCGACGAAACCACCGGTACAGCGCGTCATCAAGGGGGGCAAATCGGTGTGAGTTAGAAAACGCTGATTTAATGTTATCGATTCAAAGCCTTGTCCGATTTAACCTGAAATCGTCTTGAAGGCCGGTTCGGCGGTAACCATCTGGTTTTCCAGCACTCGGCATCGTGTCGGGTGCTGAACGCAAGGATACCGCACGATGAACCAGTCAGCATTGCTTCGCCCGGATTGGACCCCGGCTACCGTTGCCTTGATGATCCTTGGCTTCATGGTTTTCTGGCCTCTGGGGCTGGCCATGCTTGCCTATATCATCTTCGGCGAGCGCCTGCGCGGCTTCAAGCGTGACGTGAACCAGGCGACCGATGGCTTCTTTGCAGGCTGCCGCCGTTCGCATGGCCGTCACCGCCCGCATTTCTCAACGGGCAACGTCGCCTTCGACGATTGGCGCAAGGCCGAGCTCGATCGTATAGAGGAGGAGCGCCGCAAGCTCGATGAAATGCGTGAGGAATTCGATTCCTACCTGCGCGAGCTCCGCCGCGCCAAGGATCAGGAAGAATTCGATCGCTTCATGCGCGAGCGCAAGAACGGCCGACGCGACGACAATGGCCCAGTCGCAGAGTACCAGACGCCGTAAAGTGTGATCACAAAAATCTACGGCCGGCATCGCTCGCGATGCCGGTTTTTCTTTGCGCGGATTTCCGCCGAATCGTATAGAAAATCCCTATGTTTCCGCTTCCGAAGATCCGCCGCCCGACAAGAAAACCGGCGCCGCCCGAAACGCGGACGCTCGATGTTGCCGGCCGCCTCATGCCCTTGACGATCAAGCAGCATGATCGGGCCACCCGGATTACGCTGCGTATCGAGCCGGGCGGCCGAGCCCTGAAGATGACTGTGCCAAAGGGGCTTGCCGCCCGCGAAGTCAACGCTTTCCTGGATAGACACCAGGGCTGGCTGCTGACCAAGCTTGCGAAATTCTCGACCGATACGGGTCTGCACGACGGCGGCGATATTCTCTTTCGGGGCGTCAAACATCGCATCCAGCATACCGGCAGTCTGCGCGGGCTGACCGAGGCCGTCATGGTCGACGGTAAAGCAGTACTTCGCGTCAGCGGCATGACGGAACATATCGGTCGGCGCATCGCCACTTTCTTCAAGAAGGAAGCCCGCGCCGATCTTGAGAGACTGTCGCGCCTGCATGCCGGCTCCATCAAGGCGCCGATCCGCTCGATTTCCATGAAGGATACCCGCAGCCGCTGGGGTTCCTGTTCTTCGGAAGGAAATCTGAGCTTCTCCTGGCGCATTGTCATGGCGCCACCTTCGGTGATCGATTACCTCGCCGCCCATGAGGTTGCGCATCTGAAGGAAATGAACCACGGTCCGCACTTCTGGGCGCTCTGCAAGAGGCTTTGCCCGCACATGGAAGAGGCGAAGTCCTGGCTGAAGCGTCACGGCAGCCAATTGCACGCGATAGACTTCGATTAAGCGCCGCGTTAAATGCGGCCGGCATTGCAAATTGGCTCGACTCTTCGCCCGTTTCGTGTCACTTCGCTGCCATGCGACCGGATATCAAAATCTGCGGTTTGAAGACGCCTGAGACTGTCGAGCGCGCATTGAAGCGCGGAGCGACACACATTGGCTTCAATTTCTTCCAGAAGAGCCCGCGTTACGTTGAGCCTGATATTGCCGGCAAGCTCGCCGAGCCGGCGCGTGGCAAGGCGAAGATCGTTGCTGTCGTGGTTGATCCGACCAATGACGATCTCGATGAAATCGTTGCACTTTTGCGCCCCGATATGCTGCAACTTCATGGCAGCGAGAGCCCCGAGCGCGTGCTCACCATCAAGGCGATGTATGGCATCCCGGTCATCAAGGCATTGTCGGTCCGCACTGCGGATGACTTGAAGAGGGTCGAGGCCTATATCGGCATTGCCGACCGCTTCCTTTTCGACGCCAAGCCGCCGAAAGGCTCTGAATTGCCAGGCGGCAACGGCGTTTCCTTTGATTGGGGTTTGCTCACCTGGCTCGACGGCAACGTCGACTATATGCTTTCCGGCGGGCTTAACAAGGCCAATGTCGGGCAGGCGCTGGCGATGACCAGGGCTCCGGGTGTCGATACCGCTTCCGGTGTCGAGAGCGCTCCGGGCGTGAAAAGCCTGGACATGATCGATGAGTTTTTCGATGCGGTTGAACAGGCATGTATGCCTGAAACGACCTCAGGGAGTTGAAAGTGAACGAGACGCCTAAACCGAATTCCTTCCGCGCCGGTCCGGACGAAGACGGCCGCTTCGGCATTTACGGGGGCCGCTTCGTGGCCGAAACCCTGATGCCTCTGATCCTCGATCTGCAGGAAGAGTGGAACAAGGCGAAGGATGATCCGGAATTCCAGGCGGAATTGAAGCATCTCGGCGCCCACTATATCGGCCGTCCGAGCCCGCTCTATTATGCCGAGCGCCTGACGGAGCATCTCGGTGGCGCCAAGATCTATTTCAAGCGTGAAGAGCTGAATCATACCGGTTCGCACAAGATCAACAACTGCATCGGCCAGATCCTGCTCGCCAAGCGCATGGGCAAGACGCGCATCATCGCTGAGACCGGCGCCGGCCAGCACGGCGTGGCCTCCGCCACCGTCGCCGCCCGCTTCGGCCTGCCCTGCGTCGTCTACATGGGGGCGACCGACGTCGAGCGCCAGGCGCCGAATGTGTTCCGCATGAAGCTGCTCGGTGCCGAGGTAAAGCCTGTTACGGCTGGCAGCGGCACCTTGAAGGATGCGATGAATGAGGCGCTGCGTGACTGGGTCACCAACGTTGACAATACTTACTACCTGATCGGCACCGCCGCCGGCCCCCACCCCTATCCGGAAATGGTGCGCGATTTCCAGGCCGTCATCGGCACGGAAGCCAGAGAGCAGATCCTTGAGGCCGAAGGCCGCCTGCCTGATCTCGTCATTGCTGCCGTTGGCGGTGGTTCGAATGCGATCGGCATCTTCCATCCCTTCCTTGATGATAAGGAAGTCAAGATCGTCGGCGTCGAAGCCGGTGGCAAGGGCCTGCAGGGTGATGAACATTGCGCCTCGATCACGGCCGGCTCGCCCGGCGTGCTGCATGGCAACCGTACCTATCTGCTGCAGGACGATGACGGGCAGATCAAGGAAGGCCATTCGATCTCGGCTGGTCTCGATTATCCCGGTATCGGCCCGGAACATTCGTGGCTGAATGATATTGGTCGTGCCGAATATGTGCCGATCATGGATCATGAGGCGCTCGATGCCTTCCAGACGCTGACGCGACTCGAAGGTATCATTCCGGCGCTTGAGCCTTCGCATGCGCTTGCCGAAGTTATCAAGCGTGCGCCCAAGATGGGCAAGGACGAGATCATCCTGATGAACCTCTCCGGCCGCGGCGACAAGGACATCTTCACCGTCGGCAAGATCCTGGGAATGGGGCAGTAAGAGATATGACCGCACGTATGGATAAACGCTTCGCCGATCTGAAGGCGGAAGGTCGCCCGGCGCTCGTAACCTATTTCATGGGTGGCGATCCCGACTACGAGACCTCGCTCGGCATCATGAAGGCGCTGCCGGAAGCCGGTTCAGATATCATTGAACTCGGCATGCCGTTCTCTGATCCGATGGCCGATGGTCCGGCAATCCAGCTGGCCGGTCAGCGCGCCTTGAAGGGCGGTCAGACGCTGAAGAAGACGCTGCAGCTCGCCGCCGATTTTCGCAAGGTGAATGACGCAACACCGATCGTCATGATGGGTTACTACAACCCGATCTATATCTACGGCGTCGAGAAGTTCCTCGACGATGCGCTGGCATCCGGCATCGATGGCTTGATCGTCGTCGACCTGCCGCCGGAAATGGACGATGAGCTCTGCATCCCGGCGTTGAGGAAGGGCATTAATTTCATTCGTCTGGCGACGCCGACGACGGACGAGAAGCGCCTGCCGACCGTTTTGAGGAACACGTCGGGCTTCGTTTATTATGTCTCGATGAACGGCATCACCGGTTCAGCCTTGCCGGACCCGTCGCTGGTTTCGGGTGCTGTCAGGCGCATCAAGGAGCATACTGATCTTCCGGTCTGCGTCGGCTTCGGCGTCAAGACGGCGGAACATGCAAAGGTGATCGGCGCCTCGGCTGACGGCGTGGTCGTCGGTACCGCGATCGTTAACCAGGTGGCCACCAGCCTGACGGCGGATGGAAAGGCGACGGCAGACACGGTTCAGGCCGTTGCGACGCTGGTTCGAGGTCTTTCCACAGGAACGCGTTCGGCGCGCCTTGTTGCTGCCGAATAGTTTCCCCACATTGGCACTAGTCAATAGGAGTATTCGAGTTGAACTGGATCACTAACTACGTTCGCCCGCGGATCAATTCCATGCTGGGCCGTCGCGAAGTGCCGGAGAACCTCTGGATCAAGTGCCCGGAAACGGGCGAGATGGTCTTCCACAAGGACCTGGAAAGCAACAAGTGGGTTATCCCTGCCTCCGGCTATCATATGAAGATGCCGGCCAAGGCGCGCCTTGCCGACCTGTTCGACAAGGGCGAATACGAAGCTCTGCCGCAGCCGAAGGTCGCCCAGGACCCGCTGAAGTTCCGCGATTCCAAGAAATATAGCGATCGTCTGCGCGACAGCCGCCTCAAGACAGAGCAGGAAGACACGATCCTTGCCGGTCTCGGCAACGTGCAGGGCCTGAAGCTGGTCGCGGTCGTTCATGAATTCAACTTCATCGGCGGCTCGCTTGGCATGGCTGCCGGCGAAGCGATCGTCAAAGCCTTCGAACGCGCGATTGCGGAAAAGTGCCCGCTTGTCATGTTCCCGGCCTCCGGCGGCGCACGCATGCAAGAAGGTATCCTGTCGTTGATGCAGCTTCCACGCACGACGGTTGCCGTCGATATGCTTAAGGAAGCTGGCCTGCCCTATATCGTGGTCTTGACCAATCCGACCACCGGCGGCGTGACCGCATCCTACGCCATGCTTGGTGACATTCATCTGGCCGAACCGGGTGCCGAAATCGGCTTTGCGGGCAAGCGCGTCATCGAACAGACGCTGCGTGAAAAGCTCCCCGAAGGCTTCCAGACATCGGAATATCTGCTGGAGCATGGCGTGGTCGACATGGTCGTCAAACGTCACGATATCCCCGAGACGCTGGCACGCCTCTTGAAGATCCTGACCAAGAAGCCGGCAACGGCAGCAAATGATGCCAATGGGGTGATTGCTCTGGCGGCGAGCGCCTGAGCAGCAGACCTCACAAGATAGGGCGGGCCGATGACGGACAGAGGCCAGATCTCGGTGAGTGAGGCGGCGCAGGAGATCGAAAAGCTCATGGGATTACATCCTAAGGGCTACGATCTGTCATTGGACCGCATCAAGCGTCTTCTGAAAGCACTCGGCAATCCCGAGCGCAATCTCCCTCCCGTCATTCATATCGCCGGTACCAATGGCAAGGGTTCGACATCGGCCTTTTGCCGCGCACTTCTGGAGGCAGGCGGCTACGCCGTTCATGTCCATACGTCCCCACATCTCGTAAACTGGCATGAACGCTACCGTCTGGGCGTTGCCGGTGGGCGTGGGCAACTGGTTGACGATGCCGTCTTTGCCGAGGCCTTGCGGCGAGTGGCGAAGGCCAATGATGGTGAGAAGATCACCGTCTTTGAGATCCTGACGGCCGTCACCTTTGTTCTGTTTTCCGAACATGCGGCCGATGCCGCAATCATCGAAGTTGGTCTCGGCGGTCGTTTCGATGCGACGAATGTCGTCGAGGACCCCGCCGTTTCGGTCATCATGCCGATTTCGCTGGATCACCAGCCTCATCTCGGTGATCGCGTGGAACTGATCGCGGCGGAAAAGGCCGGTATCATGAAGCGTGGCCATTCCGTCGTCATCGGCCATCAGGAATATGACGCGGCACTTGACGTGCTGATGTCGACTGCCGAGCGGCTGAACTGCCCAAGCGCCGTCTTCGGCCAGGATTTCATGGCCCATGAAGAATATGGCCGGCTGATCTATCAGGATGAATTCGGCCTCGCCGACCTGCCATTGCCGCGCCTTCCCGGCCGGCATCAATATGCGAACGCCGCAGCCGCCATCCGTGCCGTCAAGGCTGCGGGCTTTACCGTTACCGAACCGATGATGGAAAAGGCGATGGAAACGGTGGAATGGCCTGGCCGCCTGCAGAGGCTGACGAAAGGCAAGCTGTTGAGCCATGCACCGGCGAAATCGGAAATCTGGGTCGATGGCGGCCACAATCCGGGGGCTGGTGAAGTGATCGCCGAAGCCATGGCGAATTTCGAAGAGCGTCAACCGCGCCCGCTGTTCCTGATCTCGGGCATGATCAACACCAAGGATCCGGTCGGTTATTTCAGGGCTTTTGCAGGATTGGTGGAAAAGGTCTATTGCGTGCCGATCCGCGGCAGCGAAGCGACGATCGATCCGGTCATTCTCGCCAATACTGCCTGCGATGCCGGCCTTGTAGCAGAACCGATGTCATCCGTCACCGACGCTCTGGACGCCATCGCCTCGGCCGTTGACCCGGCAGCGCCACCGCCCCGCATTCTGATCGGCGGCTCGCTCTATCTCGTCGGCGATGTGCTGGCGGAAAACGGCACGCCGCCCAAGTGAAAAAGCCCGACATATGCCGGGCCTTTCTCATCGAATTCATCGATATCGTTAGGATGCGCTGGAAATCCAGTTGGAAAGCGCCGTCTTCGGCTTTGCACCGACGGAGATGTCGGCAACTTCGCCGCCCTTGAAGATCGCAAGCGTCGGGATCGAGCGAACGCCGAACTGGGCAGCCAGTTCCGGGTTTTCATCGATGTTGAGCTTGGCAACCTTGACCTTGCCGGCCAGTTCCGTGGCGATTTCTTCAAGACTTGGAGCAATCATTTTGCACGGACCGCACCACTCGGCCCAGAAATCGACGACGACGGGTTCTGCCGATTCCAGAACTTCTGACTGGAAGTTGTTGATATCGACCTTAACGGTAGCCATAGGCTGCTCCTTTACCGGAATTTGCTGTTGGACAAGATGTGAGGGTGCGGTGCCGGAATTTCAATGTCCGATATTTCACTTTGTGTTGAGTCCTGCAAGTGCAGAAGCCAAAGCCTGTTCACTGAGCATATGGATGGTAGCATTTTCCGTATATACCAGCATGCAGTCGATCCGCTTGGCAGGATAGAGCGGCTTCAGGATTTCCCGGTAGAGCGCAAGCTGGGCCTTGTGCGCGAAGGGGATGGCCTCCTCGCTTACCGGCGGCACACGATTTGTCTTGTAGTCCATGATAACGACGCTTTCGGTCAGGACGGCAAGCCGGTCGATGCGGCCGGAAACCGCATATTCCCGCCCCTCCAGCGTCAACGTTCCCATGATCGAAATCTCGGCCTGCGCATGGACGTTGAAGACGGCTCGTAGCCTTTGATCTTCCAAAAGTTTCACAACCGAATCGACCAGAGCTCTCCGCTCGACTGTCGGCCAGAATCGCGCCGCGCGTTCGGCATAACGTTTTGCCGCCTCAGCCCGCTCCTCCACTGGAATATCAGGAAGTGCCTGCAGCATCCGGTGAATGAGGCGGCCCTTTTCCAGAGAGCGATCGCTGCTTTCAGGGTCGCCGAAGAGCGGTGAGGTCACCAGCAGATTATCGGCCTCCTCATCAATGATCGTGCCAGCGCCGGAAGGACTGAGGGGCCGCGGCAATTGTTTCTGCGGCGGAAGAGGGCGGAAAAGGTCCGGCGGGACCGTTTCGCCGCTTGCCTGTTCCGGGCTGCGATCCATCCGCTCGAAGCTGCGTTCGACCTGTGGCACACGCCAGCGGACGCCTTCCCATTCCCCATCAGGGCCTGAAAAGCTCGCCTTCTGGACATGCGGATGCTCTTCGCTGAGCGCGGTGGAAATCATTAGATGCCAGGTATCGTTGTTCAACCGTACGCCGCGATAACCGCAGACGATCAGCCGATCGGCTGCGCGCGTCATTGCGACATAGAGCAGGCGCCGGTATTCCTCCTCGGCAAGCAGCTGAATGCGGGTCGTATCGCTTGATGTCAACGAATTGCCGAGATCGCTGACCGGAATCCAGACCGGTATCGGCGGCTCGCCAGGTTCGGTATCGATCAGCCGCAGTTTTGGCAGATGCGTGTGAGTGAAGGCCTTGGAACCTCCGTCCACCAGAAAGACGATCGGCGCTTCAAGACCCTTGGAGGCATGCACCGTCATGATGCGCACCTCGTTTCGGCCCTTGTCCTGCTCGCGTTTCACTTCAGGCGCCTCGAGCTCCAGTGTCGAGATGAAGGATTGCAGGCCCGGAAGCGCCGACGTCTCGTGATCGAGCGCAAAAGTGAGGAATTCGTCTAGGATATCGCTGACCTCGGTGCCGAGCCGGGCCAAAAACTGACGCCGGCCGCCATGGCTGCCGAGAACCCGGGCATAGAAATCATGGACTGAGAGATTTCGCGACTGGGCGAGAAAGAGTTCTAGCCTTGCGACGGTCGCGCCAAGCCGCTCGTTGCCGTCGGCCGCGTATTTGCGAAGATGGTCCCAGACACTTTCATTGTCGTTACGCAGCGCAGCGATCGCAAAAATATCCTCTTCCGAGAGATCGAAGAGCGGGCTCTTCAAAACGGCAGCAAGCGAAAGATCGTCTTCCGGCAAGAGAAGAAAACGCCCAAGTGCCATCAGATCCTGGACGGCGATATGGCTGGTCAGCACAAGCCTGTCCGCGCCGGCAACGGGAATGTCGCCGCGCCGTTTGAGCTCGCGCGTCAGCGCATTGACGAAGGCGTCGCGTTTGCGGACGAGAACAAGGATATCACCGGCCTCGATGAAGCGTTCCTTGCCTTTTTCGATAATCGTTTCGTGGCCGACGAGGGTACCGATCGTATGGGCGATGCGCCGCGCCAGGATGGCCGCTGGGGCGCTTTCTGGTGTCGCGTCGAAGGGAGCGGTCCAGTCTTCATCCTTCACGATGACATCAGGCACGACCATTTCCCAGAGATCGACAGCGCCGGGATGGCCGATACGGCTGGACCGATGGACGACCGGCTCCATGCCGAGACCTCGCGCATTGTCCGGCGGGGTGAAGATATGGTCGACAGCGAGCAGGACGTCAGACGTGGAACGGAAGGAGAGCGGCAAACGAACCGTCGAGAAGTCAAGGCCGCTGTTCAGCACCCGGCGCTGCGTCCGCTCCTTCTCTTCAGAAAACCGCTCCGGCCGTGCGCCCTGGAAGGAGTAGATCGACTGCTTTTCGTCCCCCACCGCAAACAGCGTGCGAACCACGGGCCGCGAACTTTCGCCGGAGAAGAAATCCTCCGCCAGCGACTGGATGACGCTCCATTGAATGGGGCTGGTATCCTGTGCTTCGTCAACGAGAATATGGTCGATTCCCTGGTCGAGCTTGTAATGGATCCACGGGCCGACGCCGCTCTTGGTGAGCAGATCGGCAGTGCGGGTGATCAGATCTTCGAAGTCGAGATGGCTGCGCTGCTTTTTCAGCTCCTCGTAATCCCCGTTTAGGCGATCTGCGAGCACGAGAGCGGCATGCGTCGCCGTATGCATCCGCATTATCTTCAGCCGGTTCCGACAATTGACGACATGAGCGCGTGCCGTGGCGATCGCATCGGCAAGCTGTGGCGCCTCGGCAAGCATGGCCTTCACGAAGAATTGCCCGTCCGTCTTCGGCTCACCCTTCGACGTCAGAAAAACCTTCTCCAGAATCTGCACCCGTATCGCGACGTCGGATTCGCGCGCCGCGCTGCGCAGGCCTTCGGCGACGTCCTGCGCCTTCGCTCCGCCCTTGCCAGCTGCGAGCGACAGGTAGAGATCAAGCACGGTACCCGAGAGCCCCGGAAGCGGCCAGTATCGTTCGGCCAGTCTCTGTTCCGTATCATCGGGTGAGAGCCCGAGCTTCTTTCGCAGCAACATGTCGGCGCCGCCGTGCTGTTCGGCTGCGGTCATGAAGCGGCGTATGGCGTTGCGGTTGGCAACGATCTCGCCGAGCAAATTTTCAAGCCCGGATTCATCGCCGAGATTGAGCACATAGGCGAAGGCCTCAGCGAGGTCCCGGTCATTCTCCGGAGCCGTTGCCGTCAGCAGCGAGCGGCGCGCATCGGCCAGCAGCGTTGCGGCTGCTCGGTCGTCGAGAACCGAGAAGTGCCCGGCGACGTTTGCTTCCAGCGGAAACTGGTGCAGCAGCGCTTCGCAAAAAGCGTGGATCGTCTGGATCTTCAGCCCACCTGGCGTTTCCAGCGCTTTGGCGAACAGGCGCCGAGCTTGTGCAAGTTTCAGAGAATCCGGCTCACGACATTCGATCTGGGTGATGCGCTTGGAGAGTTCTTCATCGGGGAAAATCGCCCATTCCGCCAACCGCTCGAAAACACGGTTCGACATTTCGGAAGCGGCGGCCTTCGTATAGGTGAGGCAGAGGATCGCAGACGGACGTGCGCCGGCAAGCAGCAGCCGGATGACCCGCTGCGTCAGGACGTGTGTCTTGCCGGAGCCGGCATTGGCCGATACCCAGGCCGAGCGGGCGGGATCGGAGGCAATCGCCTGCTGGATCGTCGTCCAGCCGATCCAGGTGCCGGGATCGTCACCCTCGGGAAGCGCGGTCGGATCAATCATCGCCGCCTCCATCCGGATCGGCGGTCGCCCATTCCGCAACGCGGGCGAGATGGTCGTAATCGCCACCGAAGTCGAATTGCTGGGCGGGGATCAGCCGGGAGGTAAAGCCCTTTTCGCCCGACTGCAACAGGGTGACGAATTTCACGAGTTGATCGATCGATTCCTCAGCGAGCTGCATCGCCGATTTCGCCTTGTCGCTGCTCGCTTCCTCGTTGTTGACCTTATCGACTAGGAAGCGGCTGCCCGGCCGCAGGCGGACATAGAGAAGATCGTTGGGTACAAGGCTGCCTGCATCGCGGAAGGCACCTGCGCGAAGCGCGGCTGCCTCGAGCGCAAGCTGCGGGTCCAGCAATGCGCGGGCTTGCGTCGGAGAGGGGTTATAACCGGTCTTGTAGTCGATGATATCGGCACTGGCAGGCCCTTTGATATCGATGCGATCCGCAACGCCAGTGAGCCGGATATCGATACCGTCGAGTTCGACTCCGCCTCTCACTTCCGTCAGCCTCTTCTGAATATCGGGCTGTCGTCCGGCCTCCCACTTCATGAAGGCACGTGCGACTTCGCGGAAGCGTGGCCGCCAGACGGCGTCGATATGCGGCGGCAGCTTCTCCATATCGAAGAGCTCGGTCAGAATGACTTCCATCGCCGTAGCCGCTTCTCGTGTCCCGGCTATATGACTCCCGCGGACAAAGCGGTCGATGATCTTATGATAGAGCGTGCCGCGTTCTGCCGCGCCGGGATCGCGATTGAAGGCGTCGACGGGATCGAGTCGCAGTACACGCCGCGCATAGATAGCATAGGGGTCGCGACGCAGCCGGCCGACTTCACTGAAGGAATAGGATTTGGGCTGCAGCTCCCGCGGCGGCCTGGGCGAAGGTCTTTGTGCCGCTGCCTGGCTGTCGCCTTGATCGATCTGGCCCGCCCAGTGAACGAAACGGGCGCCACGCTCGCGCAACTGCCCTTCAAAATGCTCTCCGCCGAGCGCCAGAAGCCTCTGCAGCCATCGGGAGGCGACCGTCGGCGTCGAGCCCTGGCGCAGCGCGCGTGAATAGATGAGGTGGCGTGTGCCATTCGCCATCTCGAAGTCATGTGCCAGCTGGCCGATGCGCCGTTCCGGCGGCTCCAGCCCGATTTCCGTCTTCATCATGCGGGAGATGAAGGGGTTGTTGGCGGTCTGGCCGGGCCACGATCCTTCATTGAGACTGCCGAGGATCAGTGTATCGACATTCTGCAGACGGGCTTCCAGCGTACCGAAGATGAAGAGGCGAGGGTGACTGAGCGCACCGGGCTTGACGGCATGTCCGGCCGACAGCGCCTGCATGATATCGATCCATTGCGGCCCCTCCGCCTCCATCTGGCCGTCAGTGTCGATCACCTCACCAAGCAGGCTTGCAAGGGCATCGCCAGCCTCTCCGGACCAAAGGCCGGCCAGATTGCCATGTTCATCGGCAGCGACGCCTTCCAGAGCACGGCCCGTTCGTTCGGCCCATTGCGAGAGCGTAATGCCTTTCGGCTGGCCGCCGTTACCGGGATGCCGCGCCAGCACCGATAGGAGCGGCTCGACGGCGCGTCCCACCTGCCGGGCAAGCTGTCGGGCCATATCGATTGCCCCTGGCGGCAACGATTTGCGCCAAACCGGCGCATGCCTGTCGAGCGCCTGTTCCGCAAGCTGGTGGTCGAGCAAGGGTTCGAGCGATCCTATATCCACCTCCGCCACGCCGCCGCGCAGCGCCAGAAGCTCCAGCGCTTCCACCGAGCTAGTCAGAAAGTCGCGCTCCAGCCCGAAGCGGGCAAGCGGGTGTTTGAGCAGCGAGACGATGGCAACGGGATCGCCGGGACGCAGACTCGCCTCCAGCAGCAATTGCAGCAGCGTTCCCTGTGGCGTCGCCGAAAGCGGCGTACCAGCCGAATCGTCGGCGAGAATGCCGAACCGGGAAAGCTCCGCCATGACCCGGCGGGCAAGATTGCGGTCGGGCGTGATAAGCGCCGCCCGGCTTTCGTCGTCGCTGCCCGGCCGCTCGAGCGCAAGCCGCAAGGCAACGGCGATTGCGGTTGCCTCCTCACGTTCGTTTGCGGCTTCGATCATCGAAACATCCGCGAACGCGTCGGCGACGGCTCCTTCGGGCAAGTCTTTTTTCCATTCGCCCCATTCGCTTGTCGCTTCGGATGGCGTCAGCGCGCGTGAGAGCATTTCGGCACGGAAGCGCAGGGCGGCCTCGGATTCCTCGATCGGCTGCACATCCCCGCGAGTAAGCTTCAGGCGCTTCAAGAGTATGGCAAGACCGTATTGCGGATGTGTGCGACTCGCCGGATTGGCCCGCTGGCCCGGCAGGAGATCGGGTGCAACCAGACGCCAGTGTTCCTCCGGCATGGAAAGATCGAGACCAGGGAGTACGATAACGCCTTCAGGCAGGCTGGCCACGGCGCCGATGAGGTCGGCGGTGGCAGGAAGCGAACCCGTCGAACCGGCAATGATGATCGGCCCGGCAGGCTTCATCGTCGAAAGCCTGGCGGCCTCGGCGCGCAGAATGGCATTGCGATGGCGGGCCGGCGAGGAACGGCCGAGCTCGACAAGCCGATCCGGCCAGAAGGCGCTGGCGATCTGTAGGAATTCGGCCGTCAATTGCCACCAGGCCGCATAGTCACCGGTATCGAGCTTTGCGAGCTCAGACCATGCGAGGTCTTCGGTCTCGATCGAATCGATCAGTTCCGCCAGGTTGCGGGCAAGCCAGATGGCGTCCGCCGGGCTGGCGGGCGCGACGAGGGGCGATTCCGAATGGATGTGCCGGACGATCTCGGGCAGCTTGTTGCGCCAGGCAAGGATGAGCCGCGCCAGCTCCAGGAGCCGTGCCGTATTGGAAAGCGGCTGCGCAAGGTCGATCGTTGCGGGCAGCGCCTCGTCAAAATACCCGCTGTCGTCATCTGTCTCTCCCAGCGGGCGAATGACCGGCAGGATTGCCGAACGGCCGCCAAGCAGATCGACGAATTCCGAACGTAGCACGCGTACGGCTCGCCGTGTCGGCAAATAGATCGTCACCTTGGCAAGAGACAGCGGATCGCTAGGATCATGCCGGAAGAGTGGCGTCAGGCGTCCATCGCAGAGCGATGCCGCCAGCGTTTTCAGGAAGGAAACGCCAGACGGGATCGTGAGAATGCGTGGCTGGTGCCGCTCCGCCATTCGTCACGCAAACGTCCGGAACCGCCGGATCGTTTCCTCTGCTTCGCCGATCGCATCAGGCGTGCCAACGGTCAGCCAATGGCCGTTCATCAGCATGCCGAAAAGTCTGCCTCGGGCAATCGCCCTGTCGAAATAGATATTGAGGTTGAAGGCGTCTTCAGACGCATCGTCGAGCAGCGCAGGGCTCATGACGATCGCGCCGGCATAGACGACTGGATTGGAGGGATCGTCGCGATAGCGCGTCAGCCGCCCGTCGGCGGCAAGGCTGAAATCGTTCTTGCCGTTATGACCCGTCGTGTCTTCGATACGCACGCAGAGAAGCGCCATATCCATACGCTCTGCATCGAAGAATCCGGCTAAGCGCCGTAGATTGCTCGGTTGCCCCGCAGGTTCACCGATCCAGAAAAGGTCAGCATTCATGACGAAGACCGGCTCCCGATCGAGCAGCTTGAGACCTTTTGCCAGACCACCGCCGGAATTCATCAGCGCATCGCGTTCATCGGAAATGAGGATATCGAGTCCGCGATAGTGTCTCAGATGGTCTTCCATCTGATCGGCGAAATGATGAACATTGACGGCGGCGCGTTCGACGCCGGCACCAACGAGTGAATCCAGCGCATAGTCGATCATCGGCTTTCCGCCGATTTTCACCAGGGGTTTCGGAATCGTGTCGGTGATCGGGCGCATGCGGGTTCCGAGCCCCGCGGCCAGCACCATGGCTTGTCTGACGGTCATGCTGATCCGGTCTTATGATTCGACTGGGACTATTCCAGTCCTTGTGCACCATTCGCGCAAGGGGGCAAGCGCCTCGTGTTCCAGCGCCACCTTCAGATAGGACAGCGTGCGCGGCATATGTTGCAGATAGCCGGGTTTACCGTCTCGCTGCAAGAGCCGTACCCAGAGTCCGACGAGTTTGCAGTTGCGTTGCGCTGACATGATTGCCCATGCCTTCAAGAATCCGGCTTCGTCGAAACCACGCTCAGTGCGCCGCAATGACAGATAATCGTCCATCAGGTGCCGGAAGAGATCCGGCTCGATGGTGACACGGGCGTCTTGAACGATGGAAGCAAGATCATAGGCAGTCGGCCCGATCATCGCATCCTGGAAGTCGATGATGCCGATCTTGCGGATACCGCTTTCGTGTCCGCGCCAGATGATGTTCGGCGAATGGAAATCGCGCAGCAGGAGATTGGTTTCTGCCGATTGCAGTTCGTCGATCAAATGGTCCCAGATCGCGAGATATTCCTCGCGCTCTGCGTCGGTGGGCGGGCTACCGCGCTTCCAGGCGATATGCCAGTCGAGCACGAGCCGCACTTCCATCTTCATCGCCGTACGATCGAAGTCTGGAATATGATGGATATGCGTGGGCGAAACCGGGATATCCTGTGGAATCTGCATAGAGTGAAGATGGGCAAGGCAGGCGACGCTTTGCCGGTAGCGCTCGGCGATTGGTCGCCCACTGGCATCGAGCACGCCTTCAGTGCCGAGATCCTCGATCAGCAGGATGCCTTGGTCGTAATCGACCTTGTAAATCTCCGGCGTCGCAAAGCCCCGCTGCCGCAACGCATCGGCGATCGCTACGAACGGATAGGCATTCTCCGCAAGGTGCGCGACCTTGGGGTAAGGCTTGCCGTCCAGAACCGGCGGACCGTCGGGTAACGGCGGCCAGTCCATCAGGATCTTGCGATCGCCCTTCCCGGGATAGATCGATTCGTAGGCGCGGAGTGACGCGTCGCCAACAAGGAACCGCCGCTTGGCATCACCACAGCCGGCGGCGGCGAGGAAGTTGCGTATCGCCAGCACGCGACGGATACGTGCCGCGGTTTTCTCCGGTGCCGTGATTGTCACCCGCCGGCCGGCAGCCTCGTGTTCAAGCCGCAGCGAGATGCGTGTTTCAGGCAACTCACTTTCTGCCATCTCGGGCCATTCGACGATGCAGATGCCGTTATCGAGCGCCTCGTCGAAGCCGAGTTCGGTCAACTCGGAGGGATCACCGAGCCTGTAGAGATCGAAATGCGAGACCGGAATGCGCAGCTCGTAGGATTGAACCAGCGTGAAAGTGGGGCTTGGAACTTCCAGCCCGTCGTCATCCGCCATCGCGCGCAGGAATGCGCGTGCGAGTGAGGATTTTCCGGCGCCGAGATCGCCTGATAATGCCAAGCAATCGCCCACTTTCAGCGCCAGCGCCAAATCGTTGCCGAGGCAGATGGTCGCTGCCTCGTTTTCCAGAAAAAGCGAGATTTCGTCGCTTTGCGTCATTCGGCGGCGACGGAATGCGGCATGTCGATGGAAGGGATGCGGCAGGTCACCGTCGTCCCCTTGCCCGGCTCGCTGTCGATGCCGACCTCGCCGTTGTGCAGGCTGACGAAGCTGTCGACGATCGAAAGGCCAAGCCCCGCTCCGCCGCGCTTTCCGCTCTTGGCACCGGTCGCGAAGCGATCGAAGACCGTAGCCACTATTTCGGGAGAAATGCCGGGGCCGCGATCCCTGACAGAGAAGACGAAATCCGTGCCTTCCCGGCGGCATTCGAGCGCAATCGTTGTACCCTCGGGCGAGAAGTTGGCGGCATTGGCCAGAAGCTTCAGCAGGATCTGCTTCAGCCGCTGCGGGTCGGCAACGATCGAGCCGAGATAGGCCGGAGCGGTGATTTCAAGTGAAACACCACTTTCCTGCAGCCGGTCGGCGATCTGCAGGGAGACGTCGTCCAGAAGATCGGCAAGATCGATTTCCGCATAGTTGAGCCGCATGATGCCGGCATCGACGGTGGCGAGATCAAGGATGTCATTGACGAGCGTCAGCAGTACCGACGACGAAGTGGCGATATGGTCGATATATTCCGCCTGCCGTTCATTCAGCGGGCCGACGCCCGGCGTGCGCAACAGATCGGTGAAACCGATGATATTCGTCAGCGGCGAGCGCAGTTCGTAGGAGACGTGCTGCACGAAGTCATTCTTCAGCTCGTCTGCCTTGCGCAGCGCCTCATTCTTTTCCGTCAGTGCGCGTTCGGCGCGAACGTTGTCGGTCATGTTGACAAAGGTCAGCATGGTCTGCGCGTTCGGCAGCGGGATGACCGCGAAGTCGAGAACGAGGCCGGACAGCAGTTCGAGCGTTCCCTGACTGGAACGGCGCTCATCATCGAAGCTGGTGATCAGCTCGGCAAAGGTCTTCCAGCCGTCGGGCTGGTCATAGGACGGCGCACAGGCCTCGCCGATCGCACGAATATGCGTGCCGGGCTTGGCTTCCGTCTCGGTAACGCCCCAAAGAGCCCGGAAGGCTGGGTTGGAGAGGCGAATACGGCCGTCAGGTCCGAAGACCGCAACACCTTCCGACAGATGATCGATCGTTTCGCCCTGAACCTTCACCAGCGTGTTGTAGCGCGTTTCGAGATCGACCTGCTCCGTAAGGTTCTCGAAGACCCAGGTCGCGCCGCCCTGCGGATGCGCCGTGGCGAAGACGCGCAGCGTCTGCCCGTTCGGCAGGTGCCAGAGGTCAGATTGCGTATCGAGCGAACGATAGACGGAAAGCGCTGTTTCCTTCCACGATTTCCAGTTCAACTGGTCGGGCAGTTTCTTGGCGGCGCGCAGGCGCTCCAGGAGTTCGCTATTGTCGGGCTTGCTCTCAAGGAACGCGATGTCGAGTTCCCAGAGTGCGACGAAGGCCTGATTGTAGAACTGCAGTCGGCGGTCGCCGCCGAAGATGGCAACGGGCGTCGCCAAATGGTCGAGCGTCTCCGCATGGCTTTTCAGTGTGCGTTCCAACTCGGCGCGAACCGCTTCGACATCGGAGACGTCGACGGCAATGCCGGCAGAGCCACTCGGGACCTTGACGTCAACCACGTCGAAGAACGTGCGGTTGCCACGCACGACGGTCGAAATCGTGTCATGGAAAGGCGATTCCGGCATTGCCGTGGCGCGGATCCGCTCACGGGCAACGGTTGTCAGGATTTCGCGGCCTTCATTAACGGCCTGTTGGGGTGATTGCGCTTCGACGGCATCGCCATAGGCATGGTTGACCCAGGTCAGGCGGCCGGCGGTATCGCGCTGCCAGGCCGGCATGTCGATCGCATCGAGCATGGTCTGGAAGGCGGAAATCGACGTCATCAACCGATCGCGCTCGATCTTCAGTTCGGCGAGTTCAGCGCGCAGATTGTTGAGCGCCACGAAGCGAACGAAGGCGCGGCCCCCGGAAACGCGGCCCTGGGCCTCAAGCACTTCGTCCCGGATTGTTTCGACCACCATGTCGAAGCTTTCGGCCTGCTCACGCAGCCGCCCGATCGCCCGTTCCAGTTCGGAAGCCGAGCGTGCCTTCAGCCAGAGACCAAAGGCAAGGAATTCATTGTCCTGCGGCGCGCCGGTTTCCGGTGGAAGCTGACCGAGGAGTTCAGGCCGAGCGACGCCGTCCCAGATGACGATACGCCGGTTCTTGTCGGCAATAAGCGCCTGATATTGGGAAATGCGCTGCTGCGCATCCGAAAGCGCCGAGCGAATCTCGCGGCTCTCATTTTCGAGATTGCCACGCTGGCGCACCAGCCAGAGCGTCGAAAGCAGGGCAGCCGAAATCACGCCAATGACGACGGAAAGGCCGACAACCTGCGAGGAGGTGAAAAGATGCGCCGTCCCGCCGATGACGGGCTCTGCTTGCGCCAGAACCGGCCAAGCCGGGACGAAGATCGCGGTGCTCACAGCGCACAGCTTTGCAATACGTGCCAAAGACCAGTTTTTTTGCCTTGCAGTCACGGGGACCGCGGCAAACCCATATTTTTGGCCTGCCGGAAGCGGGCGGTCAGCAGCATAAGCGCTATCCTCCGCCTGACCGAGCAGGCTGTGTTTCATTTTCGACATCGGCGGTATGTCTCCGTCCTTTAATGTGCCGCATCACGACAAGACATCCCATTTTCGTGGAAAACGAAGAACTCCGAGCCACGAATCAAGTCTTAAAATAATACTTCGGAAGGGAATCGTCGGAAAGAGAGCGCCCAAAAAATAAGCCCCGGCATTTGTCAATGCCGGGGCCACCACATCTTGTGGATATCTAAGACTTGATCAGTACCTGTAGTGGTCCGACTTGAAAGGACCCTGCGGCTTCACGCCGATATAGGCAGCCTGCTCTTCGCTGAGCTGGGTGAGCTTCACGCCGAGCTTGTCGAGATGTAGGCGCGCAACCTTCTCATCCAAGTGCTTCGGCAGGATGTAGACCTTGCTTTCATACTGGCCGGGCTTGGTGAAGAGCTCGATCTGCGCCAGCGTCTGGTTGGTAAAGGAAGCCGACATGACGAATGACGGATGGCCCGTCGCATTGCCGAGGTTCAGCAGGCGGCCTTCAGAAAGAAGGATGATGCGATTGCCCTTCGGGAACTCGATCAGGTCGACCTGCGGCTTGACGTTCGTCCATTTGAGGTTACGAAGTGCTGCAACTTCGATTTCGTTGTCGAAGTGGCCGATATTGCCGACGATCGCCATATCCTTCATCTGACGCATGTGGTCGATGCGGATGACATCCTTGTTTCCGGTCGTGGTGATAAAGATATCGGCCGAGGAAACGACGTCCTCGAGCAGAACGACTTCATAACCGTCCATGGCAGCCTGCAGGGCGCAGATCGGATCGGCTTCCGTAACCTTGACGCGGGCGCCGGCACCGGAGAGCGAAGCGGCAGAACCCTTGCCGACATCGCCGTAACCGCAGACGACGGCAACCTTGCCGGCCATCATCACGTCGGTGCCGCGGCGGATACCGTCGACCAGCGATTCCTTGCAGCCATACTTGTTGTCGAACTTCGACTTGGTGACGGAGTCGTTGACGTTGATGGCCGGGAACGGCAGCAGGCCCTTCTGGCTCAGCTGATAGAGGCGGTTGACGCCCGTCGTGGTTTCTTCGGTCACGCCCTTGATGGCATCGCGCTGCTTGGTAAACCAGCCCGGGGAAGCGGCGAGGCGCTTCTTGATCTGCGCGAAGAGGATCTCTTCTTCTTCAGAATGCGGGTTGGAGAGAACGTCCTCACCGGCCTCGGCGCGGGCGCCAAGCAGGATATACATGGTGGCGTCGCCGCCATCATCGAGGATCATGTTGGAGAGGCCGCCATCGGCCCACTGGAAGATCTTGTCGGTGTAAACCCAGTAATCTTCAAGCGACTCTCCCTTGATCGCGAAGACCGGAACGCCGGAAGCGGCGATTGCTGCTGCGGCATGGTCCTGCGTCGAGAAGATATTGCACGAAGCCCAGCGGACTTCGGCGCCGAGGGCAACCAGAGTCTCGATGAGAACGGCGGTCTGGATCGTCATGTGCAGCGAGCCGGTGATGCGTGCGCCCTTCAGTGGCTTCGATTCACCGAATTCGGCGCGGCAGGACATGAGGCCGGGCATTTCGGTTTCAGCGATGGTGATTTCCTTGCGTCCGAAATCTGCAAGGCCGATATCGGCGACGACATAATCTTTTTCAATGCTCATTAGGGCTCTCCAGGCTGAAACGTCTCAAAACCATCGCAAGGACGCGACGATGACCGCAACGGATCGAACGCGTGCGGAATGCACATCATGCTCGCCGTTTAGCAGGCTTCGTTCGGGAAGGCAACGGGGATATAAAGAAGTCTTTATATCTTTATATGACTCTGGAGATCAGATCTCTTCGCCGAACTTGTTCTGGATGAGCTCGTCGAGGGCATTCAGCGCTTCAGCCGCCTGGTTGCCGGTCGCCGAGACGACGACGCTGGAGCCGGGGCTCGCCGCAAGCATCATCAGACCCATGATCGAGGTGCCGCCGACCGTCATGCCGTCCTTGGAAACGGTGATCGTTGCATCGAAGGCATCGACAGTCTGGACGAATTTTGCCGAAGCGCGCGCGTGCAGGCCACGCTTGTTGATGATCAGGAGTTCCCGGGAAAGCGGTGTCATGGAGGTTTCTTACTTTCCGCTCAGGACCCGGCTCGCAACGTTGATGTATTTGCGGCCGGCCTCGGAAGCCTCGGCAAGCGCCTTTTCCATATTGTTCTCGCCGCGCACGCCGGCGAGCTTGATCAACATCGGCAGGTTGACGCCGGCGATGACTTCGGTATGGCCGCTGCTCATGACCGAGATTGCGAGGTTGGAAGGTGTACCGCCGAACATGTCGGTGAGAATGACGACGCCATGGCCGTCGTCTGCGCCGGAAACGGCTTCGAGAATGTCCTGTCGTCTCTGGTCCATATCGTCTTCCGGTCCGATGCAGACCGTTTCGATGAATTTCTGAGGACCGACGACGTGCTCTACGGCATGACGAAACTCTTCAGCCAGCTTGCCATGAGTGACAAGCACAAGTCCGATCATGATATTACTGCTCCCATGGCATACGCAAACCGTGGCCCCAATATCGCAACGCAGCAATTACGTCCACCGGTGGGGGCACATCTTGGCGATCAAAAGCCGAAGTGCAAGATAAAAATATAAATATATAAGCCGTATCAGGCCGTCCGGAAGGCCTCAACTTCCGATTTCCGGCGCTTTTGCCGTCAACACTGCAAGGGGCAGGGGGAGGTTGGGCAACAATCGCAGTGCAGGCAACTCGAAACCCTCGGCAAGAACGGCGGTTTCTCCTTCCGCAGGAAGCCGATTCTCGCCGCTGGCGCTGCCTGGCAGGACTACAAAATGCATCGCCGCCTGGGCAATATGATCGTGCTTCACGATGCCCGTGCCGCGCAGTTCGATAAGCCCAGCAATGGCTGGCGGACAGGCGGCAGTGATTGCTCCGTCCTGTTTCGAAAGAAGCACCTGATCATCGGCCACGAGGACAGAGAATATCCCCTGCCGCCGCGCCTCCGCCATGCAGGTAAAAGCGGTCATCGACTTGCCCCAGCCCGAAGGGCCGGTGAACAGCAGGCCGGTCTTTCCAATGACGATTGCGGTGGCGTGGATGTTGATCATGCCGCGGTATCGGCCGGGAGGGCAAGGATGAAGCGGGCACCAAGCAATTTACCACTCTCGTCGTCGACGATGTTTTCGGCCCGCAATGAACCGCCATGCGCCTCGGCGATCTGCCGGCTGATGGAAAGCCCGAGGCCGGAATTCTGGCCGAAACCTTCGGATTCCGGTCGGTCGGTATAAAAGCGTTCGAAGATGCGGTCGATATTCTCGGCCTGGATCCCCGGACCGTTGTCTTCGATATAGACCACGCAACGGGAGCGGGTACGGACCAGACGCACCGTGATCTTGCCGTCCTGTTCCGGCACAAAGGAGCGGGCATTTTCAATCAGGTTGGTGATGATCTGGCCGATACGCAGGTCATGCCCTTTAACGACAAAGCGCGTCTTGACGTTCGGCTTGCGATCCACGGCATAGTCTATGTCGACCTTCTTCTTGGTGCTGCGGATCTGGCGCGACACGTCGATGAGATCGCGCAGAAATACTTCCAGATCGACAGAACCTGCATCGACGCGCGCAAGCTCGGCATCGAGACGCGATGCATCCGAGATATCGCTGATCAGCCGATCGAGGCGGCGGACATCGTGCTGGATGACATCCATCAGCCGCTTCTTGGAATCGTCGGATTTGGCGAGCGGCAGTGTTTCGACGGCACTGCGCAGCGAGGTCAGCGGGTTCTTCAGCTCATGGCTGACATCGGCTGCAAAGCTCTCGATCGCATCGATCCGGTCGTAGAGGGCCGTCGTCATTTCGCGCAGCGCAATGGAAAGGTTGCCGATTTCGTCCTGACGCGCCGAAAAATCTGGAATTTCTTCACGTTCCTTGGCGCCGCGGCGCACCCGGATGGCCGCCGCCGAAAGCCGGCGCAGCGGATTGGCGATCGTCGAGGACAGCACGAGCGCCATCAGCACGTTGACGAGCGTTGCAACGCCGAAGACACGCATGATGGCGAGACGCTCGGCATGCACGATATTGTCGATATCGCCGGCCTGCGTCGACAGCAGCAACACACCGAGCACGGCCCGGAAACGCTGGATCGGTACGGCAACCGAAACGATGAGCTCGCCCTTTTCCGTCGTGCGCACGACTGCGCCGCGTACACCCGTCAGCGCGTTCATCACCTCGGGATAGATAGAACCATCACCACCTGGTGCTTCCTTGTAGACAGGAAGATTGCCCGGCTGCAGCGCCTTGTTGAAGAGGGCCGTAAACCATTCGCTCCAGGTCTGCTTTTCTTCCTCCACTGGCGGCAGGTCGAAGCGCAGCACCTGGCCACGAGAATAGAGATGGCGGGAATCGAGCAGCAGATTGGCGTCGGCATCAAAAATGCGGGCGCGGGTGCGGGTCGGAGAAATCAGCCGTCGAAGAACCGGCGCCACCTTTTCCGGATCGATCGGGAATTCGAGATCCTCGTCGTTCGGCACCGGTGTGATACTCTGGCCGGCCTGCAGTTCCAGCAGCTTCTGCGGATCGATGGTGATCGAGTTCGTATCGACGGAAGCCGAAGCCGAAACCGCGCCGGCGATGATTTCGCCCTGGGTCAGCAGGCTCTCGACGCGCGCGTCGATCAGGCCTTCTCGGAACTGGTTGAGGTAGAGAATACCGCCGACGAGGACGAGCAGGGCCGCAAGGTTAAAGAAGACGATGCGGCGCGTCAGGCTCGAAAAGACAGCATTGCCGAAGATACGGCGGATCAGGGTGAAGGGATGCGACCAACGCCGACCCCTGACGCGTCGGGTGCTCACGCCCTCCGCATCATCCAGATCCCTTTCCTGCACCAACTGTGCCAATAACGGCCCTTTCGGAGGGCAGGGCCAGCTTGGCCGGCCCGCCGCCCTCATTCGTCTCTCCCTGCGCTTTGAAGCGTCAGGCTGCTTCGCGGAAGCGGTAACCCACACCGTAAAGCGTTTCAATCATATCAAAGTCTGTATCGACCATCTTGAACTTCTTGCGCAGCCGCTTGATGTGGCTGTCGATGGTGCGGTCGTCAACATACACCTGTTCGTCATAGGCGGCATCCATGAGGGCGTCGCGGCTTTTCACCACACCCGGGCGCTGGGCCAGCGAATGCAGGATCAGGAATTCAGTGACGGTGAGGGTGACGGCTTCACCCTTCCAGGTGCAGGTATGGCGCTCCTGGTCCATGACCAACTGGCCGCGCTCGAGCGAACGGGCCTGCTGCACCGCACCTGCCTTTGGCGTACCGACGGTGGCAACGCCGCCGGTAGCGGCGGCCTCACGGCTCGAAGCGCGGCGCAGCACTGCGCGAACGCGTTCGACTAGCAGTCGTTGGGAGAAGGGCTTGGTGATGAAATCGTCGGCGCCCATCTTCAGGCCGAAGAGCTCGTCGATCTCTTCATCCTTGGAAGTCAGGAAGATGACTGGCATGTCCGACTTCTGGCGAAGGCGACGAAGCAGCTCCATGCCGTCCATACGCGGCATCTTGATATCGAAGATCGCCAGGTGTGGCGGGCGTGCGAGCAGGCCATCCAGCGCGGAAGCGCCGTCCGTATAGGTTTCGACCTTATATCCTTCGGCTTCCAGTGCAATCGACACGGAAGTGAGGATGTTGCGGTCGTCATCAACGAGCGCGATTGTCGGCATGGTGTTCGTCTCCGTCATCAGTGCGCAATCTCCCGGATTTCGTCTCCCCAGGCGGTCTTCGTGACCGGTTGCGCTTATGGAGGATAAAGGTGGAACAAATTGTGGCAAAGATAAAGGGGTAGATTGCCAGTCCTCATGAGCCGCAATCGCAAGTGGTGCGACAAGTTGTTTCAACAGGAGGTCTTCAAACGATTTAAAATAGATTCTCGGAATTTAAATCGATTAATTATTTGATATTATTATATTTTCCAAGTTCTAGCCTATTGCCATTTAAAATTTCTCCTTTTACTTTCGCTTATATTTTAACGGCCAAGGCGCCTCAGCGAAGGGAAAAGCTATGGAGACGTTCGGAGTTCATAACCAGGCAATCGAGCTGGCGACGATCGGTTTCGGCGACGTACGGAGCGTCCGCTACAACCTCTCTGCCGCTCTTCTTTACGAGGAAGCGATTCGCCGGGGAGAGGCCGAACTGACAGCCCAGGGCGCTCTTCGTGCCACGACCGGCCAGCACACGGGCCGTTCGCCGCGCGACAAGTTCGTCGTCCGCGATGAGAATACGGATGACCAGATCTGGTGGGATAACAACAAGCCGATGTCGCCGGAGCATTTTGCCCTGCTGCACAAGGATATGCTGGCCCATGCCGCGGGCAGGGATCTCTTCGTGCAGGACCTGATCGGCGGTGCCGACGCCGGTCAGGCACTCCCGACCCGCGTTGTGACCGAATTCGCCTGGCATTCGCTCTTCATCCGCAACCTGCTGATCCGTCCGAAGGCAGACGCGCTCGCGAGCTTTGCGCCGAAGTTGACGATCATCGACCTGCCGAGCTTCAAGGCCGATCCGGAGCGTTACGGCTGCCGCACCGAAACGGTGATTGCCTGCGATCTCACCAACGGCATCGTTCTGATTGCCGGCACCTCCTATGCCGGCGAGATGAAGAAGTCGGTCTTCACAGTGCTGAACTACCTGCTGCCCGAAATGGGTGTCATGCCGATGCACTGCTCGGCCAATGTCGGCCCTGCGGGTGATGCTGCGGTCTTCTTCGGTCTGTCCGGTACGGGCAAGACGACGCTTTCAGCTGACCCGGCACGCACCTTGATCGGCGATGACGAACACGGCTGGAGCGAAAACGGCATCTTCAATTTCGAAGGCGGCTGCTACGCCAAGACCATTCGCCTCTCGGCAGAGGCCGAACCGGAAATCTATGCCACGACACAGCGTTTCGGTACGGTGCTCGAAAACGTCGTTCTCAACGAAAACCGAGAGCCGGATTTCGACGATGCGTCGCTGACGGAAAACACGCGCTGCGCCTACCCGATGGACTTCATTCCGAATGCATCTGAAACCGGCCTTGCGCCTCATCCAAAGACGATCATCATGCTGACGGCCGACGCTTTTGGCGTCATGCCGCCGATCGCCAAGCTGACGCCAGAGCAGGCCATGTACCACTTCCTCTCCGGCTACACCGCCAAGGTGGCAGGTACGGAAAAGGGTGTCACGGAGCCGGAGGCGACCTTCTCGACCTGCTTCGGCGCCCCCTTCATGCCGCGTCATCCCGCCGAATACGGAAATCTCCTGAAGGAGCTGATCGGCCGCCACGGCGTGGAATGCTGGCTGGTCAACACCGGCTGGACCGGCGGTGCTTACGGCATCGGCAAGCGCATGCCGATCAAGGCGACTCGTACTTTGCTGACCGCCGCCCTTTCGGGCGAACTCGCCAAGGCTGAACTCCGCGCCGATCCGAATTTCGGCTTTGCCGTTCCGGTCGCAGTCGAAGGCGTCGATACCGGCATCCTCGACCCACGCTCGACCTGGGCCGACAAGCAGGCCTATGACGCGCAGGCCGAGAAGCTTGTGTCCATGTTCATCGCCAACTTCGCCAAGTTCGAGGACCATGTCGACGGCGGTGTGCGCGACGCAGCCCCCGGCATCAAGGTCGCTGCCGAATAAGCCGCCGGCAAACTTCTGGAGATTCACGTGAAACCCGGCGTTCCCAAGCGCCGGGTCTTCGGTTGCTCAGGCGCCGGGTTTCCACCGCTTTCAATTCGCGGCCATTATGCGCTAGAAGGCTGCATGGCCAGCGACGCTCTTTATATCGACGACAGGATTACCATCGCCGGATGGGAGCTGACGGAACAGTTCGTTCTGGCGGGTGGTCCTGGCGGTCAGAACGTCAACAAGGTCTCGACCGCCGTCCAGCTCTTCTTCAATATTCCCAATTCCCCCTCGCTCAACGAGAGGGTCAAAACCAATGCGATCAAGCTTGCCGGCAGGCGCATGTCGAAGGACGGTGTGCTGATGATCGAGGCAAGCCGCTTTCGCAGTCAGGACCGTAATCGCGAGGACGCACGCGAGCGGCTGAAGGAATTGATCATTGAGGCCGCCAAGCCGCCACCGCCGCCGCGCAAGAAGACCAAGCCGACGAAGGGCTCGATCGAGCGACGCCTGAAGGAAAAATCCGGCCGCTCGGAAGTCAAGAAGATGCGCGGCCGACCGGGCCGTGGAGAATGACATGCCAGAGCTACTAAGCGGCATCCGCCATCTGCCAGACTATCTGGATTGCGCTCGCCAGGAAGCGCTGGTCGATATCATGAGGAATATTGTCGCCGAGGCGCCGCTCTACGTGCCGATCATGCCCGGCACCGGCAAGCCGATGTCGGTGCGCATGACCAATTGCGGCTCGCTCGGCTGGGTGACGGACAAGGCGCGCGGCTATCGCTATCAGCCGATGCACCCGGTGACCGGCAGGCCGTGGCCGGCACTCCCGTCGGAGTTGCTGGAGATCTGGGGCGACGTTTCGGGCTACGATAAGCCGCCTGAAGCCTGCCTCGTCAATTTTTATTCGGATGAGGCGCGCATGGGGTTGCATCAGGACAAGGATGAGAACGACCTGAAAGCGCCGGTCGTCTCGATTTCGCTCGGCAATACCTGCCTGTTTCGCGCGGGTGGCGTGAACCGCAACGACAAGACCATGTCTCTCAAGCTGTCGAGCGGCGATGTCGTCATTCTCGGTGGAGAAGGGCGGCTTTGCTTCCACGGCGTCGACCGCATCTATCCGGGCACCTCGACCCTTTTGAAGAACGGCGGCCGTATCAATCTGACGCTCCGCCGGGTCAATCCGTAGAAGCAATTCCAACAAGGGTTTCGTCAGGAATTGCGTTGCTCAAAGCTTGCGCAGCGCCACCTGTTCGATCAGATGATCTTTGCCCTTGCGCAGGATGAGATCGGCGCGCGGCCGCGTCGGCAGGATGTTCTGGTGCAAATTCTTGAGGTTGATATTCGCCCAGAGGTCTTCAGCGATCGCAACCGCTTCTTCATCATTGATCGATGCATAGCGATGGAAGTAGGAATTCGGATCTCGGAAGGCCGTCTCCCTGAGCCGCATGAAGCGCGTCACATACCAGTTGTGGATCTGCGTTTCCTCAGCGTCGATATAGATCGAGAAGTCGAAGAAGTCGGAAACCATCGGCACGATCTTGCCGTCGGCCGGCAGGTCACGTGACTGCAGGACATTGATGCCCTCGAAGATGAGGATATCGGGCCGGTCGACGATCTTGTATTCGTCCGGCAGCACGTCATAGATGAGGTGCGAGTAGGAGGGCGCCTTCACGTCCGGCAAGCCGGCCTTGATCGCCGAGAGGAAACGCAGGATCGCGCCCGTATCGTAGCTTTCCGGAAAACCCTTGCGTTGCATCAGGTTCTCGCGTTTCAGCACGGCATTGGGATAGAGGAAGCCGTCCGTGGTGACGAGATCGACCTTGGGGCTGGAAGGCCAGCGGCCGAGCAGCTCCTTCAAGATACGTGCCGTCGTGGATTTACCGACAGCGACAGAACCGGCAATACCGATCACGAACGGCGTCTTCGCCACATCCGACAGGCTGAGGAAGCGGTTGCGCTGCTCGAAAAGCAGCTGCGAGGATTCCACATGCGCCGAAAGCAGACGTGACAGCGACAGATAGATGCGCCGGACTTCATCGAGGTCGATCGGGTCGCCCATGGAGCGGAGCCGTTTGACCTCATCGGCCGTCAGCGTCATCGGCGTGTCGGCACGAAACTTTGCCCACTGTTCCGATGTGAAGAAGTGATAGGGGGAATAGGAAGCGGTCTGGAAGTGATCCAGCTTTTCCGCCACCCCGATAATCTGTGTCGCGATACTCATGAACTCTGCCGGCTGGCCTTTTCCTTGAGGCCGGATTGCGCGGTCCGCCGCGCAAGTTCGGTCATGACATTCTCTACCGGTATTTCAGCAATCTTCAATACGACCAATAGGTGATAGAGAACGTCGGCTGCTTCATATGTGAGGTTATCGCGGTCGTTGGTGACGGCGGCCATGACAGCCTCGATCGCTTCCTCGCCGAGTTTCTTGGCTGCTTTCTGCTGTCCGCCGGCCACCAGCTTGGCGGTCCAGGATTCGTCCGGAGAGGCCTTCGCCCGCTCTTCGACGATTCGCTCGAGGTCGGAAAGGGAAAATCCGCTCATGTCCTGCTTCCAAACTCAGTCGAGGCGCATCGCGATGCCGCGCTCAGACATATAGTGTTTCGCTTCGCCGACGGAATAGGTGCCGAAGTGGAAGATTGATGCGGCAAGCACCGCATTGGCATGGCCTTCCTTCACGCCGGCCACGAGATCGTCGAGATCACCGACGCCGCCAGAGGCAATGACCGGCACGCGAACGGAATCGGCAATCGCACGTGTCAGCTCAAGATCGTAGCCAATCTTCGTGCCGTCGCGGTCCATGGAGGTAACGAGCAACTCGCCGGCGCCGCGGGCAACCATCTTCTGGGCGAATTCCACCGCATCGATGCCGGTCGCGTTGCGGCCGCCATGTGTATAGATTTCCCAGGCACTGAAATTATCGCCGCCGACTTTGTGCGTGAGGCGGCGCTTGGCATCGATCGATACGACGATGCACTGGTCGCCGAACTTGTCAGCCGCTTCGGCCACAAAATCCGGATTGTTGACCGCAGCCGAATTGATAGAGACCTTGTCGGCACCGCACAGCAGCAGCTTACGGATATCGGCAATGGTCCGCACGCCGCCGCCGACGGTAAGCGGCATGAAGCATTGCTCGGCCGTGCGTGCCACGACATCGAAGATTGTCTCGCGATTGTCAGAGGAGGCGGTGATGTCGAGGAAGCAGAGCTCGTCGGCGCCGGCCGCATCATAGGCCTTGGCTGCTTCGACAGGATCGCCGGCATCGACCAGATTGAGGAAATTGACGCCCTTGACGACACGACCGTCCTTGACGTCGAGGCAGGGGATTATGCGGGCTTTCAGGCTCATTATACAGTCTCCTTCGCCCGTGCTGCTTTGATGAGATCGAGCGCCTCCTTGGGATCGATCCGCCCATCATAAAGAGCCCGTCCGGAGATGGCGCCTTCGAGCTTGCGGGCATCCGGTTGTAGCATGCGTTTGATGTCGTCGATCGAGGCAAGTCCACCCGATGCGATGACCGGGATGGAGACAGCGTCCGCCAGCTCCAGCGTCGAGGTCCAGTTGATACCCGCCAGGATGCCGTCGCGGTCGATATCCGTATAGATGATTGCGGCAACGCCGGCGCCTTCGAATTTCTTTGCGAGTTCTACGATGCCGAGTTCGGATGCTTCCGCCCAGCCTTCGACCGCGACCTTGCCGCCCTTGGCATCGATGCCGACGGCGACGCGGCCCGGAAATGTCTTGCAGGCTTCGATGACGAGCGCTGGATCTCGCACGGCAACGGTGCCGAGGATGACGCGGCGCAGACCGCGCGAAAGCCAGTTTTCGATATGAGCGAGCGTTCGGATGCCGCCGCCGAGCTGAACCGGGTTTTTCGTTGCCTTCAGGATCGCCTCGACGGCATCGCCATTGGCCGAATGTCCCGCAAAGGCGCCGTCGAGATCGACCACATGCAGCCATTCGAAACCCTGCTCTTCGAAGGATTTCGCCTGGGCGGCCGGATCGGTATTGTAGACCGTCGCCTGTTGCATGTCGCCGAGCTTCAGGCGAACGCATTGTCCGCCCTTCAGATCGATCGCGGGAAAAAGGATCATTCGTCTCAAGTCCGTAGCATCATGGGCACTATCAGTGCATTCCACGCATCTACGATATCCGAACGAAAAAAGACAGCGGCAATGGTGAGAGCGGCGAAAAGGACGATCAGCAGCAGTGCCACGGTGAAGCCGACCCCCACCTGGCGCCAGAAGCCGGTACGCTTTTTCACGGAATTTTCGATATCGCGCACCTGCCGCAACGCCTCGCTGTTGGTGGCAACGAGCTGGATCTGCGGCTCCATGGCCTCGACATAGGTCTCGGCATAGCTTGAAAGGATCTGCGAGGCACGGTCGCGCAACGTGTTGCGCAGATCGGACGAAAGATAATTGCTCGTCACCGCCGCGATTTCCGCCTCAATGGGCGAACGGCCGGCGTTGCGCTTGCGATAGCTGACGATGAAATCACGCTTCTGGCGCTCATAGAGCGCATAAGCGAGCAGACCGATCAGGTCATCCTCGCCTTCGATATAGAATTCCAGCACGGCTTCGGCGAAATCGCCGGCGCTTATCTCGTCCGATCTCAGCCTAGAATTCTCTTTTCCCGGAAAGGTCTCCTGCATCAGCGGTCGAGCCTTTCTTTAAGCGTTTTGGCAGCGTTGGAGAGCGCTTTGCGATGCAGAGCTTCGTCGACCTGGCGGATGATCGTCCCGCCGGGCAGTCTGATATCGAGGAACGGCGGCTGGCCCTCTCTGGCAGGCCGCAGCCTGTAAAATATCTTTCCTGTCTTTTGTGAAGCCGGCATCGAGCGCGCTCCTGTATCTGCCTTCCCTTACAAGGGAAATAAGGCGCGCATATTAAAAGCCAGCCCTCAGGGCGCCCAGCGCAGGAAATTCGCAATCAGCGCCAGTCCGAGCTTCTGGCTCTTTTCCGGGTGGAATTGCGAACCGGCCATATTATCCCGGCCGACGAAGGCCGTCATCGGCCCACCATAATCGGTGGTGGCGATCACGTCAGAGGCTTTCTCGGCAGCGAGATGGTAGGAGTGTACGAAATAAGCATGCAGGCCATCAGGTCCGGTCGGAATACCGTTGAAAAGCGGATGCTCCTGTTTCAGGTCGAGCGTGTTCCAGCCGATCTGCGGGATTTTCAGCTCGGGGTCGGCAGGTGTCATCTCGACGACGTCGCCTGCAATCCATCCGAAACCTTGCGTCACCGTTTTTTCAAGACCGCGCGAGGACATGAGCTGCATGCCGACGCAGATGCCGAGGAAGGGACGCGCCTTATTCTCGACGCCTTCGAGCAGGGCCTCCGTCATACCAGGCACGGCATCGAGCCCGCGGCGGCAATCGGCATAGGCGCCGACGCCCGGCAGCACGATACGGTCGGCCGCGGCAACGATCTCCGCCTTGTCGGTCAGATTGATTTCGGCCTCGATGCCGGCTTCGCGGGCCGCACGTTCGAAAGCCTTGGTGGCTGAGCGCAGATTGCCAGAGCCGTAGTCGATAATTGCGACGCGCATTATTTGCGTCCTCCGTCAAAACCGAAGAGACCGAGCGAAGTGGAATTGCCCTGCTGTGCCTGCGGGCCGGAAGCCTGGTTCCATTCGGGCGCCTTCAAATTGGCGCCGGTCTCGATGTTGGAAAAATAGATCTCTTCCGCAAGATCGATCGAGGAAGCGCCGATAGCGGCCTCCTCGCGCCAGCCGCGGGAGGCGAGATTGCGGATGCGGAAATTCTGGCCCTCGAACCCGACGAACAGGTTCACGGCAAAGGCAAGTGCCAGTCCCGCTGGTCCAAAACCCGGTTGCTCCATCAGTACGCCGCTGATTGCCTGCAGCACAAAGGCGATGATTGCATGGAGCCAGAGGCGATGCGCCAGCAGCCAGATCCAGGGAAAGAAGAAGGCAAGCCACGAGAAACCGTCGCGGATCGTGCGCGTGTCCTGGCGCTGATCATCAGGCGGAACAAGAAAAACGTAGCTGGATGCCATCTGACGCTCCCTTCTGGGGCTCAGGCGAGTGTGCCCTTGGTCGAGGGAACACGGCCCGCCTGTCGCGGATCGATCTCTGTCGCCGTGCGCAGAACGCGGGCGACGGCCTTGAAGCATGTCTCTGCAATATGGTGGTTGTTGGCACCATAGTGATTGAGAATATGCAGGGTGATCCCGGCATTCTGGGCGAGCGCCTGGAAGAATTCGCGCACCAGTTCCGTATCGAAAGTGCCGATCTTCGGCGCGCTGAAGGAAACGTTCCAGACGAGGAAGGGGCGGCCGGAGAGATCGACGGCAGCCTTTGTCATCGTCTCGTCCATGGCGAGGTCGATCGAGGCGTAACGCGTGATGCCGCGGCGATCGCCGAGAGCCTTGGCGATCGCCTGGCCGATAGCGATACCGGTATCTTCGACCGTGTGATGGTCGTCGATATGCAGATCACCTTTGGCCTCGATTTCCATGTCGATCAGCGAATGTCGCGAAAGCTGATCCAGCATATGATCGAAGAAGCCGACGCCCGTCGAAATCGTCGATTTGCCGGTGCCGTCGAGATTGACGGAAACGGAAATGGACGTCTCATTGGTCTTGCGGGAAACGCTGCCCGTGCGGCTCGCTGCGGTCTCGGCCATATGGCTTTCTCCTTGAAATCAACGTGGTTCCTTATCAGGCGGATAGCGAAATATCCAGAAGCGCAGGGCCACAAAAGGAAGGCCATTTGCAATCGCGGCTTGCCCACTTACATAGGGTTCAACAGGGCCGATGTTCGACCCGTTGGAACAGCCCGCGAGTTGGGGCAACAGGTGTTTGATGACGACAATTATTACAGTTCGAAAAGGCGGCAAGGTCGTGGTGGCTGGCGATGGCCAGGTCAGTCTCGGCCAGACCGTCATGAAGGGCAACGCGCGCAAGGTCCGCCGCATCGGCAAGGGCGAAGTGATTGCCGGATTTGCAGGTGCTACCGCTGACGCCTTCACCCTTCTGGAAAGGCTCGAAAAGAAACTGGAACAGTATCCGGGTCAGCTGATGCGTGCTGCCGTCGAACTCGCCAAGGATTGGCGTACCGATCGTTACCTGCGCAATCTCGAAGCGATGATGCTGGTCGCCGACAAGTCGGTAACGCTCGCCATCACCGGTAACGGGGACGTGCTGGAACCAGAGCATGGCGTCGCGGCCATCGGCTCCGGCGGGAATTTCGCGCTTGCAGCAGCTCTTGCGCTGGCGGACACGGATAAATCAGCAGAAGAGATCGCCCGTCGTGCGCTCGATATCGCTGCCGACATCTGCGTCTACACCAACCACAATGTCATTGTGGAAACGCTGGACGTGGAATGACGGATTACGTCTTCCGTCTCGTCACGATGACTGATCTGCCGCTTCTGGCCGAATGGCTGGAACAGCCGCATGTCCGCCGTTGGTGGGGCGAGCCGGAGAAGGCGCTGGCCTCGATTGAGGAGCATCTGCGTGATCTGACGGTCGAACTCTATATAGTGACGCTCGACGGCTGGGATTTTGCCTTCATTCAGGTGGCAGATCTCGATGATGAAGACGATGTCGCGCTGAACGGCCAGCCCGAAGGCACCTGCGGTATCGATCAGTTCATCGGTGTCGAAACGCTTCTGGGAAAGGGTCACGGTCCGGCCTTCATGGCGAATTTCTGCCGGGCGCTCTTCGATAGGGGGAAGAATCGCGTGCTGGTCGATCCTCATCCGGACAACACCTTCGCAATCAGAGCCTATACCAAGGCAGGCTTTCAAAGACTTGGCGAAACAACTACGAATTACGGCCGGGCACTCCTCATGGCCCTGGACCGCCAGGAGAATGATACACAATGACCACCTTTTCTCCCCGCGAGATCGTTTCCGAGCTCGACCGCTATATTATCGGCCAACATGAGGCCAAGCGCGCCGTGGCGATTGCACTCCGCAACCGCTGGCGCCGCCATCAGCTCGATCCGAGCCTGCGCGATGAAGTCATGCCGAAGAATATCCTGATGATCGGCCCGACCGGTGTCGGCAAGACGGAAATCTCTCGTCGCCTTGCCAAGCTCGCCGGGGCACCCTTCATCAAGGTCGAAGCCACGAAGTTCACCGAAGTCGGTTATGTCGGCCGCGATGTCGAGCAGATTATCCGCGATCTCGTCGAAGTCGGCATCGGTCTTGTGCGCGAAAAAAAGCGCACCGAGGTTCAGGCAAAGGCCCATATGAGCGCGGAAGAGCGTGTTCTCGATGCGCTGGTCGGCGCGACGGCGTCGCCCGCCACCCGCGAAAGCTTCCGCAAGAAGCTGCGCAGCGGCGAGCTCGACGACAAGGAAATCGATATCGAAGTGGCCGATGCCGGTTCAGGCATGGGCGGCTTCGAAATCCCCGGCATGCCGGGCGCCAATATCGGCGTGCTGAACCTGTCTGAAATGTTCGGCAAGGCGATGGGCGGCCGCACCAAGAAGGTGCGCACCACGGTGAAGGCGTCTTATACGGACTTGATCCGAGATGAATCCGACAAGCTGATCGACAACGAAGTCATCCAGCGCGAAGCCGTTCGTTCGGTCGAGAATGACGGCATCGTCTTCCTGGACGAGATCGACAAGATTGCGGCGCGCGATGGCGGCGCCGGCGCCGGCGTTTCCCGCGAAGGCGTTCAGCGCGACCTGTTGCCGCTCGTCGAAGGCACGACGGTTTCGACCAAGTACGGCCCGGTGAAGACGGATCACATCCTCTTCATTGCCTCCGGCGCCTTCCATGTTTCCAAGCCGTCGGACCTGCTGCCCGAACTGCAGGGCCGTCTGCCGATCCGCGTTGAACTGCGTCCGCTGAACAAGGAAGACTTCCGCCGCATCCTGACGGAAACCGAGGCAAGCCTGATCCGCCAGTATAAGGCGCTGATGGAAACCGAAAGCCTGACGCTCGACTTCACGGAAGATGCGATCGATGCGCTCGCCGATGTCGCCGTCCACCTGAACTCCTCCGTCGAGAATATCGGCGCTCGGCGCCTGCAGACGGTCATGGAGCGTGTACTGGACGACATTTCCTATAACGCTCCGGATCGCGCCGGCACGGACGTGAAGATCGATGCCGCTTACGTGCGTGAACATGTCGGCGATCTCGCGCAGAATACCGATCTGTCACGCTTCATCCTGTGATTGCTAAAACATCTTTTTTACCTTTGCGCAGGTAATGCCAAAACTTTGACGATCCGAACTCTCGACAGCGGGCCTTTTACTTTCTAGTGAAAGGCCCGCTTTGTTTTTTGTACCGGCTTTATTCGGACAAGATTCTGGTCCAGTCAGCCGCTTCACAAAGACGACAGGGAAAGACGGGAAAGCAGATCGTGCGACGCCTTTTGACAAGCCTTGTGATTGCCATGACCATTGCGGGCTCGGCTCCTGCCCTTGCGGCGCAGGCTGTTCCGCCCGGCAATCGTCATGCCGAACAGCCGGATATCCCTGGCGCTTCGGTTCGTCGCACCAAGGGCACCAAGACGACGTTCGATCTCAAATATGAGAAGATCTACGACCTGCTGTCGACCGACCACGAACTCATGGGCAAGATCAAGAAGGTCTCAAACGCCTATGGCATCAACCCGATTCATGTGATCGGCGCGATCGTCGGCGAACACACCTACAATGTCGACGCCTATGACCGCCTCCAGGCCTATTACGTCAAAGCCGCCTCCTATGCCGGCGAGAGCTTCCGTTTTGCCTATGATGGCGAAAGCGTCGACGATTTTGTCGACCGGCCGCAATTTGCTGCCTGCAACGGCAAGAGCGATTCCTACACGCTCTGGACCTGCCGCGAGGATGTCTGGGAAAGCGATTTCCGTGGTAAGACCATTGGCGGCAAGAGCTTCCCGAACAACCGCTTCAGCGCTGTTTTCTTCCAGCCCTTCTATGCCGGCCAGACCTTCGGCCTCGGCCAGGTCAATCCGTTGACGGCGCTCATGCTGTCTGATCTGGTCAGTCGTGTTTCCGGCTACCCGAAGCTGAACGAGAAGAATGCTGGCTCGGTCTATAAGGCGATCATGGACCCCGACATCTCGCTCGCCTTCGTCGCCGCCTCGATCCGCAGGTCGATCGACGACTACAAGGAGATCGCCGGCGTGGATATCTCCGACAATCCGGGAGTGACGGCGACACTTTATAATGTTGGCAATTCCCGTCAGCGTGCCGCAGCCCTTGCCGCCAAGAATCGTTCCTCCGGCACGACGGTCTGGCCGGAAGAGAATTATTACGGCTGGCTGATCAACGACAAACTGGACGAGCTGAAGGGCCTGCTCTAACCTCCGGGCCTGCCGGGAAGATTATATTTCCGGCGAAAGGCTTTGCTCATGGGTATGCGTCCGGACCCCTTCGTTCCTCCGGCACCGTTGCCGCGTACCGTGCCGCCGTCGCGGCTCGAGATCATCAGGACGATTTTCCGCAATCCGCTGGAGCTCTGGGGCGAGCCGTCCTACACGCTGCCGTGGATTCGCACCAGTTTCTTTGGCCAGAGAACGCTGATCGTCAACGATCCCGGTCTCATCAAGCATGTGCTGGTCGACAATGCCAACAATTACCGCATGTCCGACATTCGCCAGCTCGTGCTGCGCCCGATCCTGCGCGACGGACTTTTGACGGCGGAAGGCCCCGTCTGGAAACGCTCGCGTAGGGCAGTTGCGCCCGTATTTACGCCCCGTCATGCAAAAGGGTTCGCCGACCAGATGCTGCGCCAGTCGGAAGACTACGCCCGCAAATATGCTGATGTCGGTGAGGCCGGCACGATTTTCGATATCAGCACCGACATGACGGAGCTGACGTTTGCTATCCTTTCCGACACGCTGTTTTCCGGCGACATCGTCACCTCCGGCGGCTACTTCGCCGATGATGTCAACGAGTTGCTGCATCGCATGGGCCGCATCGATCCGATGGATTTGTTGCGGGCGCCATCCTGGATTCCACGTGTGACACGCATCGGCGGCCAGAAGGTGCTGGAGAAATTCCGCACCATCGTGCGCAACACCATGGATATGCGGCTTGCCAAGATGAAGGCCGACCGCGGCAAGGCGCCGAACGATTTTCTCACCCTGCTTTTAGAGCAGGCTGGTCCCGATGGCCTGACGAAAGAGGAGATCGAGGATAATATCCTCACCTTCATCGGCGCCGGCCACGAGACGACCGCCCGCGCGCTCGCCTGGACGCTCTATTGCGTCTCGAACAGCCCACATATCCGCGAGGCGATGGAAAGGGAGATTGATGCGGTGCTCGCGTCAGGCGCCGAACCGGTCGAATGGCCGGATCTGATGCCGCAGACCCACGCCGCCTTCGAGGAAGCTCTGCGCCTCTATCCGCCGGCCCCGTCGATCAATCGGGCCGCTATCTCGAATGATTCCTGGACAAGCGCCAAGGGCGAGCGGGTCGAGATCGAAGCTGGTGTTACCGTGCTCGTCATGCCCTGGACTCTGCACCGTCATGAACTTCATTGGGATCGGCCGCGCGCCTTCATGCCGGAACGTTTCCTGCCGGAAAACCGCGCCTCTATCGGTCGCTTCCAGTTCCTGCCGTTCGGCGCCGGTCCGCGCGTCTGCATCGGCGCGACGTTCGCGCTTCAGGAGGCGGTGATCGCGCTGGCCGTTCTGATGCATCGCTATCGCTTCGATTCCACCGACCAGACGAATCCCTGGCCGGTCCAGAAGTTGACGACACAGCCGCAGAACGGCATCCCGATGCGTGTCACGCGACGGACTATTTCCGGGTCTGCATAAATCTTTCGAATTGTTGCTGAATTGACTGTGAGTGAAAGCCGGGCAAAGTGGCAGCATCGAGAAAGCTGCCACTGCAAGGGAGACACCGCATGAGCCGCATTGAAAAGAATGGTCTCTTCATCGAAGCCGTCCTCCATGATTTCCTCGTGAAGGAGGCGTTGCCGGGCCTCGCCATCGATGCGGACAAGTTCTTCGCCGATTTCTCGGCGATGGTTCACGATCTTGCGCCGAAGAATCGTGCACTGCTTTTGAAGCGCGATCAGCTTCAGGCAAAGATCGACGATTGGTATCGTCGGAACGGTGCACCGACGGACATGGAGGCCTACCAGTCCTACCTCAAGGGCATCGGCTATCTCTTGCCGGAAGGCCCGGATTTCCAGGTCTCGACGGCCAATGTCGATACCGAGATTGCCTCTATTGCCGGCCCGCAGCTTGTCGTTCCCGTCATGAATGCCCGTTACGCGCTGAATGCTGCCAATGCCCGCTGGGGCTCGCTCTACGATGCTCTCTACGGCACGGACGCCATTCCGGAAACGGACGGGGCCGAAAAGAGCAAGGGTTATAATCCCAAGCGCGGCGAGAAGGTCATTGCCTGGGTTCGCGATTTCCTCGATTCCGCCGCTCCCCTCGACGGCAGTTCCTGGAAGAATGTCGGCGCCTTCGCTGTCAAGAACGGTGCTCTGGCGATCGCTGCCGCAGATGGCAAAGCTTTGGACCTGAAAGATGCCGAACATTTCGCCGGCTATCTCGGCGATGCAGATGCGCCGACGCATATCCTCCTGAAGAATAACGGCATCCATATCGAAATCATACTCGATGCCTCGACGCCGATCGGCAAGACCGATCCGGCGCATATTTCCGACGTCTGGCTGGAATCGGCCATCACGACGATCATGGATTGCGAGGATTCGGTAGCCGCTGTCGATGCCGAGGACAAGGTCGTCGTCTATCGCAATTGGCTCGGTCTGATGAAGGGCGATCTGCAGGAGGAAGTGACGAAGGGCGGCTCGACCTTCGTCCGCAAGCTCAACCCGGATATGGCCTATACGGCACCAGGCGGCGAAAGCTTCGAGCTGCACCGCCGTTCGCTGATGCTAGTGCGCAATGTCGGCCACCTCATGACCAATCCGGCGATCGTTGATCGCGACGGCAACGAGGTACCTGAAGGCGTCATGGATGCAATGATCACCGGCCTGATTGCGCTCTACGATGTCGGCCCGTCGGGACGCCGCAAGAATTCGCGTGCCGGCTCCATGTATGTCGTCAAGCCGAAGATGCACGGGCCGGAAGAAGTTGCCTTTGCCGTCGAGATTTTCTCGCGCGTTGAAGATGCGCTCGGCATGCCGCGCAACACCATGAAGATGGGCATCATGGACGAAGAGCGCCGCACGACCGTCAATCTGAAGGAATGCATCCGTGCTGCCCGCGAGCGTGTCGTCTTCATCAATACGGGCTTCCTCGATCGCACCGGCGATGAAATCCATACATCGATGGAAGCCGGCCCGATGATCCGCAAGGGCGATATGAAGCAGGCCGCCTGGATTGCTGCCTACGAAAACTGGAATGTCGATATCGGTCTGGAATGCGGCCTCTCCGGCCATGCGCAGATCGGCAAGGGCATGTGGGCCATGCCCGACCTGATGGCCGCCATGCTGGAGCAGAAGATCACCCATCCGAAAGCCGGCGCCAACACCGCATGGGTGCCGTCGCCGACGGCCGCTACCCTGCATGCCACGCACTACCACCAGATCAATGTCGCCAAGTTACAGGAAGGCCTGAAGGATCGCGCTCGCGCCAAGCTCTCGGATATCCTCTCCGTGCCGGTTGCCGTACGGCCGAACTGGACACCGGAAGAAATCCAGCGCGAGCTCGACAACAATGCGCAGGGCATTCTCGGTTATGTCGTGCGTTGGGTTGACCAGGGTATCGGTTGCTCGAAGGTGCCTGACATCAACAATGTCGGCCTCATGGAAGATCGCGCGACGCTGCGCATTTCTGCCCAGCACATGGCGAACTGGCTGCACCACAAGATCGTCACCAAGGATCAGATCATCGAAACGATGAAGCGCATGGCGGCGGTCGTCGATCAGCAGAATGCCGGTGATTCGGCCTACATAAAGATGGCCGGAAATTTCGAAGATTCTGTTGCCTTCCAGGCGGCACTCGATCTGGTCCTGAAGGGCAGGGAACAGCCAAACGGCTACACCGAACCGGTCCTGCACCGCCGCCGTATCGAGATCAAGGCGAAACAGGTCGCGTGGACCTGAGCAAGCCAGATATAAAAAGGCCGCCGGATCGAAAAACCGGCGGCCTTTTTTATACCGAATTCAGTGCCTAGCCTACTGGATAACGATGACCTTGGAGGTGGTCTTGCCTGGCCGGACGCGGCTGTAGAGGTCGATCACATCCTGGTTCATCAGGCGGATGCAGCCCGACGAAGCGGCGGTGCCGATCGAGGCCCATTCCGGGGTGCCGTGCAGGCGGAAGAGCGTGTCCTTGCCCTCTTCATTGAAGAGGTACATGGCGCGTGCGCCGAGCGGGTTGGTGAGGCCTGGACCCATGCCGTCTTCGACATATTTGGCGATTTCAGGACGACGGACGGCCATTTCCTTCGGCGGGTGCCAATTCGGCCATTCCTGCTTCCAGGCGACATAGGCCGTGCCGGACCATGCGAAGCCCTGTTTGCCGACGCCGATGCCGTAGCGGACGGCCTTGCCGTTGGGCAGGATATAATAGAGGTGACGCTCGCGCGTGTTGACGATAATCGTGCCGGGACGTTCGTCGCTCTGATAAGAGACGATCTGGCGGCGGAATTCCGGCTTGACGCGATCGATCGGGATTGCCGGCAGGGAGTATCCGGCATCCGACGTTACGCCATAGGCGTCATTGAAGATTTGTGCCGTCTGAACGGTCGGACCCGCGCCCTTGTCGTTGGACGCGGTTTCGGACGTTGTGGAGCAGCCGGCCAGTGCCAGGGTCGCCAGCAGGCCAAATACAGGGAATGCGTTGCGGATGCGCATGGATGACTCGTGAAGGTTTTGGGGCAATGAAAGACAGTCTTTCGACCATCGTTATTTATGGTTTATTTTCGATTAACTTTGCCTTTGCAAGGCTGCTGCGGTGCGACAAAATCCATCTGCGCCGCAAATTAGAAGCGCATGGTTTTTTTGCAACAACAGCCAACCCCACCTGAGGGTTATCCATGACGATTTTGAGCGTTTATAATAACAATCCGTTAATCGATGGCCGGCAATCGGACAGAGCCATGATGGTTCGCCGTGGCATGCAGGTTTTGCTCCATGACATGCGCCATGCGGTGCTGCCGGAGCTGCCGCTGGCGAGCGGCCGGCGTGCCGATCTGATCACGCTTTCGGAAAAGGGAGAGGTCTGGATCATTGAGATCAAGACGTCGATCGAGGATTTTAAGGTCGATCGTAAATGGCCGGATTATCGTTTGCATTGCGACCGCCTGTTCTTTGCGACGCATAAGGATGTGCCTGTCGATATCTTCCCCGAGGAGTGCGGCCTTTTTCTTTCAGATGGTTACGGGGCGCATATGCTTCGCGAAGCACCTGAACACCGTCTGCCGCCGGCCACCCGCAAGGCCGTGACCCTAAACTTTTCGCACGCTGCTGCGCAGCGGCTGATGATGGCCGAATGGGCAAACGGCAAGCCGTTCAGCGTGGATGATGTCTGATTATTTTGGCGCGCGTTTGGCGAGGATGCGCTGCAATGTGCGGCGGTGCATATTAAGCCGGCGCGCCGTCTCAGACACGTTGCGCTCGCATATTTCATAGACACGCTGGATGTGTTCCCACCGCACCCGGTCCGCCGACATGGGGTTTTCCGGCAGTTCGGCCTTTTCGCCCGGCCGTTGCGTGAGCGCGGCAAACACATCATCGGCGTCGGCAGGTTTTGCCAGGTAATCCACAGCCCCGAGCTTCACGGCCGTCACCGCGGTGGCGATATTGCCGTAGCCCGTCAGCACGATGATTCGCGTGTCGTCGCGCCGCTGGCGGATCGCCTCGATGACATCGAGGCCGTTGCCGTCACCGAGTCTTAGGTCGACCACGGCATATTTCGGCGGCCGGCCCTTGGACTTTGCCACACCTTCCGCCACCGATTCGGCCGTTTCCACATGAAAGCCGCGTGCCTCCATAGCCCGTGCTAAACGACGCAGAAACGGGCCGTCGTCGTCGACGATCAGCAAGCTCGGGTCAGGCCCGATATGCTCCTCGCTGGAGCCGGCGGAAATCTCGTGGTTCTGATCTGTCATCGCTACGGTCCCGGCGGTTGAATGTCCGAATGCGTCAACCGCTTATATCTTGTTTATGCCCACAAAGTCATTTTGTCGAATTTGCGTCGATCAATACGCGAGGCCATTCGATTCGAATGCGGGCGCCGGCATTTTCCGGATCGCGGTTTTCGAAAAGCAAAGATGCGCCGGAGCGCTCCAGCAGCGTTTTGGCGATGAAAAGCCCCAACCCCAGGCCTCCAGCCGTATCTTCCCTCTGCCGTTTCGTGACGTAGGGTTCACCGATACGCGTCAGAATATCGGGCGCGTAGCCGTTGCCGTCGTCCTCGATGACGATGAGCACCTTTTCGTGATCGTGCTCGACCGTGACCGTCACCTTCTCTCGCGCATAGTCGACAGCGTTCTCGACGAGGTTGCCGAGCCCGTACATGATGCCGGCATTGCGGTCGGTAACGGGCTCGCCCCTGCGCGGGCTTTTCTCTATCAACTCCAGCTTGATGCCGAATTCGCGATGCGGCGCCACTATCTCCTCCATCATCGAGGAGAGCGGCAACCGCCGCAGATGCGCCTCGCCCTCGGCAGAGAGCGTCGTCAGCCGGCGAAGGATGTCGCGACAGCGCTCGCTCTGGCTGCGCAGAAGCTGAACATCCTCGCGGAACCGGTCGTCATTCTTGAGCTCGCGCTCCATCTCCTTGGCAACGACGCTGATCGTCGCAAGCGGCGTGCCGAGCTCATGGGCTGCGGCGGCCGCAAGCCCGTCGAGCTGGGAGAGATGTTTCTCCCGCTGCAGCACCAGCTCCGTCGCGGCAAGCGCGTCGGCGAGCTGGCTTGCTTCCATCGAAACCCGGTAGGCATAGAAGGCGGCAAAGGCCATGGTCGACGCGATCGAACACCAGACGCCGAACTGCATGACATTGTGGACGTTGATTTCCATCCCGTCGTACCACGGAAGCGGAAAGGGCGAGAAGGCAAGCACGGTAATGCAGACCATCGCAAAGCCAATCAATGCTGTGCTGTAGCGGATTGGCTGTGAGGCGAAGGAAATGATGACGGGAACGCAGACCAGTGCCGCAAAGGGATTGGCAAGGCCGCCAGTAATGAAGAGCAGCGCGCAGAGCTGCAGAAGGTCGAAACCCAACAGCGCGAAAGCGGCAGGCGGCTCAAGCCGGTGAGTCGGCGGATAGCGTATCGTCAGATAGAAATTCACCCCGGCGAGTGCGGCAATCAGCGAGCAGCTGGCAACCAGCGGCAGGGGGAATTTCAACAGGAACGCGACGATGAAGACTGTTACCGCCTGGCCGGTGACCGCCAGCCATCGTAATCGCACCAAGGTCTGCAGGCGCAGCCGCCGGCTGCTCAGCCTGTCTTCCCGTGTCTGGGTTTCGGTTTTCTCAATCACGCCGTACTCCTACAGCCCATACTCTTACAGCATCGACGCACGGCGCTCCAAGGAAGGCAGATTATGTACCACGGGGCTTTGCCCTTGTCGTCGGCGCCGCTTCATCAGGCTTTTCCGGCCAGGGATGTCTTGGATAACGCCCCCGCATATCCGCGCGCACATCTTTCCACGAGCCCGCCCAGAAACCGGGCAGGTCGCGGGTCGTCTGGATCGGCCTGTGGGCCGGAGAAGTAAGCTCCAGAAGCAGGGGCAATCGTCCGCCGGCGACCGCCGGATGCAGCTTGAGACCGAAAAGCTCCTGTACCCTGATCGTCAGTGTCGGTTCTTCGCCGTCGTACTGGATCGGATGGCGCTGCCCCGTTGGCGCCTCGAAATGCGTTGGCGCAAGCCGTGCGAGATCGCGCTGCAGGTCGTGCGGGACGAGTGCCATCAGCCCGTTGGAGAGCCCGGCGACGGAAATATCCGAAAGTCCTCTCGCGTCCGTCTGGAAAGGGATGAACCAGTCTTCCATGTGGTCAAGTAGTGCTTCGTCCCTCATATCGGGCCATGGTTCACCGATCGTCCGGTGCAGGAAGCCGATCCGCTCCCGAAGCTGCAGGGCCTCCTTGGAAAAGGGAAGCTGATCGAGTCCCAGCTCCTGCAATCCTTGCGCAAGCGCCCGTACCACCGCCTCGCCCGAGGGTCGTGGAAGCGGCGCTTCCTCGAATACGATCGCGCCGAGCCTTGTGGCTCGACGTGCCCGCACCTGCCGGCTCTGCCTGTCGAAAAAGGTCTGATCGTCCGTCCGGATTTCGCCCGGCAGCTCAACTTCGATGTCGGCACGGGAAATGTCCGCTGCCGCCAGAATTCTCCCCTGTGCAGCCCGGCCCGTCAGGTCGGCAATGACCAGCATCTGGCTGCCAGCCAGCCGCTCGGTCTCCGCCAGCTCCGCACCGCGGCCATTTGCCATGACATATCGCCCGCGCGCGCCGCGCTGAAGTGCGACCCGATCCGGGAAAGCGTGCAGGAGAAGCCTTCCTGCAAGCGCAGGTTCAGCACTCGAAATCTTGTTGAAGCCTTCCGAGAGCCTTCCCGCGAGCCGCCTCGAAGCCTCCGCCCTTTCGCCCTTTTCGCCTTTGAAACGTCGGAGACGCTCTTCCAGATCGATACTGGTGCCGCCGAGCCCTTGCTCGGTCAGTAGCACGGAGATCAGCGCCGCATCCTTGGCATGACCTGATTCACCAGCGGAAACCACCATGGCGGCCAGCCGCGGCGGCAGGGCGAGGTCGCGCATCACCTTTCCGCGCGCCGTCAACGCGCCGTCCTTGTCCAGCGCTCCGAGCTGTACCAACAGCGCGCGGGCTTCCTTGATCGTCGTTTCCGGCGGCTGATCGACAAAGGCGAGCAATTTTGTGTCCTGGACGCCCCAATGGGCAAGATCGAGCACGAGACCGGAAAGGTCGCTCGAAAGGATCTGTGGTGGCGTGAACGCCGGAAGTGCCGCCGTCTGCCCCTGATGCCATAGGCGGATGGCGATGCCCGGCTCTGTTCTTCCGGCGCGGCCGGCGCGCTGCTCGGCCGAAGCCCGAGACACCCGCACGGTTTCCAGCCGGGTGATGCCTGTCGATGCCTCGAAGACAGGCAGCCGCTGCAAACCGCTGTCGATCACGATCCGCACACCGTCGATGGTAATTGAGCTTTCGGCAATCGAGGTCGCAAGCACGATTTTGCGCGTACCTGGTGCTGCGGGACGGATCGCCGCATCTTGCTCTTTCTGCCCGAGATTGCCGTAGAGCGGCGCAATTAGCGTCTCGGGGCCGAATCGTCCCTGAAGCCGCTCTGCCGTCCGGGTGATCTCCGCCTGACCAGGAAGGAAAGCAAGAATCGATCCGGATTCGCTTGCATGAAAACCGACGATCGCCCGCACCATCGCATCTTCGATTCGCTCGCCGCCCGGCCGGTCCTGATAGCGAATCTCGATCGGAAAGCTTCGCCCCGTGCTTTCGATAACAGGCGGATGATCGAGCAGGATGGTGACCCGCTCGATATCGAGCGTTGCCGACATCACAAGGATGCGAAGATCCTCCCGAAGCGCCGATTGAACGTCGAGCGCCAGCGCAAGACCGAAATCGGCATCCAGCGACCGCTCGTGAAATTCGTCAAAGATCACAGTCGAGACGCCGGAAAGTTCGGGATCATCGAGAATCATACGAGCGAAGACGCCTTCTGTAACAACTTCGATCCGCGTCCTCGCCGATATCTTGTTGTCCAGGCGCATGCGGTAACCGACCGTTTCGCCCACCTGCTCGCCCAGCAGGGACGCCATCCGGTGTGCCGCGGCGCGCGCCGCCAGCCGGCGGGGTTCCAGCAGGATGATTTTCCCGTCGCCGCGCCAGGCCTGGTCAAGCAGATGAAGCGGTACGAGCGTCGTTTTGCCGGCGCCCGGAGGAGCCGAAAGCACCGCCCGCTTATCCTTGCAAAGCGCCGCGCTGATATCGGGCAGCACATGCGAAACCGGAAGCTCCGGCAAAGAAGTCTTGGTCTTCACTTTCGGCCCGTTACCATTTCATAGGCAAGGATGGCGGCGGCCAGATCCTCGAGCGCTGCACCAACGGATTTGAAGAGCGTAATTTCCTTATCGTCCTTCCGTCCACCGCTGCTGCCGGAGATCAGTTCTGCAAGCTCGCCGCGTATATCGTCTGCTTTCAATACCCCGCTCTTCAGCGGTTGGACGATGTCGCCGCCTTCGCTGAGCGCGCCGGCTCTCGTATCTACATATACGGCGGAGCGACGCACGGCATCATCATCGCTCTCGCGCATGCTGGGTTTGAAAGCGCCGACAAGGTCGAGATGGGCCCCGGGCTTAAGCCACTCGCCACGAATAAGCGGCTCGCTGGAGAGCGTCG
>NZ_CP180586.1:4195000-4499453 GCF_047782645.1 Rhizobium sp. ZK1
ATTTAAAGAAAGCGTAACAGCTCACTGGTCTAAATAAGGGTCTTTGCGCCGAAAATGTAACGGGGCTGAAGCCATGCACCGAAGCTGAGGATTCCTCTTTGAGGAGTGGTAGCGGAGCGTTCCGTAAGCTGATGAAGGGAGACCCGTGAGGGCTCCTGGAGGTATCGGAAGTGCGAATGTTGACATGAGTAACGATAAAGAGGGTGAGAGACCCTCTCGCCGAAAGACCAAGGGTTCCTGCTTAAAGTTAATCTGAGCAGGGTTAGCCGGCCCCTAAGACGAGGCGGACACGCGTAGTCGATGGGAACCACGTTAATATTCGTGGGCCTGGTGGAAGTGACGGATCGCACAAGTTGTTCATTCTGATTGGATTGGATGGGCAGCGGAGCGGTTCCAGGAAATAGCTCCACCGTATAGACCGTACCCGAAACCGACACAGGTGGTCAGGTAGAGTATACCAAGGCGCTTGAGAGAACTATGTTGAAGGAACTCGGCAAATTGCACGCGTAACTTCGGAAGAAGCGTGACCCCATTTTACGCAAGTATGATGGGGTGGCACAGACCAGGGGGTAGCGACTGTTTATCAAAAACACAGGGCTCTGCGAAGTCGCAAGACGACGTATAGGGTCTGACGCCTGCCCGGTGCTGGAAGGTTAAGAGGAGAGGTGCAAGCTTTGAATCGAAGCCCCAGTAAACGGCGGCCGTAACTATAACGGTCCTAAGGTAGCGAAATTCCTTGTCGGGTAAGTTCCGACCTGCACGAATGGCGTAACGACTTCCCCGCTGTCTCCAACATAGACTCAGTGAAATTGAATTCCCCGTGAAGATGCGGGGTTCCTGCGGTCAGACGGAAAGACCCCGTGCACCTTTACTATAGCTTTACACTGGCATTCGTGTCGGCATGTGTAGGATAGGTGGTAGGCTTTGAAGCAGGGACGCCAGTTTCTGTGGAGCCATCCTTGAAATACCACCCTTATCGTCATGGATGTCTAACCGCGGCCCGTTATCCGGGTCCGGGACAGTGTATGGTGGGTAGTTTGACTGGGGCGGTCGCCTCCGAAAGAGTAACGGAGGCGCGCGATGGTGGGCTCAGACCGGTCGGAAATCGGTCGTCGAGTGCAATGGCATAAGCCCGCCTGACTGCGAGACTGACAAGTCGAGCAGAGACGAAAGTCGGTCATAGTGATCCGGTGGTCCCGCGTGGAAGGGCCATCGCTCAACGGATAAAAGGTACGCCGGGGATAACAGGCTGATGACCCCCAAGAGTCCATATCGACGGGGTTGTTTGGCACCTCGATGTCGGCTCATCGCATCCTGGGGCTGGAGCAGGTCCCAAGGGTTTGGCTGTTCGCCAATTAAAGCGGTACGTGAGCTGGGTTCAGAACGTCGTGAGACAGTTCGGTCCCTATCTGCCGTGGGTGTAGGAATATTGACAGGATCTGTCCCTAGTACGAGAGGACCGGGATGGACATATCTCTGGTGGACCTGTTGTCCTGCCAAGGGCATAGCAGGGTAGCTATATATGGACGGGATAACCGCTGAAGGCATCTAAGCGGGAAACCCACCTGGAAACGAGTGTTCCCTATCAGAGCCGTGGAAGACGACCACGTTGATAGGCCGGGTGTGGAAGTGCGGCAACGCATGAAGCTTACCGGTACTAATAGCTCGATTGGCTTGATCGTTCTCATTGACTATGCTCATCGCCCGGCGAATGCACCGCATTCGCCCGGTAGTTCGATGAGCCTGACCTTCTGTCCTCACGCGCCATAGGCGCTGCGGACGGCGCGCCGGACAACCGGCGACGCGCTTTGCGCTTGCGGAGCTTTGCTCCGACGGTGCCTCGCGAAAGGTAAGACGTGTTCAAAACCAATCACTGACGACTACTTATTAGTCGCTCAGTGAACCAGCTTCTCACACAAGTTGCGCTTCGCTGACCTGGTGGTTATGGCGGGGTGGCTGCACCCGTTCCCTTTCCGAACACGGCCGTGAAACGCCCCAGCGCCTATGGTACTTCGTCTTAAGACGCGGGAGAGTCGGTCGCTGCCAGGTCTGCTAAACGCAACTCGTGAAAACGCATGTGCCCGAAGCTGAACAAGCTTCGGAAAGCGACATGCGCAAAATCGACAACAATCTTCTCTGAACGAAACCAACGGCCCAAAGCCGATACAAAGGGCCGCTCACAAAGCGGCCTTTCGTCTTTAGCGCCCTATATCATGAACACGAGACAAATTGCTTCGCAATTTGCTCGGCAACAATCCGCAAAGCGCAAGCGCTTTGCGTAGCCGCGACAAATCCTACGGATTTGCGCAATCGGTCTTTTGCCAACAGGCAAAAGACCTGGACGGACGACACAAGTGTCGCCTGGATAACGCGGGGTGGAGCAGCCCGTTCGGCCTAAGATCGATCCACCGGATCGATCTCTTAACGGCCTCACCTCGTCAGGCTACGCCTGACATCGCTCCCGGGCACAACGTCCGGAATGAAATATCGCGGGGTGGAGCAGCCCGGTAGCTCGTCAGGCTCATAACCTGAAGGCCGCAGGTTCAAATCCTGCCCCCGCAACCAAGCTTTCCATGCGATCCCAAAGAGTCCCCACCGCGGGGCTTTTTGCGTTTCTGGGCTTCACCGCTGGCTGCCTGTCACAGGCCCTCGGAAAAATCGCAGCCAGACGGAATAAGTCGGCAGCTCTGTTGTCTACGTTCGTGAAACCGCTCTGCACAACAAGGAGCCCGCATGAACGTCTTTCCTCGAAAAAGATTCCTTCCGCTGTCAGCGTCGATCTTCGTGATCCTGTCCGTTTCCGCGTTGGCCGACGATTCGGCATCGCATCAACACATCACCTCCGCGGTGACCGACGAGACGCCGTTCCTGGCGGAAAACGATGCCGCCATGACGAAGATGATGAACGACATGGCGGTCAGGCCGACAGGTGACGTCAGCAGGGATTTCGTCGAGATGATGATCCCCCATCATCAGGGCGCGATCGATATGGCGCAGGCCTATCTGCGTTATGGCAGCAATGAGCAGCTCAAGCGCATTGCCCAGGAAATCATCGTCGATCAGCAGCAGGAAATCGCCGCGATGCGGCTGGCTCTCGGCGATCCGCTTCCGCCTTCGGAGCCGGCGCCGACACAAGTTTCCCCGCAGAACTCCGTCTCGTCCGGCGTCGGCATGTCGATGACGCCAACGATGGATCCGAACATGAGAATGGGTAACTGAAAGGACCCCGTCATGAAGTCTAGCTTTCTCGCCCTCAGCCTGTTTGCCGGCGCCATGCTGGCACCTTTAACAAGCTCTGCCGGCCAGGCGCCGGGTTCCGCCTCCGATCCGGATATCCCCGTCAGCAGCAAGGATCGCGTCTATGCGGCCGAACAATTCTCCAACACGGTGTCGGTCACCGATCCATCCACCAATAAACTGCTCGGCGTCATCCGTCTCGGGGATCCGCAACCCGGCAATCTGAGCCCGCTCTATCGGGGGCAGGTCCTGGTTCACGGTATGGGCTTTTCGCCTGATCACAAAACACTGGCTGTCGTTTCGATCGGCTCGAATTCGGTGACTTTCATCGACACAGCAACCAATGCCGTAAGGCATACCACCTATGTAGGCCGCTCGCCGCATGAAGCATTCTTTACGCCCGATGGCAACGAAGTCTGGGTCACGGTTCGCGGCGAGGATTACATTTCCGTCATCGATGCGCATACCTATGAAGAGAAGCTGCAGATCAAGGTGCCGGCCGGCCCGGGCATGCAGATTTTCTCACCGGATGGCAAATACGGCTACATCTGCTCCTCGTTCAACCCCGAGACCGTTGTCGTTTCCGTCGCCGATCACCAGATCGTCGGTCACATCAAGCAGGAAAGTCCCTTCTGCCCGAACATTGCGGCGACGCCTGATGGCAGGCAAGTCTGGCTCACTCTGAAGGATATCGGCAAGACGCAGGTCTTCGACGCGAAGGCACCCTTTGATCTCATCAAGACGATCGATACCGGGCCGATTACCAATCACGTCAACATCGTGCACAACGCCAATGGCGACTTTGCCTATGTCACCGTTGGTGGCCTCAACCAAGTGAAGGTATACCGCACGGACAATTTCGAACAGGTCGCAACGATATCAGTCGGCAATCTTCCGCACGGCGTCTGGCCGTCCGGCGATGGCACGCGCGTCTATGTAGGCCTCGAAAACGCCGATGCGCTCGCAGCGATCGACACGCTGACGAACAAGGTGATCGCCACGATACCGATCGGCCAGGCGCCGCAGGCCGTCAACTATGTCCCCAACGCAGTCCCCGAGGGCGATGGCATGCAGAACCTCCAACCGCTCGGCGTTGCCGGCCAGGCGGCGCATCTTGCCCTGCGCGCGCTCAAGGCAAAGCAGGGTGGTGTTGCTCCGACCAGTATCTCTCTCTTCGATCAGGGCCTGTCGCAAGTGCTGCAGGCATCGGTGACGGGGCTGGAGCCCAGGAAGCCTTACATTCTTGCGCTCTCCACGCGGGCTGATGGTTCGGGCGATCTTCAGCCGCTGGCTTCGTTCATGACGAACCCGGCCGGTTCGGCGATCGTCAACGCCGTCGGTCCCATCCGGCAGATCGTCCAGAGCAACGAGAAGGCCGAGCGCCGCTATCTTGTTGTCGCCGCAACGGACGAAAAGGGACCCGGTGAAGTCGTCCAGATCGAAGCGAAGTAAATCCCTTCCGCCCGCTGCCTGTGATAGGGTGGCGGGCGAAAGCTCCTGAAGGTAAGCCTCTCATGGGTGACATTCTGCAGCTTGTCGAACCGATGATACCGGCGCTCCGCCGCTATGCCCGCGGATTGCTGAAAGATGCGACGGCGGCAGACGATCTCGTCCAGGATTGTCTGGAGCGGGTTATCGCTCATTGGCACCATCGACGAAACGACGATCCGCGCACCTGGGTCTTCGCGATTCTTCATAATCTGGCTGTCAACCGGTTGAAACAGATGTCGCGTCGTGGCGAGCATCTGCCCTTTGAAAAGCTGGACGAAAGTGCCTTTGCCAGGCAGCCGACGCAGGAAGATAATCTGATGCGCCGCGATATAATTCAGGCGCTGGAGCAGCTTCCGGAAGAGCAGCGCAGCGTCCTGCTGCTGGTATCCGTTGAGGATCTGTCCTATTCGCAGACAGCGGCAGTCCTGGCGATCCCGATCGGCACCGTCATGTCGCGCCTGTCGCGGGCGCGCGAGCGGCTGCGGCAGATATTGGAGAATCCGGGGCAGACGGCACAGGGGCCAGTCTCCCATCTTCGGAGAGTAAAATGAGCGTAAAACCGATCACCGAGGATGATCTTCACGGTTTTGTGGACGGTGCGCTCGACGAGACGCGAGAAGTCGAGGTTTCGGTCTATCTCGAAACCCATCCCGAAATCGCCGCGCGAATCGACAGCTACGGCAGACAGCGGCTCGATTTAAGGGCCGTACTCAACCCCGTGGCAGAAGAACCGGTTCCAAGCCGCCTGAACCTGAGCCATCTGGTGGAGATGCGTAAGCAAAGCCGGCCACCCTTCTGGCGCATGGCCGCCGCTGCCGTCGTTCTTCTCGCCGCCGGCGGTTCGGGCGGCTGGATGCTGCATGGCATGTATAGGCAATCGAGTGAGGGCATGGTGGCGCTGGCCGATGAGGCAGTGGACAGCTTCGCGACCTATGCGCCCGACAGGACAAGACCCGTCGAGCTTCGCGCCGACAATACGGCCGAGCTCGTCGACTGGGCGACCGAGCGCATGGGCCGCAAACCGGTGCTGCCGGATCTTTCCAAGTCGGGCTATCGCCTGATGGGCGGCCGAATGATTTCGACATCACATGGCGCTGGGCTGATGCTGATGTATGACGATGACAGCGGCACACGTCTTGTCATGCTGACACGCCCGATGGTCGCCGATCAGAACAAACCCATGGCACCGCATGCGCAGGGCAAAGTCGAGGGGTGGAGCTGGGCATCCGGCGGCATGGGCTACAGCCTCGTCGGCGCCCTGCCGGCCGATACCTTGCATCCGTTAGCCGACGATATCAGACATCAGACCGAAACCGGTGCCTGAGTTCTGTCATGCCTGAAGCAGATCGCGAGAAAGTGCGCAGCGGTTGTCTAATCGCGTTTGGTTTTGCGATAACGACATGTGTCAAACAAAGACTTAGTGCATGCGTGGGCGGCGTTTCTCGCCGCCGCGCTTTAGAGGCAATCCCATCATGCCTTCGGGTATCTGTTCATCGGCTGCCGACGCTGCATTATGCAGGCGTAGACGCTCGAGCGCCATGCGAGCAAGCTGGGCATAGGGGATGGCGGCCGGATCGTCAGTGTGGATATCCTGGATCGCGGTCAGAACTGTCTCGGCTTCGGCGAGGCGGCGTGCGGCGATAAGGGCGACACCCTCCTTGTAACGGGCCTGCGCCACATGGGGCGCCTGGTCGCCGATGCGGCGGAAGGTCACGACTGCATTCTCATAAAGTTTCAGCGCCAGTTGTGTATCTCCAAGGCGAAGTGCAATCGGCAGCGGCTCGGCGGTGCGCTCCAGCAATGCCTGATAGGCGGTAAGGGCTTCGGTCAGCTTTCCCCGGTCGAAGAGCAGGTTGGCAAGGCCGAATTCGGCGCCGACATGACCCGGCGAGGATTGCAGGATCTGCGTGAAGACCGTTTCCGCTTTTGCCTTTTCGCCGTTTCGATACATTTCGAGCGCCCGCTCATAAACATATTTGACGCTGCGCGGATGCAGCACGCCGCCCAGATTGCGCCCGTCGCGTGTCCGGAAAAGTGTATAGCTGATCCGCCGCTCGTCAGCGCCGAAGACATATTTGTAGGGTTCGTTTCCGCGCAGGAAATCATAGAACTTGAAGCCGTCCTTGATCGCTCGGCGAATGCAATATCCATGCAGAACGAGGCCTGGAGACGGTGTCTTCCAGTTCTCGTCCCGGCCGGTTATATAGAAGAGGATCGTCTTTTTGGGCCGATCTACCATGTTGGCGAGAGCGCCGAGCGGCTGTTCGCGGAACCAGAAGACCGGGACATCGAGCGTGCCGCTCCTGAAGCAGTCCATCAGCATGTCACGCGTGGAATTGATCAGCCGCTCCGTCCGCTCCGGCCCTTTGCGCTTCGTCCATCGCGTGCGCCAGAAATCGAAGAGAATGGTGAGGTCCCGGTCAATAGTCTCGGGCGTTGCCATGGTCATCCGGTAGCCCTCATCGCCATCGAGCTTGCGCAGGAAGCGGCGCAGCTTCTGGCGTGTCTGGCTGCCCATCTTGCCGTCCAGATAGTCGTCCCAGCTTGCAGGCAGCGAGACGACCGGGCAGATCGTATTGTCGATATTGTCATGGCTGCTCGGCGCGTTGTCGCGAAACATGACGAGCGGCCCCTGCAGCGCCAGGATCATCTTCTCCCGCCGTTCCGGTGGCCCGCTGAAATGCTCCAGCCTGAGATGCGTCCAGTTCTGCTGTTTGAGGTAAGCGGCGAAGCCGGCGATAGCTTTTTGCTCGTAACCCGGCATGACGATGAGGCCTGTATAATCGGCCGAATAATTCCCGCCCATGACGATTTCATCGTAGAAAAGCCCGCTCTGCTCATCGAGTTTTGTGAGCAACCTCAGTGGCAAAAAGGCGACATAGGGAGCATCCGTCTCCCGCTGGCGCAGTGCGAGGACGAACCACCGGCCGCGGTGCCGCAGAAAGTCTCTCAGCCATGTCCAGGAAAGGAAATGTTGGGCGTCCGGATCGTCTCGATAGACTTGATCCCAGTTGTCGCGAACGGCGTCAAAACCGGCGACGGTATCAATGACATCGATGCGCATGCCCCCTCCCAATACGCCATACCTAATTCGGGAGATTCCAGTCTAATGAGAAACATGGATCTTCAAATAAACCGTCCGGGTGATTCCTTGAGACGAAATGGGATTAGCCCAAGGCAGCCGCTTTAGACAGGCAATGTTAGAGCGCTACAATGCGTGGGCTGGCATGGATGAAGGCCCACAGCGCCTTGCTGATATTGACGATCTCGGCAATCGATTTCTCCAGAAGCTCCATCTCTCGGTCATCCATCTGTTCGATCTTGCCGTAGCGGATTTCCTTGTCGTCCTCGACGAGGCGCATGAGTTGCGTGCTGGAGATTTCGCCCTTCTCGTCGAAGGAATAGATGCAGTGATTGTATTTGTTGCGCATCTTCGATTCCTTCTTCAGCCTGGACATGGCAGACAGAACCGCCTTGCGATCCGTGGCAGGCGTCGAAGAGAGCTTTGCGAGGCGCTCGACGAGATCTATGCGGGCGCGCGTCGTGTTGAGTGTCAGGAAGACCACGATCGCCGCCTCCTTCTCCACATTGAGAAGATGGGCGATAATATAGATCAGCAGGCTTTCTGTATTCGTCCAGACATAGTTTAACCGGCCAACACTCAATAAGACATCTGACATAGCCGGCATGCTAAAATCCCTCGGCTGAACGCTTATTATACATAGATCATATCAGATCATTTCTCTAAGTGCTTCGACCATTTGTACGCTTAACGCTCCTTGAATGCGCGTGACATGCTGTCGGCGATCGGCTTGCTCAGATATTCGAAGAAGGTGCGCTCCGAGGTCTGGAGCAGTACCTCCGCCGGCATGCCGGGAACCGGATGGAAGTTGTGAACGCGGGCAATTTCCGAGTCCGGGATCTGTACGCGCACGATGTACACGTCCTTCACGGACATGCCGGCATTTTCCTCAATGGAGTCGGCCGAAACATAGAAGACCTTGCCTTCCAGAACCGGCGTAGTGCGCCTGTTGAGGGCGGTCAGGCGGATTGCCGCCGTCTGCCCTTCGTGAAGCTGATCGATGGAGGTACGCAATACCTGCGCCTCCAGGATCAGCGGCACATGGGCCGGCAGGATTTCCATGATCGGTTTTCCGGTGGTGATGACGCCGCCGGCGGTGTGGTAGTAGGAGCGCACAACCGTACCAGTCACCGGCGAACGGATGACCGTACGCTCCAGAACGCCGGCAGCTTCGTGCAGCTGTTGACGCACGCTGTCGAGGTCGGATTCGGCGGTCTCCAGCGCGTCAAGCGCTGCCTGCTTGTTGGAGTTGACAGCGATGACCGCTTCCTGACGGAATTTGGCGATTTCCGCCTCGCTCTCGTTGAGCTCTCCGTTCAGGCGCGAAATATCGCCCATCGCATCGGCAATGGCGCGCTCGATGGCCAGAAGGTCGGTCTTGCGCATATAGCCGACCTTGACGAGCCGTGCCTTGGAATCCCGCTCGTCCGAGAGCAGCGCCAGTTGCCGTTCGAAGGACTCGCGCTGGCCCTTGTAGCCTTCGAAGCGGTATTCCAGCGATTTGATGTTCTTCTCGATGAGGTTGAGCTGCTCCTCGAGCTTGACCTGCTTGCTGTGGAAGACGACGTTTTGGCTCTGGATGATGGCGTTGATATCGGGGTCGCTCGCCTTTGCCATGACGATGTCAGGAAGCTTGAACTCACGCGATCCCTGTGCTTCGGCCCTGAGGCGTCCAACAACTGCCTCCAGACGCAGCCGCCTCAGCGTCAGCATTCGCTCGTTGGTCAAGGCGGCTGTTTGGTCGAGAGTCACCAGGACGTCGCCCTCCTTGACGATTTCACCTTCGCTGACGAGCATTTCCTTGATGATACCGCCTTCAAGGTGCTGGACGACCTTGTTGTTGCCGGTCGCCACGAAGCTGCCCTGGGCGATGATGGCGGAGGCAAGTGGCGCGGTTGCCCCCCAGTATCCGAAACCGCCGAACGAGCAGAAAAGGACCGTCAGGCCGACAAAGCTGTGCAAACGGATGGAGCGCGGCACGTCGCCATACCATTCGAGCTGCACCGGGCCGGTGGATTCCTGCTTCTTATTTCCCATGGCCGTTACCCTTCGACACGCGGTGTCTGCTGGCCGTTGCGGCCATTGCCCTTGGAGAGTGCCTGCAGGACTTCCATGCGTTCGCCGAACATGGCGACGGTGCCGTCCTTGAGGACCATGATCTTGTCCACGCATTGCAGAAGTGCCGGGCGCTGCGTGATCGTAACTGTCGTGATGCCCTGTTTCTTGGCGTGGATCAGCGCCTTTGCGAGAGCCGCTTCACCCTGTGCGTCAAGGTTGGAGTTGGGCTCGTCGAGCACCACGAATTTGGGATCCCCGAAGAACGCGCGCGCCAGCGCGATGCGCTGCTTCTGGCCACCCGAAAGCGGCGCACCATCGGCGGCGACGACGGTCTCATAACCCTGTGGGAAGCCGGCGATCAGCTCGTGCACGTCGGCAAGGACGGCTGCCTCATAGATCTGCCGGTCTTCGATGTCATCGCGCATGCGGCAGATATTGGCCTTGATCGTTCCGGGGAAGAGCTGAACGTCCTGCGGCAGATAGCCGATGCTTTCGCCGAACTGTCGCTGGTCCCAGTTGCGCAGATCCATGAGGTCGAGGCGCACATTGCCTGAGGTCGGCAGGATTGAGCCTACCAGCATCTTGCCGAGCGTCGTCTTGCCGGAACCGGAATTGCCGATGATCGCCAGCGATTCGCCTTTCCTCAGGGAGAAGGAGATGCCGTTCAGGATCACCTTCTTCTGTGGCGGCGGAACGAAGAGGATACGCTCCACATCGAGCCGACCTTCCGGATTGGGGAGGCGCAGGCGCGGGAAGTTGAGCGGCGAGGTGAGCAGCAGGTTCTTGATACGGCCATAGGCGGCAGCCGATCGGTTGAACTGGTGCCAGCCTTCGATTGCCCCTTCGATCGGCGCCAGCGCACGGCCGGAAATGATCGAAGCTGCAATGACCATGCCGCCGGTCAACTCTCCTGACAGCGACAGATGCGCGCCCCAGCCGAGAAGTCCGACCTGCGTGATCATACGGCAAGCCTTGGAAACGCCGGTGAAGATGATGTTTCGATCCTGCGCTTCGACGTGGGATTTCAGCGAGCCGGCGGTTTCCCGGCCCCACATCTTCACCGCCTCGGGGATCATCGCGAGCGCGTTGATGATCTGCGAATTGCGCGACATGGAATCGAGGTGGAAATTCGCGCGGCTGAGATAGCTGTTGGATTCGGCGAACTGTTTTGCCGTGAATTTCTGGTTCAGGTAGGCGATCAGGAACAGCACGGCGCAGCAGACCATGATGATGATGCCGAGATGCGGATGCACCAGATAGACGACGATCACGAAGAGCGGCATCAGCGGCGCATCGAGGAAGGCAATCAGCGTTCCTGACGTCAGGAAGCTGCGCAGAAGCTGAAGGTCCTGCAGGATCTGGTAATCCTTGCCGTTTCCATGCAGCGAGGCGCGGGCGGCCGCACTGAGGATCGGCGCGCCCAACTGGACTTCCAGTTCCACGGCAGTCCGCATCAGGATGAAGCGCCGGACGGAGTCCAGGAAAGCCTGTATGAGGACGGCTCCCAACACCACGATCGAAAGCATCACCAATGTGTCGATGGAACGGCTTGTCAGCACGCGGTCGGAAATCTGGAAGAGGTAGAGCGGTATCGCCAGCAGGAGCACGTTGATGGCGACGGTGAAGACCATCACGATTGCCAGGTTGCGCCTGATGACCGCGATGCCGCGCGCAAGGCTCAAGGCGAAATTTACCGGCTCGCTGCGTTTGTGGAAACCGTTGTTTCCGCCGCCGCCACTACCACCACCGCCGCCGAAATCCGGGTTCTTGCCGCCCCCGCCGCTGCCGGCACGCAGCCGGCGCTCATTTTCTTTCACCGGCCCAGTGTTGCCATCGATCGTCTTGGCGAAGGGAATATCCGGCTTGGCCTTGAACTCGTCGGTTTCACCGGGTGCACGCCGCGCCTCGATACCGGACGTTGCCCGCAGTTCTTCAGCCGGCTGCGGCTTTGTTTCCCGCCCTACGGCATGGACGGATATGTCGTCGCCGGAAAGCCGCCTCTCAGATCGTTCGGTCGGCATCACGGCTTGCACTTCATCCACTTTCTCTTCGGCAAAAGTCTCGCCAACCTCGACTTCATGGAGGTAGGAAGGCGCCTCCTGAGTCAGCTTGCGAAGATGGTCCACTGCATCGTCGATCGCTGAAACGCAGGCCTTGGTCAGAAAATCCTGCGGATTTGCGGCTGTCGAGGATGGCTTGTCGCCACGCAGGTCGAGCGCGCTGCCATTGGCGAAAATCTGTTTTGAGATTTGATTCATCGCGGTCTCTCCCAGGATACGCAGGTCACGCGACCACGGCTTGCATTACATCTGAGGGCTGGGTGGAGGACCATGAAAGGTCATGCCCGCCGATGATGCCATCGCCGCTGTCCGCGCCTTGGGGGCTATCGTCATCGAGAAAGGCGATGACCTCATTGGCAAGTCTCTCGCCAACCGTCTCGGGCTGGGTGGCATCGTGTTCTATGATCCCGCCCTGAATGAGAATGGCGTCGGAATAGAGCTGACCAGCAACATAGGTGGTACCACCAAAGCTGTCATAATCGACGATTTCAGCGATATTGGCGACGGTATTGCTGCCCGTATCGATCGTGACTACGGCGTCCTGGTTGTTCTTCAGAAGCTCGGCTGCGGCCCGGGTCACATCGTCGGAATCTCCAAGCACCGCGACCTGCTTGATGATCGTCATGTCGAAGAGATTGCCGGTGATGTAGAGAACATTCAGGCCGATATAGCCCTGGAAATTGGGATCGAAGGACAAGCCCTCGGGCATTGTCGGATCACGTTCCTGAATCCCCCTCTCCGCCTCGTGCATATAGTCGGGCATGGTCTCGAAACGATCATTGGCGCCGACATTATGGATCGCCGCAAGATTCCAGATGAGATTGTTGCCGGACTGGACAGTGGCACCATCGTCTACGTCGTCCTCGGCGCGGACCCAGTCGTTGTCGTAGAGAAGCGAAATCTGCGTGATGCTGTTGATATCGTAGACATTTCCGCCGACGATCACCAGATCGTACTGCAGCCCCATTTGGAAGAAGGACGAAAAATTCAGCGTCGTATTGCCGCCCGTCAGAACCGTCGTTTCCGAGCCGCTCGTCATGACGGTCATGTTGTCGTTGTCGCTGACGAAATGATACTGTTCGATCCAGTTTACAAAGGAGACGTCGCCCTCGATGACGCTGACCCGCCAGGCGTTCGGAAAGATGGGATCGCCGTCTGCATCGACCGCCGGTTGCGGCTGGTCGTGTTGGAAAGTGCTGCGTTCGAAGCCTGCAATATTGTAGGCGGCGACACCGGCACTCTCGGCCGCATCGGCTGAGGGATGGAATACCGAGGCGATGTCATCATTGTCGCTGTAGGCATAGACTTGGGTGATAGCGTCGATCTGGTGGTGGTCGCCCATGACGGCCGTCACGGAAGAGATCACCGTGGTGTTGATGACGGAAACGATGTTCGCGACGAGATTAGCGCCCGCGGTAACCTCCAGGCTGCTTGAGGCAGGATCGTGCTGCTCAACAGATGTCTGGGTTTCGTCGGGTGCTTCCGGTAGTTTGGCCAGCCCCCGGTCCGGCAGCAGATCAACCAGCGCCGGGACCTCGGAAACGAGCTTGCTGTTCATATAGGTTCCGGTGATCTCGTCACTCGCCAGCACGAAATTATGTGCCTGATCATTGGAGTTATCTGCGGGACTGTCTGCCGGCGTTTCGCCCGCTCCGACCGACGTCTGGCCGGAATCCTTCACCGCCCGGATATAGGCCTCCATATCATCGGCGATTTGCTTGACACCCTCGAAGCTGTCTGTCCGTTGCAGGCTGGCAAAGGGAGTGAAGATTTCTGTCTGGGCGCTGAACTCGGCCAGCCGTTCGGTGACGAAGCTCGTATCGCGCGGGGCGTGGTTGCCATCCGTCATGTCGAGATAATCGTCGTCAAAAAGAACGTTGATCTGCGTGGCATATCCGACCGCCGATCCGGGACCATTGAAAACGTCCAGCTTTTCCTCGGTCTCGACATCAATGTCCTGCGGACTGCCGAACCTCGGCAAAGGCACGTCGCGATGGGCGATTTCGGAGAGCTTCTCGATGCTCTCCTCGAAGGGGCGGCCAAACCGGCGGCCCCCGCCATAGACGATCTCATAGCTGACGCTTCTGTAATTGACGTCGGGATCGTAGTCTTTGAGCATGAGATCGGAGGCGAAGGTGGGCGTGGCGGCGACCAGATCGTCAAGCGTCGGATCATTTTCGGCAGGGCCTGTACCCTCCGTCAGTTCCGCGCGCAGCCTCATCTCTTCGGTCGTCGTTTCGAATATGCCGATGAAATGGGCGATGATCTCTGAGAATTTCTCAATTTGCATTGCCTTGGCCCTCCCTATCGAAGAGACGACCGGCCGCGCGGGATCTTTCTGTTAGAGCCGCACTGTTCGTCAATTCGCACGCAAGCATTCAAACTGCACCGACCAAAGCCGGTGCAGTCTTTTCTTGGCTTGGAGGTTAGTTTCCGCTGGTATCTTCGCCGACATCGGAGACATGCGAGTTGCCGCCAATGACGCTGGAGTCCACAGCATTGCTGAGCATGTTCGCGCCCTGGACGAGTTCCAGATGGAAGCCCGAGTTGGCGAGGATTGCGGAAGCATCTGCCGTCGAAGTGCCTGCGACGTCGTCGCCGGTCTTGAGGTCCCAGCCCTTGCCGTCCATATCGACACCGTCAGCACCATGGGCAGTGCCGGCATCCGCACTCAGGTGGTTCTGAGCATCGCTGTTGTTCTGCGCGATGTTCCAGGCCTGATCCTGGTCTGCGAGGTGGTTTGCCTGGACAGTGCTGAACACGGAGTCGGCGCCTCCGCCGGACAGTGAACCGTTGAGGATATTGTCGATATTGAGGGTGAAGGAGAAGTCATCCCCGATGTCAAAGGTAAGATCATGGCCGGCAACGCCGAGGTTTCCGAAGTCCTTGACATCATCGATGACGGCAAAATCCGTATCCGTCTTGTTGAAGCTGTCACTGGTGTTGAGGCTGTCGGTGGTCGTCTTGGTGTCGGTATCCGTGATCGTCTTGATATCAGTTTCGATATCCGTCTTCGTGTCGTTGTCGCTAATCGTTGTCGTATCGTTATCGCTGTAAGACTTGGAATCGTAGCTCCAGTCGTAGTCCGACTTCGTGGTAGTGGTTGTGTCATTGTCGTTGATAGTGGTCGTCTTGGTGTTCGTGTCGTCGTCGGACTTGTAGGACCAGTCGTATTCGTTGTCGCGGTTGTCGCCGTTGTCGGTCTTCACGTCGACGTCAGCCTTGACGTTGATATCTGTGCTGTTGTCGGTGTTGTCGCGATTGCCGCCGTTAGCGATTCCGCCGACGTAACCCGTTGAATCGTCGTCGATTTCTGTCGAGTTAATGGCGCTGGAAAGGCCGTCGGCCAAGGCGCCCACCTTCACGGTGTCGTCGTCGGAGCCCTGACCGGGCTTCGGATCATAGGGCATTTCAGTTCCTCCAGGAAAAAAACCGGAGCAGCTTTCGAAATCCCTCTCATCTCAAATGGGATTTTGCTCGCGCTTGCTCCGAGCGTTAACATCGGCAGATGTACTCGATACCTTGTCACCTGCAGTTTCATCGCGATTTGTTGGCCAAATTCTGTATTGGGATCGTGCCTATTCAGTACAAAGACGCACAGATCCATTCCCGGACTCGATGTGAGCGCGAGCAATGCAGTCGAACTTCTTTTTGAGTCCCCTCGGAAGAAGACCAAGTATCAAAAACACATGCCGATACTTGATTTTCACGTCGCCGCTTTGGCAACCATCAGAGATTGATGGAAAAAAATGGGTCCCGATAGATATCAATTCGGGCTAAGGCATCTGAAGCCGGTTCATTACTCCAGCTAAGCCAGTGCCGGATCGCAGGCCCGGTGAAAGCCATGTGCGTATTCGGGACAGCGCCCCATACCTCGGAATCGGGCGGGTTCGACTGATTGGGATAATCCAAAGTTAAGCTCGAAAGGTTCTCCGTCTTATTTTGAAATATCGTCTGCCCATTACCGCTTTGCTTTCGTATGTCTCGAACTAATACATGGTGCTTTATACCGTGATCTAGTTGAAATACCGCCCACTAGTATGTTTCTTGTCTGAAATGCAACCATAAAGTGGCAAAAATAAATATAACTTCGTGGCAACTAACCCATTTGGGCCATTTCTTTCCTTTGAAATCCATATTACCATAATTAAGAAATGCCTAAAAGATAAGGCGGCTACATGCCTAGGGGCAATGTTCGTCGGCATGTAATACCCGCCATCGCGCCAATGGGAGTAGATGCTCCGAGTTTGAGTATAGTGTAGCGCTAGGGGAGGCGTATATGTTCATGGTTGGGTCGGAAGTAGGAGATTCGGATCAGGCAAGAAGACTGGGTCCGAATGGAGAGACAATTCTGGTAATCGCCAAGGCGGACTTGTTCTCCGAATGCATGGTTGAAGCACTGGCGAAGAAATTCCCGAATTTCGATGTCATAAGCATACAAAGCGCGCAGTCCATATCCGAGAAGGATATTCACGACATGCGGCTTGTCCTGTTCTATCATGTCGCCGGCGCCGAGTTGCACGATGCGATGCAGACCGTTCGAGAAAACCGTCCGGACGCATCCATCGGCCTTGTCGTTGAAGCCATCGACATGATGGAGCCCTATATCAGCCGCCTTGTCGAGGCGCGCGTCATCGATGGCGTCCTGCCGCTCAATCTGCGCCTGGACGTTTTCATGGCGGCAATCGATCTGCTGATGAAGGGTGGCGAGCATTTTCCGTCCGCGCTTCTTGGCCGTCTGTCCAACCGGGCAACGACACAGCTCGAACCCTCGTTGTATCAGACGAAGTCCGTCGACGCAGCGCGTGCCAATGCGCTGAAGCTTCGCCGTAACAGCATGGCGACTCTGACGACGCGCGAGGTGCAGATTCTCGACCTGATCTGCAAGGGTACGCAGAACAAGATCATCGCCGATAAGCTTCACCTGTCCGAAAACACGGTGAAGGTCCACGTTCGTAATATCTATAAGAAGATGAATGTGAGAAATCGCACGGAAGCGGCCTCACGTTTCTTCAACGACACTTCGGACGGCGGTGATATCTCTGGCAAGTGGCCGCACTAGTACTACAGTTGCGGTTTACCGGAAATCATGATTCACTTCCCGCATTTGGCGGGAGGGAAGTTCAATGTCGGTTGCGGGTTGGTCCGGGTCGGTTCTGGCGTGGCATCGTGAGCTCGATGCCTTGAAGGTGCGGTTGGGCTCGGTCTTTGGTCGCCGAGAATTGCGCGCATCGTGCGGTGCCTTTCTGGATGGGTTGTTGTCGGGAGTAGAGCGCAAGACTGGCTGGCTGATGGCGGAACAGGCAGGACTGGAGCGCCCTTATCGGATGCAATCGCTGCTGGGGCGCAGCCATTGGGATGCTGACGCATTGCGCGATACGGTTCGCGCTTATGCAATAGAGTCTCTCGGTGACGCGGACGGCGTTCTTGTGGTCGATGAGACCGGCTTCCTGAAGAAAGGCGCCCATTCAGTCGGTGTCGCACGACAATATTCCGGCACGGCCGGCCGGATCGAGAACTGTCAGATCGGTGTTTTCCTTGCCTATGCAAGCCGCTACGGTCAGACCCTGATCGATCGGCAACTTTATCTACCGAAGGAGTGGGCCGAGGATGAAGCCCGCCGTGCTTCGGCTCATGTCCCCCAGTCCCAAGCCTTCGCGACCAAACCGGCCATTGCAGCCAAGCTCATTGCCGATGCGCTGGATGCCGGCGTGCCTTGTGCCTGGGTATTGGCGGATGCGCTTTATGGTTCGGATTCCAAGCTGCGCCGGATGCTGGAAAGCCGTGGCCAGCCTTATGTTCTGGCAGTGCGCTCCAATCATTGCCTGCGCTTTGTGCGTGAGCAAGGGATCGAGCAGACCGATCCCGAAACGATGGCTGATGAGTTGAAACCGGAGGTTTGGCAGAGCCATGCAGCAGGCGAAGGTGCCAAGGGTCTTCGGCTTTATGATTGGGCCCGTATTCCTCTCAGCTCTCGCCCGGATCCACAATGGGAGCGCTGGCTTCTGATCCGGCGCAGCCGACGCGAACCCGATGCGCGCGCCTATTACTTTGTCTTTGCGCCCGCCGGTACCGAATTGAGCGAATTGGCGGGCGCTGCCGGGCTGCGTTGGACCGTGGAAGAATGCTTCCAGCGTGCGAAGGACGATCTCGGCCTGGATCATTGCGAAGCGCGATCCTGGCATGCTTGGAAGCGGCACATGACGCTCGTCATGGCAGCCGCTGCATTCCTCGCCAAACTCGGCGCCGATCTACGCCGCACCGCTGCTGGCAAACCGAACGAAACGAGTCCAAACCCGCCAATCGCCGCCTGACCAACACCATGGCCTTCGTGCCCAGCGTCGCAGAGATCCGCTATCTGATCAAACGCCTCCTGCTACAGCCCCCGATTAGAGTTCGCCTCATCTTGGCATGGTCACTCTGGCGACGCAGGCATCAAGCATCCGCAATGCTTTCTCACTACAAAGCAAGGCATCAAACGCAACTGTAGTACTAGAGCGCCGTGCGTCCATTCGGACTCACAAAGAATACTCTAACTCTTTGAATCTACGCATCAGGCTTCCGAAAATCGATTCCGATTTTCGGGCCGATGCTGTAGGCCATCAATCCATCAGGGATGAGCGGGCGAAGCAACGCGATTTCTGGCCGAAGCCGCTCGGTGAGCAGATGTAGGGTGCAGAGCCGGGATATTCTCCGGCTTCGGCCCTTGTCGGAGCGGTAATCTTCGGTTTGGCACTATAGGCGAAGGCCTTCATCGCGTGCGGAACCCGCGCCACTACGACATTCTTCTCCGTACTTCCGACTGTGGTCGCATCGACGACCGCACAGGACATAGGCCCGATAGCCGCCAGAATAATCGTTGCTGCCAAAGCCAACGAATTAAGTCTGCATGGCGATGTGGCATGCACTTGGTCATGAGCTGTCATTAGGCACCCCCTTGGGCAATAGTGACGCGCCCTTACAAACCAGTAGCTGGCGGCTCCTTTGTATCAGCTCCGTGGCTGAGGTTAGGGCAGCCGAATGAAAAGCTTCGTAGAATAGTCCTTTAAAAAGGATTAATCAAAGGAACTCCAGGGTTTTCTATAGTAGCTATTTGGAATTGTACCTATGTTTTTAAATTGACCTTGGTTGATATTCTCCTATCATTTTGAACATGGCTGCAATATTCTGAAGAATAACCGGCATATTTATTCAATGGATACTACTTTATGTTGAAGATATCGAGACGGAAGAGAGAAAGCTAAAATATAGAAGGGTCTAGAAAGGCCACACCGCATGGGAAGGAGTTTGTAGTGCGTAGTTTCATTCCCACCGAAGCTTATCATGAACCTGCATCCGCATCGACATCATCACGGCCAAAGGCGGTACTGGTCAATGGAGGTGCTGGTTTCCTGGGGTCCCATCTTTGCGAACGGCTTCTCGAGCGTGGTCATCAGGTCATCTGTCTCGACAATTTCTACACTGGCCGCCGCGTCAATATCGAGCATCTGCAGCAGAACACCCATTTCCGGCTTCTCGAACATGACGTGCGGCAGCCCTATGATGTGGAAGCGTCCGTCATCTTCAACTTTGCTTCGCCAGCTTCGCCGCCGGATTATCAGCGCGATCCCGTCGGCACCTTGCTGACGAACGTGCTTGGAGCCGTCAATACGCTGGATGCGGCCCGCCGCATCGGTGCAACGGTCGTCCAGTCCTCGACGTCGGAAGTCTACGGGGATCCGCATCAGAATCCGCAACGCGAAACCTATTTCGGCAACGTCAACCCGATCGGTCCGCGCGGCTGCTACGACGAGGGCAAGCGGTCCGCCGAGACCCTGTTTTTCGATTATCACCGCAAGTATGGCGTCGATATCAAGGTTGGCCGGATCTTCAATACTTATGGTCCGCGCATGCGTCTCGATGACGGACGGGTCGTGTCCAACTTCATCGTTCAGGCGCTCTCCAACACCGACATAACGATCTACGGTGATGGCCGGCAGACCCGTTCCTTCTGCTATGTCGATGATCTCATCGACGGTTTCCTGCGTTTCGCCGATGCTGGCGAAAACTGCGTCGGTCCGATCAATCTCGGCAACCCAGCGGAGATCACCGTGCGGGATCTTGCCGAGATCATTCTCGATCTGACCAATTCACGCTCACGCCTCGTTTACCTGCCGGCCGTCGCGGACGATCCGCAGCAGCGCCGGCCGGATATTGCCCGAGCCACGGAAGATCTGAACTGGTGGCCGACGACGGAGCTGAAGACCGGGCTGAAGCGTACGATAGCCTATTTCGATGCGCTGCTCACCCACAGGCAAGTGGTGGAGGCCGTATGAGATGCCCCGCTACATCCTGGTTACGGGTGGCGCCGGCTTCATCGGCAGCCACATCTGCAAGGCACTTGCGCGCGCCGGTATGGTTCCGGTCACCTATGACAATCTCTCGACCGGACACATTGATAGTGTCCGGTGGGGGCCGCTGATCCAGGCGGATATCGCCGATGGTGCAAGGCTGCGACAGGTCATAGCGGAGTACGCGCCGGATTGTGTCATCCATTGCGGTGCCAACGCCTATGTCGGTGAATCCGTCGAAAAGCCGAGCATCTATTATCGCAACAACGTCATCGGCAGCCTGACGCTGCTGGACGCCTGCCTCGATCGCAATATCGACAGGATTGTTTTTTCCAGAAGTTGCGCGACCTACGGCATACCGGAGCTGCTGCCAATCAGCGAGAAAACGCCGCAACATCCGGTCAATCCCTATGGCAGAACCAAGCTGATCTTCGAAATGGCGCTGGAGGATTATGCCGCAGCCTACGGCATCCGCTTTGTCGCCCTTCGTTACTTCAATGCCGCCGGCGCCGATCCGGAGGGCCAGCTTGCTGAACGGCACTATCCCGAAACTCATCTGATCCCGCGTGCTCTTCTCGCTGCCAGCGGCCGGATCGGCAACCTCGACATTTTCGGCACGGATTATGAGACCGAAGACGGCACCTGCGTCAGGGATTACATCCATGTCAGCGATCTCTCGGAGGCGCATCTCGCCGCCGTTCGCCATCTCCTGGCCGGCGGCAACTCGCTGAGCATCAATCTGGGCTCCGGCCGCGGTACGTCGATCGGCGAGATCCTCGATGCCGTCAAACGAAAGACCGGCCACAAGGTGCCGGTGCGCTATCAGCCGCGCCGTGCAGGCGATCCGCCGGCTCTTTTTGCTGATACGAAAAAGGCCCGCTTGGCGCTGGATTTCACACCGGCGCCTTCGGATATCGATACGATCATCCGCACGGCCGGCCCGACTTTCGGACTGGAGGTGATCGCGTGAGCATCAGAGCCGAAACAGACCGCGTATATCGGTCTTCTGCCGCCAAGGCCGAGATGTTCGAGCCTGTCTTTTCCGGCTGGAATCGTGCTGCTTATGGGCTTGGCATCCTCTGCTGGCTGGCGGCGCTCGGCTATTTCTGGCTTTGGTGGGCTCAGCCCATCCACATCGTATCGTGGCCTACATTCCTCCTCGTCACTCTCATTCTTGCATGGGTCACGCTGCTGTCGGCCTACTTCATCCTGATCTTCCTGGATGCAAGACAGGTCAGATCATCTGCAGGCCTGCCGAAGGCCGCGTCGCGATGGTCGTCACCAAAGCGCCATCGGAACCTTTCACCGTCGTGCGCAAGTCGCTCCTTGCCATGCTCGATCAGAAAGACGTCGAGTTCGATGTCTGGCTCGCCGATGAAGATCCATCCGAAGAGACGAAGAGGTGGTGCGGGCAGCATGGCGTCATGATCTCCACACGCAAGAGCGTGAGCGAGTATCACCGCCCCGTCTGGCCGCGCCGCACGCGCTGCAAGGAAGGCAATCTCGCCTATTTCTATGATCACTTCGGCTATGAGCGCTATGACTTCGTCGCTCAGTTCGATGCCGATCATGTGCCTACGCCGACCTATCTTCGTGAAGTTTTGCGGCCTTTCCGCGATCCCGAAGTCGGCTATGTCTCGGCACCCAGCATCTGCGATGCCAATGCGTCCGAGAGCTGGGCTGCCCGCGGCGGGCTTTATGCGGAAGCGAGCCTGCATGGCTCGTTGCAGATAGGATATAACAATGGCTGGGCGCCGCTCTGCATCGGCTCCCATTATGCCGTGCGCACCGCCGCACTGCGGGAGCAAGCCGTGGATGGATACGGCTACGATGAAACAGAGCGATTTTCCGGAGTTTCAGGACGTCGTCTATTTCAATGACCGTGATGTACATGCCTGGCCGTTCGAGCTCGGGCGGCCCGATTGGAGGGTTATCGACGACGCAAGCAACTAGGCTTAGGTTACCGAAAAAGACAAGCCCGCCGATGGCGGGCCTCTGCTCCTTCATATGGGTTAGGGTTAACCCTTGATCGTTGCCTTACCCTCTTCGACGAGCTTGGCCGCGGCGTCGGCTACCGAAATGCGCTCGAAGGCGAGCTCGTCGCAAGTTGGACGAAGGACACGCTGGTCGAATTGGGTTGCGCCCATCGGCACCGGCGGCGGATATTCACCGACCTGATCCTTGAGCAGATTCACGTACTTGACCGTTTCCTGCTCGGTCGGATTGAGTTGTGGCAGGATGGCTTCGCGAACCGCCGGCGACATCGGCACCCCGCGTTCCACGCCGAGGATCTTGCCGGCTTCGAGATCGTTGACGAAGAAGCTGATGAACTTCGCGGCAGCTTCGCCCTGCTTGGTCGTGGCGCCCACGCTCCAGATCAGAGCCGGACGGTAGTAATGGCCTGATGGACCGCCCTTCTTCTCGCGCGGCAGCATGGTGATGCCGAGCTTGTTCTTGATGATCAGCTGGTAGCCGATCATCTGGTTGGAATAAGCCATGCCGATGACCGATTTGCCGAGGCCGAGGCAGTTGGTGTCGATGGTGTTCTGGTCGAGCGTCTGCACATCGGCGGCGACGGTACCGCCAGCCTTGCGCAGCTTTTCCCAATAATCGAACCATTCCTTGGCATCGTCGACCGTGAAGCCGAGGCCGACACCTTCCTTGGCGAAAACGCTTTTGCCGCGCTGGCGCAGCCAGGCATCGAACACGTAGTTGTAGCGTGCCGCATAGGGGCCGCCGCCCTTGCCCGAGGACTTGGCGAGTTCAACGGCGAGCTTGGCATACTCATCCCAGGTAAGATCGGGAGTCGGCAGAGGAATGCCTGCCTTTTCGAATTCGACAGTGTCGAAGAACATCGAGAAGGAGTTCAGGCCAAGGCCGACGCCATAAAGCTTGCCATCCACGGTGGTCAGTTTCAGCATGTCGGCGCCGAAGCTGTCGACCTTCAGTGCCGAGGGAACGAATTCATCGAGCGGCAGGCAGGCGCCGCGCTTGGAATAGTCGGAGATCGTACCCGGCTCGAGCTGGAAAACGTCGGCAATCGCGCGGCCGGCCATCTGCGTTGCAAGCTTCGTCCAGTAACCGTCGCCCGAAAGCGATTCACCGACGATGGTGACGCCAGGCGTCTTCGACTGATAGAGCTTGGCGACGTCGAGCGTGCGCTTGGCACGGTCGTTGGAGCCCCACCACATGGTGCGCAGCGAAGCGTCCTCGGCGAATGCGGGGATCGAGCTGCCGGCGCCGAAGGCGAGGCCGGCCGCGGCACCTGCGGTTCCCATCAAGAATGAACGGCGATTGACCTGCATGATTTCCTCCTAATGTCCAATGCCCGGTGCCATCCTCCAATGGTCTTTCCGAGCGCTCCGGCCGGTAGAGTACGCAAAAAATTTCTCTTTGCAAGAAATTATGATTATCTTGCAAATTTGCGTAATTTGCATAATCTCTGCCGCTATGAATGAGATCAAAATGACCGAGAGCAAAACCAGACGGCCGCGCCAGGCCGATATTGCCAGCCTGGCCGGGGTTTCCGTTTCCACGGTATCGCGGGTGCTCGCCAATGAGCCCGGTATCAGCGAAAGTGTGCGGCGGCACATATTGAAGGTCGCTGCCGAGCATGGCTATCCCGTGAAAGCCGCTTCGGAAAGTACTCCCGGCGGACTTGCTCTGATTGCAAGCGATGGGGCGACCGGCGGCCTCAGTGTCTTCTACGAGTCGATCGTCGAGGGCCTTCGTGCGGGTGCTGCCGATGCCGGCATGTCCTTCGAGGTGCGTCTCGTGCGGGAGGACCGCACGACTCCTGACGTGGTCGGCGAATATCTGCAGACGGCAGAAGCAGAAGGGCTTTTCCTCGTCGGCATCGATCCTAGTGATACGCTGCGGGCTTGGCTCGAAGCGACTGGGGTACCAACTGTTCTCGTCAACGGCACCGATCCGCGTCTGCGCCTCGATGGCGTGTCGCCCTCCAATTTCTTCGGTGCTTTCGAGGCGACAAGCCGGCTCACGAAAGCCGGCCATCGTCGCATTCTGCATCTGACCGGCTCGCATCGTCACACGATCCGCGAACGTGTGCGCGGCTTTGAAGCGGCGATTGCTGCGGTTCCTGGTGCCGAAGGCCGGCTCGTGCCGCTAACCTTCCAGGGTAGCGCCAGCCGCGAGGCGCATGAACGCACGGTCGCGATACTTGCGGAAGATCCAGGTTATACGGCCGCTTTCTGCATGAATGATTTCATCGCTGTCGGCGTTCTTGAAGCTGTCACCGAAGCAGGGCTTCGTGTTCCCGAGGATTTCGCGATCGTCGGTTTCGATGATCTTCCCTGCGCTGTGATGACCAATCCGCAGCTCTCGACCATGCGCGTCGATCGCGCCGCCCTCGGCCGCGAGGCCGTGTCCCTGATGATTTCCCGCTACCGCGACAGGACCGCGCCGGCCCGCCATATCTGCCAGGCGGTCGTTCCCGTTGCCGGAGGCACCGTTCCCGATACCGACAAGCTGTGAGTGATGCCGATGACCTATGATCCCGCCAGCGCCAACCCGCTTGCAGGCAACCCGCTGAAGACACGTACCGACATGATCCGTGCCGTCAACGATCTCTTCGATCCACTGCTGCCCTTCTTCTCCAATGGCAATGCTCGCGTCCGCCTCGATGGCACCGGCGCTCATTTCGACCGAGCCGCTGCCGACCTCGAAGGCTTCGCCCGTCCGCTCTGGGGGCTTGCTCCGCTTGGTGCCGGCAAGAATGATTTCGCCCATTGGCAGCGCTTTGCCGAAGGCTTGGCGAATGGCTGCGATCCCGCCCATCCCGAATATTGGGGCACGGTCAATGCCCGTGACCAGCGCATGGTGGAATTGGCCGCCCTTGGTTTTGCTCTGGCGCTGGTTCCCGAGAAGATCTGGGAGCCGCTCGACAAGCGCGCCCGCGACAATATCATCGCCTATTTCAAGCATGTCCGGCAGTTCGACTATGCCGACAACAACTGGAAATTCTTCCGCATCTTCGTCGATATCGCCCTCGATCGCCTCGGCGCCGATTTCGACCGCAGCCTGACGAAGCAATATCTTGAAGAACTGGAAGGTTTCTATATCGGCGATGGGTGGTATCGCGACGGCAATATCCGCCGCATCGACCATTACATTCCCTTCGCCATGCATTTCTACGGCCTGATCTATTCCAAGCTGGTCGATGACGACTATGCCAAGCGCTACCGCGAACGCGCCGTACTCTTCGCGAAAGATTTCCGCCACTGGTTTGCACCTGACGGTGCGACCATTCCCTTCGGCCGCAGCCTGACCTATCGTTTCGCCTGCGCCGGCTTCTGGTCGGCGCTTGCCTTTGCCGATCTCGAGGCTCTGCCGTGGGGCGAGGTCAAGCATCTCTGCCTCGAACATCTGCGCTGGTGGCGGGACAAGCCGATCACCGGCCACGATGGCGTGCTGACCATCGGCTTCGGTTATCCGAACTTGTTGATGTCGGAAAGTTACAACTCCGCCGGCTCGCCCTATTGGGCCTTCAAGGCCTTCTTGCCGCTCGCTATTCCGGAGGATCACCCCTTCTGGACCGCGGAAGAAAAGGTGCCCGATCAGGCGCCGGAAGTGGTTCCGCAGCGTCATCCGGGCATGGTGATGATGCGTGCCGGCAATGATGTCGTGGCGCTCTCTTCCGGCCAGGAAAACTTGCAGATGCGTTTCGGCACGGAGAAATACGCAAAATTTGCCTATTCGGCCCGCTACGGCTTCAGCGTCGAGGCCGACGAGCGCGCCTTCGCACTTGCTGCGTTCGACTCCGCACTCGCCACCAGCGACGACGGCCTGCACTACCGGGTCCGCGAAACGAATGAAGAGGCAAGGATCGCCGGCGATGTTCTCTATTCCCGCTGGTCGGCCTTCAAGGACGTTACGGTCGAAACCTGGCTCGTGCCGTCGGCTCCGTGGCATATCCGCGTTCACCGCATCAGGACGCCGCGCCCGCTGCAGACGGCCGAAGGCGGCTTCGCGATTGCCAGGCGCGATCTCGATGCCGATACGCTTTCTGCCGCGCAGGGCTCGGCCTACGCGATCGGCGAGGCGGATTTTTCCGGCATCGTTGACCTTGGTTCATCGATCAAGCGAAGCGGCCTTGCCCAGAAGGCGCTGCCGAATACCAACATGATCGTTTCCAAGACGCTCGTGCCGCAGCTGCGTGGTGAAATCCCTGCTGGGGAAACAGTCCTGATGACGGCTGTGGTCGCGCTGAACGATCCGGCGGCTGTTTCCGGCGCATGGACCGCGCCGCCGAAAGCGCCCGATATCGCCGTTCTGGAAAAGCTGGTCAAAGACAAGGGTGTCACCGTCAGCGCCATCGAAGCGCCGGGACATATGGCATGAACAAGCCAGCCATCGTCCTTGCCATGCAGCCCTCCCGCACGGAACATATCCTGCCGGAAAAGACCCTTCGCCGGCTGGATCGCATGGGACGTCTGCTCGATGCCGAACCGCTCCAGCGCTTCGATGATGAACGGGCAAAACGCCTGCTGTCCGAGGCGGAAATCCTGATCACCGGTTGGGGTGCGCCCTATGTCGGTCGCGAGGTTCTGGCACTTGCTCCAAAGCTGAAGCTCGTCGTTCATGCGGCAGGAACGGTAAAAGGCATCGTCGACCCCTGCATTTTTGAAGCCGGCATCGCGGTCAGCCATGCGGCCGAGGCCAATGCGGTGCCGGTCGCCGAATTCACGCTGGCCGCGATCATTTTCGCCGGCAAACATGTCTTCCGCTTTCGCGACCTCTATGTTGCCGACCGGCATCGCGACCGGACCTATCCCATGCAGCGCGAGGCCATCGGCAATTACTGCCGCACGGTCGGCATCATCGGTGCTTCACGTATCGGTCGCCGCGTCATCGATCTGTTGAAGCCTTTCGATTATCAGGTGCTGCTATCAGATCCGACCATCGACGCCGATCAGGCGCGCGGGATGGACGTTCAGAAGGTCGAGCTCGACGATCTCATGCGCCGGTCGGATATCGTTTCCGTCCATGCGCCTTCGCTGCCCTCCACCCATCATATGATCAATGCCACGAAGCTGGCGCTGATGAAGGACGGCGCCACGCTGATCAATACCGCGCGCGGTGCGTTGATCGATGAGGTTGCCTTGCTGGCTGTGCTGAAAACCGGTCGTATCGACGCCGTCATCGACGTGACCGATCCCGAAATACCGGGACCGAATTCGGCTTTCTATGATCTGCCCAACGTCTTCCTGACGCCGCATATTGCCGGTGCGGTCGGCCTGGAGCGCGCCCGTCTCGGTGAAATGGCAGCGGATGAGGCTGAACGCTTCGTCAAGGGCGAGCCACTGCTTCACGGGCTCACCCTCGAAAGCCTGGAAAATACTGCCTGAGGCCTCTTACGACGCCTTCAGGGAGTTCGGCGAACCGTCATTGGCAAGCTCCGGCATAAGGTCGGAAATGTTGACGACCTTGCCGCTGCGCGAGCTCGTCAGCGCTGCGATGCCGCAAAGCACGGACATGGCGCCGGCGCGCGTACCGGCCCGCTGCGCGAGTTTGTCCTGCATGTCGGGCTTGAAGATCATGTTGCGCATCCGGTCGTCGCCGCCATAGTGGCCGCCCGAGGAATGCGGCACCTTGATGCGTTCGACCGCTTCCTTGCCATGCGGGAAGTTGCGAATCAGCAGGATCGTGTCTTCCCTCGGCTCTTCCCAGGGCTGCGCCTCATACTGGCGGATCTCGATGCGACCTTTGGTGCCGTTGAAAGCCAGATGATGACCTTCGATCGGCTGGAACGTGTTCAGAGAATAGGAAACATGGACATTGTTGCGATAGCGGATGGAAACGGCCATCGTATCGGGAATGTCGATGTCTTCGCGGAAAACGCAGCCATCGCGGAAATAGCCATCGATCTTCGAGGGATCTTCATAGAGCGTGTCGAGGAAGGGATCCCCTTCGAGATCGAGATAGTAGTCGCAGTCCTGCGTGTGCGAACAGAGCTTGCAGCGCGGGCCGCGGAAGGGTCCCTTGCGGCCGTAATTCTGCAAGTCGGCAAAGGAGGTCACGGCGTCAGGATCGCTATCGAGGTACCAGTTCAAAAGGTCGAAATGATGCGTCGCCTTGTGAACGAAGAGACTGCCGGAATTTTCCGTATAGGCATGCCAGCGGCGGAAATAATCGGCGCCATGCTTGGTGTTGAGGTACCAATGGAAATCGACCGAGGTGACGCGGCCAATCTCGCCGGAATTCAGGAGTTCCTTGATCTTGGCTGCCGTTGGCGCATAGCGATAGTTGAAGGAAACGTCGACCCGGCGGCCGGTACGCTTTTCGGCATCCAGGATTCGGCGAATCTTTTCGACCGTAGTGGTCATCGGCTTCTCGGTGATCACGTCGATACCGGATTCCAAGGCACGCACGATGATATCGTCATGCGTGTGGTCGGGCGTGCAGACGATCACCAGATCCGGCTTCTGCTCCGTCAGCATCGCATCGATGTTTTCATAAAGCGGCGCATTGCTGCCGATCATGGTGCGGGCACGCTCGCCGCGCAGCGAATTCTTCTCGACGATCGCAGTCAGGTCGACATGCTCGCGCCAGCCAGCCAAGAGGTCCTTGCCCCACATTGTGGTGCCACGGTTACCGGTGCCGATCAGGGCAAAACGGCGCTTCTCCATCGAATGATTCCTCCTTCATACGTGATGAAACGGATTGGATTTAAAACTAGATCTGGCAGCAGTTCCTGAAGCGCTCGACGCAGGTGGCGATCACCTCGTCGGCGGGACGCTTCCACCAGTTCTCGGCAGAGAAGATTTCGACCTCCTGCGCGCCGAAGAAGCCGGCGGCCTCCACCATCCGTCTTATGCCTTTGAGATCGATCACGCCATCGCCCATCATGCCGCGGTCGAGCAGCATGTCCTTGGTCGGTGCCAGCCAGTCGCAGATATGGTGGGCAAAGATGCGGTTCATGCGTCCGGCGCGGGCCATCTGGTTGGCAAGATCGGGATCCCACCAGACGTGGTAGACATCGACGGCAACGCCGACATCCTCGCCGAGTTGCTCGCACATGTCGAGGGCCTGGCCAAGCGTGTTCACGCAGGCGCGATCGGCGGCATACATCGGATGCAGCGGCTCGATTGCGAGTTTCACGCCCGCAGCCTGTGCATGCGGCAGCACGGCAGCGATGCCGTCAAACACCATCTGTCGGGCAGCGGCGATATCCTTCGAACTGCCTGGCAGGCCGCCGACGACGAGCACCAGGCAATCAGCTGAAAACGCTGCCGCCTCATCGATGGCGCGCCTGTTGTCGTCGAGGTTCTTCTGCCAGTCGGCCTCGTTCGCGGCCGGAAAGAAACCGCCACGGCAAAACCCGGTCAGCCTGATGCCGTTCGACTTGACGATCCTCACTGCCTCGTCGAGACCGGCCTTGGCGACCTGATCGCGCCATGGCGCGATCGAGGTGATGCCATGTTTCAGGCAAATATCGACGGCTTCGGCAAAACCGCATTGCTCACGGATCGTCGCAAGGTTGATCGAAAGTCCTTCGACCTGCATGTCATTCTCCTCCCATTGCCGTGCCGGCGATCAGTGAACGCCGTTGACAGCAAGCACGTGTTTCATGCGCGCGGTTGCCATTTCCGGATCGGCGAGAACGCGGGCCTTGTCGGCCAGGCGGAAAAGCTCCGCCAGATGCGTCATAGAACGCGTGCTCTGCTGGCCGCCGATCATCGTGAAATGATCCTGCAGGCCGTTGAGATAGGCGAGGAAGACGACGCCGGTCTTGTAGAAGCGGGTGGGGGTCTTGAAGATGTGGCGCGACAGCGGAACGGTCGGCTCGAGCAGGTCGAAGAACTCGTGGTTGCTCTTGCGGCCGAGTGCCTCGAGCGCAGCGGAAGCCGCCGGTGCGATGGCGTCGAAAATGCCGAGCAGCGCGTCCGAATGTCCCTGCTCGTCGCCGGCGATCAGTTCGGCGTAGTTGAAGTCGTCGCCGGTATACATGCGCACGCCCTTCGGCAGTTGCCGGCGCATCGTCACTTCCTTCTCCTTGGAAAGAAGCGAGATTTTGATGCCGTCGACTTTGGCGGCATTGGCCTCAATCACCTGCAGGCAGGTTTCCATCGCCTTCAGGTGGTCGCCATTGCCCCAATAGCCGGCCAGTGCCGGGTCGAACATTTCGCCGAGCCAGTGGATGACGACGGGTTCCTTTACCTGGCGAAGGATGCGGTCATAGACCTTGATATAATCGTCCGGCCCCTTGGCTGCTGCAGCCAGGGCACGGCTTGCCATGAGGATGATGCGACCACCAGCGGCTTCCACCGTCTCGATCTGTTCCTCGTAAGCCCGGATGATCGTGTCGATCGTCACGCCGGGGCCGGGCGTCAGATGGTCGGTACCGGCGCCGCAGGCAATCAGCGCGTCCTTGCGGGAGGCGGCTTCACCAAGTGCGTGGCGGATAAGCTCGCGGGCCTCCGGCCAGCCAAGCCCCATGCCGCGCTGCGCCGTATCCATCGCTTCGGCAACGCCGAGACCGAGGTCCCAGAGGCGATGGCGGAAAGCGAGCGTGCGTTCCCAGTCGATCGCCGGGGTCAGCCAGGGATCGTTGTCGGCCAGCGGATCGGCGACGACATGGGCGGCGGCAAAGGCGATGCGCGGGAAGCTCTTAGCGTCCCGCTTCTTGAGTTCGATCGGCGTGCCGGTCGGCGTATAGGGGACGATCTTGCCGTCCAGGGGAAGATTGATCGTCGTCACGGCTCAGAACTCCAGCGTGGGAACGTCGAGCCAGCGGCGCTCGGCCCAGGATTTCAGGCCGAGTTCTGCAAGCTGTACGCCCTTGGCGCCGGCTTCCAGGCCATAGGGCCACGGAGCATCTTCGACGACGTGGCGAATGAACATTTCCCACTGTGCCTTGAAGCCATTGTCGAAGACCTGTGTTTCCGGCACTTCGTCCCAGGTCCTGTAGAAATCGATCGTCTGCGGTTGGTCGGGGTTCCAGACCGGCTTCGGCGTATTGACGCGATGCTGGCTCCAACACTTCGTCAGGCCGGCAACCGCCGAGCCATGCGTGCCGTCCACCTGGAAGGTCACGAGGTCGTCGCGGCGAACGCGTACGGCCCAAGATGAATTGACCTGCGCGATTGCGCCGCCTTCCAGCTCGAAGGTCGCATAGGCCGCATCATCGGTGTCGCAGTTGTAGGGCTTGCCCTGTTCATCGATACGGGTGGGAATATGGGTTGCACCCAGGCAGGAAACGGCCTTCACCTCACCGAAGAGATTATCGAGCACATAGCGCCAGTGGCACAGCATATCGAGGATGATGCCACCGCCATCGGCCTTGCGGTAGTTCCAGGACGGACGCTGGGCCGGAACGCCCCAGTCGCCTTCGAAGACCCAGTAGCCGAATTCTCCGCGCACCGAGAGGATCTTGCCGAAGAAGCCGGAATCACGCAGCAGCGCCAGCTTGCGCAGGCCGGGCAGGAAGAGCTTGTCCTGTACCACGCCGTGCTTGAGGCCGGAGGCGCGCGCCTTACGGGCTAGGTCGATCGCAACCTGCAGATCGTCGGAGATAGGCTTTTCGCAATAGACGTGCTTGCCGGCATCGAGCGCCTTGGAGAGCAGCTCTGCGCGCATCAGCGTCGTTCCGGCATCGAAGAAAATGGCGTCATCGGGATTGGCGAGTGCCGCGTCGAGATCGGTCGACCAGCGCTTGATGTTATGCTTGCGGGCAAGCTCCTCCATCTTTCCGCCGTTGCGGCCGACGATGATCGGATCGATTTCCAGTTTCTCGCCTGATTTCAGGGTAATGCCACCTTGATCGCGAAAGGCGAGGATCGAGCGAACGAGGTGCTGGTTGTAGCCCATACGGCCGGTAACGCCGTGCAAAATGATCCCCAAACGTGCCACTTTTTCCTCCCTGGAAGTTTTTATGCGTCGGGAGCGGGCAGTCAGGCCCGGTCCTCCCGAGCCGGTAACTAAACAGTTACTTGATGACAGAAGAGGAATATTGCTGTCAATAGCCAATTCGGTTTTTTGAAAATCAGCGCTTTATCGAAGCGAGCGTGACGTGAACGATATGTCGTTCCCATGCTTCGAGATTGGCAGGCGTGATGAGATCGCGGCCGAAGATCGTCGAGAGCGTGTACTGGTTGGACAGGTAGAAATAGCCGAGCGAGGCGATTGTCAGATAGACCTGCAGCGGGTCGGCGGTCTCTATGAAGACACCCGCTTTCTTACCTTCTTCCAGTACCTGCGAAAGCTCGCCGATCAGATGCGAATGCAATTCCTTGAGCCGCACAGACTGGCGCAGCCAGCGGGCGCGATGCAGGTTTTCCGTACCGAGCAGGCTGAGGAACTCCGGATGCTGCAGGAAGTAGCGCCAAGTGAAGAGGGCAAGTTCCCCAATGCCTTCCTCGGGGCTGCGAGTACCGATATTCAGCGCGCGCTCTGCGGTGCGGATGCTGACATAGGCCTCCTCCAGCACGCGCAGGTAGAGCTGCTCCTTGTCGCCGAAATAGTGGTAGAGCATGCGTTTGTTGGTACCGGCGCGCTCTGCGATGGAATCGACTCGCGCGCCGCCCATGCCGTTTTCGGCAAATTCCCGTGTGGCGGCCTCAAGAATGGCTGCGCGGGTGCGCTCCGGATCGCGTTGGGCGATTCGCTCAGCGGACGGACGCTTGGTCTTCTTTTTTGCGCTCTCCCCAGTGTCGTTCATGCGATTTCCTCTACTTCCCATGTTGCGCTCATAAGGCTTAAGCGGAAGAATGTAAAAAGCCGATTTGGTCAGAGAAACCGGGCCAGCAACACCGCTTGACAGCCCGGATGCTTTGAACATAACTTGTAACCAATTAGTTATTTGTTGCAAGGTGGCTAATTCGGAAGCGTGTGGAGGCGCTTCCTGTTGGGAGGAGGAAACCAATATGTCTTTTCGTGTAAGCAGACGTAATTTCATGGCGGGCGGAGCAACGCTCCTTTCGCTTTCGGCGCTTGGAAACAGCGCTTTTGCCCAGGAAAACCGCCTGCGCCTCATCTGGTGGGGCTCCCAGCCGCGCGCTGACCGCACCAACAAGGTCTCCGACCTTTTCAAGGCGCAGCACAGCGGCGTTTCGATCACCGGTGAATTCCTCGGATGGGCCGATTACTGGCCGCGCCTTGCCACACAGGTGGCCGGACGCAACGCCCCCGACGTCATTCAGATGGATTATCGCTACATCGTCGAATATGCCCGGCGTGGCGCTCTCGCTCCGCTGGAATCCTATATGCCCTCGAAGCTGCAGCTCGATGATTTCGACCCGGCGCAGATCGAAGGTGGTAAGGTCGATGGTCATTTCTATGGTGTCAGCCTCGGCGCAAACTCGGCGGCGACCGTCATCAACACAGTCGCCTTCAAGGAAGCCGGCATCGACGTGCCGACGAACAAGACGACCTGGGAAGAATTCGGCAAGATCGGCGCCGAAATCACCAAAGCCGGCAAGCGCAAGGGCTATTTCGGCTTTGCCGATGGCAGCGGCGGCGAGCCGCTCTTCGAAAACTATCTGCGCCAGCGCGGCAAGGCGCTGTACACGGCGGATTCGAAGATTGCTTTCACTGCCGAGGACGCTTCGGAATGGTTCGACATGTGGGCCAAATTCCGTGAAGCCGGCGCCTGCGTAACGCCCGACATTCAGGCGCTCTACAAGGATACGATCGATACCAGCCCGCTCACCGTCGGAAAGGCTGCCTGCGATTACGCCCACTCCAACCAGTTCGTTGGCTATCAGGCGATAGTCAAGGACAAACTGATGCTCAGCAACTACATGAGGATCAAGCCGGACTCGAAGGGTGGCCACTACCGCAAGCCTTCGATGTTCTTCTCGGTCTCCGCCCAGTCAAAGGTGATCGATCAGGCTGTCGATTACGTCAACTTCTTCGTCAAGAATCCCGATGCTGCCAAGATCCTCGACGTCGAACGCGGCATTCCGGAATCCAAGGCGATGCGTGAGGTCGTTGCCGGCACGCTCGACGAAACCGGTAAGGTCCCGCTCGAATATGTCAGCGGCCTTGGCGATCTCGCCGGCCCGCTTCCGCCCCCGCCGCCGACCGGCGCCGGCGAAGGCCAGGTCGTGCTGCGCACCATCTCTGAACAGGTCGCCTTTGGCCAGCTCAAGCCTGCCGATGCCGGCAAGCAACTCGTGGATGAAATCACGCGAATTCTCGCGCGGGGTTGATCTTATATGACAAATGCGATGCGCACGTCCGCAGGGACGGTAACAGTGGAAAGATATCAGGGAGTACGGGCTGACGGACGCTTCCGGCGCCTCTGGAATGCCAATGCTCCCGGCTATCTCTTTCTGCTTCCCTGGCTCATAGGTTTTTTTGGCCTGACACTCGGCCCGGCCCTGATTTCGCTCTATCTGTCCTTCACCGACTTCGACATGCTGAGGGCGCCGGGTTGGGTAGGAGCGGCAAATTATGTGCGCATCGCCACAGCCGATCCGAAATTCGCATCGGCCATGTCCGTCACATTGACCTATGTCGTGCTGTCGGTTCCCTTCAAGCTGACCTTCGCGCTGCTCGTCGCACTGGCCCTGAACCGAGGCCTGCGCGGCCTGCCGATCTACCGCGCGATCTTCTACCTTCCGTCGCTTCTCGGCGGCAGCGTGGCGATCGCCGTGCTGTGGCGCCAGCTTTTCGCCAGCGATGGCCTCGTCAACGCCGCACTCTCGCATTTCGGCATTGTCGGCCCGAGCTGGATTTCGCATCCGAGCTATTCGATCTATACGCTGGTAGCGCTCTCCGTCTGGCAGTTCGGCTCGCCGATGATCATTTTCCTGGCCGGTCTGCGCCAGATCCCTCAGGACATGTATGAGGCCGCAAGCCTCGACGGCGCCTCGAAACTCCGCCAGTTCTACAAGATCACGCTGCCGCTTCTGACACCGGTGATCTTCTTCAACGCCGTCGTCCAGACGATCGATGCCTTCAAGGCCTTTACGCCGGCTTTCATCATCTCCGGCGGCACAGGCGGCCCGATCAATTCGACGCTCTTCTACACGCTCTATCTCTATCAGGAAGCCTTCGGCAATTTCCGCATGGGCTATGCCTCGGCGCTCGCCTGGATCCTCGTGGTGATCATCGCGATCTTCACCGCCTTCTCCTTCCTGACCTCGCGCTACTGGGTGCATTACGATGACTGAGATGAACGCTTCCGTCACCGCGGCCCGGCCGCCATCGGACATCGCCAAACGCAGCCTGCCGGCTTCGATCATCATCCATGCGCTGCTGATCGCCGCCTCTCTGCTGATGCTCTATCCGCTGCTGTGGATGGTGTCCGCCTCGGTCAGGCCGGAAAACGAGATCTTCTCATCGACCTCGCTCATCCCGTCGGCCGTCGATTTCTCCTCCTATGTGCGCGGCTGGACCGGTCTCGACATCACCTTCGGCCGTTTCTTCTGGAATTCGCTCGTCATCTCGCTGCTGGTCGTGGCTGGCAATGTCATCGCCTGTTCGCTGACCGCCTTTGCCTTCGCGCGGCTGCGTTTTGCCGGCCGGAACTTCTGGTTCGCGATCATGCTCGGCACGCTGATGATCCCCTATCACGTGACGCTGATCCCGCAATATGTGCTCTTCCTCGATCTCGGCTGGGTCAACACCATCCTGCCGCTGGTCGTGCCGAAGTTCCTGGCAAGCGACGCCTTCTTCATCTTCCTCATGGTGCAGTTCTTCCGCGGCATCCCGCGTGAACTCGATGAGGCCGCGATGATGGACGGCTGCAGCGCCTGGCGCATCTATTGGAAGATCATGCTGCCGCTGTCGCTGCCGGTTCTGGCGACAGCCGCGATCTTCTCCTTCATCTGGACCTGGGACGATTTCTTCGGTCCGCTGATCTACCTCAACGACATGAACACCTACACGATCCAGCTCGGCCTGCGCACTTTCGTGGACTCCACCAGCGCATCGGATTGGGGCGGACTGTTCGCCATGTCGACGCTGACCCTGGTGCCCGTGTTCTTCTTCTTCCTGTTCTTCCAGCGCCTGCTGATCGAAGGCATCGCCACGACCGGCATGAAGCGTTGATGGATCGAGCAGGAAAGCCAGACAGGAAAGAATGACATGAGCATCAAGACAGTCGCGATCATCGGCTGCGGTATCGGCCGCTCCCATATCGTCGAGGGTTATCTGCCGCATCCGGACAAATTCAAGGTCACAGCGATCTGCGACCTGAACGAAGACCGCCTGAAGACGATTGGCGACGAATTCGGCATCGAACGGCGCACGACCTCTTTCGATGAGCTGCTTGCAGACGACAGCATCGACATCATCGATATCTGCACGCCGCCCGGCATCCATAAGGAGCAGGTGATCGCAGCACTTGCTGCCGGCAAGCATGTGGTCTGCGAGAAGCCGCTCACCGGTTCGCTCGCCGGAGCCGACGAAATCATCGGGGCCGAGAAGACCGCCAAGGGCACGTTGATGCCGATCTTCCAATATCGCTATGGCGACGGCGTCGAAAAGGCCAAGCGCATCATCGATGCCGGTCTTGCCGGCAGGTTCTACATGGGTTCGGTCGAAACTTTCTGGCGCCGCAAGCCGGAATATTATGCCGTTCCCTGGCGCGGCAAATGGGCAACCGAACTCGGCGGCGTGCTCGTCACTCACGCGCTCCATCTGCATGACATGCTCTTCTATCTCGCCGGCCCTGCCGTCCGCGTTTTCGGCCGCGTGGCGACCCGCGTCAACGAGATCGAGGTCGAAGACTGCGCCTCCGTCAGCCTGCAGATGCAGAACGGCGCCTTCGTCTCGCTGTCCTGCACGCTCGGTTCGCAGAACGAAATCAGCCGGCTCAGGCTGCATTTCGAGAACATCACCTTCGAAAGCAATCACGAGGCCTATGCGCCCGGCCAGGATCCCTGGCAGATCATCGCTGCCGACGATGAAGTACAGGCGAAGATCGATGCCGTCATCGCCGACTGGCAGCCCGTGCCGCTGCGTTTCAACACGCAGATGCTGCGCTTCCATGATTACCTGATGGGCACGGGTTCGCTTCCGGTGACAAGCGCAGATGCCCGGCGCGCGCTGGAACTGGTGACAGCCATCTACCAATCTTCCGATAGCGGCGCTGATGTCGCCTTGCCGATCGGTCCAGACAGCCCGAAATACGCCGATTGGCGTGCAAGAACCAGATAAGAGGGGATTTCGGAACATGGCAACGAGTGTCGTTCTTCAGAAAGTCGAGAAGCGCTATGGCCAGCTCGACGTCATCCACGGCATCGACCTGACGATCGATCCCGGCGAATTCGCCGTCTTCGTCGGCCCTTCGGGCTGTGGCAAGTCCACGCTGCTGCGCATGATCGCCGGCCTTGAGGAAATCTCCGGCGGCGCGCTGCTGCTCGACAATGAGCGCATGAACGAGGTGACGCCGGCCAAGCGCGGCATCGCCATGGTCTTCCAGTCCTACGCGCTCTATCCGCATATGTCGGTCTACAAGAACCTCGCCTTCGGCCTTGAAACCGCAGGTTACAAAAGGGCCGAGATCGAGCCGAAAGTGCGCCGCGCTGCGCAGATCCTGCAGATCGAGAAGCTGCTCGAGCGCAAGCCGAAGGCACTATCGGGTGGTCAGCGCCAGCGCGTTGCGATCGGCCGCGCCATCGTGCGCGAGCCGCGCATCTTCCTCTTCGACGAGCCTCTGTCCAATCTCGATGCCGAACTGCGCGTGCAGATGCGTGTCGAGATTTCCCGCCTGCACCGCAGCCTCGGCAACACGATGATCTACGTGACCCACGATCAGGTGGAGGCCATGACCATGGCCGACAAGATCGTCGTGCTGAATTCCGGCCGCATCGAACAGGTCGGCGCTCCGCTCGATCTCTACAACAATCCCGCCAACCGCTTCGTCGCCGGTTTTATCGGCAGCCCGAAGATGAACTTCCTTAATGCCAGGATCGAGAGCGTCACCGACACCGGCTCGACGCTCAATGTCTGCGGCAATTCCGTTCAGCTCGGCCGCCGGCTTGCTGGTCAGGCGGGTCAGGACGTTACTTTCGGTATTCGTCCCGAACATCTCTCTTTGGCGGAAGGCGGCACTGGGCTTTCGACCGTCAATGTCGATCTCGTCGAGAACCTCGGCGGCGCCACGATGCTTTACACCACGACGCCGGATAACCAGACGCTGACCATCGCGCTCGATGGTCAGCAGAAGGTCGAGCGCGGCACCAACGTGAAAGCCTCCTTCGATCCGGCCCGCTGTCATGTTTTTGATGCCGCTGGCAAGACAATCTGAATTGGCCGCAACTTGACAGCCGATCCCTCTCAAGCCCATCATTTCCCTGAGGGCTACGAGGGGGTTACGTGTGACGCCTGAAGAGAGGATTCATGCGCTTGGCATCTGGCAAGGCCCGATTGACATAGCCCCGATCACCGGCGGCATTACCAACCGCAATTATCTCGTGAAGGATGGCGCGCTTAGGCGGGTCGTTCGCCTCGGCGATGATATTCCGGTTCATCACATCAACAGGCAGAATGAGCTCGCGGCAAGCCGCGCTGCCCACGCGGCCGGGATTTCGCCCGCCGTGATCCATCACGTGCCGGGCGTGCTGGTTCTGGATTTTATAGATGCCGCGCCGCTTTCGCCTGACGATGTCAGAAAGCCGGAAACGCTTGTCCGTCTCATTCCGCTGATCCGCCGCTGCCACTACGATATGGCCCGCCATTTCCGTGGTCAGGCGATGATCTTCTGGGTTTTCCATGTAATCCGCGACTACATCGCGAACCTGAAGGCCGCAAACAGCCCGCACACACCTTTGCTGGACGATCTCCTGGAGAAAGCCGAGCGTCTCGAAGCAGCGGCCGGTCCCTTCGAAATCGCCTTCGGCCACAACGACCTGCTCGCTGCCAATTTCCTCGACGACGGCCGGCGGCTCTGGCTGATCGACTGGGATTACGCGGGCTTCAATACGCCGCTCTTCGATCTCGGCGGTCTCGCCTCCAACAACGAGTTTTCAGAGGAGGCGGAGCGCCTCATGCTGGAGACCTACTTCGACCAGCCCCTGACGGATGATCTCAGCGGCCGCTACCGGGCCATGAAATGCGCCTCGTTGCTGCGCGAGACCCTATGGAGCATGATTTCCGAGATCCATTCGACCATCGATTTCAACTACGCCGCCTACACGGCCGAAAACCTCGCCCGCTTCGAGCGCGCCTATCGGGCATTTGAACAGGATCATTGAATGACGAAGGAATTACCGAAGACGGCGAAAGCCGTGGTCATCGGCGGCGGCATCATCGGCTGCTCGACCGCCTATCATCTGGCGAAACTCGGCTGGACAGATACGGTGCTCCTGGAGCGCAAGAAATTGACGTCGGGCACCACATTCCATGCCGCTGGCCTCGTCGGCCAATTGCGCACCAGCGCCAACATCACCCAGCTTCTGGGATATTCCGTCGATCTCTACAAGAAGCTCGAAGCCGAAACCGGCCTCGGCACCGGCTGGAAGATGAATGGCGGTTTGCGGCTTGCCTGCAATGAGGAGCGCTGGACTGAGGTCAAGCGCCAGGCGACGACAGCCCAGTCCTTCGGCCTCGAAATGCATCTCCTGAACCCGCAGGAGGCCTTCGATCTCTGGCCTCTGATGACCACAGACGATCTCGTTGGTGCTGCCTTCCTTCCGACGGATGGGCAAGCCAATCCTTCTGACATCACTCAAGCGCTGGCAAAAGGCGCGCGCATGGCCGGCGTCTCGATCTTCGAAGATAGGGAAGTTCTCGATCTCGAAATCGACAAGGGCAGGATTCGCGCCGTCGTCACGGCGCAGGGCCGTATCGAATGCGAGCGCGTGGTGGTCTGCGCGGGACAGTGGACCCGCAGCTTCGCTGCCCGCTTTGGCGTCAACGTGCCGCTCGTCTCGGTCGAACACCAGTATATCATCACCGATTCCTTCGGTGTGCCGTCCAACCTTCCGACGCTGCGCGATCCCGATCGCCTCACCTACTACAAGGAAGAGGTCGGCGGCATGGTCATGGGCGGTTACGAGCCGAATCCAATTGCCTGGGCTCTGGACGGCATTCCCGATGGTTTTCACTACACGCTGCTCGACAGCAATTTCGACCATTTCGAGCAGATCATGGAACAGGCGCTCGGCCGCGTGCCGGCGCTGGAAAATGTCGGTATCAAACAGCTTCTGAACGGGCCGGAGAGTTTTACGCCCGACGGCAATTTCATCCTTGGTGAGGCACCGGAACTGAAGAATTTCTTCGTCGGCGCCGGTTTCAATGCTTTCGGCATTGCCTCGGCCGGCGGCGCCGGCATGGCGCTCGCTGAATGGGTGACCAAGGGCGAACCGCCCTATGATCTCTGGCCGGTCGATATCCGCCGGTTCGGCCGGCCGCATTTCGATACGGACTGGGTCCGTACTCGCACGCTGGAGGCCTATGGCAAGCATTACACCCTGGCCTTCCCCTTTGAGGAATATACAAGCGGCCGCCCGTGCCGGAAATCACCGCTCTATGACCGGCTGAAGGCGCAGGGTGCCTGTTTCGGCGAAAAGCTCGGCTGGGAGCGGCCGAACTGGTTTGCCGATCTCTTCGCCAATGAAGAGCCGAAGGACATTTATACCTATGCTCGCCAGAACTGGTTCGATGCCGTCGGCCGGGAACACAAGGCGGTGCGCGAAGCAGCCGTCATCTTCGATCAGACATCCTTCGCCAAATTCGTGCTGAAGGGCAGGGATGCTGAAACAGCCCTATCCTGGATTGCCGCCAACGATGTTGCAAAGCCCGTCGGTTCGCTGATCTACACGCAGATGCTCAACGACAAGGGCGGCATCGAATGCGACCTCACCTGCGCCCGCATCGCCGAAAACGAATATTACATCGTCACCGGCACCGGTTTTGCCACGCATGATTTCGACTGGATTTCGCGCAACATCCCCGATGGCCTCCACGCCGAACTCGTTGACGTTACCTCGGCCTATACCGTGCTCTCGCTGATGGGACCGAATTCCCGCGCGATCCTGCAAGAGGTCACGACCAGCGACGTCTCCAATGCCGCCTTCCCCTTCGGCCGGGTCAAAACCATCGGTATTGCCGGTTGCCCCGTGCGGGCTCTGCGTATCACCTATGTCGGCGAACTCGGCTATGAACTGCATGTGCCGATCGAATATGCCACCACCGTCTATGACGCGCTGATGGCGACGGACGGACGGTTCGGCCTTGTCAATGCCGGCTACCGCGCCATCGAAAGCTGCCGCCTGGAAAAAGGCTATCGCGCCTGGGGTTCCGATATCGGCCCGGACCATACGCCGGTTGAAGCCGGCCTTAGCTGGGCCGTGAAGATGCGGAAGAACACGCCTTTCAAGGGCCGTGAGGTGATCGAACGCCAGCTTGAAGGCGGCGTGAAGAAGATGCTCGTCTGCCTCGTGCCTGAAAATCCCGATATCGTGCTGCTGGGCCGCGAAACCATCTACCGCGACGGCAAGCGCGTCGGCTGGCTTTCCAGCGGCGGCTTCGGCTACACCATCGGCAAGCCGATTGGCTATGGCTATGTTCGTAACCCAGACGGCGTGACGGAGGATTTCGTTCTCTCCGGCACCTATGAGCTCGATGTTGCCTGTGAGCGTGTGCCTTGCAAGGTCAGCCTCAAGCCGCTTTACGATCCCGAGATGAAGCGGGTGAGAGCCTGAGCCTCGCGGCAGCCAAGGATGGATCAAGTCCAACGAAAGTGTGCGGCGGTTTTACGTCCGAAATTGCAGGCCCAGGGACTTGGACCTGATGAACCCCGCGACAAGCACGGGGATCATGACGAAAGGCATCAAAACAGCGGCAGCCTGTCGTCCTGGATCAGAATTTCCAGCTTGTTGGCCACGTCCTCAGTCCAGGCGATATTCCCGGTCAGTGCCTTTGGAAACAGCCCCGGAAGTTTGAACAGCGCTGCTGAAACAGCCCCGCCGTTGCGCGGCACATCCGCGATCAGTGCTGCAATCTCTCCCGCCCGTGGGTCGCGCAATTCGTAGCGTTCGCCATTGCGGTCGACGCCCGTTGCGTAACGCATCCAGGCGGCGACAGCGATCGCGTAGGTCTCCGCCTTGCCACCCTTTGCGAGCGCTTCGGTTGCCGGCTCCAGCAAGCGCTGCGGCAGTTTCTGTGTGCCATCCATGGCGATCTGATAGGTCCGGTGGGCGATCGCCTTGTTTGCAAAGCGTGCTATCAGCTCGTCCGCATAGGCGTCGAGATCGATACCGGGAACCGGGTCGAGCGTTGCCGCCGCCGCGTTCATATGCCGGCGGGCCAGCGCGGCAAGTCCGGCATCGTCCATCACGTCGCGGATAAATTCATAGCCTGCTGTATAGCCAAGATAGGCGAGCAGAGAATGCGCACCATTCAGCATCCGCAGCTTCATCTTTTCATAGGCAGAGACTTCCTCGACCATCAGCGCGCCACGCACCTTTTCCCAGGCTGGCCGCCCATTGGCGAAATGATCTTCGATCACCCATTGCGTGAAAGGCTCTGTCTCGATCGCCGCGAGGTCGGTGCGGCCCGTCAGCCGCTTGGCATCGGCATAGGTCGCATCGGTGCTTGCCGGCGTGATACGGTCGACCATCGTGGACGGGAAGGGCACGTTCGCTTCAATCCAGTCATGCAGGTCGGTATCGATGCGAGAGGTGAATTCCAGTACGAGACGCTTCAGTACTGCGCCGTTGCTCGGCAGGTTATCGCAGCTGAGCGGCGTAAAGGGTGCAATACCCTTCTGGCGCCGCCGCGCAAGGCCTTCCACCAGATAGCCGATAACGCCGCGCGGCGCGTGCCGGTTGGCAAGGTCGGCGACGATATCGGGATGCTTGAGGTCGAGCCCGCCCGTTGCCGGATCGAAACCGTAAGCTTTTTCGGTCACGGTCATGCTGACGATGCGGATATCAGGGTCTTCTAGCCGTGCCAGCAGGCCGGTCGGATCGCGTGGCGCCACATGCGCCCCAAGGATCGAGCCGATGACCTGCGCCGTTGTCCCCGACGTGTCGCGGATTAGCACCGTATAGAGCCCGTTCTGAGCGCTCAGATTGTCCGCAACATCAGGCGTGCGCAGGCTTGCCACCTCAATGCCCCAGTCGCCACCTGCAGCTGCGAGCGCGCCATCCGTGAAGGGCGCGAAATGAGCACGGAAGAAGGCGCCGGGGCCAAGATGCAGGATGCCGGCCTTCAGTGCATTCCGGTCATAGGCAGGAAGCTTCGCTGTCGGCGCAAGGCCGGTTATGGTCTGTAGTCTGTCGCTCACAGCTTGTAGGCCTTCTTCGCATTGTCATAGGAGAGTTCGCGCGTCACGATTTCGGCTTCCTTTTTGGAAATCCGGTGCTCGGCCGCAAGCTGCGCCAGGAAGCGGCAAATCTCGCGACGCCAGACATCGTGGCGGGCGGGGATCGACAGGAGCGCGCGCGTATCGTCGTTGAAGCCGGCGAGATTGGCGAAACCGGCTGTCTCCACCACTTGGTCGAGATAGCGGCGGATACCAAGCGGGCTGTCGTGAAACCACCAGGGCGGCCCGATCATCAGGCAGGCCCAATGGCCGGCCATCGGCGCAAGCTCGCGGGCATAGGTCGTCTCGTCGAGCGTGAAGAGCAGGATGCGCAGGCCAGGCGCATGGCCGTATTTCGACAGCAGGGCATTGAGGCCGCCGACCCAGTCGGTGCGCGTCGGAATATCGGCGCCCATATTCGGTCCACGGGTTTCGAAAAGCCCGCGGTCGGTGTTGCGGCGTGAACCGGCATGGATCTGCATCACCATGCCGTCTTCGGCGGAGAGGCCGGCCATTTCCGTCACCATCTGGCCCCGGAAAAGCTCTGCATCAGCAGCCGAAAGGGGTCCCTTCAGCGCCTTGTCGAGCAGCGCCTGCTTTTCGGTAAGCGGCAGATCGGCGGTAAAGGCGGTCGGTACGCCATGGTCGGTCGCCGTTGCGCCGAACTGGCGGAAATAGGCGCGCCGCTTACGATGTGCCTCGATGAGGCCGTCCCACTTGGTGATGTCGCAGCCGGTGATCTCACCGAACTTGATGAGATTGTCGCGGAAGCCGATGGCGTCGGGATCGGTGACGCTGTCAGGCCGGTAGGTGGTGCGCACTTTGCCGATCCAGCCGTCGGTCGCCATCTTCTGATGGTGAGGAAGCAGATCGAGCGCGCCTTCGGTTGTGGCGATCGTCTCGATGCCGAAGCGCTGATGCAGCGCCCGCGGCCGGAACTCCGGAAGTTTCAGCTGCGCATTGATATGATCGTAGAGCGCATCGGCATTCTCAGTCGTCAGCGGCTCTGTACAGCCGAGCACGGCCGACATGGCGTGATCGACCCAAAGGCTCGACGGCGTTCCGCGGAAAAGATGGTATTTGGCAGCGAAAGCCCGCCAGATATCCCGGCCGCTTGCCACCGGCTTGCCGTCAAGCCGTGGCACACCGAGCTCATCGAGTTTGGTGCCGGTGCTGTGCAGCATGCGGAAAAGATAGTGGTCGGGAATGACGAGCAGCGAAGCGGCGTCTTCGAAGGCCTTGTCGTCTGCGAACCAGGACGGTTCGGTATGCCCGTGAGGGCTGACGATCGGAAGGGCACGCACCGTCTCATAGAGATCGCGTGCTATTGTCCGCGTTGCCGGATCGGCGGGAAAGAGCCGGTCCGGATGAAGAAAGCCATTGCCTACATCCATCAGTTATCCTCCCTGATGGATAAGGGCCTACCCCACAAGACGGGATGCGGCAAGGGCTTTTGGTAACCAAGCGGTTCATTTCGGAATCGTTTTCGTGAGGCCTCGAAACCATTGACGCTTCGGCCTATTTGGGCTTTGGAAATGCCACCTGATTTCCCCGGAGAAAACCGATGTCCGACGAGGCAGCCCGCATCACGAAGCTGGAAGAAATGCTGGCCCATCAGGCAAAGACGATCGATGAGCTTTCCGATCAGCTTGCCGAACAATGGAAAGTCATGGAGCAGACGCGCGCCAAGCTCGATCGATTGACCGAGCGGTTCCTGAGCCTGGAGGAACAATCGCTGGAAGCCCCGGCGATCACCAAGCCGCCGCACTATTGAGCGGTTATGCCGCGCCTGAAGGCCGCCTGCAGCAGGAAAGCGGTTTCGCGGTTTCGCCCTTTGCGATATAGCCCGAAAAGACGAAGCTGAACGAGAGACATCCCATGGCGGCCACCATCCGTTATCACCAAGGCGATATTTCCGCGGCGGATGCCGCCCGTTACATTGGCGCGATCGCGATCGATACCGAAACGCTGGGCCTCGTGCCGCGCCGGGACCGCCTCTGCGTCGTCCAGCTTTCGCCGGGCGACGGCTCTGCCGATGTGATCCGCATAGCGGCCGGTCAGAAGCAAGCGCCGAACCTGACCGCGCTGCTTGCCGATCCGTCGCGCCAGAAGATCTTTCACTACGGCCGCTTCGATATCGCCGTGCTCTTCCATACATTCGGCGTCACCGCGACACCGGTCTTCTGCACGAAGATCGCCTCGCGCCTCATCCGTACCTACACGGATCGCCACGGTCTGAAGGATAATCTGAAGGAGATGCTCGACATCGATATCTCCAAGACGCAGCAGTCCTCCGACTGGGCTGCCGAAACGCTCTCGCAGGCGCAGCTCGAATATGCCGCCTCCGACGTGCTCTATCTGCACGCGCTGCGTGACAAGCTCAACGAACGCCTGATCCGCGATGGCCGTCTGGAGCACGCGACGGCCTGCTTCGAATTCCTGCCGACGCGCGCCAAGCTCGATCTTCTCGGCTGGGAAGAGGCAGATATCTTCGCCCACAGCTAAGGCGCATTTCATCCGACATACCAGCACGGCCACGGACATCGTCCGCGGCCGTTAGCTATTCGTTAAGACGTTTTCGTTAAGATTATTATTAATTTTTATGCACTCGACGGCACAAAAAGTGCCGATGCGGACAGGAGGATCTGCCGGGATGCAAGAGGCCGGATGAGCTCGGTCTCTTTGTAGAACCTGCTTTCATAGCCACTTTGCGAAAGGAGCGTGCCTGTGTTGTCTCCCATTCGTTCAGCGTCCAATGCAAGCCTTTCTTCTCAGGGTCAGACGGCGGCAATCGTTGCCGGCGGCCTCGGCCGTTCGGTGGTCGCCCCCACCCCGGTGAATGCAGTTGAAGCTGCCGACCTCAACGCCGCAATTGCCGGCAAGCTCAATATCCTGCTTATCGCCGCGCGCCAGCGCATGATTGAAGCACTTCTCGACATCATAAATGCGACGGGACGCACCATATCGCTGCAGCGAGGCAAAGGCGAATCCGATCAGGCCTTTGCCACCCGTGTCGCTGATGCCATCCGTCGCATGCCCGACGCCGAGATCGATGCGGTCGAGCGCCAGCTTTCCGATGACGGACATAGCCTGCCGCTGAGAATGATCGCCGCAGCCCTCAAGGATCCGACCGGGCCGGAGGCCACCCGTGTCATCGCCTATCTCGAGATTGTCAGCTACAAGGACAGGGATCTCGCGGCCCGCGCCGTTGTCCGCTCTTATCGCCAGAATGATGCTGCCCCGCTGCCCCGCACCGAGCCGCGGCCGGAAATCAAGCTTCAGGGAGAAAACCTGTCTGCGGCACGTCAGTTGGCAGCAAAACCCGTTGAAAGTGCGGCGATACCCGCTGCCGAAGAAATCGTTCCAGCCGAAACAGCTGTTGTCGTGACGACCGATCTAGCCGTTGAGGACCAGCAGGCTGGAAGGCAGCCCGCGACAGCGGCGCATGACGCTTCATCGCAGGCGACCACGCCGAGAGAGACAGAAGAAGTCCAGGTCGCATCGGTAAAGCGGGAAGTGGTCGAGCCGGAACAGGCTGGCCCAGCTCTCGAGCAGCAGACGATCTCTGCCAAGGCCGATCCGGTGATCCCGCGCAGCTGGACCGGCATTGCCAGCTCCATGACCGAACAGGTTTCGCAAATGATCGCAACGATCATCCGCGAGCAGGAGGCAACTGTCCTGTTGACGGATACGCCCGTCGAAGCTGCCGTCGAAATCGATGCTATGCTGGACGAGGCCGTCATCAGCGAGGCGACGGAGAGCCTGGTTCGCGCCACCCCAGAAGATGTGGTCGAGCCTGCATCTGCTCAGGCTACCCAGGCTTCTCGCCCGTCCCAGACGGAGATCGCGACAGCCGCCCAGACGGCGCGTCCTGCCAGGGACATTGCCGCTCAGCCGCAGCCGGTTCCTCTCCCGGTGATCGAGACACCCTCATACGTTCCGCTTGCGGCACGTATGCCGGACGGCCTGCCCTATGCCCAGACGCCGTACCAGTTCGCTCGCGACGAATACAAGGCAACCAAGGCTGATGAGCCGCCTCATCGCCAACATGAAAATGGCGGCTCTCAGGATCAGCAGCAACAGCAGCAGGCGCAATCCGGTCAGGACGAAGAGCAGCAGGCCGGCGAAGGAGACGCCCCGCGTGAAGAGCGGCGGCAGCCGAAAATGTTCGATCCCGATTCCTCTACGACGCCGGCAACCGTCGCCGATCCGGTCTATGCCCTCTATCAGCGCATGGTGGGCTGGGAATAATCCGAAGCACATTCTGCGGGTGCGCATAGCGGAATTGCGTGGGTACAAAGAACTCCAGACAATCTCCCAAACGAAAGAACCCGCCGGATCGCTCCGGCGGGTTCTTCATTTCTAAGGGATCAGCGAAGGATTATTCGCCGCCGCGGTTCTTGAGAGCCGCGCCGAGGATGTCGCCAAGCGACGCGCCCGAGTCGGACGAACCGAACTGAGCAACGGCTTCCTTCTCTTCCGCGATTTCCAGAGCCTTGATGGACAGCATGATCTTGCGGTCCTTCTTGGAGAAGTTCGTGACGCGGGCGTCGAACACCTGGCCGACCGAGAAGCGCTCAGGGCGCTGCTCGTCGCGGTCGCGGGCGAGGTCGGCGCGACGGATGAACGAAGTGATGTCCTCGTGGTTGACGAGCTTCACTTCGACGCCGCCGTCGTTAACAGCGATGACTTCGCAGGAAACGACTGCATTCTTGCGCAGGTCTCCGGAAGCAGCGGCTTCGCCGACTGCATCCTTGCCGAGCTGCTTGATGCCGAGCGAGATGCGTTCCTTTTCGACGTCCACGTCAAGAACGACAGCCTTGACGACGTCGCCCTTGTTGAACTCCTCGATGACCTGTTCGCCCGGACGGTTCCAGTCGAGGTCGGAGAGGTGAACCATGCCGTCGACATCGCCGTCGAGGCCGATGAACAGGCCGAATTCGGTCTTGTTCTTGACTTCGCCTTCGACTTCAGTGCCGGCCGGATGGCTGCGGGCGAATGCTGCCCAGGGGTTTTCCAGCGTCTGCTTGAGGCCGAGCGAAATACGGCGCTTGGACGGATCAACTTCGAGAACGACGACTTCGACTTCCTGGCTCGTGGACAGGATCTTGCCGGGGTGAACGTTCTTCTTGGTCCAGGACATTTCCGAGATGTGGATCAAGCCTTCGATGCCCGGCTCCAGCTCGACGAACGCACCGTAGTCGGTGATGTTCGTGACAGTACCGGAAATCTTCTTGCCTTCCGGATACTTGGCCTGGATGCCATCCCACGGATCGGACTCGAGCTGCTTCATGCCGAGCGAGATGCGGTGGGTTTCCTGGTTGATGCGGATGATCTGAACCTTGACCTGCTGGCCGATGTTCAGGATTTCCGACGGATGGTTCACGCGGCGCCATGCCATGTCGGTGACGTGCAGCAGGCCGTCAATGCCGCCGAGGTCAACGAACGCACCGTAGTCGGTGATATTCTTGACGACGCCGTCAACAACCTGGCCTTCTTCGAGGTTCTGCACGATTTCAGAACGCTGCTCGGCACGGGATTCTTCCAGAACCGTACGGCGCGAAACCACGATGTTGCCGCGACGCTTGTCCATCTTGAGGATTTCGAAGGGCTGCGGGTTGTGCATCAGCGGGGTGACGTCGCGGATCGGGCGGATATCGACCTGAGAGCGCGGCAGGAAGGCGATCGCACCGTCGAGGTCGACCGTGAAGCCGCCCTTGACCTGGTTGAAGATCACGCCTTCGACGCGCTCGCCAGCTTCGAATTTGGCTTCGAGCTTGATCCAGCTTTCTTCGCGGCGAGCCTTCTCGCGCGACAGAACTGCTTCGCCCAGCGCGTTTTCGATGCGCTCGACGTAAACTTCGACTTCGTCGCCGACCTTCAGCGAACCGTCCTTGGCACGTGCGCCGAATTCCTTGAGCGCGATGCGGCCTTCGACCTTCAGGCCGACGTCAACAACGGCGACATCCTTTTCGATGCCCGTGACGATACCCTTGGTAACATAGCCTTCGGCCAGATCGTTCTTGGCAAAGGACTCTTCGAGAAGGGCCGCGAAATCCTCGCGAGAGGGAGTTGCTACTGACATAAAATCTCCTGCGTGGCCTTCGATAGCGTTAAGGCTCACGTATGCGCCGGTTGGTTCGTGTTGAACGGGCCTGAACCCAGTCCGCCTTCTTTCACGAAGGCAATCCGGCGCTTGGACGGAATTTCAGGCTTCTTTTGCATTGCCTCCGCGCTTGAAGCACGGAAAGTCGCTCATTTTTAGGCATTTCGGCTCAAGGCAGCGTCGATGATCGACCTGGCAGCTTGAAACGCGGCCTCTATACTCATTTCCGACGTGTCAAGCAAGTGCGCATCATTAGCCGGTTTCATTGGGCTATCCGCCCGGTTCATGTCGCGATCGTCGCGCCGTTTCACGTCCTCGAAGATCGCGTCGAAATCCGCCGAGCCTCCCTTGCCGATAATCTCGTCGTAACGGCGCTTCGCACGGACTTCCGGCGATGCCGTTACATACAGCTTCACCGGTGCTGCAGGGCAGACGACGGTGCCGATATCGCGACCGTCGAGAACCGTCCCCGGCGGCCTCTCGGAAAACCGCCGCTGCGCCTCAACCAGCGCCCGGCGAACTGCCGGCATCACGGCAATCTTCGAGGCGGCTTCGCCGATCTCATGTCTCGACAATATATCGCGATCGAGCCCGGTCAGTTCAACCTCGCGCGCCATCTTTTCAGCGATCGTCTCGTCGTCGAGCGGCAGGCCGGCGTCGATGAGCGCCTTGGCGGCCGCCCGATAGGTGAGGCCGGTATCGAGGTGGTGGAAGCCGTATTGTTCGGCGATCCCTCGCGAAAGGGTGCCTTTGCCTGCCGCGGCAGGGCCGTCGATGGCGATGATGAAGCTGTCGCTCATGAAATCATTCCGTGCCGAGGCCGCCGTAGCGGCGCACCAGTTCCTGCATTTCGGCCTGCTCTGCCATCTCGGTGAGGCCTTTGGCAACACCCTCGCCGCAGCGTTCCTTCTCTGATGCGCCGGCATCGAGATGGAGCAGCACGGAGTTAACGACCAATTCGGAGGCGCCCGCCGTAATCAGCAGGCCAAGCGGGTACGCGCGCATCAGCGCGTGCTGCACATTGAGATCGTCTTCGCGGAAATGTGGCGGCTGGTACATGTCAGGCCTGCTCGATCCCTGCCCCCAGACCTTCCATCAGATCCATGAACTGCGGAAAGCTGGTTGCAATCATGCTGCTGTCATCGATGCCGACAGGATGCTCCGAAGCCAGTCCCATGACAAGGAAGCTCATGGCGATACGATGGTCGAGATGCGTGGTGACATGCTCGCCGGCAGCATTGCCGAGCCCCTTGCCATCCGGCTGGCCGGTAACGGAAAGCCAGTCATTGCCTTCCTCGCAATCGACGCCGTTGAGCTTCAGCCCGTCAGCGACGGCCGAGAGCCGGTCTGACTCCTTGACCCGCAGTTCCTGCAGACCGTTCATCACTGTTCGGCCCTTGGCAAAGGCGGCAGCGACGGCAAGTACCGGATATTCATCGATCATCGATGGTGCACGTTCTGCCGGCACGCTAATGCCCGTCAGTTCGGAGTGGCGCACGTGCAGATCCGCCACCTCCTCGCGGCCTGCAAGGCGCGGGTTGAGGATCTCGATACCGGCGCCCATCTCCCGCAGCGTCAGGACCAGTCCGGTTCTCATCGGGTTCATCAGCACATTGGAGACGATGATGTCCGAGCCCGGCACCAGCAAAGCCGCCACGAGTGGGAAAGCAGCGGAGGAGGGGTCGCCGGGCACGTCGACGATCTGGCCGGTCAGCCTGCCGCGGCCTTGCAGCCGGACCGTCCGCCTACCGCCCTTGTCGGTCTCGACCGACAGTTCCGCGCCGAAGCCGGCCAGCATCTTTTCCGTATGGTCGCGCGTAATCGCCGGCTCGATAACCGTCGTCACACCCGGTATATTGAGGCCGGCAAGCAGCATCGCTGACTTCACCTGCGCCGAGGCGACGGGCAGGATGTAGCGGATCGGGGCCGGCGTTTCCGGCCCGCGCAGCATGACCGGCAGGCGGTCGCCCTCCGCGGCCTTCACTTGCACGCCCATGCGGCGCAACGGATCGAGCACGCGGCTCATCGGCCGCCGAGAGAGCGAGGCGTCACCGGTGAAGACGGTGTCGAAATCATAGACGCCTGCAAGGCCCATGGTCAGGCGCGCGCCGGTGCCGGAATTGCCGAAATCGAGCGGAACCTCCGGCGCAAGCAATGCGCCGTTGCCTGTTCCGTTTATGATCCAAACGCCGCCTTCCCTGCGGATCACGGCACCCATAGCCTGCATCGCCTTCCCGGTATTCAGTACATCCTCGCCTTCGAGGAGCCCGGTAATGCGCGTTTCCCCCGATGCCAGCCCGCCGAGCATGAGTGCTCGATGCGAGATCGATTTGTCGCCGGGAATGCGAATGGTTCCGGAAAGCCCGGAGGATCTGCGGGCGCTGGCCGGCTTCAATGCAGAACCCTGCGACATGGGCTAGTCCCTTGCAAAGGCAATTTTCGGGCCGCTCACACCTCGGCGCCGGGATATTTTTCCGGCGGGCTTTGCGGCAATCGCGGCTGGTTAGCACAAACTTGCCGAGCGGTCATCCGGAATGCCGGACAAACGCCTGAAGTGCCCCATGAAGTTTAGCTTTGACACGGGAAGCCGTAGCGATTAAGGGGACCGGCTTATAAATTCCGAATAGAACGCCGGTTTGACGGCATTTGCCGAATCTCGCATTCGGCCATTCTCATGAGGCTTATAGTGGCGAAAGCGGAACTTGGAACCAAGCGCACCGATCCGGAAACCGGCAAGAAGTTCTACGACCTGAACCGGGACCCGATCGTCTCCCCTTACACCGGTAAATCCTACCCCCTGTCCTTCTTCGAAGAAACCTCGGCAATCGCCGAAGTTCAGGATGAGGACGAGGTTGCCGAAGTCGATACCGAAAACACCGAAGTCGAACTGGTTTCGCTCGAAGATGCCGAAGATGGCGCGTCTGGCGACGATATCCCTGACATGGGTGACGACGATGTCGAAATCGAAGGCGATGACGACGATACCTTCCTCGAAGCCGATGAAGATGACGAAGATGACGACATGAGCGACATCATCGGCGTCACCGGCGACGAAGACGAAGTCTGATCGAACGAATACCGGCCCGGATGACAAAAATTTTCCGGGCCGGATCTTTTAGGCTTGCCATCTGCGAAAACCGCAAGTAATAAGCCGCCACTCCAGAGGGAACGCCCTCCGGACCATCCCAGGACCGGCGCAGGCCGGGCCACCCTGATGGGGCTATAGCTCAGCTGGGAGAGCGCTTGCATGGCATGCAAGAGGTCAGCGGTTCGATCCCGCTTAGCTCCACCAAACCCTCCAATGCGGTTCAATAAACACCTCAGGTCAACATAACTGACATTTTTCGGTGATTCCTCCGTCGCCGCTTTGCCAGCGGCTGAAAGCGGGTTTTTATATTGGTCGTCGAAGTCAACCGATTCGACATTTCCCGGACCCGAAGCATGACACGAGCAAGACGCCGCCGCATCATCAGAACCCGTAGGACCGCGACTGGACTTGCGCTGGTCGGTGCGATTTCCTTTCTCGCCGGAATGACGGATGCGACCGGTTTGTTTCTGACCGGCGACTTCGTTTCCTTTATGACCGGCAATACGACGCGGGCGGCACTGGCGCTGAGCAGTGGCGATGTCAGGCACGCCGCCGTGCTGCTGTCTGCCATCATTGTCTTCGTGCTTGGCAATGCCGCCGGCATCGTCGTCGCCCACCGGGCCGAACGACGCATCTTCGTCGTGCTCTGCTGCGTCAGCCTCATGCTGGCGCTGGCCTCGATGATGACGCCGCAGGATCTGTTGATGACACGTTTCTATATGATCGTTCTCACAATGGGCATGGTGAATGCGGCGGTCGAGCATATAGAAGGACTGCCGATCGGCCTGACCTATGTGACCGGCGCGCTGTCGCGCTTCGGCCGCGGCATAGGCCGCTGGATCATCGGCGACCGGCGCCTCGACTGGACGATCCAGATCGTGCCGTGGGGCGGCATGGTGCTCGGCGCCATCAGCGGTGCCCTCATGACCCGTCTTGTGGGCGCGCAGGCGCTGTGGCTGGTCTCCATCTTCGCGATGGCGCTGGCGATTGTCGCCCTGTTTATTCCCCGCCCGCTGCAGCGGCGGTTCAATCAAAAGATCGCAGCTCCCCAACCACATCCTGTGCACACCAGGTAACGGCAATCATTGCAGTCGTTCTCGAATTGGATAGGAAGGCCAGACGCTATCAGGCGAGGAGTTGAACCTGTTCGTATTTTCGAAGCTCGTCTGGATCTTTGGCCGTACCTTGCCGGCCGCACCTCGGCACTCTTTCCGAGCTGAGGACTATTTCTTGGAGATGGTGACGAATTTCGTGCCGCGCACGCGGGTGGTGACGACACAGGGGTCGCCGCCGGTGCGATCGCAGAAGCGCGGACTCATTTTCATAGCGAGCACCATATTGCCAAAGCGCTGCACGAAGTCGTAGCCGAAGATCTGCGCGGTCGCGATCATGAAGTAGCCGCCTTCGGCCACTTGCAGATAGAAATTATAGGTGCAGCCGTCTTCATTGCACTGCGGACCCTTCTGGCCGTCGCAGGTGAGTTCGCCCTCGTTGACGACCGCGTCCATCAGCCCGTCATTGTTGATATCCTGGCGGATGAGGAAGCCGTCACCGAAGGATGCTTCCGTGCATTGTTCCTGGAAATGCTTCTTCTCGTAGATCTCCGGATCGGAGATCAGCGATTGCTGGGCGAAGGCCGCAACCGGCATGACCAGCAGCAAAACGACGTTCAGGAGTACGGGCAGCAGCTTCACGGCTTTCCTCTTTTGGATAAAGGCTCTCTGGCCTTTCATTCTCTATGCGCCGCCTTGCGCCGCCCTTGCCGCGATGATTCAGTGTGCTTCGTTCGCCGGTTTGGAGGCTTCGATGTCATTGCTCGTCTATCTCGATTATGCTGGCATTGCCCTCTTTGCCGCAACCGGCGCGCTGGCCGCCTCGCGCAAGCAACTCGATCTGATCGGCTTCCTGTTTTTCGCGATCGTAACGGGGACGGGCGGCGGCACGGTGCGCGATATAATTCTCGGCCGCGTGCCGGTCTTCTGGGTGTTGAACCCATTCTATATCGTCATCTGTTGCATCGCGGGTGTCGTCGTCTTCTTTACCGCCCATCTCCTGGAATCGCGCTATCGCCTGCTGATCTGGCTCGATGCGGTCGGCCTTGCCGCCTATTGCGTGCTTGGCGCCGCCAAAGGGCTGGCCGCCACCGGCTCGCCGACGATCGCCATTGTCACCGGCGCCCTGACGGCGACTTTCGGCGGCATTCTGCGCGATCTCCTGGCAAACGAACCATCCGTGCTGCTGCGCCCGGAAATCTACGTGACGGCGGCTCTGGTGGGATCCGGTGTCTTTACCAGCGTCAATGCGCTAGGCGCTGAGATATATATCGCGTCGGCCTGCGGGATCTTGGCAGCCTTTGCAGTGCGTGGCGGAGCCCTGTGGTTCGGCTGGACATTCCCGACCTACAAGCACCGACCCGGCCGGCATCCCGATGATGTAATGTGATATCAGATCTGCTTCTGCCGCAGGCGGATCACCACGTCGACATGAGCAATTTCCATGCCTTCGGGCGGGGGCGGCAGATTGTCGATGGTCAGATTGCTGATCGGAATATCGAGCACCTCGTTTTCGCCTTCGACAAAAAAGTGATGGTGGTCGGAGACATTGGTGTCGAAATAGGTCTTGGCGCTCTCGACGGCGAGGACACGGATCATGCCGGCTTCGGTGAACTGGTGCAGCGTATTGTAAACCGTCGCGAGCGAAACCGGTACGCCTGCAGCAACAGCCTCCTCGTGCAGTTCCTCGACGGTCAAATGCCGGTCCCCTTTGGCGAACAGGAGATCGCCAAGCGCAACGCGCTGGCGGGTGGGACGCAGGCCTGCGCTGCGCAGCCTTACCTCAATGGCGATCGGGGCTTCACCCGTCATTGACACCAACTCCGGTTATTCTGGCGAAAAGCAATCATGTTTGTTCAAAGCGATATAACTTTTGCGCAAAAGCCTTTCAATAGTTCAATGGGGACAAGAGCCTTCGAAAGGCCGCAAAAACAGGCTTTTCACGCAATTAGGTCTGGTCGCGGCCTTGGCCTTCCTGTATGCGACCACCAAATACTGGCTCAGGCCCGGTCCGGAACCAAGAAATGAAGCCGCCATGCTTGCGCTTCATTTTCTGGTGAACTTGGACTAAAGACACACATCCATCGCCAAGAACGCGGGGGGAAACAGAGATTTATGACGACCAGACAGTCCAGCTACTCGTACGAAGAACTTATCGCCTGCGCACATGGTGAGTTGTTCGGGCCTGGCAATGCGCAGCTGCCTTTGCCGCCCATGCTGATGGTTCATCGGATCACGGATATCTCTGAAACGGGCGGCGCCTTCGACAAGGGCTATCTGCGGGCCGAATACGATGTTCGCCCGGACGACTGGTATTTCCCCTGCCATTTCGAAGGCAATCCTATCATGCCCGGCTGCCTCGGCCTTGACGGCATGTGGCAGTTGACCGGCTTCTACCTGGGTTGGCTCGGTGAACAGGGCCGCGGCATGGCGCTCTCGACCGGCGAAGTGAAGTTCAAGGGCATGGTCCGCCCGCACACGAAGCTGATTGAATACGGTATCGACTTCAAGCGCGTCATGCGTGGCCGTCTGGTGCTTGGCACTGCCGATGGCTGGCTGAAGGCGGATGGCGAAACCATTTATCAGGCGACCGATCTTCGCGTCGGTCTCTCGAAAGACAAGACGGCCTGAAAACCGCATTTCGAGCGGCTTACGAAAACAACAAGGGTTTGATCAGATGAGACGGGTAGTTGTCACGGGTCTGGGTGTCGTGTCTTCGATCGGAAACGACGCGGCCGAAGTCACCGAATCCTTGCGGCAGGCAAAGTCGGGTATTTCTTTCTCCAGCGATTTCGCCGAACACGGCTTCAAGTGCCAGGTTTGGGGCAGTCCCAAGCTCGGCGCGGACAAGCTCGCCGAACTGGTCGATCGCCGTGCGATGCGCTTCCTGTCGCAGGGCGGTGCCTGGAACCACGTTGCCATGAAGCAGGCGATCGCCGATTCCGGTCTGGAAGACAAGGAATACAGCGAAAACGAGCGTGTCGGCATCATCATGGGCTCCGGCGGTCCGTCTACACGCACACTCATCGAGGCGGCCGAGATCACCGTCAAGAACAACAGTCCGAAGCGCATCGGTCCCTTCGCCGTACCGAAGGCTATGTCATCCACCGCTTCCGCAACGCTTGCCACCTGGTTCAAGATCCATGGTGTCAACTATTCGATCTCGTCTGCCTGCTCGACCTCCGCGCACTGCATCGGCAATGCCGTGGAAATGATCCAGTGGGGCAAGCAGGACATGATGTTTGCAGGCGGCCACGAAGACCTCGATTGGACGATGTCGAACCTCTTCGACGCGATGGGCGCTATGTCTTCCAAGTACAACGATACGCCGGACACGGCTTCGCGCGCCTATGATGTCAGCCGCGATGGTTTCGTCATTGCCGGCGGCGCAGGCGTGCTCATCCTTGAGGAGCTGGAACATGCCAAGGCGCGCGGGGCCAAGATCTATGCAGAAGTCGTCGGCTATGGCGCGACTTCCGATGGCTATGACATGGTCGCTCCCTCAGGCGAAGGCGCGATCCGCTGCATGCGTCAGGCGCTCGCCACGGTAAAGGGCGATATCGACTATATCAACACGCACGGCACCTCGACGCCGGTCGGCGACAGCAAGGAAATCGGTGCGATCCGCGAAGTCTTCGGCGACAAGCTCCCGCATATCCAGTCCACCAAGTCGCTGACGGGCCATTCGCTCGGTGCTGCCGGCGTGCAGGAATCGATTTATTCGCTGCTGATGATGCAGGAAGGCTTCATCGGCGAAAGCGCGCATATCAAGGAACTCGACCCGGAATTCGAAGGTGTGCCGATCGTTCGCAAGCGCATCGATAATGCCAAGATCGACCTTGCCCTCTCCAACTCCTTCGGCTTCGGCGGCACCAACGCCACGCTCGTGTTCCAGCGCTACAACGGATAATAACAATGACCGGAATTATGCAGGGTAAGCGCGGCCTCATCATGGGCGTCGCAAACAACCATTCGATCGCCTGGGGGATTTCAAAGGCGCTCGCTGCACAGGGCGCAGAACTCGCTTTTACCTTCCAGGGCGATGCCCTTGGAAAGCGCGTCAAGCCGCTTGCAGCCGAACTCGGTTCCGATTTTCTGCTGCCCTGCGATGTTGAAGACATCGCTTCGGTCGATACGGTCATCGACACGATCAAGGAACGCTGGGGCAAGCTCGATTTCATCGTCCACGCCATCGGCTTTTCCGATAAGAACGAGCTGAAGGGCCTCTACGCCGATACCACGCGCGAAAATTTCAGCCGCACCATGGTCATTTCCTGTTTCTCCTTCACGGAGATAGCCAAGCGCTGTGCACCGCTGATGGAAGATGGCGGCACGATGCTGACGCTGACCTATAACGGCTCCACGCGCGTCATCCCGAACTACAATGTCATGGGTGTCGCCAAGGCCGCTCTGGAGGCCTCCGTGCGCTATCTGGCCGCCGATTACGGTCCGCGTGGCATCCGCGTCAATGCCATTTCCGCAGGCCCGATCCGGACGCTTGCCGGCGCCGGCATTTCCGATGCACGCGCCATCCTGTCGTGGAACCAGCGCAATGCACCGCTGCGCAAGACCGTCACCATCGATCAGGTCGGCAGCTCCGCGCTGTATCTGCTTTCGGATCTCTCGACGGGCGTGACCGGCGAAATCCACTTCGTCGATGCCGGTTACAACATTACCTCCATGCCGACGCTGGAGACGCTGCGCAAGGCAGACGTCGAGTAAGGCCGGATAGGCTTCAAATGAAGAAGGCGGCCACGTGGCCGCCTTTTTCATTTCCGTGCCCACAACACCTTGAAGCGGGCATTGCGGCAGGTTTCGCCGCTATCCTTGAAATGTTCCGCAAGCACCGGTTCATAGGGCAGGCCACGATTGGCGACCAGCATCAGCCGCCCGCCGCCGCGCAATGCGGAAGCCGCGGTCCTGATCATTGCCTGGCCAAGCGAAGGCTCCGCCGCGTGACCTTCATGGAAGGGCGGGTTCATGATGACGAGATCGTATTTGTCCCGCACCTGCTCGCCTGCCAGATCGTGCCAGAAGAAGCGCACAGGCGCGCCTGGGCAGTTCTCCGCCAGATTGGCCTTGGCGGCCTCCAGGGCCTCGTAGTGGGCTTCGTAGAGGTCGAGGCGGGCAAGGTTCGGAGACTTCTGTGTCAGCTCGACGGAAAGATAGCCCCAGCCGGCGCCGAAATCGGCCGCATCGCCGGTAAAATCGGTCGGCAGGCGTGAGGCGAGAAGCTGTGAACCGGCATCGAGCCGATCATGCGAGAACATGCCGGGCGAGGCGATGAAGCGGCCTTCGACGCGCACAGGCGATTTTCCGAATTTCAAAACGATCTCGCTGACATCGGCCGGCCGCCCGAACCAGAAGGCGACGCCATGATATTTCGGCATGTGTTCGGTATCGAGGCCGAAGCCTTCCACACGCTTGCGCAGCGGCTGGATACCGTCTTCCTTGCCACCGGCGACAAGGATCAGGCCGCCGGCCTTCACGCTGGAAAGGGCAGCGGCGATATTTGCCTCGTTCTCGCCCTTGTGTTTGGTACAGAGCACCAGCGCGGCATCATAGTCCTCACCCTCGATCTCCGGCTTGGCCTCAATGCGCTGCGCCAGAAGCTGCCTGTAGAGCGGTTTGAAGCCCTGTACGGCATCCAGGGATGCGGCAAAGCCCTCGGGCAGCGCAAAGCCTGCCTCTGCGCCGAGGAAGAGCACACGCTTGCCTTCGCCGGGCGAAGCTAGCGTTTCGCTGACAAAGGGATGGAAGAGGGTTTTAAGCGTTTCGCGGCTCATGATCTGGTCCCGTCATCTGGAGCAATTCCAGGAAAAGTGCGCAGCGGTTCTCCGTCCGCAATTGCGCAAAGGTCGAATACAAAAAGGGCGCGGAAATAGTCCCGCGCCCGGATATCAGAGGGGAAGACGCGGCTTATTCGGCCGCTTCTTCCTTCTTCTTGTCGCCCTTTTCGGCGGCCGGGATTTCCTGCCCGGTTGCCTGATCGACGACCTTCATGGACAGGCGAACCTTGCCGCGCTCATCGAAGCCGAGCAGCTTGACCCAGACCTTGTCGCCTTCCTTGACGACATCCTGGGTCTTGGCGACACGTTCGGAAGCAAGCTGCGAGATATGGACGAGACCGTCGCGGGCGCCGAAGAAGTTGACGAAGGCGCCGAAGTCGGCGGTCTTGACAACAGTGCCTTCGTAGATCTGGCCAATTTCCGGCTCGGCGACGATCGAGTGGATCCACTTGCGGGCCGCTTCGATTTCCTTGCCCGAGGAGGAGGCGATCTTGACGGTGCCGTCATCCTCGATGTTGATCTTCGCGCCGGTCTTTTCGACGATTTCGCGGATGACCTTGCCGCCGGAGCCGATGACTTCGCGGATCTTGTCGACCGGAATGTTCATGACTTCGATGCGCGGTGCGAATTCACCGAGCTGGCCGCGGCTTTCGGTGATGGCCTTCGCCATTTCGCCGAGAATGTGGGCGCGACCGCCCTGGGCCTGGCCAAGGGCGACCTTCATGATCTCTTCGGTGATACCGGCGATCTTGATGTCCATCTGCAGCGAGGTGATACCGTCGGCAGTACCTGCGACCTTGAAGTCCATGTCGCCGAGGTGATCTTCGTCACCGAGAATGTCGGAAAGGACGGCGAAGCGATCGCCTTCCAGGATCAGACCCATGGCGATGCCGGCGACCGGCTTCGCGAGCGGTACACCTGCATCCATCAGCGCCAGCGAGGTGCCGCAGACGGTGGCCATCGAGGACGAGCCGTTCGACTCGGTAATCTCGGAGACGACGCGCAGCGTGTAGGGGAACTGTTCGGCCGACGGCAGCATCGGACGGATGGCGCGCCATGCGAGCTTGCCATGACCGATTTCACGGCGACCCGGGGAACCCATACGGCCGGTTTCGCCAACCGAGTAGGGAGGGAAGTTGTAATGGAGCAGGAAACGCTCCTTGTACATGCCCGTCAGGGAATCGACATACTGCTCGTCTTCGCCGGTGCCGAGGGTGGCAACCACGATCGCCTGCGTTTCACCGCGGGTGAAGAGCGCCGAACCGTGCGTGCGTGGCAGAAGACCGACTTCCGAAACAATCGGACGAACGGTTTCGAGGTCGCGACCGTCGATGCGGCTCTTGGTGTCGAGAATGTTCCAGCGGACGATCTTGGCCTGCAGGTGCTTGAAGATCGCGCCGACTTCTTCGGCGGTGTAGCGGGCTTCGCCTTCTTCGGGGAGGAAGTGCGCCTTCACCTTGGCCTTCACAGCGTCGACGGCGGCGTAGCGGTCGGCCTTCTGGGTGATCTTGTAGGCTTCGCGAAGTTCACCTTCGGCAAGGCCGAGCATTTCGGATTCGAGAGCGGAGTAGTCTTCCGGCTGGAAGTCACGCGGCTCCTTGGCGGCAACTTCCGCGAGCTTGATGATCGCGTCGAGAACCGGCTGGAAGCCCTTGTGGCCGAACATGACGGCGCCGAGCATGACGTCTTCCGGAAGTTCCTTGGCTTCGGATTCAACCATCAGAACGGCATCGTAGGTGCCGGCAACGACGAGGTCGAGGCTCGATTCATCCATCTCGTCGAGATGCGGGTTGAGAACGTATTCGCCATTGATGTAGCCGACGCGTGCGCCGCCGACCGGACCCATGAAGGGAACGCCGGAAAGCGTCAAAGCAGCGGAGGTCGCGACCATGGACAGGATGTCTGGGTTGTTCTCGAGGTCGTGCTGGATGACGGTGACAACGACCTGCGTGTCGTTCTTGTAACCCTCCGGGAAGAGCGGGCGGATCGGGCGGTCGATCAGGCGGGAAACGAGGGTTTCGTTTTCGCTCGGACGGCCTTCGCGCTTGAAGTAGCCGCCGGGGATCTTGCCGGCCGCATAGGTCTTTTCCTGATAATTGACCGTAAGCGGGAAGAAGTCCTGGCCGGGCTTCGGAGCCTTGGCGGAAACGACGGTCGCGAGAACGACGGTTTCGCCATAAGTGGCGAGTACGGCGCCGTCAGCCTGACGGGCGATCTTTCCGGTCTCGAGCTTGAGAGGGCGGCCTGCCCACTCGATTTCTACTTTATGTGTATCGAACATGTCTTGTCCTTCAATGCGGCCAGTGCGCCTTCTCCATCAGGAGCAGCGCAGGTCGTCCGCAATCAGTGTGACGTATCACGGGCAAGACAACGGGAAGCTTCGGGCGGACGATTTCCTTGGGAAACCGGGCCAAAGCTCTTGCGAAACTCTGGCCGAAAGCATCCGGCAATCCTGCCCCATGACAGGTCAACGGTTGGTCTGGCAGAACCGGCCCATCCGGGTCTGCCGTATTTCCATCACGCAGATAGCGCGCGCCTGGAAAATGTCAGCGGGAGACACACTCCCGAAAAAACATCCGGCGGGCAAAGAGCTTCGCCCGCCGGATAATCATTAGCGGCGGATACCCAAGCCGGTAATCAGCTTGGTGTAGCGGCCTTCGTCCTTCTTCTTGAGGTAGTCAAGAAGCGAGCGGCGGCTGGAAACGAGCGTCAGCAGACCACGGCGGGAATGGTTATCCTTCTTGTGGTCCTTGAAGTGTTCGGTCAGGTTGTTGATGCGCTCGGTGAGGATCGCAACCTGTACTTCCGGAGAACCGGTATCGCCTTCGGCGGTCGCATATTCCTTGATCAGCGCAGCCTTGCGCTCAGCAGTGATCGACATCGGACAATCCTTTCTATGAGAGGAGTTTAAGTCGCCAAAAGCCGGGATGTCGTCCAGCCTTGGCCGCGAATGCAATTGGGGATAGCCCCAATGCTGGCGCTGCCTATAAACCAAATAAGCAGCGATGGAAAGAGGGGTCTCCTGTAGCGGCTTCAGCGGCCCGCCATGGCATCCCGGATCATGGTGCCATATCCCTCGGGATCCTGCAGCATGGCGAAATGGCTGGCGTCCTTCAGGATGACGAGCTTTGCGCCGGGAATTTCCTTCGCCATGAACTCCGTGTGGTCGAGCTTTACGGCCTCGTCATGATCGCCGATCGCGAGCGTGACCGGTACTGTGATCTTTCCAAGATCGGCTGTCGTCCAGGCGGGCTGTGTCGCCCACATCTGCGAGATCTGGGTGACGAAGGCGTCGTATTCGTTCGGCGTCGGCGACAGCTTCCTGTAATATTCGCCGGCGACATTGATGTAGTCGTTGAAGGTCTTGTTGCTCATGACGTCGGACTTCACGCCGTCGGTGGTCACGTTTGCCGCCTGGGCGATGACGCGCGTGAGTTTCTCCGGATATTTCATTGCCATGTCGATGCCGATGATGCCGCCGTCCGACCAGCCGACCAGCGTCACCTTGCCGATTTTCAGATAGTCGAGAAGTGCTGCATAATCCGATGTCATCAGGTCATAGCCGAACGGCTGCTTGCTGCGCGTGGAGCGCCCGTGCCCGCGGCTGTCGGCAACGATGACGAGGTGATCTCTAGCGAAATCGGCGACCTGATGGCCCCAGACATCGGCATTTCCAAGCCCTCCATGAATGAAGAGGATTGGGTCGCCCTCGCCGTATTCGGCGTAATACATCTTGATGTCGTTGACATCGGCCATGCCGCTCGCTTTCGGCGCCGGCATGGGAGGAAAGGCCGGAAGTTCGGCCCAGCGCTCGGCAGATTGAACGCCGGCAGCCGTCAGAAGCAGTGAAAAGAACGTCAGTATTCCGATTGCAATTCTGCGCATATTCTTCCCCTTCAACGGGCCGTTACGGCCCGCGGAAAAACATATTGCATTGCTGTCTTCTGACAATTGCCATTGTTCCTGCAACAGCCGGACGGCCTAGGCAAAAACGCGCTTCGGCCGGAATTCGCCCTGTCCGATCTCGCCGATCGCGATTAGCCTGCCGCGTGCCGTCGCATAGGCTTCGCTTTCGGCAACCGGTGCATCGCGGCCCCGCACCAGGATCGGATTGCCCATCTTCAGCCGGTGCGCTTGGTCATCGCTGATAACAAGGTGTGGCAAGGCCGATAGCGCTTCGCAGGTATCGATCAGCAGGGCGTCGAGCGCGGCAAGACGCTCATCGATGTCTTCGATCTCTTCAAGCGCGGTGAGTTTTGCAAGCGGCACCATCGTCTCCTCGGCGAAAGGTGCTACGAAGGTACGGCGCAGGCCGGAAATATGACCGTAGCAGCCGAGTTCGCGGCCAAAATCGCGGGCAAGCGCCCGCACATAGGTACCCTTGCCGCATTCCACCTCGAAATGCGCCGTATTGGCATCCGGGCAGGCGAGAAGCGTCAGACGATGGACCTCGACTTCGCGCGAAGGGATCTCGACCGCCTCGCCGTCGCGCGCCAGATCGTAGGCGCGCTCGCCCGCGATCTTAATGGCGGAAAACTGCGGCGGAACCTGGCTGATCGTGCCGATATAGGCAGGCAGGATGTCGCGGATCTGCTGCTCGCTCGGGCGCTTGTCGGAGCTCTGCGTAACCTCGCCCTCGAGGTCGTCGGTCGCCCGCTCCTCGCCCCAACTGACAGTGAATTCATAGATCTTGCGGCCGTCCATCACATAGGGAACGGTCTTTGTGGCATCGCCGAGCGCGATCGGCAGCATGCCCGAAGCAAGCGGGTCGAGCGTACCGGCATGGCCGCATTTCTGCGCCTTGAAGAGCCACTTGATCTTGGAAACGGCTTCCGTCGAGCCGAAATCCATCGGCTTGTCGAGGATCAGCCAGCCGGAAATCGGGCGGCCCTTGGGTTTGCGTGGTTTGGACATCGGTGTCTTCTGTTATTCGTCGTCATTGTCGAGATCGCGGCTCACCTCGGGCGAGCGCAGCAGGTCATCGATCTTCTTGTAGTTATCGAAGCTGGTATCGTCGCGGAAGCGCACTTCCGGCATGTATTTCATCTGCCGCAGCTGCGGGCCGAGCCGGCCGCGGATGAACTTCGCGTTGCGGTTCAGCGCATCGATGACGATCGTGTGGTCGGAAACGCCGAGCGGCGTCACAAAGGCCGTTGCGATCTTCAGGTCGGGCGACATGCGCACTTCGGAGATCGAAATTACGGTCGCTTCGATGATGTCGTCGCGGACTTCGCCACGCTGCAGCACCTGAGTGATCGCTGCGCGAACCTGCTCGCCGACGCGCAGCATGCGCTGCGATGGTGCCGAGGTTGTGGGTCTTGTTGCCATTGTTCTTTATCCCAAAAGGATCGGGCGCCGGACTGGATCATCCGGCGCCCGCCCAAGATTTCAATCGTGGCCCGATCAGAGCGTGCGTGTGATGTGCTCGACGCGGAAGCACTCGATGACGTCGCCGACACGCATATCTTCGTAGTTCTCGAAGGCCATGCCGCACTCCTGACCCATCGGCACTTCGGCGACTTCGTCCTTAAAGCGCTTGAGTGTCTTGAGCTTGCCTTCGTGCACGACGACGTTGTCGCGGATGAGGCGAACGCCCGCGCCACGCTCGACCTTGCCTTCGACGACGCGGCAACCCGCGACCTTGCCGACCTTGGTAATGTTGAACACCTCCAGGATCTCGGCATTGCCGATGAAGGTCTCGCGGCGCTCCGGCGAAAGAAGACCCGACATCGCTGCCTTCACGTCATCCACGAGGTCGTAGATGATGTTGTAGTAGCGGATCTCGATCCCCTCGCGCTCGGCGAACTGGCGTGCCTGCGTATTTGCACGAACGTTGAAGCCGATGATGGCAGCGCTCGATGCTTCTGCAAGCGAGATGTCGGACTCGGTGATGCCACCGGCGCCCGAATGAACGATGCGAGCACGAACTTCGTCGGTGCCGAGCTTTTCCAGCGCGCCGGCAATGGCTTCGATTGAGCCCTGCACGTCGCCCTTGATCACCAGCGGGAATTCCTTGACGCCCGTGGCCTGTAGCTGCGTCATCATCTGTTCCAGCGAACCGCGCTGTCCCGACAGGCGGGCAGCCGCCTTGTCGCGGGCAAGACGCTGACGATATTCCGAGATTTCGCGGGCGCGGCTTTCGTTCTCGACGACCGCAAACTTGTCGCCTGCCTGCGGCGTGCCGGAAAGACCGAGAACTTCGACCGGGGTCGCCGGACCGGCTTCCTTCACATGGTCGCCCTTGTCCGTCACGAGGGCGCGCACGCGGCCCCAGACGTCGCCGGCAACGATGATCTGGCCCGGACGCAGCGTGCCCTTCTGGACAAGCACCGTCGCAACCGCACCGCGACCGCGGTCGAGCTGGGCTTCGATAACCGTGCCTTCCGCTGTCCGGTTCGGATTGGCCTTGAGGTCGAGAATTTCGGCCTGCAGCAGGATCGCCTCGAGCAGCTTGTCGAGGTTCTTGCCGGTCTTGGCCGAAACTTCGACGTCGAGCACTTCACCGCCCATGGACTCCACGAAGACTTCGTGCTGCAGAAGCTGGTTGCGAACCTTCTGCGGATCGGCCTCGTGCTTGTCGACCTTGTTGATCGCCACGATGATCGGAACACCGGCCGCCTTGGCGTGGTTGATCGATTCGATCGTTTGCGGCATCACACTGTCGTCAGCCGCGACCACCAGGATCGCGATGTCGGTAGCCTGCGCACCGCGGGCACGCATCGCCGTAAAGGCGGCGTGGCCGGGAGTGTCGATGAAGGTGATCTTCTGGCCGTTCTGCTCCACCTGATAGGCGCCGATATGCTGCGTGATGCCACCGGCTTCGCCGGAGACCACGTTGGCATGGCGGATGGCGTCGAGCAGCGAGGTCTTGCCGTGGTCGACGTGGCCCATGATGGTGACGACAGGTGGGCGCGAAACCAGTTCGTCCTGTTCGTCGGACACGTTGAAGATGCCGAGTTCGACGTCGGATTCGGATACACGCCTGACCGTATGACCGAATTCGCCGGCGATGAGTTCAGCGAGGTCGGCGTCGATGACGTCGCCCGGCTTCATCATCTGGCCTTCCTTCATCAGGTACTTGATGACGTCAACGGCACGTTCCGACATGCGTTGCGACAGTTCCTGGATGGTGATGGTTTCGGGCAGAACAACTTCGCGGGAGATCTTCTCGCGCGTTTCCTGCATCTGGCTGCGGCGGAATTTTTCCTGCCGGCGGCGCATGGCCGAAAGCGAACGCCCGCGTGCGTTGCCGTCGTCGTCGACGTCTGCAGTCGTCACGGTCAGCTTGCCGCGGCGGCGGTCTTCCTCACTCTTCGGGCGGGTTGTCACGGGCTTTGCGGGCTCCGGACGAACCGGGCGGCCGCGGACCGGACCGCCGCGCGAAGCACCGCGTTCCTCGTCTTCGCCGTCAGTCCGGCGACCACGAACGCCTGCCGGTGCACCTGGCGCAGGCCGGGCGGTTGAGGGCGACGGAGCGGTTTCCGGACGGCGAGCGGCCGGTGCGGATGCAGGTTGCTGCGGACGCGGAGTTTCAACTCGTGCTTCCGCCGCAGGAGCGGCAGGTACCGGTGCTTCGGCCACGGCCGTTGCTGCAGCCTCGGCCTGGCGTGCAGCCTCTTCGGCAGCGCGCAGCTTGGCCTCTTCCGCTTCGGCAGCCTGACGTGCTGCCTCTTCGACGGCGCGGCGCTCTTCTTCCTCGGCGCGACGGATGGCGTCCTGTGCGTCACGGACCTGCGCTTCGGCAAGCGCGCGGCGGCGGGCGTCCATTTCCTCAGGCGAAAGATGGTTCAGCACCACGGGGCGCGGACGATCCTGCTGGCGCGGCGGCTGGTAGGATTGCTGCGGACGCTGGTTGGTCTGCTGCGGGCGCTGGTTGTTCTGGCCGCCGGGTTGTTGAATACGCGGGGCCGGAGCCGGCTGCTGCGGGCGAGCCTGCAAGGGCGCCGGCGCCGGTTCGGGCGCGCGCACCGGAGCTGCGGGAGCAGGCGTCATCGGCTTTTCGTCTTCAGGGCGCATCGGGCGCCGTTTGCGGGTCTCGACGACGACCGCCTTGGTGCGACCGCGACCCATATCCTGGCGAACGGTACCCTGGCTCATCCCTGATGGTTTCAAGGTGAGGGTCTTCTTCCCCGTTACGCTGAGTGTCTTGTCGTCGTTGCTATCGGTCATTCGTTCCCGTTCCTTCGGACAGGGAACGATGAAGCCATCAGACCCTGTCAATCACATACAATCGGTCAATGATATTGGGGCCGGCTTCCGCCGGTGACCGCATCATTGTTTTTGCTGGCCAGCGCCGCCCGGTGCCCGGGACTGACCGCCGTTACGGTACTGTTCGAGCATCTTTGCGCGCTTCACTACACCTTCACCTGCCTGCCCTGCAAGCACTGCGGCATGGATAAAAGCATTATGGCCCATCACCCCTTCCATTTCGCTCTCCGAGAAGAGACGGAAAGAAGGTATTTCTTCCTCGGTTTCCATTCCGAGGTGCCAGGCCTTGCGGGCCTGGTCGATTTTTCTCACGCCATCGGCGGCCGCATCCGTCGAATGGAACACCGCAAGCGCAGCCCCGCTGCGGATCGCGGCATCCACCTTGGCCGAGCCGGTGACGAGCTGGCCCGCCTTGCGCGCCATGTTCATCATCTGCAGGAGCTGCTGTAGAAACAGCCACTCCACGCGTTCGCCGAGGTCATCGGCTGCCTTCACATCGGCCTTGAGCGCGCGGGCAAAGAGCTTCTTCGCCACCGCTCTCTCGACCAGCGACCGGTCGATCTTCACCCAGCAGCCGCGTCCCGGCAGCTCGCGCTTCAGGTCGGGCACCACCGTCCCGTCAGGGGCGGCCACGAAGCGGATCAGCTCATCCGGCGATCCGCTTTCGCGTGTTGCGATGCACATGCGGCCGTTCACGTCGTAACCTTCGAGATCATCGTCCTCAGGAGATGTGTCCGGCATCACCGTCATTATGCGTCCTGCTCGGCAGCGGCATCGGCTTCAACAGCCTCCGCGTCCTTCGCAAGGTCTTCCTCGGTGATCCAGCCGGCGAGCAGGCGGGCCTGCACGACCATCTGTTCGGCTTCGACACGCGAAATGTCGAACTTCGAGAACAGACCCTCGAACTTCTTCGTCTCGCCATTCTTGCGTTCGGTCCAGCCCACGAGATCGTCGGCTGCACAGCCTGCGAAGTCCTCGATCGTCTTGATGCCGTCCTCGCCGAGCGCGACCATCATCTGGGCGGTCATGCCGTCGATCTGGCGCAGCTCGTCGGAAACGCCGAGAGCCTTGCGCTTCTCGTCCATTTCCGCCTCGAGCTTCTCGAGAAATTCGCGGGCGCGGGTCTGGATTTCCTGCGCCGTGTCTTCATCGAAGCCGTCGATCGAGGAGATTTCGTCGAGATCGACGTAAGCCAGTTCCTCGACGGCGGCGAAACCTTCCGAAGCCAAGACCTGGCCGACCATCTCGTCGACGTCGAGCGCGTCCATGAAAAGATTAGTGCGCTCGTTGAATTCCTTCTGACGGCGCTCGGACTCTTCGGCTTCCGTCATGATGTCAATGTCCCAGCCCGTCAGCTGCGAAGCGAGGCGGACGTTCTGGCCGCGACGGCCGATGGCGAGCGAGAGCTGCTCGTCCGGAACAACCACTTCGATGCGTTCCGCATCTTCATCGAGAACGACCTTGGCGACTTCAGCCGGCTGCAGGGCGTTGACGACAAAGGTCGCCGGGTCCTGCGACCAGGGAATGATGTCGATCTTCTCGCCCTGAAGTTCTCCAACGACGGCCTGGACGCGCGAACCGCGCATACCGACGCAGGCGCCGACCGGATCGATCGACGAGTCGTTCGAGATTACGGCGATCTTGGCGCGGGAACCCGGGTCGCGGGCAACCGACTTCACCTGGATGATGCCGTCGTAAATTTCCGGTACTTCCATGGTGAAGAGCTTCACCATGAACTGCGGATGCGTACGCGACAGGAAAATCTGCGGACCGCGCTGCTCGCGACGGACATCATATACATATGCACGAACACGATCGCCATAGCGAACGTTCTCGCGCGGGATCATTTCGTCACGGCGGATGATGCCTTCGCCGCGGCCGAGGTCGACGATGACGTTGCCGTATTCGACGCGCTTGACCGTGCCGTTGACGATTTCGCCGACGCGATCCTTGAATTCGTCGAACTGGCGGTCACGCTCGGCTTCGCGCACCTTCTGCACGATCACCTGCTTGGCCGACTGTGCGGCGATACGGCCGAAATCCATCGGCGGCAGCGGATCAGCGATGAAGTCGCCGATAGCGGCGTCCGGGTTGCGATCGCGGGCCAGTTCCAGCGGGATCTGCGTGGAATAGTCTTCGGCCTTCTCGACGACTTCGAGCAGGCGCTGCAGACGGATTTCACCGGTCTTCGGGTTGATGTCGGCGCGGATATTGGATTCGGTACCGTAACGGGAACGCGCCGCCTTCTGGATGGCATCGGCCATCGCGGCAAGCACGATCTCGCGGTCGATGACCTTTTCGCGCGCCACTGCATCTGCGATCTGCAGAAGTTCGAGCCGGTTTGCACTGACTGCCATTGTTCTGTTTCTCCGTCCTTGACTACCCGGGTTCCCGTCCCTGGAGCTTACGTTGATCGGTTATTCTTCGTCGTCCGCTTCGTTCTGGTTCGCAGCCTGTGCTTTAGCCAGCTTGTCGGCGCGCAGTGCATCGCGGATCAGATCGTCGGTCAGAATGAGTTTGGCATCGCTGAGCGCCGTGAAGGGGATGGTGACCTTCTGCTCTTCGCCGTACGCAACCTGATCGCGTTCGATCACGAACCCATCGGCGTCCGCTTCGACGATCTTGCCGCGGAAGCGTTTGCGATTGCCGATCATGATCGACGTTTCGCACTTCACGAGATGGCCTTGCCAGCGGACGAAATCAGACTTCCGCACCAGAGGGCGGTCGATGCCCGGCGAAGACACTTCGAGATGATACTCTTTATCGATCGGATCTTCCACATCGAGCACAGGAGAAATCGCCATGGAGACCTGCTCGCAGTCCTCGACGGTCATCGTGCCATCGTTCTTCTCGGCCATGACCTGCATCGTCATGCCATTCTGATTGAGCATGCGGACGCGAATGAGGCGGAAACCGATGTCGACGAGCACGGGTTCGATAATGTCGGCAAGACGCTGGTCAAGCCCAGTCTCGGTGATCAGCCGTGGCTCATGTTGATTGTCTGCGTTTGTCAGATCCGACAAGCGGTGCGCTCCCTGCGATTTCTGGCATTCGGGGTGATCGCGCTAATAAAAAAGAGCGGGTCCTTGCGGCCCACTCTTCATCGTACGATCAAGAATTTGAGTGCCATATAGTCCTGTTTTTTAGAAATTGCAAGGTCGGAGGCGATTCCACCTCTTCCGCTCCCGCAAGTGCGAGCTAACCTATGGCGAGCATTTGTCTTCCGCTTATATTGCTATCGAAGCATGACGATAAAAGCGGGGGAACGTGGCCTATACATCATCGACATTTGCGCCATTGCGGCATGAGACCTACCGCACCATCTGGTTTGCGAGCCTCGCCTCGAATTTCGGCGGCCTGATCCAGGCCGTCGGTGCCGCCTGGATGATGACGGCCATCACTTCGTCCGAGGACATGGTTGCGCTGGTCCAGACCTCGACGGCGCTGCCGATCATGTTATTCTCGCTGATCTCGGGTGCTCTCGCCGACAATTATGATCGGCGCCGGATCATGCTGACGGCGCAATCCGCGATGCTCGTGGTCTCGATCCTGTTGACGGCCTGCGCTATCCTCGGCTGGGTTACACCCGGATTGCTTCTCTTCTTCACGTTTCTCATCGGCTGCGGTACGGCGCTCAACAATCCCTCCTGGCAGGCCTCGGTTGGCGACATGGTGCCGCGTGCCGATTTGCCGGACGCGGTCACGCTGAACAGTATGGGTTTCAATATAACCCGCAGCGTCGGTCCGGCAATCGGCGGCGCCATCGTTGCGGCGGCCGGTGCAGCCGCGGCCTTTGCAGTGAACGCTTTGAGCTACGTTGCGCTCCTCTATGTGCTGTTCCGCTGGCGGCCAAGCACGCCTGCTTCGACACTGCCGCGCGAAACACTCGGCAGCGCCATTTTTGCGGGCATGCGCTATGTCTCCATGTCGCCCAACCTCGAAAAGATCCTCCTGAGAGGGCTGCTATTCGGTATCGGCGCGAGTTCCATCCAGGCACTGCTGCCGGTCGTCGCGCTCGAACTCGTCTCCGGCGGGCCGCTGACCTATGGTTTCATGCTCGGCGCCTTCGGCATTGGCGCGATCGGCGGTGCCATCCTGAGCACCAGGCTGCGCGAGATGTTCTCCAGCGAGACGATCATCCGCTTGGCCTTTTCAGGCTTTGCATTCAGCGCTGTGATCGCAGCTCTCAGCCCAAGTGCCGTGCTCACCTCGGTCGGGCTGATTGTGGCCGGTGCCTGCTGGGTTTCGGCACTTTCGCTCTTCAACATCATCGTCCAGCTTTCGACGCCGCGCTGGGTGGTCGGCCGCGCTTTGTCGCTTTACCAGACCGTCACCTTCGGCGGCATTGCCGGCGGAAGCTGGCTCTGGGGTGTTGCCGCCGATCGGTATGGTCTTTCGAACGCCCTGCTGATGTCGGCTGCGGTCCTGCTGTTTGGAGTCCTGATCGGCCTGCGCTTTTCCATGCCGGCTTTCGCCTCGCTCAATCTCGATCCGTTGAACCGCTTCATCGAGCCGGCTCTCGGCCTCGATATCACGCCCCGCAGCGGCCCGATCGTCATTCAAGTATATTACCAGATTGCCGATGACGACTTGGCCGAATTCATGACGCTGATGGAAGAGCGCCGCCGCATCCGTATCCGCGACGGCGCCCGCAACTGGGCGCTGATGCGCGATCTTGAAAATCCTGGTCTCTGGACGGAGACCTATCACACGCCGACCTGGGTCGAATATATCAGGCACAATCAGCGCCGCACACAGGCCGATGCCGAAAATACTGACCGGCTTCGCGCTTTGCACCGCGGCGACGGGCTGCCGCATGTTCATCGCATGATCGAGCGACAGGCCATACCGCCGGTCGATGACGTCTTTCACAAGGCGCCGATCGATCTGCACCATTGAGGTTGAGCATGCACGCCTTCCGAAGTGCACGCGCGTAGAGTCTCCGTTTCTATGAGAAGCTCGGCTTCGTGGCCAGCACGGGGACTGGAGCGTAACCTGTAAAGCGCTGCCAGAACGTCATTCTGCTGCCTATTTCAGCTTGCCTTTCATCGATGCCTCGGGAAAGCAGGTCGGCTCCATGCCGTTCTTTTCCTGCCACTGGCCGATAGAGCGACGCGTCTTATAGCCCGGCAACCCGTCCGATCCGCCGACATCGTATCCCTGCCGCTCAAGCGCCTTCTGCATCGTGGCGACATCCGAGCGCAGCATCTTGCCGACATCGCCCCATTTTCCCTGGAAGGCGCCGGAGCCGAGGGCGATGCGGTCGGCAAGGTTGCCTATATAGAGGGCATAGAGGTCGGAGTTGTTATATTCCTTGATGATGTAAAAGTTTGGCGTGACGATGAATTCCGGCCCGTCGCGCCCGGCTGGCACCAGCATCATGCCCTGTGCCTTCAACTCTGCGGATGGAAAGCCCTTGCCGGAAATACGTTTGATGCCGAGTGACGCCCAGTGGGAGAGCGGCTTGGCAAGATCAGGCCCTTCCTGTGCGCAGGAGACGGCTTGCGGGATCGTCACCTCGACCCCCCAGTCGCGGTCACGCTGCCAGCCCTTTTTCGCGAGGAAATTGGCAATCGAAGCGAGCGTATCGGGAACCGAGGTCCAGATGTTGCGATGTCCGTCACCATCGAAATCGACGGCATATTTCAGATAGCTCGTCGGCATGAATTGCGGCTGGCCAAGCGCGCCCGCCGACGATCCCTTGAAGTCTGCAGGGGTCACGTCGCCGCCGTCGAGAATATGCAGCGCGGCGATCAGCTCCATGCGGAACATGTCCTTGCGCGTCGACATGAAGGCCTTAGTCGCTAAAATCTCGACGGCGGAATTTGGGATCTTCGCCACGCCGAAGCCCGTCTCGCGTCCCCATATCGCCAGCACGATCGACCCCGGCACGCCATAGGTCTTTTCAATGCGGCGGAGCGTCGAGGCATATTGCGAAGCAAAACCGCGCCCGGTCATCGCGAGCCGCTTCAACCGATCCTCGTTGAAATAGGGGGCAGGGGAGGAAAATTCGGCCTGGGTCTGCTTCTGCTCCTTTGGCGGCGGAAAGCCGGGAGGGGCGAGATCGGTCAAAGTCCAGTTCAGTTCGACGCCGGCAAAAGCGGCGCGGAAGGTTTTTTCTGATATGCCGTTCTTCTTCGCGTCCGGCCAGAGATCGGTTTGAATCCATTTTTCGAACTGCACTTCGACATCAGCTTTCGAAGGTGCTGCGGAAACTGAGGTGGAAAGCGCCAACAAGGCGGCGCCTGTCAGAAGAAGCCGGCCGAAGAAACCCGTCGTCATATATCCCCCTAGATTGCCGTGCGCGCTCGAAGTGCCGCCGACAGCGTACCCTCGTCGAGATAGTCGAGCTCACCCCCCACGGGCACGCCATGCGCCAGCCGTGTGATCTTCACGTTGAGATCGGCAAGCTGGTCGGTGATGTAGTGCGCCGTCGTCTGTCCCTCGACAGTCGCATTCACAGCGATAATGATTTCCTTGACGCCCCCCTCGCCGACGCGATTGATCAACCCACGGATATTAAGGTCGTCGGGCCCCACGCCATCGAGCGGCGAGAGCGTGCCACCGAGTACGTGATAGGCGGCGTTCAGTGCGCCGGCGCGCTCCAGCGCCCAGAGGTCGGAGACATCCTCGACGACGATGATGACGGATTGGTCGCGCTGCGCATCGGTGCAGACGGTGCAGGGATCGACGGTATCGACATTGCCGCAGCGCGAGCAGATCTTGACCTTGTCATAGGCCTCACCCATCGCATGCGACAGAGGACCGAGAAGCTGGTCTTTCTTCTTGATCAGATGCAGTGCCGCCCGCCGCGCCGAACGCGGCCCGAGGCCCGGCACTTTCGCCAGAAGCTGGATCAGTTTTTCAATTTCGGGGCCGGTGACTCGCTTTGCCATGCGCCGTTCTTAACTGATATGGAACGAAAACGGAATCGCCGAAGGATCGCTGCGCCCATGAAAATCCTTGCCGTCTGTCGCGGCGCAGCCGGGAGGCTGCCTGGAAAAACCTACAAAACCGGTATTTTCAAGCATGCCGTCAGCGGCGGTGTCATGGTCGATGCCGAAGGTCTCCTCGGCGATGCCATCTGCAATAGGAAACATCACGGCGGCATCGATCAGGCCGTCTATTTGGAGGGTTTGATCAGCCTCGACTGGTGGGCGAAGGAATTCGGACATCCCGTCGAGCCCGGCACCTTCGGTGAAAACCTTGTCATTGAGGGGTTGGACAACCGAGATGTCGCCGTTGGCGACCGGTTTATCGCCGGCGAACTGATCCTTGAAGTGACGTCCTGCCGCATTCCCTGCGCCACCTTCGCAGCAAGGATGAACGATCCGAAATTCGTCAAGCGCTATACCAAGGCGGCGCGTCCCGGCATCTATTGCCGCGTGATATCAAATGGGATCGTGGAAGCCGGAATGCCGGTGGAGTATGAGCCATTTCCGGGCGACCCAGTCACGATGCCGGAAATGATGGAAACCTTCGGACGCCGGCTTTCAACCGCAGACCGCGAGCGCTATCTGGCAGCGCCCGTTCATTACAAGCTGCGAGCTGAGCTGGAAGCACAGCAATAGTTCAGCGCACAGCGATCGTGACGGCGGCCCCCGCCATCGTTCCGGCACTCACTCGGTTGGCGATCCGCACCGCACGCCGGCTCTTCAGGAAGCCACGCGCCTTTGCGGCAAGGAACATCCAGCTGAAATCGACGACGGCCAGAACGACGAACAGCGTGACGACGAGTTCGGCCCAGCCTGCGAGCGAGACCGAGGGGATATCGATGATCGACGGCAGAAGTGCCACGTAGAACATCATGATCTTCGGATTGCCGAGCGCAATCGCTAGGCCGGTGAAAAACATCCGGCCACGCGAACGTTCCTGCGGCAACTCTTCTTCCTCGACCTCGGCCTTGGCAACCCACATACGCCAGGCGAGATAGAGGAGATAAAGCACGCCCAGCCATTTGATGACGACGAAGACGTGGTAGAAGCTTTCGGCGATCGCCGACAGGCCGGCAATGGCGCAGGTCAGCCAGATCGCATCCCCGGCCCACATGCCAAACAGGAAAGGCAGCACGTCACGCGCGCCTTTCGAGATGACGCGGGCGACCAGCGCCGCAACGCTCGGCCCCGGTGTCCCCGCGGCAATGAATAGAGCGCCGGCAAAAACCAGCAACGTCGTCAACGTCATCATCTCCCGTCTCCTCTTCCGGGGTCAGTCGGGTACCGGACCCGTCGACGAAATCAGAACGGCAGCTTGAAACCGGGCGGAATCGGCAGGCCGGCGGTCAGCGCCTTGGTCTTTTCGGCGGCGATGGCTTCCGCCTTGTCCTTGGCATCCTTGTGAGCGGCAACGATCAGGTCTTCGAGGATTTCGACGTCGTCTTCCTTGAAGAGCGAAGGATCGATCTTCAGGCTCTTCAGTTCGCCCTTGCCGGAGATGATGACGGTGACGAGCCCGCCGCCTGCCTTGCCTTCGGCCGTCAGCTCGGCGATTTCCGCCTGCATCTGCTCCATCTTGGCCTGCATTTCCTTGACTTTGCCCATCATGCCCATGATGTCGCGCATCGTCTTCTCCTTCTTGAAATCAGAATTCTATATCGTCGCCGGGCAGGATATCGCCCTCTTCGGATTCGGCGGTGGCAGGCGGCTTGACCTCCTCCGCTTCCTCTTCCGGTGTCGGCGCCCGCACGCGCACGTCGATGATCTTGGCGCCCGGAAACTGGGCGAGGATTGCAGCGACATCAGGATCCTGACGGGCATCGCTGACGCGCTGTTCCTGCGCCTTGGCTTCTGCCTCCACCATCGTCGGTCCGCCTTCCTCGCGGCTGGTGCTGACGATCCAGTGGATTCCGGTCCATTCCTTGAGCTTGACCGCAAGCTCGTTGAGCAATGTGCCTGGTGCGCCTTCGGTGAGGTTTACGTCCAGTCGACCGGGCTCGATGCGGACCGGGCGCACGAAGTTGCGCACCAATGCCTTCAGCTTGACGTCACGTTTTTCGGCAGCGAGGTCGACGATATCGCTGATCGAATTGACCGGTACGAGCGGCTTCGGCGCTTCCGCGGGCTTCGTCTCGACCCGGCCGATGTTCTGCGGCTCCGGATTGGGCACGGCACGCAACATGGCGGTCGGTCCCGATGGTTGCGGCCGCGGAGCAGGTTCCGGAGCCCGCGCCTGCACGTTTGTCTGATAGGGAACGCGCGTGCCGCCGCCATTGCCCGAAGGCACGGGCGAGAGCGGTCGTGACGCACCGCCTTCATTGGAAAATTCCGCTAGCCGCCGCGCCGCGTCTTCCGGTGCTGGCAGATGCGCCGCATGCGCCAGCCGGATCAACACCATCTCGGCGGCGCCTGCCGTGCGAGAAGAGTTTTCGGTTTCCGGAATGCCCTTCAGCAGCATCTGCCAGATGCGCGAGAGCGTGGTGACGGCAACTCCTTGCGCGAATTCCGCTGCCTTGGTGCGTTCGACTTCGCTGAGCGAGGGGTCGTTTGCCGCATCAGGCACATATTTCAGCCGCGTCACCAGATGCGTGAAATCGGCGAGATCCGTCAGCACCACGACCGGGTTGGCCCCGGCCTCGTACTGGCTCTGGAACTCATTGAGCGCGCTTGCGACATCGCCGCGTACGATATGCTGGAAGAGATCGACGATGCGGGCACGGTCGGCGAGGCCCAGCATGCCGCGCACGGCTTCTGCCTGCACCACGCCGCCGCCATGGGCGATCGCCTGGTCCATCAGCGACAGGCCGTCGCGGGCCGAACCTTCCGCAGCGCGCGCGATCATCGCCAGCGCATCCGGCTCCGCCTCTATGCCTTCCTTGGCAGCGATCGTCGAAAACAGGCCGACGAGATCGGACGCGCTGATACGGCGCAGGTCGAAGCGCTGGCAGCGCGAGAGAACGGTGATCGGAACCTTGCGGATTTCCGTCGTCGCGAAAATGAACTTCACATGCTCCGGCGGCTCTTCGAGCGTCTTCAAGAGCCCGTTGAAGGCTGCCGTCGAAAGCATGTGCACTTCGTCGATGATATAGACTTTGAAGCGCGCCGAAACTGGCCGGTAGCGCACCTGCTCGATGATCTCTCTGATGTCGTCGATGCCGGTATGCGAGGCGGCGTCCATCTCGATCACGTCGACATGGCGGCCTTCCATGATCGCCTGGCAATGTTCGCCGGGCACACGAAGATCGATCGTCGGCTTGTCGATATCGGCCGTCTTGTAGTTCAGCGCCCGCGCGAGGATGCGCGCTGTCGTCGTCTTGCCCACACCGCGAACGCCGGTCAGCATATAGGCCTGCGCAATGCGGCCCGTCTCGAAGGCGTTGGTGAGCGTGCGGACCATCGGCTCCTGGCCGACCATCAGGTCCGTGAAATCCTTGGGGCGGTATTTGCGTGCCAGCACCCGGTATCCGGTGCCCGTCGAGGCGGCATCTTGTGATTGTCGCTCGGTGTCGCTCATCGCCCTGCTTGTGCCCGGAAATGTCGGGCTTCTTGGAAGAGAAGGTGGGAGGCTGGCACGATGACCCGTGCCGGGCTCGTTAGGGCTGCTTCCTTCCGGACCTGACCCGGTTGGCGAGTGGCTCGTCCACCACCAACCTCCCGGATGCACATATCGGCAAAAACGTCATCAAAAGCAAGCCAAGCTCCAAAAAAACTGCTAGTCCATTGGAAAACATGAGGAGAATGCCCTTGAGCGATTTCGTGCTCGACCCCAGGCTCGAAAACGACAGCACCAGCATCATGGTGATCGGCCTGTGCGATGTCAGGCTGTCGAAGGATGCTCGCTGGCCCTGGCTGATCCTGGTACCGCGTCGGGCAGAGATCACGGAGATCTTCGAGCTGACCCCGCTCGATCAGGTGCTGCTCACTTTTGAGATCGAGCTCGTCTCTGCTGCGCTCAAGAAGGTCGCCGGTGCGACAAAAATCAATGTCGGGGCACTTGGCAATATCGTCCGCCAGCTTCATGTTCATATCATTGCGCGTTCCGAAGGTGATGCGAACTGGCCGGGGCCTGTCTGGGGTTTTGGCAAGGTCGAGCCTTACGAGGACGGAACAAGAAACGAATTCATAGCAAAGCTGCGGGAAGCCCTTTCACCATGAGTCATTCGCTTTTCGATTCGGATGTGCCGCATCCGGAACCCAGCAATCTCACCGCCTTTGCCGCCAACGACCTGAACCGAGACAGCGAACATCGCGACGAGGGCTCGGTCGAGAAGGCGCTCGCCCGCGAAGGCACGCATATTTTCGCCTTCGCCAAGGACAAGCTGGTTTTGAAGCATGACGGCCAGGTGCTCGATCCGCTCTTCGCCCGTTATGAGCTGCAGGAGTTGAAGCCGAACTGGGACGAGACCGTGCTGCTCGGCTATCGCAAGACCGGTGAGCCGCGCCTTGCCGTGCCGGTGGATGTCGATGTCGAGGACATGGCGAGTCAGTACAAGCCGGTCGACGGCCGCTCGCTCTTCCGCGACGAACTGGTCGATGAGATATTGCTTGGCGAGTTCGCACAGGCTGCGAGCCTTATCCGCTGGAACAGCGACAACCGTTTCTGTGGCCGCTGCGGTTCGGGGATGGAAATCCACATCGGCGGCTACAAGCGCGTCTGTACCGCTTGCGAGCACGTGATCTTCCCGCGCACCGACCCCGTGGTCATCATGCTGACGATCGATGAGGAGCGCGATCTCTGCCTGCTCGGCCGCAGCCCGCATTTCGCGCCGGGCATGTATTCCTGTCTGGCGGGTTTCCTGGAGCCCGGCGAGACCATCGAAAATGCCGTTCGTCGCGAAACCCTGGAGGAGTCCGGTATCAAGACCGGCCGCATCCGCTATCATGCCTCACAGCCCTGGCCGATGCCGCACTCGCTGATGATCGGCTGCTATGCCGAGGCGAAGTCGCGCGAGATCCACCGCGACGAAGCCGAACTCGAGGATTGCCGCTGGTTCACCCGCGATGAAACCATCGAAATGCTGGAACGCCCAGGCGTCAACGGCAAGGCGCCGCCGCCGAAGGGTGCGATCGCCCATCGCCTGATGCGCGACTGGGTGGAGTGGAAACGCTGAGCAGGCGCAGGAAAGGTGCGGATGATCGTCACCCAGCCCAGCCGGTCTGCATGAGGGCATAATCATGGTCGCCCGCTCCGAACGGCTGCTGAACCTCCTTCAGACGCTCCGGCGCTACCGGCGGCCGGTTACCGGCACTGTGCTCGCCGAGGAAACCGGTGTCAGCCTGCGCACCCTCTACCGCGATATTGCCAGCCTTCAGGCGCAAGGCGCCATGATCGAGGGCGAGGCCGGCATAGGCTATGTGCTGAAACCCGGTTTCATGCTGCCGCCGATGATGTTTTCCGAGGAAGAGCTGGAAGCACTGGTGCTTGGCTCCCGTTGGGTAGCTCGCGCCGCCGAACCGCGTCTCGCTAGTGCCGGTGCCGACGCTCTGGCAAAGATCGCCGCCGTGCTGCCGCCCGACCTACGCGATATGGTCGATTCCGCCACACTTTTTGTCGGCCGCAAACGACAGGATGAGGACAAGGCAGATGTCTCGGCCATCCGCAAGGCGATCCGTCTGGAGCGTATCCTAGAACTGCATTATGGAGACGAACAGGGACGTATCTCCCGCCGCCGTATCTGGCCCTTCGCGCTCGGCTATTTCGAGCATGTGCGCATCATCATGGCCTGGTGCGAACTGCGTCAGGATTTCCGTCATTTCCGCACCGATCGCATCATCGATATGACGATCCACGACACGCGTTATCCGCGCCGCCGCACTGTGCTTCTGAAGGAATGGCGGGACACGCAGGATACTCCGATCGAGCACTAACGCTACTGCCATAAACTGTCAGCAGGAAGCGCTATTATCAGTACCAGTCCAGCAGGAAAGGAGTACTGATCATGGGAATGTCTCAAGTTGTTCAATATGCCGGCCGTCGTACTTCCGCCGAAGCCGGAAAGACCCTTCGCTCTCGTCTGGTGCGCCTGTTTGCGGATCGGTTCGCAGCGCCGTCGTTGCGCCGTCCGCGGCTTGATCTCGAAACCATGCCGTCATGGCGCAAGCGCGATCTCGGACTAATGGACGGTCAGGACTGGCGTGTTGGCGATGATCTCTTCCGCTGAGACCGTACGCCGGCACTATCGATATTCTTCCCGGTAACGAAGCGGCGCTCCAGCAGCGCCGTCATAGGAGAGCTGCTGCCACAAATTGACAGCAGCAGCTTTCGGCCGGGCATCTTTCAACCCCAATGGAGAGCCGAAATGGCCAGCCCCAATCTCATTATCCTCTATGTCAAGGATCCCGTCGAAAGCGCCGCCTTCTACCGCAATATCCTGAGCCGTGAGCCGGCCGTGGAAACGCCGAATTTCGTCGCCTTCCCGCTCGATGGCGGCTTCACCCTCGGCCTCTGGCGCCGTAGCAAGGTCGAGCCTCAACCGTCTGCCATCGGCAATCGTGGCGAGGTTGCCTTCATGGTTGATGGCGAAAACGCCGTCGCCAGGCATTACGAAGACTGGCGCAATCGCGGCTTGCCCGTCGCCCAGGAATTGACCGAACTCGACTTCGGTCCGACCTTCGTCGTGCTGGATCCGGATGGGCACCGGTTGCGTGTTTGTGAGCCGGATAAATAAATAGTGGATCATGCTTGAAAAACCTCTCCGGCCTCTGCGCCGGAGAGGTTTTGTTGCGTTGCTGGCCGCAGCGCCTAAAGAAGTCCCCGCATCGGATGGCCCTTGTAGACACCGAGGATGCGGACCTTCTCGGAGAAGAAGCGCAGTTCTTCCAAGGCCCGGCGTACATTCGCGTCGTTCGGATGGCCCTCGATGTCGGCATAAAACTGCGTCGCTACAAATTTGCCGCCGAGCTGGTAGCTTTCGAGCTTCGTCATGTTGATGTTGTTTGTCGCAAAACCGCCGAGCGCCTTGTAGAGGGCGGCCGGAATGTTGCGGACGTTGAAGACGAAGGTGGTGACGATCTTCTCGTCGCTGGCCGAGCGTTCTGCCCATTCCTCATCGCGCGACAGCACGACGAAGCGCGTCACGTTGTTTTCCGTGTCCTCGACATTCTCGGCGATGATATCGAGACCGTAGAGATCGGCGGCAAGGCGTGGCGCAAGCGCCGCCATGGAGCGGTCGCCGGTTTCCTTGACGAGCTTGGCAGCCCCTGCCGTATCGCCGGCGATCACGGGCTTCCAGCCATTGGCGCGAACGATTTTGCGGCATTGGCCAAGTGCGTGGATATGGCTGTGCACGGTGCGGATCTCGTCCTTCGTCACACCCGGCAGTACCATCAACTGGAAGCGGATCGGCATGAAATATTCGCCGATGATGTGCAGGCGTGATTCCGGCAGCAGGTGGTGGATGTCGGCAACGCGGCCCGCGATTGTGTTTTCGATCGGGATCATGCCGATATCGGCATCACCATTGTCGACCGCCGTGAAGGCATCCTCGAAGGTCTGGCAGGGCAGCGGCTCCATGGTCGGAAACATGTCGCGGCTCGCCATGTCGGAATTGGCGCCGAAGTCGCCCTGGAAGGCGATCCTGTTGGTTTTGATGTTCATGAAGAAAATCCGTCAGTTGGCCTTCGCGGACAGAATGCGCCGCGCCTTTTCGAGGTCGGCTGGAGTATCGACACCGAGCGGAACGGTGTCAACGATCTCGACATCGATGCGCATGCCGGCTTCGAGTGCCCGCAACTGCTCCAGTGATTCGCGCTTTTCGAGCGGCGATGGACCAAGCGAGACGAAACGCTCGAGTGCGCTACGTCGGTAGGCGTAGAGCCCGATATGGTGATAGAGAGGCCCTACGCCGTAAGGCGCGGTCGTGCGGGTGAAGTAGAGCGCACGCAGACGGCTGTCGGACAGCGGTGAACCGACGATTTTCACAATCTGCGGCGCAGTCTTGTCTTCTTCGTTATCGATTTCGGTCGTCAGCGTTCCAATATCGACAGCCTCGTTCTCAAGAGGACGCAAAGCTGCACGCACCGTTTCCGGCTCGATCGTCGGCAGGTCACCTTGGACGTTCACGACGATTTTGACTTTCCCGTCTGGATCGACCTTGTTCAGCGCCTCAAAAATGCGGTCAGAGCCAGACTGATGGTCTTGGCGTGTCATGACCACTTCAAAGCCCGCCGCGGCAACGGTATCGAAAACCTGCTGGTCGTCGACGGCAACAACCACCCGGCCGATCGCCGCTTCCTGTGCCCGTTTCGCCACCTGTACGATCATTGGCAAACCGCAAATATCGGCCAGCGGCTTGCCCGGAAGGCGGGTGGAGGCCATGCGCGCTGGGATCAGCACCAGCACGTCATCTAATTTTGAATCAGTCATTGTTCAGGCCTTCTAATCCGGGCTGGAAAGTGGCAAAAAGTCTCACGCACAAGACCATTTAGACAGTTGCAACGAATAGCCAAAAGACATAGGTTCCGCGCAATTTCAAGATGGTCCGGTTTCTGGTCTGCCGGCTGCAAGGGGAGCATTGCAGATGAATTCATACGTCAATACGGCCGTGGGGGCACTGCTGGGAACGATCTTCGTTCTGATGTCGGTCTCCATCGCGTCCGAGGGGATCTTCCATTCCGAAGCGCCGGAGAAGGAAGGTTTTGCCATCGTTGCCGAGGAAGCACCCGCCGCCGGCGGCGAAGGCGCACCTGCCGCTGCTGCCGTTCCGATCGCAAAGCTTCTTGCCAGCGCCGATGCCAAGGCCGGCGAAACCGTATTCAAGAAGTGTCAGGCCTGTCATGACGGCACCAAAGGCGGACCGAACAAAGTCGGTCCGAACCTCTTTGGTGTCGTAGATCGCCCCATCGCCTCGCATGAAGGCTTTGCATATTCTTCTGCCATGAAGGATTTCTCCAAGGGTGGCAGCGAACATTGGACCTTCGAGAACCTCAACAAATTCCTGCTGGCGCCGAAGAAGGACGTTCCAGGCACTGCCATGGGCTTTGCTGGTCTGCCCAAGGATCAGGATCGCGCCAACGTCATCCTCTATCTGCACACGCTGGCAGATTCACCGGCTCCGCTGCCGGATCCGAATGCTCCGACTGCAACGCAGTAAGAACGACGAGTTTTTTTCGAGAAGAAGCCCGGTCAAAAGCCGGGCTTTTTGCTGCCTCAGGCGCCGAGAACATAGGCCCAGAAGGAAACGGTGATGGCGCCGAGCGCTGTGGTCACCGTGATCGTCGACGCGGCAAGGCTGTGGCCGACGCCAAAGCGGTTGGCGATCAGCCAGGCATTCACCCCTGTCGGCACCGACGAGGTCAGCACCAGTGCCGCCGCCCATTCGTTGCTGAGGCCGAAAAGATGGCTTGCTGCCCACACACAGCCGGGCAGCAGCAGCAGCTTGAAGGCTGAGGTTGCGCTGGCGATCCCAACATTGCCGGAGACTCCGTATTTCCGCAGCGCCATACCGAGCGAAATCAGCGCCGCCGGACCGGCCGTGCCGGCGATCTGCCCCACGACGGAGCTGATCGTTGCCGGCATGGTCAGGCCTGACACGTGAAAGACGGCACCTGCTGCAATGCCGATAACGAGCGGATTGTGCAGCAGATTCAAGCCGATTTGTTTCAATACCAGAGTAATGCTTCGGTCGCTCTTGCCGGAAATCTTGCGTTCGGCATGTTCCATCATGATGGTGCCGGCCACCATCATGATCGGCAGATGCACGGCAAGCAGGATGGAAAGGGCGACAAGCCCTTCGCTGCCCACGGTGCGCTCGACCAGCGGCAGGCCGATGAAGATATTGTTGGCGAAGGCCGAGGATACGCCGGCGAGCACGCCGATTCGCTCGTCGCGCCCGAAGAAACGCGTGGCGACGATGTGCCCGGCCGTCCATGTCACCGCGACGCCGGAGAAATAGACGATCCAGAGCCGGAAAGGCGATGCGCCATGGAAATCGGCTTCGGCGATGGTGCGGAAAAGCAGTAGGGGCACGGCGATCTTGAAGACGAACTCGCTCAAGCCATCGCCGACATTTGTGGTCAGCACCCCGACGCGGACGATCAGCCAGCCGATGAGAATGAGAAGGAAGATCGGAAGAACGTCGAAGATGATGGCTGACATAAACTGCTGCTCGGCGAGGATTGCAGAGGTCTAGCAGCAAATTGCCAGCCATGACAAATGCCATGGGCGCAATATCTTTCGCGCTGCAACAAAAAAACGGGCCGAGCCCGCTTTTCCGCATCCGGACCTTGCCGGATAGCCGGTAGCGATGCTGCCAGTTCATCCGTGGTCAGCGTCGTCCCGGTATGACTGAAGGGATCATCCCTCCCATATCGGCCATACGAGATACCTGCATGCCGGTTTTGCCAACACTGTTTTTAGGCGGGCAAGGTGACAGCGGCATGACGGATAAACGGCAATTTTACGAAGACTTAGAGCGTGATCTGCTCTTTATCCTTTCAATGCCGGCAAATTTCGCTAAGACCGACTACCGGCTATCACAAATCCGGGACTTCCCATTTCATGACAAAATTCGATGTTCTGACAGTCGGCAACGCAATCGTCGATATCATCGCCCGTTGCGACGACCAGTTCCTCATTGACAACAAGATCACCAAGGCGGCGATGAATCTCATCGATGCCGACCGTGCCGAACTGCTCTATTCCCGCATGGGTCCGGCGCTTGAAGCGTCCGGCGGCAGCGCCGGCAATACGGCCGCCGGCGTTGCAAGCCTCGGCGGCAAGGCCGCGTATTTCGGCAAGGTCGCGGAAGATCAGCTCGGCGAGATCTTCGCGCATGATATCCGTGCCCAGGGCGTCCATTACCGGACTAGGGCCAAGGGCACGTTCCCCCCGACCGCGCGTTCGATGATCTTCGTCACCGATGACGGCGAACGCTCGATGAACACCTATCTCGGCGCCTGCGTCGAACTCGGGCCTGAAGATGTCGAAGCAGATGTCGTGGCCGATGCCAAGGTGACCTATTTCGAAGGTTATCTTTGGGATCCGCCGCGCGCCAAGGAGGCGATCCTTGATTGCGCCCGCATCGCCCATGAGAACGGCCGCGAAATGTCGATGACGCTCTCCGACAGCTTCTGCGTCGATCGTTATCGCGGTGAGTTCCTGGATCTCATGCGGTCGGGCAAAGTCGATATCGTCTTCGCCAATCGTCAGGAAGTGCTGTCGCTTTACGAGACCGACGATTTCGAAGAAGCGCTGAACAAGATCGCCAAGGATTGCAGGATCGCCGCCGTGACCATGAGCGAGAACGGTGCCGTGATCCTGAAGGGCAACGAGCGCCATTACGTGGATGCGATCAAGATCAACGAAGTCGTCGACACGACCGGCGCCGGCGACCTCTTCGCCTCGGGCTTCCTCTACGGCTACACCCAAGGCCGCACCCTGGAAGATTGCGGCAAGCTCGGCTGCCTTGCCGCCGGCATCGTAATCCAGCAGATCGGCCCGCGGCCGATGAGGTCGCTGTCCGAAGCCGCAAAGGAGGCAGGCCTTATTTAAAAGCCTCGCCCGGATAGGCACCCCAGATTTCCGACTGCGCCACCCAGCCCTCGGCGCCGTCGGTCTTTGCGAAGCACCACTCTCCGCTGCATTCACCGATCGTGATCATCACGCCGGGCTCCAACTTGGCGACGATGCTGGAAGACGGCTGCGCTTCGCGGCGGAGGTTGACATAGACGCTCTTGCCCTTGCCCTTCATCCACGGCGCGGCGATAGCGGCGCGCTGGCCTGACAGCAGCGACTGATTGACCCAGCCCTCGGTGCCGTCGGCATCGCGGATACGGCGCCAGTTGTCATATTCCTGGATGATTTCGACCGGCAACCCAGACTTCAGATAGAGCCAGGAAACGGCGTAATCCGTTCCCGGGCCGATACGCAGGTTGACGCGCTTGGACTTCAGCGTCACGAATCGCGGCAGCGGCAGGCCGCTCGGCCCCTTGGCCGCCTGGGCTTGGGCAAATTCGATGCTGCTTGCCGACACGGCAATGGCAATCGCCAGGACGAGGCAGGACTTCAGAACAGTGCGACGCATGGAAGCTTCCATTGGCTCGAATTCGAAGCAGGCCTTGCCTGCTCGTTTTCCGGGATTCCCCGATCGCCTCGCGAGTTTTGTTTGTCTTCGCGTGCGGGTCTGGTAGAAAATGCCCGGAACGGGGAAATGATCGCCCAACTTGGTTAAAGACCTCTGAACAAGGCACCGCAAGCCGCTATGACGACGAAGAAAAAACCCAAGGTCTACATAACCCGCAAGCTGCCCGATGTCGTCGAAACCCGCATGCGCGAGCTCTTCGATGCCCAGTTGAATATCGATGACACGCCGCGATCCACCGTCGAACTTGCTGAAGCCGTCAAGAACTGTGACGTGCTCGTTCCGACCGTAACGGACCGGATCGACGCAGCCCTCATCGATCAGGCCGGGCCGCAGATGAAGCTGATCGCCAGCTTTTCGAACGGTACCGATCATATCGATGTCGAAGCCGCCGCCCGCAAGGGCATCACCGTCACCAATACGCCGAATGTGCTGACCGAGGACACTGCCGACATGACCATGGCGCTGATCCTCGCCGTGCCGCGCCGGATTGGCGAGGGTGCGCGCGTGCTGACCGACAGGCCCGGCGAATGGGCCGGCTGGTCTCCCACCTGGATGCTCGGCCGTCGCATGCATGGAAAGCGCATCGGCATCGTTGGCATGGGCCGTATCGGCACGGCTGTTGCGCGACGCGCCAGGGCCTTCGGCCTGTCGATCCATTATCATAACCGTAAGCGCGTCAATCCAGCGACGGAGGACGAATTGGAGGCGACCTATTGGGAAAGCCTCGATCAGATGCTCGCTCGCGTCGACATCGTCTCGGTCAATTGCCCCTCGACACCAGCGACCTTCCATCTGCTCTCGGCACGACGCCTGGCGTTGCTGCAGCCGACCGCCTATCTCGTCAACACCGCCCGCGGTGACGTGATCGACGAGGCGGCTCTCATCAAATGCCTGCGAGAAGGAAAGATCGCCGGCGCCGGCCTCGATGTTTTCGAAAACGAACCTGTCGTCAATCCGAAGCTGGTGAAGCTCGCCAACGAGGGCAAGGTCGTGCTGTTGCCACATATGAGTTCGGCGACGATCGAGGGACGTGCGGAAATGGGCGACAAGGTCATCATCAACATCCGCGCCTTCATGGACGGTCACCGGCCGCCGAACCGGGTGCTGCCCGGACGGTGAGGCCTCCCACCTCAGCCGGCAAGCGCTTTCCGCATCTCGATAAATGTCACGCGCGTGAAGCCAGGATGGGACTTCTCTGCGGTCTTGACAAAGCCCCAGGCGGCGAAGGTCGAGTGATTGCCGACGAGTTCTATCCGCGTCTCGAGCCTTAATGCCGAAAGGCCGAGATCGCACGCCGTCTTCTCGGCGATATCAAGCAGGCGACGGCCGACGCCTTTGCCTTGTGCCGATGGCAGAACCGCAAGCTTTCCGACATAGAGGCAGTCCGTCTCCGGGCGCAGGAAAATGCATCCGGCAAGCCGTCCGTCATTCTCCACGGTATAAGCAATTTCCACCCTTGTTTTCTCCACCAGCGATTCCACCGTCAGGCGGATTGCGGAAGAGGGCGGATCGATGCGGCCTTCCATATAGGCGAAGGATGCGAGAACGAGATCAAGCAGCTCATTCCAGCGGGCAAAGCCCTCATCGATGCGAAAAGGCGTCATGCGGTCTTGCTCTGCCTCGCGCGCCGGCGCTTGTAGCGGATCGTATCGAAACGGGCCGATAGCGCATCATAGAGCAGCAGCCGGCCGATCAGCGGTTCACCTGCACCGGTAATGAGCTTGATCGCCTCCATGGCCATCAGCGTGCCGATAACGCCCGTGAGTGCACCGATGATCCCGGCTTCCGCGCAGGCTGGGATCAGTCCGGTCGGTGGTGCTTCGGGAAAAAGGTCGCGATAGCCGGGATTGGCCGTACCGTCTTCGGCAGTCTCATAGGGTTTCAGCACGGTCAGCGATCCGTCGAAGCGGCCGACTGCACCGGTGACGAGCGGGATGTGCGCTTCCTCGGCTGCATCGGCAGCCGCATATCGTGTGTCGAAATTATCGGAGCCGTCGATCAAGAGATCGAAGCCCGAAAGGTGTCGGCGCGCAACGTCTGCCGAAAAGCGCTCGGTGAACCGGATGATCTTGATATGCGGGTTCAGTCGCGTAATCGCTTGCGCTGCACTCTCCGTCTTCAGCTCGCCGATCGTGCCGGAATCGTGGATAACCTGCCGCTGCAGATTGGAAAGGGAAACGCGGTCGTCATCGGCAATACCAAGCGTGCCGACGCCTGCGGCGGCCAGATATTGCAGGATCGGCGCACCAAGCCCTCCGGCGCCGATCACCAGCACGCGCGCGGCCTTCAGCTTCTGCTGACCCGCGCCACCGATTTCCGGCAGCAGGATATGACGATGATAACGCGCAATTTCGTCCGGGCCGAGAGGTTCCATAGGTCTGATGCTATCACGCCCCGAACCGGCAGGAGAAGCGCTATCGCTCATTCGAAAACCCTTCCGTCGGCAACCGTGAAAAACTGTGCCCGCTCGCCAAGTGCCGCAAACATCTGATGGTCCGTTCCTGTCATGAAGGCCTGGCCGCCGAGCCCGTCTATGAGGTCGAACAATGCAGCACGGCGCCCCTCGTCGAGATGGGCGGCGATCTCGTCCAAGAGCAGAACCGGCGCATGGCCCGTGAGATTGCCGACGAGCCGCGCATGGGCAAGCACAAGGCCCACCAGCAGGGCCTTTTGCTCACCGGTCGAGCAGCGCGCTGCTCCCATCTGCTTCTCGCGATGATGCACGATGAGATCGGCGCGATGCGGCCCCTCCAGTGTGCGTCCGGCGCCGGCATCGCGATAACGGTTGGCGGCGAGCGTTGACGCATATTCGTCTTCCAAGTCGACCGAAGGCCTGGAGAACTGGCCGTCCATAAAGCCCGAGAGCTGCAGCGATGCTGACGGGAAGGGGGAGGTCTCGCGGCATTCTTCGATCAGCCGCGTCAGCAGGCCGAGCATTTCCTGCCGCGCGAGCGCCATGGCGATGCCGAGGCTTGCCATCTGCTCCTCGATACCGGAAAGCCAGGACGGATCGAAACGGCCTTCGTCGAGCAACTTGTTGCGGCTGCGCATGGCACGTTCGAAATCGCTCGCCCGCTTGCCATGTTCAGGGTCGAGCGACAGCACCAGCCGGTCGAGGAACCGCCGGCGGTCGGACGAGCCGCCGGTAAAGAGCCCATCCATGGTCGGAGTCAGCCAGAGTACGCGCAAATGGTCCGTCAGCTCGTCGATCGTTTTCGCGGTCGTTCCATTGATGCGCAGCCGGCGCGTGGTCGTCTCGTCGCTGGCATCGATCCCGGTGCCGATCTCGACATCGCCTTCCATGCCATCGAGTTCGGCAAAGATAGAAAACCCACCCGTCGCATGCACGCGGGTGATGTCGCCATAGGCGGCGCGGCGCAGCCCGCGTCCGGGCGAGAGGAAGGAGACAGCCTCCATGAGGTTGGTCTTGCCGGCGCCGTTGTCACCGGTCAGCACCACATGCCGCCCGTCGAGCGAAAGCGAGGCCGATGCGTAATTGCGAAAATCGGTCAGCTTCAGGCGGGAAAGGGAAACCTTGTGCGGCATCGGATATCCGGAATCATTAGCGCTGACAGCTAAGCCGAAGCCGCACGGATATCAAGGCTGAGAGCTGCTTATGTCTCTAATGCCTGCGAGGGACGGGAGCCTCCAGCTGCGCTTCGGCCTCTGCAATCGCCTTTTCGATCCAGTAGAGAAGATCCGGCCGGTTTTCTATCGAGCCGCGCAAGGATTTCAACGAGTCGAGGATCATCGTCAGCCTCTGGCGGCGCATATCGATGACGATACTGTCGGCATCAGATTTCCCGGTGGGAGAGGATATCATCGCAGTATTCGAAGCCTCATGTCGGATGCGTCTTAGGGGGTCGGCGCGACTAACTATCGCCGATGCAATGAAGTCAACTAAAGGGTGTTCAATTTTTTGCGATATCGCCGTCAAGTGATCAAATGAGGAGTAAAGGTTGTATAATGTTCAATGAGACAACTGTTTAGGCGGTATAATGCCAAAAAAAGTCGGTTGAAATTTGCAACTTCCGGGTTGAGATATTCAGCTGACGCTATATGGTAAATAAAGGGTTTATCGGGAGAGAATGCTGCAGTGCCAGATCCGGTTGATATCATTGTCGGTCGCAACGTGAGACAACTTCGCGCTCGCCGACGTGTTTCTCAACTGGAACTCGGTGAAGCGCTGGGCCTTACATTCCAGCAGATTCAGAAATACGAGAAGGGGACGAACCGCGTCTCTGCCAGCAAGCTGCATCAGATAGCGGTCTTCCTTGGAGTGGATATTTCCGAGCTTTTCGAAGGTGCCGGCATTTCCCAGTTCACCAATCGTGTTGAGCTGAGCCCCGAGGCTTATGAGCTGGCGGTCAGCTATGACAGGTTGAGTTCGTCTGCGGGCAAGCAGGCAGTCAAGACGATCCTCAATCTCATGAGCGGTCAGGCAACCGAAAACGCTGCCTGAAGCGTTCCAAGCATCCTTGAAACTATCGAGATTCAGTGAAGCTCGCGCTCGTGCAGCGCAACGAGCAGGGCATCCTGTGTCTGATGGCCGGCATGATAAAGGTCGATCGCGATGCTGGCGATCGAAAGGCCCTGCTGGCTGCGGAGCTTGATATTGCGTTCGGCGCACCACGTATAGAGCGCACCTGCCAGCGCATCGACATCTTCGGACAGGCAGTTGGAAAAGTTCGTTGCCGACATGGATATACCCTCTGTTAGTCCCGGACTACGGGCCAAAGACAGTATGGATTTCAGGAACTTGCAAGCATCATCCGGTCTCTGCGTTAACACAAGACATCTGTGTGCCGGCCTGCGTCCCGGCCTGATACATGTGTCCCGGCTTGGGGCGCGCACGAAAAAGCCGGAGGCGGAACCCTCCGGCTTTTGTAACCTTGAAAGATATCGAGATCAGCCCTCGAAGAATTCCTTCATCCGGGCAAAGAAGCCCGTCGATTCCGGATTGTTCTCCTTGGAGGAGAGTTGCTCGAATTCCTGCAGAAGCTCGCGCTGGCGCTTGGAAAGCTTCTGCGGCGTCTCGATCTGGATCTGGATGTAGAGGTCGCCTGTCTGGCTGGAACGCAGCACCGGCATGCCCTTGCCTTTCAGGCGGAATTGTTTGCCCGCCTGCGTACCCTCGGGAACGGTGACACGCGACTTGGTGCTGTCGAGCGTTGCCACATCGAAGGTGCCGCCGAGCGCTGCCGTCGTCATGGAGATCGGCACGGCGCAATAGAGATCGGCTCCGTCGCGCTGATAGAACTCATGCGGCTTCACCGACAGGAAGATATAGAGATCGCCCGCCGGGCCGCCGCGCATGCCGGCTTCGCCTTCGCCCTGCAGGCGAATGCGGGTGCCGTCCTCGATGCCGGCAGGGATGTTGACCGAAAGCGAACGCTCTTCGGTCACACGGCCCTGGCCGTGGCACTTGGGGCACGGATCGGGAATGATCTGACCGCGACCATGGCATGTCGGGCAGGTACGTTCGATCGAAAAGAACCCCTGTGCTGCGCGCACGCGGCCCGAACCCTGGCAGGTGCCGCAGGTCTTTGGTTGCGTGCCGGGCTTCGCGCCGGAGCCGGAACAGACGTCGCAGGTAATCGACGTCGGAACGCGGATCTGCGCCGTCTTGCCGGAGTAAGCCTCTTCCAGCGAGATTTCCATATTGTAGCGAAGGTCGGCGCCGCGTTCGCGGCCGCCCGAAGAGCGTTGCCGTCCACGGCCGCCGCCCATCATCTCGCCGAAAATATCCTCGAAGATGTCGGAGAAACCGCCACCTGCAAATCCGCCGCCGCCGGGACCACCCATGCCGCCATGCTCGAAGGCCGCATGGCCGTAACGGTCGTAGGCAGCGCGCTTCTGCGGGTCCTTCAGCGTTTCGTAGGCTTCATTGATTTCCTTGAACTTGCGTTCGGCGTCTTTGTCATCCGGGTTCTTGTCCGGATGGTATTTCATTGCCAGCTTGCGGAAGGCGCTCTTCAGCTCTTTTTCATCCGCCGTCTTGGCTACACCCAGAGTTTCGTAAAAGTCCGCTTTTGCCAATTTAAGCCCCGGAAATGGATTTCCGGCTGCCATGGTGAGCAGCCGGATGTCTATCGTCTAGCAAAGGCCGCCAGCCCACGATTACGCGGACTTCTTGCGGTCGTCGTCCTTGACTTCTTCGTAGTCGGCATCGACGACATTGTCATCCTCAGCCGAAGCGTCGGTAGTGCCGCCTTCGGCCTGCTGGGCTTCATAGATCGCCTGGCCGAGCTTCATGGACACTTCCATGAGCGTCTGGGTCTTGGCCTTGATGTCTTCGGCGTCGGTTTCGGTTGCTTCGGTCGCGGACTTCAGAGCGGCAATCGCGTCGGAGATTGCAGTGCGGTCGGCTTCGGAAACCTTGTCGCCGTAATCCTTGAGCGACTTCTCGGTGGAATGGATCAGGCTTTCGGCCTGGTTCTTGGCTTCCACGCCTTCGCGACGCTTCTTGTCCTCGGCGGCATGCGATTCGGCATCCTTGACCATCTTTTCGATGTCGGCGTCGGAAAGACCACCGGAAGCCTGGATGCGGATCTGCTGTTCCTTACCGGTGCCCTTGTCCTTGGCCGAAACCTGCACGATGCCGTTCGCGTCGATATCGAAGGTGACTTCGATCTGCGGAACGCCGCGCGGTGCCGGCGGCAGGCCAACGAGGTCGAACTGGCCGAGCAGCTTGTTGTCGGCAGCCATTTCACGCTCGCCCTGCGAGACGCGGATGGTGACGGCCTGCTGGTTGTCGTCGGCAGTCGAGAAGGTCTGGCTCTTCTTCGTCGGGATCGTCGTGTTGCGTTCGATCAGACGGGTGAAGACACCTCCGAGCGTTTCGATGCCGAGAGACAGCGGGGTCACGTCGAGAAGCAGAACGTCCTTGACGTCGCCCTGCAGAACGCCGGCCTGGATGGCTGCGCCGAGAGCAACGACTTCATCCGGGTTGACGCCCTTGTGCGGTTCCTTGCCGAACAGCTGCTTGACGACTTCCTGGACCTTCGGCATGCGGCTCATACCACCGACGAGAACGACTTCGTCGATCTCGGCTGCAGTGACGCCGGCATCCTTGAGGGCTGCCTTGCACGGAGCGATGGTGCGCTGAACGAGATCGTCGACCAGGCTTTCGAGCTTGGCGCGGGTCAGTTTCAGGGTCAGGTGCTTCGGACCGGAAGCGTCAGCCGTGATGAACGGCAGGTTGATTTCGGTCTGTTGCGAAGAGGACAGCTCGATCTTTGCCTTTTCGGCAGCTTCCTTGAGGCGCTGCAGGGCGAGCTTGTCGTTCTTCAGGTCGATGCCGTTGTCCTTCTTGAACTCGGCAACGAGATATTCGACGAGGCGCATGTCGAAGTCTTCACCGCCGAGGAAAGTATCGCCGTTGGTTGACTTCACTTCGAAGACGCCGTCACCGATCTCGAGGATCGAGATATCGAAGGTACCGCCGCCAAGGTCGTAAACGGCGATCGTCTTGCCGTCCTTCTTGTCGAGGCCGTAGGCGAGCGCTGCAGCGGTAGGTTCGTTGATGATGCGCAGCACTTCAAGACCGGCGATCTTGCCGGCATCCTTGGTTGCCTGACGCTGCGCGTCGTTGAAGTAGGCGGGAACGGTGATGACGGCCTTTTCGACCTTTTCACCGAGATAGGACTCGGCGGTTTCCTTCATCTTCTGAAGGATCATCGCGGAAATCTGTGCGGGCGAGTAGCCCTTGCCGTTGGCTTCGACCCAGGCGTCGCCATTGTCACCTTTGACGATGGTGAAGGGAACGAGGTGCTTGTCCTTCTCGACGGTCGGATCTTCGTAACGGCGGCCGATGAGGCGCTTTACGGCGAAGAGTGTGTTCGTGGGGTTGGTGACCGCCTGGCGCTTTGCCGGCTGGCCGACGAGGCGTTCGCCGTCATCGGAAAATGCCACCATGGAAGGGGTCGTACGCGCGCCTTCCGCGTTCTCTATGACCTTTGCGTCTTTGCCGTCCATGACTGCGACGCAGGAATTTGTCGTTCCAAGGTCGATACCAATTACTTTTGCCATGTCATTCTCTCCTTGAAGCAAGCTGTCGGAACCCCGGTAAGGCATTTCCCTGACAGCCCCTTACGGGATGGGTCTACTAAGATTACGCAATCGTGATTGCGGTGATGCGGCGTATATAAGGAGCGGATTTCTGGACTGCAAGGCGAGAAATGACCCGGAATCCAGCAAAACGAATGTGTTGCATTCAATTTTTACAGTAGCCGGAAAAGGGTCTGCTTTGCACCGTCGAACCACGCAAATCTTGCATGCCGAGCCTTGCGCAGGACGTGCTCCCGAAAGGCCTTCATATCCCGTTCCAATACTGTCTACTGCCCCATGATGAGATCGAGCAGGGTCGTGCGTCGCGGCTGCGCCCCTGACGTTGCTTGCGGTCCGCCCACATCACCGGGCGGCACCATGTCGTCGTAACCGCCGTCGGCAACATCGGCGGACGGCACAGGTCCGCCATTCACCGGCGTCACCGCCCGCGACTGTCCGGGCGCCGGCGGATAACGGTTCAGGTCGGCATTCCCACCAAAAACGCCGGAAATGATGCTGCCGACCGTCGAAGGCTGCTCGGGAGCCGGCTGAGCCTGCGCCATCGGCTGGCCGTTGCCGAGGTCGGTGCCAGAGTCGGGGAGTGTCTGGCCCATGCCGAAGAGCGGCGCTGGAGAAAGCCCCTTATGCGCGGCGACCATGAATTCCTTCCAGGCTTTGGCCGGAAGCCCTCCGCCGGTTACCTTCTTCATCGGCTTGCCGTCGTCATTGCCGAACCATACGCCTGTCGTCAGGTTGCTGGTGAAGCCGACGAACAATGCGTCGCGTGAGTTTTGCGTCGTGCCGGTCTTGCCGGCCGCCTGCCAGCCGGGAAGCTTGGCGCTCGAGCCTGTGCCGCCGTTGATGACGCCCATCATCATCATGTTCATTTCGGCGACGATCTGCTCGGATAACACGCGGGGCGGATTGTCGTAGGTGTTCTCGTAAAGCACCTTGCCATCAGTGGTGGTCACCCGGCGGATCACATGCGGCGTCGCTTTGTAGCCACCGTTCATGAAGGCGGCATAGGAGGATGTCAGCTCCATGAGCGACACTTCCGAGGTGCCGAGTGCGATAGAGGCATTGGGCTGTAGGTCTGATTCGATGCCGAGACGATGGGCGAGCTTGATCACCTGATCCGGCCCGTCATACATCACGAGCTGGGCGGCCACCGTGTTCAGTGACTTGGCGAGCGCGGTGCGGAGCGTCACTTCGCCGTTGTATTTCTTCTCGTAATTTTCAGGCGTCCAGTCGCCGATGCGGATCGGCGCGTCGTTGAAGACGGAATCCGGCGTCAGGCCTTTTTCAAGTGCGGCGGCATAAACGAATGGTTTGAAGGAGGAGCCTGGCTGGCGTTTGGCCTTGACGGCGCGGTTGAACTGGCTCGTCGCATAATCCCTGCCGCCGACAAGCGCCCGGATCGCGCCCGTGCCGTCGATCGAGACGAGAGCTGCCTGCGACGCATCGAACTTGCCGCCCTCTTTGTCGAGCACGTCGACCAGCGACTGCTCGGCTTTCTTTTCGAGCGTCTTGTCGATGGTCGTGTCGACGATGACGTCTTCCTTCACGTCGCCGACCAGCCCCTGCAGCTCGTCCATCACCATATCGGCGACGTATTGCCCGGCGCCCGACCAATAGCTTCGGGCAGAAGCCGGCGTCTGTGACATCGCCGTCTTGATTTCGTCCGCGCTGATATATCCCTGATCGCGCATCGCCCGCAGCACGACCTGCGCGCGGGCGTTTGCCGCCTCCGCATCGCGTGCCGGGGAAAGTCGCGATGGTGCCTTCACGAGACCCGCAAGCAGTGCAGCTTCGCCGAGGTTCACGTCGCGCGCCGACTTGTTGAAATAGCGGCGGGCCGCCGCTTCAACGCCATAGGCATTCGAGCCGAAATAGACACGGTTCAGATACATCGCAAGGATCTGGTCCTTGGTGTATTTCTGCTCCAGCCAGAAGGAGAGCAGCACTTCCTGCACCTTGCGCTCCAGCGTGCGGTCGGGCGAGAGGAACAGGTTCTTGGCAAGCTGCTGCGTCAGCGTTGAGCCGCCCTGGATCGGCTGGCCCGTCAAGTTGTTGATGAAGGCGCGCGCAAGTCCGAACGGATCGACGCCGAAATGCGAATAGAAACGACGGTCCTCGATGGCGATGACGGCTTCCGGAATATAGGGCGACATGTTCTCCAGCGAGAGTGCTTCGCCGCCGGTCGCGCCGCGATTGGCGATCACGCTGCCGTCCACGGCGGTGATCTTGACGTTGGGCGGCCGCTCTGGGATTGCCCAGGTGCTGGCGCTCGGCATGCGCGAACCATAATAGAACACGAGCCCGGCAACACCGATGCCGGCCCAGATGCCAAGCACGATGCACCAGTACACGACCCTGCGCAGGAATGCGAACAGGCCGCCGCCTTCGCGTTTCCGAGGCTCGGGACGGCGCTTCGCCGATGCGCGGCGGGGGGCGGGAGATTTTGATGTACGTTTGGAGCCGTGCCGCCCGTCGATGCGGTCGTCGGCATCGAGCGCGAATTCGTCATCCTCCTCACGGCGCCCACGGCCGTTGAAGGACGGTTCGATCCTGTCGTCTGATCTGCGTCTGGCTACCATCGTGGAGCGGTTGACCCTTGTTATAAGACCGCGCCCCAGAGCAACGGTTTTATTCGACTGAACTGTAAATGCGGTGAATTAACGGGCTGTTAAGAACAACACCAATACGGCCAAGTACCCCGCCTGGCTGTTTTTTCTCCGTTAACCAGCCGCGAGTTCCCGCATGGCCGCAATTCGTTGAGACCGTGACAAAACCGACACATATCGCCACGACGTCCGCCCGTCCCGGAAGCGGACGCGCTCCACGCAGCGGCGAGCCGGCTGAAGATCTCCTTGGCTCCTATGCGGAGATGCGCGACCTGCTGGCTATCCAGCGTCGCACATCTTCTGGCTGGTGAGGGAACCAATAGGCTTCGCGGTAGTTTTATCAGAAGCGGGACATACCCCTCACGTCCCGCTCAGATCGGCCGTCTCCCCTCAACACGCGCCGATCAATATCAGGCCCGGCGTATCACGAGATACGTCGGGTCCTTTTCTCTAGGGACGATAGGGGCCGCGATCGCGATAATAATAGTCCGGCCCGCGGCGCCAGCGGTCGCGATCATGATAGAAATCGCGGTTGCGGTAGTAGCGGTCCCAATATGGGCCGACGCTGAATGTCACTGTCGGGATACCGAGCGGACGGTAATATTGCGGGCCGACATAGATCCGACGCCGCTCATAGGTCGCCTGGACATATCGGCCGGAAACCCAGCCGCGGCCTCCATAGAATTCCACATCGCACCAGGGCGTATCGGCAAGGCAGCCGCGGATTTGCAGCGGCGTGCCGTTTGGAATGACGGCGACGGCAGGATAGCGCGTGCTCGGGCCGGCACGCATGTTCACGTTCGCAGTCGAAATGCCCTGCGCCGCTTCGGCAATGGCAGGCGCCAGCAGCAAGAGACCACCCGCGACAATTTTCAGAAGAATATGTTTCACCTTTTACTCCTCGCGATGAACGACGGACGCCGGGCGTCGGGAGCGACATTTCCCCGGCGGGGCAAAGATAGAGCGCCTGCGGCGCAGGTCACGCAGCGCAGGTTTCACTTTGTCTTTCAAAGGCTTATAGGGGCGTTCGGATGAACGAAGCTTGAACGGCGGTCAAGCTTTTATTCGGGGCCTTGAAATGTAAAAGGCGGCTTCCGATATAAGGTTCAAGAAATCGCAGCCCGGAAATGTTGTGCGCCCTGTCGGTGATACCGTTTCCGAGATCTGGTTGGATGGATCGTTTACCGGTCGTTAATCCTTCAGGATCACTCTGGCTGTGCATTATCTGCTTCTCCTTTGACCACGGATGTACTGGCACTGAGATGAGGCGGATAACGGAAGGCCGGTTCGAACCGGCCTTTTTGTTGGCAGATTTCGGATGGCGTGCCGCGCGAGAGCGCGGGCACGCCTTTTTCGTTTCAGGCCTTCAGTGCAGTCAGGATACGCACCCAGGAGCGGATGCCCTTGTGGTAGGAGGCAAGCTCGTATTTCTCGTTAGGCGAATGGATGCGGTCGTCGGAGAGACCGAAGCCGACGAGCAGGGATTCCATGCCGAGCATCTTCTGGAAATCGCCGACGATCGGGATCGAGCCGCCCATGCCGATGACGACGGCAGGCTTCGGCCATTCATCCGAAAGCGCGGTCCGCGCCTTGGTCAGAACAGGCGAGTCATAGGAAAGATGGATGGCCGGCGAGGCGCCATGCGGATGGAACTCGACCGAGCAGTCGGCCGGGATCTTCGAGCGAACGTAATTGCGGAAGCTTTCGCGGATCGCTGCCGGATCCTGTGTGCCGACGAGGCGGAAGGAAACCTTCGCCGATGCCTTGGCGGCAATCACGGTCTTGAAACCTTCGCCGGTATAGCCGCCCCAGATGCCGTTGAGCTCGGCCGTCGGCCGAGCCCATGTGAGTTCCAGGACCGAGCGGCCCTTTTCGCCCGAGGGGATGGAGAGGCCGACTTCGCCGAGGAAGCTTTCGGCCGACTTGCCGAGCGCTTCCCAGGATGCCTTGATATTGGAGGGTGTTTCTTCGACGCCGTTGTAGAAACCGTCGAGCGTGATGCGTCCGGTCTCGTCATGCAGGCCGGCAAGTGCTTCCACGAGAATATGGATCGGATTGGCGGCAGCACCGCCGAAAAGGCCGGAATGCAGGTCGCGGTCGGCAGCCGTCACCACGACTTCCTCGCCGACAAGACCACGAAGGGCAGCCGCGATTGCCGGTGTATCGCGATCCCACATGCTGGTGTCGCAGACGAGGGCATAGTCGGCCTTGAGTTCGGCAGCATTGGCTTCGAGGAACGGCTTCAGCGACGGCGAGCCGGATTCTTCCTCGCCCTCGAAAAGTATGGTGACGCGGCAGGGAAGGGCGCCATTGATTTCCTTGTAGGCGCGGCAGGCTTCGACGAAAGTCATCAGCTGACCCTTGTCGTCGGCAGTACCGCGGCCGGTCAGGATCTTGCGGCCATTGCCGGCGTCCTTGACGGCGGGATCGAAAGGATCGTTTTCCCATAGCTCGATCGGATCGACCGGCTGCACGTCATAGTGACCGTAGAACAAGACGTGGGGCGCATCAGCCGAGGCGCCTTCATGATGGGCGACCACCATCGGATGGCCGGGCGTGTCGCGAACCGAGGCGTCAAAGCCCAGTGTCCTCAGATAGGCGGTGAGCCACTCGGCTGCCTTGCGGCATTCGGCCTTGTAGGCCGGATCGGTCGAGATCGACTTGATGCGCAACAGCTCAAACAGCTTTTCAAGGCTTGAATCGAGATTCTGGTCCGCACGCGCAAGGATAGGATTTAGTTCGGTCATTTCCGACTCCTTCTGGAATTCCGCCGGACGATAGACCCAATTGGCTGTGGTTTCGAGCGTCAAATTTCAGGGTGTTATGTTGGCGCTAAATGCTACAATAAATGCAGTGGTGGCGCCTAATGGCGGCTGGTTATCGCAGCGGTGAGGGTCTGCCTCGTCGGCAGCCTGACGACCATGCTCCTTCTCTTCCGTGCCCAGGAATGCGATGTCGGCCAGCGAGAGTGGTCACCGGGAAATGCTGCTGATTGCCAAGGATGAGAGACAGATCCGTGTCGAGGTCGCCACACGGCCGATCGTTTATCGCGGACGCCATTGCGATGTTCTCGTCGTTCGTGACTCGCTCAGCGCACGCGCACCGAAGAGAGGATCGAGCATCTCGCCAATCACGATGTTTCGACAGGCGCCGCAGGTCGCTGAGCTGGAGTTGGCGCAGATTGCAGACATGCCGAGGCGAAGGTAATAAAGCGCAGCCGCCGCCCAGGGCGATTCAGAGTGCCTTTGCGTTGTTGATGAGGCGCCGGATATATTCCAGCATCAGCTCCCGTTCGAAGGCCCGGAAGCCCTTGAATAGGGCAAGATCGGCCTCGCGCGCCGTGTCGATGGCTTCCGTTTCCATTGCCTTGGCTTTCTCGCTTAGGAAGATCAGCTGGGCGCGCTTGTCGGTGGGGTGAGGGCGACGCTCGATCAGCCCGTCACGCGCCATGCGCGAGAGCGTGTTGGCCATCGTCGCCTGCTCGATATCGACGCGCTCCAGAAGCTGCTTCTGGGTCAGCCCGTCTTCGGCCCAAAGCTCCAGAAGTATCGGGAACTGGCCGGGAGAAAAGCCGAGCCCTGCCGCGCGCTGATGCAGCGAGCGGGCAAAACCCTTGGCCAGCTGGCTGGCAAGGTAGGCGCCGGATTCCATTCGATTAAATCCCATGATTGTAAGTTAGGCTCAAAATCGTGCAGTAGACAATGCAACAAATCGCATGCGATCCATCAAAACATAGGAACGAAGCTCTTAATTTTTGAGTGCTGCAGCGAATGGCCGAAAAACTAAGCCGCCACGGCCTGGAGGAAGGCCATGGCGGCTTGAAAATGAGGACAAAGGCCCGGAGAGGGGGATGAGGCCTTTGTCCAAGCCTGACGCGGGCGGGGGACAAGCCGGCTATCAGACCCGCGGCGCGATCAAACGCCGGTAAGCCAGATTTGTGATTGAAATTGTGGTTTTTCAAGGGAAAGGGAAAAAACCGCCTATTACAAATTGGTAACAGTTTGGTGAGGCGGAATCTTTTTGCACAACCAAGTTTATATGGACCTCGAAGAACCGCCGCGCTATCCATGCTGCCATGAAAAAAGGCGATCATCTCTTCCTTGTCGACGGTTCGGGCTTCATCTTCCGGGCCTTTCATGCATTGCCCCCGCTGACGCGCAAATCCGATGGCCTGCCGGTCGGCGCCGTCTCGGGTTTCTGCAACATGCTTTGGAAGCTGCTGAGGGATGCACGCAGCACCGATGTGGCCGCCACGCCGACTCATCTCGCCGTAATTTTCGACTATTCGTCGAAGACCTTCCGCAAGGATCTCTATGACGCCTATAAGGCGAACCGTTCGGCACCGCCCGAAGAGCTGGTGCCGCAGTTCGGCCTGATCCGCGAGGCGACGCGCGCCTTCAATCTTCCCTGCATCGAGACGGAAGGTTTCGAAGCCGACGATATCATCGCCACCTATGCCCGCCAGGCCGAAGCCGTCGGCGCCGACGTGACGATCGTCTCCTCCGACAAGGATTTGATGCAGCTCGTCACGACCAATGTCCACATGTATGACAGCATGAAGGACAAGCAGATCAGCATCCCCGATGTCATCGAGAAATGGGGTGTGCCGCCGGAAAAGATGATCGACCTGCAGGCCATGACCGGCGATTCCGTCGACAATGTTCCGGGCATTCCGGGCATCGGTCCCAAGACGGCCGCCCAGCTTCTCGCCGAATATGGCGATCTCGATACCCTTCTCGAGCGTGCCCACGAGATCAAGCAGGAAAAGCGTCGCCAGACGATTCTCGAAAACATCGACAAGGCGAAGCTTTCCCGCGAGTTGGTGCGCCTGCGCACCGACGTGCCGCTGGAGCTTGGCCTCGACGCGCTCATCCTGGAGCCGCAGAACGGCCCCAAGCTGATCGGCTTCCTGAAGACCATGGAGTTCACGACGCTGACGCGCCGTGTCGCGGAAGTCTGCAATTGCGATGCCAGCGAGATCGAGCCTGCTTTCGTGAAGATCGAATGGGGTGCGGAAGCGCATGGCCCGGATCTCGATGCAGCCGAGCCGGAGCCTGTCGCGGGCACTATCCCTGACGTAGGTGGCGAGGCCGTCGCGGTTCCGCCGCGTGCAAAGGCGAAAACTGCGGTCGAAGGCACGTTTGCGCCGGCCGATCTTGCCAAGGCGCGGGCAGAGGCTTTTGCGACCCTGCCGTTTGACCATTCCTCCTATGTGACGATCCGCGACCTAGCGACCCTCGATCGGTGGATCGCCGACGCGCGGGACACCGGCCTCGTCGCCTTCGATACGGAAACGACCTCGCTCGATGCCATGCAGGCCGAGCTCGTCGGCTTCTCCCTGGCGATTGCCGATAATGCGACAGACCCAACCGGCACACGCATCCGCGCCGCCTACGTGCCGATCAGCCACAAGACGGGCGTCGGTGACCTGCTCGGCGGTGGGCTCGCGGAAAACCAGATCCCGATGCGCGACGCGCTATTGCGGCTGAAGGCGCTGCTGGAGGATGAATCGATCCTCAAGGTGGCGCAGAACTTGAAATACGACTACCTGCTGATGAAGCGCTACGGCATCGAGACGAAGAGTTTCGACGATACGATGCTGATATCCTATGTGCTCGATGCCGGCACGGGCGCGCACGGCATGGACCCCTTGTCTGAAAAATTCCTCGGACACACACCGATCGCCTACAAGGATGTTGCCGGCTCCGGCAAGTCCAACGTCACTTTCGACCTCGTGGATATCGAGCGCGCGACCCACTACGCCGCAGAAGACGCCGACGTGACGCTGCGCCTCTGGATGGTGCTGAAGCCGCGCCTTGCCGCTACTCAGCTTACGCGCGTCTATGAGCGTCTGGAACGTCCGCTCGTGCCTGTTCTGGCGCGCATGGAAGAACGTGGCATCACGGTCGACCGCCAGATCCTGTCGCGCCTGTCGGGCGAACTGGCTCAGGGGGCAGCCAGGTTCGAGGATGAAATCTATCAGCTTGCCGGCGAGAGGTTCAATATCGGCTCTCCTAAGCAGCTTGGCGACATTCTGTTCGGCAAGATGGGCCTTGCCGGCGGCAGCAAGACCAAGACCGGCCAGTGGTCGACCTCGGCAAGCGTGCTGGAAGACCTGGCGGCGGCCGGCTTCGAGCTGCCGCGCAAGATCGTCGACTGGCGCCAGCTCACCAAGCTGAAGTCCACCTACACGGATGCGCTTCCGGGTTACATCCATCCGGAAACGAAGCGGGTGCACACCTCCTATTCACTGGCATCGACGACGACAGGCCGCCTTTCCTCCTCGGAGCCGAACCTTCAGAACATTCCAGTCCGCACCGCCGAAGGCCGCAAGATTCGCACCGCCTTCATTTCATCGCCCGGCCACAAGCTGATCTCGGCCGACTACAGCCAGATCGAGCTGCGCGTGCTCGCCCATGTCGCTGAGATCCCGCAGCTCGTGCGCGCTTTCGAAGACGGCATCGACATCCACGCCATGACCGCCTCCGAAATGTTCGGCGTTCCCGTCGAGGGCATGCCGGCCGAGGTGCGCCGCCGCGCCAAGGCGATCAACTTCGGCATTATCTACGGCATTTCCGCCTTCGGTCTCGCCAACCAGCTTTCCATCGAGCGCTCGGAAGCCGGCGACTATATCAAGAAGTATTTCGAGCGTTTCCCCGGCATTCGCGATTACATGGAAAGCCGCAAGCAGATGGCCCGCGACAAGGGCTATGTCGAGACGATCTTCGGCCGCCGAATCAATTATCCGGAAATCCGCTCGTCCAATCCTTCGGTCCGCGCCTTCAACGAACGTGCTGCCATCAACGCACCGATCCAGGGTTCGGCCGCTGACGTCATCCGCCGCGCTATGATCAAGATCGAGCCGGCGCTCGCCGAGGCAGGCCTTGCCGATCGGGTGCGCATGCTCTTGCAGGTGCACGATGAATTGATCTTCGAGGTCGAAGACGAGGATGTTGAAAAGGCGATGCCAACAATCGTTTCGGTGATGGAAAATGCCACCTCGCCGGCCCTTGAAATGCGCGTACCGCTTCGGGTCGACGCACGCGCCGCCACCAATTGGGACGAGGCGCATTAAGGCATGTCGCGCAAAACTGCGCAGCGGTTTTGCGGCAACGGCATGCGAAAACGAAAGCCGAAGTGCGGCAAGCGGATCTGAAAGATCGCGCCGCGCTTTAGGCGCTTCGTCAGATTACCCCAAAGATTTTTCCTGAAGACTCAAATCTCTGAAACCAATGGAGTTTCCTCTTTTTGGCCGTCCCGCAACGGAACGGCTGGAAGGAACTTATTAACCTTCATTTCCTATCCGGAAGGATGTCCGAATTTACCAAGCGTGAGTGAGTAGCTGTCGCATGCGTTTTCCCAGAACCAATTTGACGGATGCCGGAGATTTCTCGTCCGGACTGGAAGCTGAACATCCCGTGGAAAATGCCCCCGTGGAATATGAAGGCGAAAAGCCGGTGCCGCCGCTTTGGCAGAGCAATTTCTCGCTCGCCCCGAACGTCCGCTTCACCCGCACACCGGAAACGCTGATCAGCAAGCGCCGCGCCCCAGAAGAGCCTGTTCGCGAGGAGATCGTCGTCGTTGCTCCTCCTGTGCCGCAACCTGCGCCCCCACCGCAATCCCCGGCCGCACAGCAACCAGTGCCGATGCGAGGGCCGATCACGGTCAACGTGCCCTTCGATATCTATCTTCCGGAAGTGGTCGAGCCGGTCATCGACCAGCAGACGGAAGCACAGCCGCAGCCGGTTACCGCCGCATCCGTGGAAACCACGCTGCGCGCCGCATCGGAGCTTTCCTCGATCTCGGATTTCGCTTTCTGGGAAGTCATGGCTTTTGAGGAGACGGACGCCGAGCCGTCACGTGCGCCAATGATCAACCTGTCGCAGGCCGAACCCGAAACGATCACCTCGCGCTTCCGCATCATGGAATGGCGTCCCGGCCGGCATAATCCTGCACCGGTAACACCACGCGCTGCCCCGCCCTCCGCCGCTGCACCCGTCCGGGCGGCTCGTCCTCCGGCAGCCGCAGCACCCCTGAGTCGGCCGCCGGCCCGCCCTCCGCTTGCCGGGACTGCTGTCGTCCAGCCACCCGTTGCTGCGCAGCCAGCCGCGCAATCGCCCTTTACCCAGGCCGCGCCGGTCATCCAGCCGACGCAGCCGCAGTCCGAAGTGCTGCCCGTGGCGCGCGTCGAAATCGCCGCCGCTGCCCCGTCGCCGCTTCGTCCGGCCCGCATGATCGTCGAAAAAGTCGATGCATCCGGCTACGAATTCCCGCCGCGCGCCCTGCTGCAGGAGCCGCCGGAGCGGCTTGGCGAGATCATGTCGCAGGAAACGCTGGAGCAGAATGCCGGCCTTCTCGAAAGCGTGCTGGAGGATTTCGGCGTCAAGGGCGAGATCATCCATGTCCGCCCTGGTCCTGTCGTCACACTCTATGAATTCGAGCCGGCGCCCGGCGTAAAATCATCCCGCGTCATCGGCCTTGCCGATGATATTGCCCGATCCATGTCGGCACTGTCTGCCCGTGTGGCTGTCGTTCCCGGCCGCAACGTCATCGGCATCGAACTGCCGAATGCGACGCGTGAAACCGTCTATTTCCGCGAGATGATCGAAAGCGACGATTTCGACAAGAGCGGCTACAAGCTGGCGCTCGGACTCGGCAAGACGATCGGCGGCGAACCCGTGATCGCCGAACTCGCGAAGATGCCGCATCTGCTCGTTGCCGGCACGACCGGCTCGGGCAAGTCCGTTGCCATCAACACCATGATCCTGTCGCTGCTCTACCGCATGACGCCGGAACAGTGCCGCCTGATCATGGTCGATCCCAAGATGCTGGAACTCTCCGTCTATGACGGCATCCCGCACCTGCTGACGCCCGTCGTCACCGACCCCAAGAAGGCTGTCATGGCGCTGAAATGGGCGGTGCGCGAGATGGAGGAGCGCTATCGCAAGATGTCGCGCCTCGGCGTCCGCAATATCGACGGCTATAACGGCCGCGTCTCCCTGGCCCGTGAAAAGGGCGAGACCATCCATATCATGGTCCAGGTCGGCTTCGACCGGCAGACCGGTGCGCCGATCGAGGAGCAGCAGGAACTGGATCTCGCGCCGATGCCGTATATCGTCGTCATCGTCGACGAAATGGCCGACCTGATGATGGTCGCCGGCAAGGAGATCGAAGGCGCAATCCAGCGTCTCGCACAGATGGCGCGTGCTGCCGGCATCCATCTCATCATGGCAACCCAGCGCCCGTCAGTCGATGTCATCACCGGCACGATCAAGGCGAACTTCCCGACCCGCATTTCCTTCCAGGTGACTTCGAAGATCGACAGCCGCACGATCCTCGGCGAGCAGGGCGCCGAACAGCTGCTCGGCCAGGGCGACATGCTGCATATGCAGGGCGGCGGCCGCATTGCTCGTGTCCACGGCCCCTTCGTTTCCGACGCGGAAGTCGAGAAGGTCGTGGCACATCTGAAGACGCAGGGCCGGCCGGAATATCTTGATACCGTCACGGCCGGCGAGGACGATGAAGCCGAGGATGAAGAGGACGGCGCGGTCTTCGACAAGAGCGCCATGGGCGCTGAGGATGGCGACGAGCTTTACCAGCAGGCCGTCAAGGTCGTCATGCGCGACAAGAAGTGCTCGACCTCCTACATCCAGCGCCGTCTCGGCATCGGCTATAACCGTGCCGCCTCGCTGGTCGAGCGCATGGAGAAGGAAGGGCTGGTTGGCCCGGCAAACCACGTCGGCAAACGTGAAATCGTCTCAGGCCGCGGCGATAACGAATAATCCGAGCGCGGCTGGTTACTGCTCCTCAGAAGCCAGCCGCAGCGTCTCCAACACGAAGTCGCGCTTGCCTCCGGTATAATAATCCCAATCGTCATTTGCCTCGCCCATGAGCTTCAGCTTGAGGGCGGCATAGGCGTTCGCTCTTTCTGGATGGGAGCGGAGATAATCCCGAAAAGCGATCCGGTCTCGCAGCACGGCATTGTCCGCCGAGCAGAGATAGAGCCGGGCGCCGTGTGAGCCTTTGCCGCTGGTGAAGGTCCAGGTCTGTTGCTGGTATTTGTCGCCGTGAAAGGTGAAGGCGCCAAGCGATTGCGCACGCTCGATCGCCTCGGGAAGGGCATCCGCGCTCGCAAAGGCGGCGTGCAGGTCGATCTTTGGCTTGGCGGCCAGTCCGGGGACGGATGTGCTGCCGACGTGATGAAAGACGGGATGGAGACCGGCGAACAACGGCTCGAGCTCACCGACGATCCGACGGAAGAGAGACGGCCATTCCGGGTCATAGTCGACGACGCGAATGGCCATTCTCATATCCTTATCTTGTTCAGGCGATTTCCTTCAGGAAGCCGTCCAGGAGATCGATCATCTTGCGCTCGGCCTCCTCAAGCGAATCGCTATTGTCCAATTCCACGACATCATAATCGCCACGCACTGTCAGCGGGCCGCGAGCAAGACGGGCCATGATATCCTCATGCGTCTCGCGGCCACGAGCCTCCAGGCGGCCGGCCAGCACTTCCGGGCGGGCCGTCACATTGATGACCTTCAGCCGCGGGAAGGCGGCCTGGAAACGGTGTAGCGCCGAACGCGAACCGTTCGCAACGACAATGTGGCCCCTGGCGAGCGAGACGGAAACTTCTGCCGGAATGGCGTATTTGAGACCATGCGCCTCCCACCACACGGCAAAGGCGCCGGACTGCTCCATCGATGCGAATCCCGCATCCGAAACGGCGAGGTGATCCTCTCCGCCGGCATCACCTTCACGAGTGATGACGCGGCGGGCAAAATGCACGTCCTCCCGGCGATCGAAATGCCGGGCCGCAAGGTTCATCAGCGTGTCCTTGCCGGCCCCGCTCGGACCGACGACGACGACCATGATGCCGCGTTCGGCACCGGCGCCCGGATGGGGCTCGTGTGACATCATCATGCGACACGGCGTCCTTCGCGCCAGACGGAACGCGTCACCGGCACGCCATGCGAACGGTGAACGCGGACGAGATCGGCACGTAGGCCGGTTTCGATGCGGCCGCGATCGTTGAGACCGACGGTGCGTGCTGGTGTGGCCGTGACCATCGCGATCGCCTTCGACAAGGTAATGCCCTCAACCTCGTCGGCAAGAATGAAGGGCGCATGCAGCAGGCTAAGCGGCACATAGTCGGACGAAAGCACGTCGAGAACGCCGAGCTGCGCCAGATCACGCGCGGCGATATTGCCGGAATGCGATTTGCCGCGCACGATGTTCGGTGCGCCCATCAGAACGCTCATGCCGTTTTCATGCGACAACCGGGCTGCGTCAATGCTGGTCGGGAATTCGGCCAGGCGAACGCCGTTTTCGATCGCCTCATCGACATGGGCAGGTGTGGCATCGTCATGGCTTGCGACGGTGATGCCGCGTTCGGCGCAGACCTTGGAGATTGCGTCCCGATTGGGCGTTGAATTACGATCGGACTCGGCGATGCGTCTGGCGCAGAAACGGGCGAACTCCTCGTCCGTGAGACCGCGCTTCTTCTGATAATAAAAGATGTACTGGTCCATTGTCTGGAACTGGCGCTGGCCGGGCGCATGGTCCATCAGCGAAACGAGACGGACATAGGGATCGTTCTCGAAATCGGCGAAGTGCTGCAGCACATTGTCGGCTGAAACCTCGCAACGCAGATGGATGAGGTGTTCGGCGCGCAGGCGCCCTTCCTTCTCGGCGGACTGGATGGCATCGGCCATCTCGCGCATCTCGCCGTGCTCGAAACCGCCGTCTTCGTCAGCGCCCATGCGCAGGCAGTCGAAGACCGTGGTGATGCCTGAGGTGACGATCTGCGCATCGTGGGCCTGGATGGCCGCCGTCTTGTTCCAGCGGATGCCAGGACGCGGTGAATAGTGGCCTTCCAGATGGTCCGTATGCAGCTCGACGAGGCCGGGAATGATGTAATCGCCCTCGAAATCCTCGCCGGCTAATGAACTGCCTTCCGAAATATCGGCGATCCTGCCGTCACGGATCAGGATAGACCCCGAAAGGATATCGTTCTGGAGAACGATACGGGCGTTTGAAAGAACGGTTTCTTTGCTCATATCAGAAAATCTTTCAGCTTCTGGCGCCAGCAAGAGGCAGCCATGTGTGGACTTTGAAAGGCGCGCCGCGCACCTCTTCGCTAAAGACGGCAAGGCCGGAAATGTGAAGCGGCCTGCCGGTGAAAGCTGAGAAACGCTCCGTCAGGATCGCTTTCATCACTTCCGCGCGCTCTTCCGGCACCTGGCCGGTCAGCGTCATATGGAAGCCGAAGTCATCCATGACATATGGATAGCCCCAGCGCATGAGATTATTGCGCTGGCTCTCGGAGAGTCGTTCCGGTTTGCGCCTGATAATATCGGCCTCGGAGAGTGCTGCCCGGAATGGCTCGAAAGACTTTACCACCTTTGCCGCGAAATCCTGAAGCGGTTGGTGCAACGAACCCGGCACAAGCGCGAAGAAGCGACCAAGCTGGCCGAGCACCAGTTCCGGGATGTCGAAGGCCGGCGTGTTGGCGACGAAATCTTCGACAACCGTCATCAGATCCTTTTCGGTCACGGAGGAGGCAAGCTCGAAAGGCGCCTTGATCGTCGCATGGAAGCCATAGCGGCGCGGATCGGCCGTCAGTTCGAATTGTTCGTGTGCCGGCAGCGTCTCGTATTCGGGTGCAGGATAGGTCTCGCCGGTAAAGGCATTGCGGCCGAGCCAGACAGAGGCAGCATCCGTCAGGGAATGATCCTTAGACGGCGAAAAATAGAGAGCGTAGCGCAAGGCTTTTATCCTGGAGATCGTCCGAACGGGGAGCGCAATGTGCATTGATTTGGCGGCGAACCGCAAGCACGCTCCGGCTAAAAGATTTCCATGACAGAATGATGATGACGGCAGGCCGTCATCATCTTTTGATCGGGCTTAGCGGCCCGCCTTGGTGCCCATCAGACGATGGCGCAGCGCATTCGATGCGGTATCGAACAGGAAGACGACGATCAGGATCAGGATGACCATGTATGCGACGTTTTCCCAATTGGAATTGGTGCGCATGGCTTCCCAGAGCTTGAGACCGATACCGCCGGCGCCAACGGCGCCGATGATCGTCGCGCCGCGTACGTTCGATTCCCACTGGTAGAGCGTTTGGCTGACGATGACGGGAACGATCTGCGGCATGATGCCGTAGCGATGCACCAGCACGGTCGAGGCGCCTGTCGACTTCACGCCTTCGCGCGGTTTGTTGTCGATATTCTCGAGACCTTCCGAGTAGAGCTTGCCGAGCGTGCCGGTCTCCGTGAGGAAGATGGCGCCGGAACCGGCAAGAGGGCCGGGGCCGAAGGCGCGCGTCAGGAACAGCGCCCAGATCAGCATGTCGACCGAACGGAGGAAGTCGAAGAAGCGCTTCAGGGCCTGGTTCAGAAACCTGTTTGGCGTGATGTTGCGCGCTGCCATGAAGGCGAGCGGGAAGGCTGCGAGCGAACCGAGCAACGTGCCGAGGAAAGCCATCACGATGGTCTGGAAGAGCTTGGTCCAGACATCGCCATGCTGCCATTCGCTGTTGTTCCAGATATTGTCGAAAGCGAGCGACAGGTTCGACTGATCGGGATGGATCCGCGGGCCGGAGAGGATGAGACTGATGACCTCGCTTGCCTGCTTGTCGAAGAAGGGCGACTGAGTATCGAAGACGAAGTTCGCCCAGCCGATAAATCGCTTGCGCACCTTCACACGGTCGACGGAAATGCTGACATCCCCTGCAAAACCAAGATTGGCGAGCACGTTGTCATCATAGACCGTCATCCAGCCCGGAACCGGACCGACGACTTTCGGTGCGCCGCTGGAAACATCGACCGGCACTGTCATGCCATGGGCAACGATCGTCGTCTGGCTCTTGCTGACCGTCACCGTGCGGCCGCTGCCGCTGACGAGGACCGTGATGCTGCCATCTGTGTTGGTTTTCAGCCAATCCGGATGCGGATCGTCGCCAAGCGGTGAGAAGCGCGGATAGCGCGTCTGGATCGTGCCATCGTCCTGGATACGGAATTCCGGCTGTACGTCATAGCTGATCCACTGGCTCATATAGATGCCGAAGCGTTCCCAGTGAGCTTCCGCGACGAGCTTCGGCAGATCGAAGAACCAGACGGCATAGATGCCGTAGAGGATTGTTGCGAGGACGATGAGGAGACCGCCGAAACGCTGGCGGAAGGACCGGTGGAAATATTCCGGATAGCGCGTTTCGATCTCATGCATGCGGTTTGCGTCGATGACCGTCATGGCAGCCTCAATGTTGCAGGAGGAAGGCGTGTTCGCCGACGAGACGGCGGCGCAGCCAGGCGGAGAATTGGTCGACCGCGACGATCGTCACGAAGAGCAGCAGCACGAGCGCCACGGTCTTCGCGCCGAAACCGCGGGAAATGGAAAGCTTGAGTTCTTCACCGATACCGCCGCCGCCGACGGCGCCGATGATGGTCGATGCACGTACGTTGATCTCGAGGCGCAGCAGCGCATAGGAAGCATAGTTCGGCATGACCTGCGGCAGGGCGGCGAAACGCACGCGCTCCAGCCAGTTCGCGCCGACGGCCCGCATGCCTTCGTCCGGTTTCATGTCGATATTCTCGGCGACTTCATAGAAGAGCTTGCCGAGCGCGCCGATCGTATGGAGCGTGATCGCGATGATTGCTGCCACCGGTCCGATCGAGAGGATCGCCGAAAACAGGCCGGCGATGACGATCTCCGGGAAGGCGCGCAGGAATTCCATGATGCGCTTGGTAAAGATGCGCAGCGGCCAGTTCTTCGTCAGATTGCGTGCAGCAAAGAAGCTGAGCGGAACGGCGAAGATGAAGGCGATGATGGTCGAGACGAGCGCGATATTGATCGTGATGATCATCAGCTCGAAATATTCCGGAATGTAGAAGCTGCCCCAGACATAGACACGGCCATTGGCGAAGTTGAATTCCTCGCCGCCCTTGTCATTCGGGCTCGCAATATCGAAAAGCGCGCGCCAGACATCGGCCCAGTCTTTCGGGATGAGCCAGCTCAGGAAGTCGAAGAGGTGCGGCAGGCGGTCGAAGAAATGACCGGCATTGCTCTCGTCGGCAAAGCGAACGGAGCTTACAAAGGCGACGATGAGGATCACCAGGCCAAGGGCGGTGTAGAAACGCCTCCTGGCGATCATCCTGTCCCAGGCAGTGGCGATTTCCTTCGTGCTCTGCATTGGCACATGCTGCGTATCGGCAATAGTCATGAACGCCTCGCCTGGTCACAAGAAAAAAGGGCGGCCGTTGCCGGCCGCCCCGCATACGGATGGCGCAATCAGCCGCCGATCGTCGCGCGACGGGTTTCGATCACCGCGTTGTAAAACTCAGGCGTTACCTTGACGTAGCCGGCATAGTCGCCGCCTTCGATCGCTTCAAAGCAGCTCTTGTCCTTCTCGGGCAGAGCCATGAAGAAGTCGGTGAGCTTTGCCTTCCATTCGTCGCCAAGCTTGTTGCTGACGACGAGCGGGCCGTTCGGGATCAGCGGGGACTGCCACAACTGCACGATGTCGCTCATGTTCAGAGCGCCCTTGTCGACCATCTTGCGGAGGTTGCCGGAGCTGTATCCATCCTTGAAGTCGCCAACGCCGGACGCCCAGGTCACACCGACATCAACCTTCTTGTCGAGGACTGCGAGGACGTTGTTTTCGTGGCCGCCGTTGAAGGAGGTCGAGCTGTAGAACTCCTCAACCGGCATGCCGAGGTCCTTCGGCAGCGTGACCTTTGGAACGAGGTAACCCGAGGTGGAGTCCGGATCGGCATAGCCGAGCTTCTTGCCCTTGGTGTCGGCAAGTGTCTTGAAACCGGAATCCTTACGAGCGACCAGAACCGAGTAGTAACCCGTTGCGCCGTCGGTCTGCTTGGTGGTGAGGATCGGCGTGACGGCCTTTTCGTCCTTGATGAAGGTCGCAGCGTAGCCGGAAGCGCCGAGTTCGGCGAAGTCGAGTGTGCCGCCGAGCAGGCCCTGGATAACGCCGTCATAGTCGGCAGCCGGGAAGAGCGAAACCTTCTCGAAGCCGAACTCCTTCTTCAGGTCATCCTGAAGGCAGGCATAGTTGCGCAACCGGTCCGCTTCGTTCTCTCCACCGAGGATGCCGACGCGGAATTCCTTGAGATCAGCGGCATTGGCAGCGCCGGCTGCGAGCGACAGGATCGCCGTAGCCGCAAAAAGTGCTTTCTTCAACATGGGTTCTCTCCAGAATGACCGGGGGTCCGGTCGTTTTTGTTACGAAGAAATGTGCCCTTGACGCGGGCGTTCGATCGCGGCCGCCCCTCTCACAGACCGGCCAGCGCCAGCGGTTGATTGCCGGCGGATTGGTTTTCGGCTCCTTCCGGAGCCATGTTGATTGCGGTCGAGGTCATCGTTTCGTCGATGCCCGCACCGTCCTTGTCCGTGCCGTAGATTTCTTTCACGGCCTCGGCGGTCAGCTCGGAGGGCTTTCCGTCGAAAACGACGCGGCCGCCTGCCATGCCGACGATGCGTTCGCAGTAGTTGCGGGCCGTATCGAGCGTGTGCAGGTTGGTGATGACGGTAATGCCTTCGCGCTCGTTGATGTCGCGGAGCGCATCCATGACGATCTTGGCGTTCAGCGGGTCGAGCGAGGCGATTGGCTCATCGGCTAGAACCATCTTCGGGTTCTGCATCAGCGCTCGGGCAATCGCCACGCGCTGCTGCTGACCGCCCGAAAGCGTGCCGGCAGCCTGCAGCGCCGTCTGCTCGATGCCGAGGCGTTCCAATGCAGCAATCGCGTGGATGCGTTCTTCGCGGCTGAAGACGTTGAGCAGGCTAAGGATCGTCGAGCGGTGGTTCAGGCGGCCGAGCATGACGTTGGTGAGCACGTCGAGGCGCGGCACGAGGTTGAACTGCTGGAAGATCATGGCGCAGTCGCGCTGCCAGTTGCGCAGTGCCTGGCCGCGAAGGCCGGAAACCTCGACACCACCGAAATGGATGGTGCCGGAGGAGGGTTCCTGCAGTCGGTTGATCATGCGCAGGAGCGTGGACTTGCCGGCGCCGGAACGGCCGATGATGCCGACCATCTGACCCTGAGGAATGTCCAGCGTTACGGAGTCGACAGCGAGCTTTTTTCCGAACCGGCGTGTGACATTCTTCAGCTCGAACATCATGCTCTTCCCTCGCATTGCAGGCTTGCTTCTGGGATCGCATTAGTCCCGCTTCATGAACCTCGCATGTCAGTTTTGTGTAAGTCCTGTCACAAACCCTGCGCTGCAGCATTCTGCTCAGCCGCCGTATCGGGAGAGGAAGTCTTCGGCGCCAAGTGCCCGGAAATCAGGCAATGCATCGCGCAGCCGGTCGTGTTCCCAGTCCCACCAAGCAAGCCCATCCATGCGCTCGCCGATCTCCTTCGGAAATCGCTCGCGGATGAGCTTGGCCGGCACGCCGCCGACGATCGTGTAGGGAGCGACATCCTTCGAGACGACTGCGCCTGCACCGATCACGGCCCCGTTGCCGACAGTCACGCCGGGCAGGATCGTCGCGCCATGACCGATCCAGACATCATTGCCGATGACGACCCGGTTGGAGCGGCGCCATTCGAAGAATTCCGTCTCCATGTCGGCATCCGGCCAGTAGTCGATGGCACGGTAGGTGAAGTGGTGCAGCGTCGCGCGCCAAGTCGGATGGTTGGTGGCGTTGATGCGCACCGCAGCAGCGATGTTGACGAACTTGCCGATCGTTGCGCACCAGATGGAGCCGTCCTGCATGATGTAGGAATAGTCGCCGAACTCCGCCTCGCTGATCCGGCAGCGCTCGGAGACTTCCGTATAGCGGCCGAAGGTCGAGTTGGAGACGGAGGCGGTCTCGTGGAAATAGGGCTCGATGCCCAGCTTGCGGCTCATGCGGCGATCGCCTTTCGCGGAGAGAATTGCTGAACGTCGAGAATGCGGTCGGCGGTTGCCTCGCGCACTTCCTCATCGTGGAAGATGCCGAGCAGCGCGACGCCCGCCTTCTTCTTTTCCTCGATCATGCCGACGACGACGGCCCGGTTCTTCGCGTCGAGCGAGGCGGTCGGCTCGTCGAGCAGCAGGATCGTATGATCGGTGATGAAGCCACGGGCGATGTTGACGCGCTGCTGCTCGCCGCCGGAGAACGTGGCGGGCGGCAGCTGCCAGAGCGCTTCCGGCAGGTTGAGCTTTTCGAGCAGCGCTGCGGCCTTTTGCCTGGCGCTTGCGGCAGCTTCTCCCCGCGCGAGCAGCGGCTCGGCGACGACGTCAATCGCCGCAACGCGGGGAACCGTGCGCAGGAACTGGCTGACATAGCCGAGCGTCTGGCGCCGCACGTCGAGAATGGTGCGCGGGTCGGCGGCGGCGAGGTCGACGATCTTGCCGTTGTGATCAACGAGGATCTGGCCGGTATCGACGGCATAATTGCCGTAGATCATCTTGAGCAGCGAGCTTTTGCCGATACCTGAGGGGCCACCGAGCACGACACATTCGCCCGATGCCACCGAGAAGGAGACATCCGAGACAACAGGCAGCTTGATGCCGTCGCGCAGATGCATGATGAAGCTCTTGGCGACTTCTGAAACGACGAGGGGCGTTGCCATGGTTCTTAAACCTGCAGGATCGAGGAAACGAGGAGTTGGGTATAGGGCTCGCGCGGGTCGTCCAGCACGCGGTCGGTCAGACCCTGCTCGATGACAAAGCCGTCCTTCATCACCATCATGCGATGAGAGAGAAGGCGGGCGACGGCGAGGTCATGCGTGACGATGATGGCCGAGAGGCCGAGATCGTTGACGAGGCCGCGCACCAGATCGAGCAGACGCGCCTGCACCGAGACGTCGAGACCGCCGGTCGGCTCGTCCATGAAGACGAGGCGCGGGCCGGTCACGAGGTTGCGGGCGATCTGCAGGCGCTGGCGCATGCCGCCGGAGAAAGCGCGCGGCTGGTCGTCGATGCGGCCGGTATCGATCTCGACACGCTCCAACCAATCGATAGCGGTGGAGCGGATCTTGCCGTAGTGCCGGTCGCCGATCGCCATCAGCCGCTCGCCGACATTGGCGCCGGCAGACACCGTCATGCGCAACCCGTCAGCCGGGTTCTGATGCACGAAGCCCCAGTCCGTGCGCATCAGGAAGCGGCGCTCGGCCTCGCTCATGTGGTAGAGGTCGCGGTAATTGCTGTCGCGCATGTGATACTCGACACTACCTGTTGTCGGCATCAGCCGGGTGGAGATGCAGTTGAGCAGCGTCGTCTTGCCCGAGCCGGATTCGCCGACGATGGCGAGCACTTCGCCGGGCCAGAGCTCAAAGGAGACGTTCCGGCAGCCGATGCGGTTGCCGTAGAACTTTGAGAGGTCGTTGACTTTGAGAAGCGGTGTATCGGTCATTCTGCAGCCTCCCGGGCCAGCATTTCGCCGGCATGTCCGTGTGCACGGCGGTCTTCGCAATGGTCGGTATCGGAGCAGACGAACATGCGTCCGCCCTTGTCGTCGAGGATCACCTCGTCGAGGTAGACCTCTTCCGCGCCGCAGAGTGCGCAGGGCTTGCCGAAGCGCTGGATTTCGAAGGGATGGTCTTCGAAATCAAGGCTGACGACGTCGGTGTAGGGCGGCACGGCATAGATGCGCTTTTCGCGGCCGGCGCCGAAAAGCTGCAACGCTTCCGACCTGTGCATTTTCGGATTATCGAATTTAGGCGTCGGCGAGGGATCCATGACATAGCGGCCATGAACCTTGACCGGATAGGCATAGGTCGTGGCGATACGGCCGTTGCGGGCAATGTCCTCGTAGAGCTTCACATGCATGAGGCCGTACTCCTCAAGCGCATGCATCTTGCGTGTCTCCGTCTCGCGCGGTTCGAGGAAGCGCAGCGGTTCCGGGATCGGCACCTGATAAACGAGCACCTGGCCTTCGCTGAGTTTTTCCTCAGGGATACGGTGGCGCGTCTGGATGATCGTCGCATCCTTGGTGTGGGTCGTAACCGCGACATTGGCGACCTTCTGGAAGAAGGCGCGGATGGAGACGGCATTCGTCGTGTCGTCGGCGCCCTGGTCGATGACCTTGAGAACGTCGTCAGGCCCGATGATGGCGGCCGTCACCTGCACCCCGCCGGTGCCCCAGCCGTAAGGCATCGGCATTTCTCTGCTGGCAAAGGGCACTTGATAGCCGGGAATGGCGATCGCCTTCAGGATCGCGCGTCGGATCATGCGCTTGGTCTGTTCGTCAAGATAGGCGAAATTGTAGGTGGCGAGATCACTCATTCGGCGGCCTCCTTTTGGGTCTCGCCGCTGTTGCGGGCGGCTTCGAATTCGCGGCGCATGCGGCGGACGAGGTCGAGTTCGGCCTGGAAGTCCACATAATGCGGAAGCTTCAGGTGCTCGACGAAGCCGGTCGCCTGTACGTTGTCGGAATGGGAAATGACGAATTCCTCGTCCTGCGCCGGCGCGGTAATGTCCTCGCCGAGATCTTCAGCCCGCAGCGCACGATCCACCAGCGACATGGCCATCGCCTTGCGTTCGCTCTGGCCGAAGACCAGGCCGTAACCGCGGGTGAACTGCGGCGGCGCCTTGGCCGAACCCTTGAACTGGTTGACCATCTGGCATTCGGTAAGTTGGATCGTACCGAGCGAGACGGCAAAGCCGAGTTCGGCCACGTCGAATTCCACCTCGACCTCGCCGATGCGGATTTCGCCGGTGAACGGGTGGTTGCGGCCATAGCCGCGCTGGGTCGAATAGCCGAGTGCCAGCAGGAAACCTTCGTCGCCGCGGGCAAGCGCCTGCAGTCGAAGATCCCTGGTCATCGGGAATTCCATCGGCTCGCGCGTCAGGTCGCCCGTCTCGTGATCCTCGGGAAGCTCGCCGTCGTTTTCGATCAGCCCTTCCTGGCCGAGGATTTCGGAGACGCGCATGACGCGGCCGCTCTCCGCCTCGCGCTGCGCCGGCTCTTCCACGGCCTCGTCCGAAAGTAGCGAGGGATCGAGCAGGCGGTGCGTGTAGTCGAAGGTCGGCCCAAGCAGCTGTCCGCCCGGAAGATCCTTGTAGGTGGCGGAGATGCGGCGTTCGATCTGCATATTGGCGGTATCGAGCGGCTTCGAATAGCCGAAGCGCGGCAGCGTCGTGCGATAGGCGCGCAAGAGGAAGATCGCCTCGATCATGTCCCCGCGCGACTGGCGCACGGCAAGGGCGGCGAGCGTCCGGTCATAGAGCGAGGCCTCGGCCATGACGCGGTCGACGGCGAGCGCCAGCTGTTCGACGATCTGCTCGATGCCGATCGCCGGCACGGAGCGGTCGCCGCGCCGGCGGTCGGCGAGCAGGCGGTGGGCATTGGCGATGGCGGCCTCGCCACCCTTGACGGCAACATACATGAGCTCAGATCTCCGTTGCTGTGATCTTGGTGGTGCGCGGCAGGCAGAGGAAACGCTTGCCCGCCGTCAGCACGAGGTCGATGCCGCGCGGGAAGAGGGCGCGGTTCTCCGTCCATAGGCGCAGGAAGGTCTCCGGCAGGCCGATGGGTGCGATCTCAGTTACGCTCTGGATGCCCGGACCCATCAAGGCGAGCCGGCGGCCGCCTCCGAGATCGGCAAGCTCGATCACGACAGTCGTGGAACGGTCGGGATATTCCTGCGTGCCGGCGGCAAAGAGACCGAAGGTGGAAAGCGTCATACCGGCTTCGACGAAGGCAAAGCGCGCCTCTGCCTTTTCGGTGGTCATAGGTGCGCCGGCGTGGAAGCCGAGCCATTCCGGGACCGCCGACTTGGCGAGCCCTGTGGAAAGCCAGACGGGGGTATAGTGGTCACAGAGCGTCAAGCCAATCACGCCGGCGGCCATGCCGAGCGGTGCAGGCGGCACAACATCGGGTGTGACAGACTGGATCGTACCGGGCCGGGCCATGCCGACCATCAGCATCTTGAACACGCTCTGCGCATGGAAGACCGGCTCACTGAAGCCACCGGTCAGAACGTCGGTCTTGAGGCTCATCAGTTGTCTCCCCGCACCATGGTGAAGAAGTCGACGCGGGTCGCGGCCGTTTCCTCAGCCTTGCGATTGGTGTCATCGGCGATCCGCTGGGCGATCGGGGAAAGCAGCCTTTCCTCGACGAAGCCCCTGGTTGCCTCTTCCTGCCAGAGCGCATCGAAGATCGCGGAAAGCCGTGCCTTTCCGCGATCGGTCCCCAGCGCCTGGGCGTGACCGACCGAGCCGGAAGCGAGGCGCACCGTTGCGCGCGTCACCGTCACTTCGCCGAGATTGAAGGGCGCACCGCCGCCGCCGATGCGGCCGCGGACCATGACGAGGCCTGTCTCCGGGCCACGCACCGGCTGCGCTACCGGTTTTTCGGCAAGCGCATCCCAGGCCGCCAGCAATTCCTGTGTCTCAGCGCGGGCGAGCAGATCGGCGGTGCGTTTGCGCCCGCCCTCCGCCTGCACTGCCGCTTCCGTCTTCTCCGCTGTCACCATATTCTTTTCCTCAAAATGTCTATTGATATAGACAACCATACAAGCTATACCTATCCCTAAATCGGCGAGGTGACAAGCGTGTGACATGGCACGCCTGAAATCGGCTGGGCAGGGGTGTAATGGCAGGAATAGAGCAGGTACAGCGTCAGACGGGCGTGGCGCTCTGGCGCCAGATCGCCGACAGGATCCGCCAGGCGATCAGCCGTGGCGCCTACGACGAAACAGGCATGGTGCCGCCGGAAACGGTTCTGGCGCTGCAATTCGGCGTCAACAGGCACACGGTTCGCAGCGCGCTCGCCGCTTTGGCGCAGGAGGGAATCGTTCGCGCGGTGCAGGGTCGCGGCACGCTGATCGAGCGCAAGGAGCGCCTGAATTTTCCGATCAGCCGCCGCACCCGCTTCACCGATGGTATCAGGGATCAGGCGCGCGAGACGCGCGCGCTCCTGCTTGGCCATGCCGAGGAGGAGGCGGATTCAGAGGTGGCCCGCTGGCTGCACCTGGAGCAAGGCACGCCGGTGATCCGATTGGAAACGGTGCGCGAAGCAGATAAACGTCCGGTTTCCCGCGCCACGAGCTGGTTCCCGGCCGCGCGCTTTGCCGGTATCGGCGAGGCCTACCGGACGGCGGGATCCATTACCAAGGCCTTTATCGCCCTCGGCCTGTCCGACTATGTGCGCGCCACGACGGAGATCACTGCCGCCCACGCCGACGCCGGCGATATCGCCGATCTCGAGCTGACACCGGGCGCCGTGCTGCTGATCACCAAGGCGATGAACACCGACCTCGACGGCGTGCCGGTGCAATATTCGATCAGCCGTTTTGCGGCAGACCGGGTCCAGTTCACGATTGAGAATTGATGGTGGGGTGGGGACGAAAAGGCCGGACGCGTGTTGGATGCCACATATCGAACGACTGACATGCTCGCTCATGTCCTCCGAACAGCAAGTAGCCAGTCACTAAGGGCTCAAAACGACGTCGTCGAGAGCGTCGTGTTTTCACAGCTTCAAGCTCCAAATGATATAGACAAACAGACTGAACTTCTCGACGTAAGTGCCGCCAAACTCGGTGGAGAATATGATGGTTGGGAGACGACTGTTCATCGAGGCAAATAACTACAAACGGCTACCGCCGCCTTCGCCAGATCGGGCCAGACCTGAAAGACTATTTGATGATCACAGCAGTAACCAAGCTGTTCACGAAGAACTATTCAGGAGCATCAAAGCCGGGAATAGGGTTGCCGTCGGCACCCATCGCCACTCCGCCGCTCACGACGACAACGTAGGTGTTCCGTTTGGATGGTACCGGGTCATCCGGATCGCCAGCGAAAAACCTTACACCATTGCCTGAATTATCCGGATCATCCCAACGCCAGCCACGAGAGCTGGATGTTGGCTTCCCGACCCAGTGTGATGGAATTTGCGGCGGTCGGACCTTTCCCGACAAAATATCATCATCCATAAAGAGGTTCCAATTTCAAACGGCGGGAAGAATTTATGATGATGGCATCGGGGGGGCAGCGGCTAGTTTCGCCGCCACCGGCCGGGCATCCGCGCCCGGCCTCGACCCTCATCGCAACTCCGATCGCGTTCAGTGCGCGCCAGACATGTCGCCGAGCACTTCCTTGGAAGCGACGGTGGAATCTGCCTTCAGCTTGTAGACCATCGGCACGCCGGTCGCGAGATTGAGCGACAGAACCTGCTCGCGAGTGAGGCGGTCGAGAACCATGACGAGCGAACGCAGCGAGTTGCCGTGCGCGGCAACCAGCACCTTTTCGCCACGCAGGACGCGCGGAAGGATTTCCGTGAGATAGTAAGGCCAGACGCGGGCGCCGGTGTCGCGCAGGCTTTCGCCGCCCGGAGGCGGAACGTCATAGGAGCGGCGCCAGACATGCACCTGTTCTTCGCCCCACTTGGCGCGAGCGTCGTCCTTATTGAGGCCGGAGAGATCGCCGTAGTCGCGCTCGTTCAGCGCCTGGTCGCGGATCGTCTCGAGATCAGGCTGGCCGACCTTGTCGAGGACGAGCTTCAGCGTGTGCTGCGCACGCACCAGCGCGGAGGTGAAGGCGATATCGAACTTGATGCCGTAATCGGCAAGCGCCTGGCCGCCGGCCGTCGCTTCCTGGATGCCGAGCTCGGTCAGATCAGGATCCTTCCAGCCGGTGAAGAGATTCTTGAGATTCCAGTCGCTCTGGCCGTGGCGAACGAGGACGAGGGTACCGCTCATGAAAATGCCTCCGAGAAATGGTCAATGGGAAGAAAGCCCGAGAACGTCGAGCATGGAATAGAGTCCCGGCTTCTTGTCGCGCGCCCAAAGGGCTGCCTTGATGGCGCCACGCGCAAAGATCGAACGGTCGGTCGCGCTGTGGGACAGGGTGACGGTCTCGCCTTCGCCGGCAAAGAGCACCGAATGTTCGCCGATGACGGAGCCGCCGCGCAATGTCGCAAAGCCGATCGTGCCGGCTTCCCGCGCGCCGGTATGGCCATCGCGCACGCGCACGGATTTCGAGCCAAGATCGATATTGCGGCCCTTCGCGGCTGCCTCGCCGAGCAACAATGCCGTACCCGAGGGTGCATCGACCTTGCGCTTGTGATGCATTTCGAGAACTTCGATATCCCAGTCGGCTGAGTCGAGCGCCTGGGCGGCCTGCTGCACGAGAACGCTGAGCAGGTTGACGCCGAGGCTCATATTGCCAGATTTGACAATGCGGGCATGGCGCGCGGCCGCCGCAATCTTTGCATCGTCCTCCTGCGAGCAGCCGGTCGTGCCGACCACATGAACGATGCGGGCCTGCGCGGCGAGACCGGCAAATTCGATGGAGCCGGCAGGCGAGGTGAAGTCCAGTACGCCTTCGGCATGAAGGAAGGCTGCCAGCGGATCGTCGCCGATAATGATGCCAGTGGCGCCAAGCCCGGCGATTTCACCGGCATCCTTGCCGACGAAGGGCGAACCGGGACGCTCGATCGCTGCATGCAGCGTCACGCCGTCGATGGAATGAATGAGACGGATGAGCGTCTGCCCCATGCGCCCCGCCGCTCCGACCACAACCAGTTTCATCGCAGCGTCGCTCATGTCAGTCCATCATCCCGATCAGTATGAATCAGAAGCCGAAGGCCTCTGCAGATTGTTGAGGCGAGCGTAAAGACCGTCGCTGACCTTCGCAAGCGTCTCGTGATTGCCTTCTTCGACGACGCGGCCCTGCTGCATCACGATGATCTTGTCGGCGCGCACAACGGTCGAAAGCCGGTGGGCGATGACGACAACGGTGCGGCCGGTCATGGCTTCGTCGAGCGCCTTCTGCACGGCCGCTTCCGATTCCGTATCGAGTGCGGAGGTCGCCTCGTCGAGAAGCAGGATCGGTGCGTTGCGCACCAGCGCACGGGCGATCGAAAGCCGCTGGCGCTGGCCGCCGGAAAGCGTCACGCCATTTTCGCCGACGGGCGTATCGTAGCCCTGCGGCTGCGCGAGGATGAAGTCATGCGCATAGGCAAGCCGCGCTGCCTTCTCGATATCCTCGTCCGTGGCTTCAGGGCGGCCATAGCGGATATTGTCGCGGATCGTGCCTTCGAAGAGGTAAGGCTGCTGCGAGACATAGGCGAGCTGCCGGCGCAGCGACTGCTTGGTGATATGGGCGATATCCTGCCCGTCGATCAGGATCTCGCCTTCCTTCGGATCATAGAAACGCGGAATGAGGCTGATGACGGTGGATTTACCGGCGCCGGACGGGCCGACGAGCGCCGTTGTCTTGCCGCCCTCGGCCGCCAGCGTCACGCCATCAAGCACGCGTTCATTGCCATAGGCAAACGAGACGTTGCGGAATTCGATCTTCGCTTCGGTGACAACAAGCGGCTTGGCATCCGGCAGGTCACGCTGGCGCGGTTCCATGTCGAGCAACTCGTAGATCATCCGGGCGTTGACGATGGCGCGCTCCATCTGCACCTGCAGGCGGGCAAGGCGCCGGGCCGGATCGTAAGCAAGCAGCAGCGCCGTGACGAAGGAGAAGAAGGCGCCCGGCGGCACGCCCTGATAGATCGAGCGATAGGCGGCATAGGCAAGCACGCTCGCGACGGCAAAGCCGGCAAAGCTTTCCGTCAGCGGCGAGGTACGCTCGGAAAGCCGCGCGATACGGTTCGCCCGGCCCTCGGCAGCGCCGATCAGCTTGTTGACCTTGTTCTCCAGCGCTTCTTCCATCGTGAAGGCCTTCACGATGGAGATACCCTGGATCGTCTCCTGCATGGCGCCGAGAACATGGCTGTTGAGGTCGACGGCCTCGCGGGTGGCCGAGCGCAGGCGTTTGGAAACGTAGCGCAGTGCATAAAGCAGCGGCGGCGCCAGAATGAAGACGGCAAGGCTCAGCAGCGGATCCTGCAGCACCATGACGCCGATCAGCGAGACGAAGGTCAGGAGATCGCGCACCGTCGAGGTGATGGTGAGGTTCAGGACATCGCGGATGCCGCTGACATTCTGGCTCACCTGGGCCGCGATTTGGGCCGAGCGCGCCTCGTTGAAGAAGCCGACGGAAAGCGTCATCAGGTGCGAATAGAGCCGGCGCTGGTAGCGGGCGACGATGTCGTTGCCGATCCGCGACAGCGCCACACCCTGTCCGTAGCTCGCAAAACCGCGCAGCATGAAGGCGATGAAAATGGAAAGACAGATGATCCAGACGACGTCCGCGCGCCTGTTGGCGAAGGCCTCGTCGATGATCGCCCGCATGATCCAGGCGGTAAATGCCGTCGAAAGTGCCACGATGACAAGGCAGGAGATCGCGAAGACATAGCCCCAGAGATGGTCCCGGCCGTTTTCCGCAATGATGCGCTTCAGGATTCCGGTCACGGTATCGCTGTTGACGTGTGGCTTTCTGCTGGCGGCGGCTTCCAAAAATAGGCTTCCTGTTTCAGGGCCGCATGCCGCAGGCGCGGCACGCATATGCGCGGGCTCTATAAAGAGTTGAGGGGGCTTTGGCTAGAGCGCCGTGCGTCCCATGGGGGCGCACAAAGGCCGCTCTAACGCCTTGAAACCATGCTTCAGGCTCAGGCCAGCCAGCGCCGTCCATCCGTCGAAAGGCCGAAGTTTGCAGGCATCCGCGCATAGGAAGAAAGCCCGGCAAGAGCAGCCAGCGGATGCGTCACGACATAGGTCGGGATCGTGCGCAGCAGGGCCGAATGCGGCGCTTTGTCCTCGAAGGCTGCCCGGAATTCCGGCTTTTTCAGCGCCGGAAGGATCTTCTGCGAGATGCCGCCGGAGAGATAGACGCCGCCGCGGGCCATGAACACCAGTGCCATGTCGCCCGCCACGCGGCCGAGATAGGTCGCAAACAGCGAGACGGTTTCGACGGCGACCTTATCGCTGCCGGCAAGCGCATGCGAGGTGATGTCCGCCGGGTCGCTCATTTCAGGCTCGACGCCATCTGCCGCACAGATGGCGCGGTAGAGGTTGACGATGCCGCGCCCGCAGAGGATCTGCTCGGCCGAAATGCGGCCCTCGATCGTTTCGACATACGGGAAGATTTCATAGTCGCGTTTGCTGCGCGGCCCGAGATCGACATGCCCGCCTTCGCCGGGAACCGGAATCCAGGTCGACTGGGTGTGAACCAGACCGCCGACGCCAAGGCCGGTGCCGGGTCCGAGCACGACGCGGGACGCCACCATATCGCCCGAGACATTGCCGATGCGCTCGCGGTTTTCGTCGGAGAGTGCCGCGATCGCCAGCGCCTGTGCTTCAAAGTCGTTGACGACGAGTACGTCGACGAGGCCGAGGCCCTCGATCATCCTCTTCGGCCGCACTACCCAGGGGCAGTTGGTCAACGGGATTTCATCCGCCTTGATCGGGCCGGCGACGGCCAGGATCGCGGCGCGCGGCTGTACGGAGGTCTTGTCCAGCACACCCTTCTGGATCGCTTCGTCGATCGTTGCGTAATCGGCCGTGCGGACATTGGGAAACTGCTTCGGCTCCGCATAGGCATCCGTCAGGATGGAGAAGCGGGCATTCGTGCCACCGATGTCGCCGATCAGGATCGGAAAGGGCAAGGGAGTAGAGGATGCAGTCATGGCCGGTTCCGTGCTGTAGCCCGAGGGATCAGGCGTTAAGGGTAGGGAGAAGCTTTTCGGCTGTCGATTCGTTCAGCGCCATCGGAATGTCGTAGACGATCGCAAGCCGCATCAGCGCCTTGACGTCGACATCATGCGGCATTGGCGTCAGCGGGTCCACGAAGAAGATCAGGGCACTGACCTCGCCGGTGGAAATCAGTGCGCCGATCTGCTGATCGCCGCCGAGCGGACCGCTTTTCAGCCTGACAACGTGAAGGTCGGGCGCGGCGTCGAGCACGCGCCCGCCCGTCGTGCCGGTGGCGACGATTTTCCATCGGGAGAGGAGATCCCTGTTACGGCGGGCAAACGCCGCCATGTCGTCCTTCTTCTGGTCATGCGCAATCAATGCGAGGCATTTGTCGCCGGCCATGAACGGGGTTCTCCACGCACGTAATTCAATCGATTTGACCGCTTCTACACCAGGCGTTTGTGATTTGAAAGACAGCCGTCCGCCCCCTGTTTAGCCTGTTCAGCCTATTGCACGACCGGCTTGTCGCTTGGAACCGGGCCGACGGCAGGAAGCGCGCTGCTGGTATCGACAGGTGGTGCGGCCGCCGGGACTGCCGTCAGCGCACTCGCCGCTGAAGGACCGCCATAGGTCCCGGCTTCCGCAGAGGCGATGGACGGCGCGTCGACAACGGCAGAGCAGGCCTTCGGCAGGTCGGAGACCATGACTTCACGCGGCGGCTTCGGCGGCTTTGCACTGGGCTTCGGTGCCGCCCACGGCTCTTTCGTAAACCACCATGCGAGCGACTTGTCGCAGCCGTCGCCGGCTGCCACCGGCGCCTGCCCTGTACAGCCCTTGGCACCAACAGGGCATTTCATGCGGATGTGGAAATGCGAATCGTGCCCGTATTCGGGCCTGAGCTTGCCGAGATTGGTGCGGTCGCCCGTCCAGGTATCGCACATTTTCTTCTTGATCGCCGGGTTGACGAAGATGCGCTCGACCTGCGGATAGCTTGCCGCCAGCATCAGGAGTTCTGCGCGCTGCTTGCTCCACACTTTCGGGTCGACGGTCAGAAATTTGTCTTTCTGCAACATGGTGGTGAAGGGCAGGTCTTCCCGCTCTTCGTAGCTCAGGCGCTGCGAGGGCATGGGTGTAAACCAGACATCGGCATCCAGCCCGATCTGGTGCGAGGCATGGCCGTTGGCCATCGGCCCGCCGCGCGGCTGGGCAATATCGCCGACGAGGATACCCGGCCAGCCGATCCTGGCCCGCGCATCCTGCGAGAATTTTTCCAGAAGCGAAATCATCGCGGGATTGCCCCAGCGCCGGTTGCGCGACAGGCGCATCGCCTGCCAAGTCGCCCCGTCGGCCGGCAGCGCCTCGGCACCCGTCATGCAGCCCTTGGCGTAAAAGCCGATCGGCTGCGCCGGTCCCTGCGTCGGCAATTTCTCGGAACCGAAAATCGCCTTGGCGCTGCCGGGGCTCGGCGTCTTTTGCTGGGCGCCGACATCGCCGGCGACAAGGCTTGCGCCCATTGCGCCGGCGAATGTCAGTTTGCCGAAAGTCCTGAAAGCCTGAGCTAAGCCGAAAGCCATGCGTACCTGCCTGTCGAAGTGATTTGCATCGAATCTACCGTGAAAAGCAATTTTGGTGAATCGATGTTTTGGCAGGCGGCGCGCAAAAGGCCCTAGCCGTTGGACAGAATCTCGGCCGTTTTGCGCACCCGCGAAAGCCGCGGCAGGATACGCTCACAAGCAAGAGAATGCATGTCGGCGGTGAAGGTGCTCATCGCGTCCTCGACGGCGATGACGGCGTAATTATGGGCATACGCGTCGCGGATCGTCGCTTCGACGCCGAAATTCGTGGCGATACCGGTGAGGATCACGGTCGTAATGCCGCGGCGGCGCAGCTGCAAATCCATCTCCGTGCCATAAAAAGCGCTCCATTGATGTTTGACGATGTGGACATCGACCTCGAGCGCAGCAATTTCCGAAGGAACCGCAAGCGCGGCTGTCGGAAGGCCGCCTTCGGGGAAAACCGCCGGCTCGTCCACCGGCTGGTTGACAGCATCGGCATAGTCCGGGGAGAATCCGACTGTAACGAGGATCACCGTGCCGCCTTCGGACTTCAGCTTTTTGGCGATCGCGGCGGTATTCTCGATCACCTGCTGGGCGGAATGGGGCGCAAGCTGCCGGCTGACGATGAAGCCTTGCAGGTCGATGGAAATGAGTGCCGTGGTCTTTGGATCGTAGAGTGACATGGGAAGCTCCAGGGAAGGAAAATATGAGGGTGTCCTCACAATGACAAATGCGAGGATAGCCTCACAAAAATCAAGCCCTGAACCACAAACCCGTGTGCCAAAACGTCAGCGCGGCCATGAGCGCGTCGCTGTTCTCCTCGAAGCGGCGGCTCGGGTTTTTCTCGAAAAGGGCTACGATGCCGCGACCATGACGGAGATTGCCGCAGCCGCCAATTCCTCGATCGGTTCGCTCTATCAGTTCTTTCCGACCAAACTTCTGCTTGCCGAAGCGCTGCACATCGACCGCCTGCAACAGCTGAACGGCGCCCTTGCCGAACTCGCGGAGAAGACCCGCGGCAGGAGTGCTGCCGAGATCGGCGATGCGATTTTTACGCGGTTCGGCCGCTTCATCGAGGATCATCCGGAGTTTCCCGCTCTCGCCGCGCGCCGCGATGTGCCCAAGGAGCGCAAGGCGAAATCGCGTGCGGAGCTTCGCGCCAGCATCACTGCACTCCTGAAGAATGCTGAACCGTCGGTCGAGCGCGATGTCGATCTCCTCGGCGCCCTCGTCCTGGAGCTTCTGCGCATCGTCGTCGCAGCCGCCAACGATCCCGATGGCTCGGGTGATCCGCGGCTGGTCGGGGAGCTGCGACGCATGTTGCGCAAGCGTCTCGAGGAAGTGACGCCCTGCACGTGAGCGATCAGGTCAAAATTTCGCGAGCCCGGTAAAAAACAAAGTCTTTCCTGTTTTTCGCCTGCATTTCTCGTATTGTCGGAGAAGGCTAATAACAGGGGAAGAATGAATGGTGGCTTCGTGGTCGAAAATCAGCGTGCTGGTAGGATTTCTGGGCGCGCTTATACCTGCGGCTGTATTGGCTCAGGATCAGCAGTTCCAGATTGGCAGCTCGGTCATCAGCGAGATGAAGTACAAGCCGGGCTTTACCCATTTCGACTACGTCAATCCCGATGCCCCGAAAGGCGGTGACTTGCGCCTGTCTTCCAGCGGCACTTTCGACACCTTCAATCCTTTGCTGGCCAAGGGCCAGACGGCGGTAGGCCTGTCGCTGGTTTACGACACCCTGCTGAAGCCCGCCGATGATGAACTCCTCGTCTCTTATGGCCTGCTTGCTGAAGGTCTCTCCTACCCGCCCGACGTCTCGAGCGCGACCTTTCGCCTTCGCAACGAAGCGAAATGGGCTGATGGCCAGCCGGTCACGCCCGAAGACGTGATTTTCAGCTTCGACAAGACCAAGGAGCTGAACCCGCTTGCCGGTAACTACTACCATCACGTGGTCAAGGCCGAGAAGACGGGCGAGCGGGACGTTACATTCACCTTCGACGAGAAGAACAATCGCGAGCTTCCAAACATTCTCGGCCAACTGGTGATTGTGCCGAAACATTGGTGGGAAGCACCGGGACCGGATGGCAAGCCGCGAGACATTTCGAAGACCACGCTTGAGCCCGTCATGGGTTCGGGGCCGTACAAGATTGCCGCCTTCTCGGCTGGTGCGACGATCCGCTACGAATTGCGGGATAATTATTGGGGCAAAGACCTCAATGTGAATGTCGGCCAGAACAATTTCCGCAACATTCTCTACACCTATTATGGCGATCGGGACGTCGAGTTCGAAGCGTTTCGGGCCGGTAACAGCGATTACTGGCAGGAGACTTTTGCTGCGCGTTGGGCAACGGGATATGATTTCCCCGCCGTGAAGGAAGGGCGCATCAAGAAGGAAGAAGTCACCAATCCCCTGCGTTCCACTGGCATCATGCAGGCGCTGGTGCCGAATATGCGGCGCGACATCTTCAAGGACCAGCGGGTGCGCGAGGCGTTGAACTACGGTTTCGATTTCGAGGAATTGAACCGCACCGTCGCCTTCAACAGCTACAAGCGCATCGACAGCTACTTCTGGAACACCGATCTTGCCTCATCCGGCCTCCCGCAGGGCAGGGAACTTGAAATTCTTCAGGGCCTGAAGGATCAGGTTCCCGCGGATATCTTCACGACCCCCTACAGCAATCCCGTTGGTGGGGATCCGCAGAAGAGCCGCGACAACCTTCGCAAGGCGATCTCCCTTCTGAAGGAAGCCGGCTGGGAGCTGAAGGGCAATCGCATGGTCAATGCCAAGAGCGGCCAGCCGATGAGTTTCGAGATATTGTTGTCGAGTCCCGTGCTTGAGCGCTGGGCGGTGCCCTATGCCACCAATCTGAAGAAGATCGGCATCGATGCGCGGGTCCGCACAGTCGATGCCGCGCAATATACCAACCGCGCGCGCAGCTTCGATTACGATATGATCTGGAATGTCTGGGCTCAAACTGTGAACCCCGGCAACGAGCAGGCCGACTACTGGGGATCGGGTTCCGCCAATCAGCAGGGCTCGCGCAACTATGCCGGCATCGCCAACCCGGCCATCGATGCGCTCGTTCGCATGATTATCTTCGCCCCCAATCGAGATGAGCAGGTTGCCGCCATCAAGGCCATGGACCGCGTGCTGCTCGCCAATCACTATGTCATTCCGTTGTTCTACCGCGACACCTATTCGATTGCTTATTGGAACACCGTGACACGTCCGGCAGAGTTTCCGGCATACAGCCTCGGCTTCCCCGATGCCTGGTGGTCCACTTCGGCGAAATGAGCAGACTTGCAATGCGAAGAGGCCTGCGCTCCAAATGGCATCGGCGAATCATGAAACGGCCGGCACATGCCGGCAAGGGAAGGCTGGCAGATTGAACGGCAATAGACTGGACGGCGTGCAGGCGAAGATATCCCCCGAGGCTCGATACTGATGGGGGGCTATATCCTTCGCCGCCTGCTCCTGATGATCCCGACGATCGTCGGCATCATGGCAATTTCCTTCATCGTCGTGCAGTTCGCCCCCGGCGGTCCGGTCGAGCAAGTGATTTCCCAGTTGACTGGCCAAGCCGACAGCGCCGACCAGCGCCTTTCCGGCGGCGGTGATCTCCTTGGTGGCGGCGGCGGCGAGGAAGGCTCGAAATATCGCGGCGCCCAGGGCCTCGATCCCGAACTGATCGCCAAGCTCGAAAAACAGTTCGGTTTCGACAAGCCGCCGCTGACCCGCTTCGGCGAAATGATGTGGAATTACATCCGCTTCGATTTCGGCGAGAGCTTCTTCCGCAACACGACCGTGCTCAATCTCATCAAGGAGAAGCTGCCGGTCTCGATCTCGCTCGGCATCTGGATCCTGATCTTTTCCTACGCCATCTCCATTCCGCTCGGCATCCGCAAGGCGGTCAAGGACGGCTCCTCCTTCGATGTCTGGACGTCAGGCGTCATCATCGTCGGTTATGCCGTGCCGAGCTTCCTGTTCGGCATCCTGCTGATCGTGCTGTTCGCCGGCGGTTCCTTCTATGACTGGTTTCCGCTGCGCGGCCTGGTCTCGGATAATTTCGACCAGCTTGCCTGGTGGCAGAAACCGCTCGATTATTTCTGGCATCTCACGCTGCCGCTGATCTCGCTGTCGCTGGCATCCTTCGCCACGACGACGCTTCTGACCAAGAATTCCTTCATCGACGAGATCAAGAAGCAATATGTCGTCACCGCGCGCGCCAAGGGCCTGAATGAACGGCAGGTGCTCTATGGTCACGTTTTCCGAAATGCCATGCTGATCGTCATTGCAAGCTTCCCAAGCGCCTTCATCTCCGCCTTCTTCACCGGTTCGCTGCTGATCGAGAATATCTTCTCGCTCGATGGCCTTGGCCGCCTCGGCTACCTCTCGGTCGTCAACCGCGACTATCCGATCGTCTTTGCGACGCTTTATATCTTCTCGCTGCTCGGCCTCTTCGTCGGCCTGATCTCCGACCTGATCTACACCTGGATCGATCCGCGCATCGATTTCGAGCGGAGGGACGTCTGATGGATGTCGCCGCAAACCCGACGACAGCGCCCGTCCGTCCTCCACGGAAAGGTCTGCTGTCGCCGACCAACATCCGCCGTTGGCGGAATTTCAAGGCCAACAGGCGCGGTTACTGGTCGCTCTGGCTGTTTCTCGTCCTCTTCGTGCTCAGCTTGCTTGCCGAGTTCATCGCCAACGACAAGCCGATCATCGCCTCCTACAAGGGCGAGATCCTTTTCCCTGTCGTCATCGATTATCCCGAAGAGAAGTTCGGCGGCTTCCTCGCCGAGACGGACTACCGCTCCTCCGTCATATCGGATGAGATCAATGCCAATGGCTGGATGATCTGGCCGCCGATCCGCTATTCCTACCAGTCGGTCAATTCCAACATCCCGCATTCGGCCCCGACCCCGCCCTTCTGGCTGATGTCGAAGGAGGAGCGCTGCTCGGCCTATCCGCAAGGCATCGACGATCCCGGCTGCAGGCTCGGCAATCTCAACTGGCTCGGCACCGACGATCAGGCCCGCGACGTTCTTGCCCGCGTCATCTATGGCTTCCGCATTTCCGTTCTCTTCGGCCTGGTGCTCACCATCTGCTCGGCCGTCATCGGTGTGACGGCCGGTGCCATCCAGGGCTATTTCGGCGGCTGGACGGATCTTCTCTTCCAGCGTTTCATCGAGATCTGGTCCTCGATGCCGGTGCTCTACATCCTGCTCATCATCGCCGCCATCCTGCCGCCCGGCTTCTTCGTGCTGCTCGGCATCATGCTGCTCTTCTCCTGGGTGGGCTTCGTCGGCGTCGTGCGCGCCGAATTCCTGCGTGCCCGCAATTTCGAGTATGTCCGGGCCGCCCGGGCGCTCGGCGTCAACAACCACACCATCATGTGGCGGCATATGCTGCCGAATGCGATGGTCGCGACGCTGACCTTCCTGCCCTTCATCCTCTCGGGCTCGATCACCACCCTGACCTCGCTCGACTTCCTGGGCTTTGGCATGCCGCCGGGCTCTCCTTCGCTCGGCGAGCTGATCGCCCAGGGCAAGGCCAATCTTCAGGCGCCATGGCTCGGGCTGACGGCTTTCTTCACCATGTCGATCATGCTCTCGCTGCTGATCTTCATCGGCGAGGCGGTGCGCGATGCCTTCGATCCGAGAAAGACGTTCCAATGAGTGAAACACTCCTCTCCGTCCGCGATCTCTCGGTCGCCTTCCACCAGGGCGGCGAAACGTCGCTTGCCGTCGACCGCATCTCCTTCGATATCGGGAAGGGCGAGGTCGTCGCGCTCGTCGGCGAATCCGGTTCCGGCAAGTCGGTCTCAGCCAATTCGGTGCTGCGGCTTCTGCCCTATCCCTCGGCAAGTCATCCTGGCGGCGAGATCTTCTTCAAGGGCAAGGATCTCTTGAAGGCCTCCGACCGCGACCTGCGTGAAGTGCGCGGCAACGACATCACCATGATCTTCCAAGAGCCGATGACATCGCTCAATCCGCTCCACACGATCGAAAAGCAGATTGCCGAAATCCTGGCGTTGCATCAGGGCCTGACCGGGGAGGCGGCGCGCACCCGCGTGCTGGAACTCTTGAACCAGGTTGGCATCCGCGAGCCGGAAAAACGGCTGAAAGCCTATCCGCATGAACTCTCTGGCGGCCAGCGTCAGCGTGTGATGATCGCGATGGCGCTCGCCAACCGTCCGGAGCTTCTGATCGCCGACGAACCAACCACCGCCCTCGACGTCACGGTCCAGGCGCAGATCCTCGAACTCCTGCGCAAGCTGAAGGGCGAGCATGGCATGTCCATGCTCTTCATCACCCACGACCTCGGCATCGTGCGCAAATTTGCCGACCGCGTCTGCGTCATGACCAAGGGCAAGATCGTCGAGACCGGGCCGGTGGAAGAGGTCTTCACCAGTCCGCAGCACGAATACACCCGCCACCTGCTCGCCTCAGAGCCGCGCGGCGAACCGCCGGTGACAGACCCCTCCAAGCCGGTTGTCATGGAAGGCAATGACATCAAGGTCTGGTTCCCGATCAAGGCCGGTTTCATGCGCAAGGTCGTCGATCACGTGAAGGCCGTCGATGGCATCGATTTGACGCTCAGGGCCGGGCAGACGCTCGGCGTCGTCGGCGAATCCGGCTCCGGCAAGACCACGCTCGGGCTGGCGCTGACGCGTCTCATCTCCTCGAAAGGGCGCATCTCCTTCGTCGGAAAAGATATAGCGAGCTATTCATTCACGGATATGCGGCCGCTGCGCAACCAGCTTCAGGTCGTCTTCCAGGATCCCTATGGTTCGCTGAGCCCGCGCATGTCGGTCGGGGATATCGTCGCCGAAGGCCTGAAAGTGCATGAGCGGTCTCTCTCCGCCGAGGAGCGCGACCAGCGCGTCTGCTGGGCGCTCGAAGAAGTCGGCCTCGATCCGCTCACCCGCTGGCGTTTCCCGCATGAATTCTCCGGCGGCCAGCGCCAGCGCATCGCAATTGCCCGTGCCATGGTCTTGAAGCCGCGCTTCGTCATGCTCGACGAGCCAACCTCGGCGCTCGACATGAGCGTGCAGGCGCAGGTCGTGGACCTCTTGCGCGACCTGCAGAAGAAGCACGATCTCGCCTATCTCTTCATCAGCCACGACCTGAGGGTGGTCAAGGCGCTCGCCAATGATGTCATCGTCATGCGTTTCGGCAAGGTCGTGGAGCAGGGGCCGTCATCGGAGATTTTCCGCGCGCCCAGAGATGATTATACCAAAGCGCTGATGGCAGCCGCCTTCAATATCGAGGCGGTGCCGACACCAGCAGTTCAGCAATAAAAACTGCCAGCCGTAAAGAAGATCATGTCATCAAGGCCTCCCATTCTCGTCGACCTCAAGTTCGATCCCGAAAGCACCGCCCGCATCCTGAAGACCGCCTTTGCCGATCGCGGCAGCATCAATGCCGCCGATCCCGCCAGCAAGGGGCTCGACCTGACAGGCGTGGACTATGCGCTGCTCTGGAAGCCGGATGCCGATATCTTCCAGCGCGCGCCGAACCTGAAGGTACTCTTTTCCGGCGGCGCCGGGGTCGACAGCATCCTGTCCATTGCCGATCTGCCTGACATTCCGATCGTCCGTTTCGTCGATCGCAGCCTGACGACGCGCATGAGCGAATGGGTAGTCATGCAGTGCCTCATGCATCTGCGCCTGCAGCGCGAGCATGACCGGCATCAGCGCGACCGTGTCTGGGGCAAGCGCGTCCCGCCGGAAGCCGCCGAAGTGACGGTCGGTGTCATGGGTCTCGGCATTCTCGGCCAGGATGCCGCCACCAAGCTGCGCGTTATGGGTTTCAATGTGATCGGCTGGTCGCGCTCGAAGAAGCAGGTGGACGGCATCGAAACATTCGGCGGTTCGGAATTCGATACGTTCCTGTCGAAGACCGATATCGTCGTCGGACTGCTGCCGCTGACGCCTGACACCACGGGTCTCTACGACAAGGCCTTCTTCGCCAAGCTTCGCCAGGGCGGCGCGCTCGGCAAGCCGGTCTTCATCAATGCGGGTCGCGGCAAGAGCCAGATCCAGGCCGATATCGTCGCCTCGATTGAAAGCGGCGTGCTCGGCGGTGCCTCGCTCGATGTCTTCGAGGTCGAACCGCTGCCGGCGGATGATCCGCTTTGGCATCTGGAGAACGTCTTCATCACGCCGCATGACGCCGCGACTTCCGAAGAGAATGCGCTCTTCCGTCATGTCGAGAGCCAGATAGCCCGCTTCGAACGCGGCGAGCCGCTGCAGTTCGTCGTCGATCGCAAAACGGGATACTGACCTCTTTCGGAACCATCCACCATCGCTTCTCGTTTCTTTCCAGAAGCACTGCAGGCTTGGCTTGCGGTTTACCGGAAGGAGACGATCATGGCGCATATGGGAACGCGTTGGGGAAAGTCCGATCAGAAGCTTCATGAAGGAGCTCAGGTTTCGTCGCTCAAGGCCAGGCAGGGTCGCATGGGCTATCGCATCCTGGCCGTGCTGATTGCCGCGCTGGTACTGGCTTTTCTCATATGGATTCCAGTCGAGATCTGGGGCCAGAAGGAAGCAGATGACGTTGCCCCGCAGCAGCCCGGTCAAGAGATGCAGTCGCAGGTTCCGGAATCCCAGCAGCAGAATGGCGGCGCTTCCCCAAGTCAGCCCGCTGCACCGGCACAATAGCGATCCGATAGCTGGCATTTAAATGACGTCCCGCAGCCATTCCCGCTACGGGACGTTGCCTGTTGTTTTTTCTGGACTTTGCCGATCTATTTTTCGATAAGAAGGCGCACGAGCCGGTTTCGTGCGCCGGCTGCAAGACGGCCGCACCTGACCGGATTGACGGACAGGCAGGAGCTTCATGGCCAGGACCGATATCGCAAGGCGCGTCTATAATCATACCTGGAAACTCGATCCGATCGTGCGCAGTCTGATCGATACGGATTTCTACAAGCTCCTGATGCTGCAGATGATCTGGAAGCTCTATCCCGACGTCAATGCCTCCTTCACCCTCATCAACCGCACCAAACGCGTGCGCCTCGCAGAACAGATCGACGAGGGCGAACTGCGCGAGCAGCTCGATCATGCGCGCACGCTGAGGCTCGCCAAGAAGGAGATGATCTGGCTTGCCGGTAACAGCTTCTATGGCCGCGCCCAGATCTTCGAGCCCGAATTCCTGGCCTGGCTCTCCAATTTCCAGTTGCCGGAATACGAGCTTTCCAAGAAGGACGGGCAATATGTGCTCGATTTCCATGGGTCGTGGAAGGAAACGACGATGTGGGAAATCCCCGCGCTCGCCATCATCAACGAGATGCGCTCGCGCGCAGCCATGAAGGCGATGGGGCCTTTCACGCTCGATGTTCTCTATGCCCGCGCCAAGGCCAAGATGTGGGCCAAGGTGGAAAAGCTTAAGGAATTGCCGGGCCTGCGTATTTCCGATTTCGGCACCCGCCGCCGCCACAGCTTTCTCTGGCAGCGCTGGTGCGTGGAAGCGCTGAAGGAAGGCATCGGCCCAGCCTTTACTGGCACCAGCAATGTATTGCTGGCTATGGATTCCGATCTCGAAGCCGTTGGCACCAATGCCCACGAGCTGCCGATGGTCGCCGCAGCGCTTGCAGAGACGGACGAGCAGCTCAAGAACGCGCCCTACAAGGTGCTGCGCGACTGGAACAAGCTCTACGGCGGCAACCTGCTGATCGTGCTGCCGGACGCCTTCGGAACCGCCGCCTTCCTGCGCGATGCGCCGGAATGGGTGGCCGACTGGACCGGCTTCCGCCCGGACAGCGCCCCGCCGATCGAAGGCGGAGAAAAGATCATCGACTGGTGGAAGAAGATGGGCCGCGACCCCCGCCAGAAGCTTCTGATCTTCTCCGACGGTCTCGATGTCGATGCGATCATCGACACCTACAGGCATTTCGAGGGCCGTGTCCGCATGAGCTTCGGCTGGGGCACAAACCTGACGAATGATTTCGCCGGCTGCGCGCCGAACGACAGTTCCGACTTCCTGCCGATTTCGATCGTCTGCAAGGTGAGCGACGCCAATGGCCGCCCGGCGGTCAAGCTCTCGGACAATCCGCAAAAGGCGACCGGCGAACCGGCCGAGGTTGAGCGCTACCTTCAATTCTTCGGCACCGAGGATCGCACCGATCAGGCCGTGCTGGTCTAAATCAGGGTCCTGACCGCAACGCCGGCCAGTGCTGGCGCGGCTCCTCGACCACCGTCCTGCCGCCACGGCGTGTCGGTTTGACGGCAACACTGTCATCCGGCGGCAGCGCGACGCCGAGCTTCCCGGCGAGCGAACGGGCATCGGTGGGCGCGCGTACCTTCACGTCATTGTCGAAATAGACATAGACATCGCGGCCCTTGGCCGAGCGTTTCAGCGGCGGCTCGACGCGTTTCGCATCATCGGGCTCGATCCCATGCGTCCAGGCATCGATGCGTGCAGCCCAGCGAACAAGCGCTTCTTCATCATAGCCACTGACATAAAGCTGCTCGGACCCATGCAGGCGGCAATAGACGAAATCCGCCGTCACATCCATCAGCAGCGGCCATTCCACCGTATCGGCAACCACCAGCCCCACCTTGTGTTTGCGCAGCAGTTCGATGAACTCAGGCGTGCAGAAACTATCATGACGGATTTCCAGCGCATGACGCATCGGCTGCGTCCTCTCGCTCGTCGTCCAGGCGCGGCCGTCGAGCCGTTCGTCGTGCCGTTCCGCCATATCGGCCGCAGCATCCGTATCCCTTGGCAGCATTGCCAGAAAATGGTCGAAGAGCTCGGCATCGAATTTCTGCCTTGGCGGAAATTGCCAGAGGATCGGCCCTAATTTCGGCCCCAGTCGCAGCAGGCCCGAGGCGAGGAAATTGGCAAGCGGCGTCTCGACGCCTCGCAGCCGTTTGAGATGGGTGATGTAGCGCGAGCCCTTCACCGAAAAGACGAATCCGTCAGGCGTTTCATCGCGCCAACCGGCGAAAGCATCCGGCTTCTGCAGCCCATAAAACGTGCCGTTGATCTCGATGGAGGGAAACTGCCGCGAGGCAAAGGCAAGCTCGCTCTTCCTGGTCAGTCCCTCGGGATAGAAGACACCGCGCCAGGGCGTATAGGTCCATCCCGATATGCCGATGCGGATCGTGCCTGTCTTTGCCATGGAAAGGGAACGGTGCCGGTGCGTTCTTGTTCCCAAATGAAAAAAGCGTCGCCTGGCCGGCAGCGGCTCGCATCGTCGTCAGCAAATATCAGCCGGTCGGCTTCGCCGCTCCCCTCATGCTGACGGGCTCTGTGATTATATCCTTGCTAAGGTCCGACCGTATCCGCGCGGCAAATGTTCGCCTGCAGACGGCGGGCCGTTACGGCGGCGGGGCGCGGCCTTTTGCTGAAATGACAGGTCGTCCGGGAGCACTGAAATTTTGACATCTCGCGCAGCCTCCACGAATGCCTTGCGAACCGGTCTTCGCGGGCCTGCCCCTCCGATGCGGTCAGGCGTTGCGCGAGTGCGCAATGCTGCTTAGTGCGCCTCCGCACCGCCCTATCATCTCCTGCTGAGTAACATAGTTATATTATTATATCAGAATAATCTGATTGACATCTTTCTGCGTCAACTTCACAAGTTCTTCTACTCTGGGGGAGGATACTTGAATTGTGGAAGGCTCTAGCAAAAGAACTTACACCGCCGGTGGTCCTTCGTGCAGCAAGGAAGCTTCGACGCCGCGCAGATGACGCGGTTGTCGTTCCTCGCGTCGGCTTCTTCGGCAACTATTCCAGCTACGGTGAAGCCTTGGCGGATTGCGACAAAGACTATCAGTCTGACGGTATTCTCGAAGTTACCCGGCAGAATACGAAGAAGGTGAGGGACTCCGGTCGGGTTGACATTTCACCTCACCTGGCGCCGTTTTTCTCCTCGTTCTTCCTGGCGACAGCAGACTTGGGATCGAGCACTACCAGGGTCATCGACTACGGCGGCGCGATGGGTGCACACTATTTCCATGTTCGCAAGCTGCTGCCGAGTAGGTACAAGTTGCGCTGGCGAGTTGTGGATCTTCCGAGAACGTCGCAGGTCGCGAGCGAGGAATTCGCAAGCGACGAACTCTCCTTTGCCGACAAACTGGACGCAAGTGCGCCCGCAGACGTCATCATTGCAAGCGGTGTGTTTCAGGTCCTTGCCGATCCGCATGATGCCATCAGGAGGCTTCTTTCGATCGAAGGGAAACACTTCATCTTCCCGTTGATTCCGATCGCAGAGAGTGACGAAGACCGCCTGACAGTCGAATATGTTTCTCCTTCTCTGGCTGAGATGTCGATCCCTCATTGGTTCTTCTCGCGGGCGTCAATCGAGCAAAGCTTGTCTTCCCGCCGCCAGCTCGCGACCTGGCGTCATGCTGAATATACCAATCCGCTCGACGGAAAGCCGTGCGAGTATTTCGGATATCACCTGGTTCCTTAGCGGAATCCTCCACCGATGCGTTGTTATCATCTGCGCTAGAGCGAGATGATTTTAAGTCCGTTCATATCCGGCTTCCTTGAAGTAGTTTTGGCATTCCTGTGGTGAAACTGTCTTGAGGATGGCTGCGATGGCCTCGTCGATCGCGTGGCGAGTTCTGGCCTGTGCCTCGCGTAGCCAATGCTTGATCTTGGCAAAGAGCTTTTCGATGGGATTGAGGTCAGGGGAGTATTTGGGCAGGAAGAACAGTTTGGCCCCAGCCTTGCGGATCGCGGTGCGGATTGCTTTTGCCTTGTGTGAGCCCAGATTGTCCATCACGACGATATCGTCTGGCTTGAGTTCGGGGACCAGCACCTTTTCCACATAGATCAGGAACCGCTCGCCATTGATCGGGCCGTCGATGATCCATGGCGCGCTGACGCGGTCGGCGCGCAGGGCGGCAATGAACGTCATGGTGTTCCAATGGCCGAAGGGCGCCTGACCGGGCAACCGTTCGCCGCGCGGCGCCCAGCCCCGGAGCGGCGCCATATTCGTCTTCGTCCAGGTTTCATCGATGAAGACGAGGCGGGCCGGATCGACGTGATAGCGATGCTTCAGCCAGCGGTTCCGTCGGGCGGCGACATCGGGCCGCTCGCGCTCGTCGGCGACCATTGTCTTTTTTTATAACTCAACCCTTCATCATGCACGAAGGTCCACACGGAGCGGTAATCGACCTTCAGGCCACGCTCGCCCAGTTCCGCGACCAGCCCGCGCAGGGTAAAAGCCCGTGTGCGGCAGCGCTCGAGCAGCCACTCCCGATGCGTATCGCAAATCGCCCGTGGCTTGTGCCCGCCCATCTGACCGGGGGCTGCGCTGCCCGTCTGGCGAAAGCGCCGCACCCAATCGATCGCGGTGCTGATGCCAATCCCGAAGCGCTTCGCCGCTGCCCGGCAGGACAATCCTTCGCGCGTCACCGCGCCGACAACGCGTTCCCGCAAATCATCGGAAAAAGGTTTTGCCATAAAGACCGGCCTCCTTTACCGGTCTCAATGGTGAATCTGATTTGCGGGAAAAAGGGAATCCCCTTTTCGATTCCATCTAAAATCATCCCGCTCTAGCTCTCGGCAAAACTGTGCTCGCCGATGAAGGTGGCGAGTCAAGCCCGCTGGCGATTTGAACTGCCGTGTGGAAGGAAGCGCGACGTCGCCGCACGATTTAACCTTCGAATCCAAGGTCCTAAATCTTGGCCTCGGAACGAGAAGTGACTGAGGACATTGTAATTGTGTGCCACAGCGTCTTCCCAGATCAACCACTTCTAATGGCTCGTCATCACGACGTGCCCGCGGTCGACGCATCGTGATTGGTAAATATTAGCGGATTCTCATGGGCTTTTCGCCACCCTCCACTACCTCTGACAGAGACGCACTAGGGGGGAGCAGGAATGAAATATCTAGTTAGACTTGCGAAATCGATCGTGCCGGCAAGCGTGAAAACGGCCGTTGTGAAATGGCGCGATCCGCCTACGCACTATCCAAATTGGGCTGCTGCAGTGGAGGCAGCTAACGAAAGCTATGCGTCTGAAAGTTTGACCGCATTCCGTATCGCCCGCGCCAAGAGGAACGAGGGCCTTGAGGCAGCTATGGTCAATCCCTCGCCGGAGTTCGTCGAGAGTATAAAGGGAGCGTCCTCTTTCGTCGACTTTGGCGGCTCTACCGGCGAATTCTGCATGGTGATTAAACAGAAGCTTCCTCATTGCCAATTTACGGTCGTGGAAAATGCCGCACTTGTTGCAGCAGCAAGAGAACTCAGGCCTGGGATAAGCTTTGCCGACACGCTGCCGGACACCTTCGATGTGTTCTATAGCAGTGGTACGCTCCAATACTTAAAGGAACCATATCTCCTATGGAGGGAAGCGCTGTCCCGTACGAGACAAGTTGCCTTCCTCGCAAGAAATGCATTTTCGTACCGACCTGCTTACACTGTTCAGAGATCAAGGTTGTTCGACAACGGTGCCGGGGCGATACCTGAGGGATTCTCGGACGGTTGGATCCAGTATCCTCACCAAACCATTTCGGAGCAGATCATACACGAGATGGCAGAAGCGCAAGGTTTCAAGTTGCTCCATCGGGAGGCAGGGAAAAACAGTGGCGCGATTGCATCGGATTCATACGGTGCTGACTTGCTATTTACGCGAATTACCGTCGCACCTTCCATCCGCTGAAGGATGGAGTGGTGGCATTTTCAGAGATCCAACGCGGCCTTTAAGGCTGCAACGGCCAGCGTGGCGCGCTTTTCTGCGCCTGCTTCATTCAGCTGCGTATTGTCGTAGCGATCAGCGGAGCCAATCGATTCAACGTCCTCGCCGGCAAACACGGTCTGGTTGTCGACGACCGAAGCCTGTGCTGCCAGAACGCCCCTGTTCGTTTTGCCATTGAAATATGCTTCGCGTGCGACGAGAAACGGGCATGCAGGGATGACCCGCTTGAACTCCGCAATCACCTTCTGCAGACTGGCGGCATAGAAGGCTTCGGGTGTGTTGACGATAGTGTCGCTTTCGCCCTGACCCCACATGATAGCGGTACATGGAAGACCCGCATCACGCATCCTGCGACCGACCACGCTGATGTTGTGCCCCAGGAACGGCCAGGTGAACGGGTCGGCCCATTGATCGACGCGCGTAGCGCCGACCGCCATCGGGACGAGAATGACGCGGTCGTAATGCCCGTCAGCGATGAGCTTATCGGCCATTCGCATCATCCAGGTCCCGCGCTTGTCGGTGACGGCGCTACCGGCGACATTGATACCCAGCAGCGGGTCCTTCGCCCTGTAAAGCTTGCCGTCGTAGATGTTGAGTTGATCGATATTCCCGTTGACCGGGACATACGGCGTCGGGATGTTGTTGACGCTCGTTTGGCCGACGAAAACAAGAACGGCGGTTCTTGCGAGATTGCCTGTTGGCACTTCCACTCGGTCCGTCAGGTCGAGGAAAGGATCGGCTCCCGGGATAACGCTTTGCGGAGGGGCTATGTAATAGGCTTTTGGAATTGGGTTGCGGTGATAGTCAGTCGCGGCTCCCACGAACAGCATGACCGGCACGAGCGCGATACCAAGCCAAGCATCCCATTTTAATGACCGCAGGGATGACCACCATTTGTGAATCATGTCTGTGCGCCTCCGTTGCCGCGCTCCAGCCACCGCAATTCATGGTAGCATATTCAGATGTATCCAACATATTTCATCCGCACTGGCAAGACAGGGAATTCATTCGGAGCCGCTGCCAGATTCCGCGCCCGTGCGCCAAAGGATGAGGCCTAAGCCACATCATCCGGCAGCACGGATATTCTAGCTTCCCGGCAGGCTTGAACAAAAGGCTGCCGTGCGCGGTGAGCCCCGTGCGCTTGGGGGGGTGGTGCGGACTATGCCGTGGATCCCGGCCGCAGCAGCGGCTTCGGCAGGCGGCATTTTAAGCAATTGCTGATGCAATGGTGGCATGACAATGCTGCTGAAGTCAAAACAGCTTCTTCAAATCGGGAGGTAACCATGATCGGCAGGCTTCGAACACTTGTGATGAGCGGAATGCTGATAGGGCTAACCGCCATAGCTTCGGCTTGCACGCCGCACCAGGCTGCAAATAGCCCGGATTTTCAATACCAGCCCGGGCATTCCGTGAATCCGGCATGTAGCCACGGCTTCAGGCCGACCAACGCGCTATCCTGCAGTTATTGAGCGGTCAGATCGCGGCCACACGCTCCACGGCCTCTTTCTTGGCTACCTTCAGGATTTCCTTGTCGAGCTTCATGAGGCGACCTCGCTGGTCAACATCCAGCAAAGTGGGATCGCGGTAGGGATGCCTTTGCCTGTAGGATAAAAACAAACAAAAACAGCATTGCCAGACCTGAAAGATAGGTGACGTTTTGTACCGGAGACATGGGTTACACTTTTCGATTTTGATCGGGAGGTGTGGATGCCGCGGAAAGAGACTTCGGTCATGGATGAGCGTCTTCGATTTGTCGCCCGTTTGCTGGAGGGCGAAGGGATGAGCGAGGTGTGCCGGGATTTCGGCATCTCGCGCAAGACCGGCTACAAGAACTTCAACCGCTACAAGGAGTACGGACCGGAGGCCCTGACGGATCGATCGCGGCGGCCGGTGCGTTATGCCAGACGGTGACATGACAGGAACTGAATCTGACATCTCATGTAGAGCGGCGAAAACTGCCCCTACATATCCTGCACCTATGCACCCAGCGAAGATTATCTACTTCGACAGCCAACTTTCGAAATAGTGGCGAACAGCCGCGCCCGCGCCGAAATGATCGGTCGTATCCAGCCTCGCAACTGCGCCGCGCACGACATCCGCCATGACGGCCGCAGGCACGATGCCGGACTTGACCAAGCTTTGAAGCAGTTCCTCCACCAGGATGATCGTCCCGATCGCTTCGTCTTCAGCCTTGAAATTGGTCATTGCTGGTCTCCCCGGTTGTGTCGTTGGCAATGAAAATGTAGACCAGCCTATCGCGTTAGGATCGCGTTGTGGAGCGGCCCGCGAATTTCCGGGCGAGGGGCCGGATTCTCGAAGAGAGTTGGGCTGTCATGTCACGCCACGCCATGCGAGGTGAGGGTGCGGACGACGCGTCTTAGGCCGTCGCCCCCTCAACCATCCTCTGGTATAGTCTAGGATATGGATTTATCGCGAAAATGATTACTTTGGCTTGATGTCAAGTGACATATTGTGGCATTCGCGAAAATTCGACACTATGTGGGTAGCAAATCACCGAGCGCGACTTCGCGAACGGTGAGTGGGCGTGCGAGTACGCTGAGAGGATATATGGAGAAGGCCAGATACGAGGACCCAATCCCGACAAGGGCGTCCAAAGCTACAGTCTGGGATTTTGCAGAAGATATAGCGCGGAACTTGGGATTTATCCCCGGTGATCCGATTGAGCGCGTTGTTGCGGAGTTTGGCGGAAAAATATCTTATGACAACCCGGTCGACGAGGACATTCCCGAAACAATTCGCGTTGAGCCGAATTCGACTTTCGAGATTTTCCTCCCATCGTTGACGTCAGCTGCGCGCGACCGTTTCACGGTTGCCCACGAGCTTGGCCACTTCTTTCTACATTTTCCGTTGGTCCAGCAGGAGCACCCCGGAAAAGGAATGCGCGCGACACGATGGGTTGATGATGCTAACGCTGACCTTGAGCGCTGCGAATGGGAAGCAAACTGGTTCGCCGCGGCGTTTCTCATGCCGAGGCAAGAGTTCGAGACGGCCTATAATGAGCTAGACAAAGCTGCTGTCGCTTCCATGTTTGGTGTCAGCCCGAAAGCCGTCGAGGTTAGGGCGAAGAGCCTCGTGATTTAGGTTACCTTTGCCCCAGTGCCCCGATCATCGAACTCGCCTGTTTCTCACTGTGGATATGGTAGGGTCGACCGCATTCAAGGCGAAGGCGCTCAAGAACGGCAATAAGCTCAACGCGGATTGGGTCTATAGTTTCCGAGACTTCTATCGGCAGTTTCCGGAACTTTTGGACGCCGAATTTCGCGATACGAAAAGTGGTCGCGGCGCGGCAGCTCGCCCAAAACTATGGAAGATCATTGGCGACGAGATCCTGTTTTGCTGCCGCATCGCGGATCTGCAACATCTCTCATGCTGCATCAATGCCTTCCTTTCAGCTCTGGAGCAGTACGGCGCGTCGCTCAGCGGCTCCGGACTTGATGTGAAAGGCGCGGGCTGGATCGGCGAATTCCCTGCGAAAAACATCACCTTGGCGATCAACGACGGCGCGATCGAATTCGAACTCGCTACCGAAGACTTGCCGACGGAAGAATTCGAAAGACGGGCCGACGAGACACCGCACAATTTTGATTTTCTCGGCAGCGCGATCGATACTGGATTTCGAGCAGCGAAACATGCTGACGCAGATAAGTTTGCAATGTCTGCGGAACTCGGAGCGCTGCTTGCCCACGCTAAGGACAAGCAGATATTTTTGCGGGAGTTCCGCTATGATGGTCGGCTATCGCTGAAGGGTGTGAACGGAGACCATCCTTATCCAGTGGTCTTCATCGACACGGAGCGCGACCCAGGCAAACGCGACATCAGAACCAGAGAAAGGTTCGTGTTGAAGGACAGCGTTATCGATGCCGTCGCTATACGAGATTTTCTCAAAGCGTACCTTAGCCACCACAACTATGAGATCCCGACGCTCCTAATCAACGCGGATGATCAGGCGCATTCGCTGCCTGTCTCGTATCAACAATACCGACAAAAGTGGCAAGATGATTTAGAAGGCGCTCAAAAACAAGACGACAGCTTCGATGCGTCGGCGACCGCTGGCGACGACGCGGTCGATAAGAAGACACTTACCGCTCCAGTCAAAGCGTTCGCCCTGCGGAAGCAATCCGATGCCGCGAAACGCAGCTTGAGAGAAGCTTGGGTTCAATACCATATCGTTCCAGGCCAGCCATCAACGTACAAGTTTGTGCGGGAACGGTTGCAAGCGCTCGAGCATCAGACACCGGCTTCCAAACCAAGTCGACGCCGCAAACGCGGTCCAAAGCCCGAAGATCCAAAAGATCCTAAGTAGTCTGTAATCCATTTTGAACTCATAAAGACGATCCGACCAAAATTGCATAGATTAGGACAGCCAGACGAAGGCCAAAATAAAGTTCTTCAAAATCGATGCTTTATAGGAGGCGAATGGCGGACAGAGAGGGATTCGAACCCTCGGTACGCTTTCACGTACACACGCGTTCCAGGCGTGCGCCTTCAACCACTCGGCCACCTGTCCATTTTGCGTTTCGCACCGGAGAGGAGCAAATCGTCGGAACGGCGCGATATATACCGATGAATTTTTGCCGATCAACCCAAATCTAACAGTTTTTTGACTTCTTCCGATAAAACTGCGCGCATGCCGTCCATTGCGCCGTGCCTGCTCCAAGCCTATCTCTAGGTTTGAGTGCAGAATGGCGCGGCTCGCCGGACATCAGGGCACACCCGTCGTCGGAGGATTTGATGCGTTTCTTGTTGCGTCTTGCCAGCCTGTTTGCGCTGGCAGTTGCCGTCATTGCCGGAACCATCGATTCCATTCAGTCCGTTGCATCCTCGCAAGTGATCATGACCCCGATGTCGGATGCCTGGCAGGATGTGAGCCCCTCGACGTTGGTCGCGCTCCAGTCCTCCGTTTCCTACTATGTCCATCCGCGTTTCTACGCCTTCATCTTCCAGTGGCTCATGCTGCAGCCGGCCTTTGCCGTGTTTCTGGTCCTGTCGCTCATCTTCTGGATGATCGGCTACAAGAAGCCGCCGGTGGCCGGTCGCTTTACCGCATAGCTGAAGGGCTGGAGGGGCTGAAAAAGTGCAATCGGCAGTTCCTGAAATGGCGGGATGAGGAGCCCGATGCCGCCAGGGCATTGGTTAGAAAATCCGCATTTTAGCGGTCGATTTGCCCAGAATTCAGGACCTGTGGACTGATTTTCGGCAATCATGGCAAATCTTTACCAACCGAAAAATTTCTCGTGAATTTTTTGCGGAGCCATGCAAGGATGCACGCAGCCAGGCCTCCGGGGGGAGGTCGGTGGTTCCGCAGACATGCCTGAAAAAGGCTTGCGGGAGGACCCCAGATAAATAGCAACAACAGGGCTGCAAACTCATGAAAAAATCCCTTCTCACCCTCCTTGCCGTGGCAGCGATGTCGACGACGGCGCTTGCCGCCGACATCAAGCCGGCTCTCGTTTACGGCACCGGCGGGAAGTTCGATAAGTCCTTCAACGAAGCTGCCTTCAACGGCGCTGAAAAGTTCAAGAAGGAAACCGGCATCGCCTACCGCGATTTCGAGCCGACCGGCGACACCCAGGGCGAGCAGGCCATCCGCAACTTCGCAAGCCGCGGCTTCAACCCGGTTGTTGCCGTTTCCTTCGCCTGGACCTCGGCTGTCGAGAAGGTTGCCGCTGAATTCCCGGATACCAAGTTCATCATCGTCGACTCCGTTGTCGACAAGCCGAACGTCCGCTCGGTCCTCTACAAGGAAGAGGAAGGCTCCTATCTCGTCGGCATTCTCGCCGGCATGGCGTCGAAGACCGGCAAGGTCGGCTTTGTCGGCGGCATGGACATTCCGCTGATCCGCAAGTTCGAATGCGGCTACGAGCAGGGCGCACGCGCCGCCAAGGCCGACATCGAAGTCTTCCAGAACATGACCGGCACGACGGGTGCAGCCTGGAACGACCCGGTCCGCGGCGGTGAGCTCACCAAGAACCAGATCGACCAGGGCGCCGATGTCGTTTACGCGGCAGCCGGTGCCACCGGTCTCGGCGTTCTACAGACGGCAGCCGACAACAAGAAACTGTCGATCGGCGTCGATTCCAACCAGAACCACCTGCATCCGGGGTCCGTTCTGACCTCGATGGTCAAGCGCGTCGACCTCGCCGTCTATAACGCCTTCAACGACACCAAGAGCGACAAGTTCACGGCCGGTGTCCAGTCTCTCGGCATCAAGGAAGACGGCGTTGCCGCCGCGATGGACGACAACAACAAGCCGCTGATCACGCCGGAGATGCAGGCCGCCGTCGACAAGGCCAAGGCCGACATCATTGCGGGCACCATCAAGGTTCACGATTACACCACGGACAATGCCTGCCCGAAGTGAGTCGTAACTGAGATCGGGCGTATGGCGGATAAGGATTTTCGCCATACGCCCTTTTCTTATTTGGAGCCTGCTGTGACAGACCAGCCTGCCATCGAACTTGTCGGCATCGACAAGAAATTTGGCGCCGTTCACGCCAACAAGGACATCAACCTGACCGTCGCCAAGGGCTCGATCCATGGCATTATCGGGGAAAACGGCGCTGGCAAATCGACCCTGATGTCCATCATCTACGGTTTTTACCAGGCCGACAGCGGCGAGATCCGCGTCAACGGCCAGCCCATCACCATCAGGGACAGCCAGGCGGCGATCGCAGCCGGCATCGGCATGGTGCACCAGCATTTCATGCTGGTCGATAATTTCACCGTCCTCGAAAACATCATGCTCGGCGCTGAAGGCGGCGCGCTGCTGGCAAGGGGCGTTGCCTCCGCGCGCGCCGAGCTCAAGCGGCTGGAGACAGAATACGGGTTGGAGGTCAATCCGGACGCGCTGATCGAGCAGCTTCCGGTCGGCCTGCAGCAGCGTGTGGAAATCCTGAAAGCCATGTATCGCGGCGCCGAGATCCTGATCCTCGACGAGCCGACGGGCGTGCTGACCCCGGCCGAGGCCGATCACCTGTTCCGCATTCTCGGCGTGCTGCGCGACGAGGGCAAGACCGTTGTCCTCATCACCCACAAGCTGCGCGAAATCATGGCGATCACCGATACGGTCTCCGTCATGCGCCGCGGCGAGATGGTCGCCACCCGCAAGACGAGCGAGACCACGGTCGAGGAACTGGCCGAACTCATGGTCGGCCGCCGGGTGCTGCTGCGTGTCCAGAAGGGCGAGGCGAAGCCTGCCGACGTCTTGCTGTCCGTCCGCAACCTGACGGTCAAGGACAACAGAGGCGTGACGATGGTCGACAACGTTTCCTTCGATGTCCGCGCCGGCGAGATCGTCGGCATTGCCGGTGTCGCCGGCAACGGCCAGTCGGAACTGCTGGAGGCGATCGCAGGCATCCGCAAGCCTGCGTCAGGCGAAATCCTGCTTGATGGCCAGCCGATCGACAAGGCCGATCCGGCACGCTTGCGCGAACTCGGCCTCGCGCACATTCCCGAAGACCGCCACCATATGGGCCTGGTCCTGAAATTCGAGGAATATGAAAATGCCGTACTCGGCTATCATCACCGTCCTGAGTACAGCCGTGGCCCGCTGCTCGATCTCGACGCCATCCGCAAGGATGCCATGGAGAAAATCGAGAAATACGACATCCGCCCGCCGAACCCGCGCCTGAAGACGGCGAATTTTTCCGGCGGCAACCAGCAGAAGATCGTCGTCGCCCGCGAGATCGAGCGCGACCCGAAGATGCTGATCATCGGCCAGCCGACCCGCGGCGTCGATATCGGCGCCATCGAATTCATCCATCGCCGGATCATCGAGATGCGCGATGCGGGCAAGGCCATCCTGCTCGTCTCCGTCGAGCTCGACGAAATCCGCGCCCTTTCAGACCGTATCCTTGTCATGTTTGCCGGCCATGTCGTCGGCGAGAAGACGCCCGATGCCGGTGAACAGACCCTCGGCCTGATGATGGCCGGCATTGCCGCGTGAGGCCTTAATGAGCACTGCTTCCGTAACACTACCGAGATGGATCAATTACGGTCTGATCCCTCTTCTGAACCTGGTCGTTGCTTTCCTGATATCAGGCTTCGTCGTCTGGCTGATCGGTGAAAGCCCGCTGGCCGCACTTTCGCTGCTCATCGAGGGCGTCTTCGGCAGCGGCGAAGGCATTGGCTTCACGCTCTATTACGCGACGAGCTTCATCTTCACCGGCCTGTCGGTAGCCGTCGCCATCCATGCCGGCCTCTTCAACATCGGCTCGGAAGGTCAGGCCTATATTGGCGGGCTTGGATGTGCGCTGGTGGCACTGGCGCTCGACAATTATGTGCCCTGGTATGTGACCATGCCGATCGCCGTTATCGGCGCCGGCATCTTCGGCGCTGCCTGGGCCTTCATCCCTGCCTTCCTGCAGGCCAAGCGCGGCAGCCATATCGTCATCACGACGATCATGTTCAACTTCATCGCAGCCACGCTCATGGTCTATCTGCTGGTGCATGTGCTGATCGTGCCGGGCAAGATGGCGCCGGAAACCCGCACCTTCCTCGAAGGCGGGCAGCTTCCGAAGCTCGGCTGGATCATGAGCATGTTCGGTTCCAAGCTCGGTGCTGCGCCGTTCAACGTCTCCTTCATTATTGCCCTGGTTGCCGCCTGGTTCGTCTGGATGCTGGTCTGGCGCAGCAAGCTGGGCTTTGAGATGCGCACGCTGGGCGTCAGTCCGACCGCCGCTGTCTATGCCGGCGTTCCCTATGCGCGCACCGTCATCATCGCCATGCTGCTTTCAGGTGCGCTTGCCGGCATGATGGCGCTGAACCCGGTCATGGGCTCGTCTGCGCGCTTGCAGGTTGAGTTTGTCGGCGGCGCGGGCTTCGTCGGCATCGCCGTGTCGCTGATGGGACGAAACCATCCGCTCGGCATCATCTTCTCCGCGATCCTGTTTGGCGCTCTTTACCGAGGCGGTGACTGGATCTCCTTCGAAATGCCGAACATCACCCGCGAGATGATTCTCGTCATCCAGGGTCTGGTGATCCTCTTTGCCGGCGCGTTGGAATATATGTTCCGCCCGGCGATGGTGCTCATCTACCAGCAGTTCAAGCGAGCCTGAGGAACGGACGATGGATTATTATGAAATTTTCATCAGCGTTCTGAGCTCGACGATCCGGCTCTCGATCCCGCTGATCTTTACCGCACTGGCCGGCCTGTTTTCCGAACGCGCCGGCGTTTTCGATATCGGTCTCGAAGGCAAGATGCTGGGCTCGGCCTTTGCCGCAGCCTGCGTGGCTTACCTCACCGATTCGGCCTGGCTGGGGCTCGGCGCCGGCATCGTGTGCTCGGTGGCGCTAAGCCTGGTGCACGGCTTTGCTTCGATTACCAATCGCGGCAACCAGATCGTCTCAGGTGTGGCGATCAACTTCTTCGTCGCCGGCATCACTATCGTGCTCGGCCAGGCCTGGTTCGGCCAGGGCGGCCGCACTCCGCAACTGGTACCGGAGGCCCGCTTCGCGCCGATCATCCTGCCGGGCGCCGATGCCATCCGCGAGGTGCCGATCATCGGCCCGCTCTATGCCGGCGTCATCTCCGGCAACAATATCCTGACGTACCTTGCCTTCCTCGCCGTCCCCTTCTCCTGGTGGGTGCTCTACCGCACGCGTTTCGGCCTGCGCCTTCGTGCCGTCGGCGAAAATCCGGGCGCGGTCGATACGGCAGGCATCTCGGTCACGTGGCTGCGCTACCGCGCCGTCATGTGCGCCGGCATCCTCTGTGGCTTTGCCGGCACCTATCTCGCGATCGCCCAATCGGCTGCCTTCATCAAGGACATGTCGGCCGGCAGAGGCTATATCGCGCTTGCAGCGCTCGTCTTCGCCAAGTGGAAGCCGGTGCCCGTCATGTTCGCCTGCCTGCTTTTCGGCTTCCTCGATGCGCTGGCGAACTTCATGCAGGGCAAGTCGGTGCCGCTGATCGGCGAGGTACCGGTACAGGTTTTCCAGGCGCTGCCCTATATCCTGACCTGTGTGCTGCTTGCCGGCTTCATCGGCGTTGCAATTCCGCCGAAGGCCGGCGGCGTGCCCTATGTGAAGGAGCGTTGATATGTCTCACGACCTGTTCGAAGCCGCCCGCGGCGCCATGGCCTTCGCGCACGCTCCCTATTCCAAGTTTCCTGTGGGCGCGGCGATCCGCGCCGAGGATGGCAAGGTCTATACCGGCGCCAATATCGAGAACCTCTCCTTCCCTCAAGGGTGGTGCGCGGAGCCTACGGCGATCGGCGCCATGATCATGGGTGGTGCGAAGAAGATCGTCGAAATGGCCGTCATCGCCGAAAAATTGCCGCTCTGCCCGCCCTGCGGCGGCTGCCGGCAGAAGATCTCGGAATTCGCCTCGAAGGAGACGAAGATCTATCTCTGCGACGAAGCCGGCGTGAAGAAGACGATGACCATGGAAGAGCTTCTTCCCTTCAGCTTCGAGACCGAACTCGGATGATCGCGACCGTCGATCTGCTCGCGGCTCTGCTCGGCGGGCTCAAACCGCGCTACGGCATCGTGCTCGGCTCGGGCCTCGGCTCGCTCGTCAGCGAGCTCACCAATGTCGTGCGCATTCCCTACAAGGATCTGCCGGGTTTTCCGGTCAGCGCCGTCTCAGGCCATGCCGGAAACGTCGTTGCCGGCCATCTCGGCTCGGTGCCGGTCATCATGCTCTCGGGTCGTGTGCATTATTACGAAAAGGGCGATGCCAACGCCATGCGCCTGCCGATCGAGGTTTTGCAGGCCCTCGGCGTCGAAGCCCTGATCCTCACCAATTCGGCGGGCTCCCTGAAAGAAGACACACCGCCCGGCTCGGTCATGCAGATCGCCGATCACATCAATTATTCCGGCATGAACCCGCTGATCGGCGAAGAAAGCGATCATCGTTTCGTCGGCATGACCAATGCCTATGATGCCGAGCTTTCGGCGGCCATGCGAGATGCCGCAAAGAAACTGGATATCCCACTCGCGAGCGGCGTCTACATGTGGTTCTCAGGCCCTAGCTTCGAGACGCCGGCCGAAATCCGCATGGCCCGTATCCTTGGCGCAGATGCGGTCGGCATGTCGACCGTGCCTGAAGTCATCATCGCAAGAATGCTGGGCCTGAGGGTTGCGGCTGCCTCGGTAATCACCAACTATGGGGCTGGCATGACTGGAAACGAGCTCAGCCACGAGGAAACCAAGGATATGGCGCCGGTTGGCGGTGCCCGTCTCGCCGCCATACTCAAAGAGATGATTGCCGGTAATTGATTGCCGGCGGAGAAAGCGAAATGAATAGCCATTCCAGCCGGGAAACGGCCGCCGTCGCCCTTTCCCTTCTCGATCTGACCAATCTGAATGACGAATGCACGCAGGAGCAGATCGACACGCTTTGTGCCCGCGCGCAGACGCCCTATGGCAATAGCGCCGCGATCTGCATCTGGCCGCGTTTCGTCGCCCATGCTCGCACCGTGCTCGGCAAAGGCCATCCGGTCCACATCGCGACCGTCGTCAATTTTCCCTCCGGCGACCTGGAAATCGCCGATGTCGCCGCCGAAACGCGTGAGGCGATCGCCGACGGCGCCGATGAGATCGATCTCGTCATTCCCTATCGCAAGCTGATTTCGGGCAACGAAAAGGCCGTCACCGATATGGTTTCGGCCGTGCGCGCCGAGTGTGTCGCACCCGTGCTGTTGAAAGTCATCATCGAGACCGGTGAGCTAAAGGACGCGGCGCTGATCCGCCGCGCCTCTGAGCTTGCGATTGAGGCGGGCGCCGATTTTATCAAGACCTCCACAGGCAAGGTTTCCGTCAACGCCACGCTGGAAGCCGCCGACATCATGATCCGCGCTATCAGAGAAAGCGGCCGGAAGGTGGGTTTCAAGCCCGCCGGCGGTATCTCGACTGTCGCTGATGCGGCCCTTTATCTGAGCTTGGCCGAAACCATCATGGCGCCGGACTGGCCGATGCCTTCCACCTTCCGTTTCGGTGCCTCCGGCCTGCTCGACCATATCCTGGCCGTCCTCAGCGGCACGGAACCGAAGCCGGCGGCTGTCTTGAGTTATTGAGATGATCCCGCAGGAGATCATCCGCCAGAAACGCAACGGCGCCGAATTGCCATCAGGCGATATCGACGCCTTCATTGCCGCGCTTGCGGCCGGCGACCTCTCGGAAGGTCAGATCGGCGCCTTCGCCATGGCGGTCTGGTTCAAGGGCATGTCGCGCACGGAGACCGTGGCGCTGACGCTCGCCATGGCGCGTTCCGGTGACATGCTGTCCTGGGCGGGGATCGACCGCCCTGTCGCCGACAAGCACTCGACCGGTGGTGTGGGCGACAATGTTTCGCTGATGCTTGCCCCGATCGCTGCTGCCTGCGGTCTGGCCGTGCCGATGATATCAGGCCGCGGCCTTGGTCATACCGGCGGCACGCTGGACAAGCTCGAATCCATTCCAGGCTATACGATCAATCCGGATGCCACTCTCTTCCGCAAAGTGGTGAAAGAGGTTGGCTGGGCCATCATCGGGCCGACCGGTGCATTGGCGCCAGCCGATGGCCGGCTCTATGCCGTGCGCGATGTGACGGCAACCGTTGATTCCATACCGCTGATAACAGCCTCGATCCTGTCCAAGAAACTTGCTGCCGGCCTTCAGACACTGGTGCTTGATGTCAAGACCGGCAACGGCGCCTTCATGGCCGATCCGGAGCAGGCGATCGTGCTTGCACATTCGCTGGTCGAGGTCGCAAATGGTGCTGACGTGAAGACATCTGCTCTGATCACGGATATGAATCAGCCGCTTGCCGACAGCGCCGGCAATACCGTGGAAGTGCGCAACTGTCTCGATTTTCTGGCTGGCCGAAAGGCTGGTACCCGTCTTGAAACCATAGTCATTGCCTTTGCCGCCGAAATGCTCGTGCAGTCGGGTGTTGCCGGCTCGCTTATGGAGGCGGAGAGCAAGGCGCTGGACGCGCTTTCTTCCGGCAAAGCTGCGGAGATCTTCGCTCGCATGGTCCATATGCTCGGCGGCCCGGCCGATCTTCTGGAGCGGCCGGATACCTATCTGCGTAGGGCGCCGATCGAGCGACCCATTCCGGCGTCGCGCACCGGCTGGCTCGCGGCCTGCGACGCTCGCGATGTGGGCGTGAGCGTGATCGACCTGGGCGGCGGGCGACGCCATCCCGCCGATAGGATCGACCATAGCGTCGGCTTCACCGACCTGCTGTCGCTTGGAACGCATGTGTATGAGGGCGATCCGATAGCACTCGTTCATGCTGCCGACGAGGCTTCGGCCGAAAGAGCCGTCGTCGCACTTGCCGCAAACTATCGCATCGCGGACGAAAAACCGGAGCTTCCACCTGTCATCGCCGGGCGTATCTGACTTTACTGCTTGAGGCTGAGTGAGCCGTCGGCGACGGAATAGGACGCAAGCTTCTGCAGGAAGCTCATGCCAACAAGCGTGCCGCTCAGCGCCTCGTCTTTCAGCACGAAGGCTTCGACGCTGCGGACGCGGATGCCGCCGATCTCCACGCGGTCGAGCATCACATGCGCCGCTTTGGTCTGGCCGTTCGCCGTATTGACTGCATAGCGGAAATCGAGCTGGTTGCCGGAAAAGCCCAGCCTGCGGGCGAGGCTTTCATTGAGTGCGACATAGGTAGCGCCGGTATCGATCAGCCCTTGCACGGGCTTGCCGTTGATCCTGAAATTGCCGGTATAATGGCCCTGGGCATCGGCCTGCAGGCGGATCATGCCGCCATCGGCGATCGTGGCCGGCGCATCGGGTGCGCTGTCCTCGGTCGAGACGAAATTTGCGGAAATCGTATTGCCGGGCTGGGTCGTGCGGGTGAGCAGGGAAGGCACTTGTGTGGCCAGCGCAGCCGCGATGCTGGCAAATATGACGGTACGCATGAGCATGAAACAGAAATCCTTCCTGCATAAACCCGCCTCATGCGGGACCTCACGCTTCAAGCAGCTAAGCCATAAGTGCTGAAAAGTTGCTAACGGCGATATTAAAAAAGGCCCGGAACGAAGCACCGGGCCTTGGAAGTCTTTCGAATTGGTAAAGGAAGTCGAAATTATTTGGTGCCGTACATACGGTCGCCGGCATCGCCGAGACCGGGCACGATATAACCCTTCTCGTTCAGATGGCTGTCGATCGCCGCCGTGAAGACCGGAACGTCCGGATGGGCGGAACGGAAGTTCTTGATACCTTCAGGGGCGGCCAGCAGGCAGAGGAAGCGGATATTGTGAGCACCGCGCTCCTTCAACTTGTCGATGGCGGCAATCGAGGAATTGCCGGTCGCAAGCATCGGATCGACGACGATGATCAGGCGCTCGGAGATATCTTCAGGCGCCTTGAAATAATATTCGACCGGCTGCAGCGTTTCGTGATCGCGGTAGACGCCGATATGCGAAACGCGGGCGGAAGGCACGAGATCGAGCATACCTTCCAAGAGCCCGTTGCCGGCGCGCAGGATGGAGGCGAAGACCAGCTTTTTGCCTTCGAGGATCGGCGACTGCATCTCCTGGATCGGCGTTTCGATCGTCTCCATCGTCAGTTCCAGATCGCGGGTGACCTCATAACAAAGCAGCGTCGAGATTTCGCGCAACAGCCGGCGGAAACTGCCTGTCGAGGTTTCCTTGCGCCGCATGATGGTGAGTTTGTGCTGCACGAGCGGGTGATCGATGACTGTGACGCCGTCCATAGGGGAAACCTTCCAATTCTTTGTTCTTATCGGCTGTTTCTTCCATGGAAACCGCCTTCACTTCAAGAGCGGAGGCAAATTTGCCTGGAGCTTTGACAATCCCACGCCCTTAAAGGCGGGCGAGCAACGCCTTGCGGGTCTCTTCATCGACAAAGGCTGCCTCAATGGCCGTGCGCGTCATCGCATTGATGTCAGCATCGCTTAAGCCGAAGGCCTGCGAGGCAAGCTCGTATTCCCGCTTGAGCGACGTATGAAAGAACGGCGGATCGTCGGAACTGATCGTCACTTTCACGCCCGCATCCCTCAGGTTGCGCAGCGGGTGCAAAGTGAAATCCGCAAAGACCTTGAGCGCGATATTCGAGCCGGGGCAGACCTCCAGCACGGTGCCGAGATCGGCAAGCCGTTTGACGAGATCGGCATCCTCGATTGCCCGCACGCCATGGCCAATGCGTGAGGGGCGCACGGCGTCCAGCGCGTCCGAAACACTGAAGGCGCCGCAAACTTCACCGGCATGGATGGTCAGGCCAAGCCCTGCATCGCGGGCAATGTCGAAAGCGCGCGCATAATCGGCAACGCGACCCATCCGCTCCTCGCCGGCAAGGTTGAAGCCTGATATCAGCGGATTTTTGGCCTTCGCCGCATATTCCGCAGCGCCGATCACGCTTTCCGGGCCGAAATGCCGTTCCCCGGTCACGATCAGCCGCGCTTCGATGCCGCTCCTTGCCTTCGCCCGGCGGATGCCTTCGCAGACACCGGATATATAGGCGTCGGCGCCGAGGCCGATGCGCTTGCCGTGGTCGGGCGAAACGATGAGCTCGCTGTAGATCGTGCCGATTCCGGCAAGCTCTTCAAGATAGGTTTCCGTCAGCAGCGCATAGTCTTCCTCGGTCTTGTAGACCTCGGAAACCTTGTCATAGCATTCCAGAAAGCTTGCGAAATCATGCCAGACATAGGCGCCGTCCTGCAGATAGGCACTGATGTCGATGCCGTATTTATGTGCCTGCGCTTCCGTCAGATCAGGGGGAGCCGCACCTTCCAGATGACAGTGCAGCTCGACCTTCTTCAAATGCGACGTCACAGAAAGCTCCTTCCATGTGGTCCGGAGGGAATACCGAGATGCCGCGCAACGCTCTCGCCGATATCGGCAAAGCTCCTGCGCACGCCGACAGAGCGCGATCTGACACCGGGACCGTAGGCGATAACAGGCACGCGCTCGCGCGTATGATCGGTGCCGCGCCAGGTCGGGTCGCAGCCGTGATCGGCGGTGAGGACCACAAGGTCACCCTCCCGCAGCTTCTGATGAACCTCGCTCAGGCGCGTGTCGAAGGCTTCAAGGGCCGCTGCATAACCCGCAACGTCGCGGCGATGGCCATAGAGCATGTCGAAATCGACGAAATTGGTGAAAACGAGATCGCCATCGTCAGCTTCGTCAATGGCAGCAAGGGAGGCATCCATCAGTGCGTCGTTGCCATTAGCCTTGATGACCCGTGAAATGCCTTGATGGGCGAAGATATCGCCGATCTTGCCGACGGCGTGCACATTGCGGCCATGCTGGACGAGCCGGTCGAGCAGCGTCGGTTCCGGCGGCGGCACCGAAAAGTCGCGGCGGTTGCCCGTTCTCTGGAAGGTTGACACGCTCTGGCCGATGAAGGGACGCGCGATGACGCGGCCGATATTGTAGGGATCGAGAAGGCCACGAGCGATCTGGCAGAAGTTGAGCAAGCGGTCGAGGCCGAAATAGACCTCGTGGGCAGCCACCTGGAACACGGAATCCGCTGATGTATAGCAGATCGGCTTGCCGCTGCGCATATGCTCTTCGCCGTGGCGTGCAATGATCTCGGTTCCCGAAGCATGGCAGTTGCCGAGAATGCCGGGCACATCGGCTGCGCGGCAGAGCGCTTCGATCAGTTCCTGCGGAAAGGCATCGCCCTCGCTTGGAAAATAGCCCCAGTCGAAGGTAACAGGCGTTCCGGCGATCTCCCAATGCCCAGAAGGTGTGTCCTTGCCGCGTGAGGTTTCGTTGGCGGCGCCATAGACACCGTAGATCTCGTCCGGCAGCGGCATGCCGGCGGGAAATTGCCCGGAGGCCGCTCGCGCAATATGCAGCAGGCCGAGCGCCGACATGTTCGGGAGCGAAAGCGGGCCGGACCGCAGGCCAGCCCGGTCGGCAGCACCGGCCGCACAGAATTCGGCGATATGGCCGAGCGTGTCGGCGCCCTCATCGCCATAGGCTGCGGCATCCGGCGCCCCGCCGACGCCGAAGGAATCCAGAACGAAGAGAAAGGCACGCGCCATTTTTCACCCGTACGATCTGTTGTCGTCAGCGTATAGCTGGAACGATCTGACTACAGCGCCGCGCGTCTTTTCAGACGCGCAAAGGACGCTGTAGCACTTTAAATTACTGCATAACTCCTTAAACCGATTCCGATTTAAGGAGTTATGCAGTAGCGCCCAGCCATATAATGACGGAAACCGCTTGGCAAATTCGAGGTGTGGAAGGGCTAGCGCAAAAGCGCGACGTGCTTCAGCAATCGCCGCAGGGAATATTATCGTTTTGCCGCTGGCGATAGAAATAGCTGCGGCTGATCGTGATGGTGCGCATCTCCGCCGGCATGAAGTTGGGAGCAAACACGAACAGCGCATAGGGTATGCTGAGTTCGCTTCGGATGAGGAAGCTGTTGGCCTTCTTCATTTCAGTAGGCACGTCGGAAACCGTGCTGTTCTTGGCATAAGGCGCTGCCCCCGTTGATGCCCAGGACCACATGACCGTAGGATTGGAGCTGCCGTCGATCTGAATTGCGGTGACCTTCACCAACATACCCGCGCTGTCGTAGGGCGAGTAGATTGGCGGCGCGGCCTTGGCAATATCTGTGAGCGAGCTCTTTGTGACGCTCTGTTGTTGGGTGACGATATCGGCGATCGACCCGGCGGCACGTGTCGTGCGCTTGCTGACGCTGAGACCGATCGTGATCTCGAACGCGCCGAGATAGAGCATGACCAGAACCGGGAAGATGATGGCAAACTCGATGGCGCCGACACCCTTCCGGTCGGTCGCAAAGCGCCGCGCCGTCGAAGCCAGCCGTATGAGAAGTCCGCGACGCGCCATTATGGATATTGCTCGTTCTGGAAGGCAGCCGTTGAGACGATCAAATATTCGCTCGGCATGGAACTGCCGGCCGGGCGCAGCCCCGTAATATAGGGACGCACGAGATCGACAATGATGGACCAGCGATAGTAGGCGCGCAGCATGTTGATCGAACCGGGGCCGCCGGGCGTGAACTTGAAATCCGAAACCTTCAAATCGGAATATTTGTCCGAAGACACCCGCGGGATCGTCGTCGGGATCGAAGCAAAGGTCGTGAAGCTGCGCACATCGAGATAAAGCTTGCTGGGTGTCGCCGCTTCCGTTGCCGAACAACGGATGATGATCGAAATTTCCTCGCAGAAAGCTTGCCGGAATTGGGTCTGCGTCTTGTAACTCGCACGCGCGGGATCGACAAAGGTGATCTGCCCCGTACGCATCTGGCGGCTCATCGTATCGACGGCGTTCGAGACGAGTTCTTCTGCTGCAAAGGCAATAAAGGTTTCCAGGATGGCGAATATGACGATGAAGTAGGGGATGGCCAGCAGCGCGAACTCGATCGCTGCGGAGCCGTCGCGCGAGCGGGCCAGGGCGCGAAGTCTGGATAAACGGAGGGACGCACGCACCTTGCCCGTCTCCTGCTCACTGATCGCCATAGTCTGGCCTCGAAAATGTTCTTCGGGCGCCACACTAAGGCGTGTTCGTTGATTTTCCGTTTCAGGCCGGAGCAGCTATTTTAACGAATGTGCGTGAGTCTCGTTGATGTCGTTCAGTTTGCGGACGCGGCCCCGCCTTGCTGTGAATGCTGCTCGCAATTGGGCGTGCAGGAAAGAACCGAGCGCTCCGTCTGGCGATAGACGCGCACCGTATTGCCTTCATCAATGGAGACGAGGATGCGTTCGTCCAGAATCGCGTTGCCATCGCCATCGAGCAGCACGATGTTGGTTGTACCGAAGGCGCGGCCCGTCAATACGATCGTCCTGGCGTCGGCGACCGTTGCATCGGCAACCTTGGAATTGCCGACGATGACCTTGCTGACCGAACGGTCGAGCTTCAGGACGCGCGCGTGGTCCATATAGACGCGCAGCATGTCTTCCTGGGCGGAGGCCGCGGATGCCGTAAGAGCCGCAATCACCCAGGCAAAGAAAACGGTCTTGCCGTTCGATGGCATTTTGGCCCTCTTTCACGATCGCAATGCAAATTGCAGATAGAATGGAAAAAAATGGTGAACGAAGCTTTAAGCTCTCCACGCCATGTTCACGCGTGAAACGCACTGGATTGTTTCGGTACGCATCGATGAGGCATGAAATCGACGGGCAGCAGAAATTTGTGCCATTTCTGGATGCTTGAAAGCTATTGTTACACTTTGCTCCCGGAAATTCCTTAGAAATGCAAGCAATGCGGTAAGGAGTTACTTACCCTGACTGGGTCGGTTGTCTCGTTTACACCTTGTTAACGTATTTCATTAAGTCGATGGAAACGGCCATTCGCTAGGTTGCAGCCATCCGATCAACGGCAACAGTTGGCGGACGTGCTGAACATCAACTGGAGTTAGGAGTAACCATGACCAAGCTTTTTAGCCGTTTTCTGAAGGATGAATCCGGCGCGACCGCAATCGAATACGGCCTGATCGCCGCCCTCATTTCCGTAGCGCTGATCGCCGGCGCCACGACGCTCGGCGGTAAGCTCAACGACACGTTCACCGAGCTGGGCAACAAGCTGGACAAGGCCGTCAAGCCTGCTACCACCGGCACCGGCACTGATCCCACCTGATAATTAATGGGAGCGCAGTTCCCGCTTAGAAAAGATCAGGCTCACGAGCGAACGCCGTGAGCCTATTTGTCTTAAGCGGGTGAGAACTTGGGGCAGGTAAGAAGATGATCGTAGCCGCAATCCTTCTGGTTTTTCCGCTCTGCCTTGCTTTTGCGGCCATATCCGATCTGTTGACGATGACGATCCCGAACAGGGTGTCGTTGATCCTGATAATTGCATTCGCCGTGCTGGCGCCTCTGAGCGGCCTGGCCATTCCGGTAATCGGAATGCACGCGCTCGGTGCCGCTATCGTGTTCGGCATTTGCTTTACCCTCTTCGCGCTCAACGTAATGGGCGGTGGAGACGCGAAACTCTTGAGCGCGGCCGCGATCTGGTTCGGCTACGATCCCCCTCTCTTGTCTTTTCTGGCCTATGTCGGTGTCATCGGCGGCTTGGTCACGTTGGCGATCCTGTCGATCCGGGCGCAGGCAAATACGATATTGGCTATCGGCCTGCCCATTCCTAATTCGCTCCTGCTCGCCAAGAAGATCCCCTATGGCATCGCCATTGCGATCGGCGGCTTTCTGGCCTTCCCGTCCTCGCCGCTCTTCGTGGCCGCGCTGGAAAGCCTGAAATGACGGCGTATTAATCGACCGTTAACTTAGAATGTAAGTGTTCCATTAACTATAATTATACCAATTCCTGAGCATTCTGCGGAGCGAACGCGTCGTGCCCCAAGGAATGATCAATGAAACCGGCCCGCCTTATTGTATTAGCTGTCGCCGTGGTGGCAGCCGGCCTCGCCGGTCTTCTTGCGATGAACATGGCCGGCAGTGGCGGTGTCGTGACGAAGGTCCAATCTGTCATCGAGAAGGAACCGACCGTCAACGTCCTGGTCTCCAGCGCCAATCTCCCCGTCGGCGCGCGGTTGGACGAGAAGGCCGTCCACTGGATGGCCTGGCCGCAGAATGGCGTTGTCCAGGGCTTCATTACCGAGACCGATCGGCCGGACGCGATCAAGGATCTGCAGGGCGGTGTCGTGCGCTTGCCTGTCTTCGAGGGTGAACCGATCCGTCCGGAAAAGGTCGCCGATTCCAACAGCCGCATCCTGTCCTCGCTGCTGCCCGCCGGCAAGCGCGCCGTCGCGACCGAAATCTCCGTGGCGACCGGCGCCGGCGGCTTCATCCTCCCCAATGACCGCGTCGACGTAATCATGGTGCGCAAGGGGCAGGGCACGGACAAATACATAACCGAAACTGTGCTGAGCAATGTCCGCGTTCTCGCCATCGACCAGCAGATCGAGGAGAAGGAGGACGGCACCAAGGCCGCGGTCGGCACGACAGCAACGCTGGAACTGACCCCGGACCAGACCAAGGTTCTGGCCGTTGCCCAGCAGATGGCCGATCGCCTTTCGCTTGCCCTGCGCTCCGTCGCCGATGCGCAGGAGCAGGATACCAGCGCGGCAGATTATCTGCTGAGCGGCGATAACGGCAGCGCAATCATTCAGGTCATCAAGTCCGGCTCCATCGTCACGGATGCCACCGGCTCAGTGAAGCCGGAGTAAGGGAAATGCAGATGGGCAACTCAAAACAGCGCACCAGGCTTTTCCTGACCGGCTGCCTTTCCCTGGCGATGGCCGCGACGGGCGTTACGCCGCTTTCCTTTCATGCGCCCCTCAACGTGGAGCAGGCCAACGCCGCCTCCGAAAGCCTCATCCGCATTTCGCAAAGCGGCCCCGGCGCGCATCGCCGCGTGAAGCTCGGTCTCAACAAGGCTGTCGTCGTCGACCTGCCTGATGACGCGCATGACATTCTCGTTTCCGATCCGAGCATGGCCGATGCGGTGACCCGCACCTCGCGGCGCATCTATTTGTTCGGCAAGACGGTCGGGCAGACCAATATTTTCGTGTTCGGCGCCAGCGGCGAAGAGGTCGTCAGCCTCGATGTCGAGGTGGAGCGCGACGTCTCCGGTCTCGAGGCCAATCTGCGCCGCTTCATCCCGGACTCTGCCATCAAAGTCGAAATCGTCTCCGACAATATCGTACTGACCGGTACCGTTCGCACACCGCAGGATGCGACCCAAGCAGCGTCGCTCGCCATGGCCTTCCTGAAAGGCGGCGAGGCCACGACGCGCACGAGAACCGCTTCAGGGACCGGCGGTGACAGCGCAGTTGCGCTCTTTGTGGAAGGCCGTCAGCAGTCCCAGGTCGTCAACCTCCTGCAGATCCAGGGCGAGGACCAGGTCACGCTCAAGGTTACGATCGCCGAGGTTCGCCGTGAGGTCCTGAAACAGCTTGGTTTCGACAATCTCGTCACCAACTCCTCGGGCATGACGGTCGCCCAACTCGGCAGCCCATCGGCCGATAGCGCCACATCCGTCGTCGGCGGCGGCCTTGCCGCGCTCTTCAAGAACTCGATCGGCAAATACGATATATCGACCTACCTGAATGCGCTGGAACAGGGCAAGGTCGTGCGCACGCTGGCCGAACCGACGTTGACGGCGATTTCCGGCCAGGCCGCGACCTTCAATTCCGGCGGCCAGGTTCTTTACTCGACGACGGACAATAACGGCAACGTCACCGTCGTTCCCTATGATTACGGTATTAGTCTGGCGTTCAAACCGGTCGTCCTGTCTTCCGGCCGCATCAGCTTGCAGATCACGACCAATGTCTCCGAGCCGGCACCGTCGGTATCGGGTGCAGCGCCCACCTATCAGCGCCGCTCGGCACAGACTTCGGTCGAGCTTCCCTCGGGTGGCTCGATCGCTCTTGCGGGCCTCATCCGCGACAACATCTCCCAGACGATGAACGGCACCCCCGGCGTCTCGAAGATCCCGCTCCTCGGCACGCTGTTCCGCCAGAAGGGGGTCGAACGCCAGGAAACGGAACTCGTCATCATCGCGACGCCCTATCTGGTGCGTCCGGTGGCGCGCAATCAGCTCAATCGGCCGGACGACAATTTCAGCCCGACGAATGATGCGTCCGCCTTTTTCATGAACCGCGTCAACAAGGTTTACGGCAGCTCTCAGGCGCCGGTTGCCGATGCGCAATTCCACGGTTCCATCGGATTTATTTACAAATGAGCGGGGCACGGTCTGAACCGATGAAAACGAACAGAGATCAGGCGATGGCCCATTGGAACGCGAAACATTCCCGCACGACAAAGCCTCTGCTCGTGGCCGCATCACTCGCTGTTGCAATCCTTTCCGGCTGTGCCGGCCCGCGTGATCAGCTGACGACCGGCGGTATTCCCGACGATTACCGGGAGCGCCATCCCATCGTCGTGACGGAAGCCGAACAGACGGTTGATATTCCCGTTGCCTCCAGCGACCGCCGCCTGACGATCGCCCAGCGCGAGCTGATCCGTGGATTTGCGCAAAACTACGTGTCGCGCGCCTCTGGCCCCGTCTACATCCTGTCTCCCGAGGGGTCGGCAAATGCGGGAGCAGCGCGCGCCTTGCGCAGCCAGGTTCGCGCCGAACTTGCTTCGCGCGGCATTGCCAGCAACAAGATCATCAATACGTCCTATGCGGCAACCGGCCTTCTCGATGCCGCGCCGATACGCCTGAGCTTCACCGGCATGACGTCGGTAACGACCCAGTGCGGCCAATGGCCGAAGGATATCTCGGCCGATTTCACGAACCAGAATTACTACAATTTCGGCTGCGCCTCGCAGAACAACCTCGCCGCCCAGGTCGCCAATCCGGAAGATTTCATCGCCCCGCGCGGTATGACCCCGATCGATGCAGAGCAGCGCAACGAGATGATCAAGGAATACCGCGGGACAGAACAATGAGCACCGTCGACTACGAGATCAGGAACACCAGCGAGCTCCGCCATGCCGAAGAGGCGATGCGCATGGGAGAACTGGAAAACATGCGGCCGCTGCCGCGCATCTCCGTTCATGCCTTCTGCGAAAGCGAGGGATTGCAGCGGGTGATGGAGCGCTGCGCCAATGACCGGCGCATGTCGAAAGTCAGTCTGCGCATCACCAGCGGCGGCACGGCGGCGGCTGCGAACATGTTCTCCGGCGCACCCACACCGAACCTGATCATCCTCGAGACCAGGGCGAACCCGACCAGCCTGCTTGCCGAACTCGCGCCGCTCGCCGCCGTCTGCGATCCCTCGACCAAGGTCATCATCGTCGGTTACTACAACGACATCAGTCTCTACCGCGATCTGATCCGTAACGGCATTTCCGAATATATGGTCCAGCCCATCGCCATGCCCGACATCATGGGCGCGATGGCGGCAATCTTCGTCGATCCGGAAGCCGAGCCGCTTGGCCGCAGCATCGCCTTTATCGGCGCCAAGGGCGGGGTCGGCGCATCGACCGTTGCTCATAATTGCGCCTTCGGCATCTCGAACCTGTTCTCGACCGAGACGATCCTGGCCGATCTCGACCTGCCCTATGGCACGGCGAATATCGATTTCGATCAGGATCCGGCTCAGGGTATTGCCGAGGCCGTCTTTGCACCGGAGCGGCTTGATGAGGTTTTCCTCGATCGCCTGCTGACCAAGTGCTCGGAGCATCTTTCGCTGCTGGCCGCCCCCTCGCTGCTCGACCGCGCATATGATTTCGAGGGCCAGGCCTTCCAGCCTGTCATGGATGTGCTGCAGCGCAGCGCGCCAGTCACGGTGCTCGACGTTCCGCATGCCTGGTCGGACTGGACCCGTTCGGTCCTGTCGAGTGCCGACGAAGTCGTTATCTGCGCGGTTCCCGATCTCGCCAACCTGCGCAATACCAAGAACATGCTCGATGCGCTCCGCAAGATGCGCCCGAACGACAAGGCGCCGCATCTCATTCTTAATCAGGTCGGCATGCCAAAGCGGCCGGAAATCTCGATTTCCGATTTCTGCGAGCCGCTGGAAGTCGAACCGATTGCCATCATTCCCTTCGATATCGGTCTTTTCGGTAACGCCGCCAATAGCGGCCGGATGATTTCCGAGGTCGACCCGAAGTCGCCGACATCAGAGACTTTTTCGCAGATCTCGCACATCGTCACGGGACGAGTGGCGATCAAGAAATCCAGGAAGGGCGGCCTTCTCGGCCTTCTGAAGCGTAAGTGAACGAGTAGAATTGGATCGGATCAATGTTCGGAAAACGCGGAAATGAAGGTTTCGGAAAGGCCGGTGCCGGCGGTGTCGCCGCTCCGCCGCCGCCGATGCCCGCTGCCGCCCCGGCAGCGCCATCCGCTCCCGCGGTGTTCGTCGAGCCGTCGCGCGAACCTGTCCGCCAGCAGGTGGCGCCGCCGCCGATGCAGACGCCGCAGCGCAAGCGCCCCGCCCGCACGGACGAATATTACGATACCAAGGCGCAGGTTTTTTCCGCGCTGATCGATACGATCGACCTCTCGCAGCTTTCCAAGCTGGATGGCGAAAGCGCGCGCGAGGAAATCCGCGATATCGTCAACGATATCATCACCATCAAGAATTTCGCGATGTCGATCTCCGAGCAGGAGGAGCTGCTCGAGGATATCTGCAACGACGTCCTGGGCTATGGTCCGCTCGAGCCGCTGCTGGCGCGTGACGATATTGCCGATATCATGGTCAACGGCGCGGGCCAAACCTTCATCGAAGTCGGCGGTAAGACGATCGAATCCGAAATCCGCTTCCGCGACAATTCGCAGCTTCTGTCGATCTGCCAGCGCATCGTCAGCCAGGTCGGCCGCCGCGTCGATGAATCGAGCCCGATCTGCGACGCGCGCCTGCCCGATGGCTCGCGCGTCAACGTCATCGCGCCGCCGCTTTCCATCGATGGGCCGGCGCTCACCATCCGCAAATTCAAGAAAGATAAGCTGACGCTCGATCAGCTGGTCCGCTTCGGTGCGATCACGCCCGAAGGCGCAACTGTGCTGCAGATCATCGGCCGCGTCCGCTGCAACGTCATCATCTCGGGCGGCACGGGTTCGGGTAAGACGACGCTTCTGAACTGCCTGACGAACTACATCGACCGCGACGAGCGCGTCATCACCTGCGAGGATACGGCCGAACTGCAGCTCCAGCAGCCGCATGTGGTGCGCCTGGAAACCCGCCCGCCGAATATCGAAGGCGAGGGCGAGATCACCATGCGCGACCTCGTCAAGAACTGCCTGCGCATGCGTCCCGAACGCATCATCGTCGGCGAAGTGCGCGGACCGGAGGTGTTCGACCTCCTCCAGGCCATGAACACCGGCCACGACGGCTCCATGGGCACTATCCACGCCAACAACCCACGTGAATGCCTGAGCCGCATGGAATCGATGATCGCCATGGGCGGCTTCACCTTGCCGGCAAAGACCGTACGCGAGATCATCTCCTCCTCGATCGACGTCATCATCCAGGCACAGCGCCTGCGCGACGGTTCGCGCCGCATCACGCAGATCACCGAGGTGATCGGCATGGAAGGCGACGTCATCATCACTCAGGATCTGATGCGCTACGAGATCGAAGGCGAGGACGCGAGCGGCCGTCTGATCGGCCGTCACATGTCGACGGGTATAGGCAAGCCGCATTTCTGGGATCGCGCCCGCTATTACAACGAAGAAAAACGCCTCGCCGCCGCGCTCGACGAGATGGAATCGAAATCGAAGGATTGAGATGTTCGGCATCGATCCGACAGTGCTGGCAATTATCGTCCTCGCAGCCGTTGCGGCGGCCGCAGTGAGCTATGCCGTATTGTTCTCGCGTATTGAGAGCGACAAGAAATCGGCAAGCCGCATCAACCGCGTCAAGTCGGCTGAAGTCGATCGCACCAAGGTCAAGGCCGCCCGCGACCGTGTGCAGGAATTGTCGAAGCGCCGCAAATCCGTGCAGGACAATCTCAAGGATCTCGAAAAGCGGCAGCACGAAAAGACCAAGAAAACGCTGTCGCTGAAATCCCGCCTGGTGCAGGCGGGACTGCCGATCACGCCCGTCCGCTTCTATCTTTTCAGCGCACTCTTCGCATTTGTGCTGCTGGTCTTGCTTTTCCTCGCCGGCGCATCGACACCGATCATGCTTGGTATTCCCGTGGCCGCAGGGCTTGGCCTGCCGCGCTGGGTGCTCGGCTTCCTCGTCTCGCGCCGCCAGAACAAGTTCCTCGACGAGTTTCCGAATGCGCTCGACGTCATCGTCCGCTCCATCCGCTCCGGTCTGCCACTGAACGATGCGATCCGCCTCGTTGCGACCGAGGGGGTCGAGCCCGTCAAGGGCGAATTCCGCCGTATCGTCGAATCGCAGCAGGTCGGCCTCAGCGTGCCCGAAGCCTGTGCCCGCATGACCAATCAGATGCCGCTGCAGGAAGTCAATTTTTTCGCGATCGTCATCGCCATCCAGTCACAGGCCGGCGGCAACCTGTCGGAAGCGATCGGCAACCTTTCCAAGGTGCTGCGCGACCGCAAGAAGATGAAGGCCAAGGTTAAGGCACTGTCGATGGAAGCCAAGGCGTCTGCCGTCATCATCGGCGCCCTTCCATTCATCGTTGCCACGCTCGTCTACCTGACGTCGCCGCAATACATGATGGTCCTGTTTACCGATCCGCGCGGCCACTTCATCTTGGGCTTTTCGGCGGTCTGGATGTCGATCGGCATCTTCGTGATGCGCAACATGATCAATTTCGATATCTAGCGGGAGCAGGGCAGCATGTCGGAAGAACTCGCCGCAAGATTGACCGATCCCGCCATGATCGTGGCGGTGCTCGTCGCCATCGCCGTCTTCGCCACCTTCTACACGCTTGCCGTTCCCTTTTTCGAGCGTGGCGATCTCAACAAGCGCATGAAGGCCGTCTCGACCGAGCGCGAGCAGATCCGCGCCCGCGAACGCGCCCGCCTGAATGCCGACGCCGGCGGCAAGGCCACGCTCAGAAGCCAGAACAACCGGCCCGTCCGCCAGATTGTCGAGCGTTTCAACCTGCGCAAGGCACTCGTCGACGACAACACGATGAACAAGTTGCGCGCCGCTGGTTTTCGCTCGGAAAACGCGTTGAACACTTTCCTCGTCGCGCGCTTTCTTCTGCCATTTCTCTTCCTGGCCGTTGCCGCCTTCTGGATGTTCGGTCTCGGCAACCTTGCCGACAAGGGCCTGCCGATACGGGTCTTCATCGTCATCGGCATCGCCTATGTCGGCTTCTATGCCCCAAACATCTATATCTCCAACCGGATGGGCAAGCGTCAGCACTCCATAAAGCGCGCCTGGCCGGATGCGCTGGACATGATGTTGATTTGCGTGGAATCGGGCATTTCCATCGAAGCAGCCATGCGCCGTGTTTCCGAAGAACTCGGCGAACAGTCGCCGGCGCTCGCCGAAGAAATGGTGCTGACGACCGCTGAGCTCTCTTTCCTGCCGGATCGGCGCGTGGCGCTCGAAAACCTCGCGACCCGCACCCAGATCGATCTCGTCCGTTCCGTCACACAGGCGCTCATTCAGGCAGATCGCTACGGCACGCCGGTAGCAACGGCGCTGCGCGTGCTGGCGCAGGAAGGCCGCGACGAACGCATGAACGAAGCGGAAAAGAAGGCTGCCGCCCTGCCGCCGAAGCTGACCGTGCCGATGATTCTCTTCTTCCTGCCGGTGCTCGTCGCGGTCATCCTCGGCCCCGCCGGCATCCAGGTCGCTGACCGGTTCTGACGCCCGCCCCGGTTCTAGCGCAGGATTTCGCTGTTGAACAATATCAGTACATTGCCTGGACCTAACGCAAATTTCACGACGTCCTCCACCGCAGGCAATATATCTGCGCAGCTCTTGTCATTGAGTCTGATCGAGAAGATGCAGCGCGCCGCAAAGCCGTATTCTCCGGCAGTTTCATTCTCAATTTCGTTCGTATCGTAAACCTCAGAAATCAAGAACCGGTATTCAAACAGTCCCGCGTGTCGCGACAAAAGCTGAGCGACAATGTGCTTGGCGACTTCACGCGGCTTGGGCACAAAACACGAAAGATGGATTGCCATATTACGTTACTCTCTGAATTTAATAATTCTAAAACCTCCCGAACGGTCAATTATCATAACCTGTCTGATTCCGGGGATTGCGTGATTGGTTAACAGGGCTTGCAATGCGGCTGATGAAACGGAGCTGCCGGCCAGATTGACGCATCACGCTCTCTGAAAATCGATTCCAATTTTCATGTCGACGCTGTAGCCTGCGCTTTCAAGCAGCTTGGCTAAACGGAGCTTTGTCATGTCCTCCCTCGGCATCTTCATCAGCATCATTTCGGCCCTGATGATCGGCGCCATGAGCCCGGGTCCGAGTTTCGTCATGGTCTCGCGCATCGCTGTCTCCCGCTCGAGGTTCGACGGGCTTGCCGCAGCGCTCGGCATGGGCATCGGCGGCGTGGTCTTCGCGACATTGGCGCTGGCGGGCCTGACGGCGCTGCTGTCGCAATTCGAATGGCTGTATCTCGTTTTGAAGATCGCCGGTGGTGCGTATCTGCTCTACATCGCCTTTGCCATCTGGAAAGGCGCGCGGGAGCCGCTCTCGTTCTCCGCCGATATCGCTGCCAGAAGCATGCCGTCGCGCAGTTTTACCAGTGCTCTGCTGACGCAGTTGAGCAATCCGAAGACGATTGTGGTCTATGCCAGCCTGTTTGCGGCACTTCTGCCGAAAGCCGTGCCGGTGGAGCTGATGCTGGCATTGCCGCTCGGTGTCTTCGCTGTGGAAGCCGGATGGTATGCGATCGTGGCGCTCGCCTTCTCGGCCCATCATCCGCGCAGGCTCTATCTCGCCGCGAAGGTCTGGATCGACCGGGCAGCCGGCGCGGTCATGGCGGGGCTCGGTCTTCGGCTCATTCTGTCCGGACTGAGCACGCGATAGATCAATTGGTATTTGCAGCCGTCTGCGACGTCGCGTCTTTCGCCGCCAGTTTCTGCCAGGAGTTCTGCTGCGAAAGCATGCCGCGCAGATAGGCGACATTGGCATCGGCCTGCTGCGGCGAGAGTTCGCGCCGCGCGATCTGCTCGGCCTCGGGGAAACGGCCCTGCAGCCCGACGGCGAGGGCGAGGTTCTGGCGCACGCGGCTGTCGGCGGAGGGCTGACCTGCCGCCGAGCGAAGATAGGTTTCTGCCGTGCGCAGATCGCCCGTCAGCAGATAGGACATGCCGAGGTTGGAAAGGATCGACGGCTCGTTCGGCTGGATGTCGAGCGCATCGCGGTAGCGCTGACGCGCCTCGTTTGGTTTGCCCATTTGATCGAGGATCGCGCCTTCTGCCGAGATCAGCCGCCAGTCGGGACGGTCGGGCGTCTGTGCCCTGCCGATCGTGTCCAGCGCCTGCTGAAGCTGCCCCGCGGCTGCCTGCGCCTTGCCATAGGCGGCAAGCACATTGCGGTCACCGGGATTGGCGATGGCGACCTGCTGCATGACCGCCAGTGCCTGTGCGTCGCGCCCGTTCATGCGCAGCAGATTGGCGTAGTTGACGCCGTTGACGGGATCGCGCGGGTTCTTCTCATAGGCCTGGCCGACGCGGTCGGTGGCGGCGCGCAGTTGATTGGCGTCCATCTGCTCGACCGGCCTGTCGAGCTTCGGGATCGAGCCGGTCGTCATCCGGTCTTTTGCCGTCGTCGAGCAGCCGGCGAGCGCCAGCATGACGAGAGCAGCGGCGGTTCCTTGAAAAGCACGCTTTTTAAGAGGAGTAGAGGCCGGGAGGGGCATTGCGCGTTCCTGAATGAAATCGGCGCCTAACCTCAAAGCGGAACAGGGAAAGGTTTGACGCAATCTTCGCTCCAGCAATAGTCTGTTAACCCTAACAGACAGTTAAGAAGTGATTCTGCCCCCGCCTCTAAGGACAATCATGGCCCCCTTCCAGTTCATCGAAAGACCGACCCCTTTCAACACCAAGGGCGGGGCGACGCTGCCGATCTTCGCTGTCACGCCCGCCCATATCGAAACCGGCACCATCGATCCGATCGCGCTCGATTGGGCTCGCAAAGCCGGCTACAAGGCGGAAAGCGGTTCGTTGCTTCTGATCCCCACGGCCGAAGGCCATCTCGGCGGTGCGCTTTTCGGTCTCGGCACCAATCCGTCGGAGCAGCCCTACATTACCGGCAAGCTCGCCCGCGCGCTTCCTGCCGGCGATTGGCATATCGAGACCGCACCGCTGACGGCGAACCGCCTCGCGCTCGGCTTCGGCCTCGGCAGTTATCGTTTCGACCGTTACAAGTCTGAAAAGTCGCCCGCCGCGACGCTGATGATCCCGCGCGACGCCGACGGCAACGAGATCAAACGCCAGCTCGCCGGCGTCTTCCTCGCCCGCGACCTCATCAACACGCCGACCAACGACATGGGTCCGGAGCAGCTCGAAGCCGCTTTCCGTGACCTGGCAACGCACTATAAGGCCGAGATGTCGGTCATCATTGGTGACGACCTGCTCAAGGAAAACTTTCCGCTGGTCCATACGGTCGGCCGCGCCAGCGCCGACGCGCCGCGCCAGCTGGAGCTGCGCTGGGGCAAGAAGGGCCACCGCAAGGTTACGCTGGTCGGCAAGGGCGTCTGCTTCGATACCGGCGGCCTCGACATCAAGCCCGCTTCGTCCATGCTGCTGATGAAGAAGGACATGGGGGGTGCTGCAAACGTCATGGGCCTGGCACTCATGATCATGGATGCCAAGCTGAAGGTGGACCTGCGTGTTATCATCCCGGTCGTCGAGAATTCCATCTCGTCGAATGCCTTCCGTCCCGGCGACATCTACAAGAGCCGCAAGGGCCTGACGGTCCAGATCGACAACACCGATGCCGAAGGCCGCCTGATTTTGGCCGACGCACTCGCTTATGCCGACGAGGAAGAGCCGGATCTGCTGATCGACATGGCGACCCTGACGGGTGCCGCCCGCGTCGCTCTCGGCCCCGATCTGCCGCCCTTCTTCACTGATGATGAGAACCTCGCGCAAGACCTGATGGAAGCAAGTCTCGAGACGGACGATCCGCTCTGGCGCCTGCCGCTTTACGCTGGCTACGAGAAGGACATCCGCACCAAGTTCGCCGATATCACCAACGCTCCGGCGGGCGGCATGGCGGGAGCCATCACCGCAGCACTCTTCCTGAAACGCTTCGTCGGCAAGGCGAAGAGCTGGGCGCATCTCGACATCTACGGCTGGGCGCCGAACGAGCGCGCCCATTCGCCAGGAGGAGGCGAGGCGCAGGCGATCCGCGCCCTCTATCACCATATTCGCCACAGCATCCGCTGAGCCAATTCTTAAAATTTTATTTACCTTGCGAGGCGGCATTCTGTGCCGCCTCTTGCGTGTGCGAGATATCTGCCGGAAAATGAAACGTTAGCGTAACGATTTCCGGAGGGGCCGTGCCGATCGAACTGACCGCCTCGCAGGCGCTTGGCCTCTGGCACGGTGTGGCGCTCAACCAGGTCCGTCATGATGCGCGCGATTTGACGTTGCGCCAGATGGCGATCCTGCTGCATATCTATCTCGTGCCGCCGCCGCATACGGTGCGCGGGCTGGCCGCGACGCTGAACGTGACGAAACCTGTCATCACTCGCGCACTGGATACGATGGGCGAAATGGGCCTCGTCGATCGCGTTCGTGACGATGCCGACCGGCGAAATGTCATCATCAAGCGCACCGTCAGCGGTGCACTCTATCTCGAAAAGCTTGGCGATCTCGTGCGCGAGCAGGGCCGCAAGCTTCCGGTCTGAAAGGCCATCTGAAAGGAATCCCATGACGATGCTCGACCGTCGCCTTCATGCCTACCGCCCGGATCTCGCGGAAGCCTGCCTTGAAGGCAAGGTCGAAGCGACGCGCTTTGTGAGCGGGACGCCGGCCCGCGTCTGCGTTCCGGTCATTGGCCTGCGTCCCCAGCCGGATCTTGCCCGTGGTATCGATACGGAGCTGCTTTTCGGCGAGGACGTGACGGTCTTCGATCGTGCTGATGGCTGGTGCTGGGTCAAGGCCACATCCGACGGCTATGTTGGCTACCTGCCCGAGGACGCAATTGCGGAAGCAGCGACGGCCCCGACCCACATCGTCCTTCCGCAGCGCACCTTCCTCTATCCCGAACCGGAGCTGCGCAAACCGTATAAGACAGTGCTGTCGATGGGTAGTCGTGTCCATATATCAGGCGAAACGGAAGCGCGCGGCAATCACTATCTGGTGCTCGGCGACGGGACCGCGATCTTCGCGAAACATCTCCAGCCGCTCGGTGCGCTGGATGGCCAGGACTATGTCGATATCGCTGCCCGCTTCCTGGAAACACCCTATCTCTGGGGCGGCCGCTCCGGCCTTGGCATGGATTGCTCCGGCCTCATCCAGCTTGCGCTGCAGATGACCGGCAGAAGCGCGCCGCGCGATACCGATATGCAGGCGGCCGGCCTTGGCGAGCCGATCGAGCGCTCAGATGTACGCCGCGGCGATCTGGTCTTCTGGAAGGGGCATGTCGCCATCTTCGAAGATCCCGAAACCATCATCCATGCCAACGGCCACACGATGACCGTGGCGCGCGAGAATTTCGAGGCGGCCGTGAAGCGTATCGGCTGGCTGTACGAACAGCCGACAGGTTATCGGCGCCCGTTCTGAGATTGCTTTCAGGCGGTCGGCGGCTTTGGCCAGTCCTTGATGCCACCCGTCCAATCCTCGAATGCTTTCGAGAGTTTCAGCACCCGCATGTCGTCGAAGCGCGGCCCGACGATCTGCAGGCCGATCGGGATGCCCTTCGAGAAACCGCAATTGATGGACGAGGCCGGCTGCTCCGACATGTTCCAAGGCACCGTGAAGGCGATATGCTCGAAGGGCAGCTTCGGATCGTTGGTCGGCGAGGGCCATTCGGCCGGATAGGAGACGATTGGATTGGTCGGCGACAACACCGCATCGACCTCGGTGAAAAGCCGGCCGCAGGTCTTGCGCATCTCGATTGTCTGGTTGAAGCCCTTGACCGCATCCACACCGCTGACATCGGCGCCGCCCTTAGCCCATTCATAGATATAGGGAAGGATACTTTCGCGTCGCTCTTCGCTCAGCCCGGCAATGTCGCCCCAGAAACGCGCACGCCAGAAATCGTCGAGCCCATCGAGCATGGTCCTTGTCAGCACCGGCCCTGCGGAAACGATCGTCGCACCCGCCTTCTCGAAAAGTTTCGCGGCCTGCTCGACGGCAATCTTCACATCGTCATCGACAGCCAGGCCGCAGCCCGCATCGAGCATCAGTCCGATCCGCATGCCGCTGAGATCGATAGCAAGATTCATCCAGTCGAAATCATTCGGCGGCAGACTGGTGCCGTCGCGCCAGTCTGGGCGGGAAAGGGTCGCCATCGACCAGGCGGCGTCCTCCACGGTGCGGGTCATCGGCCCCGCGCAGCGCCCGACATAATAGGGATCGACCGGAATGCGCCCATGGCTCGGCTTGAAGCCGAAGACGCCTGTCCAGCCTGCCGGCAGGCGCACGGAGCCGCCGATATCGGTGCCGACATGCAGTGGCCCGTAACCGGCCGCCGCTGCTGCCGAAGCGCCGGCGCTCGAACCGCCGGGATTCTGCGTGATGTCCCAGGGATTGCGGCTGAGATGATGGAAACTGGAAAGGCCTGACGAGAGCATGCCGTAGTCTGGGCAGGTCGTCTTGGCGAAGATGATCGCGCCGTCCTCCCGCAGCCGTGCCGCCGCCGGCGCGTCCGCTTCCGCAGGCTTCAGTTCGACCGCCTTGGTGCCGAGTGGCACCGGCTGGTCCTTAGTCGCGATCAGTTCCTTCAGAGTAACCGGAATGCCGTCCAGCGGACCAAGTGTTCCGCCTTTCATCCAGCGTTCGGTCGAAGCCTTTGCCTGCTCGCGGGACGCTTGCGGGTCATAGAGGTAGAGTGCGGCAATGGAGGGTTCCCAGGCATCGATATGTTTTTCGAGCGCGAGCCAGTAGTCGAGCGGCGAGAGGGTTTTGTCAGCGAAGCGTTGCCTGAGCTCACTGATGGTGAAATCGGTTTCGGACATGGTCTGATCTTTCGGGCGGTTTGTCTTGGGAGGACATCAGCGGCTCGCTTCGCGCGGGTCGAACAGATCGCGCAATCCGTCGCCCAGCATGTTGAAGCCGAAGACGGTGAGCGCGATGGCAAGGCCGGGCAGGATTGCCAGCCACGGAGCAAGCGAAAGGAAGGTCTGGGCGTCTGCGAGCATGCGTCCCCAGGTCGGCGCCGGCGGCGCCATGCCGAGGCCGAGGAAGGAAAGGCCGGCCTCGGTCAGGATCGCAAGACCGAGCTGGATGGCCGCATGCACAATAATCTGGCTCACGATGTTCGGCAGCACGTGCCGCACCGAGATCGTGAAACGGCTGTTGCCGATCGCCTGCGCGGCCAGCACATAATCGCGGCTCCAGGCCTGCAGCGAGGTCGCGAGCGTCACACGCGCAAAGACGGGCACCATGAAGACGGCGATTGCCGTGATGGCGGTAAAGCGCCCCGGTCCCAGAAAGGCGCCGAGGATCATGGCCGAAAGGATCGGCGGCAGTGCGAAGATGACGTCACAGGCGCGCATCAAAAGCGCCTGATAGGGGCCGCGGATGGCAGCCGCAGAAATCCCGGCAATGGAACCGAGTGTGCCGCCGATGGCGACTGCGCTGACAGCGATCGACAGCGAATTCCAGCACCCGACCATCAGCATGGAGAGCACGTCGCGGCCGAACTGGTCCGTGCCGAGCAGGCCGAAGGCAAGCGGCGGCTGCAGCTTGTGAATGATCTGCATCTTGGCCGGCGGCAGCGGCGTCCAGAACAGCGACAGCAGGGCAATGGCGGCTAAGAGGCCGATGACGATGGTACCGGTGATGAGGTTCTTTCGCCGGCTAAGCCTGAAGCTTCGGCGCCGTGGAAAGATGGCGGAGGAGACGATGGGTGCCATCATGCCGCCTTTCGCATACGCGGATCGATCGCCAGATAGGAGAGATCGACGATGAAGTTCATCACGATGACAAGCCCCGCGAAGAGCAGCACGACATCCTGCATCACGATGATGTCACGCTGCGACAGGGCCTGAAAGGCAAGCCGCCCTAGGCCCGGCAGATTGAAGACGTTTTCGACCAGCACCGCGCCGGCGACGAGGAAAGTGAATTGCAGGCCGAGGATGGTCAGGATCGGCACCAGCGCATTCGGCACGATATGCCGCCAGAGCACCGTGCTGCGCGACAGTCCCTTGGCGACGGCGGTACGCGCAAAATCCTCATGCATAGTGTCGAGCACCGCCGACCGCGCGACGCGGGTCAGCACGCCGGCTTGCGGCAGCGCGAGCGCCACTGCCGGCATCAGCAGCGCCTGCAGTGCGGGCAGAAGCCCGGCGCCCCATCCCGGAAAGCCGCCGGCCGGCATCAGCCCGAGCGTGGTGGAAAACAGGATGATGAGCAGCAGCGCCACCCAGAAGACCGGCACGGCGATGCTGATCTGCGAGAAGACCGTGGCGATCGCATCGACGATGCCGCCGCGCTGCGCTGCCGCCAGTACGCCGAGCGGCAGCGCAATCAGCACCGACAGCATAATGGCCATCAGCGCCAGCGGCAGCGTCACGGCCAGCCGCTCGACGATCAGACCCGCGACCGGGACGCCATAGGTATAGGACTGTCCGAGATTGCCGGAGAAGACACCGGCAATCCATTGGCCGTAACGAAGGATGAGCGGCTGGTCGAGGCCAAGCTCATGCCGCAGCGCCGCCAGGGTTTCCGGGCTTGCCGAGGTACCGAGCATGATCGAGGCGGGATCGCCCGGCAGCAGATCCATCACGGCGAAAATGACAAGCGAAACGACCAGAAGTGTAAGGACAAGGCCGGCAAGGCGGCGGGAAAGCAGTGCGATCATATCGTCTTCATCACCCTGTCAGCCGCTGCCCGCACCCGGTTGTTCAATCTTCCCAGGAAACGTTGCTGAGAACGTTGGAGGGGATCGGCTCGTTCTCCCACAGGCCCTTCAGCTTCTTGTCCCAGACGCCGAGCTTGGGCATGACGAAAAGGTAGAGCGCCGGCACGTCCTCGGCGAGGATCTTCTGCGCTTCGCCATAGATCTTGGCCTGTCCGGCCGGATCGGCAGTCTCCTGCACCTTCTTCACAAGATCGTTGAAGGCGGGGTTCTTGTAGTTGAAGTAATAGGGATCGCGCGAATAGATGTCGATGTCCATCGGCTCGGCATGGGCGACGATGGTCATGTCGTAGTCGCGGCTGGTCATCACATCCTTCACCCACTTCGCCGGAAATTCCGTGGGCTCGATATTCATCGTCACGCCGATCTCGGCCAACATGGCCTGCATCACCTGTGCGCTGCGCGGTGCATAGGCCATCTGCGGTGATTTGATCGTGAAGGTGAAACCGTTGGGATAGCCGGCCTCGGTAAGCAGTGCCTTTGCCTTTTCGACATTATAAGGCAGCACGCCCGTCATGTCCTGATAACCGGGATCGTTCGGCGTATAGTGGCTGCCGATCGCCGTGCCGAGGCCGGACCAGGCACCATCAATGACGGTCTGGCGGTCGATCGCCATCATCAGGGCCTGGCGTACGCGCTTGTCGTCGAACGGCTTGCGGGCATTGTTCATGCCGGCAACGACCTTGAGTTCGGTATTGCCGACCTTGGTGGTCAGGCGGGCATCGCCATCGAAGGAGCTCATCAGTTCCGGTGCGGAGAATTCCGGAAAGGCGTCGAGATCGCCGGATTTCAGGGCCGCCGCCTGTGCCTGAGGATCGTTGATGAAGCGGAAGGTCACCTTGTCGAGCCTGGCGCTACCCTCCTTGTTCCAGTAGTCGTCATTCCTGACGAGTTCCACGCGGTCGCCCTTGGCCCAGGTGGAAAATTTGAACGGTCCGGTGCCGACAGGCGTCGTCTTGTCGTCGGCTGCAGATTTCGGCCCGACCATGACGGAGGCCGGCCAGCCGAGCCAGTAGATCAGGCTGCCGGTCGGGGTGGAAAGATGCAGCACCAGCGTTTCGGTATCCGGCGTGTCGATAGAGGCGATCGATGCGAAGAAGCGCTTTTGCGGATTGATGGAATCCTTGCCGCGGGCGCGGTCGAGGGCGAATTTGGCGGCGGCGGAATCAAAGACCGCGCCATCATGGAATTTCACGCTGCTCTGCAGCTTGAACGTATAGGTCAGTCCATCAGGGGAAATCTCCCAGCTCTTGGCGAGCTGCGGCTGCACCTTGCCGGTCTCGTCAATCCTGACCAGCCCTTCGAATATATTCTGCCAGGTCACCTGGCCGATGGCGACGGGGGCGGCAATCGTCGGGTCGAGCCCGGTCGGCTCTACGCTCATGCCGAGATTGAGTGTGGTCTTGGCGGCTTCCGCGGGCGTCAGCGCCAGCATCATGATGCCGGCGGAAAGCGCAACGCCCACTGAAAGACGCCGCATGAGACGCGCCGACGGCGCGAGCGAAACCTTGATCATCCTGTTCCCCTGTTTGGCTCCGTTGTTCGGCAGAGCCCTTTTGCGCGTAGAGTGACACCACGGCAGTGCACACACAATGACGATTTTGTGTGCTCAGTGTAGCCGAAAAAGCTACACAGTAATTCTCGGCCCAATGCAAGCCCGTAGGTCTACTCCTTGCTTCCCGCCCTGCGGTTGGCGCGTTCGCGCATGAAGCGTTCGATGAAATCGAGAAGCTTCGTTGCGGCAAAGGAAAGCTGTCGGTCGGGCGCCACGCAAAGATCGACATGCGTTCGGATGCCGGTCTTGCCGGCAAGGGGAATGGCGCAGAGCTGCCCGGCCTCGATCTCGCGACGAACGGTCAGCGCCGGCAGCAGCGTTACCGCCGCGCCGCTCAATACCAGTTCTTTGAGCATTTCGAGCGAACTCGTCACGAAGACCGGATCGAGGCTCAGCCCTTCCCTTTCGAAGAGCGCGTCGAAGGCCTGGCGGAAACCGAAGGATTGGTCGGGCAGCGCCAAAGCATATTCGGCCAGCTCCTTGAGCGGAATATCCGGCCGCGACGCTGCGGGATGGTTCGGCGCGATGATGAGATCATAGGCGATTTCCGAGCGCAGCCGTACTTTGGTGCTGGACATCGGCGGCGCAAACAGCGTCACAGCAATATCGGCTTCCGCGTTGTTGACGGCTTCGATGGCTGCCCGCGCGCTGGTGATCGTCACGGCAAAGCGCAGCTTCGGATATTTCAGGCTAAATTCGGCGAGCGCAGGAGCAAGCAGATTAGCGACCGTCGCGCCGTTCGCATAGATGTTGACGCGGCCGCGCTGCAGGCCCTTCAGGTCCTCGATCAGCTGCTGCACATGATCGAGCTCGCGCAGCGTTCGCCCGGCGCGTGCCGCCAGCAGTTCGCCGGCAGCCGTCAGCTTCACGCCGCGAGCGCTGCGCTCCACCAGGGGCGCGCCGAAATGGTATTCGAGATTCTCGATCTGCCGGCTGATCGCCGTCGGCGCAACATTGAGGTTTTCGGCTGCCTGGCGCATGGAGTTGGTTCGCACCAGCTCGTCGAAATACATCAGCGCCCGAATCTGCATTCACCCGTTCTCCGCCGTGAGGCAATTTTCACGATAGTCTAAGCAATCAGCGTCCGGCCGCATAGCGGTCGCGCCACGCCATCTGCGCGCCCCGCACCGGAAGCGCCGTCGCCTCGTAGACGCCGCGCGCGATCGCCCGCGCCATGACGATCCCGGCCAGATGGCACAATTCCATCAGGCTTGCCATGTCGTTGCGCTGTTGTTTGCCGGTGGAAGCCGCAAAAATCGTATCACCATCGAGCGGCAGGTGGGCGGGCAGCACCGCTCGCGCCAGCCCGTCATGAGCGGCGATGGAAAGCCGGTGCGCTTCCGCCTTGATCAGTGATGCATCGGTGACAACAGCGCCGATCGTCGTTGCCGTCGTCTTCACGCCTTTCAGCCGCAGTTTATGGTCCATCTGGTCGGGCATGCCAAGCCCGCCGAATTCTCCACTCTTTTCGAAGGGGGCCGCCCAGAAATGCGGGCCTTCGCCGATCGTCGTCGTACCGACGGCATTGACGGCAACGATGGCCGCGATGCGATGCCCGGTGCTGCTGACCGCACTTGCCGAGCCGAGCCCGCCCTTGAAGGTCGCGGTCGTTGCCCCCGTGCCGGCACCGACAGTGCCGAGATCGAACGCGCCCTTGCGGGCGGCTTTCACGGCCTCATAGCCCATGTCGCGATAGGGCGAATGCAGACCCCAGTCCTTGTCGCCGCCATTCAGCAGATCCATCAGGATCGCCTGCGGTACGATCGGGATACGAACCGGGCCGACCTGAAATCCGCGTCCCATCTCCCGCAATCCCGCCTGCACGCCGCCTGCCGCATCGAGACCGAAGGCCGATCCGCCCGACAACACGAAGGCGTCGACGGCATCGACCACCATGGAAGGGTCGAGCAGCGCTGTATCGCGCCCGCCCGGCGCACCGCCGAGCACGCTGCCGGAAGCGACCGCCGGTTCATCGAAGACGATGGCAGTGACTCCGGAACCAAGCGACAGGTTGGTTGCGTGACCGACGGAGACACCTTCGATATCGGTGAGAAGATTGAGAAGATCGGACAAGCGCGGACTCCTGTCTTGAAGGGAAGCGCGCCGATAGGAAGTCAAATGCGTTTAAAAGACAAGACGGGCAAAAAACAAGACCGGCCCGTTTTGCCGGGCCGGTCGGAAATCCTCTGATAGTATCGAAGCCGCTTCCCGCATCAGGCGTGCAGAGGCTTCGGATGACGACGGGTCATCAGGTCGTGAATGGCGACTTTCACCTCGGCGGGCGAGCTGAAATGCTGCTCATCGAGGTCATGGACATGGAATTTGACGGCGATGAATTTCAGCCGGTCTTCATCCGGAATGACGATCCCGACCGGGATGCCTGCATATTCGATAACTTCTTTTTTCATACGTAGAACTCCTGCCGCGCGGATGCGCAAGCTATGGCGAATTGACTTGTCTGGTACCGTTGAAAGGAAGGACGAACGTCACATTCGACAGTTCGGGCGGGAGAGGGCGCCCGGACGGTCATTGCCGAGCACAGATCGCCCAGGCAGTACGGCGAGAATTTCGAAATCAATCATGTCTCGTTCCTTGCGTTGGCGTTGCACTCGCGAGGTCCCGGAAGAGTCCGGGGCCGGTGAAAGACCATCTCTATAATCTACAAACTTGATAGAGAATAGCTCATGGTCTGTAAGAAACATATTCCGAAACGTGTCAAAATATCGACGGTCCGAAAAATTTCATTCCATCACATCTCGATTTACAGGAAGAATTCTATCACGCCTTCGTGCAATCAATGTGACGGTTCGAGACGCCTCGAAATCGCCGAGGCAGACATAGGAAGTCGGTTTGATTCCGGCAATGGGTGTTTCGTTAAAAATCGGAAAGCCGCGAAAAGACCGAATTCGTTAATGGCCGCAGTTCCCTGTTTACCAGCCTTCCCGAAGCACCTTTTCCAGCATGTCGACAAAGAAATCAGCGCTTTGTTCGGTTAAGCAGAGTGGTGGTTTGATCTTCAACACGTTCAGGTGATCACCCGTCGGCTGCATGACGACGCCGAGTGCCAGCAGCCGGTCGCAGATCGCTGCCGTCTCTTCGGTCGCCGGCTCCAGCGTCACTCTGTCGCGCACGAATTCGAGGCCGAGATAGAGGCCCATGCCATGCACGGCGCCCACAATCGGATAGCTGTCTATGAGTGCCGCCAGACGCGCCTTCAGATGGTCACCCACCTCCCGGGCATTGTCCTGCAGGCGCTCCTCGGCCATCACGTCGAGAACCGTCATGCCGGCAACGCAACTGACTGGGCTGCCGCCGGCCGAGGAAAAGAAATAGCCTTCCTTCTCCAGAGAAGCGGCTATCTCTTTCGTCGTGATGACGGCGCCGAGCGGGTGTCCGTCGCCCATGCCTTTGGCGATGGTGATGATATCGGGCACGACGCCTTGCTGCTCGAAGCCCCAGAAATAGTGGCCGAGCCGCCCATAGCCCACCTGCACCTCGTCAGCGATGCAGAGGCCGCCGCGTTCGCGCACCTGCCGGTAGACCTCGGTGAGATAGCCGTCGGGCAGTGGAATACCGCCGGCATTGCCATAGACCGATTCGGCAATGAAACCGGCGAGCCCCTCTCCCTCGGCATCAATGGCCTCCAGCACCGGCGTCACGGTGCCGAGATAATCCGCCGTCGACTCCGGTCCGCGGAACCGGCCGCGATAGGTGTGGGGTGAAACGACGGCGTGAACCCAGTCCGGTCGTGTCGTCAACGCTTGCGGATTGTCGGCGATCGAGGTGGAGACGGCATCGCTTGCCACCGACCAGCCGTGATAGCCCTCCAGCAGGCAGAGCATGTTGCGTTTGCCGCTATGCGCCCAGGCAAGCCGCAGCGCCAGATCGTTGGCTTCCGAGCCGCTGTTGACGAGGAACACGGCATCCAGGCCGTCGGGCGCCAGCGACGTGAGACTTTCGGAGAATTCCGCGACGGCGGCATAATGGAAGCGCGAATTGGTATTCAGCATCAGCCATTGCTGGCCGATCGCTTCGGCCATGCGCGGATGGCCGTGGCCGAGGATCGTGACATTGTTGACCATGTCGAGATAGGCGCGCCCCTCGACATCGAAAAGATGCTCCTTCCAGCCGCGTTCGATCTGCGGCGGGTGCGCGTAATAATGCTTCTGCGGGCTGGCGAAATGAGCCTGCCGCAGCTCGAAAAGTGCTGCCGTTTCAGGTTTCGGCGCGTCGGCACCCGGCCCGAGCAGCACCGAAGGCGAGGGGCAGAGCGCGGACCACGCGTCCGCCTGTTGCGGTGTCGCAAAGAGCGGCGGCTCGAAGCCGGCGATGCTGCAAAGCTGCAGGCGCAATCCGCCGAGTGAGGAGGTCTCGCCGGACACCGTGCCGAGCGCCTGACCGGCGGCGACCTCGCTGCCATCGTCGACTGAGAGTTCGATGCCGTCGATATGCAGCTTCATATCGGCGCCTGTGAGGACTAGATGCTGGTCGTACCAGGTGATCCGGCCGGCAAAGGGTGCGGCAACGATACTGCCCGCAGCAAGGCAGATATCCATATGCAGGGCATAGGTCGCCTGGGCTTTTGCATGGTGCAGGCCCGTGCGGGACAAGCGATATTCGCCGTAGCGCGTTGCTGCTGCTCCCGTTTCCGCCGCCGCGCGGGCAAGGAGCCGCCAGTCCATGTCGGTCGTGAGCCAGTTGCCATCCGAAAAATGCGGGCTCTGCACGCCGAGATCGACATAGGCGATTGATTCAGCATCAATCTCCGGCAAGAGTGGCTGCCAGTCCGCCATATTGGCACCGGCAATATCGAGGCCGGCCGCTTGCAGGATCGCAGCTTCCATCAGCTCGAACGGCACGGACATCGCCGTATCGAAGATGCGCCGTTCGCCCTCCAGATTTCCTCTGACATAGTCATTATCAGGATCGATCGCGATCTGCTGTTCGCTGCTGGCGACGAGGATGACGGCGCGCGCCACGACAAGCGGCCAGAGAGCCCTCAGCTCGTCCTCGATCAACGGATAAATCTCGTGATAGGCTTTCACTGCCGGCAGAATGTAGAAGGGATCGCCATCCGCCTGATGCAGCAGAGAGGCGCAGGTCACGGCAAGGTCGCCGACCAGCCAGCCGCGGATGATGTCGCCGAAGTCGATCACCCCGTCGGGAACAGGCCGCCCGTGCGCATCAGGGCGACTGATGACATTGTCGCCCGTCACGTCGTGATGAACCGCCTGAAGCCGCAGCGACGGCGCAAGCGGCTGGATGCGGCGCACAGCCATGACCATCGTCTTGGCGATCCTGTCGCGCGCGGTGCTGTCGGTGATGGAGGAAAGTAGCTGCACGGCCACGGGTCCGGCCCGTCGCAGATCCCATTGCAGGCTGCGGTCGAGCCCGGGATGGGTAAAATCGGCTAGTGCCTCAGCCAGCCGTGCGCAGAGCGCGCCGAGCGCCGCGACAGAGGTGGGCGCCAGATATGCACGGTGTGTCAGGCCTTCGCCTTCGAGATATTCCAGCAAACGGACCTGATAATCCTGCTCACGCACCCTGACGGAAACGATCTCCTGCCCCTCGGTGGACGTCATCACGTTTGGAACACGCGGCGCATCTGCCTTGGCGCGCAAATGATGGATCGCCGCATTCTGCGCTTCGAGCTCTTCTGTCGCGTAGGCTGCATGGCAGATCTTCAGCACATACCGGCCATCTTCCGTGTCGAGCCGGTAATTACGGTCCTGCTGGCTGCCGAGTTCGGACACCGAACCGGAAAGCCCGTAATGAGAAAGCAGGATATCCGCCGCTTCGGAAGCCGTCACATCGGGGCGCGGCAGCGCCATGCGGTCCACAAGCGCTTCCTCGGTCATGGCACCCCTCCGCGGCATGATTCGATTACCTAATGAAACAGATAATCAAGCACTTGCCGACAAGCAACGGAAGATTGTGCCAGCCGAGGATTTGGCGGCGTGGGTCCTGAGTTCAACCCATGCGTTCGGAGGCGTAGCTTCCGGGGCTCGCGGGGAAGACGATCGTGCGATTGCCGTTGAGGAAGACACGGCGATGGATATGCGCATGGATGGCGCGCGCCAGCACCTGGCTTTCGACATCGCGACCGATCGAGACATAGTCCTCAGCGCTCTGCGCGTGCGTAATGCGCGCCGTATCCTGCTCGATGATCGGGCCTTCGTCGAGATCGGCCGTCACGTAATGCGCTGTCGCGCCGATCAGCTTCACGCCGCGCTCATACGCCTGCTTGTAGGGGTTGGCGCCCTTGAAGCTCGGCAGGAAGGAATGGTGGATGTTGATGATGCGGCCGGACATCTTCCGGCACATCGCATCCGACAGAACCTGCATGTAGCGGGCGAGAACAACGAGTTCCGTGCCGGTCTGTTCGACAAGATCAAGGAGCTGGGCCTCGGCCTGTGGCTTGTTTTCTTTCGTTACCTTGATGTGGTGGAAGGGAATGTCGTGGTTCACCACGACCTTCTGATAGTCGAAATGGTTGGAGACGACGCCGACGATGTCGATCGGCAGGGCGCCGATCTTCCAGCGGTAGAGCAGATCGTTGAGACAGTGGCCGAAACGGGAGACCATCAGAAGCACCTTCAGGCGCTCGCTGCCGTCATGCACCTCCGCATCCATGCCGAACTTCTCGTAGATCGGCTTGAAGCCTTCGCGGATCTCCGCAAGCGTTGCTCCTTCTTCGGAAATGAAGCTGACGCGCATGAAGAACTTGCCGGTATCGAGGTCGTCGAACTGCGAACTGTCGATGATGTTGCAACCCTTTTCGGCGAGATAGGTCGAAATCGCCGCCACGACGCCGCGCGTCGACTTGCAGGTTACCGTCAATACGTAGTCCGTCATGTCCTCTTCCCTCCTTGCGGCCGCCGCGCAGTGCTTAGATCAAAGCCGTGGCCTCGAACAGGCCGGCAAGCTTTCATTTCTGCAATAAATTGCAAGCCGAACTTTCATGCCTGCGGCATTTGCTTTCATGGCCGTAAGCTTATGACAGGCTATGCAGGATTCCGTTCTGCCTGCGCCGTCGGAAAGCCCGTCCTCGCCTTTTGATGGATTGAAGTCAGATGGCCGGCCGGCTGGCAACCCGGACCTTTCCGCGCGGGGTGATGATTTCGTGAATGATCGCTCCCACGATGGAAGAGAGCACGAGGCAAAGGATCACGAAAATAACAGGCTGCTGGAGCGCGCCGATCGGGAAACGATTGGCGATTATCCGCAGGAAGGCCAGCGTGAAGGCATGCGTGATGTAGATTTCGTAAGAGGCGTCGCCGAGGTAGTTGAGCCAGCCGACGAAGGACAATTTCGAGAAGTCGATCGAAATAGCGCTGTAGACGATGAAGATCGCCGGTATCCCCCAGCCATAATAACGGTCATCCGGCCGCACCAGACCCTCGTTGATGAAGAGGAAGGCGAAGCCGACGGCCAGCAATACCCAGGCCCAGCGCTGCGGCAGCAGAAGCTTCTGGACATAGAGCCAGCCAAGTATCGCGCCGGCCAGGAATTCCAGGATGATCGGCTCGCCGTAGAATTTCGTAGCCGTCGTTTCCGGCAACAGATGGCAGACGATGAGGATGGCTGCAAAGGCACCAAACAGGGCCGGCAGGCGATAATCCTCGCGGATCGGCAATAGCAGCGCGAAGACGAAATAGAAGAACATCTCGTAATTCAGCGTCCAGCCGGGCACGATGACAGGCACGATCATCGTCGGATCGACCGGATTGATCCATGGTATGAAGAGCAGCGATGCCATCAGATGCGGCAGGTCGAAGGCCGTCGATTTGAGAAGCGACGGTGCGACAAGCGCCACAGCTGCCGAAAACAGCGTCGCCAGCCAGTAGAGCGGCACGATCCTCTTGACGCGCTTGCGGGCGAAATCGACCGGCGTCATGTTTCGTCCGCTCGTTGTCAGCCACATCACGAAGCCGCTGAGCACGAAGAAGATATCGACACCCGTTTCGCCATAGATGAACGAGGTCGCGTCGATGGCGGGATTGACCTTGGCAAGCTGCAGGATGGCATGGAAGTAAACGACCATCAGCGCCGCTATGGCGCGCAGATATTGCAGCTGGACAAGCATCTGGTGTCTTGCTCCCACAGGCTCCCGCGGATCGCCCGTCGGGCAGGCCGCTTCGTCAACTCACTACATTTGCCGGACGATCCTGCCGGATGCGTGGCGTGTCGCGGAAACGCATGAACCCGATGACAAGCCAGAGGAGGCCGGCGATCTTCATCGAGAAGATTGCCGTTCCCCCGATCATCATATTCAGAAAAATGAAAAGAGAAAGTGAATGGGCGCAGCGCTTCTGTGCCGGACTTGTGCCCGCCGGAAACAGGCAGACGAAGAGCCAGAAGGCGATGACGCCGAACACCGTGGCGCCATAAACAAGATAGACATAGCCGCTGTCGGCAAATTCGGCGACCTTATCGACCGAAAGTCCGAGGATCGCCAGCGGATCGAGATCCATCAGTTTCTTCATCGTCAGATTGATACGGCCGGTGAAGTTGTCGCCGATCGCATTGGGGTCCTTCATGTAGACGAGGAAGCCGGCGCAAACGATGAGCGGCATCAGAGCCAGATTGAAGGCCTTGGGGATTTTCGGAAAGACGAAATAGCCGCCGATACAGCAGATGCAGAAGATCAGCATCGTGCGGGTGTCGTTTGTCGTCAGGATCAGCATCGCCGTCGCAATGGCCAGAGCCCGGTCGGCCCGTGTCAGCCTATCCCACATCGAAATAAGGTAGATCGCGATCACGCCGCAGAAATTGGCAAGCGATACCTGTTCCAGGAAGATCGATGACGAACGATGGTCGATGATGCCGAAGGAGAATCGGCCGGGAAAGCCAAGCGCATTCTGGAACAGGCCCGTCGTGTTGAAGCTGAGCGGCTTAAGCCCGCGTGTATTGGCGAAATAGTCGGAGGGGTGCACGATGCTGACATAGAAGGGCACGCTGATGATCTCGAAGATCAGGAAAAGCAGCACCATGATGCAAGCCACCCGGAAGATCAGCTTCAGCGTCCGTTCGTTGCACCAGCCTCCAAGCCCCGTGAAGCAGAAGATGATCAGCACGTTGCGGAAATGATCGATGAAGGCCATCCGGTTGAGCACGCTGACATAGATCGTCACCATCAGTGTGAAGAGCATGAACAGAAAGGCCGGAAGGTCTTCCTCATAGATGCCCTTGCGCAGGATGTAGATGATTGCGCTCGCCATGATCAGGCCTTCGCTGGCCGCCACATGCGTCAACGAAAGCGGCATGACATTGTGGTTTATGAAGGCCAGGATACCGTTGTAGAGAACCGAAAGCAGCCCGAGGGTCAGGATCGGGTAATCGAGACGCGAGGCCGGGCTCGCCGTATCCGCGACCGTTTCGAATCTCGCGCTCGTCTCTCCTATTGCTGCCATGTCACTTCCCCACGGGCTTTACCGCTGCGCAGACGGGGGCATGCTTGGCCACCATTTGCTCGAGAAGACGCATCTGCGGACGCTCCGGCGTATCGCGCGGCTGCACGTTGAAAGGTTCGTTGGCCGGCCACCATTCGCCTGCCGCCCAATAGGAGAAGCCGATCCACGCATCGCTGTTGTCGGACATGGTGGTGAGCATCGTCTTCAGTCCATCGAGGCAATCCGCATTCGCCGAGGCGCCGAACTCGCCGAGAAAGCCGCGTTTGCCGTTCTTCTTCAGCCAGGCAGTCACGTTGGTGATGGCATCGGTCGCCGCCTGTGCACCCTCGCAGGTATCGTGCGTGCCGGAGGAATCCGCATCGAGATACTGATGGAATTCATAGGCGTAGAAATCGAGCGGATCACGCACGCCGAGCATGACGGTTCCGTTCGCACCACCGATAACATCGGTTTCCCAGCTTGCCGCTCCGCTCCAGGCCGTGCCGGGAACGAGGATGAGATTGCGCGCGCCGACCGCCCGAATGCCGCGGATTGCGGCATTGGCGGCTTTCAGCCAATCGGTCGCCGGAATGTCGTGCGGCTCGTTCATCAGCCCGAAGAGCACGCCGTCCTGATTGGCAAATTCGACGGAGAGCCGCGCCCAGAAATCGGCAAAGGCTGCATTCGTTGCTGGCTGCTTGCCGACCTGATCCTTGTCGTAATAACCGAAATTATGCGGATCGATCAGCACGCTCATCTTGTGTTTGCGAACCAGCGAAACCGTATCCTTCAGGCGCTGCAGCTCGTCATCGTCGAGCCGTGCGCCAAGCGCCGGCTGCAGCCGCTCCCAGCGGAAGGGCAGGCGGATGATCGTCATGCCCTTCTCAGCGAAATAGCTGATCGTTTCTTCGGTTGGGTAGGTGTAGTTCGTGCCGTAGACCCCGCCGCGCTCGCCATATTCGGCCCCGGAGAGATTGACGCCGTAATAGCAGAGTGGCACGTCAGCGGCATGGGCGGTGGACGAAATGGTCGTGACGGCGGCAACCAGCACCCTGTGCAGCAGTCTTTTCCGTTTCATGGCTATCCTCGCGGGGTCGCGGCAGGTCGCCACGTCGGCTTCGATGCCGGCATCTTAACGGTCCGTTAGCTAAGAATTTCTAAAGTCGCTCTTGCCCGGCCATGCTTTCTCGCCGGGCGGATGCGGTGGTTATGAATCAGTATGACGGGAACAGGGTGAGCCGCCTGCCTGCCTGGCGCAGTTATGAGTCGTCTCAGTCTGCGCCTGAAGGTAGCCGTGCGCGCAGCCCGATCATCCGGCCGACCGATTTCGTTCCGCTTCCACCGCCCCCCGAGCCCGATCCTCTTCCGGTTCGCGGGACAGCGTCGGAAAGTCGTCCCGCCGAACCGTCACGCCGCGATATTCCTGCCGCCTCCGAACCCCCGTCAGCGCCCGAACCCGCAGTCGAGCAGGAACCGGCCGCCGGACCATTGCTGGATATCCGATCTGCGGTTGCCGCCGTCTGGAGCCGGCGCCTGATCATTGCCGGTCTTTGCCTTCTCGGTGCTGCCGCCGGCGCGGTGATCGCGCCCCGTATTCCGCAGAAATTCACCGCCGTCGCCGCCCTCTATTTCGATCCGCGTCAGATCGGTCTTGCCGACAGCGGCTCTCAGAACGCGGCCCCGTCGCCGGAAATGATTTCGACGCTGATCGACAGCCAGGTTCAGCTGCTGACCTCGGGCAACGTATTGCGTCGCGTAGCCGACGCCATGCAGCTCGATCAGGATCCGGAATTCACCGGCGGCAGAACGGATGGCGCCGCCATCATCGGCACCCTTCAGAAGGCTCTGCTGATCACCCGCGAGAACAACACCTACGTGGTCTCGCTTGCCGCGACGACGCGCGATCCGGAAAAATCCGCGAAACTCGCAAACCAGGTCGTCACCTCCTTCATGCAGGAGGAAAGCAGCGCATCATCAGGCCTTTACGAGACCACGTCGTCAGCACTCGACGGCCGCCTCGACGATCTGCGCCAGAAGGTGCAGGAAGCAGAGCAGGCGGTGGAAACCTTCCGCGCCGACAACGACATGGCGGCGACCGAGGGCAATCTGATCTCCGACCAGCGCCTTTCATCCCTGAATACGCTGCTCGTCACCGCCCAGGAAAAGACCATTCAGGCCAAGGCCCGTGCCGACGCCGCCGCAAATCTGCGGGTCGAAGATGTCGTCGCCGGCAGCCAGACGGATGGCGCCACGGGCACATCGCCGCTCGTTAGCCTGCGGCAGCAATACGCCGCCCAGGCCGCTGTTGTCGGCAGCCTGCAGAGCCAGATGGGTTCGCGTCATCCGCGCCTTCAGGCTGCCCGCTCTTCGCTTGATAGTATCGGAACGGAAATCAAGGGCGAACTCCAAAGGGTCGCGACCTCGGCAAGAGCCGAATATGAGCAGACCAAGAAGGCCGAAGACGATATCGCCAAGGAGTTGGCAGTGCAGAAAGCCCTGCAGGCCACGACCTCGGACAAACAAGTGCAGCTGAACGAGTTGCAGCGCAAGGCGACGGCCGCCCGCGAACTTTACGAATCAGTCTTGAAGCGTTCCGGCGAGACCAGCGAAGAGCAGAACCTGAGCCAAAGCAATATCCGCGTCGTCTCGCCCGCCGAAGTTCCCGTCAAGGCGGATGGGCCGAGCAAGAAAGTCATCATGGTTGCAGGCATGATCGGCGGGCTGCTTGCAGGCTTTGCCATCGGCGCAGGCTTTGCGATCCTCGCCGGCCTCTTCTCTCATCCCATCATCAGAAGCTATTTCCGCAAGCCTGCCCGCGCTTCCGCTTGATGGCGACCGCCGATCTTCCTACATCCTGAACAAGGGCACCGAACGAAAGACGCCCGTGAAAGAGGTTGTAATGCGGTTCGCTGCGGTTCTCCTGCTATCGCTTGTTGCCGGCGCTTCGGCTGCGCCCGCCTTTGCCATAGACTGGCAGAATTCCGGCAAGCAGGCTGTGCAGCCGCTCTATCCCTACAAGGATCTTCCGGGCGTGAAGGCGCAACCGGATAAGAAGGTGGAAGAGTCCTACGACTGCCACACCGAAACCGTGCAGATCCGCCGCCGCTACGACGAGATCTTTCGCTCCGGCGGCATGCCGACCCTGATGTATGTTTGTGAGCGTGACGGTGTCGTGTCTATGGACAGCCGCGTGCCGCTACGCGGCCATTACCAGCCAGTGCGGTGAAAGCCGGAGGCGAAGGACGCCACCGGCTCGTTCATTTCAAGCGTCCAGCCAGACCAGTTCCAGACCCGGCTTGTGCAGGTATGGCATATTGCCGATTGCAGCGCGTGCTTTCAGCGGGTTGAGGCCGATGAACAGGGCCTCTGCGTCTTCGGCGATTGCCGTCGGTGCGGTGACCGGGTGGCCGAAATGCGTTGCATTTTGCATGTTCGGGTTCTGATCCAGGAAGGCCGTCACCTCAACGTCTTTGCCGATGCGGCTGAAGATCCAGCTTCCATAAAAGCCTGCGCCATAGATTGCCGCCTTGCGTCCGCGGAAGTTCGCTGCCTGTTTTTCCAGTCCGTCGGCCGCAGCCCGCCAGAAATCGCAGATTTCCAGCCCGCGATCGACAGCCTGCCGAACGAGAGTTGCGTCCTGTTCTTCCTTTACAGGCGTTTCGCTGCGCACAGCGACGACGAAGAAAGCGCCCGGGAAGGATGTCGTGTCGAGCACCGAAACTTCGAAACCGCCAGCGGCAAGGGCTCGACGCAGCGAGGCTTCGCTGAAATGATTGACATGGTCCGCCACCGTCATATCGCCCGGATTGGCCGAAACGTCAGGCATCGAAAGCAATAGCGTGCCGTGCGGCTTCAGCAGTTTGCGGATGCCGCTGATGAAACCGACGGGATCGGCCACGTGCTCGATCACGAAATGGCTCATTGCCGCGTCAAAACGGCCCGCCCATTCTTCCGGCGCCTCGTAGGTGGCCTGTGCCTCGGGCGCGATCCAGCCTTCCCATGCCGGTGCATAGTCGGCGGAAACATCGAAGACATGAGGCTTGATATCGGGCCGGGCAGCAACCACTTTGTGCAGTGTTGTGGCCTTGGCGGCGCCGTAATCGAGAAGCTTGGCACCCTGAGAAAGAGCGAGCAGATTGCGGGAGATCTCTGCTTGATGATCCGTGCGATAGATTACAGTACCATCTGGTTTGACCGCAAAGATCTGGTCATGGTCCTCGCTGCTCAGCGAAATACGATAGCCGGTATCGTAGAAGCCTTTGATATCCGGAATTTCATCGCATTGCGCGTGGCCGCACCCATCGCAGATATAAACGCGGGTCGGAATGTCCAGAAGAGTCATGATGGAAGTAAGGGCAGGCGCCGGCGTTTCATAGGCCGGCGACACAATCTCCTTGCTGCAAACGCGGCAGGGCGTCATTCGGCTGCCTCGCGCTGTACGGAAAGCTCCGGGAGCACGTCGGCGAACTTAATGCCGGCGGCAAAGGAGCCCTTCCAGCCGATGCGGATGCCGACCGGCTCAAGATAGTTGAAATAGCGGAACTGGATGCTCCAGCGCGGCGTGGTCGAGACGTTGTGGCCCGACTGATGCAGCGTCAGGAAGTCCATCAGCACGAGGTCGCCAGGGTTCGTCGGCGGTGCGACATGCTTGTAGCGGGCCAGACGCTCTTCGGCGCGATCGAGATGCAGCGCGTAAGCGCCCGTCTTGCCGGCGCCGGCATCGTCTTCATAGACCGGAACGAGGCCTTCGGCATGTGAACCGTGGGCGATTTGCACCGGCCCCATGTCCTGCGTGACCGGCAGAAGAGGTGTCCAGAAGACAACGCCGTCGACACTGCGCAGCTGCGATGGGAATTCCTGATGCCATTGGGCACGGAACTTTTCCTCGCCCGGATTGTCGATCCGGATACCGTAGCCGCCGGCTGCAATGCCCGGAACACTGTCCGGACGCAGTCCCCTGAAAGCTTCGTCATTGGTTGCGTTAGTAACGAGCCGCATGAAGGCCGGGATCTGCTTGACGGCATCATAGACTTCGCCGCCCCATACGCGGTTCTTGGCGATTAGCATCGGATAGGCGATCGTCATCGCCTCATGGGTCGTTTCGGTCGGGGCATCGATGCCGTATTTCCTGCAGATCACTTCAAGGATCTGGCGGATGCCTTCCTGGATCGGCGCGATGTCTGCAGCCGGATCGTAAAAGCCGCGCATGACGAGATAGCCGTTGCTGTTGAATTCAGCGCGCAGGCCGTCGGTGATCTTTGCGTTGGTCATGATGTTACCGTTTCCTCCTTCAGGAAGTCTTGCCACGCCACGGTGGCCGGGATGAGACAGCTACGCGCCTCCGGACCCATTCGGGCGATGAGATCGAGTACAGAAACATAAGGGGTGAACGTGCCGACCGGTTGGGGCCAGGGTGTACGGCTGTAGTTCATATACTCAACCTGCACACCGGCCCGTTCGAAGGTCGCATGGTCGAGATAGTTCGCTGCCCCGTGACCCGTCAGATAGCGGGTGCCGCTCACCTTCAGCACGATGTCGAGCACGCGCTGCCATGACGTACCTTCGACGCCCATCTCGCTGGTCTTCTCGATCGTCCGGTTCGCACCGATGCCGAGATAGCGGGCGGGTTCTTCGATACTGGCGATCAGCAGTTCTAGCAGCGAGGAATGACTGTAAACGCTGTCGAATATCGAAAGCGCATCGTCGATGTAGGGCGCTCCGAGCAGCGATTGGCGCAGCAGAGAACGATGGCTTGCCTTCCAGTCTTCGCCCGCCGCCGTGAGCTCCGAAATCATCTGGAAGCTGCCCTTGCCAGCAAGCGGGATCGTCATCCAGCAGCGATCATTACCACGCAGAAGCTGGATGCGGTTCGTGAAGCTGCCCTTCGAGAACTGCGTATCATCAAGATAGATATAACAGTCGGCAAGCATCAACTGCTCGAAGAAGCCGGGCCATGGAAACAGCATCGGTTGGGTAATGACAACGGCGGTCATGGGACCAGATACCCCTCAAGAGCTGATCGTGTCTTTTGAAAATCTGAGAATGCCGAGAGGAGAGACGGTGTTTGAATCGCAGGCGCGGCAGACGCCGTAACGCGCAGTCCTTCGGACAGGACCACAGTTTCGGAGGCCGGCTTGATGACAAGCAAGTCATTGGCAACAAGATCGATTGCGCAAAGCGTTAGATAGACCTTGTGTAGAAACGACAATGGCCCAAGTTCGTCGGCAGTGAAGGTTCCGAGCGCGGGCGTTGCAACCTGCGCCACAATGGAGCCGTCGTCGACGCCGGCACTGACGGCATGCAGTGTCGAACCGATAATCGGAACTGGATACTGCACTGCCTGTTTGAGTGCGTTTATTCCGGCAAAAGCCGGAAGAAGCGACGGGTGCACGTTCAGCGAAGGGATGACTGAAAAAAGTTCGGCGCTGATAAGCCTTGCGAAGTAGAGGAGGACCAGATCCACGCCGCGTTCCTTGAGAATCGTGCACGCTTTCCTGCTGAATTGGACCCGATCCTTTTCCTCCAGTCGCTGTCTGTAGACAGATCGGCTGTCGGCTTCGTCTTCTGCGCCGCACGGCCGATCGGTGATCAATGTCAGGTCAGCGTAATCGAGAAAGGACGTCCGCACCGCCAGGTCGGCGGCCGTGAAAAACGGCGCCCCACCAGCAGAGCAAATCACACCAATCTTCAGTCTGCGCTTGTCAGCCACGGACACACCTTATGTAACCGCCCGGCGAACTGGAAAGCACCAGCTTGCCGTTCAGCACTTCGTCAGTCTCGAAACGGTCGGTTTCCTTGAGATAGGCATTGAGCGCCGCGTAAGGCTCGTCGCCCGGATACCAGATCTTCGAGCGCTTTGTCGGCGTCTGCGACATGTCTCCGCGGCCGAGCAGCGTATCGGCGACGACGATATACTGACCTTCGGTAACCAGTGGGCCGTAGCAGCGCAGCTCGTCGAGCACGTGATCGCGGCTGTGGTCGCTGTCGAGAACCACCATGACGGAGGCGCCGGCCGGGATTTCGGCCTTCACCTTGGCAAGCGTCTCGACGGTGGTCGACGGTCCCTCGATCAGTGTGATCAACGGCGAAAGCGGGTGCTTCTCGATGGAATCGCGATTATGGGCGCGGATGTCGATATCGACGCCGATCACTTTGCCCTTGCCGATCACTTTCAGCAACGACGCCATGAAGATCATCGAGCCGCCGCGCGCCACTCCGGTTTCGATGATGATGTCGGGCTTGGTATTCCAGATTACTTCCTGGGTGGCCATCACATCGGCCGGCATCTGGATGATCGGCACGCCCATCCACGACCAGAGATAGGAGTAATCATATTTGTCGAGTGTCACAATCGTGTTGAGCGCGTGCTGAAAGGCTTCCTCGTCCTTGCCCAGCGCAAGCGACATTTCGCGCTTGTGGGCTTCGAATTCGAGGCGATCATCCTTGGTGGTCATAACTCTGAAACCTTCTGTCTATTCTGCGCTCAGGCCGACTGGCGGAGTTGAACGGCGCTATTGTCCTGATGGCTGCGGACGACCGAGATCAGCGTTTCCGCCACGCGCTCGATATCGGCCTCGCTCATGTCATGATAGCTCGGCAGGTTGATCGCCCGCTCCGGAATGCTCCAGGCGTTGATGTTGGCTGGCTTTTCCTCAAACATCGAAAGGCTGGACAGCGGGTGGAAGAAGACGCGCGCATCGATATTGGCGGCTTCGAACGCCTGTTGCAGCACTTGGCGGGTGATTCCGGCGGCGGGGTGGAACACGGCCGTCGGCATCCAGGCGCCGTTGATCGTGTCGGTATATTCCGGGTTCATGCTGATGCCGTTGAGCGTCGAGAGACGCACCATATAGGCGGCCAGGATATCCCGCTTGCGGGAAACCAGTTCCTCAATTCGCTCCAGCTGGGCGCAGCCGATCGCCGCCTGAATGTTCGACATCTTGTATTTGAAGCCGATCGCATCAGGCCAGAACTGTTTGGTTTGCCCACGCGCCCGGCCGTGATTGCTGAGCGTCAGTACCTTTTCATGGAGATTGGCATCGCTGGTCACGAACATGCCGCCTTCGCCCGTCGTCAGCGTCTTGGTGCCGTGGAAGGAGAAGGTGCCGAAAATGCCCATGGAGCCGGCGCGGCGGCCATGCCAGACGGAGCCGATCGCTTCTGCCGCGTCCTCGATAACAGGGATGCCGGTGCGGCGGCTGATATCGAGCAGCGCATCCATGTCGCAGAGATTGCCGTAGATATGGGTGGCGATGATGGCGCGCGTGCGCGGGGTGATATGGCGCTCGACCTCGCTGGGGTCGATGCACCAGGTATCGGGCAGCACATCGACGAACACAGGCTCGGCACCCAGATGCTTGATCGGAGCGACGGTCGCGATCCAGTTCGTGTCGGCGAGGATCACCTCGTCACCGGCGCCGATGCCGAGCGCGGCAAGACCCATATGCATGGCGCCGGTGCAGCTCGATGTCGCGATCGCATGGCTGGTGCCGAGATAGGCCGCGAATTCCTTCTCGAAACGAATGATATAGTCGTAACAGCGCGCACCCCAGCCGTTCGCTGCAGCATCGGCTGCATAGCTCGTCTCAAGCTCGGTGATCGACGGTTTGGTGTAGAATATCCTGTTGGTCATGCCTTAATTCTTTGTGATGGGGCCTGAGACTCACGAAATCGGGGCACACGGAACTCTGTAAAAACTAGGGGGTGAAACTGGCGCGAGGCTTTGCAGCGCCGGACGCAACTTCAGATGAGCACATGCTGAGTCAGGTCGGTTTCGATGAAGATGAGGTTCGGCTTGTAGCCGAGCTTGAGGAAATTCTCGCGTCGCGGCATGTCGGCGGCGAAGATCGCGGTCTTCTCCAGACGCGCCGGCTCATGCGTCTGCGGGTCGGCGACAATCTCGATCTCCGACAGCAGGCCCATGTTCCGCAGCATCTCGCCGATCGATTTCGGATCGGCCATGCCGCTGAGGATGAGCCTGCTGATGCCGGCGGTCGCGTTGACCTGATAGACGAGCGTCTGGATCGCCACCATCATCGGGAGACTGTGGCGAAGCTCAGCGACTTCAGGATGTTCGCCAAGGCCGCCGAGGGCCATGCGGGTGTAGAGCTCGTACGCCTTGATGAAATCCTTGCGTGCCACCCAGAAACGAATGGCGACAGAGATGCGGTTCAGCGTGAAGACCTTGCACATCTCGTCGTAGATGGCGCGCGCCTCGCGGCTGGTGTTCAGCTTGCCGCGCTTGGCGGCGATATAGAGGAAGTATTCGAGACCACCGCGATACTTGTCCCATGAGGTCATTACATCGTCATTGCCGGCCTGCTGGCGTGCCGGCGCGATCTTGGAGACCGCTACCGAGCGATAGAAGGGCTGCTTGAGGAAAGTGACCGCACCCTGATCGACGAAATGCGCGAGATAGGAAAAGGCCCAGAAGCAGAAGTCGCGTGGCACCCAGGCGGAGCGCAGGGCAGAGGAGCGATAGATGCCGATCTCGGGGAAGATGTGTCCGTTAAAGATGAACTGGAAGAGCTCTATGAAATTCTGCTGCGCGAACTTGGTGTTCTCGGCGATATCGTAGAATTGCGAGAGGTCCCGATCGTGAATTTCATCGTACAGATACCAAGGCGCCTGGCACGCGACGACATCGGGATTGGCGTCCAGATAGGTCATTGCCGCTTCGACGCCGGCAGGCACCAGGAAGTCGTCATCGGCAAGGTAGATCGAATATTCGCCGACCGCATGATGGAAGGCGCAGGCAAGGTTCGGTCCCGAGCCGCCGTTGACGGCACGGCGGTGATAATGGATCGGCAGGCCCCTGGCGATGAATTCCTCGGCAACCTGTGTCGTATTATCCGTCGAGGCGTTGTCGGAGATGACGATCTCGTAGGGGAAGCTGAAATTATAGGTCGCACAATGCTCCAGCGCGTTTCTGAGATAGGCCTCACGATTGTAGGTCGGAATGCAGATGCTGAGTTTGATGCCGCTCAAAGGCCTGTCTCCTGGCTGTAGCTTTCAAGCGCGGCGTCGCGCTCGCTGATGACACCAGGCGTGAAGGGCCAGGCGATGGAAAAGGCGGGATCATCCCAACGGACGCCGCGGGCAAGCTCCGGCACATAGACTTCCGACATCTGGTAGAAGAGCTCGCAATCGTCCTCGAGCGTCAGGAAGCCGTGTGCGCAGCCGGCGGGTATGTAGAAGGCGTTGTACTGCGCTGCGTCGAGTTCAACGGCGGCCCATTTCAGATAGGTCGGCGAATCCAGCCTCAGATCGAGCGCCACGTCGAAGACCCTGCCGCGCGTTGCGCGCACCAGCTTGATCTCCGGCCGCGGCTCGGCCTGATAGTGCATGCCGCGCAGCGTCCCGCGCTGGTGGTTCTGCGAGACGTTGCATTGCGGATAGACAGGCACGAGACCGTGGTCGGCGAAACTCTTGGCGTCGAAGGTCCGCGCGAACAGTCCGCGCTCGTCGGAACGCGCGTCGACTTCGACGATGAAGGCGCCTGAAACCGCGGTCGGGACGAATTTCATCCGATCACCGTCAGTTCCGGCACGGCGACGGCGAAGCGTCCGCCCCAGGCGCCGACCCGGCTATTGGCCGCCACGACTTCATTCTTGATGTTCCAGGGCAGGATGAGAACATAGTCCGGCTGCGTCTCGTCCATCTTTTCCGGCGCATAGATCGGCAGTTTGCTGCCCGGCAGGAAGTGGCCCTGCTTGTGCGGGTTGCGGTCGACGACATAGTTGATGAGGTCGGTGCCGACGCCGCAGAAATTCAGGAGCGTATTGCCCTTGGCGGCAGCGCCGTAAGCGGCGACCGTCTTACCGTTGCGTTTGGCTTCGTTGAGGAAGGCGAGCAGCCCGTCCTTGATCGGCGCAACTCGGCTCTGAAAGGCCTCATAGGTCTCGACCTCGTCGAAGCCGGCAGCCGCCTCGTCGGCGCGGACCTTGGCAACGCCTGGGCCGGTCGGATGAGCGGTAGACGTTGCGCGGCAAGCAAGCACGCGCAGGCTGCCGCCATGCGTCGGCAGTTCTTCCACGTCGAAGACCTTGAGGCCGTGTGCCCCAAAGACCTTTTCGACTGCGAGCAGCGACAAGTAATAGAAATGCTCGTGATAGACGGTGTCGAACTGAATGTTCTCCATCAGCCGCAGCAGATGCGGGAATTCGACGCTGACGACGCCGTCAGTCTTCAGCACGCCAGAGAGCCCGCCGACGAAATCGTTGATGTCGGGGACATGCGCCAGCACGTTGTTGCCGATGACGATATCGGCAGCAAGGCCGCGGGAGACGAGATCGGCAGCCGTCTCCTTGCCGAAGAAGCGCGCTTCCGTCGGCACGCCGACCTGCCGCGCCACCTCGGCGACGTTTTCGGCCGGCTCGATGCCGAGCACCGGCACGCCGGCCTCGACAAAATGCTTCAGCAGGTAGCCGTCATTGCTCGCCACCTCGATGACCTGCGATGTCTCGTCGAGACCGAAGCGCTTGCGTGCCATGACGGTGAACTGGCGGGCGTGCTCCACCCAGCTGTCGCTGTAGGAAGAGAAATAGGCGTAGTGGCTGAAGATGTCCTCCGGCGGCACGAAGGCATCGGCCTGCACCAGCCAGCAATCGGAGCAGACGAAGGCGCGTAGCGGATAGGACGGCTCCGGCTGCTCGAGCTGCTCTTCCGTCAGATAGGCGTTGGCAAGCGGCGTCGAGCCGAGGTCGACGAAGCGATGATTTAACGGAGCGCCGCAGAACCGGCAATTATGCGCTGTCATGATATTGCTTCCTCATAGGCCGCGATCTGGCTGAGCGAGAAGGCGCGCATGTCGGCTCCTTCGCGGTTGGCCTTGTACCAGGCGGCTGTCCAGTCGATTGTCTGTTGCAGGCTCAGGCGCGGGCGCCAGCCGATGGCGGAAAGCGCCAAGGCCGAGCTCAATGTCAGAGCAGGCGCCTCCGGCAGATGCGTTCCGGGCGCCTGCTTCCAGACGTCGTTGACGCCATGGGCAAGGCCGAGCGCATCGGCGAGTTCGCAGACGGTTGCGAAACTCTGCGGGTCCGGGCCGAAATTGAGCGCCTCGGGCAACTCCTTTTCATCCGAAAGCGTCAGCGCTTCGGCGAAGGCGAGATAACCGCCGAGGGGCTCAAGCACATGCTGCCAGGGACGGATCGCTTGCGGGTAACGAAGCAGGATCGGCTGGTGGCTCTCGAAAGCGCGGATGAAATCGGGGATCAGCCGATCCCTGGACCAGTCGCCGCCGCCGATAACGTTGCCGGCGCGCACGGTCGCAACGCTGATGTCGCGCCCCTTGAAGAAGCTGTCGCGATAGCTCTGAACGACGAGTTCGGTGCAGGCCTTGGAATTGGAATAGGGGTCCTTGCCGCCGAGCGTATCGCTTTCGATAAAGGGAACACCGCTGCCGTTGTTGGCATAGACCTTGTCGGAGGTGACGACGAGAACCGTTCGAACCGAAGGTGCCTCGCGCACCGCATCGAGGACGTTAGCGGTTCCCATCACATTGGTTGCGAAGGTCTCGGTCGGATTTTCATAGGAGCGTCGCACCAACGCTTGCGCTGCCATGTGGATGACGATTTCGGGCTCGAAATCGGTAAGGCGCTGCTTGAATGCTGCTGCATCCCTGATGTCGGCGATGTGGTGACCCTGCCCGTTCCAGGGGGAAAGCCGCGCATAAAGAGAGGGACTGGTCTCGGGTTCGAGCGAGACCGCCGCCACCTCCGCGCCGAGCTTTTCCAGCCACAGCGAAAGCCAGGATCCCTTGAACCCCGTATGTCCCGTCAGGAACACACGTCTGCCATTCCAGAAGTCCGTCAGGCCCATATCTTCCACGGCGCCTTTCCGGAGCTCCAGAGCTCTTCGAGCTGGTTGCGCTCGCGTAGCGTATCCATCGGCTGCCAGAAGCCGTCGTGGCGGAAGGCGGCCAGTTGCTTGTTGGATGTCAGCCACTGCATCGGGCCGGCTTCCCAGATCGTGTCGTCGCCTTCGATGAGGTCGATGACGGAAGGATGCAGCACGAAGAAGCCGCCATTGATGCGCTGGCCGTCGCCCTTCGGCTTTTCGATGAAGGCGGTCACGACATCGTTTTCGATATTCGTCGCGCCGAAACGGCCAGGCGGCGTCACCGCGCACATCGTCGCTTTCAGGCCGTGGCTGCGATGGAAGGCGATCTCTGAGGTGATGTCGATATCGGCGACACCGTCGCCATAGGTCAAGCAGAAGGGCTCGTCGGGGTTCAGATGCTCGCGGACGCGCCGGATACGGCCGCCCGTCATCGAGTTCATGCCGGTATCGACGATAGTCACCTTCCAGCTGGGCTTCGAACCCTTGTGATATTCGATCGCGTTGGTGGCGAGGTCGACGGTGATGTCGCTGTGATGCAGGAACAGGTTTACGAAATATTCCTTGAGCATGTAGCCCTTATAGCCGGCGCAGATGATGAAATCATTCAAGCCGTGATGGGCGTAGATGTTCATGATATGCCAGAGGATCGGCTTTTCTCCGATCTCGACCAGAGGCTTAGGCCGCACGCTGGTCTCTTCGGCGAGGCGCGAACCCAGACCACCTGCCAGAATTACGACTTTCATCCCAAGCGAACTCCAAAGTGTCTGATAACATCCATTGCCGCCGGCATGCGCCTGGCGAATATGTCCGGTATGCGGGCAACGATCTCCACGGAGCGGAACGGCAGTAACTTCATCGTGATGCCGGTATCCGATTTCGTTCTTGTGCGAGGCTTGCCTTAGCCAAGGCGAAAATAACCATCAGCCGGGTGGTATCTGCCCGCCCGCTGAGTGGTTTGCCCGATAGTCTCTTGGAATTATTTGCTATTTTGCAACGCCCTGCATCGGCGCTGCATGCCTATGATTTTTGAGGGGTAAGAAAAGCGCTCTGCAGGGAATGAGGCGATCAGAGAATCCGGTCGATCTTATGCTGGATATGCAGGTTGGGCATCAAACCAGCCGTATGGGCGGCGCGATAGGCGTTGCGCGCAGCATCGAACGTCACGCCCCACATGATGGCGCTCAGAAGAAAAGCGATGATGTAGACCTGGATCCGCATAGCGCCATGGAAATGGAGCATGGTGGCATTAGTGTGGCGATGCTGAAGGGAGCCCGCACAGGGGCGAATTCTCGACAGAAGATATTGTGAAACAAGCTCTTTCGAGAAAGGAAATGGTGCCCAGAAGAGGACTCGAACCTCCACGCCTCGCGGCACAGGTACCTGAAACCTGCGCGTCTACCAATTCCGCCATCTGGGCGACGGAGAGCCATGTACGGGGGTGGCTCTTTGCTGTCAACAGGGTTTTTGAAGTTTTCCTGACAGTCTGTGAAAAAGCTTCATGAAGCTGTGATCGCAACCCGCGGGTCAGTGGATGGCATGGCCTGCTTTCCGCACTATATTTGGGGGGTATCGGAAAGGAATGTGCCATGTTCGATCTTCGCCACGCTTTTCTCGCAGGTCTGCTTCTGGCAGTGCCGCTGGCCGGGGCCAATGCCGCCTCGCCATCGCTGGGGCCTGTCAATACGCAGTCGACGATCTGCGATTATCGCGGCTGCTTCGGCTTTGGTCCGCAGCAATGGCATCGCCCGGCCTATGTCCAGCCGAACTATCGGCCGCCGAATGCCGCCGGCCCGAAATATTACCAGCCGCCCGGCCAGTTACCGCCACGCCTGACCTACGACCCGCCGCCGGTGCAGCGGATACAGCCTTCGGCTGACAATCAGACTCGCCATCAGCAATGGTGCCGGAACGAATACCGCTCCTACAATCCGCGAACGGATCGTTTTCTGACCTATCAAGGCATCTACAAGACCTGCAATTCGCCTTATAACTGAGTGTCAGCTTTCCAGCGAAGCGCGATCGGTATGCCCGAGATCGCGATCGGGCTCGATGATGTCGCGCACGCGCTGCTTGAGTTCCTTCGGCCCCGGAAAACCGCCATCGCGCTTGCGCTCCCAGATCAGATCGCCATTGACGCGGATTTCGAAATTGCCGCCGGTGCCGGGAATGAGTGCCACCTCGCCAAGACTATCGGTAAACGTCTGCAGCAGTTCCTGCGCCATCCAGGCGGCACGCAGCAGCCAGTTGCACTGAGTGCAGTATAGGATCGTCACGCGGGCTTTCTCGGTCATCGGAATCTCCTTTTATCCCAGGGGATCTAGAGGCTCGCAAGCGGCGCTGCAATGCGCCTGGCGCCGAATCGTCAGACCGAAAGTTCGGATTCAGTCTTTTTTGATAATTTTCCGTTAGCTATTCCGGATTGGTGTCTTCCCGAGTAGCTGAAGCACCCTGGTTCTTGTTTTGCTTACGGGTGCTCATGCGTTCCACGGCTGTCCCAGCGATCCTCGTTGCCTGCCTCGCTCTGGCGGGTTGCTCGTCGGCTTCCGGTCCGGAGAATCTTGCCGCCGGCGTCACACCGAAGCCTTCCAAGGAAATCACGGCTTCCGTCACCCCGCCGCCGGCACCTGTGCCGCAGGCCACAGTCGCCGCGATCGATGCGGACGATGCCACTCCGCAGACAAGCCTTGCCTGGGGAGCCCCCGTGCCGGAGTCCAGGGCCTTCTCGGCAGTGACGCCTTCAGCCACATCGCAACCGGGTATGCCGGTTCCAAGCGATCGCCCCGTCGAATTCGCCATGGCGGCGGCACCCGCTATCGAGCCGCCGACGCGCGGCCGCTCACGCGTCTACGGCTATGGTTTCCGCGACGCCAAGCCGATCAATTTTGGCAGGACCTCGCCGCGCAAGCTGGCCGTCCACGGCGTCGACGTCTCCCGCTGGCAGGGTGACATAGATTGGGAAACGCTTAGAACCCGCGGCGCGAACTTCGCCTTCATCAAGGCGACCGATGGCGGCGACCATCTGGACCCGATGTTCAAGACCAACTGGCGGCGCGCCAAGGAAGCCGGCATCAAGCGCGGCGCCTACCACTTCTTCTACTGGTGCCGTACGGCCGGCGAGCAGGCCGACTGGTTCATCCGCAACGTCCCGCGGGATCCGGATGCACTGCCGCCGGTCATCGATGTCGAGTGGAACGGCGAATCGAGCTGCAAGGTGAAGCTTTCGCGCGCCCGCGTGCTGGAAAAAATGCAGGTGTTCATGGAGAAGATCGAGCGGCACTACGGCAAGCGCCCCATTATTTATACGGCCCCGGATTTCTACGCCGACAATCTCGAAGGCGCCTTCCAGAACTATCACTTCTGGCTGCGCGCGGTCGCCGAGCATCCTTCGAAGGTCTATCCGGGCCGCAAGTGGCTCTTCTGGCAATATTCCGGCTCCGGCCTCTCGCATGGCGTCGAGGGCCGCATCGACCTCAATGTCTTCCGCGGCAGCGAGGAAGAATGGCACCGCTGGGTAGCCGGCCTCTAAGAATTTCACCCCGTACAAAGATGCCGCAGAACTGACGATGGCAGCCCTGCGGCATTCGGCTCCGACCGCAAGGATCAGAGTCGCGCTTCCAGCACGAGGTTGAACGGCGTTGCCATCGCTCGGCGAAACCGCGTGAAACCGGCCTTCCGGAAGATTTCGGCCAGCCTTTTCTCGCCGGCCTGTGCGCCAAGCACGATATGGCCGCCGTCAGAGATCGCATGAGCGCAGCAGATCGTCGTCGAGGCGGCATAATACATGCGCTCGACCGGCGAGATACTGTCGTCCACGCCATCCTTCGCATAGGGCTCGACCAGCATCACCGTTCCGTTGCGGGCGATGGTTCTGGCCGCGTGTTTCGCGACGGCGAGCGGATCGCCCATGTCGTGCAGGCAATCGAAAAAGCAGATGAGATCGTAATCCGAACCGGAATAGGCGTCCGCCCGCGCCGTCTCGAATGTGACCCTCTCTGTCCCGCCCGCCGCAGCAACAACCTGCCGGGCCTTATCGAGCGATTCCTGATGCGAATCGAAACCACGGAAGCGCGATGACGGAAAGGCTTCGGCCATCAATGCCGTTGAATGACCGTGGCCGCAGCCGACATCGGCGACCAGAGCGCCAGCCTTCAGTTTCTCGATGACGCCATCGAGAGCCGGCAGCCATTCGGCGACAAGGCTTGCCTTGTAGGCATTGCGGTAGAGCGATGCCACGCCGCAATAGAGCCTGCCGTCATGATCGCCCCAGGGAATGCCGGCGCCCGTGCGGAAGGCATCCAGCGCCTTGTCCTCATCAGCCCACATTGAAGCCGGAATTGCCCAGGCCGCAGCCATGAAGACCGGGCTGTCGTCCTGCGCCAGCACCAGCGCATGCTCTGCCGGCAGTTCATAGCTGTGGCTTGCCGCATCATAGATCACATAGCCCCCTGCCACCTGCGAACCCAGCCATTCGCGGATATACCGTTCCGCACAGCCGGTGATGGCCGCAAGTTGGTGCGAACTGATCCACCCGGCCTTCGCCATCGCTTTATAGAGGCCGAGCCGGTGGCCGATGCTCACCATCACGCCGCCATAGCCGGCCGAGAGGTCGCCGATTGCCCGCGAGACGATGAGATCGAGTTTGGCCGCATCTATAGTGTTGTTTTTTATCTGGTCCATTTCCTTCTCCTGTCGAAACATTCAGAATGGAAATGGAATGACAGCAGCGGGGGCCTTGTGGCAGAGCGGCATGAGCCAGAAGCGGGCCATTTGCGCCAATCGTTGCGCCGGTGTAGGCAAAAGAGACGAATAGCGCGGCTGTTCCTTCCGGAGGGATGAGATGCAATCCGGTGCCGACCGCGTCGCTTCCAGGTCGCTTCATGTCAGCCTCGTGGCCATTCCCGAGGCTGTCGTATCGACGCTGAGCGGCATTTTCGATGTGATGAATGCCTTTGCGGTCTTGCCGGCAGCGAGCGATGTCCTTGCCGGTCGGGCGCCCTTCAAAGTGGAAATCGTCGGCACATCCGCGGAGCCGCTGGAACTTGCAAGCCGCCTCCCGATTACCGTCCAGCGCAGCATCTCATCTCTCGACCATACGGATATCATCATCGTCCCCTCCGTTTTGCTGCCATCGGGCGGATGGGAGAAGGGACGTTATCCGGAACTTGTCGAATGGGTGCGTGCCATGCATGCCCGCGGCGCGCTGATCTGCTCGGCCTGTTCGGGCCTCTTTCTGCTGGCCGAGACCGGGTTATTTGATGGCATGGATGCGACAGTGCATTTTGGCTATGCCGAGTCCTTCCGGACCAGCTTTCCGCAGGTGCCCGTCCATCCGGAGCGTGTGCTCGTGGTCTGCGGTAGGCGGGAAGAGTTGATCAGTTCCGGTGCCTCCATGACCTGGCATGATCTGGTCCTGTACCTGATCGCCCGCCATGCGGGTGCTTCGGCCGCGCAGGCGATTGCCCGTTTCTTCGCGTTGCAATGGCATCAGGATGGGCTGGCGCCCTATATCGTCTTCGAGGGACGCAGAGGTCATGGTGACACAGCGATCCAGATAGCGCAGGACTGGCTTTCCAGCCATTTCTCCGTCGCCAATCCCATCGAGGAAATGTCCCGTCATGCCGGCCTGACAGAGCGCACTTTCAAACGCCGCTTCACCCAGGCGACCGGTGTCAGTCCGATCGCCTATGTTCAGCGTTTGAGAGTGGAGGATGCAAAGCGGCGGCTGGAGCGCACGGATACGCCTGTCGACGAGATCAGCTGGCAGGTCGGCTATGAAGAGCCGGCGTTTTTCCGCAGGCTCTTCAAGCGTATGACAGGTCTGACACCCGGCAGCTATCGCCGCAGGTTTCGCGTGCCCGATTATGCGCGACCGTCAAAAGGCTGAGGCGCTTACTCGTCGCCCATCTTGAGCGCCGCAATAAACGCTTCCTGCGGGATTTCCACCTTGCCGAACTGCCGCATCCGCTTCTTGCCTTCCTTCTGCTTTTCCAGAAGTTTGCGCTTGCGGGTGGCGTCGCCGCCGTAGCACTTGGCGGTCACGTCCTTGCGAAGGGCGGAGATGGTTTCGCGGGCAATCACGTTGCTGCCGATCGCCGCCTGGATCGGGATCTTGAACATGTGCTTCGGGATCAGCTCCTTCAGCCGCTCGCACATGTCGCGGCCGCGCTTTTCGGCGGCGGCGCGATGCACCAGCATCGAGAGTGCGTCGACCGGTTCGCCGTTGACGAGGATCGACATCTTGACTAGGTTGCCTTCGCGGTAGCCTTCGAGGTGATAGTCGAAGGACGCATAGCCCTTGGAGATCGATTTCAGCCGGTCGTAGAAGTCGAAGACAACTTCGTTGAGCGGCAGCTCATAGGTTACCATCGCGCGGGTGCCGACATAGGTCAGCTCGGTCTGGATGCCGCGGCGGTCCTGGCAGAGCTTCAGGATGCCGCCGAGATAGTCGTCCGGTGTCATGATCGTTGCCTTGATCCACGGCTCGCGGATTTCGGCGATCTTGACGACATCGGGCATATCGGCCGGATTGTGCAGCTCGCGCTCGCTGCCGTCGGTCATCGTCAGCTGATAGACGACAGAAGGAGCTGTCGCGATCAGGTCGAGGTCGAACTCGCGCTCCAGGCGCTCCTGAATGATTTCGAGATGCAGCAGTCCGAGGAAACCGCAACGGAAGCCGAAGCCGAGTGCCGCCGACGATTCCATTTCGAAGGAGAAGGATGCGTCGTTGAGACGAAGCTTGCCCATCGCGGCACGCAGGTCTTCGAAGTCGGCTGCATCGACCGGAAACAGACCGCAGAAGACGACCGGCTGCGCCGGCTTGAAGCCCGGCAGCGCCTGGGCCGTCGGGCGCTTGTCTTCGGTGATGGTGTCGCCGACGCGCGTATCGGCCACTTCCTTGATCGAAGCGGTGATGAAGCCGATTTCGCCTGGGCCGAGGCTGTCCACATTGACCATCTTCGGCGTCAGCACGCCGACGCGCTCGACCTGATACTTGGCATCCGTGCCCATCATGCGAATCGTCTGTCCCTTGGACAGCACGCCGTCGATGACGCGCACCAGAACCATGACGCCGAGATAGGTATCGTACCAGCTGTCGACGAGCAGTGCCTTTAGCGGCGCCTTTTCGCCGCCGGGGCTCTTCGGCGCCGGCAGCTTGTGGACGATGGCTTCCAAGACGTCGGGAATGCCGAGGCCGGTCTTGGCCGAGATCAGCACTGCCTCAGATGCATCGATGCCGATCACTTCCTCGATCTGCTCCTTGATGCGGTCGGGCTCGGCCGCCGGCAGGTCGATCTTGTTGAGAACGGTGACGAGTTCGTGATTGTTGTCGATCGCCTGATAAACGTTGGCGAGCGTCTGGGCTTCGACGCCCTGCGACGCGTCGACGACGAGCAGCGAACCTTCGCAGGCCGAGAGTGAGCGCGAGACTTCGTAGGCGAAGTCGACGTGGCCGGGCGTGTCGATGAGGTTCAGCACATAGGTTTCGCCGTTATTCGCCTTGTAGTGCAGGCGCACGGTCTGTGCCTTGATGGTGATGCCGCGCTCGCGCTCGATATCCATATTGTCGAGCACCTGCTCGGACATCTCACGCTCGGCAAGGCCGCCGGTCGTCTGGATGAGGCGGTCGGCAAGCGTCGATTTGCCGTGGTCGATATGGGCCACGATCGAGAAGTTGCGGATATGGGATAGCGGAGTCGTCGAATTGGTGCTCATGCGCGCCATATAGCAGCGCGCAGATCGCCCGCAAAGCGGTAATTCTACCGGGGTTTACCGTATTTTGCAGACTGTGGCGTGTGGCTCAGACCGGCCAGGTCTCCAACCGCCAGGCTGAATCCCAAAACATCCATTCATATTGGGAGGCACGCACGAAAACATCCATCATCTGCTGGCGCTCCACCGGCGAGGCGGCGCGGGCGGCGATATCCGTCAAGGCAATCACTTCGCGCGCACCGGCTGCGAATTGCGGGTCGCCATAGGTGTTGATCCAGGCCTGGAAGACGTTGCCCTCGATCGCCGGCCTGCCCTTGATGCCTTCGCCGACATGCCAGTAGATCCAGAAGCACGGCAGGATGGCGGAAAGCGCGACAGCATAGGAGCTGTGATAGGCCGTCGCCAGCAGGAAATTCGTATAAGCGAGACAGGATGGCGAGGGCTCTGCCGCCGTCACGTCAGCGCTGGAAATGCCGAACTGGGTGAGGAAACCGGCATGCAGGCCCTGCTCGACCGTGATCGCCTTCTGTGCCGAACCGAGGAAACGCAGTACCTGCGCATTGTCGGGCGCCTTTGCCGCGACGATCGCAAGGCACCGGGCATAATGTTTCAGGTAGATCGCATCCTGCAGTATGTAATGGCGGAAAACCTCCGGCGGCAGCGTACCGTCAGAGAGACGTTCCAGCAGCGGCAATCGCTCGATCTCGGCCATGATAGGCTTGATCCGGTCCCAGGCGACGGCGGTGAAGCTTTCTGTCGTCTCAGTGCCGTGCGTGATTCCGTCCATGGTGCTTTTCTCCGCTCGTGAATGCCGTTGCCATATATCGACGGCGCCATGGTGAAAGCAAGGCGGCTCGCCGGGACTTGATTCCATCATTAGATCCTGTATTTCTCTTATAGTAGAATCGAGGATCGAAACATGGAACACGAACTCGAGCAGGCAATCGGCCTCCGCGTTCGCGCGCTGCGGACGGAAAAGGGACTGACACTGGATGATCTCGCTACTGCTTCCGGCGTCAGCCGCGCGATGATCTCCCGCATCGAGCGCGCGGAAGCGAGCCCGACGGCTTCGCTGTTGGCGAGGGTCTGTGCCGCGCTCGGCCTGTCGCTTTCAGAGTTTTTTGCCGATGAAGGGCAGGAAGCATCACCGCTCTCGAGTCGTCAGGACCAACAGGTCTGGCGCGATCCCGAAACCGGCTATATGCGCCGCGCCGTCTCGCCGCCGGGCACAGCCTCGGATGTCGATATCGTTGATGTCGAGTTTCCGGCCGGTGCGCGCGTCAGTTTCCCGCCGCATGCTGCCAGCCGCGGCATGACACAGCATGTCTGGCTCTTCGATGGCGAGTTGGAAATGACCGTCGGTGAAACCGTTCATCGTCTCAAGCCCGGAGACTGTCTCTTCATGCCGGTCGGCGACGGCCATGTCTTTCACAATCCGGGTCATGCGCCGGCACGCTACTGCGTCGTGCTGGCCCGCGGCGACTACTAAATCACGTGCTCATTTATCAGGAGACCATCATGCCGACTATCCGTCTTCTCTCCGCCGCCGAAGCCCACGCCGCCATTTCCGATCTTTGCGAGGTGCTGGCCGATTGCGTCAATGGCGGCGCCTCTGTCGGCTTCATGCAGCCCTATACCCCGGCTGATGCCGAACCCTACTGGCGTGGCGTCGCCGAGGCCGTGGCTGATGATGCCACGCTGCTTTTTGTGGCTGAAGTGGACGGCAAGATTGTCGGCACCGTGCAGGTCGGCGCTGCGCAGATGCCGAACCAGCCGCATCGCGGCGATCTGAAGAAGCTGCTCGTCCATCGCTCTGCCCGCGGCCATGGGCTGGCGCGCCTGCTGATGGAAATGGCCGAACAGGAAGCGGCCCGCCGCGGCAAGACGATCCTCGTCCTCGACACGGCAACCGGCAGCGATGCCGAAGCGATCTATCCGCGCCTCGGCTGGGAGCGCGTCGGCGTTATCCCCGATTACGCGCTGTGGCCGGAAGGCGGGCTTTGCGCCACCACTTTCTTCTACAAGCGGGTCGCCTGAGCATTCTGCGTAAACGCGGCGATGGCATCTGCAAGCGCTGACGCTGGCGTCCAATGCAAGGCCCTCCAGCCGAATTGCGCGGCGGCCGCAATATTCTCTTCGACATCGTCGATAAAGCCGATCTCATGCGGTGCGACGCCAACCCCATCGGTCACAAGGCGGAAAAAGTCGCTTTCAGGCTTTCGACTGCCGAGCGCTGCGGAATAGAAGATGCCTTCGAAAAGCGCGCCGAGTTCGAGCACGTCGCGCAAATAGGCCGCCCGCCTGTGTTCTTGATTGGTGGCAAGATAAAGACGCGTGCCTTCGTCCTTCAGGCGGGCGAGGTCGGCGAGCAGCTGCCGGTCCAGGCGGGAGTCGTTTTCGAACCAGTAGTCGAGCAGTTTCTCGGTGGTGAGATGCGGGGCGATGCGGTCGAGAACCTCCGTCAGGCGGGGCTCGATCGGCTCCTGTCCCGTGACGATCCCGACCCAATAAGGCTTGAAGAACTCCTGCTGAAGCAAGGACGGCGCCAAGCCAAGATCGCGCTCAAGGTAGGTAAAGAGCGGCAGACCGTCCGTCGGTCGCCCGTGAACCAGCACACCATCGACATCGACCATCAGGATTTTCATGGGTTAATCTCGTAAGGAAAAGGGACGCATTCTGAAATCGGCTTGAACGTGGCGTCATCATCATCAGCGATCAAGGCGCGTTCAGCGCTTTTTTCTTCCGACGGGCATGTGTAAGGCTTGAGTCCAAGAAGCTGATTTGCGGAGGAGTTCAGTGCGCGTCATCTATTCCGAAGACCACAAGCTGCGTGATGCGAAGACCGAGCTGCATGACGGTCAGCTCGTGACGCCCTTCGAGGCGCCGTTCCGGGCCGAATGGATCCTTGCTGCGGTCAAGGAAGCAGGCTTTTCGGATGTCGTCGCGCCGGAGACCCATGGCCTCGAAACGGCAGGCAAGGTGCATGATCCGGCCTATCTGGAATTCCTGGCAACGGTCTGGGATCGCTGGGTGGCGGCAGGATATAAAGGCGAGGCGATCGCCAACTCCTTTCCCGTCCGCCGCACCAGCCAGCGGGTGCCCGAAAATATCGTCGGCGCGATCGGCCATTATGCCAATGCCGCCGATACCTCCATCAGCAAGGGGTCTTATGAGGCAGCGCTTGCTTCGATGCGCTGCGCGATCACGGCTGCGGACTGGCTCGACGCCGGCAACCGCTTTGCCTTCGCGCTCTGCCGCCCGCCCGGCCATCATGCCGGCATCGATCTCTTCGGCGGCTATTGCTTCATCAACAATTCCGGCGTCGCGGCCCAGCGCCTGCTCGATCACGGCGCCGGGAAGATTGCCGTGCTCGATGTCGATTTCCACCACGGCAACGGTACGCAGGATCTCTTCTATCGCCGCGGCGACGTCTTCACTGCCTCGCTGCATGGCGATCCCATCCACGCCTTTCCCTATTTCCTCGGCCATGCCGATGAAGTGGGCGAAGGGGAGGGCGAGGGTGCCAACCGCAATTACCCAATGGCGCGCGGCACGGGCTTTGATGTCTGGTCGGCAGCGCTTGCCGATGCGCTCTCCCGCATCAAGGTCTTCGGTGCGGAGGCGATCGTCGTGGCCCTTGGCGTCGATACGTTCGAGCGCGATCCGATTTCCTTCTTCACGCTGAAATCAGAGGATTTCATCCGCATAGGCGAGATGATTTCCGCTTTTGGCCTGCCCGTCGTCACCTGCATGGAAGGCGGTTATGGGGTGCCGGAAATCGGCTTTAACGTCGCCAATGTGCTCAAGGGCATGGAAGCCTGATCACTGCCGATGACCGAGGAGACCATCTCATCCGATATCCCGACGCCCCGCATGCTGAGTTGGGCGCGCAATTCGACCATCTACCGCCTCGAGCGGCGCATGATGACGGAAAAGCAGCTCTTTGACGCCATCACCCGCAAAGCAAAGGAGAAGTTCGAGGATATCAGCGCAGCCCAGGTCAAGGCTGTTGCCGATTTCGCCGTCAAATTCGCCTATGACAACAAGGCGATCGACGATACCGCCTATGCCGAAATCAGCACGCGTTCCGCCATGCGCAGCGGCAAGTCGAAACGCGCCATCGCCCAGAAGCTTGCGGTCAAGGGTGTCCCCAGCGACAGGGTTGAGGCTGCGCTCGAAGAGGCTGACGATCTCTATGCTGCTGCGATATTCGCCCGCAAACGCGCCTTCGGCCCCTTCCGCCGCGTCGAGCTTGATGAAAAACGGAAGGCGAAGGAGCTCTCGGCCTTCGCCCGTAACGGCTTCGGCTTCGAGATCGGCAGGAAGGTCTTCGAGATGAGCTTTGAGGATGCCGAAGAGGTGATCCTCGCCGGTCGTCTCTGATATCGCATCAAGCCTTTTGCTGCCCCGATCAGAAGTTTGAATTTGTCGCCCGCAAGCTGCCTTCGTATGAAGAGCGCGCAACCGGAGACATCAATGGAAGACAGAACGAACGCCGAAGCGGGTACCATCGCCGCGCAGACATCATCAGCATTTGGCGGCGTAGCGGCTGGCGGGCTGATGTGCCTCATGTCCATGTCATCAATCCAGTTCGGTGCAGCCCTTTCCTCCTCTGCCATCTCCGCCTACGGGCCGGCTGGCGCCAGTTGGCTGCGCCTTGCCTTTGCAGCGATCATTCTGGCCGTCGTCGTGCGCCCGCGCATGTCAAGCTACAACCGCGACCAATGGAAAAGCGCCTTGGTCCTCGGCACGACGACCGCGCTGATGACCATGAGCTTCTTTTCGGCCATCGAGCGCATTCCGCTCGGTCTTGCCGTGGCGATCGATTTTCTTGGCCCGCTTACTGTGGCAACCATCGGCTATGGGTTCGGCCGGCGTCTCGTCTGGCCGCTGGTTGCTGCGCTCGGTGTTCTGGCTCTCGCTCATGATGGCGAAGGCTGGGTTGGCGATCCCTTGGGTGTTTTCTTCGCGTTCGGCGCGGGAACCGGCTGGGCGATTTATATCGTCCTGACGAAGAAGATCGGTGCAAGCTTCAAGGGGCTGGACGGGCTTGCCATGTCGCTCATGGTCGCCGCCTTGGTTGCGACACCCTTCGGTTTTGCCGGTGCCGTGCCGAAGCTTGATGCTTCCGGTGTGATCGAAATGGCGGGCCTTGCCATTCTCGTGCCGCTGCTGCCCTACACGCTGGAATTGATCGCCTTGCGGCGCATGCCGACAACCTCCTTCGGCATTCTCATGAGCCTCGAGCCGGCGGTTGCCGCGCTCGCAGGCTTCATCATCCTGATGCAGCCCATGACGCTTCTGCAGATGGCCGGAACGGCCTTGGTCGTGGCCGCAAGCACCGGTGCGACCTTTTCGGCAAGGCAATGAAGGATCAGCCCGTCTTCTTCGTGGGATCGTCGAGCGCCGGATTGTAGAAGAGCGACAGCGTCAGGCTTTTGGCGATCCGCTCCGCCGTCGCCATGAACCAGTCCTTGGCTTCCGGCGTCGGCGCGACGTCGTCGAGCGTTGAAGAAAACAGCGAAAGCCATTTTGGAAAAAGATCAGGCGTCATGTTCGCGACGCCGAGATGCGCCTGCACTGGCTTGCCGCCATAGGCACCGCTGCGGAAGGCAACGGCCGACCAGAAGCTTTTCATCCTGTCCATATGTTCGGGCCAGCGCCCGGAAAGCCGCGCATCGAAGACCGGCCCGAGTTCAGGATGCGCCAGTACCCGCCCGTAGAAGGTCTCTACCAGCTTCGAAATGAAGGCCTCGTCCACCCCGATCTCTTTCATCTCGGCTTCGGCCTTCTCGCGGATCGCAGCAACATGTGCGGCCCGTCCCTGTATCTCATTATCCATCATAAACCCCAGCGCCGCTTGCAGCTCGCGGCCTTCATATAGGTTGACGCGCCGTCTCAGCAAAGCGCGATCGGTCGATCGCGTCATTCTGTCAATCCCGCAGGGCTTTGATCTTGACCCATGCTGCTTGCCCCTTTAAGTTTAGAATAATTCTAAATTGTTGGAGATTGTCTATGCTGGCTCGGTTTTTCAGATCACCGAAACGTTCTTTCCGTTCTCTCTCCGAGCAGGAAATCCTGGCGCTCGCCATCGCCTCGGAAGAGGATGATGCCCGCATCTATCTCGCCTATGCGGAACATCTGCGAAAGGAGTTTCCGGCTTCCGCCAAGGTGTTCGAAGATATGGCTGAGGTGGAAGACACGCACCGAAGGTCGCTGATCGAAATTCACCGTCAGCGCTTCGGTGAGCGAATTCCTTTGATCCGCCGCGAGCATGTCGAGGGATTTTACGAACGCAAACCGGACTGGCTGCGCGCCAACCTCTCCCTCGATACGATCAGACAGGAAGCGGAGGCGATGGAGGAACAGGCCTACCGCTTCTATGTCGAGGCGATCAAACAGACCTCCGATGCCTCCACCCGTCAGTTGCTTGGCGATCTTGCGCTCGCCGAGCAGGGCCATGAGGACATCGCCCGCATGCTGGGCGACAAGCACACGCCTGAGGATGTGAAGAAGGAAGAGGATGAGACGGCGCGTCGCCAGTTCGTGCTGACCTATGTGCAGCCAGGCCTCGCCGGCCTCATGGACGGTTCGGTTTCCACGCTCGCACCGATCTTCGCAGCCGCCTTCGCCACGCAGGATACCTGGCAGACCTTCCTCGTCGGCCTATCGGCCTCGGTCGGCGCCGGCATCTCGATGGGCTTCACCGAAGCGGCTCACGACGACGGCAAGATTTCCGGCCGTGGCTCGCCGATCAAGCGCGGCCTCGCCTGCGGTATCATGACGGCGCTCGGCGGCCTCGGCCATGCGCTGCCCTATCTGATCCCGCAATTCTGGACTGCGACCATCACCGCTGCCATCATCGTCTTCTTCGAGCTCTGGGCGATCGCCTTCATCCAGAACAAATATATGGAGACGCCGTTCCTGCGCGCGGCCTTCCAGGTGGTTGTCGGCGGCAGCCTCGTGCTGGCAGCCGGCATTTTCATCGGGAACGCGTGAATATCGGGGTGAGGGCGGTCGGGGCGAAGCCCGAGCAATCGATCCGGTGAATCGATTGCAGCGCGACCGCACTCCCCAAATGAAAAAGGCCGGCTTTCGCCGGCCCTCCCCACAGTCCCCCTCAAAACTCGTTACTTCAGAGCGCCGACCAGAATGTCGCGGCCATTCTCGATGGTGACCCAGCGGCCGGCATTGAAGCTCGATTGGCGCTTGATGAACGTATAGGGCGTCGAAAACCATGGCTTGACGTCGGTCGCGAGGTTGTCGAGCACGAAGTCGCCTTCAGCGGTGCGCAGCGTCAGAACCGCGTGGCCTTCCCCGTCAGGCTTGCGCACGACGGTCATCAGCAGGTCTGCGGGCGAGAAGCCGCGCTGGATGAGGATACGGCGCTTCAGGAGCGCAAAGTCCTCGCAGTCGCCAGCCGTGGTCGGATAGGCCCAGACCTCGTCCTTACCGTAGATTTCCTTGTCGGTCATCGGCGTGATGGTGCGGTTGACGGTCGCGTTGACGGCGCGAACCGTAGCCCACTTGCCGCCGGTCATGACGAGCGGGCCACTATTACGATTGGCGCCGCACTCGGCGCGGTGTGTCTGACAGAAGTCGTAGTGACCGATCGGCTGCGAAGTCGCACTGCCGGTCACCATGGAGGCATTCTTGCTCGGAGCCGGAATAGCGGCCGGCGCCATTGCAAACACGGCCATGATGGCCACGAGGAAACCCTTGATCCGCACGCCCTACTTCCCTGCATCGCCCTTTATTTATTAACAAACAGTTAACGGAGAGGGCCGAAAGGAGTCAATCGTTACTTCTTGGGAGGACTTTGCAACTCGCAGACATGGTTAAAATGCAACGTAACCTTTGCGTGATTGAGCGGAACTTGTTCAACCATGGCATTCTATTGGGGCAGTTGCATATTCTTTGGTGAGTGACCGGCTTCCCCTCAGCGGATCAGGCCTTTGACGGCGTTGCGCAGCCGTTCGATGTCTTGCGGGCGCGAAAGCCGGTGGTCGCCGTCGCGGACGAAGGTCAGGAGAACGTCGTCGGCCGGAAGATGTTCGACCAGCTTCATCGCGTGCAGATAGGGAACATCTGCATCCTTCATGCCCTGCAGGATATGGATCGGGCAGCCCGTTTCAATGATGCCGGTCAGCACGCGGTTCTCACGCCCGTCTTCGATCAGCGCCCGAGTATAGATATTGGGCTCCGCACTATATTGCGAACGTTCCTCGAAGTAGCCGCGCTGTTCAAGAGACGTGCGTTCTTTCTTCTTGAGGTTCGGTTCGATGAGATCGGAGGTGAAGTCCGGCGCCGGCGCAATCAGCACCATGCCCTCGAGCCTCGGCCCGCCATGCCGCGCGAGCTCCTGCGCCACCCTGAGCGCAATCCAGCCGCCCATCGAGGAGCCGACGAGGATCATCCGGTCCGGCGCGATATGACGGATCACTGCGAGCGCCTCCTCCAGCCAGCGCGAGATCGTGCCATCCGTGAAGGAACCGCCGGAAAGTCCGTGGCCGGAATAGTCGAGACGGATGCAGGCCGCGCCCAGTTCCGAGGCCAGCCGGTCGATCTCGATAGCCTTGCTGCCACTCATGTCCGATCGGTAGCCGGATAGCCAAACGAGGGCGGGAAGATCGGTGTTGGCCTGAGCCGGGCGCACCAGCATGGCGATCTGCCGCGCAGCCTCGCCTTCACCGACATCAAGGAATTCGGGCACAAGGACGGTCATTTGATCGGACATCGGGCAGAACTCCTGTTGTTTTGGCCTATAAAACAGATTCTTGACAGGCTGACAGCAGGTGATTTTTCCGCTAAAGGGTGTTATTGACTCCGTTGCAGCGATGACGTGACCTCGTTTGTGCCCCCTTCGAGAGGGACACGAAGCTGCAACGTTCCGATCAACGCGAGGAGAATACGACCATTCGCAGACCCTTTAAAACCGACGCGCCCGTAAAGGATGGACCGCGCTCGAACCGGGAGATCCGCATTCCCAAAGTTCAGCTGATTACAGCTGACGGACAGAATATGGGCATCGTGCCTACCGACCAGGCCTTGAAAATGGCGGAAGAAGCCGGCCTCGACCTCGTCGAAATTTCCCCCAATGCCGAACCGCCGGTATGCAAGATCCTCGATCTGGGCAAGCTGAAATATTCGAACCAGAAGAAGGCCGCCGAGGCGCGCAAGAAGCAGAAGATTGTCGAAGTCAAAGAAATCAAGATGCGCCCGAACATCGACACCCATGACTATGAGGTGAAGATGAAGGCGATGGGTCGCTTCTTCGACGAAGGCGACAAGGTAAAGGTGACGCTGAAGTTCCGCGGCCGCGAAATGGCTCACCAGGAACTCGGCATGAAGCTTCTCCAGCAGGTCAAGGCCGACACGCTCGAGATCGCCAAAGTTGAAGCTGAGCCCAAGCTCGAAGGCCGCCAGATGATGATGGTGCTGGCGCCGAAGTGACCGGTGCCGCATCCTTTCGCTCAAAGCCGTCCGACAGGGCGGCTTTTGTGTTTCCTGGGGCAGTAAGATTCGTCATCCGCCCCGTTGCACTTTCATGACGCTGCGGTTATAAGCGCGCGTCCGAACTGACCGGCAGGGCATGCCGTGGCAGTTTTGAATGCTTGCGGGCAGGTTTCGTCACTGGACCCGCAGATCAACAACAAACGCTCCCGCGCCTTTGGCGAAGACCGTAAAACCGGGTTTCGCAGAAGGGTTTCTTTAACGAAGCGAGTGAGGAGCTCTCAGAACGGAGTAGCAAAATGCCCAAGATGAAGACGAAGTCCTCTGCCAAGAAGCGGTTCAAGATCACCGCTACCGGCAAGGTCAAGGCGGCTGCCGCTGGCAAGCGCCATGGCATGATCAAGCGCACGAACAAGTTCATTCGCGATGCACGTGGCACGATGGTTCTGGCAGAACCCGATGGCCGCAAGGTCGTGAAGAACTATCTGCCGAACGGTCTCTGAGACTATTCCGGTAACGCGTTAGATTAAGGAGATCATGAAATGGCACGTGTAAAAAGAGGCGTCACCGCCCACGCCAAGCACAAGAAGGTTCTGAAGCAGGCCAAGGGTTTCTACGGCCGCCGCAAGAACACCATCCGTACCGCCAAGGCTGCCGTCGATCGCGCCAAGCAGTACGCATACCGCGACCGCAAGGTTAACAAGCGCAACTTCCGCGCCCTCTGGATCCAGCGTATCAACGCTGCCGTCCGCGAATTCGGCCTGACCTATGGCCGCTTCATCGACGGCCTGAACAAGGCTGGCATCGAAGTCGACCGCAAGGTTCTTTCCGACATGGCAATCCACGAGCCGGAAGCATTCGGCGCCCTGGTTGCTGCCGCCAAGAAGGCCCTTGAGTATCTCAAGGAAACCGGCACGGCTAATGAGTTTGAAGGCGCGGTTCGTTAACCAGCGCTTCCCAAGCTTGACGCTTTTTTGAATTTTGGGAAACCCGCGCTGGTCTGGGCTGGCGCGGGTTTTTCTTTCTCTGTAGTGCTGGCGCCGGCCGCTCGGCCCGCCATTTCGAACGCCGCCTGATCCGGACGGAAAGAAGACAATGTCAGATATCGACCAGCTGAAATCCTCTTTGCTTGCCGAAATTGCCGCCGCCAATGATGAGCCTGCGCTTGAAGGGGTCCGCGTTTCCGCGCTCGGCAAGAAGGGCTCCGTTTCCGAGCTCCTGAAGACGCTCGGCGCCATGACCCCGGAAGAGCGACAGACGCGCGGCGCTGTCATCAATGCTCTGAAGAACGAGGTGACCGACGCTCTCACCGATCGTAAGACGGTGTTGAAGGAAGCGGCGATCAACGCCCGGCTGAAAGCCGAAACGGTCGATGTCAGCCTGCCGGTCCGCTCCTCGCCGGCGGAGCGCGGCCGTATCCATCCGATCAGCCAGATCGTCGACGAAGTCACCGCGATCTTCGGCGATATGGGCTTCTCGATTGCCGAAGGTCCCGATATCGAGACCGATTACTACAATTTCACGGCTCTCAACTTCCCCGACGGGCACCCGGCCCGCGAGATGCACGACACCTTCTTCTTCAATCCGGATGAGAAGGGTGAGCGCAAGGTTCTGCGCACGCACACCTCGCCGGTGCAGATCCGCACGATGGAATCGCAGAAGCCGCCGATCCGCATCATCCTCCCCGGCAAAACCTATCGCCAGGATTCCGATGCCACCCATTCGCCGATGTTCCATCAGGTCGAAGGCCTCGTCATCGACAGGAAATCTAATGTCGCCAATATCCGCTGGGTGCTGGAGGAGTTCTGTAAGGCCTTCTTCGAGGTCGACAGCGTGACGATGCGTTTCCGCCCGTCCTTCTTCCCCTTCACCGAGCCGTCCTTCGAGGCCGACATCCAGTGCGACCGTTCCGGCCCGATCGTCAAGTTCGGCGAAGGCACCGACTGGATGGAGATCCTCGGCTGCGGCATGGTTCACCCGAACGTGCTGCGTTACGGCGGCCTCGATCCTGATGAATATCAGGGCTTTGCCTGGGGCATGGGCCTCGACCGCATCGCCATGCTGAAATACGGCATGCCCGACCTGCGCGACTTCTTCAATGCTGATGTCCGCTGGATGAACCATTATGGCTTCCGCCCGCTCGACATGCCGACGCTGTTCGGCGGCTTGAGCGTCTAAGGGAGGATTGGACCAATGAAATTCACGCTTTCCTGGCTTAAGGATCATCTGGAAACGGATGCCACGCTCGATGAAATCTGCAGCCGCCTGACTGAAATCGGGCTGGAAGTGGAAGATGTCGACGACAAGGCAGCCTTCAAGCCTTTCGTCATCGCCAAGGTTCTCTCCGCTGAAAAACATCCGCAGGCCGATCGCCTGAAGGTGCTTATGGTCGATATCGGCGAGGGCGCTCCGGTGCAGGTCGTCTGCGGAGCGCCGAATGCGCGTGCCGGCCTCGTTGGTGCCTTCGCGGCTCCCGGCACCTATGTTCCCGGCATCGACGTGACGCTGTCGGTCGGCAATATCCGCGGCGTCGAAAGCCGCGGCATGATGTGCTCGGAAAAGGAGCTGCAGATCTCCGACAATCACGACGGCATCATCGATCTGCCTGACGATGCGCCTGTCGGCACGAGCTACGCCGCCTACACCCATCTCGACGACCCGGTCATCGAGATCAACCTGACGCCGAACCGCCCGGACTGCACCTCGATCCATGGCATCGCCCGCGATCTCGCAGCCTCCGGCCTCGGCACGCTGAAGACGCGGCCTGCGCCCTCCTTCGCCGTCGAAGGCGAGACGCCGGTGAAGCTGACGCTCGATCTCGACGATCCCAGGCTCTGCCCGGGCTTCAGCCTGCGTCTCGTGCGTGGCGTGAAGAACGGCCCGAGCCCGCGCTGGATGCAGCAGCGGCTTCTCGCCATCGGCCTGCGCCCCATCAATGCGCTTGTCGATATCACCAACTACATGACCTTCGATCAGGGCCGGCCGATGCACGTCTTCGACGCCGCCAAGGTCACGGGCAACCTGACTGTGCGTCGCGCCAGGGAAGGCGAAACCGTGCTGGCGCTCGATCAGCGCGAATATAAGCTCGGCCCGAACAACGTCGTCATTGCCGATGAGGACGGCATCGAATCGATCGGCGGCATCATGGGCGGCGAACATTCCGGCTGTGACGAGAACACCGTCGACGTGTTGATCGAATCCGCTCTCTGGGATCCGATGAACATCGCCAAGTCCGGTCGCGCACTCGGCATCATCACCGATGCCCGCTACCGTTTCGAACGCGGCGTCGATCCGGAATATATGGTTCCCGGCCTCGAGCGCACGACCGAACTGGTGCTCGAGCTTTGCGGCGGCACCCCGGCCAAGGCCGAGATTGTCGGCTACAAGGGTTATGAGCCGAAGATCGTCGACTTTCCCTATTCGGAGGTCAAGCGGCTGACCGGTCTCGAGGTCTCGACGGAGGAAAGCAACACGATCCTGACCCGCCTCGGCTTCAAGGTTTCAGGCTCCGGTGAGCGCGTCTCCGTTGCCGTTCCCTCCTGGCGCCCGGATATCGACGGCAAGGCCGATCTCGTCGAAGAGGTCATGCGCATTCATGGCGTCGACAATATCAAGCCGGCGCCGCTCGAAAGCCATGCCGCCGTCAACGGCAAGATCCTGACAACGCTGCAGATTCGGACCCGCGCGGCCAAGCGCGCCCTTGCCTCGCGCGGCATGCTGGAGGCCGTCACCTGGTCCTTCATTCCGGAAGATCACGCAAAGCTCTTCGGCGGCGGTTCCGCAGCCCTCAAGCTCGCCAATCCGATCGCTGCCGAAATGTCGGACATGCGCCCCTCGCTGCTGCCGGGTCTGCTGACGGCCGCCCAGCGCAATGCCGATAAGGGCTATGGCGACGTGGCGATCTTCGAAGTCTCGGGTACCTACGAAAACGATACGCCGGAAGGCCAGCGGCGCGTGGCGGGCGGCATCCGCCGCGGCACGGCCTCGCTTGCCGGTGCCGGCCGCATGTGGTCGAACGCCTCAAAGGGCGGCGGCAAGCCGGTCGACGTCTTCGATGCCAAGGCTGACGCACTGGCAGTTATCGAAGCCTGCGGCCTGCCGATGGGCAATATCCAGATCGAGCAGGGCGGTCCCGAATGGTATCACCCCGGCCGTTCCGGCACGATCAAGATGGGTCCGAAGGTGATCCTCGGTTATTTCGGCGAGTTCCATCCGACCACGCTCGAAAAGCTCGATGTCTCCGGTGCCCTCTGCGGTTTCGAAGTCTATCTCGATGCCATGGCCGAGCCGAAGAAGAAGGCGACCCGCACCAAGCCGGCGCTCGATCTCTCGCCCTTCCAGGCCGTCAAGCGCGACTTCGCCTTCGTCGTCGACAAGACGGTGGAAGCGGGCGCCATCATCAAAGCTGCCACGGGCGTCGATCGCAAGCTGATCACAGGTGTCAATGTCTTCGATATTTTCGAAGGCGCCTCGATTGGCGAAGGCAAGAAGTCTGTCGCGATCGAAGTCCAGATCCAGCCGGCTGAGCGCACGCTGACCGACGAGGATTTCGAAGCGCTGACGCAGAAGATCGTTGCCAGCGTTGCCAAGTTTACCGGTGGTGTTCTTAGAAGCTGAGCCGGCTACAAGAATGACATCGATGGCCGGCGGCGCGGGCTGCCGGCTTTTTCATATGTGAAGATGATAGATCTTGCTGACGATCGTCCAGCGGGCCTCGATCTTCAGCAGCGAGAGATAGTCGGTGAAGCGCATGCCAGCGAATTCGTCGGTTACTTTCACGGTCGCTGCATCGCCTGATATATCGATGCTTTCGATATCCATGTAAGGCTGGGTGCCGGGCGGTGCTGCCCCTTCTTCGATGATTGCGGCAATGAATTCATCGCGCGAGAGCCATTCCACCGCGTTTTGATAGTGCCCGATGATCGAACTCTTCGGGTGGAACGCTTTCTTCAGGGCTGCCTCATTGGCGAAGGCCATGCCCTCGACATAGAGATGAACCGTTGCTTCGATTGCCTGCCTGTCGGCCATATCGACACCTCGCCTCATATTCTGAAGGAAATGATAGCGGGGTCGTCGGCGAAGACAAGGCTGGGAGAAGGAGAGCAGCCGGCGGTGGCCGCTCTCCTTGTGTGAGGACAAGTATCAGGCTGCGCGCGAAGCCTTCTGGTTCGCGGCAGTCGTTGCAAGCTTCGTCAGAAGCTGATCGGTCTTGCCTTCTTCTTGCAGAGTCTGGTCGAGAAGCATGACGGCGTCCTTGAAGCCCAGCGTCTGCGCCCACGTCTTCAACGTGCCGTAGCGGGCGATTTCATAGTGCTCGACGGCCTGGGCTGCGGAAATCAGACCGGCATCGACGGCCGATGTGCCTTTGAATTCCTCCATGATTTCCTCGCCCTCGGCGATGATGCCCTGGATCGCTTCACAGGTCTTGCCCTGGGCACGCTTGCCGATGATTTCGAAAACCTGCTGCAGTCGCTCGACATGGCCCTCTGTTTCTTCACGGTGCTTTTCGAAACCTGCCTTCAATTCCGTCGACTGGGCAGCGCGTGCCATCTTCGGCAAGGCGCGCAATATCTGCCGTTCGGCGAAATAGATGTCCTTCAGCGTATCGTAAAACAGATCTTCCAGTGTCTTTTCCTTGGCCATTGTTCCGTTCCTTTGTTGATGGATTTGCGCCCCGCGGGCGACATTTCTTAGAAGTTGGCACCGGGCTAATTGTTCCCACGCCTTTCGGGTGGAATCGCTACATCGTCCAGGCGAAGTATCGTCAGGAATCGGGAGGATCGTTTATGAAGAAACCGGGATCAATGAAGGCGCTCGAGGATCTCGGCCGGGTGCGGCTGTCGAAAAGCTTCTTCTTCCGCGATTTTCTCCACTCCGAGATCGCCGATTTCTATCGGATCCCGAACATCCCCGACGATCCCGATCTTGCAATCGAGACAGGCCGTCGCCTGTGCGAAGAACTTCTGGAGCCGCTGGAAGCGAGTTTCGGGCGCTTGCATATTCGCTCCGGCTACCGTTCGCCAGAGGTCAACCGCTTCGGCAACGAGAACAAGCTCAACTGTTCGACCAATACAGCCACCGCTGCCCATCACATCTGGGATGTCAGAGATTTTGACGGCTGCATGGGCGCTGCCGTCTGCATCGCCATCCCGTGGATGGTCGACCGCTACAGCGATGAAAGCGACTGGCAGAGGCTTGCCTGGTGGATCCATGACCACCTGCCTTATGCCTCGCTCTGCTTCTTCCCGAAGCTATGGGCCTTCAACATCCAGTGGCACGAGCGACCGAAGCGGGTGATCCAAAGCTATGTGCGTCCGCGCGGCATCCTGACCAAGCCGGGCATGGCCAATTGGGAAGGCGATCATTCCAAATGGTATGAGGGCTTTCCGCCGCTCAGAAATTGATGCGGTAGCGGATGTGGCCGTCACTCTCGACGTAAGTATCGTAGAGCGCTCGGGCCGTCTTGTTCTGCTCGCTCGTATGCCAGTAGAGCCGCGCCCAGCCATTCTTCCTGCAGAGGTCGACGAGGTCGTCCATCAGCGCGCGGCCGACGCCCTTGCCGCGCACCTTCTCCGATACGAACAGGTCTTCGAGATAGCAGTCCTTGCCGCGAATCCATGTGCCTTCGTGCGTCAGGCAGAGTGTGAAGCCGACGACTTCGCCGTCGAGTTCTGCCACCCGCATGAAGATTGCCGACGCCGGATCGAAGACCCGGCGCCAGGTGGAATCGGTGATGTCGGCATCGACGGTGACCTCATAGAAGGCGAGATAGTCCGCCCAGAGCGCACGCCAGCGTGTCTCGTCTTCGGGTTTGGCGTTACGGATCGTCACGGTCATGCCACTATCTCGTTTCAGGCGCCTGCTTTATCGAGCAGCGCCATCGCCTCGTCGGAAAGCTCAAGCGTTGCCGATTTCACCAGGCTTTCAAGCTGGGAAAGGCTCGTAGCACTGGCGATCGGCGCCGTCACGCCCTTCTTGCGCAAGAGCCACGCAAGCGAGATTTCCGCAGGCTTGGCACCCGTCTCGGCGGCGATCTTGTCGAGGGCGGCAAGAATGCGCATGCCCTTGTCGTCGAGATACTGTGCGACACGGCCTTCGCGTGCGCGGCCCTCCGTATCCGCCTTGTTGCGGTACTTGCCCGAGAGAAAGCCGGCCGCGAGGCTGAAATACGTGATGACGCCGATGTCTTCCTTGACGCAAAGCTCGGCGAGCGGACCTTCGAAGCTCGAACGTTCGTAGAGGTTATATTCGGGCTGCAGCGCCTGATAGCGCGGCAGGCCTGCCTTGTCGGCGGCGTCGAAGGAGGCCTGCAGCAGGCTTGCATCAAAATTCGAGCAGCCGAAGGAGCGGATCTTGCCCTGTTCCTGAAGCTTAGCATAGGCGCCAAGCGATTCCTCATGAGGCGTATCGGCATCTGGCCAGTGCGAGAGATAGAGGTCGATATAATCGGTCTGCAGGCGGCGCAGTGAATCCTCGACTGCCTTCAGGATATAGTTTGCCTTCAGCGTCTTGCCCTGGCCCATGTCCGAGCCGACCTTGGTGATGATGACGGCCTTGTCGCGGGAAACCTTTCCCTTTTTCAGCCACCTGCCGATGATCTCTTCGGAATCGCCGCCCTTGTTGCCCGGCACCCAGGCGGAATAGACGTCGGCCGTATCGATGGTGTTGAGGCCAGCGTCAAAGAATGCGTCGAGAATGTCGAAGGATGTTTTTTCATCGGCCGTCCAGCCGAATACATTGCCGCCGAAGACGATCGGCGAGACCGAAAGACCTGTTTTTCCAAGCCGGCGCATTTCCATGGCGCTCTCCCAAAATGCTGAAATGATTGAAATCTGAGGAAACGGCAGAACGCCGTTCGCAGGTAACCTAGCGCGGAGTATCCTCGAAGGAAACCAAACTTCCGTGATCGCCGGTCGCGCCATTGCGCCGCATGAGAGGGCTGCATAAAGTGCGCCGATCGATTTCAGGAGGACCTTTCATGTTGCGTTTCGGTATAATTTCAACGGCCAAAATCGGCCGGGACAATGTCGTTCCCGCCATTCAGGATGCAGAAAATTGCGTCATCACCGCGATCGCCAGCCGTGATTTTACACGTGCCCGTGACATGGCGGACCGTTTCTCCGTGCCGCACGCCTTCGGTTCCTATGAGGAAATGCTGGCCTCCGACACCATCGATGCCGTCTACATCCCGTTGCCGACCGCCCAGCATGTCGAGTGGTCGATCAAGGCCGCCGATGCGGGCAAGCATGTGCTCTGCGAAAAGCCGATTGCGCTGAAGGCCTCCGACATCGATGATCTCATCGCCGCGCGCGACCGCAACAAGGTCATCATCAGCGAAGCCTTCATGGTCACCTATTCGCCGGTCTGGCGGAAGGTTCGCTCGCTGCTGCAGGATGGTACGATCGGCGAGCTTCGTCACGTGCAGGGCGCCTTCACCTACTACAATCGCGACCCCGGCAACATGCGCAATATTCCCGAGCTCGGCGGCGGTGGCCTGCCTGATATCGGCGTCTATCCCGTCATCAGCACGCGCTTCTCCACTGGCAAGGAGCCGTCCTGGATCCAGGCGATCACCGAGCGCGATGCGGAATTCGGCACGGATATCTATTCCAGCGTGAAGGCCGATTTCGGCGATTTCGAGCTGAGCTTCTACATCTCCACCCAGATGGCAGGCCGCCAGATCATGGTGTTCCACGGCACCGACGGCTATATCGAGGTCAAGTCGCCCTTCAACGCCAACCGCTGGGGGCCTGAGGAGATCGAAGTGACCAATCGTGGCCACAACGAATCCCACATCATCCGCTTCCAGGATAGCCGCCAGTACAGGTGCCAGGTGGAAGCCTTCGCCCGCGCTGCGACAGGCGAAATGGAAGAAATCGTCACATTGGAAGATTCCAAACTCAATCAGAAGGTCATCGACGCCATCTATCGCGCCAGCGAGCAGGATGGCTGGGAAGCCGTCTAGAGTTTATTCGGCTTTTTCGCGGAAGACGAAGCGGGAATAGCCGAAGAAGCTGAAGAACATCGACGCTGCGGTCGCCAGCACCATTGCAACAAGCGGCTGCAGCGCCGGTAACGACAGAAGCAGCGCCGAATAAAGCGCGTAATTGACGAGAGCTGCCGTCACGCCGACGGAACCGTAGCGAAAGCCTTCCGCCGCCAGCGACCGGCCGGATCGATCGAAAGTGAAGGTCCGATTGAAGGCCCATGTCGTCGCCATCGCGAGCGCAATGGCAATCAGCCGGGCAATGAAGGGACCGAGCGGCGTCAGGTGCAGAAGGACAGCGAGCACGCTCGCATCGACGACGAAGCCAAGCCCGCCGGCGAGCGCGAAGCGAATGAGCTTCTTCATGCCGCTTCCGTCTTTTTGCCATCAAGCGTTATGGGCAAGGTCTTCTCCCTTGCTGAGACCGGTGCCGCCAGGCTCATATAATGGATGCGTAACTGCTCGGCGCGCGCCCGTGCAACGGAGTCGAGAATGACGCCAGCCGTAAACAGCATGATGGAGATCATCGCGAGCGCTGTCGAGAGCACCCAGGTCGGCATGCGGCTAACAAGGCCGGTCGCAAAGTACTCTGCCAGCACCGGGCCCATGAAGCCGAAACTTGCCAGCATGAAAAGCGCGCTGATCGTGCCGAAGAAAGCGAAGGGCCGGGTCTCCTTCATCAGCATGGCAAACATCCAGAGAATCTTGCCGCCATCGCGGAAGGTCGAGAGCTTCGAATGCGAGCCTTCCGGCCGCCTGCCGTAATGCAGTTCCAGTTCGCTCACCGGCAGCTTCAGCCGCGACGCATGCACCGACATTTCCGTCTCGATCTCGAAGCCGCCGGAAACCGCGGGGAAGCTCTTGACGAAACGCCGTGAGAAGGCCCGATAGCCGGAAAAGATATCGGTGAAGTCAGGTCCGAAGATCGCGCGATAGAGTATATTGAACAGCCGGTTGCCGAGGGCATGCCCCTGCCGGCCGGCATCGTCATGCACGCCACGCCGTGTGCCGACCACCATGTCGGCCCGTTCCGTCAGCAGCGTCCGTACCAACTCTTCTGCGTCCTCGGGCGCATAAGTCCCATCGCCGTCGGCGATGATGTAAATGTCGGCATCGATATCGGCGAACATGCGGCGCACCACATGGCCTTTGCCTTGGCGCCGCTCGCGCACGACCTGCGCGCCGGCGAGCATGGCGTGCAGTGCCGTGCCATCGGTGGAATTGTTGTCATAGACATGGATATGTGCATCGGGCAGTGCCGCCCGGAACCCCCCGACGACAGCACCGATTGTTGCCGCCTCGTTGTAGCAGGGGAGTAGAACGGCAATATCAGGACTTTCGCTGAGCGATCGCGCCATGGGGTATACTCGTTACAAAGAAACCGAGGCGAATTTACTGCATGCGGTGTTAACAAGCCCCTATGAGGAAATGAAAGCGCCATTTCCTGTGGTTTACACTTTCTTGACAAGCCAGGGCTAAGGTTTGCCCATCACACAACGACCCGGCTATGATGATGAACGCAGTGCAGCCGATCGCCAAGGCGCAATCCGCATCCGCTGGCATTGGATTCATCGGCAGGATCCGGCAGCTGCTCACTCGTCTCCTGCCATCCGCCCTCATCTACACGATTATCCTGATCGGCATTATCACCGTCATGAAATATGCCGGCGGTCCGGTCGACTATGTCGGCCCCGATAACGACGACGGCATGCGCCTCGTGGAGATCAGAGATTTCCTGAACGGGCAGGGCTGGTTCGACCTGATGCAGTACAGGCTCGGCCTCGGCGAAGGCACGCTCATGCACTGGTCGCGGCTGATCGACTTGCCGATCGCTATCCTGATCCGCCTTTTCGGCCTTTTCCTCGGACACGATGCCGCGGAAGCCGCTGCACTCGTGGTCTGGCCCCTGTCGCTCGTTTTTCCAGCCATGCTTGCCATGGGCCTTGCCGGCCAACGTGTCGGGGGGCTTGCCGGCATGCACCTGTCTTTCTGCCTTGCTGGCATGGCAATCTATACCGGCAATCGCTTTGCGCCCGGCGCCATCGATCATCATAATGTCCAGCTCGCACTTGTCGCGACCATGACGGCGATGCTCCTTGATGAAAAGCAGCGCGCTTGGAACTATGTGGCCGCAGGTGCTGTGGCTGCATTGGCGATCGCGATCGGCGCGGAAACCACGCCCTTCGTTGCCATCTATTGCCTGGTAGTGGCGCTGCTCTGGGTCTGGGGGGGCGAGCCGTTCGCTGCCGCTACCAAGGCTTTCGGCCTCAGCCTCGCAGTCACGATCAGCATCTTCTTCTTCGCGACAATACCGCCACACCAATATTCCGTGGTGACTTGCGACAATCTTTCGCTCGGCTTCTACAGCCTGGCGGCCATCGGTGGCGGCTTGCTGCTGGTTTCCGCAGCCTTTGCCAGCCGTCTCCGCCGTGGTCTGCGTGTTGCCGTGCTTGCAGCCGTCGCCGCTATTATTTTCGGTTCGGCAATGGTCATTGCCCCGCAATGCCTGCGCAATCCACTTGCCGATCTCGATCCTATGCTGGTCGAGCTCTGGCTTCGAAACGTCTCGGAAGCGCAATCCATTCTCGCGCTCAGTCGGACAGATCCTTTTTCCATTGGCGCATTCTATGCGCCTGGCCTGTTCGCGATCACCGTCTGCATTTTCCGCTCCGTGCAGGGCGATCGCGTGCAGGTCCATCTCGTCCTTCTGGCGCTCTTGAGCGTCAGCTGGGCCGTCGCCCTGGTCCAGGTCCGGGGAGCCGTCTTCGCAAACCTGCTGTCCATCCTGCCGCTTGCCTTGCTGATCATCGACGTGCGCCGCATGTCGAACGGCGATAGCGAGAATGCCGCGGCTGCCCTCGTCTATATCGTGACGGTTCTGGCAAGTGTACCGGCGGTATGGGCCGTCGGCGGCGCACTCGTCGAAATGCAGGTCAACAAGACGAAGAATACCGTGGACACGGATAGCCTCCCCTGTTCATCGAAACAGGCGCTCGCTCCGCTTGTCGATCTGCCGGCTGGCCTGATCTCGGCGCCGTCGGAAATGGGTGTGCCGATCTTGCGCTACACCGCCAATCGTGTCCTGTCAGCGCCCTATCATCGCAACCAGGGGGGCATGCTGACCGAGATGCATATCGGTCTGGCCGAGCCACAGGAGGCGGAAGCATTTCTGAGGGGAACAGGCGTCACGGTACTTGCGTTCTGCCCGGATGATCCGCAGACCAGTGAGATCGCCAGATTGAAGCCCGACGGGCTTTATGCGCAGCTCGGCAAGGGAAATATTCCGCCCTACCTCGATCCGCTGCCGAAAGCGGCCGACAGCGGTGTCCAGTTCTTCCGTTACCGGACGACGCTGGACTGACGCCCTATCTTTCAGGAATGGGCGAGTACGCCCCGCAGACGATCGGTCGTGAAGAGACCGCCGAGATAAAGCAACAGGCCGGCATTATAACCGATGATTGTGTAGAGAAGCGCCAGGAATGACACCGCACCGCCGGAGGCGATAGCTGCGAGTGCAAAGGTTGCGCCAATCAGCATGGCGACCAGTGCAATGACGCTGGCCGAGCGCATCAGGCCAGCGGTGAGGCCCAGTGTGGTTGCTGTCAGGATGATCATGTCGTCACCTCTTCTTCAGGTCGTTTGCGAGGAGCCTAGGAGCCCTCCGCTAACAAAAGTTTATTGGCTACCCTTAATGAAAGCTGCAATTGCAGCCATGGTTACGGATGCGTTCACCTGACGGCATTTCCTCCGGCTTGCGCCGGGTACCTGTTTCGATACAAGTCAACTCTGTTACAGACTGAAAAGTTCCGTTACTTTCTCATTTACGTAAACGGAACCCTCCAGGGCAACAACTGCGTTTGAACGAAGCAGCATCAAGCTGGCAATTCGGTCGACGCCTGATCGACTGGTTGTTCGGAAAGAGGGCGAGCCGATACCTATAACGGGTGAGCAATAGCGACGATGAAAGAAGCGACCGCTCTCGCGCCTTCCATAGGCGGAGAATTTTCACTGTCACCAGCATGCTATTTTTCGGGTCGGTGTTCGCCACTCCCTACGAACGTGAATGATACTAAGATTTTTTTTGAAGCAGCGATATCCCTATTTCTTGGGTTTTCCGCCGTTTTTTGATTAAAAATTCGCCCTTCTCCGGCTCCGACCTTTCAGTTTGAGGTCGATCAAAATAGAAAGAGGAGATGAGCAATGTCTTTGACGGCGATTCGCCTACCAATCTCGCGGAATATTCGGTCTCGGAGCTCTCCGGTTCCATCAAGCGGACCGTCGAGACAGCCTTCGATCAGGTGCGTGTGCGTGGCGAGATTTCGGGCTACCGTGGCCCCCATTCGTCCGGCCATGCCTATTTCTCGCTGAAGGACGATCGGGCTCGCATCGATGCGGTCATCTGGAAGGGCACCTTTTCCCGCCTGAAGTTCCGTCCGGAAGAGGGTATGGAAGTCATCGCGACCGGCAAGGTCACGACCTTCCCGGGCTCTTCCAAATACCAGATCGTCATCGAGACCCTGGAGCCTGCCGGCGCCGGCGCGCTGATGGCCCTGATCGAGGAGCGCAAGCGGCGCCTCGGTGCCGAGGGCCTTTTCGATCCCGCGCGCAAGAAACGCCTGCCGTTCATGCCCAGGGTGATCGGCGTCGTCACCTCGCCGACCGGCGCCGTCATTCGCGATATCCTGCACCGTATCTCGGATCGGTTTCCCGTGCATGTCGTCGTCTGGCCCGTAAAGGTGCAAGGGGAAGGCTCAGGCGAGGAGGTGGCAAACGCCATCAATGGCTTCAACGTTCTGGAACCTGGCGGTGAGATTCCGCGTCCGGATGTGCTGATCGTCGCCCGCGGCGGCGGCAGCCTCGAAGATCTTTGGAGCTTCAACGACGAAATCGTCGTGCGTGCCGCGGCCGATAGCCGGATTCCCTTGATCTCTGCCGTCGGCCACGAGACGGACTGGACGCTGATCGACTACGCCGCCGATGTTCGCGCGCCAACGCCGACGGGTGCCGCCGAAATGGCCGTGCCCGTCAAAGCTGAACTCGAAGCGCAGACCGCAGGTCTCACCGCCCGCCTGCAAGGCTGCATGAACCGCCAGATGGATCAGCGTCGCCAGTCCGTCCGCGCCTTGATGCGCGCCCTGCCGTCGCTCGACCAGCTGCTGGCACTGCCCCGCCGCCGCTTTGATGAGGCGGCCACTGGCCTTGGCCGCGGGCTGGAACTCAACACCATCAATAAGCGCCGCGGTTTCGAGCGTGTCGCCTCGCATCTGCGCCCGGACGTGCTGTCCAACCGCATCACCGAGCGTCGCCAGCTTCTGAACGAGCGCATGGTCCGCGCAGAACGCACCGTCGAGCGGCTGGTCGACCGCTCGAAGTCCCGCATCGAGCGCGCCGAGGCCATCCTCGCCTCGCTGCCCGCTCGGCTGAAAACCCAGACCGACCGCAGCCGCGAGCGGCTCGGCAATCTTTCGCGCCATGCCGATACCGCGATCCGCCATCAACTGACCCGTGCGCGCGCCGAGCTCTTCGCACAGGACCGTGTACTGCAATCACTTTCCTACAAGAACGTACTGAAACGCGGTTACGCCGTCATCCGCGACGAGGAAAACAGGCCGGTCTCGCAGGCCGCTGCTCTCTCCGCCGGCATGGGCATTGCCATCGAGTTCGCCGATGGCCGCGTCGGCGCCATGACGACGGAAGGCGGCACGCCGCCGGCAGGGTCGAAGAGGCGTACTGCCAAGGCAGGCGAGCCGCCGAAGCAGGGAAGCCTGTTTTAGCGATGCGGATCCTGCTGGTGCTTGCCCATCCGTTGCAGGAGAGCTTTGCCGCTTCGGTGGCGCTGACGGCCCGCGAAGCATTGGAAGCCTCTGGCCATGTCGTCGATCTGCTTGATCTCTATGCCGAGGATTTCGATCCGCGCCTGTCGAATACCGAACGAGGCGGTTATTTCGACGTGGCTTACGACACCTCTGCCGTTGCCGGTATCGTTGATCGACTGAAGGCGGCCGATGGGCTCGTCCTCGTCTTTCCGCAGTGGTGGTTCAATTTCCCCGCCATCCTGAAGGGCTTCTTCGATCGCGTCTTTGCGCCAGGTGTGGCCTTCACCCACGATGTCGCTGGCGGCCGCATCGTGCCGCAGCTTACCAATATCAGGTTCCTCTATGCGCTGACGACGACGGGTTCGCCCTGGTGGCTGGTGCATTTCTATATGGGCAATCCCGTTCGTCGCCTGCTCAAGCGCGGCATCGCCAATTTCTGCTCCAGGAAGCTCGTTTTCCGCATGATGAGCCTCCACGATATGGACCGCGCGACGGAGGCCAGGCGCAAGGCGCATCTGGAGCGTATCCGGAAGGCGCTTGCCGCCGTCTGACTATTCGAAATCCGACAGGAATTTCTTCAGCAGCCGATCAAGCTCCGCCTTGTCCTCGGTCGTCAGATTGCGTGTCAGCCGCTGCTGATTGGCGACATGGGCATCGACCGCCTCTTCCACGGTCGCCAACCCCTTCTCGGTGAGCGCGATCAGCACGCTGCGTCGGTCCTCGGGATTGAAGAGGCGCTCCACGAAACCAGCTTTTTCCAGCTGATCGATCCGGTTCGTCATCGTGCCGGAGCTCACCATGGTCATGCCGAGCAATTCTCCAGGCGACAGCCGGTAGGGCGCGCCCGAACGGCGAAGCGTCGCCAGCACGTCGAAGGCGGAGGACGATAACCCGTGCTTGAGAAGCACTGCCTCCACCTCGCGGCCTATATGCGTCGTCAGCCGCTTCAGCCGGCCGAAGATGCCCATGGGTTCGACATCCAGCTCCGGCCGCTCGCGCCGCCATTGCGCCAGGATCCTGTCGACGTGATCTTCTTTCGTTCCGCCCATGTCGCATCGATATCAGCAGATCTCTTGACGTCAAGATAAAAGATGCTATTCTGAATTTATCTTGAAGTAGAGATTCTTGAGATGAAGACAAGTTCGCGCTATGCCGCAGATGTGCTGATGACCGGGATCGCGCCTGCCATATGGGGCAGCACCTATTTCGTCACGACGTCTTTTCTGCCGCAGGGCTATCCGCTGACGGTCGCCATGCTGCGCGCATTGCCGGCCGGCCTGCTTCTGTTGCTGATTGTCTGGAAGCTGCCCACAGGCATCTGGTGGGGCCGCGCCTTCATTCTCGGCGCTCTGAATTTCTCATTCTTCTGGGCGATGCTCTTCGTTTCAGCCTACCGGCTGCCTGGCGGCGTGGCCGCTACCGTCGGCGCCGTACAGCCGTTGATCGTCATTGCACTGTCGCGCCTCTTCCTGGGCAAGCCGATCCGCTTCCTCACAGTCGTTGCCGGTCTGATCGGGATGGGTGGGGTGGCATTTCTAGTGCTGAGCCCCAAAGCGGCTCTCGATCCTGTCGGTGTTGCCGCAGGTCTCGCCGGCGCCGTCTCCATGGCTTTGGGCACGGTGCTGACCCGCCATTGGCAGCCGCCCGTCTCCAGCCTGACCTTTACCTCATGGCAATTGACCGCGGGCGGCATTGTGCTCGTGCCAATCGCATTGTTGCTGGAGCCCGCGCTTCCCGTACCGACGGCCGCCAATATCCTCGGCATCGCCTATCTTGGCCTCATTGGTGCCGCCTTCACCTATCTGCTTTGGTTCCGCGGTCTCTCGCGCATCGAGCCTTCGGCCGCGGCATCGCTCGGTTTCCTCAGCCCTGTTGTCGCGACCCTGCTCGGCTGGCTGGCGCTCGGCCAGAACCTGACGCCAACCCAGCTCTCGGGTTTTGTCATGGTTCTGGTCAGCGTCTGGCTCAGCCAGCGCAGCCTGATGCCGAAGGCGGGCGTTGTTACGCCCATTCCCCCTGGCGCATCACCGGCACGCGCGATCCGTCAGGCCTGATGCCGTCGATATCGACCTTGTCGGAGCCGATCATCCAGTCGATATGGATCAGGCTGGAATTGCCGCCCTGCGCCTTGATCTGTTCCTGGCTCAGCGAAGCGCCGTCGAGGAAGCATTTCGAATAGCATTGGCCGAGCGCGATATGGCAGGAGGCATTCTCATCGAACAAGGTATTGTAGAAGAGGATGCCGCTTGCCGAGATAGGCGAGGAATGCGGCACCAGCGCCACTTCGCCGAGCCGGCGTGCACCTTCATCCGTATCCAGCACCTTGTTCAGCACCTCCTCGCCGCGCGAGGCCTTGGCCTCGACGATGCGGCCGCCCTCGAAGCGAACCCGGATATTGTCGATCAGCGTGCCCTGATGCGAGAGCGGCTTGGTGCTCGACACATGGCCTTCCACGCGTAGCGCATGCGGCGTGGTGAAGACTTCTTCGGTCGGGATGTTCGGATTGCAGGTAACGCCGTTCTTTGCCGTCGAGGCGCCGCCATGCCATTCATGTCCATCAGCCAGGCCGACGGTGAGGTCCGTGCCCGGTCCGGTGAAATGCAGCGAGGCAAAACGCTGGCCGTTCAGCCAGGACGAACGCTTGGCGAGATTGGCATTGTGTTCGGCCCAGGCCGCGATCGGGTCGTCGAGATCGACGCGGGACGCCGCAAAGATCGCCTTGGCGAGCTTGGCGACGGCGATCGCTTCCGGATCGTCGGGGAAGACCACCTTTGCCCAGGAGGGGTTCGGGTAAGAGACTATGTTCCAGTTGATGTCGAAGTTGGAGATCTTCTCCAGCGCCGGCTTGTAGGCCGTGGAATTGGCGCGGTTGGCGCGGCCGACCTTGCTCGGGTCCTGCTCCGACAGCAGCATCGGATTGTCGCCTGCAATTGCAAGGCGCGCCGAGCCCTTCTCATAGGCCTTCGCCATGCCGTCATAGAGCCAGCCGGAAGCCCGGTCGAAGCTCTCGTCGCTGCCATACTGATAGCGCGCCAGCGTCGTCTCCTCGTCGGAATAGAAGGTCGAAACCAAGCCAGCGCCCGCGAGATAGGCATGTTTGGTGATCAGCCGCACCAGCGGCAGTGCCACGACAGGGGCGGTGATGACGAGATCCTGCCCGTGCTGAAGCTGCAGGCCGACCTTGATGGCGACTTCCGCGAGCTTCTCGAGTTTGATGGGATCGACGGAGCTGTGGCTCTGGGGCATGAACGTCATGGGATCAACCTGCCTTTTGATATCTGCGACGGGAGGTGAAAGACTTAGACCCCTTTACGGCGAAAATGAAGTGCTCGGGCCAATTCATCTCGTCTCAGGCGATCAGGGCTGCGGCCGTCGCTTTCGATGCTTTCAGTGCGTCCTTGGGGTCCAGCCGCACCTGCAGCCCGCGCTGTCCGCCGTTGATGTAGACCAGCGGCTCCGCAAGCGCCGTCTCCTCGAGTGCTGTCGGCACGATCTTCTTCTGCCCGAACGGGCTGATGCCGCCGACATGGTATCCCGTCAGCCGCTCCGCATCGGCAGGTTTCATCATATTGGCGGATTTGCCGCGAAAGGCGCTGGCGAGCTTCTTCATGCTGACCTCGCGATCGGACGGCACGACCACGCAGACCGGCTTTCCATCGACTTCCGCCATCAGCGTCTTCAGCACGCGATGCGGCTCCTCACCCAGCGCTTCGGCGGCCTGCAGCCCGACGCGCTCGGCATTCGGATCATAGTCATAGGTATGAACCGTAAAGGCGACGCCGGCCTGTGTGAGAACCTGGGTCGCGCGGGTGGTCTTGGACATGGCTCAGCCCTTGAACGTCTGCGCGTAGTTCTCCGGCTTGAAGCCGACCAGCAGCTTGCCGCCGGTTTCCAGCACCGGCCGCTTGATCATCGACGGCTGGTCGAGCATCAGGGCGATCGCCTTTTCGCGATCGAGATCTTCGCGCGCCGCATCCGGCAGCTTGCGGAAGGTCGTACCGGCCCGGTTCAGCACCGTTTCCCAGCCCGCCTCGTCGATCCAGCGTTCCAGATGCGCCCGGTCGATGCCGACGGCCTTGTAGTCGTGAAAATCATAGGCGACGTCATGACCGTCCAGCCAGCTGCGGGCCTTCTTCATCGTGTCGCAGTTCTTGATACCGTAGATGGTAACGGCCATGCCGATGGATCTCCCTGTTTCCGAGGGAGATATCACGCCCGGCGAGCGCTGCAAACGTCGTCTGTCCCTTATCCCTCAAGCTCTTCGATGAGCGCTGGCAGGTCGGCCACCGTCTCGATGACATAATCGGCGCCAGCAGCAATAAGCTTCTCGCCGATCCGCCTGTGCAGCTCGGCCCGCACCTCCGGCGAAAGCGCATCCGCCTCTTCAGGTGTCAGGCCGGCCTCGTTGCCGGAAAGCGTCAGGCCAACGGTCACGCAGCCTGCGGCGGCACCCTCGGCAATGCCGGGCGCGGTATCGTCGACCTTCAGAACGGCGGAGGCTGGATAGACCATCAGGTCGAGGAAACACTTATACATGCCGATCGGCGTCGGTCGGCCGAGCGGCAGATCGTCGGCGCAGATGAGGTTGTCGGGCGCGTAACCCTGCTCGGCGGCGAGCGGCAACACCCATTCCATGATCGAGCGCGTATAACCCGTCGTCGAGCCGATCTTCATCTGCCGCTCGCGCAGGTATTCGATCGTCTCGATCGCGCCCGGCACCAGCGTGCAGTAATCGACCACGACAGCTTCGTTCAGCGGCACGAAGAGCTCGTAGACCTTATCGATCGCCGCTTCGTTCGGAAGCGCGCCTTGCGCCGCCTGCCAGCGGGCAGCGATATGCGGCTCGGCCAGCATCGCGGCAATATGCGCCCGCTTCGGAAGCCCCATCGGCTTGCGGGCATCGGCGATCGTCACCTCGACGCCGAATTTGCCGAAGGTTTCCACAAAGGCGCCCATCGGTGCGAAGGAGCCGAAATCGATCATCGTGCCGGCCCAGTCGAAGATCACTGCCTTGAATTGCGTCATGCTGCGCTCCCGTAAAGATCCTCGATGGTTTCCTCGCCGATGCCGAAGGCGGTCGAAGCACCGCAGCCCGCCGTGACGACGACGATGCGCAATGCGTCAGAAGGCTTGTCCGTGAAGCGCCAGCGGTCCGGGGCGGAGGCATAGGTTCCGATCCAGCGCTCGGTGATGAAGCGTCCCGGCAGATTGAGCACGGCGTCCATCTCGTCGAGGGTCAGCCGATCGACCCGCTCCAGACCGAAAGGATCGGGCGTTTCGGAGTAATGATGACTGTCGCCGACGATCAGCGAGCCGTCCTCCGATTGCGTGACGATCAGGTGGATGCCGTTTTCCCGTTCCGGCTTGAATTCCCTGTCGAGCCGTGCCTTCAGGGCCGTCGCTTCAGGCAATTCGGCATAGCCGAGATAACGCCCAAGCCCGAGATCGGACATGACGGCAGTGCTCAGCGAAACCCGCTGAGCCGGCACGATACGCATCATCTGCAGCTTGCAGCGCGTGACGTTATAGGCAGCAATCCGGTCAGCAAACAGGCTCTTGAAATCGTCGCCGGGGCAGACGACCACGATCTCCGCTTCGATCACACCGGTTGAAGTCTCGATCCGTGGCGGTTCCACGGCGTTCACCGCTGTCGAGCGGCGGAAGTCGATGCCATATTTGACTTGGAGATAGCGGGCGAGCAGCGGAATGGCCGTGCGGGATTCGACGCGCAGTTCATGCGGGCTGTAGAGCGTGAAGCGGCTCGCTTCCTGCCGCAGCGCCGGCACAAGCCGCCGCGCCTCGTCGAGCGTCAGCCTTTCGCAGCCTTCGCCCATCGGTGTGCGCAGGAAGGCGTCGATCACGGCTTCGGATTCGTCGAGCCTTGCCGCGAGCAAAAGCCCGCGTTGCAGAACGTCGATGCCGGCATCGTCGACAATCTCGGCCCAGATATCACGGGCCCGGCGTGCCTTGTCCCAGCAGTCGCCGGCCTGCTGGCCGGTCACCGTCACAAAGCCGAAATTGCGCACCGAGGCGCCATTTGCCTGTGCGTCGCGGTCGATAACGACGACCCGTTTGCCGCGCTTTGCCGCCGCCAACGCATGCGCCAGCCCGACAATACCCGCGCCGACGATCGCAATGTCGTAATGCGGCATGAAAGCTCCTTCGCAACATGTCTGCCACGGCTTGGCGGATTTTTTTGAAGCCTGTGTGACAGTTGCGCGGCGCCTTACATGCGCATGTGGAAAAGAACGCCGGTCAGTCTTCCAGCGTACCGGCCTTTCGCGTTGCCTTGCTCGGTCGGTCGGCCGCGATCTTCATCAGGTCGCCACGCCGGCGTACGAGCCGATCGGACGTGCGGGTGAGCAGCAGCCCGTCCTGTGGCGCGCGGATATCGATATCGCCTTCGGCAAAGCCCGGGCGGGTGACGATCGTGGCCAGAAGCTCTCCTTCCGAAACACGCTCGCCGATATTGCGGTGAAACAGCACGGTGCCGCCCTGCGGCGCGCGAACAATCTCGACATTGTCGAGCGGCACGGCCGGCCCGGAGAAGGAAGCATCTCCGGCCGCTTTGCCGCTGACAACACCGCGCCCGATTAGGAACTGCAGAAGACCTTCGGCGTCTTTGTCGGCCATGCCAGGATAGACATCGCGCCGGCCGCGCAGTTCCACCGTCACGGAAAGCTTGCCCGGAAGCCTTGCTTTGCGCTCGCCCGGCACCTCATATTTCCAGGCGAAGCTAACCGCTTCTTCGAAGGCTGAGCTCTCACCATCCGAAAGCAGTACCGCTTCCATATCGAGCGCGCTCGCAAGATCCGCCGCCTCTGGCCAGAAAGCTTCGTCGATATAGGCATATTGCAGCGATTCATCGTCGCAATGCAGGTCGATCACAAGATCGGCGTCGAGCGCCATATGGATCAGCTCCCGCTTCAGCCGATCGGCAGCCGGATATTTATCAAGCTCGTCAATGAGTTCTGGCTGGTCACGGACGGAGATCAGCGGAAAGTCGCGGTTGAAATTGGTCCTCGAACCGAGATCGAACCGGCCTTGCAGTTCGCCGAAATGCGATTGTGCCGCTCCGATCGGGTTTGCCTGAGGCACGAGCGTGATATCACCGGTGATCCGCCCTTCGCTTTCGGCCTCCCGTAACTTGCCGCAGAGGAAATGCGCCAGCGCCGTTCCCGGCAGTTCGTTCGCATGCAGTGCGGCCTGGATATAGACCTTGGGCGCGGCAGGATCATTTCCCTTGAAACGCATGACTGGCAACCGCCATTCGACGCCGGGAGTATCGCCGGGGATGATGACCTCTGAAACGTCCACTGTCTTGCTCCGCATTTCGTATTGGGTGGGGAGTCTTATGCGAATCCCCCTCCAAGGCGCAAGCGCGACTCAGCCGAGCAGCGGCCAACGGCCGACGACCTTGTGCTCGCTCTTTCCATAGATACTGTGGATCAGCAGGAACTCCCGGATATTCCACTGCACTGGCCGGTTAAGCTTTTCAGGCAGAACGGTCTTGCGATCGTAGAGGAGTGTCATGTGCGGCGTCAGGTGGCCGCCGAGGTTATAGGGTAATCCAGCCTCGTATAAGCCCTCCTGGATCTGGCGACGAAGATCTAGCAGCGCCTCGTTTTCCTGCCTGCTGCAGATGACGAAGGCCTGCGGCTCGCCTGGATGGCTGAAGCTCATGACCTCATCGAGCACGAGATCGAACGGCCGGGCGCGCACTGTCGCAGCAACCTGTTCTGCGCCGAACACGATATCCTGCGGCAGCCTGCGGTAGGCGCCGATACCATTCAGCGTGACATGAAGCAACTCGCGGGGCCGGGGAGGTCCGGTCAGTGAGTGGGCGTTGCGATAGGCTTGAGCGATCTCCAGCGCTTCGCAAGCCGCTTCGATGGTCGGGCGAAGCATGAAGAATAGCCGGTGGTGACGTTCCCCGACGGGCGTGGATTTCTTCCGGGGATCTGAGCCATTCGGATCGAGTGGAAAGTGAGGCATTTGAACTACGGACTGCATCGCCCGCCTCCTTGTTGCACAAGAAGGAGCTTACCGAAGTCGATCTGTTTGTAAAGAACAAAACAAGAACATTTATCGCAGAAGTTATGCTCGAAACAGAAACGGCTACCGAAAGGCAGCCGCTTGCAGGCATCGAATGAACGGGGAATGGCGTCTTAAGCCGCGCTCTTGACGACGTCAGTTGCCTTCTTCGAAGACTTGGCGCGCGCGGACTTTGGCGGCACGAGACGAAGAATGTCCTCTGCCAAAAGACGAGCATTGCCCTGCGCCTTGTCGAGGTTGCTGACGCGTGCAGGATCCATCGTATAGAGGCTGCCGCCGGAGACGAACATGTCGCGGTAGGCGGCGCGTTCGATCAGTGCCGTATCGATGACGTTCACCTGCTGCTGCGCTAGCAGTCCCTTGACGGCCAGGAGCGCACGCGTGGTGATGATCGAGCTGATGCGGGTCAGGACGACCGAATGCGGGATGCGGATATCGTGCTGGGAAGCAAGCTGCTTCATGATTTCCAGCACCTGCGCGCCGCCGACGGCATCCATGGCGCAGCCCTGCACCGGAACCATGACATGATCGGAAAAGCCGATGGCCTTCGCCATCAATGGGCTCATGCCGGCCGGCAGGTCGACGATGATATAACCGCCGCGCTTCTTTAGGTCCTTGATCTGCTGTTCGATCGTATCTTCCGCGACATTGGAGATCACGGCGAATTCGGCTGCTTCACCGGACAGACGGTGCCAGCGGCTGGCCCACTGCTGCGGATCGGCATCCAGAACGGAAACGCGATGGCCACGGCGAGGCAGTTCTGTGGCAAGAACGAGAGCGACCGTCGTCTTGCCGGCGCCCCCTTTCGTATTCGCAAATGTAATGATTGGCATCGATTACCTCGGGTTGATGAGTTGACGGCGGTCATCCCTGGGAGAGGCCCGTCTCGGGCTTTAAGGAACAGCGGCTTTCGCAGTGATGAGATGAAAAGGTCAAACAGCAACCTTGCGTGGCGCTGTTTTTCCTTGCTTTCCGAGGTTGATTTTTTTGGGGTGCAATTCTTAGCCGACCAGTGGCAGCGAGCCGCGGTGCTTACCGAACTTTAGGGCGTTAAAATCACTCAGCAGCCTGGCGTGGCTATATTTTGTGGCAACGCGTCTACGATAAAAATAGTCAGTGACCTTTGGTGTGTGATGATGTCTGCAAGTGATGAAGAGGAAATTGAACTTTTGCATTGCTTGTTGAAGCGTTTCGAAACGCCACCAGCAATTTTGATTAGCGATGCCAAATGCTGGAGCATATGCTCGGGCGCGCAGTTGAACTGACTTCTATCTACCCGCCTTCGATAACCTTCCGATATTGGACCGAGCTGGATGGCTCCATTCGAATTGCTACGGAGTGCCTGGATTTACGGCGTCTTTACTTCGTGATCGAGGATTTTTCGAATTGGCTCACTGATCTCTCGATAGAAATCAACCTATATCAAAATTGAGATCGCCAAATTCATCGAAATGATAGCGCGCCCCCCTCACTCCCACTCGATCGTGCCCGGCGGTTTGCTCGTCACATCGTAGACCACGCGGTTGATACCGCGGACTTCGTTGATGATGCGGGTGGCGGCGCGGCCGAGGAATTCCATGTCGTAATGGTAGAAATCCGCCGTCATGCCGTCGACGGAGGTCACGGCGCGGAGCGCGCAGACGAATTCGTAGGTGCGGCCGTCGCCCATGACGCCGACGGTCTGGACGGGCAGCAGCACGGCGAAAGCCTGCCAGATCGCGTCATAGAGACCGGCCTTGCGGATCTCGTCGAGATAAATCGCATCGGCCTCACGCAGGATCTCGAGCTTCTCGCGGGTGATGCCGCCTGGGCAGCGGATGGCAAGGCCTGGACCCGGGAAGGGATGGCGGCCGATAAAGCTGTCCGGCAGGCCGAGTTCCTTGCCGAGCGTGCGTACTTCATCCTTGAAGAGTTCGCGCAGCGGCTCGACGAGCTGCATCTTCATGCGCTCCGGCAGGCCGCCGACATTGTGGTGCGACTTGATGGTGACCGACGGGCCGCCGGTGAAGGAAACGGACTCGATCACATCAGGATAGAGCGTGCCCTGGCCGAGGAAATCGGCGCCGCCGAGCTTCCTGGCTTCGTCCTCGAACGTCTCGATGAAGAGGCGGCCGATGATCTTGCGCTTGGTTTCCGGGTCGGAAACGCCTTCCAGTTCGCCGATGAAGCGGTCGGCGGCGTCGACATGGATCAGGTGCAGATTGTAGTGCTCGCGGAACATGGCGACGACGCCTGCGGCCTCGTCCTTGCGCATAAGGCCGTGGTCGACGAGGATGCAGGTCAGCTGGTCGCCGACGGCTTCGTGAATGAGCAAGGCTGCAACCGAGGAATCCACGCCGCCTGATAGCGCGCAGATGACGCGCTTGTCGCCGACTTGCTTGCGGATGTCCTCGACGGCCTTCTGGCGGTAGGCGGACATGGTCCAGTCGCCCTGGATGCCGGCGATGTTATGGATGAAATTCGCGATCAGCTTGGCGCCATCGGGCGTATGCACGACCTCCGGATGGAACTGCACGCCGTAATATTTGCGTTTCTCGTCGGCGATGAAGGCGTAAGGCGCGTTGGACGAGGTTGCGACAACCTCGAAGCCCTCGGGCAGTTTCGTCACGCGGTCGCCGTGGCTCATCCACACCTGATGGCGCGAACCCTTGGACCAGAGGCCTTCGAACAAGGCGCAGTCCTCATCGACCTCGAGGAAGGCACGGCCGAATTCGCGGTGATGACCGCTTTCCACCATGCCGCCGAGCTGCATGCACATCGTCTGCTGGCCATAGCAGATGCCGAAGACCGGGAGGCCGCTGTCGAAGATGATCTGCGGTGCCCGGGGCGAGCCTTCATCGACCGTCGAGGCCGGGCTGCCGGACAGGATCACGGCTTTCGGCTGAAGGCGCCTGAAGCCCTCTTCAGCGGACTGGAAGGGAACGATCTCGCAATAGACACCGGTTTCGCGCACGCGTCGTGCGATGAGCTGGGTCACCTGGCTGCCGAAATCGACGATGAGAACACTATCGGGATGTGCTGTCTGGGTCATGGCGAGCCTTTAATGAAAAGCGCCTCTTCTTGCAATGCGGGAAATCGGCCGCAGCGGGCTTTTATTGTCCCGATTGTCTCTGTTTTGCGGAGCTAGAACCAGAAAACGCCATCCTCCAGAGCGGTAAACAGGCTGTCGACGGCGTAGGAAAGCTTGCGGTCGACGATATGCAGATATTCGGTCCAGCCGGAAATGTGCTGCAGCTCCACCGCGCCGTCGGAAATGCCGCGAAGGCCGATCAGTGGCAGTTTATAGCCCTGGCAGGCGCGCAGCACGGCATAGGTCTCCATGTCGACCATGTCGGCTGCGATATTGGCGTAGGCGGAACCCGAGACGACGTTGCCGCCGGTGGAAAGGGTGGCCTCGGGAATACCGGGAATGCGCAGCGGCAGTTCGAGATCGGCCGGCAGGTCAAGAAAAGGCGTCTTGCCCTTTTCGAAGCCGAGCGGTGAGGCGTCCATGTCACGATAGGAGACGGCGGTGACCTGATAGACTTCGGTCTGCTGCAGGCGCGCCGAACCGGCAGAGCCGAGCGAGACGACGAGATCGGGCAGATCGTCGGACGCATCGAGACGGGAGAGCGACTTGGAGATCGCGATTGCAGCCTCGACAGGGCCGACGCCGGTCATCAGCGGCTCGATGCGCGAGCGCAGGAAGGGGCCATATTCGGCCTCCGCGGCCATGACGAACAGGATGGACTTGCCTGCGACCGACTTCAGTTCGAATTTCATCCCGTAATTCCCTCTCTTCCGCGAATGACCATCATCGTCCCGGTCATGGACGCGATGAGCTTGGCCGGCCCGTCGCTGATCGCATAACCTCGCCCATCGGCGACGATGATGTTGGAGCCGGGCTTGGTGATCTCGCCTCTGAAGAGGAAACGCTCGCCGCGCCCCGGCGACATGAGGTTGACCTTGAACTCGATCGTGAGGATCGAGGCATCGGCATCGATAACGCTGTAGGCAGCAAAACCGCAGGCCGAATCGAGCGCCGCGGAAATGATACCCGCGTGCAAAATGCCGTGCTGCTGTGTCAGTTTGACGTCGAAGGGAAGTTCGATTTCCACCATGCCGTGCTCGACGCGCGTCAGCTCCGCGCCGATCGTATGCATGGCCGCCTGGCGGGAAAAATTCTGGCGGATCCGTTCCCGGAAATCGCCCCTGTCGGTGTCGTTCATCGCAGTCCCTCTCACCGCCGCGAAAGTGGCATGGCCGGGCGGATTCGACAAGATTGCAATCCAGCTCACGATGTTTTTGTCTCAAGCTACGGCTTTTCGATCACGTGGCCTGTCGGATGTTTGTCCGCACAATTTCTTGCGGTTGAGAATCGCTTTTGCTTATTTTGCCACGGGATCTCTTCTGAATGACGCTCAATAGGATTATGATCAATTAAACCTGAGGGCGAGTTAATGAAAACGTTTCCTCAATCTGTGAGCGATTACGAGGCGTGGCTGGCAAACGAGCTGCATGGCGAGTTCGTGCGGGACGATATCGACGAAAAACACCGGAAGATGTGCGAGGACGCCTTCGTCTTCTTGCGCGCCACCTACTGGCGTTGGGCGGAAATCATCTACGACGTCAGGCCGGAGCTCGCCGACATGCCGCAAGTGCTGTCGATCGGCGACACGCATCTGGAGAATTTCGGCACCTGGCGGGATATTGAGGGGCGGCTCGTCTGGGGCGCCAATGATTTCGATGACGCGGCGATCATGCCCTACGGGCTGGATCTCGTGCGGCTGGTGGCGAGCGCCGTTCTGGCTCAGCCGGACGACGGGATTTCCGGCAGGGCAATCGCTGAGCTCCTCCTCGCCGGCTATGTGCGCGGCCTCGATCACCCGGCTCCGATCATCCTGGAGCGCGATCATCCTTGGCTCCGCGACAAGCTTTTGCTTTCGGAAGATGAGCGGAAAGATTTCTGGAAAAAATGCGACAAGCGTAAGCCCGGCAAAAAGCCGGCACCCGGCCGTTTTGTCGAGGCCTTGAAAAATGCTCTGCCGAAAGTTTCGGGAAGTGTCACGCCGGTGCCGGTGACGAAGGGGACGGGAAGTCTCGGGCGGCCGCGGTTCGTCGCCTATGTGAAGGAGTGGCGCGGCGGACCCGTGCTGCGTGAAGCCAAGGCGCTTGTGCCCTCCGCCTGGTCGCTGGGAAGGTCTGGGGATCACGTCATCAGAACCGGGGTCATCGCCGCCGGGCGGATACGCAGCCCCGATCCCCATTTCATGGTGACCGGTCGCATTCTCGTTCGCAGGCTTTCGCCGAACAGCCGCAAGATCGAAATCAAGACCGATGCGAACACCCTGTTGAACGGTTCAATGTTAGAATTGATGGGCTTCGAGATCGCCAACTGTCATTCGGATGACGCGGCAAGTGCTGCGGCAATTCGCAATGACCTGCGTTCGCGCGGCGAGGACTGGCTCTACGAGGCGGCACGGGCAGCCGCGGAAGCCACTGAAAGGGAGTGGAAGGCTTACCGCAGCAAAGCTTGTTGAGCGATGCGCACGATATGCTGGTCCCATGCGACGTCGCTATGGGTCGAAAGGAAGTCGCCGTCATAGGATGAAACGGCAAAGCCACTGGGAGCAGGTGCAATGCCGGCGGCATCGGGAATGCTCTCCTCGCGCAGCACCTCGCCCGTTTTCGCATCGATGGTGACGGACGCACCGGCGATCGGCGAGGTGACGCCGACGAGCCCGTCCTTCCGGTTGACCGCGATCGCACCGACATAGTTGGCAAGCCGCCGTGTCGTCTCCTCAGGCAGATCGATGAAAACAAGATCCTCGCCCTTGGCGAAATGGCCGACGAGCGGCGGCAGATCCTTGCGGTGCCCCTCGTACTGGCAGGCAAACCAGATGCGGCCGCTGGCATCGATATCGACATGCCGCGTCGAGACCGACGACCATTGCGACGGCAGGGCATGTTTTTCGATCAGTGCGCCTGTCGCCGCATCGATGAGCGCCAGCGACGGCTGCATATTGCCGAGATTGAGCTTGGTACGGCCGAAGTCCGGATGGGTCTCGATGCCGCCATTGGCAACGATCAACATGCGGCCGTCATCGGAAACCCTCATGTCGTGCGGTCCGACGCCATAGGTTTCATATTCGCCGATGCGGACGAAACGGTTCGTCGCATCGTAGAGGCCAATCATGCCCCTGTTGTTGTCGAAGTCGTTCTCGCTGGCATAGAGCAGCCGCCCATCCGGCGAAAAGGCACCGTGGCCGTAAAAATGCCGGCCTTCCGGCGAGGTGATGACGATGGGTTCGCCCTTATTCCAGGGATCGAAGATCATGGCGAAAGTGCCGGGCCGGCGGGCGAAGGCGACTGTGCGCCCAGTTGTACTGCTATGGGCCATGCCGTGGGCACGGGCGGGAAGCACCACCTGATCGACGATCTCGCCGCGCTCAGTAACCGTTGCCACAGCGAAGGAGCCGTTGGCGGCCCGGATGCCGGAGGCATAGACGGCATCGGCGCGGTCGAGCGCTAACAGCGCCTGCGGTTTCAGCGCGGCCAGGAAGCCGATGCCGGCGGCCTTGATGAAGCCGCGTCGGTCGATGGCGGCGCTGCGCCACATCGGCTCAGTCTCCGTCCGAAAAGGAGAAGCCCGCCGAAAGGCCGATCGCGGCGCCATACTGGTCGCTGATCGTGGTGATGAGGTCGCGGCTTTCGGAAAGCAGTGTATCGAGCTTGGCTTTTTCCGCATCGCTGACGGCGACTTCGATATCCGGGTTCAGCTTGGAGACGCTGTCGATGATCGTCTTGAGCTTGGTGTCGATCGCATCGGCAACCTGTTTCTTCTCTGGCGGAAGCAACTCGGCCATGCCGGCTTTCTGCCAGAGCGTCCGGATGCCCTCGAGATTGGCGGCCATGGACTTCCAGGTATTCTTCGAACGCCAGTAGATCGCCATGCGCGGGCGGGCAGGCGTATCCTTGCCCTTGTAGAACTGCTCCAGCCGCTGGTCGCGGACATTTTCAGCACCATGGACGAGGATACCGAGAAGGGCGGTGACGGCCTCCTTGTTATCCATGAAATCGTCGCTCTGCGGTCCGGGATGCTTCCAGCTCGCCTGCACACCGTCAGGCTTCTCCCAGGCCGCGACGACTTCGCCAGCCTCGCGCTGGATATTGCCGGCGACCGCCTGGCCGTAGAGGCAGCGGAAGCCGCCCTTCTGGTTGATCAGGTCGTCGGAACCGTTGCCGTAAAGCACATATTCCAGCGCGGTCAGTCCCTGTAAGGCCACACTCTTGCCGGCGATGGCATCGACGGTCGCGTCCTTCGGATCGGCCTTGGCGATCAGCGCCTGAACCTGCTTGAGGCCAACACCCTTGCGGTCGGGATAGAAGAGGATGTGCTCGAAGAGATTGTCGTGGATGACAGGGCCGGTCTGCACGATCTCGATCGTCGACCAGTAGCGGATCGTATCGTCGAAGGCGGACTTGGCGCGATCGAGCGTCTGCTGCGTACCGGAAGCGCAAAGGTCGTTCATGGCGGTCGTCAGGCGTGCGGCCGATTGCTGCATGTTGCGGTAGCCGGGACGAATGACCTCATCGACGGCACGCTGCATGACCGATGGCACGGCATCCTCATTGAGCCCTGACGCGGACGGCGCGGCGCCCTGGGCGGCAGCCGATGTGGCAAGGCCGGTCAAGGCGAGGCAAAGGAGGGTGTGCCAGGGACGCATCAGAGTGACTCCAGGAATGTAATCAGGGCCTCTCTATCGTCTTTTGACAGCGAGGAGAATGCGTTGCGGGCTTTTTCAGCTTCGCCGCCGTGCCAGAGAATTGCTTCGGTGAGATTTCTGGCGCGGCCGTCGTGCAGGAAGAAGCTGTGTCCGCTGACAGTCCGGGTCAGTCCTATACCCCATAGCGGTGGCGTGCGCCATTCACGTCCGCTTGCAAGTCCCACTTGCTGTCCGTCGGCCAGATCGCCGCCCATGTCGTGTAGCAGGAAATCGGAATAGGGCCAGATGAGCTGGAAGGCTTGCGCCTTCCCGGCCGTATCGCGTCGGGTGACGAACTTCGGAACATGGCAGGAAATGCAGCCCGAGTCGTAGAAAAGTTGCTTGCCGCGCAACGTATCGGCGAAGCTTGCCTTGCGGCGCGCCGGTACGGCAAGGTTCTCCGAATAGAAGGTGACGAGATCGAGCACCGGCCCGGGCGCCTCCTCGTTACCAAGCCGTTTCTGCACGCCATCAGGCATGGCGAGGCACTTTGTCTCAGCGGCGGTGCAGTCGCCATGTGCATCAGGTGCATCCGGTGTCGAAATGCCGATATCGTTGGAGAAGGCATCGGCGCTCTGGTCGCGCACATTGGCGTTCTGCGCCTTCCAGCCGAAACGACCGAGCGTGATCTCGCCGGTGCGATGGTCGCGTACGATGGCGGCCTTGCCGGATATGCCGTCGTGATCGAGATCATCGGGATCGGCATGCGCGAGAATATCCGCTGCGGGAATTGCCTCGATCAGCCCGAGGCCGATCATCGCCGGGGCGACACGCGCTGAGATCGTCGTTGCCGGGTCGAGCGACCCGTAGGCGAGATTCTTGGCGGAATAAGCGGGTTTACGCAGGCTGACCGTCTCCCCGCCCGCAAGCGTGACGGTCTCCTCGATATAGGTGACAGCGACCTTGCCTTCGGCGGCAAGCCCTGGAACCGCAAGATCCTGAAGTTGGTGGCCGTAAACAGGATCGGGGAAATTGATGACATCGGCGTCGGCGATTGCTTTTTCTTCCTCCGCGGTCTTCGCTGCACGGGCAATACGCAGGACCATCGAGGTAGCGCTTGGACCACCCTCCGGCGGTTTGCCGCGACCGTCATTGGCGTGGCAGCTCATGCAGGAACGGGCGTTGAAGAGCGGGCCGAGCCCATCGGAGGCTTGCGTAGAGGATGGCGCGGAAACCCAGAGCTTGCGGAAGAGCGCATTGCCAAGCCGGAAATTCTGTTCTTCCTCGAAAGGGATATTGGCAGAGATATGCGAGAAGCTGTCTTCGTTAACCGGATCGATGGATGTTGCCGCACCTGCCTGCATGGCCTCGTAGGGCTCTGCCTTGCTGAAATCATGCGCCGGCCTGACAATATCGGCGACGCGCTTCAAATCGGCATCGGAAATATCGGTCCGTCTGGTCGGAAGATCGAAGGCGCTCGCGATCGCAACGGGAAGCCCGGCAAGCGAGGCGCAGAAAGCTGCGCTGACAAGGAGACGGCGGGCCGGTTTATGCGACATTTCAAGGGTCCGGGCCGCTCCGGTTTCAAAGCGGCCCGCCTTTTTGCTTATTTGAAGACAGCGTTAGGATTATCCAGGCTGTCGGAACCTTCAAGCTCGACGGTGCCGAGGTCAAGTGCGGCAATAACGCGCTGGACCGACTTCGTCTGGTCGATGAGACCGTCGATCGCAGCCTGGACAACAGCGTTGCCTTCCTTGTTGCCCTCACCGATCATCTGGTCGTACTTCTCGACCGTCTCGCCGCGCTTGGCCATGGCGTGCATGGCATCCAGCGTTTTGTTGAGCTTGCCGGTCATCTCGGCGTCGAGAGCCTTATCCTTGGCGGCAACGAGATCGTGCAGCGACGGGCCGGTCATCTTGGTGCCGTCGACACGCGTATATTCGCCCGTATAGGCGGCGGCGATGCCGATCGCATCGTTCAGGTGCGAGTTGTAGGTGTTGTCGGAGAAGCAATCGTGCTCTTCTTCCGGATCGTGCAGCAACAGGCCGAGCTTCATGCGTTCGCCGGCGAGCTCGCCGTAGGAGAGCGAACCCATGCCCGTCAGGATGGCGACGAGGCCAGCCTTCGGATCGGCTTCGACATGCTTTGCGGCTTCGCCATCCGGCGCCCAATTGTCGGTCATTTCCTGCAGATCGGAAACGAGCAGCGTGGAGGCGGACTTCAGATATTCGGCGCGGCGGTCGCAATTGCCATGCGTGCAATTCTTCAGGTCGTAGTCGGTAGCAGGACGTTCACCCGCGCCCGGACCCGTGCCATGCAGATCCTGGCCCCAGAGCAGGAATTCGATGGCATGGTAGCCGGTCGCGACATTGGCTTCGATACCGCCGGCCTCGGCCAGAGTGCCGGAGAGGAATTCCGGCGTCAGCTTGGAAGCATCGACATCCTTGCCGTCGATCTTGATCGTCTTGTTGGCGATGACATTGGCGACATAGAGAGAGTTCTCGTCGCTTTCCGTGCCGTAGGAGGGATCCACGTAATCGATCAGGCCTTCATCGAGCGGCCACGCGTTGACCTTGCCTTCCCAGTCGTCGACAATAGGGTTGCCGAAACGGTAGACTTCGGTCTGCTGGTAGGGAACACGCGCCTTGATCCATGCGTCCTTGGCAGCCTTCAGCGTCTCATCATCGGGCGTCTTCAGAAACGCGTCGATGGCCGCGTCGAGCGCCTTGGCTGTCGTCAGCGAGTCTTCGTACTTGGCATGAGCGATTTCGGCATAGTGTTTCACGACAGCGGCTGCGTCGGTTGCCGCATGCGCGGGAAGGGCGAGCAGGGCGGCGGGGGCAATCGCCAGTGCAACTGCTCGGAATGTGCGGTTGAGCTTCATAATCCTCTCCTGTGACGGATTTCCGTCTGAATCCGGCTTTCGTCTCTTCGCCCAAAAGCAAACTGGTGTCAAACACTCTAGTTTGGAATGGTTTTAAGGATGAATTTCCGCGAACATTCTGTCTGTTTGAAAAGCATTTGCTTGAAAATTCGGCATGAAGCGCGCTATTTATCGCGCACTCTGCTCAATCCTTCATCTGACCTGCCGAATACTCCCTCATCCGACCGGCCTTCATGCGTCATCACATCAAGCATTTCATTCATCGCCACGAGCCGAAGGGCGCATTCCATGCGCACCTCAAGTCTGGAATTGGCGCCGTTATAGGCATGGTTTCAGTCGGTACACTTGCCATCACGACGGGCATTCCGCTGCTGATCGCGCCCTTCGGCGCAACGGCGGTGCTGATCTTCGGACAACCGAAGAGCCCCCTTGCCCAACCGGCCAATGTCATCGGCGGCTATGTCCTTGCTGCCGCAGTCGGTGCCGCAGCCGCTTTTTTCTTTCCGGGTCTATGGTGGGTCGCGGCAATCGCCGTCGGCATCGCGATCGCAGCCATGCTGGCGCTGAGGGTCACGCATCCGCCGGCAGGTGCCGTGCCGCTTGTTGCTCTCGGCTCGCATCTCGGCGGCTTGACGCTGTTTGCGGTCGTGCTGCTCGGTGGCGTTCTGCTGGTTGCGATCGCCGTCGTGCACCATCTCATCCCACCGCGGCATCAATATCCGCTGCGGGCGCCGTCGCCGTAAGGCTCAGCCTATCCTTTTGAGGCGGCAGAAAAAGAAGCCGTCGGTATCCGTCGAGGCCGGCGTCAGCGTGATCGTCTTACCGTCGGAAGAGCGCGGGCGTGTGCTCTCCTTGCCGAATAGGCTATCCCAGGCAGGCAGAGCACCGACGATTTCGAAGTCGCCGTGGTCGGCGGCAAAGCGCCGCACTTGCTCTTCGTTCTCCTGCGGCAGCACCGAGCAGGTAACGTAGATGAGTTCGCCGCCGGGGCGCACGAAGCCGCTTGCCTGTTTCAGCGCGTCCTGCTGCTGGGCCGTGCGTTCGTCGAGGTTCTTGACGGTCAGCCGCCATTTCGTATCCGGCCGACGGCGCCACGTGCCCGTGCCGGTGCAGGGCGCATCGACCAGCACCTTGTCGCAGCGGTCGCGCAGGCCGGAGAGGCCTCTGATATCGTCATGGACCTGAACGTTGCGTGTGCCGGCGCGCTTCAGCCGCTCGATGATCGGCGCAAGCCGCTTGCGGTCGGCATCATAGGCATGGACCTGGCCCTTGTTGTGCATGGCGGCCGCCATGGCGAGCGTCTTGCCGCCGCCGCCGGCGCAGTAATCCAGCACCTGATCGCCATCCCTAGGCAACACGAGATCGGCAACGATCTGCGATCCCTCGTCCTGAACCTCGAACCAACCTTTCTGGAACGAAAGTTCGGCCGTCACGTTGGGCAAGCGTGAGGCACCCTCGCCGGCGGGAATCCGGATGCCGTAGCGTGCGATCTTCGCTTCATTGGCGCCGGCGCGTTCCAGCGCCTTGGCAGCCTTTTCGCGGGTGGCTTTCAGGATATTGGCGCGCAGATCAAGCGTCGGGCGTCCGGCGAGCGCCTGCGCCTCGGAGAGCCATTCGCCGCCGAAGGCCTGTTCGAAGGAGGATTGCACCCATTCTGGAATATCGCCCTGCACATGCGGGGCTGCGTCGGAAAGAGAGCGGCTCGTAAAGGCCGCGAGTGAGTCGGCCGAAAGCGGCGCCGGCGCGAACTTGTCGTCGACAAGTTCCGCGGCCAGCTTTTCCGGCGTGAAACCCCATTGGCGGAACATGACGGCATGGGCAATGGCAACGGCGCTGTCGTCGTCCATCAGATAGGCATGGGAGAGCCGCATGCGCAGCGCGTCATAGACGATGTTGCCGATCGCCGCCCGGTCGCCGGAGCCGGCGAAACGGTGGGCGAGGCCCCAGTCCTTCAACGCATCGGCGACAGGCCTTTTACGGGCATCGATATCAGCCAGAACCGAAATCGCCCCTTCGAGGCGGCCGCCCAAACGCATTCAAACTTCTCCTGTTGCCTTGGCTGGTGAACGATCCGCGCAAAATGAGCACTAGGAAACCTAAGTGACTGGGTGGATTGTTCACAAGTCTCAACCGCGTGGTTACCCGCGATTGACGGCAAGAGCAAGCGCCGCATCCGGCGCAGGGATTGTGCGGAGGACTTGGGCCTCAGCTGATGACTTCGTAGCAGACCTTCGCAGTGCCCGAGGAGACCATGCCGATATTCTGTGCAGCAGCGCGCGACAGATCGAGCACGCGACCACGGATAAACGGACCACGATCATTGATGCGAACGACGACGCTGCGGCCGTTGTTGCGGTTGGTGACCTTCACCTTGGTGCCGAACGCCAGAGAGCGATGTGCGGCAGTATAGATGGCCGGGTTCATGCGTTCCCCGGAAGCAGTTTTGGAGCGAAGTGCGTACCACGAAGCACCGCCACATCCGTTGGCAGCAAACCCTTCCGCTGGAAGGACGAAAGAACAGGCTGCAATGGCTGCGGTGGTGATTAGAGAACGGCAGATTTTCTTCAAAACGGATTGTCCCTCAACTATTGAACTTGCGCCTTCGCAGGCGGTGGGGCTTCAATCCGGGGAAAAGTGGCGAAAAAGTGCCAATGACGATCACGGAACATTACGGTCTGTAATATTTGTGATTTCGATAACATTGCGGTAGCAGGACACCGCTTTGTCCAGCTGTGGAAAAAACCTAATAAAATCAGCTAAAATCCGAATGATTTTTTCGGAAAAAGGGTAAACAGTTGATAGCCGCTGGAAATCACAAAAATTTTTTTCTCCGATTGCCATATTCGACGCCACATTTGCGCAAATTTAGGGGCCGTTAACCATAATACAGAGCGAAATTCAGTTCCTCAAAATTAGAAAGTAGGAAATTTCTACTCTTTATGGGCTATAACCCACTCACCCGAATGGGAGGGTTTCTTCAACCTCTCCAATGACCATTTTGCCAGAGTTGGGCGAGCGACATCGGGTAGTTCGGGAAGGCAAAACGGAAGCCCGCAGCCTTCAATTTGGCGTTCGAAACCCGCTTGTTCTCACCATAGAAAGAGCGGGCCATAGCCGTCATCTCTGCCGTCTCGAAAGCCTGTTCCGGCGGGGGCTCGACGCCCATCAGGCGAGCCGCTTCGACGATGACTTCCTGTGGTGGGCCGGGCTGATCGTCGGTGACATTGTAGATGCCGCCGAGCGCGTGTTCCGACAGAAAGCGGGTGGAAGCGCCGATGTCCTCAACGCGGATGCGGTTGAAGACTTGCTCCTTCTTTATGATACGACGCGCCGTACCGCGATCGAGGTTGACGAAAGCGTTGCGTCCTGGCCCGTAAATGCCCGAGAGACGCAATATCGCAGCCGGCACGCCGCGGGCGCGACCGAGCGCAAGCCAGGCCTCCTCCGCTTCCAACCGCTCCTTCGAGCGGCCGGAGATCGGAACGCAAACGGTTTCTTCCGTCACCCAGCCGCCCTTATGGTCGCCATAGACGCCGACGGTGGAGAGATAGCCGATCCATTGCAGGTCAGGCAGACGTGCCGCGCCATCCTGACCAAGCAATGCAAGCAGCGGATCGGTGTCGCGCGGCGCAATCGACTGCACGAGATGAGTAACGTCTGCCATGGCAGCCTGCATCTCGGCGCTCAAGGTCTCGCCGTCAAAAAGGAAGGCTTCGATCCCGGCTTTCCGCAGTTCTTCGGCTTTTTCCGGAGAACGGGTCGTGCCGGAGGCGCGCACGCCGCTCTCGCCAAAGGCCTTGGCGATCGCTGTACCGGAATAACCGCAGCCAAAGATCATCACATGCATCAGCTCACTCCCGCCATTCGCCACTCGCCGAGGACATCCTCGTCCGACTCACTTTCCCTTTGTGCGGCAAAGGCGTCGAATTCGCCAGCCTTCATGAGCCGCGATAGCGCCCAGACTGCCATGCCGCGCACGGCAGGCGAGGCATCGGTGGTCAGAATGCGACATTGCTCGATGAGGCCGCGCTCGCCGGAATTGCCGGCGGCGATCAGCACATTGCGGATGAAGCGGTCGCGGCCGATGCGCTTGACCGGCGAGCCGCTGAAGAAGCTGCGAAAGGTCGGATCGTCAAGCGTGAGAAGGAAGGCGATGGACGGCTCCTTCAGATCTTCGCGTGCCTTCAGCTTCATTTCCGAGGCTTCGCTTGCGAACTTGTTCCACGGGCAGGCAGCAAGACAATCGTCGCAGCCGTAGATGCGATTGCCGATCAGCGGCCGGAATTCAGGATCGATCGGTCCCTTGTGCTCGATGGTCAGATACGAGATGCAGCGGCGCGCATCGATCTGGTAGGGCGCCGGAAAGGCGGCGGTCGGGCAGGCATCGAGGCAGGCGCGGCAGGAGCCGCAATGATCCGTCTCGGGCAAATCTATATTGAGATCGGCGGTCGTGAACATCGAGCCGAGGAAAAGCCACGAGCCATGCTCGCGGCTGAGAAGATTGGTGTGTTTACCCTGCCAGCCAAGCCCGGCTGCGGCCGCCAGCGGCTTTTCCATGACCGGCGCGGTATCGACGAAGACCTTCACATCTGCGCCCGCCCTGGCGGCAAAACGTGTGGCGATCTCCTTCAGCCGGCCTTTGATGACATCATGGTAATCGCGATTGCGGGCATAGACGGAGATCGCCGCCTTGTCCTTCTTGTCGAGAATGCCGCGTGGATCGTCCTCAGGCCCGTAATTGAGGCCGAAGACCGCGACCGAGCGCACATCGCTCCAGAGCGTGCGTGGATCGCCACGGCGCTCTCGCGTCTCGGCCATCCACTCCATCGTCCCATGCCGGCCGGCATCGATGAATTGACCGAGCCGCTCCTTTGCGTCAGGAATCGAATCCGGACGGGTGATGCGACAGAGATCAAAGCCGAGAGCGAGTGATTCCGCCTTCAGGAAGGTGGTCAAATTGTCGCGGCGCTTGCGCTCTTTTATATCATCGGTTTTCGCTTCGGGCATGAAAAGCCCTCGTCAGAAATCCAGGTCGGCATAATGGGAAACCGGCGTCAGGCCTCGCACGCGTTCAGTCAGAAGCGGGCGGAAGGAGGGGCGCGATTTCAGCCGCTGGTACCAGTCCTTGGCAAGCGGTGATTCCGACCAGTCGATCTCACCGAGATAATCAAGGATCGAGATAGAGGCGGCGGCGGCAAGATCGGCATAGCTCATCCGGTCGCCGGCCAGCCATTGGCGCGAGCCTGCAAGCCATGTGAGATAACGCATATGCTGGCGGATATTGGCGCGCGCCGTACGCAACATCTTGGAATCCGGGGCGCCGCCGCCCTGGTCGGCCGTCATTTGCAGCTTGTAGACGCGCTCGCGCGCCAGCGGCTTGGTGACGTCGTTTTCCATCTTCTGCATGAACCATTCCGTCAGGCGGCGGATTTCCGCGCGCTGGAATGGGTCCTCGGCGAGCAGTCGGCGGTCGCGCTTCAGCACGCCATGCGTCTCGTCGAGATATTCGGAAATGACGGTCGCGCCACAGAGCGCCCGCATGCTGTCATCGACATAGACAGGCAGCGTGCCCGCCGGATTGAGCGCCAGGAAGTCGCGGCGCTTCTCCCAGGTCTGTTCCTCGATCAGCTCCGCCTGATAGCCGTACTCCGCCAGAATGAGCCTGACGAAGCGAGATGCGGACGACATGGGATGATGATAAAGCGTGGGCATCGATACTCGGACTTTTGATTGTGGTGCATGGGTTCAAGGGCGCGCCACTTATACCGCCCTAGTCATGACTCATTAGTTGAAGCTATAGGAGCTTGGCCTCGCCAATACAAGCGAATCGGGCCTCCCCTGCCTGACGAGGGACAAAACATGGCTGCCTGAATCATCGCAACTCCCCGCTCGCCTTTTCTTGCCTCCCGCTCTGGCGAATGATGATTGTGCAGTGCAATATAAACCTGACCGCCATTCCAGTCCGACCGAACCCCAAACCGGAGACACTTTATGGACTATATAAGCTCTATAATCCTGGGTATTATAGAAGGGATCACCGAGTTCCTGCCGATTTCGAGCACCGGCCATCTGATCATTGCGGAACAGTGGCTCGGCGCACGCTCAGATACATTCAACATCGTCATTCAGGCCGGCGCCATCCTCGCCGTCACGATTATCTACTGGCGTCGCCTGCTGGATCTGCTGCTCGGCTGGCGCGATCCTGCGAACCGCGATTACGCCCTCAAGCTGATTGCCGCATTCTTGATCACCGCGGTTCTCGGCCTTATCGTTAAGAAAATGGGTTTCGAGCTGCCTGAGACAGCAACGCCGGTTGCATGGGCGCTGATCATTGGCGGTATCTGGATGATCTTTGCCGAATGGGCTGCCGCCCGCCGCCCGCCGAGCTCTCACATCACCTGGCTCGTTGCCATTCTGGTCGGTATCGCCCAGGTCGTTGCCGGTGTCTTCCCCGGAACGTCCCGCTCTGGCGCTACGATCTTCGTCGCCATGCTGGCCGGCACGGGCAACCGCGCTGCGGCAACCGAATTCGCCTTCCTCGTCGGCATTCCGACGATGTATGCAGCAAGCGCCTTCTCGCTTCTAGAAACCTTCAGGGATGGCGGTGCGGCAAACGAAGATTGGACCGCGCTCGGCATTGCCTTCGTCGTTTCGACGATCGTTGCCTTCATCGCCGTCAAGTGGTTGCTGGCCTACATCAGGAGCAACCGTTTTACGGTCTTCGCGGTCTATCGCATCATTTTGGGTGTTGTGCTGCTCGGCATGGCGATGACCGGCATGATCGCCTGAATCGCGAAACTTGCGAGCGATCGAATATGTTTCGCTCGCACCGAGATAAAAACTAAAGCCGGTTCGAAAGGACCGGCTTTCTGTTAGTGGGTAATGGAGGCCGTCGAGCAGGGATCGACGCCGTAGGCCGGCGAGCAACCGCCCTTCACCGCTGCGACGGAGCCCGGCGCAATGAAGGAGCCTGCGAGGATGACCAGTGCCGCACACGCAAAAAGAAGCGCGATTGACTTACCCATTAGAAATAGCCTTTCACAGTGATTGCCGCACGCCTGCGAGGCGCTTGAGTCTGTCTGAAGACGCGCGGGGGTGTTTAGTCAGTGGAATAGCAAATAGCAATAAATGTTCCTGCTAAATTTGGTGTTAACTCCACTAAATTTCCTATGCGTCTTTTATGCAACGTAACCCACTATGAAACGCGCCATAACACGCTGGGCTTGCGCCAGATTTGCATCTCACGAAAAGAAAAACGCCGCCCGTGAAACTTCACGAGCGGCGCTTGAACTGTCGACTATCTATTATCAGGCAGCCTTGCCGGAGCCGGTGTACTGGCCGTGCGGGCGGTACTGCACAAGGTAGGATTCGAGCACCGAAGTCGCCATCGTCGGCGTTATGCCGAGGCCCTTGAGCGTGCGGCCTTCAGCTTCGGCTTCCTTCGAAACGACATTGTCATGCTTCAGCAGCTTAACCTGATCCGGTGTGATCGGCGGTGTGATGAACGGCACCAGCGAAGCTATGCTGCCGATCAGCGATGCGATGCCGAAGGGAAGGGAAATGAGCGGGTTCTTGCGAGCCGTGACCTTCAGCATGGTCTCAAGACATTCACGGAAGCTCAGGACTTCAGGGCCGCCGAGCTCATAGATCTTTCCACCTTCGATCTTGCCGTCGACGGCGCGGGCAACGGCCTCGGCGACATCTTCGACGTAAACCGGCTGGAACTTCGTCTTGCCGCCGCCGACGAGCGGCAACACCGGGAACATGCGCGCCATGTTGGCGAACTTGTTGAAGAAGCTGTCTTCCGGGCCGAAGACGATAGACGGACGGAAGATCACTGCGTCCGTCTTAATAGACAGGATGGCTGCTTCCGCGCGGCCCTTGGTGCGGCCGTAACTGGACTGCGAGCCGGAGTTTGCGCCAATAGCCGAGAGGTGAGTGAGCGTCGCACCGGCATTGCGGGCGGCTTCAGCCACCGCACGGCCGCCAAATTCCTGCACGGCATCGAACGTGTTGCGGCCGCTCTCGAAGAGGATGCCGACGCAATTGATCACGTGGTCGGCACCTTCGACGGCGCGGTCGATCGAATTGCGGTAGCGCAGGTTGGCCTGAACGAAGGAGATCTGGCCGACATTGCCGAGCGGCTGCAGGAAGCCCGCGAGATCGGGGCGGCGAACGGCGACACGGATACGGTAGCCGCGCTTGGCCAGCACACGCACGACGTGTCTGCCGATGAAGCCGGACCCTCCGAACACGGTGACGAGCGGCGGCAGGTTGGCAAGGGTCATGGCAGGCTCCTCGAAAGGCTTTGGAATGCTGTGGTGGATTTCGTCTTAGCCGAATCCCGGCGCGACGAAAAGGGCCATCGCGCCGTAGTTCTTACCCGTTCGAAACTGGTTCAGATGCCTTCGACGACGACCATTTCGGCATCGGCCACCTCATGGCGGATTTTTGCGGCGATCTGGTATTCCGGCGAATTATAGCAGTCGACGGCATGCTGCATCGAGGGAAATTCGATGACGACGTTACGGGCGCGCGCCTTGCCTTCAAGCTCGGTGATTGCGCCGCCGCGGGCGAGAAAGTTCGCACCGTATTTTTCAAAGGCTGGCTTTGCAGCCGCGACATAATCCTTGTAGCGCTCGAGGTCGCGCACATCGACGCGGGCGATCCAGTATCCCTTGGCCATTGTTGTCCCTTTCAGCACATGTGTCAGCGGTTTGCCGGCCAGAGCGCGGCGACCATTTCATTGAGGATTGCACGCGCTGCTTCCCGCGGCTCTGGTGCCTTGACGATCGGGCGGGCGACGACGAGATGGGTGGACCCGGCCTTCAGTGCATCCTTAGGCGTCATGACCCGCTTCTGGTCGCCCTTTTCGGCGCCCGTCGGGCGGATGCCGGGTGTAACGATCGCCATATCAGGCCCGACGATCTCGCTAACAGCCGCGGATTCCTCGGCGGAGCAGACGATGCCGCCCATACCGGCAGCGCGCGCCTGTTCGGCGCGGCGCGCGACCAGTGCCTGCGGATCATATTGATAACCGGCCTCGACGAGGTCCTCGGCATCCATCGAGGTCAGCACGGTCACGCCCAGCAGGCAGAGGCCGGAGCCTTTCGCCGCCTCGACCGCGGCCCTCATCGCTTTCGGATAGGCATGCAGCGTCAGCATCGACATGCCCATCTTGGCGATGTTTTCGACGCCGGATGCGACCGTGTTGTCGATGTCGAGCAGTTTCATGTCCAGGAAGATCTTCTTGCCGCTGGCGGCAAGGTCGCGGGCAAATTCCAGCCCGCCGGCAAAGACGAGCTGGTAGCCGATCTTGTAGAAGAGAATGTCGTCGCCGAGCGTGGAAACCAATCTTTCCGCTTCGCCAATCGTTGGAACATCCAGCCCCACGATCAACCGCTCGCGTGCGTCCATCTCAATTCATCCCCGCCAGTCTTCGATGGGTGTCCAGTCGCATGATAAGCGGCGATCTGCAAGGCCGAAAGCATAGAGATTGCCACCGCCGCCCGGCTGATCTCCGTCGCGCGCTATCGGCGTGCCCATCAGATGGCACTTGAGCAGCGTTCCGACGCCGCCATGGCCAACGAAGGCAATCGGTGCATTTTGATCATGCGAAGAGAGGATCGCTTCGACCGCCGAGACGATGCGGGCTTGCGCATCGACAGCTCGTTCCCAGCCCCTGAAGCTCTCCTGCGGATGGGCGAAGAACCAGTTGGCAGCCTCTTCGAACTTGTCCGGCGGCAGGAAGCCGGTAGCAGTACGATCATTCTCGTGCATGCCATGCACGATCTCGATTTTCGCACCCGAAGCTTCGGCAAGGATTTCCGCAGTCTCGATCGCTTTCGTCTCGTCGCTGGAGACGATGCGGGTCAGCCGATTCGCCCAGTCGCTCGACGCAGCCTTGCGGGCACGTTCGGCACCGATGTCGGAAAGACCCCATTTGGGAACGGGAACCTGGGGGGCGATCTTGACCTGCGGGTGAGTGATATAAAGTCCAAACATTTATCCGCGCCGATAGATCCAGAGTTGGGCTGGAGGAATATTGCGCACGATGAAATCAAAATGATGAATGCTGTAGCGATCGGGATTGGCGACGATTGGCGACACCGCACCATAGGAGATCTGCACGAATGGCCGGCCCGCCGGCATGCGGTCGAGCAGGTTTTCGAGAAGCGAGATGCGCGCCTGCATCGGGAAGTTCAGGAGCGGTATGCATGAGATGGCGCAATCGAACCTCTGATCCCGAAGTGAGCCGAGCGTCCTGTCGAGATCGAAAGCATCGCCGTTGATGAAGGTCACGCCTGGATAGAGGCGAAGGAGATGCTGGTAAAAGTCTGTCGAATATTCGATGGCGACGAGCTTTTCCGGTTTCACGCCATGGGCAAGGATCGCCTTGGTGATGGCTCCGGTGCCAGGGCCGAGCTCGAGGACAGGCAGGTCCGAATGCGGATCTGCGACACTTGCCATCTTGCGGGCGGTGATCGAGGAGGTTGGAATGATGGAGCCGACAGTCTTCGGCCCCTGCATCATGCCCTTGAAGAAGCGGATCTCCTCGTCAAACTTCTTGCCGAGCCGTTCCTTGAGCCGCAATGCCATACAATCCTCCCGTACCTGCCGTTCAACTTTCCCTTAATTGCAGGAGGGTGATGCAAAAACAAGAGGCCATGTCGCGATCAGAAAAGTTTCGACAATAAATGCGACGCGCGCTTAGACGCGCATCGGCATCAACACGTAGAGGGCGTCGTCACCGGCGGTGTCGCGCACGAGTGTCGGTGAACCGGCGTCCGCCAGCAGGAAGATCGCTTCGTCGCCGGAAAGCTGCGCGGTGATATCGAGCAGATACTTGGCGTTGAAGCCGATTTCCATCGGATCCGTATCGTAGCCGACGGCGACTTCTTCCGTAGCGCTGCCGGAATCCGGGTTGTTGACGGTGAGCAGCAGCTGACCATCGGAGAGCGCGAGCTTCACGGCGCGGCCGCGCTCGGAGGAAATCGTCGAGACGCGGTCAACGGCCTGGGCGAAGCTCGTGCAGTCGACGCGCATTTCCTTGTCGTTGTTGGTCGGAATGACGCGCTGATAGTCCGGGAAGGTGCCGTCGATCAGCTTCGAGGTCATGACGATGGAGCCGATGGTGATGCGGATCTTGGCGTCGGAGACTTCGACGGTGACGATCGCATCCGGCACATCGACGAGCTTCTGCAATTCTCCGACCGTCTTGCGCGGAATGATGATACCCGGCATGCCTTCCGAGCCGGAAGGCGCATCCACATCGGCGCGGGCCAGACGGTGGCCGTCGGTCGCGACGGCGCGCAGCTTCAGGTCGCCATCGCTTTCGATCGTGTGGAAGAAGATGCCGTTCAGATAATAGCGGGTTTCTTCGGTGGAGATCGCAAACTGTGTCCGGTCGATCAGCATCTTCAGGTCGCTTGCCTTCAGCTTGAAGGAATGCGTGAAGGTACCGGCCGTCAGGTCAGGGAAATCGGATTCCGGCAGGCACTGCAGCGAGAACTTCGAGCGGCCCGACTGAACGTTCATCGAGCCCCCGTCCTGCGTGGTCGCGAGCAGGACTTCCGCGCCATCGGGAAGCTTGCGCACGATATCGTAAAGGAGATGGGCGGGAACGGTGGTGGCACCCGCCTGCTCGACATTGGCAGGCGTCGCTTCGGTAATTTCGAGATCGAGGTCGGTCGCCTTCATGTCGAGGCTCTGGCCGTCCGCCTTCAAAAGCACGTTGGACAGGATCGGGATCGTGTTGCGGCGTTCGACCACGCGATGCACGTGGTTCAGCGACTTCAAAAGGTTTGACCGCTCAATAGTAATACGCATGGGATGCTACCGCTTTCGACCTTTATTGTCCGGGCGCCTGCAAGCGCCGCGTCACTGCTTTCCCCTTTGGGAGAGGGGAGTGGACGGGCAAAATGGCAGAACTTTGCTGGCGATTGCAAGAGGTATGGCTGTCCACAGGCCTGCAAATGCCGTTTTGCAGTGCAATGCTCACAGAAATTGCGCCCCTTGTCGAAGTGACACCGCTCGCCCATAAAGGGCAGAGCCCGGCGGGACGAAAGTGAGTGACATGACGGAAGAGACGACAGCGGAAACCGGCGCCCGGCGCGGCTTTCGCCTGCACAATATTGCGGTGCCGGCGCGCCCGCTCGAATCGGCTCTCTATCTCGTCGCCACACCGATCGGCAATCTCGGTGACATCACGCTGCGGGCGCTGGAAACGCTCGCCGGTGCCGATGTCCTGGCCTGCGAAGATACCCGCGTTACCCGCGTTTTGCTTGATCGTTACGGCATCCAGAACCGCCCCTTCGCCTATCATGAGCACAATGCCGATGAGGCCGGGCCGCGATTGCTGCAGGCGCTCGAAGCCGGCAAGTCGGTGGCGCTTGTCTCCGATGCCGGCACGCCGCTCGTTTCCGACCCCGGCTATCGGCTGGCGCAGCAGGCGATCGAGATGGGCTACCGCGTTATCCCCATTCCCGGTGCTTCGGCGCCGCTTGCCGCCCTCGTCGGTTCAGGCCTGCCGAACGATGCCTTTCTCTTTGCCGGCTTCCTGCCGACCAAGGACAAGGCGCGCCGCGATCGGCTCGCGGAATTTTTAGCCGCACCAGCCACGTTGATTTTCTTTGAATCACCCCATCGCATTGGCGCGACGCTGCTGGCCGCTGCCGATGTGCTCGGCGCCGAACGCGAGGCGTCGGTCTGCCGCGAACTGACGAAGACCTATGAGGAATTCCGCCGTGGCACGCTTGCCGAGCTCGCAGCCCACTATGAAGAACATGACAATGTGAAGGGCGAGATCGTGCTGGTGATCGGCCCGCCGAAAAAGCGGGCCGCTACCGAAGCCGACGTTGACGCGGTTCTCGCCGATCTCTCAAAAGACCTGCCGACTGCGAAGGCCGCAACCGAGGCTGCTCGCTTGACTGGTCTGCCGCGCAAGGTGCTCTACCAGAAGCTCCTCGACATGAAGGCGGAAAATGGCTGACGGCGAGGCGACGCTCCGCAGAAGAAAGGCGCTGCGCCGCGGCTGGACGGCGGAATATATTGCCGCCATTTTCCTGATGCTGAAAGGCTACCGTATTCTCGCCCTGCGGCACCGGACAAAGCTCGGCGAGATCGATATTATCGCCCGCAAGGGGGATCTGGCCGTCTTTGTCGAGGTCAAGGCGCGCGTCGACGAAATGGGCGCGGTGGATGCCGTCACCTATGGCTCACAAAAGCGTATCCGGGCCGCAAGTGATCTCTGGCTTGCCCGTCAGCGGGACTATGCCCAGCTCTCACAGCGCTATGATATCGTTGCGATATTGCCGGGGAAGCTGCCCCGTCATTTCCCGGACGCTTTCTAGGGAGGCGCTAAATTCCGCAGGCGCCTAAAACTGGCGAACAAGCTTTCGTTAAAGTTTTAGCGTCTGCTTGAACGGGCTTTTATGACTCTTTTGCTATCCACAGCGCAGCTAGGGGTAGCAACTGGGGGTAATTCATGGCCTGGAAGATGATGCTTGCAACAGCCGCAGCGACGGCTGCGCGGTCGGTGCCTTATGCCGCGTTGAAGCCATCAGGCAAATCTTTCGTCGCGCAGGCAAGCGACCGGATGGTGCTGAAGCCGACGCCGATCAATCCGGATTGGATCATCAGCGGCAATCCGCAGGCGCGCACGGCGGAACACTCCCGCGGCCATGACGAGGCCTCGCTAACGGCGATCTGGGATTGCACATCAGGTGAATTCCGCTGGCGTTTCGGATGGGACGAGACGGTGATGATCCTCGAAGGCGAGGTGCACGTCACCACCGAAGACGGCCTAGAGCGTACACTGCAGGCGGGCGATGTCGCTTTCTTCGCCGGCGGCACCTGGGCGAACTGGCGGGTCGACAATTACGTCCGTAAGGTCGCCTTCCTGCGTAAGCCTTTCCCAAAGCCGCTCGCCATCGCCTACCGCCTGCGCAACCTCTTGCGCAACAGCGGCGGTACCGGCATCGCCGCCTGACAATAGCGCCCGCGGAAACATCCGAAGCCATTGATTGCCGTTGCGTTTGATGCCTGACCGACCTACATCTGGGCGGCATCAGCTCAAGGGACGGAAATGGCCAAGATTAAGAACGTAGCGGTCCAGATGGACCATGTCTCCGGCATCAATATCGCAGGTGATTCCACTTTCGCCATGAGCCTCGAAGCGCAGGCGCGTGGCTACAATCTCTTCCACTACACACCCGAACGCCTGAGCTTCCGCGACGGCAAGCTCTATGCTTCCGTCGAGCCGATGGTGCTGCGCGACGTCAAGGGTGACTACTATGAGCTCGGTGCGCCCGAACGCGTCGACCTCTCGACCATGGATGTCGTTCTGCTGCGCCAGGACCCGCCCTTCGACATGGCCTACATCACCGCGACGCATCTGCTCGAACGAATCCATCCGAAGACGCTCGTCGTCAACGATCCGGCCTGGGTGCGCAACTCGCCGGAAAAGATCTTCGTCACCGAATTTTCCGACCTGATGCCGAAGACACTGATCACCAAGGATCCGGGCGAGATCCGCCGCTTCCGCGACGAGATGGGCGACATCATCCTGAAGCCGCTCTACGGCAATGGTGGCGCCGGCGTCTTCCATTCCACCAGGGATGACCGCAACCTGTCCTCACTGCTTGAAATGTTCGGCCAGCTCTTCCGCGAGCCTTTCATCGCCCAGCAATACCTGCCTGACGTGCGCAAGGGCGACAAGCGCATCATCCTCGTCGACGGCGAATTTGCCGGCGCCATCAATCGCGTCCCCGCCGAGCATGACAGCCGCTCCAATATGCATGTCGGCGGTCGCGCCGAGCCGACCGAACTGACGGCGCGCGAAAAGGAAATCTGCGAGCGCATCGGCCCCGCTTTGCGCGAACGCGGCTTCCTGCTCGTCGGCATCGACGTGATCGGCGACTACATGACCGAAATCAACGTGACCTCGCCGACCGGCATCCGCGAGGTGAAGAAGTTCGGCGGCGCCGATATCGCAAGCCTGTTATGGGATGCCATCGAGCGCAAGCGCAGCTAGGGTAATTTTAGCAAAACCGTGCAGCGGTTATGCGCCCGGAGTTGTGTAGAAACAATGAGATAGAGAATTTCCGCGATTCGATGAAAACGGAAATGCGCTAAGTGTTCCGCCTTTGATCGCCTTCGTTCCGGCTTTACAACCGATCGCAATCTGATTGCAGCGGGTAGCTGAATTCGTTCGCTTATCGTTCTTGTTTTATTCCAAATTCCATGCCAGATTGTGACCGCCTTCATAGGTGGGGTGTAGAGGTTTCGGGGCAGGGCATGGTCGCACGCGTCAGCACGGTTGCGTTTCAGGGCATTGAAGGTGTGCCGGTCGAGGTCCAGGTCATGGTCGCTCCCGGCAAGATGGGAATCCAGATTGTCGGCCTGCCGGACAAGGCGGTTGCGGAAAGCCGCGAGCGGGTGCAGGCGGCCTTGCATGCCTCCGGCCTGGCGCTGCCGGCAAAACGCGTGACGGTCAATCTTGCGCCAGCCGATCTTCCCAAAGAGGGCAGCCATTTCGATTTGCCCATCGCTCTCGGCCTGATGGCCGCACTCGGTGCCATTCCGGCGGACGCTTTGTCCGACTATGTCGTTGTCGGTGAACTCAACCTCGACGGCACGATTGCCGCGATCGCCGGTGCGCTGCCGGCTGCAATCGGCGCCAATGCGACCGGAAAGGGCCTGATCTGCCCGGCTGAAAGCGGCTCGGAGGCCGCGTGGGCGGGTTCCGGGGTCGACATTCTGGCGCCGCGCAGCCTGATCGCACTCGCCAATCATTTCCGCGGCACGCAGATACTCTCACGCCCGGAGCCATCCATTCGCCCGAATGCAGCCAACCTTCCCGATCTCGCCGAGATCAAGGGGCAGGAAAGTGCCAAGCGGGCGCTGGAAGTGGCGGCCGCCGGCGGCCACAATCTGCTGATGGTCGGACCACCCGGCTCCGGCAAGTCGATGCTGGCGTCGAGGCTGCCCTCCATCCTGCCGCCGCTTTCGGCTGCGGAATTGCTGGAGGTCTCGATGATCCATTCCATCGCCGGCCAGCTTTCCGGCGGCAAGCTCTCGGACCGCAGGCCGTTTCGCACGCCGCACCATTCGGCGACCATGGCAGCCCTCATCGGCGGCGGCTTGCGCGCCCGGCCGGGCGAGGCTTCGCTTGCCCATCACGGCGTGCTTTTCCTCGATGAGTTTCCGGAATTTACGCCGCAGGCGCTCGATGCCCTGCGTCAGCCTCTGGAAAGCGGTGAATGCGTCATCGCACGCGCCAATCACCGGGTCTCCTATCCGGCGCGGATCCAGCTCATCGCAGCCATGAATCCTTGCCGTTGCGGCATGGCGGGCGAGCCCGGCCACACCTGTGCCCGAGGGCCGCGCTGCATGACGGATTATCAGGCCCGCATTTCCGGCCCGCTGATGGACCGCATCGATATCCGCATCGACGTACCGGCCGTTTCCGCCGCCGACCTCATCCGGCCGGCGGTGGCTGAAGCGAGTGCCGATGTCGCTCGGCGCGTTGCCCGCGCCCGTGACATCCAACGCGAACGCTATGCCGCTGCAGGTGCTACCGGTATTTCCACCAATGCCGGATGCTCCACCTCGATGATCGAGAAGTTCGCCGAGCCGGATGCGGCGGGATTGCAGTTGCTGCGCGATGCCGCCGACAAGATGAAGTTTTCGGCACGCGGCTATCACCGGGTGTTGAAGGTCGCCCGCACGCTTGCCGATCTCGACGGTGAGGAAACCGTGGGTCGGATCCATCTTGCGGAAGCGATCTCTTACCGCGTCGCCGGCGCGCGGCTGACAGCGGCGGCGTGAGGTTGGGTGATTAGTGAACGGTGATTAGTGAGTAGCGGCTCACAATCGGTGATTGGCCGGCCAAAGTGATTTGCGGCAGGCACTGAAGGCAGCCTCATTCATACTCACTACTCACGAATTCCCATCTCAGCTTCCCAACCCTTCAAACAACGCCGTCGAAAGATACCGCTCGGCAAAGGATGGGATGATGACGACGATGTTCTTGCCGGCATTTTCTGGACGGCGACCGACCTCGATTGCGGCCGTGAGCGCCGCACCTGAGGAAATACCGACGGGCACGCCTTCGAGCCTGGCGACGAGCCGCGCCAGCTGGAAGGCCTCGTCATTGCTGACCGTCACGACCTCGTCGTAGATGCTGGTATCGAGGATCTTCGGCGCGAAGCCGGCGCCGATACCCTGGATCTTGTGCGGGCCGGGCGTACCGCCTGACAGTACCGGTGAATCGCTGGGCTCGACCGCGACGACCCGGATATCCGGCTTGTGGCTCTTCAGCACTTGGCCGACGCCGGTGATCGTGCCGCCGGTGCCGATGCCGGCAACGAAGATATCGACCGTGCCATCGGTGTCGTTCCAGATTTCCTCGGCTGTCGTCTTACGGTGGATTTCCGGGTTGGCCGGGTTCTCGAACTGCTGCGGGATGACGGCATCGGGCAGCGAAGCGGCGAGTTCTTCGGCCTTGGCGATCGCCCCCTTCATGCCCTTCGGCCCCTCTGTCAGCACCAGCTCGGCACCGAGCAGCGCCAGCATCTTGCGGCGCTCGACAGACATCGTCTCCGGCATGGTGAGGATCAGCCGGTATCCCTTGGCAGCGGCGGCGAAGGCAAGCGCAATACCGGTATTGCCCGAGGTCGGTTCGATCAGCACGGTCTTGCCGGGCGAGATCTTGCCCTGCGTTTCCAGGCTCTCGATCATCGCGACGCCGATGCGGTCCTTCACCGAGGCGATCGGATTGAAGAACTCCAGCTTGGCGAGGATATTGGCAACCACGCCCTTTTCCTTGGCGAGCTTGTCGAGGCGAACGAGCGGCGTGTCGCCGATTGTATCGGTGATGGAGGAATAGATGCGGCCGCGGCCCGGTTTGTGCGACATGGGTGCTCTCCCTTTGAAATCCATTCTGAAATCTGCGGAGAGAATAGGGTCAAACTGGTGATGAGACCAGAGCGGCTTCATCCGTCGCTCGCTTAAGCCGGAGAAAAAATCCTTTGAAAACCGTCCGTTGCCGAATGTTTATTTCAGGCTGCACGAGTGGCGATGAAGGCTGCCGTGCCCGCCAGGATGCTGGCGGCGACGCGGTTCAGCGCCTGCAGTGCGCGTGGCCGCTTCAGCATCGTGCGGGCGCGCGATGCCAGCATCATGTAGGGAATGAGCACGATCATCAGCACTACGAAGGTGACGGCGAGCAGCATGAGATAGTCGCGCATGCCGATGCCGCCGAGATCGATCAGCGTCGGCACCAGCGCCACGTAGAACAGCATGGTCTTTGGATTGCCGAGCGTCACCAGCAGGCCGGATAGGAACGACATGCCGGCACTGCTGGATTTCTTCGCGGCGATATCCTGCGGCAGCAAGCCGGCGGTCCAAAGCTTCCAGGCGATATAGCCAAGATAGAGCGCGCCGGCGATTTTGATGACCAGGAAGATCTCCGTGAACGTCTGTGCCACGAAGGCGAGTCCAAGGATAACGGCGGTCAGGTAGCTCATGTCACCGAGCACGAGACCGAGGCCCATGAAGAAAGTCTCGCGGAAATTCGAGCCGAGCGCACGTGCGACGATCGCCGTGATCCCAGGGCCGGGAATGGCGGCGGCGATGAACAAGGCGCCGGCATACGCGATCAGGACGGTAAGACTCATCTTCAATCCACTGGCTTAAGGTAGTCTCTCTATAAGCGCGCGAAGGCGGCTCCATCAATCGCCTGACGCTGATCTGTCCATCACCATAAAGAATAGGTCGGCTGAACCATGATCTACTTGGAAACCGATCCGGCCTTGCTATTTTCCCCTTGCAAGCGGCCGCAGACACGGCCCGCCGCGGCTTCGCTGATGCCGTCGGAGCAGAAGGTTTTCATCACCAAGGAGAGAATACATGTCGCCTACCTCAGCCGAAGCCCGCAGACGTTTGCCGCTCAAGACCCCTTCCGACCTGCCGACCAACGCGATTACCGATATCTCGGCTGCGCTGACCGCGCTGCTCGCCGATGTATTTACGCTTTATGTGAAGACCAAGAACTTCCACTGGCACATGTCCGGGCCGCATTTCCGCGATTATCATCTGCTGCTCGACGAGCAGGCAGAACAGATTTTCGACATGACGGATGAGGTTGCCGAACGCGCCCGCAAGATCGGCGGCACGACGCTGCGTTCGATCGGCCAAATCGCCCGCCAGCAGCGTATCCCGGACAATGATGCGGACTATGTCTCTCCTGAGGACATGCTGTCGGAGCTGCGTGAAGACAACCTTCACCTCGTCTCCATCCTGCGTCAAGTGCATGAAGTCTGCGACGAACATAATGACGTTGCGACCGCCAGTCTGATCGAGAACTGGATCGACCAAAGCGAACGCCGCACCTGGTTCCTGTTCGAAACGACGCGCCAATCAAAGTAACGAGTAGGGCGAAGTAACAGCCTAGCTTCTTGTCGCCGGCAGGCGAACGAGCCTGCCCGGCGACCAGCCGAGATTCATACCGGCGGCGGCAAGCAGAATGACCGCCGCCCCGGCGATCTGCATCGGCTGCAATGCATGGCCGAAGGCGAAGCGGTCGACCAGGATGGCGGCGACCGGATAGATGAAGGACAGAGCGCCTGTCAGATGCGTCGGCAGCTTCTGGATTGCACCATAGAGCAGCACATACATGAGACCGGTGTGGATGACGCCGACGGTGATCAGGATCAGCCATGCTCCCATATCGACGGGCAGGTTCGTAAAATCGGTCATCGGCGCCAGCATGACGATGCCGGTCGAAACCTGGATCAGTGCGATCAGATGCGGCGGTGTACCTCGCAGCCATTTGGCGGCAAGTGCGGCCAGCGCATAGAAGAAAGCAGCACCCAGCGCCATTAGGATACCGAAACCATAGCTGCCGGAGACGGCATCGGCTTGCGGCTTCGTCTCGACGATAGCAGCCATGCCGGCGAAGGAAAGCCCGAGCCAGAAGAGCTTGGTGCCCGTGATTTTCTCGCCAAGAAAGAGCGCGCCGAGTGCAAGCAGCATGAAGGGCTGGGTGTTGTAGACCGTCGTCGCGATCGAGATCGAGGCGTGCGAATAGGAGGCGAAAAGCAGCAGCCAGTTGGAAACGATGGCGATGCCGCCGAAGATGGCGATGCCGAGCGAACGCAGGCTGATGACGCCGGGCCTCAGCAACCCAAGGGCGGTGCAGATGACAAGCAGGGTCAGGGCGCCGAAAAAGCAGCGCCAGAAGACGACGCCGCTGACGGGTTGGCCGGACATGACGACGAACCATCCGATCGTTCCCGAGATCAGCATCGCTGCCGTCATCTCCGCTGTGCCTCTTCTGATATCGCCTTGCATAGCCATCTCCGTTCGTTAGCGGAAATTGTATTGCGGCATCGCAGCATTTTCTATAAGATAAGAAAGGGAAAGGCTGGATAAACCTAATCTTGTTAGGAGTTTTTGCCATGTTGGCTAACGAGATGCAGGCAGTCGATGATATTGACCGCGCAATGATAGAGGCGCTGGCAGGAAATTCGCGTATTTCTCTAAAAGAGCTCGCTCAGGCTGTAGGCCTTTCCTCGCCGAGCGCAGCGGAGCGCCTGCGGCGGCTCGAGGAACGTGGGGTCGTGACGCTTTTCACCATCCATCTCGATCCGGCGGCGATTGGCTATCCCCTTCAAGCCATTGTGCGGGTGCGCCCCCTGCCCGGCCAGCTCCACATCGTCGAGCGCATCATCCAGGACACGCCCGAATTCATTGAATGCGACAAGGTCACGGGAGACGATTGTTTCATTGCCCGCCTCGTCGTCCGCTCTATGGGGGAGCTCGACAGCATTCTCGACAAGGTGGCCGAGCGGGCGGAAACCAATACGTCGATGATCAAGTCCTCGCCGGTCAAGCGCCGGCTTCCCCCGCTGATACGGAAAAAATAGCCTCAGAAATCCGCCATTGGCGAGAGCATTGCGGGGTGATCGAGGCTCACGACTTCCATCCCGCGCAGCATCAGCCGCGTTCCACCTTCGTAAGGCAATGCCCTGCCGGACCAGCCGAGCCTGTCCGGACGAAAGAGCGTTTCGACTGTCGTTGCCTCTACGCCGAGACCGGCAAGGATTGCGGCAAGCGGAGGGATTTCGGTCGCAATCACATCGAGAAGAACGAAGTGACCGGCTGCGGGCATCTTCCAGGCGATGACGGCCTTGCTCTCTTCCAGATAGCTAAGGCGGACATCGGGATCGAACTGCGTGTTGATGAGGAACATCGCCGGGCTGCTGGCGACGGCGAGCGTCTCCGAAATCGGCTTGCGGTTCGCCAGCAAGTCCTGAAGCAGAGCAAGATCACCGGCATCGCGCGGCTGCAGCGGTCGCGATGCTGCGGAGCCTGCAGGGGCGGGTGCAGGGCCGGCATATTTATGAAGAGGCAGCGAACGGAAACCGTAGGGCTCGTAGAGATCAGGCTTGTCCGTATAGAGGATGATCGCTTCGAAGCCCTGCGCCTCGCACCAGCCGAGAGCCTTGTGCGTCACATCGCGGTACAGGCCGCGGCCACGCCACGGCGGACGGACCGCGCCGGATTGAAGTCCGGCCGCGTTGACCAACCTGCCATTGAGGACGAAAGGCATGGCGAAAGCCGAGAGATTGGCGGCAAGCACGCCTCCCTCGGTAAACCAGCCGAAGGGCATGCTGGTCGGATCCGCGCCGCCGAGTTCGCGCAGCGGATCGATATCGATGCCGAATGTATCGTCGAGGAGGGAGACGAGAGCGGCCCAGCCCGCCGGATCGCTGAAATAGTCCTGTCGGAATCTGAGGCCGGTCGTCTCAGTGGCGCTCATACGCCGGTCGAGCCGAAGCCGCCGGCGCCGCGCGCGGTTTCGGTCGCCTCGGAGACTTCGGCGATGCGAGCCTGGATGAACGGCGCAATTACCATCTGCGCGATGCGCATGCCGCGCGTGATGGTGAAATCCTCCTCGCCATGATTGACGAGAATGACCTTCACTTCGCCGCGATAATCGCTGTCGACCGTGCCGGGCGCATTGAGGCAGGTGACGCCGTTCTTGGCCGCGAGGCCGGAACGCGGGCGAACCTGGCCCTCGAAACCTTCAGGGATTTCGAAGACGAAGCCGGTCGGAACGAGCGCGCGTTTGCCGGGCGCCAGCACCAGCGGTTTGTCCTCGTCGATGGCCGCGCGCAGGTCCATGCCGGCTGCACCGCGCGTTTCATAGGCGGGCAGATCGAGGCCATGGCCGTTCGGCAAACGGATCAGATTGAGGGTTGGGCGAGTATCGGTGTGAAGGATCATGCGGCATTACTTCGCGCCTCGTGTCGCAAGGTCAATTGCAATGGCGCGCTTTAATCGCTAGATACGCGGCAATTCCACAGGATTCACACTATGGCCGAAAGTCTCGCCGAGGCGGTCTCCCGCCGCCGCACATTCGCTATTATCGCTCACCCGGACGCGGGCAAGACGACGCTCACCGAAAAGTTGCTGCTGTTCGGCGGCGCCATCCAGCTTGCCGGTGAAGTGAAGGCGAAGAAGGACCGCATGCAGACCCGCTCGGACTGGATGAAGATCGAGCGCGAGCGCGGTATCTCGGTCGTCACCTCGGTCATGACCTTCGAATATGAAGGTAATGTCTTCAATATTCTCGATACGCCCGGTCACGAAGACTTCGCCGACGATACCTACCGCACGCTGACGGCGGTCGACGCCGCCGTCATGGTCATCGACGCCGCCAAGGGTATCGAGCCGCGCACGTTGAAGCTCTTCGAAGTCTGCCGCATGCGCGACATTCCGATCATCACCTTCATCAACAAGATGGACCGCGAAAGCCGGGATCCCTTCGAGATCCTGGATGAGGTCGAGGAGAAGCTGGCGCTGGACACGGCCCCGGTCACCTGGCCGATCGGCCGCTCCAAGACCTTCTGCGGCTCCTATCATCTCAAGGAAAACACGGTGCGCGGCTCCGATACGGAAGTCGAGGTCACCGCCGTCAACGGTCCGCAGAGTGTCGCCGGCCGGCTGCCGGAAAACGAGCGCGATGCCTTCATCGAAGAGGTCGAGCTGGCGATCGAAGCCTGCCGTCCCTTCGACCGGAAAGCCTTCCTCGAAGGCCATATGACGCCGGTCTTCTTCGGTTCGGCGCTGCGCAATTTCGGTGTGCGCGACCTTATTAACGCGCTCGGCGAGTTCGCGCCGCCACCGCGCGACCAGACGGCCGATATCCGCACCGTGCATGCCGCCGAAGACAAGATGACGGCCTTCGTCTTCAAGATCCAGGCGAACATGGACCCCAATCATCGCGACCGTATCGCCTTTGCCCGCATCTGCTCCGGCAAGCTGGAGCGCGGCATGAAGGCGCGCCTTGCGCGCACCGGCAAGCAGCTTGGTCTCACCGCGCCGCAATTCTTCTTCGCCTCGCAGCGCCAGCTCGCCGATACGGCTTTTGCCGGTGACGTGGTCGGCATTCCGAACCACGGCACGCTGCGTATCGGCGATACGCTGACGGAAGGCGAAAGCCTGGTTTTCCAGGGCGTGCCGAACTTCTCGCCGGAAATCCTGCGCCGCGTGCGTCTGGAAGATGCCATGAAGGCCAAGAAGCTGAAGGAAGCCCTGCAGCAGATGGCTGAAGAAGGCGTGGTCCAGCTCTTCCAGCCAGAGGATGGGTCGCCCGCCATCGTCGGCGTCGTCGGCGCGCTGCAACTCGACGTGCTGAAGGAACGCCTGATGGCCGAATACGGCCTGCCGGTCTCCTTCGAAATGTCGCGCTTCTCCGTCTGCCGATGGATTTCGTCCGACCAGGCTGCCGAACTCGACAAATTCCTGACCGTCAAGCGCGGTGATATCGCCCGCGATCTGGATGGCGACCCGGTCTTTCTGGCGCAGGATGGTTTCTCGCTGCGCTACGAGGCGGAGCGCTATCCGGCGATCAAGATGGTGGCGATCAAGGAATATCACGCGGCCAAGGCCGCCTGATCACCCGCCAGCCGTTCGGCGAGGAACTCGACGAACGCCCGCACGGACGGTAATTGTCCGCGCCGATGCGGCATGAGGATCGTCGTGCTGATGCTGCCCGCCGTCCAGCCGGGCAGAAGGCGCACCAGCCGGCCATCGCCCAGCGCGTCGTGGCAGACGGAGGTAGGCGGAATGGTAATGCCCTGCTGGCGCCGTCAAACGGGTGAGGCGGCCAGATCACCGAGGAAATCGTCGCACCAGCGCGAGACATCGTGCCTCAGAAGGTGGTCCATCATCCGCCGCCAGCGGTCGCGGCGCTCATCGAGCGGCATATTGAGCCCGCGCGCTAGAGCATTGGACGTGCCGACAATGTCGTAGGGATTGACGAGCAGGGCGCCGTTCAGTTCGCGCGCCGCGCCGGCAAAGCGGGAAAGAACCAGCACGCCCGGATCGTCGGGGTTTTGTGCGGCAACATATTCCTTGGCGACGAGGTTCATGCCGTCGCGCAGCGGCGTAACGAGGCCGACCTTGGCGAGCCGGTAGAGGCCGGCGAGCACCGGTCGGCTGACGGAGCGGTTGATATAGCGGATCGGCACCCAGTCGACCGTGCCGAGCGCGCCGTTGACGCGGCCGGCCTGTTCGGCGACCATCCGCTGCATCGCTTCATATTCCGGCACTTCCGAGCGGGATTTCGGGGTTATCTGCAGGTAGGTCACCTTGCGCCGATGCGCCGGATTGTTGGTGACGAAATGCTCGAACGCATCGATGCGCTGGGTGATGCCTTTTGAATAATCCAGCCGGTCCACGCCGATGATCAGGCTGCGATCCTCGATGCTATGGCGGGCCTTCAACACCATGCTATGGCTGTCGGCTCTCTTTGCAAATTCAGCGAAGGCGGCAGTCTCGATGCCGATCGGATAGGCCCCGCCGCGGAACAGGCGCTCGCCGGCGGTAAAACGCCCTTCGCCGATCATGTCGCCCATCCCCTCGCGGCGCAGGCAGCCTGCGAAGTTTTCCAGATCGTGATCGGTCTGGAAGCCAACGACGTCATAGGCAGCAAGCCCTCTCATGATTTCCTCGTGAACGGGCATGGCAAAGAGCACGTCTGCCGGCGGCCAGGGAATGTGCAGAAAAAAACCGATCCTGTTCCTCAGCCCCATCTGCCGAAGCTCGGCGGCGAGTGGAATGAGATGATAATCGTGGACCCAGATGACGTCGTCCGGCTCGATCAACGGCGCTAGCCGATGAGCGAAGAAGCGGTTGACGCGGAAATAGCCGGCCATCTCCGTGCGCCCGTATTCCGCAAGGTCCAGCCGGTAATGACAGATCGGCCAGAGCATGCGGTTGGCGAAGCCGAAGTAATATTCGTCGACATCCTTGGATGTCAGGTCAGTGAGCGCATAAGTAATGTTGCCGCGTTCCTCGATTGAAAGCGGACCGGGTTCACTCTCGTCGCTGATCTTTCCCGACCAGCCCATCCAGATGCCGCCGCGTTTCTCAAGTGCGGCTTCCAGCGCAACGGCAAGCCCACCAGCGGACGCGGCCCCTTTTTTCTCCGGAACAGGGACGCGGTTGGAGACGACGACAAGGCGGCTCATGACAAATTCCTTTCATTAGAAATAACTGCAATTCAGTCAGCTGGCAAAATGCGCGATGATTTTACGGACCGCTTCCGCGGAAGGCAGGGTGCCGCGCGCGGCAGTCCCTGCAGATGGTGGCCCGACGCGGACGGAATATCCGCCGAGCTGGTTCGCCACGCCGAACATCGCCTCGTCTGTCAGGTCATCGCCGATAGCGATCGGATGACGGCCATTGAATGGCGGAGTTGCGAGAAAGCTCTCCAATGCATCGCCCTTGTTGGCTCTGGCCGGACGGATTTCGAGAACCATCTTGCCGCGCTGCAGCGTCCAGTCCGGTCCCGCGCGGTTCATGAAACGCTGCATCACCTCCGCAAGTTCCGCCTGCCGCGCCGGCGCAAGGCGGAAATGGGCGGCGACGGCCGCGCCCTTGTCCTCGATGAGAATGCCGGTCCAGCCTGCCGTCTCCGCCCTCAGTTCGATCTTCAGCCTCTCGAATTCGGCTGTCGGCTCCACCTTGAAGATGCTGCCGTCAGGGCCGCGGCGCTCGGCGCCATGCAGCCCGGCGATGGGAAACTGGAAGGGGGCGAAGAGGCGGTCGGCATAGGAGAGGCCTCTGCCCGTCACCAGCGCCAGTGCGCCGCCGAGCTTCTGCGACAGCGCGTCGAGCTGCGCCGGAAGCGACGGCGGCACGAATATCTCATCGGGCGTCGGCGCGAGATCGAGGAGCGTGCCGTCGATATCGAGAAAGATGGCACCGTCTTGGAGATAGGAAGAGAGCGTGGAGAGGGTTTCATCCTGCTGGGAAGCGCCGCCGCCGGATGGCGGAGCTTCTGATAGCTGATTGCGGTTTGCCATGTCCGGGAAACTAGGTCAGCCCGGCCCTCCGGCAACCCTCAACCACCTTCAATCCGCCGGAGGAGTGGCGGGACGCTCGGCATAAAAGGCCTTTGCATCCGCCGTGAAAGCGGCGCGCTGGCCGGCGGTCGTATAGAACATGTGGCCGCCGCGATAGAGCTTCAGTGACACGCGATTGTCCGCAAGCGACGGCGGAAGATGATCGACCACGTAGCGGCTGACGCCGTAGGGTGTCACAAGATCGCTGTAGCCATGGGCGATTAGCAGGTGAAAGGACGGGTTGGTAGCGAGCATCTGCCTGATATCGTCGGTGGCGCTTGCCTGGAAACGTGAACCGCCGCCGCGGCCGCTGCCCCACTCCCAGCGCTGGCTGATATCGTTCTCGAGAAGGGTGTAGGTCATCTCTGTCTTGAAGCCGAGTTCGTTGCGGGCATAGTCGGCAAAGGCGCCGCCATAGGCGCGGGCGAACCCGTCGAGGATTGGGTCGTTGCCGCGGTCCTGATCGGATTCCGGGTAGGGATCAGGTGTTGCGAAGGAGGCGTCATAGGGGCTCATCACTTCGCCGCCCTGTTGGCCGGAATGCTTGACGAAAACATCGCCGAGGAAGCCGCGATTGCGGATAACGACATCCTGCGGAATGCCGGTGAGGCTGGAGATCTTGCTGTAGAAGGCTGCTGCCCCATCGCCCGTCGGTGCGGGGCCGGCAAGCGTTGTGAGATACTCGCCAAGCGCAAAACTCTCAGCGTCGCGCTGGCCGGATTCGCTGAAGCTCTTGCGCCGGTCGGCTTCGGCGGCTGCCAATGAGGGGAATTCCAGTGCGGCACCCAGCGCGAACTGGTCGGCATTGAACATCAACTGCCCTTCGAGCAGCGGCGACAACATGACGATGCCGGCGATGATGATGCCCTGGCTTTCCTGCAGCGAGGACGCCACTTTGGCGGCGCGGAACCCGCCATAACTTTCGCCGAGCAGGTATTTCGGCGAAGTGGCGCGGTTGTTATGGGCGATGTAAAGCGCGATCGTCTTCGCCATCGTCTGCGCGTCAGTGCCGACCTTGTAATAGTTCGAGGCGTCGTCGGCCTTCACCGTGCGGCTCCAGCCGGTGCCGATGGGATCGATCAGCACGAGATCGGTGAAATCGAGCCAGCTATGCGTGTTATCGACGAGCTTGGCATTTGCGCCGTCACGACCATCGGGACCGAAATCCAGCACCTTCGGGCCGACGAGGCCGAGATGCAGGAATGCGGAAGCCGCACCCGGCCCGCCATTGAAGGCGAAGGTGATCGGCCGGTTTGGCCCGGCATCCTTGGCGACATAAGCAGTGTAGAAAATTGCAGCGTTCTGCCCACCATCCTGGCCAAAGAGATCGAGCGTGCCGGCGGTCGCAGTGTAGGCGATCTTGCGCCCATCGGCTGCCGTAAGCACGTGTTCGGTGACGGAATCGGCTGGCAATAATTTGAGCATGCCCGCGCGTGCCGAATCCTGTTGGGCTGGCGCGGGGCGCTCACTGGGCTCCTGCGCGAAGGCAAGGGACGGCCCGAGCGTGGCAGTCAGCGCGGCGAAGAAAAGCAGGGATCGGAAGCGCAAGTATATCTCCTCCGGCGGGTGCGGGATGCGGTTGAGATAGGGTAGCAGCCGCATCTCTTCGATGGGCATCAAGAGATGGTGATGTGCAAGTGAGCCTGGCTCATTCGCCCTTCTCGATGGTACGCGTATTCACATGCAGCGCCCGTCCTGCCTGCCACCCGTTGAAGGCCGCACCAAGGCCGAGCGCAACGAAAAGCACTGCGCACCAGGCAAAGCTTCCCGTCCAGCCGCGGATCAGTCCGACGATGAACGGGCCGATTGCTGCGAGCAGATAGCCGACGCATTGCGCCATGCCGGAAAGGTGAGCGGCGACATGCGGATCGCGCGAACGCAGCACGATGGTTGTCATCGCCGCAGCAATGAGCCCGCCCTGGCCGATCCCCTGCAGGACAGCCCAGACCCAGACGGAGGAAAGTGGTGCGAAGAGCAGACCGAGAAGTGCTGCGACGGAGAAAGCGCAGAGCGTCACATTGATAAGGCGCTGGTCTTTACCGCGCACGGCAATGTGCGGCACGACGAGGCAGGCGGCCGCCTGCACCATGACGGATGCGGAGACGATGCCGCCAGCCGTAACGCCATCAAGCCCGCGCTCACGCAAGATCGGCACCAGCCAGCCGAAGACGCAATAGGCGAGTGCCGACTGCAGGCCCATGAAAAGCGTGACCTGCCAGGCGAGCTTGTCCCGCCATAGCCCTTCGACGCGAAAACCGCTGCGCCGCGGCTGTCGACCGCTCGCAATGACCTGCGGCAGCCAGATCAGCCCAGTGACGAGAACGGGCAAGGCCCAGACGGCGAGCGCGCCTTCCAGCGAGCCGCCAAGTGCATGTTCGATCGGCAGCGTCAGGCCGGCAGCACTTGCAGCACCTGCGCAGAGCGCCATCGTATAGAGGCCGGTCATCAGAGCCGCATTCGCAGCGAAGTCGCGCTTTACCAGTCCGGGCAGCAACACGTTGCCGACGGCGATCGCAGCACCTGCAAGTGCGGTGCCGAGAAAAAGCAGCGGAATGGAAGAAAGGCCGCGCAGTGCCGTGCCGAGGGTCAGCAGCAGGAGTACGCCAAGCAGTGTCCGTTCCGAGCCGATGCGCTGGGCAAGCCGCGGAGCCAGCGGTGAAAAGGCGCCGAGGCAGACGACAGGAAGCGTCGTTAGAAGACTGGCGCCGAGTGGCGACAGGCCGAGCTCGATACGGATTTCCGGCAGAAGGGCGGAAGCGCTGGAAAACAGCGGCCGCAGATTAAACGCGATCAGCACGAGGCTGGCACCGAGTAGGAAGCGGGCAGTCATGCTCTGCTTCTGCGGCGGCAGCGGTGCCGGCACACTGTCGATTTCGGCATCGATCATCGTCTCGTCGACGGCGTCGAGCGCGGCGTTCTGTATGGACATGGTCATGAAAGAAGCATCCGGTCGAGGGCGGAAAGGACAGGCGCCATGAAGTCGCGCACGGCTGCATCGGCCTTGCCGGGATCGCCGGTCTCGATGGCGTCGACGATCGCCTGATGTGCCTGCATGTCGGGCTCGGGGATCGCCTTATCGAGTGTGGCGGCAATGGTCTCTGCGATCGAAGTGGAGAAGAAATCATAGATCTCGATCATCGCCCGGTTGCCGGAGGCGGCGATGACGGCCTTGTGGAAGGCAAGGTCGCGTTCGATGAAGCCTGCCGGATCGCCGCCTTCATAATTGCCACGCTCGGCAAGCAGCACGCGAAGCCCGGCGATGGCGTCGGGCGTCTTGCGGATGGCGGCCAGACGTGCGCCTTCGACATCGAGCGCGCAGCGCGCCTCGAACTGGTCGCGCAGGCTGGCGCGCCGCGCCATGGTGAGCGGCAGGCTGTTATCGGTGATCGAGAGCACATAAGTGCCGGAGCCCTGTCGCGTTTCCAGGAGGCCTTGCGAGACGAGAACGCGCACGGCTTCGCGCACCGTACCGCGACTGACCGACAGCATAGCCGAGAGCGAGGCTTCGTTCGGCAGTTTCTCGCCGACAGCCCAGCGCTTGGCGAGGATCTCGCTGCGGATCGCTTCGCTGGCCGTGTCGGCAAGATTGGTCTTGCTGAGAGGTTGCATGGGCATTATTCATAAAGTCATCCGATGACTTTATGAATAATACTGTTCCTCTTGGGCGTCAATGGCTCAATGAAGGCAATAAAAAAGGGCCGCTTTCGCGACCCTTTCCATGAGGTTTGGCCTGTAACTGGCCGGACCGTCTTATACGGTCCCAGGAAGGCTGGGTTTAGAACGAGGGCTGCCTCGCTTTCATCACCACTTCCATGCCCATTACGAGGTCCGAAAACTCATTAGACATTGGATCACCTTCCTTTCGTTACGTTGACGATGATCTAAAAGTAGGCTGATTCCCCTGAGATGCAAGAGGAAAACGCGTGGCTGCCTTTTAGCCGGCATCTGTTTATGTCGTTCAATTATCTAATTTTCTGTCGTTGCGATCACGCAAATCCATATTGTTTTTGCGGAAAGTGATCTTGGCCGGCGTCAAGAATTCGTCATCTTCGTCTTGCAAATCGGGTGGCTGTTAAGCCGTTGTTAGCCGTAGGATTCGACAATCCAAGACGTTTTCAGCATTTCAGCCGCAGCAGGCGGCGGGCCGGAGCAAGAGCATGTGTCGCTGGGCAGCCTATCGCGGAGACCCCCTCTATCTGGAGGAGCTGGTATCTTCGCCCGCCCATTCCCTGATCGAGCAATCCCATTGCGCCACCCGCGCCAAGACGGCGACGAACGGCGATGGCTTCGGCATTGCCTGGTATGGTGACCGACCGGAGCCGGGCCGCTACCGCGATATCCTGCCGGCCTGGTCCGACTGCAATCTGAAGAGCCTTGCGCGGCAGATCCGCTCGCCGCTTTTCCTTGCCCATGTGCGGGCCGCGACCGGCGGCGGCACGCGGCGCGACAACTGCCATCCCTTCACGCATGAAACCTGGTCCTTCATGCATAACGGCCAGATTTCCGGCTTCGAACGCCTGCGCCGGCCGATGGAAACCATGTTGGACGATGACCTTTTCAACGTTCGCAGCGGCACGACGGATTCCGAGCTTTTATTCCTGCTGGCCCTGCAGTTCGGCCTGCGCGACGCGCCGATTGCCGCTGTGGCTGAGACCATCGCCTTTGTCGAAGGTCTGGCGGAGAATATTCTGGGTTCCGTGCTGTTGCGTTTCACCGCTGCCTTCTCGGACGGCAAGTCGCTTTATGCGGTCCGCTATGCCACCGACCGCAAGGCGCCGACGCTCTATGCCTCGCTGCTTGCCGGAGGATATTGCCTCGTGTCGGAGCCGCTGAACGATGATGGCGACGCGTGGCAGGAAATTCCCGATGGCAGTGCCGTGACCGTCGACGTCGACGGTTTGGAGATCACGGCTTTCCAGCCCGAAAAGCGTGCATCCGCGAGATCGGAGCCTGTCTCTATTCCCGCATGAGCCGCTCTGCGATCAGCGCGGCCAGCCGCTCTGCCACTTCATCCTTGGAAAGATCGGGCCATTGTTCGATACCGTCGCGGCGGATGAGTTTTACCCTGTTGCGCGTACCGCCCATGATGCCGGTCGATGGTGAAACGTCATTGGCGACGATCAGGTCCGCACCTTTGCGCTCAAGCTTCAGCTTGGCATTGGCCTCGACATCCTGTGTCTCTGCGGCAAAGCCGATCACCAGTTTCGGCCGCGTCGTATGATGACCGACGGTCTTGAGAATGTCGGGGTTCTCCGTCAGCGCCAGCGTCGGAATGGATTCGCCCGGATGTTTCTTGATCTTCTGATCGGCAGCCGAGGCAACGCGCCAGTCAGCAACAGCAGCCACCATCACGGCGACATCGGCGGGGAGGGCGGCAAGCACCGCATCGCGCATCTCCTCGGCTCGTTCGACAGGCACCACCCTGACACCGACGGGATCGGGAATGGTCACGGGACCGGACACCAGCGTTACATCGGCGCCGAGCCGCGCAAGTGCCGCGGCAATGGCATGCCCCTGCCGGCCCGAGGAGCGGTTGGCGATGTACCGTACCGGATCGATCGGCTCATGCGTCGGCCCTGATGTGACGATCGCCCGCTTGCCGGCAAGCGGCTTCGGACCGTCATGGAGAAGAGCCTCGGCAGCAGCGACGATCTCCAGAGGCTCGGCCATCCGGCCCGTGCCCGCTTCACGGCTTTCCGCCATCTCACCGGCCATAGGGCCGATGAAGCGGATACCGTCCCGCCGCAAGGTCTCGACATTGCGTTTTGTCGCCGGATGCGTCCACATTTTCGGGTTCATCGCCGGTGCCGCAAGCACCGGCCGGTCGGTGGCGAGCAGCACGGTGGAGGCGAGATCGTCGGCAAGGCCATGCGCCATCTTCGCCATCAGGTCGGCGGTGGCGGGCGCAATCAGCACCAGGTCACAATCGCGCGCCAGCCGGATATGGCCAACATCCTGTTCGTCTTGGCGGGAAAAGAGGTCGGTGAAGACATGGTCGGCTGCCAATGCTCCAACCGCCAGCGGAGTCACGAACTCCTGCGCACCCTTTGTCATGATCGGGCGCACGGAAGCGCCGCGTTCCCCCAGGCGTCGGATGAGATCGAGGCTCTTATAGGCCGCGATGCCGCCCGAGATGATGAGGAGGATGCGTTTGCCGCTGAGAGTCATGTTTTTCCCTGCCGCTTCTCTGAACGGGTAAGACCCTAAGCCTTTGGCGGAAAACATGCAATCGCAGCACTCAGGCGTGTTTGACCCGCTTTGCCGTGAAGATCGCGATCGCCATGCCGACGCCGATCAGCTGCAGGATCGCGCCGCCGGCCTCGGCTACGGTCGGCATGCGCTGCTCGAACAGGAAGCCATAAAACAGGCCGAAGACGGTTTCCGCAACGATCAGCTGCGCAGCAAGCGCCAGCGGCAGAAGGCGCGAGGCAATCATCCAGCACAGCGTGGCAAGCCACGAGCCGGCAATGCCCATGATTGTCGCCCACAGCACGAAGTGAAAGGTCTGTGTGCCGGTGAAGCTGACAGTCTCCCCGAGCGAGGTGAAGGGCAGGAGGACGAGTGCGCCGATGCCGGCGCCGATCCCCTGCAAGGCAGTCCAGTGCATGGCGCTTGGCGCATCCTGCGACTGCATGACCGCAGCGCTCATCATGCCATAGGCGACCCAGAGCGCCAGTCCGATCAGCGCGGCGACGATGCCGAGGAGGATTTCCGGCTGATCGTCGGCGGATGTCGTGGCGAAGATCGAGACATTCACCCAGCCGATGCCGACGCCTATCAGGATCAGCGGTATTGCCAGTGTTCTCCAGTCGATGGACCGGTCCTTGAGATTGGCGATGATGGCAAGCAGTACAGGCATCGTGCCGATAACGAGCGGTGGAATGGCGGTGCCTGCGTAACGCACGGCATAGGAAATACTCATGAAGTAGCCGACATAACCGATGCTGCCGAGCGCAATGCCGGTCAGAACTAGCGACCGCCGCAAACCCACCGGACGAAAGCGCGGATTGATCATCAGGATAAGGCTGACGACGGCAAAAAGCCCGTAGCGTGCCACCGTCAGGTCGATCGCCGTATAGGGCGCGACGACGCGCGGGGCGACGAAGCTCAGCCCCCATAGCGCGCAGGTGGCAAGACCGCACAGGATGCCGATCAGCATGTGAAACTCCGAAGAGGTGGGGACCGGGCTCCGGCAGAAAGGGATCGGGAGCAGTCACGGAAAGATGTTGTCTAGCCCGATATGCCCTATCACGCGGTTAAAAAAGGGCCTACCTGCGACATGGCCAGGGCGGGTTTGGCAAACAGGATTTTATTACTGCTTTAAAGTCACTAATCATGTGACTGAAGCGCACTTCAGTCACAGACCGTGTAGCAGCATAGTGGTGCCAACCCAATATAGGAGTTGCTCCCCATGTTTGCTGTAACCGGAATGACAGGCCAGGTGGGCGCCGCTGTTGCCGACCATTTGCTGAAGGATAATGCGAAGGTCCGCGCCGTCGTCAGAAATCCCGAAAAGGCCGTTGGCTGGAAAGAGCGCGGCTGCGAGCTGGCTGTCGCCGACATGAATGACGCCACATCGCTGGCATCAGCCTTCAAGGGCGCAGAAGCGGTTTTCCTCGTCATCCCGCCGCTCTTCGACCCGACGCCGGGCTTTCCGGAAGTGAGGGACATGCTTGCAACGCTGAAGACTGCGCTCGGTGCGGCAAAGCCCGGAAAGCTCGTTTGCCTGTCGACGGTCGGCGCGCGGGCGACGCAGCCGAACCTGTTGAGCCAGCTTGGCATCGTCGAGAAGGAGCTTTCGACGCTCTCCCTCCCGGTCGCCTTCCTGCGCGCTGCCTGGTTCATGGAAAACGCCGCCTGGGATGTGATGCCGGCCCGCGAAAACGGCGTCATCCCGAGCTTCCTGCAGCCGCTCGATCGCGCCGTGCCGATGATCGCCGTGGACGATATTGGTGTGCTCGGTGCGAAGATGCTGCGCGAGGATTGGCAGGGCGTGCGTGTCGCCGAGCTGGAAGCGCAGGAGCGTGTCAGCCCGGCCATGATCGCCGCTGCCTTCACCAAGGCGCTCGGCAAGCCGGTGACGGCGGAGATCGTACCGAAGGGAAGCTGGGAAGAGCTGTTCCGTGCCCAGGGCATGAAGAACCCGGAACCGCGTATGCGCATGCTCGATGGTTTCAATGAAGGCTGGATCGACTTTGAGGGCGGTCGTGAGAAATCGCAGAAGGGCACAACGTCAATCGAAACGGCGATCCGCCGTCTCGTCGACGGCGCATGAACGAGAAGGCCGCGGTGGGAGGAACCGCGGCCTTCTCATATCTACGAGATAGGCTTCACCCTCAGGTGCGAGCGCCGACGACGACCTTGGCGCCTTCAGCCGCAAAGAGTTTGGCGGTAACGCGGCCGATACCCGAGCTTGCGCCAGTGACGATTGCTACTTTGTTGATCAGACGATTCATTGTTCCATCTCCTGAATTTCGGTTGCATCGGCGTGGCCGCCGGTTTCGATGGGTGGAAGATGGCATTCTTTCTTCGTTCGGATTAGTCTCCTAAATACAGAGCTCGAATTCGGAAAAGCCGAACGATGATTAAGATTGAGGGTATTGCGGCTTTTGTCGCGGTGGTGGAGGCCGGCTCGGTGAGCGAGGCCGCCCGACGGCTGCGCCTGTCTAAATCCGTCGTCAGCGAGAGACTGGCGGAACTGGAAAAGACACTGGGCGCCATGCTCGTCCACCGCACCACGCGCAAGCTGACCTTGACGGAGGATGGAGCCGCCTTTCTGGAGCGCGCCGCACGCATCGTCCGCGAAATGGAAGATGCCGAGGCCGACATGGCGGAGCGCCGCGGCACTCTGTCAGGCCCGCTACGCATCGCCGCCCCCGTCACGTTCGGCCGCCTGCATCTCGGCCCAGCGCTCTATCCATTTCTGAAGGCGCACCCGCAGATCGCGCTGACGCTCGATATGGACGATAGGCGAGTCGATCCGGCATCGGACGGATATGACGCGATCATCCGCCACGGTGCCATCGCAGACTCACGACTGATCGCCTGGAAGCTCGCCCGCAGCCGACGACTGTTGGTAGCATCGCCCGATTATCTCGAGCGTTACGGAACGCCGGTTTCACTCGCCGATCTCAACAGCCACCACGGACTTTTCTACACCAATCGCGGTGTCGCCGACTGGCGGTTCCAGACGGATGACGGTGCCGTCGTCATCCGTGCGATACTGGGCCTCGGCATCAACAATGGCGATATGCTGCACGATGCAGCGATATCAGGCCTCGGCATCGCCCTTTTGCCGACCTTCATTATCGGCCCCGCAATCCGCGAGGGGCGTCTGCTCGAGATCGATGTCGGTGCCCGGCCGGAGCCGGAATTCATTTACATGGCCCATCCAGAAGGCAGAAATCCTTCGGCTAAGCTGCGCGCCATCGCCGATCATCTGAAAAAGACCTTCGGCGACCCGCCCTATTGGGATCCGGCCGTGTGACGGTCAGGATAGCAGGCTCATCAGGTTTTCGGTGACGGGAGAGCGCTGGCTGCGCAGCACGGCGAGCGCCAGCCGCGCCACGGCAGGCGGGCCTTCGATCGGCCGGTAGGCGACACCTGCAAGTTTGATCTGAGAAATCGACGCCGGAACGATCGAAACGCCGAGATCGGCGGCGACGAGATTGACGACTGAAGAAATCTGCGGCGCTTCCTGCGCCACGGTCAGTTCGAAGCCTGCCTCGCGGCATGCACGCACGACATCGTCATAGAGGCTGAGACCGACAAGACGCGGAAAGAGGATAAAGGATTCGTCGGCCAGCAAGGCGAGCGACAGCGTCTTGTGTTTTGCAAGCGGATGACCGGCGGGCAGGGCGACGACCATCGGCTCGTCCGGCAGGCGCTTCAGCCTGATGCCATCGGGATCGCTGAGCCCGGGGCGCATGAAGGTCGCATCCAGCTCGCCGCGCTCCAGCTTCTGCATCAGCCCCAGCGTATTCATCTCCGTCAGTGACAGGCGCACCTCGGGCCAGCGGGCGCGAAAGCGGCGGATCGTGGTGCTGACCAGGGGATTGAAGGCGGAGGAGGCGGTAAAACCGAGCGATAGCCGGCCGGTCTCGCCGCGATTGGCGCTTTGAGCCGCAAGCCGCGCCTTCTCGGCCGCCGCAAGGGATGCCTTTGCCTCCGGAAGGAAAGCCGTACCGGCGACCGTCAGCTCCGCTCCGTGCGGCACGCGATGAAAGAGCACCGCCCCGATTTCGGTCTCAAGATCGCGGATCTGCTGGCTGAGTGGCGGCTGGCCGATGCCGAGGCGCGCGGCGGCCCGCGTGAAATTGGCCTCTTCGGCGACCGCCAGAAAATATCGGATATGCCGCAGCTCCATCACTATCTCCAAAACCTATCAAGATCGCCAGTTTCATATATTGGACAAATGGAGGCGCCTTGACTAGATCGGAGGCAGGAAGGAATGACACATGTCAGACTCTGCAATCCAAGACGTTGCCGGCCTGCAAACAGCCGAGGAGACCCACGCAAGACACGATCTGAGACGCGGCACCGGCGCCTATCGCCGCGCCAGCCTGGCGCTCTTCCTTTCCGGCTTCGCTACCTTCTCGCTGCTCTATTGCGTGCAGCCGCTGCTGCCGATCTTCGCGCAGGAATTTGCCATCAGCCCGGCCGAAAGCTCGCTGTCGCTGTCGCTCTCCACAGGCTTCCTGGCAATCGCCATCGTCTGCGCCGCAGCCGTCTCGGAGGGGCTCGGCAGGCGCAGTCTGATGTCGATTTCGCTGGTCGGGGCTGCCGTGCTGACGATCGCCACCGCCTTTGCGCCAAGCTGGCATCTGTTGTTGGTTATCCGCGCGCTGCAGGGCTTCGTGCTTGGTGGTGTGCCAGCCGTCGCCATGGCCTATCTTGCAGAAGAAATCGATCCGCGCGGCCTTGGCGCCACGATGGGTCTCTATGTCGGTGGCACGGCTTTCGGTGGCATGTCGGGCCGCGTGCTGACGGGGATCTTCGCGGAATATCTCTCCTGGCGGCCGGCCATATTCCTGATCGGCGCCATCGGTCTTGTCGCGGCGATCGGCTTCATCGCGCTCCTGCCACCCTCGCGCAATTTCGTGCGTCGCGCCGGCTTCGATCCGCAGTTCCATCTGAAGGCCTGGCTCGGGCATTTCGGCAATCCGGTGCTGCCCTTCATCTTCGCCATCGCTTTCTTTGCGATGGGCTCCTTCGTGACGATCTACAATTACGCCGGCTTCCGCCTCGTCGCACCGCCTTATGAGCTCAATCAGACCGAACTCGGTCTGATCTTCACCGTCTATCTCTTCGGTATCGGCGCGTCCTCGATCGGCGGCATCCTCGGCGATCGCCTCGGCCACTTCACCGTGCTCCTGGCGGGCATCGTCATCACCGCAGCAGGCTGCGCGCTGACGCTCTCGGCGTCCCTGCCGCTCATTATCCTCGGCATCATCGTGCTGACGAGCGGTTTCTTCATGACGCATTCTGTTGCCAGCGGTCTCGTCGGCAAGCTCGCCGTCGGCACCAAAGGACACGCCTCCTCGCTCTACATGCTCGCCTATTACATCGGCTCCAGCGTCATGGGCTCGGCAGGCGGCTGGTTCTGGGCGATGGAAGGATGGGCTGCGGTCGTGTTCTTCACACTCATCCTGATGGCGTTGGCTTTTCTCTCTGCAATGGCCGCACGCCGGCTTGCCCGGCGCCCGTCTTGACTTCCGGTCCGCAGCGATTAATTTAACCACTAGGTTAAATATATGATCGGAGGAGCCATCGTGAAGAAGACCTACCATGGAAGCTGCCATTGCGGCGCCGTCGCCTATGAGGCTGGGCTCGATCTTTCGGCCGGCACCTTCAAATGCAATTGCTCCGTCTGCCGTAAGAAACGCAGCTGGCTGGCGATCGTGCAGCCGGCCGATTTCCGGCTGGTCTCAGGCAGGGACCATTTGCGCGAATATCTCTTCGGCTCCGGCTCGATCCATCACCTCTTCTGCGAGACCTGCGGCGTGAGCTCCTTCGCTCGCAACGACAACGAGACGATCGGTCCCTTCATCGCCGTCGCCGTCAACTGCCTCGACGATGCGGATGCCGAAGAACTTGCCGCGGCACCCATCGCCTATTTCGACGGTCTGCATGACCGTTACGATGCAGCACCCGCCGAAACACGCCATCTCTGAGCGGCTGGCATTCAGCCAAGCCGGATATAGGGCACGTCCTTCTTCGCCACCTCGTCCAGCGCCTCGTCGTAGCCGGCGTCGGCATATCGCATGACGCCGAGCGCCGTATCGTTGGTCAGTGCATGGTCGAGACGTTCGTCAGCGGCTTCGGATCCATCGGCAACGACGGTCACGCCGCAGCTCGTCATGTAACCGGCATAACCGCCGCCGCCCGAATGGACGACGACGAGGTCGGCCATCGAGGAGCAGAGCATCATCGCATCGATGAGCGGCCAGTCGGCAATGGCGTCCGAGCCATCCTTCATGCGCTCCGTCATGATATTCGGATGCGCCATCGCGCCGGCATCGAGATGGTCGCGCGAGAAAGCGACAGGACCCTTGAGCTCGCCATTCGCAACCAGTTGATTGACGCGCCGCGCCAGCGCCGTGCGCTCGCCGTGACCCAGCCAGGCAATGCGCGCCGGCAAACCTTCGAAGGGAATATGCTCGCGCGCCAGCCGGATCCAATTGGTGATGATCTTGTTGCCGGAAAACATCTCCAAGAGCAGATCGTCGATCCGGGCGATATCGCTTTCTTCTCCCGACAGCGCCATCCAGCGGAAGGGGCCGATGGCGCGGGCAAAGAGCGGGCGGAGATACGCTTCCGTGAAGATCGGAATGTCGAAGGCATTGGCAACGCCGCCCTCGCGGGCCTGGGTTCGGATGAGATTGCCGTTGTCGAAGACTTCCGATCCGCGCTTCTGGAACTCCAGCATGGCAGTCACATGCTCGGCAATCGAGGCGCGGCTCGCGGCCATGAGCTGGCCCTGGCCATGGTCACGCAGTCCTTTCACCTGGTCGAGGCTCATGCCCTTCGGCACATAGCCATAAACGAGATCATGTGCCGAGGTCTGGTCGGTAACGACATCGGGCACGAGGCCACGCCGGGCGATCTCCGGATAGATCTCCGCCGCATTGCCGACGAGACCGACAGAGAGTGCGCGCTTCTCCTTGACGGCGGCATCGATCATCGCGAGCGCACCGTCGAGGTCAGCAGCGATTTCCTGCAGATAGCCGATCTGCTGGCGCTTGCGGGCACGTTCGGAATCGATGTCGATGCAGAGGATCGCCGCACCCGCCATACGACCGGCGAGCGGCTGCGCGCCACCCATGCCGCCGAGCCCCGCCGTCAGCACGAAGCGGCCATGGAGATCACCGCCGAAGCGCCGTTCGGCGATGCGCATGAAGATTTCATAGGTGCCCTGAATGACACCCTGGCTGCCGATATATTGCCAGGCGCCGGCCGTCAGCCCGCCCCAGCAGATCAGCCCCTTGCGCTGCAGCTCGTAGAAGACCTCAGCCTTCGCCCATTGGCCGACGATATTGCAATTCGCCATGATAACGAGCGGCGCCTTGGCGTGGGTCTTCACGAGGCCGATCGGCTTGCCGGACTGGATCAGCAGCGTCTGGTCCTCGTCCATCTCGGTGAGAGCCTTGACGATGCCCCGATGCGCCGGCCAGTTGCGCGCCGCCTTGCCGAGAGCTGCATAGACGACGAGATTGTCAGGATCCTCGCCGACCGAGAGCACATTTTCCAGAAGCCGCAGCAGCGCTTCCTGCCGCCAGCCCTTGGCGCGCAACTCCGGTCCGCCGGGGATCGGAAATTTCGGATGGCGTGGGTTGGCCTTCGGCATCTTGGGTTCCTCGTCTTTCGTCGTCGGCGCATCCAGCACCGGTAATTTCACTTGGCTGGCATCGGGTCCACGTAAGCGAGTGCCGCATCGATGAGACGCCGTCTCATGGCATCGTCGCCATAGACATCGGCATTGGCGCGCACCCAGCCATGCATGATCCGCTCGCCTGACAGCATCTGGATGACCCCGGGCAGAGCGAGCGCCCAGCCGTCATTGCCCTTGCCGAGACGCAGCAACATGCCGTCCTGGCGCGCGCAGCAGAGCAGGTTGCCGTTCAGCATGAAGGCCCAGCCGCCGAACATGGATTTCTCGCTCAAGCCCGGCCGATTGCCGAGCTCCTCGCGCATCAATTCTTCCAGGCCGGGATCGCGTGCCATGCCTCAGGCCCTCGTCTCCAGTGCATAGCGCGCGATCTCGATGCCCATCGCCTTTTCGACGGACGGATAGACGGTCGGGTCGAGCACGCTGGCCGAGAGCGGAATGATGTCCTTCGGCACATGCAGAATGAAGACATGCATGCCGCCCTTGAGCTGGCCGACGGAGAGCGGTTCGCCTTCCTCGGAGAGCGTGGTGATGACGGCAGGGAAGGTTGCGACACGCATGCCGCTGGCATCATCGACAGCCATATATTCGTTCATCACATGCAAGGTCACGGCCTTGTCGCCGGCACCGACCGTGATCGTGCCGATGTCGAAAGCTTCCTTGGTATAGACGACATCCTTCTTGGTGATCGTACCCTCGGCCAGGATATGCCCACCCGTCGTCTTGCAGATCGCGTCGATAACAGCCGATCCGCCTCTCTTTTCCGCTTCGATGATCGCTTCGCCGAGCCTCAGCGCCATCGAGATGCCGCCGAGCGCGGCATTCTTGCGAACATAGGAGGCGCGCAGCGGATTGCGGCAGCTGGCAATGAAGCCACCGGACTGGTCGGCGGCCGCCCGCAACACCGGCGAAATCTTCGCCGTCGCACCCTTCACGACGAGCTCAATGTAACGGTTTTCCGACCGATTGCCGCCGACGGCCGTTTGGATCATCTGCTCCGGCGAACCTGCCATACCGATCGATCCCATGTCGCCGGTGGGATGGGCGCGGATATCGCCAACCGCATCGACGACCTTGGTGCCAAGGATGGCCGAAGGCAGCCAGCCGTTCAGTGTCGAGGATTTACCGTTCTGGCCGATGATGAGGCCGGAGAGCTTTTCGCCGAGCGCCTCTTGCAGAAGCTGGACGGCTTTCACATAGTCGATGCCCTGCATCTCCCAGGGCGTGGTGGAGGCCGGCGCACCGATTGCCGCCGCCGTCGCGATCCAGTCGCTATCGCCAAGTTCGTCGATGGAGACGAGCTCAGGCTTGCCGACATTGACGGCGGCATAGCCCAGCATCCGGCCGTGATCGGCCCAGCCGCCGCCGCCGGCAGCATAGACGGAACCGCCCTTGACGGCAGCTTCCACGTCCTTCTCAACCAGTATGCGTCCCATCGCCCTACTCCTTGATCAAGTTCCGGTCCATCTCGCGCACCGTTTCGAAAAGCACCGCGGCGCCGAGTGCTATGTCGTCATTTTCAGCCCACTCATCCGGCGAATGGCTGCGGCCTTCCCTGCAGGGCACGAAGATCATCGCAGCCGGCGCCACGCGGGCGATCCAGGCCGTATCGTGGCCGGCGCCTGATGCCATGAAGCGGTATTTGGCGCCGACCATCTCACAGGCGCGCTCCAGCGTGGAAAGCAGGCTCTTATCAGCAGGTGTCGGGAAATTGTCGGAGATGCGGTTCGGGGGCCCGATCGTCACGCCAAAGGCCAAAGCAAGCTTTTGCGTATGGCCGTCCAACCAGTGGCAGAAGGCCTCCATGTCGGCGCGGATTTCGGCCCGTCCATCGATCAGCAATATGACGCGGGAAGGAACGACGTTGGCGGCATTCGGTTCGATACGGAATTCGCCGACGGTTGCCGCAAAATGACCGGGTGTCTTGGCAAGTTCGCTGGCGGCATTGCGGATATCGAGGACGAGCTGCGAAGCGGCAACCAGCGCATCGGCGCGCGAATCCATCGGCGTCGTGCCGGCATGATCGGCGCGACCTTCGACGGTGATCTCGATGCGGGTAATGCCAGATATCGCCGTGACGATGCCGATATCCTTGTGCTCAGTCTCAAGGACGGGGCCCTGCTCGATGTGCAGCTCCAGAAAACCGGCAATATAGGGCTTTTTCTCGGGGGTCAGTATGCCCGGCGACCCACCGACCTCGGCAATCGCTTCAGCAAGATCACGCCCCTCGACCATGCGGGAAAGCCATGCCTGAGGCAATTGCCCCGTCATGCCGCGGCTGCCGATGCAGGAGACCCCGAAGATACTGACCTCCTCGGCCAGGAAGTCGACGATCTCCAGATCATGGTCGAGGCGTATTTCCTTTTCCCGCAGCGCTCGCGCGACCTCCAACGCTGCAGCAACGCCGGCAATGCCGTCAAAACGTCCGCCATCCGGCACGGTGTCGGAATGCGAGCCGAGCATGATGACGCCAGAGCCGGGTTTTAAGCCTTCCCGCCGGCCGATCAGGTTGCCGGAGGCATCGATGCGGGTATCCAGGCCGATCGCCCGCATGCGTGCCTCGAGATAGGCGCGGCCTTCGAGAAAGAGCGGAGAAAAAGCCCGCCGCGTCCAGGGATGCCCCGGCTCGGTGATGGTGGAAAGGGCTTCGATATCCTCGGCGATCCGGCCGGGATTGACGGGCAGGTTGCGGCTCATGCCAGCACCTGTCGCGGCAGCGGGCGCACGAAGCGGCCGGCGCCGGGCTCCGCCAGAACCTTCGAACCTTCGGTGATCATTTGTCCGCGCAGCCAGGCCGCCGAGACCGTCCACGGCAGGCGCATGCCGTGATAGGGGCTCCAGCCGACGACATTGTTGCCGCTGGCCGATGCATCATAGATCGTTTCCGTGGGTTCCAGCACGACGATGTCAGCATCCTTGCCCGATGTCAGCGCGCCCTTGATATGGTCGAGACGGAAATGCTTCGCCGGGTTCTCGGCCATCAGCTTCGCCGCCCAGGTCAAGGGAATACCGCGCTCCAGGGCGCCCTTGACGAAGAGCGGCACCATGACCTCCAGACCCGGAACACCCGATGCATTCGCCAGCATGTCCGGATTGGTCTTGCGGTTTTCCGACCAGCTCACATGGTCGGTCGACACCAGCCAGACGTTGCCTTCGGCAACCTTGCGCCACAGGGTTTCGACCTCGGCGCGGGGACGCACCGGCGGATTGATCTTCGCCTTGCCGCCGAGGCGCTTCACATCGTTTTCCTCGTCAAGTGTAAGGTAGTGAATGCAGCATTCGACCGTCGCCTCATAACCGTCGCGGCGATAGGCTCGGGCGATGTCATAACCCCGCCCGAGCGAGCAATGCACGACATGGGATGGGCAGCCGGTATTGGCGCCGGTCTCGAAGATCGTGTGCATGGCAAGCAGTTCGGTGATCGGCGGGCGCGACAGGCCATGCGCACGCCAGTCGGTAATGCCGCTTGTTTTCACCTGCTCCATATAGGTGCGCACCGCCTCGTCATCTTCGTTATGCACGCCGGCGGTGAGCCCGGTTGGGGCAATTGCCGCAAAACAGGCGTCGAGCAGGGCAGGCGGAACGCGCGGGAAGCGTTTGGGATCGGTGCCGAAGGTGGAGAATTTGAAGGCGGCAACGCCCGCCTGCACCATTTCGGCGATGCGGGCGGGACCTTCCTCAGGATCGACCGTGCCGTAGAGCGCAAAGTCCACACGCGCCTGCGGGCCGGCATGATCGACCTTCTTCTTCACCGCCTCAGCCGAGCAGACGAGATTTCCCTCGTCATAGGGCATGTCGACGATGGTGGTCACACCGCCGGCAGCCGCCGAGCGAGTCGACCAGATGAAATCCTCCTGATCTTTCTGCGAGAGCGAATGGACCTGCGCGTCGATGGCGCCCGGCAGGATCAGCGCCTTGCCAAGCAGATGCCGTTCTTTGGCCGCAGGCGGTACGCCGAGGCCGACTTCCGCGATCTTTCCGTCGCGAACGGCGACATAGCCGCCTTCGAGAATACGCTCCGGCAGCACCACCGTGCCCTGCAGAACGAGATCGAAATCCATGCCGCGTCTCCCTCGATAGATCGAAATTTAGATGATAGCCGGTTCCGGCGTCAGCCGCCCTTCGATGCGCTCGAGCGAACCGAGCGCGAAGAAATCGTCGAAGGAGGCGATTGGCACCTGCTCGATCAGCTTCGAGATGAATTCATCCGAGCCCAGTTCTTCCTCGATCGCCTCGACCTCGGCCGAAAGCGGCCGGTCGACCGTATAGAAGGCCGCATGTTTGCGCACGACCTGATAGAGCATACCCGCGACACCCTTCGGCGTATCGCCGATAATATCGATCGCTTGTGCAGAAAGCAGGGCTTCCAGTGCGGCTAGACGCTTCAGCGCCCGCATCTGCCGGTCGAAGCGCTCGATGACGAGCGGCAGGAAAGCCGCCTCGTCCTCAAGGCCGGCCGCAACGACGAGCGATTGCGCCGAGACCGGGTTCGACATGGAGAGTACGCGCGAGAAGATTTCCCCCGCAAGCTTGATGATCGGCCCGAAGCCGGTGGCGATGCGACCGGGAGGCACGAGATTGACCGGCAGGCCGCGCCGCTGGCCGTTGCCGAGCAGGACGCAGCGGTTGAAGGCGTTGCGTGCCGCATGCGCCATGCAAAGCGCTGCCGATTCCAGGAGGATCGTCACATCAAGCGGTAGTGAGCCGCCTGAGGTCATCACCCGTCCTTCCACGACGACGGGATTGTCGTCGGAGCGGCCGGTGGCGGCAAGGATCTTGTGGCCGGTCGAAAGCAGGTTTTCGATAACAGCACCAAAAACCTGGGCGATCATGCGCAGGCTCAGCGCGTCCTGCACGTGGGTGGCGACCGGCCATTCCCATTCGTCTGAGGCATTGCAAAGCCAGGCGCCGATCAGCGCCTCCCGCGCCGTGCCGACATGGCGCACGGCCCGCCAGGGATCGCGCGATGCCCCGAGCGCACCGGAAGCCATCATGCCGGTTGCCAACAGCACACGGATCGAGGCGGCGGCATTGCGTGTCGTCTCGGCAGCGGCGGCGAAGCTGACGGCATTAACGCTGAGCGAGGCGAGGCTGTCGCGCGGCGCCATTTTCACCGGCTCCATGCCGGCTGCCTGGAAGGCTTCGCCCGCCTGCATGCGATTGCCGCGATAGATCGCTTCTCCGACGCCGGTTAGTACCGCGCCGATCTGGCCCATGAGACCGATATCGGCGCAGCCGATCGAGCCGGTGCGGCGTACGACCGGAATGATGTCGGCCGAGAGCATTCGCATATAGGCGTCGATCAGGTCAGGCGTACAGCCGACCTGGCCCGTCAGCGCCGTATTGACGCGCATCGCCATGGCATTGCGCACGACATTGCAGGAAAAGGGAGTGCCGGTGCCGAAGTGATGCGCGCGTACGAGCCCGAGATTGAAGGCGTCGAGATCCTCCGGCGACCATTCGACATCCTTCATAGCGCCGACACCGGTGGTGGCGCCATAGACCGGCATGCCGGCCTCGATCGCATCTTCGACGATCATGCGCGCAATCTTCACGCGCTGCATGCCGATGCCAGAGGCTGAAAGCGTAACCTTGCCGGAGCCGATCCTCACCATCTCGGCAAAGCTCAGTGGCTGGCCGCTCAGTTCGATTCCGGGGCGTTCGTGCTTCATGTTCTCATCTCCATGGAGGCGAGACTAAGCGAGCCTCACATCTGGCGGGATATCCCAAATGCCGAACACATCATGCTTTTGTTGCTTCCTGTCAGCTCATGACCCAGGCAATATAGAGAAGCGTGAGCGCAATGATCCAGAGAGCTATCTTGGCGGAGCGGTTATGGCGCGCTTCCGCTTTGCCGATGGCCTCAGCCGTCTGCTCGTCGAAGCGCAACCCGTGCTCGCTCATATGCAGAAGCTGATGGTGGAATTTCTCCGTCTGGGCGGCGATTTCAGGTGCGGCTTCGGCAAGCTTTACGGCCGCCTTCAGCCCGTCCTTGAGATCGGTGACGATGCGCTTCGGGCCGAGATTGTTCTTGATCCAGTCGCCGACGACCGGCTCGGATGCTTTCCACATGTTGAAACGCGGATTGAGCATGCGCGAGACGCCTTCGACCACAACCATCGTCTTCTGCAGCATCACGAGCTCGGGGCGCGTCTGCATGTCGAAGAGTTCGGTCACCTCGAAGAGCAGCGTCAACAGCTTGCCCATGGAGATCGTCTCGGCCGGCTGGCCATGGATCGGCTCGCCGATCGCCCGGATCGCCTGGGCAAAGCTCTCGATATTGTGGTGGCCGGGCACATAGCCTGCCTCGAAATGCACTTCGGCCACCCGAATGTAATCGCGGGTAATGAAGCCGTAGAGGATCTCGGCAAGGAAACGGCGCTCCTTCTTTCCGAGGCGCCCGACGATACCCATGTCGACGGCGACGATCATGCCGCTGTCATCGACGAAGAGATTGCCCGGATGCATGTCGGCATGGAAAAAGCCGTCACGTAGCGTATGACGCAGGAAAGACTGGATCAGCGTATCGGCAAGCTCGTTGAGATCGTGGCCGGCGGCGCGCAGCCCCTCGACATCGGACATCTTGACGCCGTCGATCCACTCCATGGTGATGACGTCGCGGCCCGTGCGCTCCCAGTCCACCTTCGGCACGCGGAAGCCGGGATCCTTCTCGGTATTTTCGGCAATCTCCGAAAGCGCGGCTGCTTCCAGGCGCAGGTCCATCTCCACCTTGGTGGTCTGCTCCAGCGTCTTCGTCACCTCGACAGGCCGCAGGCGGCGGCTCGCCGGCATGAAGCGTTCCTGCATATGGGCAACGAGGTACATCGCTTCGATGTCATGGGCAAACCGCGCCCTGACACCCGGCCGCACGACTTTGACGGCGACCTTTTTAGGTCCTGCCGGCGTGTTGACCTCTGCAGCATGCACCTGGGCGATAGAGGCTGCGGCAATCGGATCGCCGAAGCTCGCATAGAGATCTGTGATCGGACGTCCGAGCGAGCCCTCGATATTCGCCTTGGCGGCAGCCGCGGGGAAAAAAGCCATCCGGTCCTGCAATTGCGACAAGTCGTCGGCAAATTCGACGCCGACGACATCGGGACGCGTCGCGAGGAACTGGCCGATCTTCACATAGGACGGCCCCAGCCGTTCAACGGCTTTAGCCAGTCGGTCGCTGCGCTTCTGGGATTTGCTTCGATTGCGGGCGAACATGCCGACGAAGGATTTCGCCAGGCTGATCGATGGCGGCAGACCCTCCGAAGGCAGGGCCGAGATGACGCCTTCGCGCACCAAAATCCAGCCGACCCTTGCGAGCCTGAAATATGCTCCGAAAGCACTCATGCGGATCAGAGCTTCCAGCCGGAATGCAGCGCAGCGATGCCGCCGGTATAATTGGTGTAGGTCACGCGCGAAAAGCCGGCCGTGCGGATCATCGCCGCGAAATTCTCCTGGTTCGGGAACTTGCGGATCGATTCCACAAGATACTGGTAAGGCTCGGCATCGCCGGTGATCGCCTTGCCGAATTTCGGAATGGCGTTGAAGGACCAGGCTTCGTAAACCTTATCGAGAACCGGCAGGTCCACTTCCGAAAATTCCAGCACCAGCAGCCGTCCGCCGCGTTTCAGCACGCGATAGGCTTCCGAGAGCGCCACCTCGATCCGCGGCACGTTGCGGATGCCGAAGGCGATCGTATAGGCATCGAAGCTGTTTGCCTCGAAAGGAAGGTCCTCGGCATTGGCTTCCACGAAGGTGAGATTGTCCGAAAGCTTCTTCTTTGCCGCCCGCTCCGCACCGACGCCGAGCATCGAGCCGTTGATGTCGAGCACGGTCGCATGCGCCTGGCGGTTCGAGGCTTCGACGATGCGGAAGGCGATATCACCGGTGCCGCCGGCAACGTCGAGCACCTTGTAGCCCGGCTCCTTGCGCGGGTTCAGCGCCGCAATCATCGCGTCCTTCCAGGCCCTGTGCATGCCCATGGACATGACGTCGTTCATGATATCGTAGCGTTTGGCGACCTTGTGGAAGACTTCGTTGACGAGGCCTTGCTTTTCACCGGTCGGCACCTCGCGGAAGCCGTAGGACGTTTCCATACCGCCATCGGCGGAGGTCCGGCTGTCTGACATCAAGCTACTCCGTTCACATCAAGAATTCGGCGCGGCGACCATAGCGAAAGCGAGGGCGCGGCGCTATCTGTGGGCCACGGTCCGCCCGCGGCACGTTGGCGCTATAGCGCACATCGCGGGCGGTTGAAACACGTTAGATATAGATGGGTTAAGATGCCGGAATTGCCAGAAGTAGAAACGGTAAAGCGCGGCCTGACGCCGGCAATGGAGGGGGCGCGCATTGAGAGGCTGGAATTGCGCCGCGGCGATCTGCGGTTTCCCTTTCCGCAGGGTTTCGAGCAGCAGGTATCCGGCCGCAAGATCGTCGGCCTCGGACGGCGTGCCAAGTACCTGCTCATTGATCTCGACAGTGGCAAGACGATCATTTCCCATCTCGGCATGTCCGGCTCCTTCCGGATCGAGCAGGGGCCGCTGACTGCCACGCCGGGTGATTTTCACCACGAGCGCTCCAAGGACGAGAAGCACGATCACGCCATCTTCCATCTGGACGGTGAGGGCGGTCCGCGCCGCGTCATCTATAATGACCCGCGCCGCTTCGGCTTCATGGATCTTGCAGACCGCTCTGGACTCGATGCCAACCCCTTCCTGTTCGGCCTGGGGCCGGAGCCGACCGGCAACGAGCTTTCCGCGGCCTATCTGGCCGAGCGTTTCGCCGACAAGGCCCAGCCGCTGAAGGGTGCGCTGCTGGATCAGAAGACCATTGCCGGGCTCGGCAATATCTATGTATGCGAGGCGCTGTGGCGGGCGCATCTGTCGCCCATGCGCGTGGCCGGCACGCTGGTGACGAAGACGGGCAAGCCGAAAGAAGCATTGAACCTGCTCGTCACCTCCATCCGCGATGTCATCGCCGATGCGATCGCCGCCGGCGGATCGTCTTTGCGCGACCATATCCAGACGGATGGTTCGCTCGGTTACTTCCAGCATTCTTTTTCCGTCTATGACCGCGAAGGTCTAACTTGCCGCACGCCGGGCTGCGGCGGTACGGTCTCGCGCATCGTGCAGGCTGGCCGTTCCACCTTCTATTGCGCCACTTGCCAGAAATAGGAGAGCGCCATGGCCTATGAAACACTTCTTGTTGAAACCCGAGGGAATGTCGGCCTCATCACCCTGAACCGGCCGCAGGCGCTGAATGCGCTGAATTCGACCGTGCTCAAGGAATTGAAGCTTGCCCATGCGGCCTTTCATGAAGAGGAGGCGATCGGTGCGATCGTGCTGACCGGTTCCGAGCGCGCCTTTGCCGCCGGCGCCGACATCAAGGAAATGCAGCCGCTCGATTTTGCGGAGGTCTACAAGAGCGATTTCATCAGCGGCTGGGACGAGATCGCCAAGGCTCGAAAGCCGATCATCGCTGCGGTCGGCGGCTTTGCGCTCGGCGGCGGATGCGAGCTTGCCATGCTCTGCGACCTCATCATTGCCTCGGAGACGGCGAAGTTCGGTCAGCCGGAGATCACCCTCGGCGTCATTCCTGGTATCGGCGGCTCGCAGCGCCTGACGAGAGCGGTCGGCAAGGCCAAGGCGATGGACCTTATTCTGACCGGCCGGATGATGGATGCGGCGGAAGCCGAACGCTCGGGACTCGTTTCGCGTGTGGTGGCGCCCGAACGGCTGCTGGATGAGGCGTTGGAGGCAGCTGCAAGGATCGCATCGCTGTCGCGTCCCTCGGTACTGATGGCGAAGGAGGCGGTCAGCCGCGCCTTCGAAACGACGCTGGAAGAGGGCCTGCGTTTCGAGCGCCGCCTCTTCCAGAGCCTCTTTGCGACCGAGGATCAGAAAGAGGGCATGGCCGCCTTCATCGAGAAGCGCAAACCCGCCTTCAAGAACAGGTGAGCGGGCTGCGCGGGGAAAGGGGCTTTTCCTTGAAAATGCGCGTTGACGTGGGTCGGCTTTAGCGTTATATGCCCGCCCACGGTTCGGAAAGCCGCTCAGGTTTTCCACTAATGCTCCCGTATTGCTGAATTTGAGTGGCCGCAGGGCCAGCGCGGCAATGGCGGAGTTTTGTTCGAATTCTTGAGAGAGGCATCCATGGCCAATACAACTTCGGCGAAAAAGGCGACCCGCAAGATCGCTCGCCGTACCGCAGTCAATAAGGCTCGCCGTTCGCGCGTTCGCACCTACGTTCGCCAGGTCGAAGAGGCACTCGCCGCTGGTGATGCCGCCAAGGCAAAGGAAGCCTTCCTCGCCGCTGAGCCCGAGCTGGCACGCGCCGCAAGCAAGGGCGTCCTGCACGCCAACACGGCTTCCCGCAAGGTCTCGCGCCTCGCTGCTCGCGTGAAGGCTCTTTCGGCTTCTGCGAACGCCTAAATATCTCATTAACGAATTGCTCGTTATGATTAGCCCGGTAATTTTACCGGGCTTTTTCGATTCCGCCGCCTGCCACGCATATGGTTAATCCGGCGACGATTTCGTGTCAGGGGCATGACAGGAAAAATCTTTTAAAAACAATAGCTTACACAAGGATCTTTTTAAAGGTTGCGACTCTGGTCACGCAACCCGCGGCATCAAATGAGTCAAGGAGATTTTTTCTTTTTTCTTTTTATGCGTGTCCAAAATAGCCCAGTTGGGGAATCTCCTTGATTCAAAAGCGATTCTTTTTTGACGTTGGTGTGACGCCCTAAAGCGGCCACCGGAGTCAATGGCCGCGTCTTAATTTTGCGTAAAATTCATCGTTGATCTTGCCTTTTGATCCTGCCTAAATGGCGTCCAGCAAAGGGCGCGGACATCACCTGCAGAAGTCAGTCCAAACTGCCACGTCGGCAGGATGATGGCTCTGTGTCACTTGCAACGGAGCGGAGAGCTTCCGTTTTCTCACGCATTCGACGGCATTGTACCGTGACGTGGCTGTCACGGGACGGGGACGTTTTGTGCGCTCCGCGGCCACACGTTTTGCGTGAGGCCAGGAGAAGGGCAGGGGAAAGTGTAACATTGCGTTCGGGCTTGCGGGCGAAAAACGAGGATCGGCCGCCAGCCTGACATAGAGGCCTTGAGACGGTTGTCGCATGACCGCGACCACCGCAGGGTTTCTTTGTCAGTCCCAAAAGGGACAGTGTTTGAGTGAACCGGCATGCGAGAGCGGCTCATGAAGATGCCGCCGGCTTTGTCAAAGCGGGGAATGATCGGGCGGCTGTCAATGAATGACCGCCCGAGGAAATGAAAGGCGGCATTATGCAGATGAATTCGATGACGACGGGTGCACTGGATAACGGGGAAGCTGCACAGCAGTCTTTCGGTTCTATTCACCTGAGCGCAACGGAAGAAAAGGGCGAG